>NZ_OESZ01000046.1 GCF_900239345.1 Tenacibaculum dicentrarchi | reverse complement strand
TATACTGAAACGATTTAAGGTGATTATCGCAATGGGGCTCACCTCTTTCCATCCCGAACAGAGAAGTTAAGCCCATTTGCGCCGATGGTACTGCCAATGGTGGGAGAGTAGGTCGTTGCCTTTCTTTGAAACCTCAATCTAAAAAGATTGAGGTTTTTTTTGTGCCTTATATATATATTTTTAAAAAAAAATATTAGTTTATTTACTTACCCAAAGTTAAAATTCTTATTAAATAGTAGTGAGTTAGTAGACTTCACAGGTTTCAAAACCTGTGAAGTCTTTTTTGTTTTATAGTAGTCCCTTTTTGATGGGATGCTGAACTAAATTCAGCATGACGTTTGTTTAATTTTTGAAGGAAAAAATTACTCGTACTCGGAGTAACAGGGTAGAGAGGGTAGAGATTGGTGGAATTATAATTGATTGTATCGATTTATGAAAATTAGCAAAAATGCCTAGCCCCGATTGAAGCTTTGTTTGAGCTCTTTTTTTGATTTTTCTTCAAAAAATTCTTCAAAAAAAAAATCGATAATAAGGAGCTTAACAGTTACTTATTATCGATATATAAAATAATTTTTTAAAATTAAAATGCTATTTGTAAATAGTGTTTTTTAAACGAACTCCGAAATTGGCAAGTGTTTTTATTTCTTTAATACCTGCTAATCGTTCTCGACCGATAACTAATAAACCTTTATTGTTTGCTTCAATATGATAGTATTTATTGCTTTCAAAGAACAAAACAAGTTCGTCTGTGAAAAAACTTTTTATTTGAGAAGCATTTTTTCCAGAAAGATAAAATCGTTTAGAAAAATCAGGATGATTGTCTATGTTAATGTCTTTAAAACCTGCAAAATGATAAATGTATTCGAAAATCCCTTCTTTGTCTAAAGTGAATTCAGGAGTGTTTTTTTCAATGTCAATATACATCATAGTGACTTTAATAATTTGTTTAGCAATTAATTCTCCTTCTGAAAATTCAACGTCAAATAATGTACAGTTATCATTAGATAAAATATTAGATATATTACTTATTTGGCGAGTTTTAAAGTAACCAAAATCTGGAATTTTAGTTAGAGCTTCTTTTGCTGAAATATTATACGACCATTTTAATTCGTTAGAAATTTTTTGTAATGATTTTTGTCGTTTTGTTAAATTAGATGATCTAGTATTTTCAACAGGTTCAATAGGGTTATTTTTACGTAAAGCAAATGGATGGGCGCTTTCTGTTTTATAACCATCTAAACCAATAACTTCAAAATAACCACCTTTTCGCTTAAAGGTTTCTGCGTAATTATTTAAATTTTCCATAACAGAATGATCTATAAAATCACATAAAGAAAAATCAATAATTGCTTCTTCAGTTTCAGGTATTTGATCTAATTTTGATTTTAATTTTGTGAAGTTTAAAAAACTTGCGAAGTTTTTTACTGAAACATAATATTTTTCATCTTCTTTAAACATTAAAACATTTGGTTTTAATAGGTTTGTAATGAAAAACATAATGTTTTTATTAATAAAAACATGAATGATAAAAGTAATAAAAATACCCACTAAAATACCCGTAATTAAATTGGTAGCTATAGTAGTTAATAGGGTTGCCAAAAAGATAATTAATTGCTCTTTTCCTATTTTAAATACTTTAACAATATTTTCGGGTGATGCTAATTTATAACCTGTATATACTAATATTGCTGCTAAAGCTGGTAATGGTATTTTTCGTAATTCGGTAGCGAAAAGTAAAATAAATACTACTAAAAATAATGCATGAAAAAAGTTTGCTGAACGATTACTTCCTTTATTATTTACATTAACAGAGCTTCGTGCTATTACCGTTACAACATTTAAACCACCTAGAAGACCACTGATTACTGTGGCTAAACCTAAGGATCTGATGTCTTTATTAACGTTAGAACGGCGCTTTAAGGTATCTAATTTATCTACCGCTTTTATACTTAATAAACTTTCAATACTAGCAATTAATGTTATGGAAATTACTGCATTTATAAATTCAAATTCATAAATTTTATCAAAATTAGGAAAAGCAAAGCTCGATAAAACATCGTTGGGTAAGTCTATTAATAAACTTTTATCAATAGGGTATGGGCTTACTGAAAATAAATCATAATAGTAGTACATACCAATACTTAAAACAACAATCCACATAGGTGCAGGGATTAATTGAAAGTATTTATTACGTATTTTACTGTAAAAAACCATGATTAATAAACTAACAACACCAACTAAACCTGCACAAAAAATACTGGTGTTATCGGTTTTTATAAAATCAATGATTCCGCTAGGCATTTGTAAAAGTAAGTCTATAATACTTCCTTTTGCATTTAAATTACCCAGCATTACATGTATTTGTTTGGCAAAAATACCGATACCTATAGCTGCTAGCATTCCTTGAATAGCGGAGGATGGAAAATAATCTCCTAAAGCTCCCATTCGAAGAAAACCAAGAATAACCATGATAATTCCTGAAATAACAATGGCCGCAAGGGTATATAAATATCCTTGATGCATATTGCCAGCTCCTAAGGTAGTTATTGCTGCTAATACAACAACAACTAATCCATTTCCAGGACCTGTAATTGTTACATTAGAACCTCCCAAAATAGCAACAACAGTACCTCCTACAATTGCAGCAATAACTCCTGAAATTGGTGGTGCCCCTGATGCTAAGGCTAATCCGAAACCTAAGGGAAGGGCTATTAATGATACTACGAAACCTGCAAAAATATTTTGAGGTATTTCACTTAAAAATGTTTTAAAACGTTTTGATTTTCCCATTTTACTTAACTATTAAAACATCTGTTGGTAATTCGGATAAGATATATTCAATATCATGCGGAAATATTCGATCTAAAAGCCCTATTTTTTTAGGGGCACTTATAACCAATAAATCGGCTCTTTTTACTTTTGCATAATGACCAATAGAATATCCTCTACGACCAAAAATATTTTGTGTTTTTATGATAATATCAGCTGTTTTAATGTGTTTTAGCATTTTATTTACACGTGCATCTTCACGTTTTTGCACACGTTCTTTGGTTAGTGTTGCTTTACGTAATGATACGTCATCGCTTACGTTTACGTTTAATTCGGCAGCACTTATTTCTTCAACAATAGTAACTCTTTTGCAGTCTAAACTTGTAGCGAAATTAAAGCCTGTTTTAATGGTTTCTTCTGTTTTATCGTCTTGTAAACCGCTGATAACAATGTGTTTACAGGGCACTCTTTCTGTAGATGGTTTTATTAATAATAATACAGAGCAAGGAGCTTTACGGGTAAGTTTTCGGGCAATTGAGCCTACATAATAGGTGTATATTTTTTCTTTTTGTAAAGCACCCAGTATTAATAGATCTACTTTTTCTTGTGTTGTTGTTTGTAAAATTACATCAACGGGTTTTCCTTCTTGCCAAATAACTTTTAAAGGTTTTTTTAGGGTAGGGGCCTCACTTAATAAGTGTTGTAGTTGTTTTTCTTTTTCGTCAGATTTTTGTCCGACGTGAACTCCAATTAATTGTGCATTAAACATATTTGACAAGCGAATGCTCTCAAATAAATTAGCTTTTAAATTGGGGGAAAAAGCAATACCAATAAGAATGTTTTTTATCAAAGTATAAATTTTAAAAAGCCCTAATATATAATTTTCTGACTGTTTTAAAAAAAATAGAGGATTAAAAATAAATTAAGCATTAGATAGTTACTAAATATCTAAGCCAAAAATACTTTTTAATTTTTCTATTACAGGATTTTTCTCTTTTAATTTGGTATATTTTTCTTGAGGAGTATAGGCAAATTTTTTCTGCTCAACTTCATTAACTATAATTTTTAAATGAATTGCATAATTATTTAATTTTTCACGCAAAAATCGAGTAAGTTTAGCTTTAATACGTTCTAATTGGGTTTGCATCAATTCATTTGGGATAGAAAAAGTAATTGCATATTCTTTTGCTAAAACAGGTTGGTTAGAGGCTAAAACTGAAGCAATACTAAGATCGCCTAGTTGTTGTGTTTTTAAAGTGTATGCTTTCCAAGCATCTTTAAGTTCTTTGTCTGTAAAAAGAGTTTTAGGATGGTTTTCAAAATTTTCAGAATCATACTCTGTATTTTTAACCACTGGTTTTTGATGAACACTTTTTAAAGATAAGCCTGAAGTGCGGCGTTTTATATTTTTTAATAATGGTTTTGATGATGGTTGACTAGTAGCGCTAATTAGCGGCTTTATTGGAGCCGCTGATACTTTTACTGTTTGTTTTACAATAGGTGCTGCTGTGTTATTTTTTACTGGAGATAAAGAAGTAAAAAAAGTAGCTGGAATTATGTAGTTGCTAGATTTTTTTTTTGCTCCATCAAAATTGATAGAGGCTATTTGCATTAAGGTTAATTCTACTAGCAATCGTTGGTTTTTACTGCCTCGATATTTTAAATCGCAATCGTTTGCTTTGTCAATTCCTGGGAGCAGAAACTGCATACTTGCTTTTTTTGATTGTTCAAAATATTTTTTCTTAGTAGTATCACCAACTTCAAGTAAAGAAATAGTAGTGGCATCTTTTGCAACCAACAAATCTCTAAAATGAGATGCTAATCCGTTTATAAAATGATGACCTTCAAAACCTTTGTTTAAAACAGCATTAAAAGCCAGTAAAACTTGTGGAATTTTTTGTTCAATTAGTAAATCAGTAATTGTAAAATATACGTCATAATCTAACACGTTTAAATTTTGGGTGACTGCCTCTCGAGTTAAGTTTTTCCCTGAAAAACTAATTACTCTATCAAAAATAGACAAAGCGTCACGCATGGCACCGTCTGCTTTTTGAGCGATAATATGCAGCGCATCATCATCTGCTGTAATATTTTCTTTAATGCAAATGGTTTTTAAATATTCTTTTGCATCTAAAACACCAATACGTTTAAAATCAAAAATTTGACAACGAGATAATATCGTGGGAATAATTTTATGTTTTTCGGTAGTTGCTAAAATAAAAATAGCATGGGCTGGAGGCTCTTCTAGGGTTTTTAAAAAGGCATTAAAAGCCGCTTGAGAAAGCATGTGAACTTCATCAATGATATATACTTTGTATTTTCCTGTTTGTGGAGGAATACGAACTTGATCGGTTAAATTTCGGATGTCATCAACAGAATTATTTGATGCTGCATCTAATTCAAAAATATTAAAAGCAAAATCTTCATCAGTTTTAACTGTTGTATTGTCTTCTTGATTGATGCGTTTTGCTAAAATACGCGCACAAGACGTTTTTCCAACACCTCTAGGACCTGTAAATAATAATGCCTGGGCTAAATGGTCATTTTTTATAGCATTTTCAAGCGTGTTTGTAATTGCTTGTTGCCCAACTACATCTTCAAAAATTTGAGGACGATATTTACGTGCTGATACTATAAAATGTTCCATTTAATTGCTCCTTTTTATACTTACAAAAATAGAAAAACTCCGCTATAATAGCGGAGTTTTTTACATTTATTTAAAAATCATTTTAATTTTTAAATAAAAATTAAATCGTAAAATCAATTCCAAAAACAATATTTCTACCAGCATTTAAAATAGCGTCTGATTTTAAACGGGATAAATGATTTATATATTTTTTATCAAAAATATTTTTAACACTAATTGATGTTGTAAATTTATATTTATGAATAAAAACATCACCGCCAATACCAAAATTAACCAAACTATAGCTAGGTGTTTTTGTTTCAAAAGAGCTTATGTTTTTTTGTTCAAAAGAAGAATGAATACTTAACGAAGTATAGCCGTTTTGTAACCATTTCGTGTTTAAAACTTCGGTTCTAAGCGTGTTTTTTAAGGTATTTGCCGGTATTAATGGTAAATAACTGTTTTCGTTTTTTGTGTTATTTCGTTTACCGATAACTGTTTCAAAACTACTTTCTAAATGCAACCAATCTAAAGGGTGTGGGTGTAAATGAACTCCAAATTCACCACCGTATAATTTAGCATCTTCTTGTAAATAGGTATAAACAGGTGCTTCATCTTCAATTTTACCCGTTGGCGATAAATAAATATAATCATTTATTTTATTATAAAATCCGTTGGCAAAAACCTCAAAATGCTTCGATGTATAATCAAAAGAAATATCTAATTGCAGGTTTTTTTCGTTAGATAAATCATTATTTCCTTGTTCAAATCGATTGGTTCCGTGATGAACACCATTTGATGTTAATTCGGCTAAATTGGGAGCTCTAAATCCGTTAGCGATATTTATACGAGTATTTATATCTTTAAAAAGTAAGGTTTTAAAACCTAAGGAAGCTGTAAAACTATTAAATTGTTTATCTATTGGATTAAAAATATGAACTTCATCTTCATGCTTAATTTCATGTTTTTCGGTTTTTATAGCCCTATTATCGAAACGAATTCCTCCTTGTAATTTAGTGGTTTCGTTTACATCAAAATTAGCGGTTGTAAAAACACCAAAATCATTAATAGTTGCATCAGGAATTAATAATTCGTCACCAAAATTAGTGTTTGTTTGATGCAAACCTTGTGTTCCTAAAAGAATTTCAAAATTTTTCATTTTAGGAAAATGATATTTCAAATTATAGCTAAATGTTTTTAGCTCCATATTTAAGGCCGGCTCATTATTTGCGTGTTCGTCATGCTCCTGATGCTCATCGTGTTCATCGTGGTCGTCTTCATGCTCATGTTCATCATCATGATGTTCATGTTCGTCTTCAAATTCTTTTCTACTATTGATTGTATATCCTAAATCGATATCTAATTTTGAAGCGTTAAAAAAAATGTGATTATGCAAGCTTATAATATGGTTATTAATATCTTGATACGGGTTTTCAAGGGCTGTTTTTTTGGTTTGTGTTCCAATTCCTTCTGTTAAACCTAGTTTTGAGTTATTAAAATTATAACGCAATGCTGATGAGAAGTTTTTTTGATGAAAACCAACACCTAATTTCAAATCTTTTTCTTTAAAACGAGTATTAGTAACACGATATGAAGGTGTTTTGTAATCAGAATGAATTCCATATGTTCCACGAGCTAAAAATTGCCATTTTTCAAGAGATGATTTAACACCTAACGACATATTACTTCCCATTGTATTGGTGAAATAACGCTGATTAACATTGGTTTTAGTGGTGTTTTGCGAAGCAAATTTTTCTGGTTGAATATATAAAACTCCTCCTAAAGCATCGGAACCATAAAGAAGCGATGCAGGTCCTTTTATTACTTCAATACCTTGAATACCAGCTTGGTTAATACCTAAACCATGTTCGCCACCAAATTGTTGATTTTCTAATCGAATTCCTTGGCTATACACTAAAACACGGTTACCGCTTAAACCTCTAATTACAGGTTTTCCGATAGATGCGCCTGTTGATATTTGAGAAACTCCTGCAATATTTGTAATTCCTTCTATAAGTGTCGTAGCACCTGTTCTATGCAATGCTTTTGCCGATAATCGCTCAACTTTCATTACATTTTCAGATTGTAATTTATTAAAAGGCGTAGAAATAATTATTTCATCAATTTTAAAAATAGCTTCTTCTAGTAAAGGATTAAAAATTTGGTTTTCGTTATTAAAAATAAATGTTTTTGAAACATTTTTAAAACCTAAATAATTAAATGTAATGGTTATTTTACCGTTAGGAATATGATTAAAAGTGTAGTTTCCTTGCGCGTCTGAAGTAACGCCTTTGTGCAGTTGTTCTGCATAAATTTCAACACCTAATAAAGGATTTTTATTAATGTCTGTAATTTTCCCTGAAACTTTATTTTGTGCATACGAGTTTGAAATCCCTATTAAAAATAGGAAAAAGATTATTTTTTTCATTAAATGTTTTTTATGAATATTTTTATTAATAAAATTTTTATAAATCATCATTTAAAATGATTACAAAGTATTGTAATATGTAATTATGAAGCATTATTTTACTTCTTTCATTTTATTAAATAAAAAAGTGAAATTAAGTTCAAAAAAACAC
This sequence comes from Tenacibaculum dicentrarchi, assembly GCF_900239345.1. Lineage (GTDB taxonomy): Bacteria > Bacteroidota > Bacteroidia > Flavobacteriales > Flavobacteriaceae > Polaribacter > Polaribacter dicentrarchi. The sequence goes on along the minus strand of NZ_OESZ01000046.1, from coordinate 118,474 downwards.
GATTACATAAAAAGACTATGTTAAACCGTAAAATAGGGTGGACCTCGGGTAAGTTTTTTATCGGTATAAACAACCGAAATTACTTGTGGTTGCTCGTTGTAGTTATTTTTGTAAAAGTGTTGTGGAATTACAGCGTAATTTGAAGCAGCTGTGTATGAAAATACTTGAAAATGAAAATCGTCTAATGAACAATCTAATTCTTGTTCATGAAAATGATGCTCATCGATACTGGTACAAATAGTATGTTTGTGATTTTCAAAAGTATGCACGAGTTGTATTACTGACGGAAGTAGTAATAGCAACAAATTTAAAAAAGCGATATGTTTTTTGAAACGATACATTGAATTTGCAAATGTATAAAAAAATAAAGACCTGAGAGTTATTTATAATTCTCAGGTCTTTTAAATATTATAAAAGGCAGTTAAGCGCCAATTTTAATTTCTAGTTTACTTTATAAACCGTTCCGTTTTGTTTGAAATTTGAATATCCAATTTTAGCGGTAAAACTATAAGAGCTATCACTTACTTTGGTTATTTGCACAAATATCGGGTCTTTATCTAAATCATTTTTAGGGCTTTTCATACGTAATGAATAGGCAAAATTATTTTTCCATTTGATAAAAAGTGTATCAATATGTTTTTCTTGCTTTTCACTAACCGAACCATCAGCCAAAGAAATACTTGTTGTTTTGGTATATTCTTCAATTTGTAAACTGTCAGTTCTTACAATCGTTGTTTTTCCGTAGTTATTGCTCCCTGGTATTTGAAAATTTCCGTATTTAAAACGTTCGGGATCGCCTTGTTTATCCGTAGAATTACAAGAAATCACTAAAAAAGCTACTAAAAAATTAAAAAAATATCTCATTAAATTCCTGTGTAATTAGCTGGTGTAATTGCTTTTAATTCTTCTTTAATTTCTGATGAAACCTCTAAAGTATCAATAAAATTAGCAATTGATTTTTGATTGATTTTTTCGTTGGTACGCGTTAATCCTTTTAAAGCTTCGTAAGGATTAGGATATGCTTCACGACGTAAAATTGTTTGAATCGCTTCGGCAACAACTGCCCAGTTATTTTCTAAATCTTCAGCAAATTTAGATTCGTTTAATAATAACTTATTCAATCCTTTTAAAGTAGATGAAAAAGCAATTAACGTATGCCCGAAAGGAACACCTACATTACGTAAAACAGTACTATCGGTTAAATCACGTTGTAATCTTGAAACAGGTAATTTTGCTGATAAATGCTCAAAAATTGCGTTTGCTAAGCCTAAATTTCCTTCAGAGTTTTCAAAATCAATAGGATTTACTTTGTGTGGCATTGCTGATGAACCAACTTCTCCAGCTTTAATTTTTTGTTTAAAATAATCGTTTGAAACATACGTCCAAACATCTCTATCTAAATCAATTAAAATAGTATTTACACGCTTTAAACCGTCGTATAAAGCCGCCATGTGGTCGTAATGCTCTATTTGAGTCGTTGGAAAAGAGTGGTGTAATCCTAAAATATCTTCAACAAAATGCGTTCCGAAGTTTTTCCAGTCGATATCTTTATAGGCTACTTTATGTGCGTTAAAATTCCCTGTTGCTCCACCAAATTTAGCGGCGTGAGGCGTGTGCTGAATGTGAATTGCTTGATTGTTAATACGCTCTACAAAAACAAAAAATTCTTTTCCTAAACGAGTAGGAGAAGCAGGCTGTCCGTGCGTTCGTGCTAACATTGGAATATCGTCCCATTCTTCAGCTAAATCGGCTAATTTAGATACTAATTCATCTAAAGCAGGATAATAAACTTCATCCATCGCGTCTTTAATAGATAATGGAATTGCCGTATTATTAATGTCTTGAGAAGTTAATCCGAAATGAATAAACTCTTTATATTTTTGTAATTCTAATTTATCAAACTCTTCTTTGATAAAATATTCAACAGCTTTTACATCATGATTTGTAATCGCTTCAATATCTTTAATTTTCTGAGCATTTTCAGTAGAAAATTCTTCGTAAATTTTACGTAAATTAGGATATAATTCTTTATTGAAGTCGGCTAATTGTGGCAAAGGAATTTCACATAAAGCGATAAAATACTCTATTTCAACTTTTACTCTGTATTTAATTAGGGCTTCTTCAGAAAAATAGTTTGCTAAATTGGCTATTTTATTACGGTATCTACCATCAATAGGAGAGATGGCGTTTAATTGTGTTAAGCTCATGATTTATGCTTTTTTATGTAATTTTGTTGTGTTGTTTCGCAAAAATAGAAAATACTATTCTTTTTTAACGGATTATAATTGATTAATAATTAAGTTCTATTTTATTTTTTATTTATGACGGTTGTCATAGAATAATAGCATATAAAAAGATACTTTTGTATTTTATTAAAAGTCACTTAAAATGAATGAAATAGATACAAAAGAAATTGAAAATAGAGAAGATGTTTTTTTATTAGTAAGCACTTTTTACGATAAAATTAAAGCGGATGATTTTATTGGGCATATTTTTTTAAAAACAATTCCTACGGATGCTTGGGATGCTCATTTAGAAAAATTAACGGATTTTTGGGAATCGAATCTTTTTTTCGTTCGAAAATTTAAAGGAAATCCGATGAAAGCCCACAAAGATTTAGATACTCATTTTAATCACAGCATTTCACAAGAGCATTTTGGAAGATGGTTGCTTTTATGGTTTGAAACATTAGACGAAAATTTTCATGGAGCAAAAGCCAATGAAGCAAAAGAACGTGCTAGAAACATCGCTTCTATGTTGTTTTTTAAAATGTTTGAAGATAAACCAAAAGCAAAACTAACAGATTCTTAACAATAAGAAATAATAACAGAAAAAATTTAACAAAGCTATTTTTATTAAATAGCTTTGTTTACCTTCACAAATTCAACTTTTTTAAACTTTTTTTTGTGGAAAAGATAACTATCATTTACCTTGTTTTGGCTGTTTTGTTAAGTGTTGCAATCGCTTATTTTCAATATTTTCACAAAACAACACAGAAATCTAAAAGAAATAAATTCCTTTTTGCTTTAAAAACATTGAGTTTATTTTTACTGTTTTTATTGTTGATAAACCCTAAAATAAAAAGCATTAAAACTCAAAATATAAAACCTGTTTTAAGTATTTTAGTAGATAATTCATCATCAATAAAATATTTTAATGCCGAAAAAACAGTAGCATCGGTTTTAAAAACCTTAAAAAATTCCGCCAAAATTACCGATAAGTTTGACGTTCAATATCTTTCTTTTGATAAAAAAACAACAGTTTTATCGGCTGATAGTTTAAATTTTTCAGGAACTCAAACAGCTATTTACCAAGCAATAAACGCTGTGAATAAACTGCAAAAAAAACGCTTAAATGCGACTATTTTAATTAGTGATGGAAACCAAACTAACGGAAATGAGTATCAATATATAACCTCAAAAAACAAAGTTTTCCCCGTTGTTATAGGCGATACAACCGCTTATCAAGATTTGCAAATTTCACAGGTAAACGTTAATAAATACAGTTATATAAAAAATAAGTTTCCTGTTGAAACCTTAGTCTATTATCAAGGAGAATTTAACGGGAAAGAACAAATAAACGCTACTTTTTCAATTACACATCAAGGTAAAAAAGTATTTTCTAAAAAGGTTACCTTTTCGGCAGATAATCCTACAAAAACAATCACTACTAATTTAACTTCGGATAAAAAAGGAATCCAATATTATAAAACGTCAATAAGTGAAATTAAAAATGAAAAAAACACCAAAAATAATTACAAAAATTTTTCAGTAGAAGTTATCGACCAGCAAACAAAAGTATTAATTTTAAGTTCTTTTTTACATCCTGATATAGGAGCGATTAAAAAATCGATAGAAAGTAATAAACAACGAAAAGTGGATATCGCTTTTATAAATGATAAAAACATTAAATATAATGACTATCAGTTTTTTGTTTTTTATCAACCAAATAGTTCTTTTAAAAAGGTTTTTGAAAAAGTAACATCTAATTATTTAATCGTTTCAGGAACAAAAACGGATTGGAATTTTTTAAACACACAAAATTTAGGCGTTCAGAAAGAAGCCATTAAGCAACCTGAAAATTATACGGCACTTTATAACGCCAATTTTTTACCTTTCTTACAAAAAGATATCAATTTTAATGATTTTCCGCCACTAAAAGATGTTTTTGGAGAGATAAGAATAACAGGCGATGCCCAGATTTTATTACATCAAAAATATGCAGGTTTTAAAACCAAAGAACCCTTATTGGCGACTATCGAAAACTTTGAAAATAAAAATTCTAAAACTGAAAAATCGGCAAAAAACAATCAAAAACACGCTGTTTTATTTGGAGAAGGAATCTGGAAATGGCGTTCAGTTAGCTTTTTAGAATCACAAGGAATTGAAAATAACTTTGAAAATTTTGATGCTTTTTTAGGCAATTTAGTACAATATTTAGCCTCTAATAAAAAAAGAAAAAGACTGTCTGTAAAAAGTAAATCATCATATCTACAAAATGAATCCGTAACAATTTCAGCTTTTTATGTTAACGAAAATTATAAATTTGATAACAGGGCGTCTCTAGAAATAACCATTACAAACGCCCTAACAAAGCATCAAAAAACACTGCCTTTTTCGTTGGTAAATAATTCGTATCAGGTTTCAATTTCTGACCTTTATTCTGGCTATTATTCATATAAAGTAGCTGTAAAAAACAACAGCAATCAAAAAATAAACAGCTACGGAAAATTTAAAATAACCGAGTTTAATATAGAAGATCAGTTTGTAAATGCTAATGATCAAAAACTACATCAATTAGCCTTAAAAACAGCAGGAAAATTAATATATCCTGATAAAATAGATAATTTTTTAACGCAATTATCCGAAGATAAAACCTATTATACTACTCAAAAATCAAGCATCAAAAAAGAACATTTAATTAATTGGAAATGGCTTTTATCGTTAATCATTGTTTTATTTTCAGTAGAATGGTTTATCAGAAAATTTGATGGTAAAATATAAAAAACGAATCGCTTTTAATTGTGTAACTTAGCATTGTTCCTGTACTTTGTACATATAATTTAAAACTTAAAAAGATGAAATTTAACACCAGAAAATGGATAAAACCAGAAGATTTAAACCCAAACGGAACGTTATTTGGCGGTCGATTATTACAATGGATTGATGAAGAATTAGGAATTTATGCTATTATTCAATTAGAAATACCCCGAACGGTTACCAAATTCATGTCTGAAATAGATTTTGTAAGCTCTGCTAAACAAGGCGATATTATTGAAATTGGCATCGAAGTTGTAAAATTTGGGAACACCTCAATTACCTTAAACTGCCAAGTACGCAACAAGCTTACCCACAAAACAATTATAGAAATAGACAAAATTGTAATGGTTAGTTTAGGTGAAGATGGAACACCAATACGCCACGGAAAAACCAAGGTTGAATACGTTAAAGACCGATTAAATAAATAATTTTTATATCTTTGTTGTAACATAAACAGAAATCATGGAAGATTGTATTTTTTGCAAAATAGTCCGAGGTGAAGAAAAATCCCACGTCATATGGGAAGACGACAAACACATTGCTTTTCTTTCCATATTCCCAAACACATTAGGTTTCACTGTTGTAGCGACAAAGAAACATAAAGCTAGCTATTGTTTCGAACTGTCTGACGCTGATTTAGCAGATTTAATACTTGCCTCTAAAAATGTTGGACTTTTAATAGATTCTAAATTTGAAGATGTAGGAAGAACTGGACTTATGATGGAAGGCTTTGGAGTAAATCATGCTCACACTAAACTTTTCCCAATGCATGGTACTGCTGACATGTCCGAATGGAAAGCAATCAATTCAAATAAAACCAAGTATTTTGACAAATACGAAGGTTATTTATCATCACATGATAGCGAAATAGCCAATGAAGATGATCTTAAGAAAATTGCTGAAAAAATCAGGAATTAAACGTTATACAATAACTAAAACGCAGCTTAATCAAAGTATTACTGTAATTTATTTTTTTAAATCAATAAATTGAAAATTATTAGCATCCTCATATTAACCTTATTGCTCTTTGTGCCTCCGGTGCAGGGACATTCGGATGCTATTATTTTTTCTGATGCCCAAACCACACATTTTAATACGATGGACGATGCACATTTGCAAACCCATCATCAAAATGATACCGAAGAAGAAAGAAATACCGAACACCATCATCATTGTATTTTTTTAGGTATTTCAAGTGCTGTAATTGCGCCTGAATTCAATTTTCAGATTATTACATTCTTTCAAAAACACTCGAAAAATCATTTTTATAAAGTGTTAAATACCGCTAGTTATTTAAACCAGCTTTTTCAACCTCCAATAGTTTAATTCTTTTTTTACTTTTTAATAATCGTATTATTTCAGCTGTTTAACAGTCGAGGTGATGTTATTATTTCGTGTAAATTTTTATCGATTTTCATCCTTTTTATTAACTTTATTTGAAGCAATTTCCCGCTTTTCGCACTCGCTCTTTTTTGAAAAAAATCAAAAAAGGAGCTCAAACAATGCTACAATCGGGGCTAGGCATACAGCTCTTTTACTATTGTTTAGAGCTTTTATTTAAAGAAAGTTACATCAATAATAAGATTCAATTATCGTAAAAATTACACTTCAAAACTTTTAAAAATCAAGAATTAAACACATAAAAGATGTTAGATAACATTATAAAATTTTCAATTAAAAATAAATTGATTATTGGCGCTTTTGTATTGATATTAATTGGTTGGGGAATTTATTCACTAAAACAATTACCTATTGATGCAGTGCCAGATATTACCAATAATCAGGTGCAAATTATTACTTCAGCACCTTCACAATCGGCACAAGATATAGAACGATTAGTAACATTTCCCATAGAAATGACCATGTCTAGTATTCCTAATATTGAAGAAGTTCGTTCTTTTTCTCGTTTCGGATTAAGCGTAGTAACCATTGTTTTCAAAGATAATGTAGATATTTATTGGGCAAGACAACAAATTAGCGAACGCTTAAACGAAGCAAAAAATAATATTCCAAACGGAGTTGGTTCGCCCGAAATGGCACCTGTAACTACTGGTTTAGGAGAAATTTATCAATATACGCTATTTACAAAAGAGGGGTTTAAAGAAAAGTTTCCAATAATGGAATTGCGTTCTCTTCAAGATTGGATTGTTCGCCGTCAATTATTAGGAATAAAAGGAATTGCAGATGTAAGTAGTTTTGGTGGTTTTTTAAAACAATACGAAGTTGCTTTACAACCCGAAAGATTGCAAACATTAGGTGTAAGTATCAACGAAGTTTTAGAGGCTTTATCTAAAAATAATCAAAATACAGGAGGTGCTTATATTGATAAAAATCCGAAGGCATATTTTATCCGAAGTCAAGGATTAATTCAATCATCTGAAGATATTCAGAATATTATTATTAAAAATACTCAAAATGGTACACCTATTTTAATTAAAGATATCGGAAAAGTACAATTAGGAAGTGCCATCAGATACGGCGCAATGACCAGAAATGGCGAAGGAGAAGTTGTTGGAGGAATTGTAATGATGCTAAAAGGAGCAAACTCATCAAAAGTAATAAAACGTGTTAAAAAACGAGTTGCTCAAATTCAAAAAAGTTTACCCGAAGGTGTTGTTATCCAACCTTTTTTAGATAGAACAAAATTAGTCGATAAAGCAATTAGCACGGTATCAACTAATTTAATTGAAGGAGCTTTAATTGTAATTCTTATTTTGGTGTTATTATTAGGGAATTTACGTGCGGGATTAATTGTTGCATCGGTAATTCCGTTAGCAATGTTATTTGCTATTATATTGATGAATCTTTTTGGAGTTTCAGGAAATTTAATGAGTTTAGGAGCAATTGATTTTGGAATTATAGTCGATGGTTCGGTGATTATTGTGGAAGCAACATTACATTATTTAGTGATGAAGAAATCAGGAAAAAAATTAACACAATCCGAAATGGATGAAGAAGTATATCAATCAGCTTCAAAAATTAGAACGAGTGCGGCCTTCGGAGAAATTATTATTTTAATCGTATATCTTCCTATTTTGGCGTTGGTTGGTATTGAAGGGAAAATGTTTAAACCGATGGCAATAACCGTAAGTTTTGCCATTTTAGGAGCATTTATTTTATCATTAACATACGTTCCGATGATTAGTGCTTTATTTTTAAAGAAAACAATTAGACATCATAATGACAAAAAAAATATTTCTGATAAAATAATAGGAGCATTACAAAATGTTTATACACCTATTTTAGAGTTTGTTTTAAATTATAAAAAATCGGTTCTTATTGTTGCTGTTCTTACTTTTTTATGGAGCCTTTTTACCTTTAAAAATATGGGTTCAGAATTTATTCCATCTTTAGATGAAGGAGATTTAGCGGTTCAAGCAACGGTTTCTACAGGAAGTTCATTATCATATACGATTGATGTTACTAATAAATCTTCAAAATTATTATTAGCAGAGTTTCCTGATGAAATTGAACAAATTGTAAGTAGAATTGGTTCGTCAGAAATACCTACAGACCCAATGCCTGTTGAAGTTGCTGATATTATCATCATCTTAAAAGATAAAAGTAATTGGACAAAAGCACGTACTAAAAACGAGTTGACCGAAAAAATGAATCATTTATTAGATGAAAATATGTTAGGTGTTAATTTCGGATTTCAACAGCCAATACAAATGCGTTTTAATGAATTGATGACAGGAGCAAGGCAAGATGTTGTATTAAAAATTTATGGAGAAGATTTAGATAAATTAGTAAAATACGGAAATGAATTAGGGAAAATTATTCCTGATATAGCTGGTTCTGAAGATTTGTATATCGAAAAAATGACAGGTTTAAAACAAATTGTTATTGATTATAAACGAAGCCAATTAGCACTATATGGTTTAAATATTTCTGATGTAAATACGGCTGTAAATACCGCTTTTGCTGGGCAAATAGCAGGTTCAGTATACGAAGGTGAACAACGTTATGATTTGGTTGTTAGAATGTCAAAAGAAAATAGAGCAAATATTAATGATATTCGTAAATTATATATAATGACAGATAATGGAGTACAAATTCCGTTAGAAAATGTTGCTGATGTAAGCTTTAAAACAGGACCAAACCAAATACAAAGAGATGATGCTAAACGAAGAATAACAGTTGGTTTTAATGTTAGAGGACGTGATGTAGCAAGTATTGTTGCTGAATTACAACAAAAAGTTAGCAAAAAAATACAATTTGATACTGGGTATTATATCACATATGGCGGAACTTTTAAGAATTTAGAAGAAGCACGTACAAGATTAGGAATTGCAGTTCCTGTTGCTTTATTATTAATTTTTTTACTTTTATATTTTACTTTTAAATCGATTAAACAAAGTTTTTTAATTTATACAGCAATTCCAATGTCGGCAATTGGTGGGATTTTTGCTTTATGGCTTAGAGATATGCCTTTTTCAATATCGGCAGGAATAGGATTTATAGCCTTGTTTGGTGTCGCTGTTTTAAACGGAATTGTATTAATTGCAGAATTTAATCGTTTGAAAAAAAATGGAATAACTGATGTAAAAGAAATTATAAAAAAAGGAACTTCTGTTCGATTACGTCCCGTAATTATGACGGCAATGGTAGCTTCATTAGGGTTTTTACCGATGGCTATTTCAGCATCGGCAGGAGCAGAGGTGCAAAAACCATTGGCAACCGTGGTTATTGGTGGTTTAATATCGGCAACGTTATTAACCTTATTAATTTTACCTGTTTTATATCTATTTTCTGAAAGTAAAAATGCTAAATCAATAAAAATAAGTTCAAAAATACTGAGTTTGTTCTTTATATTATCAGGAAGTTTATTTGTTCAAGCACAAATAACAAACAAAAATCCTCAGAAATTAAGCGAGCAAGACGTTATTAATATCGCTTTAAAAAAATCAGTAACTAATTATAAATCTGATTTAAATATCGCTAATAAAAAAGAAGGTATTAGAAGTGCAATTACTTTAAATCCTATTGCTATTAAATATCAAGATGTTGGAGTTAGTGCTGGTTTATCAGAAAAAGAATGGTCTGCAAATCAGAATTTTGGAGGTATTTTAACACATCATCAAAAAAGAAAATTAGCAATAGCAAAACATGAATTAGCTATTTCAGAAAATGAAATTTCTAAAAAAGAAACTATCAGAAATGCTAGAAGTTTATATCAGCAATGGAATTATTTATATGGGCTTATTTCATTACTTAAAGAGCAAGAAAAAAATAGTAATCTGATTAAAAATATTTCTAATAAATTATACAACTCAGGAGAAATAGGAGGTTTAGAAAACGATTTAACAATCTTACAATCTTTAGATATTCAATCTAAAAAAAGTACTATTTATAAGGGTTTTACATCCGTAGAAAATAAATTAAAAGAAGTATTACAAATTAAAACAGCTGTAATTCCTGAAACAAAATTTCCTATTAAAAAAACGCTAAAAAACGCTGTTTTACTTAAAAATAATATCAAAAAAGATAGCCTTTCAAAGGCATTCTTAGAAATTTTATCTAAAAGAGAAAAAGTAGCTAAAAAGAATATTTTAGTAGCAAAATCAATTTATTTCCCTGAAATAACAGCTGGGATTGTTAATAGAAAAACAGAAAATGCAACCGATTATACAGGTTTTAATATCGGATTGAATGTTCCTATTTCATTTTGGTCTAACAATGCTAAAATTAAACAACAAAAAATAATATCCGAAGAAATAACTTTTGAAAATGAAGCGAATAAAATAGCTATTCAGAATAATTTTAAAAGTTTACAAGAACAAATAAAATATTTAAAAACGGAATTAGCTTCTATTGACAGAATGAAAATAAAGGCTGAAAAATTTATTAAAAAACTAAAATTAGCATATACATCTGGCGAAATAGATGCGTATCAGTACAATCAAAGTTTTAACATTTATTTTCAGGTGATGCAAAATTATTTATTGTTGATTCATAATTATAATCAAACAGTAATTAGCTACGAATTTTACACAAAAAAATAATAAAGATTAAAAGGCTCGGCTCTTATTTAGTCGATTTAGCCAAATAAAAATATAAAAAGATGAAAAAATATATCAATAAAATCAGTTTATTAATAACAATAGTATCGATTATCAGTTGTAATTCGAAAAAAGAAAATCATAAAGGACACAACCATACATCCGAAGAAAAAGAAATAAAACATAAAGAATCAGAAGAAAAACATGCCGAAAATGAATTGCATTTAACAAGTGAACAAGTAGCGTCTGCAAATATAAAAGTAGCCGAAATTACGCAACGAAAAATACGAAACAGCATTGCCGTAACAGGAACAATAGAAGTGCCTCCGCAAAGTAAAGCAACTATTTATGCTCCTTTAGAATCGTTTGTGTATAAAACCGATTTATTACCTGGAGATAAGGTGAAAAAAGGGCAGACCCTTGCCGTTTTAGAGCATCCAAATTTTATAAAATTGCAATATTCGTATTTAGAGGCAGTGAATAATAATAAGGTTACAAAGGCGGATTATGAGCGTAAAAAAATGCTGTTAGCAAACGAAATTACCTCTAAGAAATCATTTCAAATAGCAGAAGGAATGTATAATTCTTCAAAAAGTTTGGTAGCTAGTTATGCAGCACAATTAAAGATGGCAAATTTATCGGCAAGTAGCATTTTAACAAATGGAATTCAACAATATGTGTATATAAAAGCGCCAATTTCGGGCTATGTGGTAGAAAATAACTTGAATAAAGGTATGTTTTTAGCTGCAAATTCTGAAATGATGGAAATTATTGACACCGATCATATGCACGCCGAATTAAATGTTTTTGGAACGGATATTACCAAAATTAAAAAAGGGGATGAATTTGTTTTTAAACCTTCAGGAATTGACTCAGAATATCAAGGAGTTATAAAATTGATTAGTCAAAAAATAAACGATAAAACAAAAACGGTAAATGTTCACGGACATTTTGAGGATGAAAAAAATGTGTTAAAATCAGGGATGTTTATCAATGCGGAAATATTATTAAATGGCGAAAAAACATTTGCAATTCCTCAGGCTGCAATTATAGAAAAAGAAGGCGAAAGCTTTATATTTGCTGCCGAGAATACTGTAGAATTTATTCCTTTAAAAGTAACTTTAGGGAATAGTGATACAGGTTTTGTAGCTATAAAAACAATTGAAGGAAATAATTTTGATGTTAAAATAGTTACGCAAGGTGCTCATTTTTTAAAGGGCAAATTATTACAACAAGCAGGTGGCATGGAAGGTCATGTACATTAATTAGATGACGATGGATTTAAAAAAAAACCGATTATTACTGTTAATTTTACTACTCATCCCTTTGGCGGGTTTTGCCCATGGAGTAGATGAAACGACCCAATTATTTTTAGTAAATAATAAAGGAGTTTCTTTTGGTGCGTTCCTTTATATGGGGGCAAAACACATGCTTACGGGCTATGATCATTTACTTTTTTTGGTAGGAGTATTGTTCTTTTTGTATAAAACAAAAGACGTTATAAAGTATGTTACTTATTTTACAATTGGACATAGTTTTACTTTATTATTAGGCGTATTAACTGATGTGAGTATCAATGCTTTTTTGATAGATGCTATTATAGCATTTTCAATAATATATAAAGGATTCGATAATTTAGGCGGTTTTAAAACGCTTTTTAATAAACAGCCTGACACTAAAAAAGCCGTGTTAATTTTCGGGTTATTTCACGGGTTGGGTTTGGCTACTAAATTGCAGGAATTTCAATTAGATAAAGACGGGCTTCTTGTTAATTTATTAGGATTTAATTTAGGCGTAGAAATAGGACAGTTTTTAGCTTTAGGCGCAATTTTATTGTGTATTTCTTACTGGCGACATTATGAAAGTTTTTTAAAATTTTCAAAAATTACCAATGTGCTTTTAATGGCAGCAGGATTTTTATTATTAGGGTATCAATTAACAGGATATTTCATTTTATAACATACAAATAATGACAACAAATAAACAAACTTCAATAACTTTAATGAGTAAAAAACAACTAATAAAATCAGTATTTATAGCCTTTTTTATAGGATTATTGGTTTTTTTAATAGCCGTATTACCTGCTGGATATGGCGTAGATCCTTTAGGGACAGGCAAATTAATGGGCTTTGCTAAGCTTTATCAAGAAAATAAAAAAGAGCTAGTAAGCGATGCTTCATCTAAATTAAATTTCAAGAAAATAACGCTTAAAAGTATTGGTTCTAATCCAAATATTGTAAAACCTTTAGAGGCTAATAACCCGCCTTCTGAACAGCGATTAATTGAAAGACAAGATAGTATTCGTGTTATCGTCCCTGCTAAAAAAGGGATAGAATATAAAGTTAATACTCTTAAATACAGTAGTTTTAATTATGAATGGTCATCAGAAAAAAAAGACATTCTTTATACTGATTTTCATGGGGAAGTAAAACAAAATAATCCGCCTGAAGAGGTATTTTATGAAAGTTATACCGTCGCATATTCTAATAATATGGCAGGAACTTTTACCGCTCCTTTTAAAGGAAAGCACGGTTGGTATTTTAAAAATTTAACAGATAAGGATATTACTGTTGTTTTAAAATTAAAAGGAAAATACAAAATATTTATGAAATAAGCAATTTTAAGGTTTCGCTTTACTACGATTTAAAACAAGATTAATTGTACATTTGAAATTAAATAAATTAAACTATAAAAATGAATAATAACAGAAAATTAGATTTTCAATTACCAAAAGGGGGATTTCTTTTAGCAATAGTTGCTGTACTTGGAATTATTGCTTTTTCAAAATCGACAGTAACCATAAAATCAGGGCAGGCAGGTGTTTTATATAAAACATTTGGCGGCGGTGTAGTAACTGATCAGCCAGCAATGGGCGAGGGATTCCAAATTGTAGCTCCTTGGAATAAAGTTTTTATTTATGAGGTACGTCAACAAGAGATTTTTGAAAAAATGCAGGTTTTATCATCTAATGGTTTGGAAATTAGACTAGAAGCTTCGGCATGGTTTCAACCACAAACTGATAAAATTGGTTCTTTACACCAGGAAAAAGGAGAAAATTATATTTCGAGAGTTATTCAGCCAGCTATTCGTTCTGCAGCTCGTAGTGTTGTAGGACGTTATACCCCTGAACAATTATATTCTAGTAAAAGAGATGTTATTCAAACAGAAATTTTTGCAGAAACAAAAAAGATTTTAGACAAACAGTTTATTCAATTAAATGAAATTTTAGTTCGAGATGTAACTTTGCCTACAACTATTAAAACAGCAATTGAACGTAAATTAAAACAAGAGCAAGAATCTTTAGAATATGAGTTCCGATTGGTTACGGCTCAAAAAGAAGCAGAAAAACAAATTATTGAAGCAAAAGGTAAAGCGGATGCGAATAAAATTTTAAGCGCTTCTTTAACCGATAAAATTTTACAAGATAAAGGAATTGAAGCTACCTTAAAATTAGCAAATTCGCCAAATAGTAAAGTGGTTTTAATTGGTTCGGGTAAAAGTGGAATGCCTATTATATTAGGAAATCAATAATAATTTAAATTGAAAAACCTGAACTAATTGTTCAGGTTTTTTTATGTCTTAATATGGTTCTAGCATCATCATATTGTCTTTGGTAGGCTAGCTCGTTTAAATCATAACTAAAAAACAAAGTTTCGGTTCATTAAAAAAAATATTTTTTAAGTATCAGTCAGTAAGAATACAACCTTTTACTAAATCAAAAAAATCTACATATCTATATTTTTTTATCGTCCGTAAACTGATTAAGGTTTAAAAAACTATATATAAATAATTTTTAAGTCGTTTGTTTTTTTATAAGTAGGTAGGAACAAAGGTTTAGTCTGTTTACCCCAAAATAATGGAAATTATAAAACAAAAAAAGACAGCTCAATTGAGCTGTCTTTTTTTTGTTTTATATGATGTAAAAGATTGTAATTAATCTCTGTTACGTCTTCTTCCAAAACCTGAAGATGCACCGTCACCGCTACTTCTTCTTGGAGAAGAAGAACTGCTATCGTTACGTCTTCTTGAATCTCTATCTCCTCTTGGAGCTCTATCTCTAGAACCTCTATCTCTAGGAGCTCTGTCGCTTCCACCACGAGGTCTTCTTCCGCCAAAACCACCACTACGGGGTTTTCTTCCGCCTCTTCCACCGCCACCACGGTTAGATTTGGTAATTTCAATATTAACAGAACGTCCGTTAAAATCGGCATCATTATTACTAAAAGCTTCTAATGTTTCTTTTTCGAAGTTTTTATCTATTTCAAAGAAAGAGAAAGTATCTAAAATATCAATCGCTCCGATTTCAATTTTATCAGCAATTTTTTGGTCATTAATTAATCCAATTAATGTTGCAGGGTTTAATTTATCTTTTCTACCTAAGTTGATAAAGAAACGAGTCATATTTTCGTCTGTTGCTCTAGCTCTTGAATTATCTCTAGAAGATAAATCATTTAAATCATCAGACTTGTTATAATATGTTAAGAATTTATTGAATTCTAAAGAAACAAATTTTTGAACTAATTCTTCTCTACTTAAGTCTTCTAATTTTTCATAGATACTTGGTAAAAATTCTTCAATTTGTTCATTGTTAACCTCTGTAGCTTTTACCTTTTCAATTAAGTGCATTAATTGATTTTGGCAAATTTCTTTTCCAGTAGGAACTTTTTTAGCTTGAAATTTCTTTTTGATAATACGCTCAATAGAACGTAATCTACCTTTTTCTTTGTTGTTTACTAATACAACAGAGATACCTTTACTACCAGCTCTACCAGTTCTACCACTACGGTGATTGTAGTTTTCAATTTGGTCTGGTAATTTATGGTTAATAACGTGTGTTAAATCGTTTACATCAATTCCACGTGCAGCAACATCAGTAGCAACTAAAATTTGGATAGTTTTTTTACGGAATTTGCCCATAACACTATCTCTTTGTTGCTGAGATAAATCTCCGTGTAACGAATCTGCGCTATAACCATCTTTAATAAGATTGTTAGCAACTTCTTGAGTTTCACGTCTTGTTCTACAAAAAATAATTGCGTAAATATTAGTATTTACATCTGCAATTCTCTTTAAAGCTTGATAACGAGTTCTTTCGTTTACTACATAGTATTCGTGAGTTACGTTATCAGAACCTTGATTTTTTTCTCCTGATGTAATTTCAACAGGGTTACTCATATAATTTCTGGCAATTGCTTCAACTTCTCTAGGAAATGTTGCCGAAAATAATAATGTTTGTTTTGTTTCAGGAGTAGCATCTAATACTTTATCAAGTTCATCTTTGAACCCCATATTAAGCATTTCATCAGCTTCATCTAAAACTAACCATTGTACGTTTCCTAATCTTAATGCTCTTCTATTTATTAAATCAACGGTTCTTCCAGGAGTACCAACAACAATTTGCGCACCTCTTTTTAAACCTCTAATTTGTTCTTCAATATTAGAACCACCATATACTGTTACAACTTTTAAGTCTGGAATGTATTTAGCGAAATCTTTAATATTATTTCCTATTTGAACGGCAAGTTCACGAGTAGGCGATAAAATAATAGCTTGAGTATTTTTATCAGAAGTATCTATTTGTTCGATAATAGGTAAACTAAAAGCAGCTGTTTTACCTGTTCCTGTTTGAGCAAATGCTTTTAAATCATCGGTAGATGAAATAATTTGAGGAATTGCTTTTTCTTGAATTACAGTTGGTTTTTCGTAACCTAAATCTGTTAATGCTTTGTTTATAGGCTCTTTTAAGCCTAAATCTAAAAATGTTGACATATATACGTCTGTGTTCTTTAGATTCACAGACGCCAGTATCTGTAAACCTGATTCTTAATTTGGACAATAGATTAATAGCTAGTAATCTGGTAGTTAATAATCTAGACTTTATTTTGCTTGAAAAATAAAATCCCGCAAATTTACGCTTTTTTACATAAAATAACAACTATTATTAATTGTTTTGTAAATCTTGCACTTGTTTATTGATATTTTTAGCCGATAAACTAGTGTATCCGTTTTTGATAATACCTTGCTTATCAATTAATAGCATACGAGGGAATTTACTTGAAGAAAAATTACAAACAAGGCTCTTTTCAGGTAGGGTATATTGGTGTTTTATTGCTATTTTTTTTGTGTATCTTTTAAAATTATTACATAAATTAACTACAATAAAGGTAACATTAGGATTATTTTTTATTAAAAAATTAGTTCGAGATGAAATCCAGTCATCTGAAGCGTATTTATAGTCTTTAAATAAAATTACAGCGCTTTTTCCTTTTATCAACTTTGAAATACGTTTTGTTTCACCTGTTGAAGCTATTAAATTAAAATCGGGCAATTTATCGCCTGTATTTAATAATTTAAGGTCATTAACCAATCGTTGCATGTTTTTTTTCTGCTCAATATTGGTATTTAACTTAAAGAATTCAAAAAATGTTTTATTTTTATTTTCATCGTTTGGTTCTTTAAAAAAATGACGTATTACCGTATTATAAAGTAGTTTATTTTTTATTTCTTCCGAAGAAATACTAGCATCAATATTATTTAATAAATTACGTGTAAAATTAACGGAATTACCTTTTTCAAGATATACATCGTTATATAATTTATCAATTGTTAAAGCATAATAGGGGCTAAAAAAAATTAGAGAATCTTTTTTTAAATTGATATCTGCCCGATAATCAAAATAAGAATCCACTAATTTTTCAGGAGTTTTTTTATTGAAGTTTTTAATAGCATATTGTTCTGAATACGTATAAACAGGGTAAAACAATGCTACTTTTAATATTTCTAAAAATTCTTTAGAAGCCTTTTCTTTATTTCTTTTTTTAAAAGTGATAAATTTTTGTTCTTTAATTTTTTTAATAGAATCAATTTTTATTAAAAAATCATGTTGTGAAAGCTGGTATAATTTTTCAAAATTTTTGTCGTCTTGTTCTGTTTCTAAAAAAGCTTCAATTAATATATTGTTTCTATTGGCATCTTTTCCGCTAAAGACTAACGATTCATCAAAACTCCAAGTATTTAAACGAAATAATAAACTGTCTTGAGGTTCTAGGTAAACATATTGATGTTCTGTTGCGTGTCCAAAAACATACAAACCTTTTTTTAAATGTTTATAATTTCCTAAAAAGCTGTTATCTTTTTTTAAATAAATAGTATCATTAAATGTATAATTATCCGATAAAGTGATATAGTTTGATTTCGGATTAATAATTTTACCGCCAAAATAAGTGATTTTTGGTGTTTTTGATGAATTACATCCAATGAATAAAATTAATAGGGGTATTAAGTATTTAGTCATGTGTTGGTTATTAACGGTATAAAAACATACTGTTCAAAAATAAACATATTGCTATCATTTTGTTGTTAATTCGTTGTTAAAAGAATTATCGCCGCCAAATGTAATGTGTTAAATAGTTCCTTGCAAATTCTTTTTAGGCAACTATATTTTATACTTTTGTAGCCGAATTTAAAAAACTTTCAATGTTATCAGTTTCTAATTTATCAGTTCAGTTTGGTAAGCGTGTTTTGTTTGATGAAGTAAACACTAAGTTTACTCAAGGAAATTGCTACGGTATTATCGGAGCAAATGGAGCGGGAAAATCTACTTTTTTAAAGATTTTATCAGGAGTACAAGAACCTACTTCGGGTCAGGTTCATTTAGAGTCTGGTAAAAGAATGTCAGTATTAACACAGGACCATTATGCTTTTGATGAGTTCACTACTTTAGATACTGTATTAAAAGGGAATAAAGAATTATATAAAATTAAATCGGAAATTGACGCTTTATATGCCGATTATACCGATGAAAATGCCGAAAAAATAGGCGAGTTACAAGTTCGTTTTGAAGAAATGGACGGATGGAATGCCGATTCTGCTGCGGCAACGTTATTATCTAATTTAGGGATTAAAGAAGAAGACCATTACACTTTATTAGCCGATTTAGACTCTAAGAAAAAGGTACGTATTTTATTAGCCCAAGCTTTATTTGGGAATCCTGACGTGTTAATTATGGATGAGCCTACCAACGATTTAGATTTTGAAACTATTTCTTGGTTAGAAAACTTTTTAGCGAATTTTGACAACACGGTAATCGTAGTATCGCATGACCGTCACTTTTTAGATGCCGTTTGTACACATATTTCTGATATCGATTTTGCTAAAATTAATCACTTTTCAGGAAACTATACTTTCTGGTATGAATCTAGTCAATTAGCAGCAAAGCAAAGAGCCCAACAGAATAAAAAAGCCGAAGATAAAAAGAAGGAATTAGAAGAATTTATCCGTCGTTTTTCTGCAAATATGGCAAAGTCGAAACAAGCGACTTCTCGTAAGAAGATGATAGACAAGTTAAATGTTGATGAAATTAAGCCATCTAGTCGTCGTTATCCTGCTATTATTTTTGATAGAGATAGAGAGGCGGGAGACCAAATTTTAAACATTGAAGGATTATCAAAAGATTTTGAAGGAAAACCTTTATTTGCTAATGTTGACATTAATTTAAACAAAGGCGATAAAGTAGCAATTATTTCAAAAAGCTCGAAGGCTGTTTCTACTTTTTACCAAATTATATCAGGAAATGAGCAAGCCGATTCAGGTAAATTTAGCTGGGGAGTAACAACTACACAATCGTATTTACCGTCTGATAACTCATCATTTTTTCAGAATGGCGAGTTAGATTTAGTAGATTGGTTACGTCAGTATGCACAAACCGAAGAGGAAAGAGAAGCAGTATTTATTAGAGGTTTCTTAGGGAAAATGATTTTTTCTGGCGAAGAGGCTTTAAAGAAAAGTAATGTATTATCGGGAGGTGAAAAAGTTCGTTGTATGTTATCGAGAATGATGATGACAAGAGCAAATATTTTAATGTTAGACGAGCCTACAAATCACTTAGATTTAGAATCTATTCAGGCATTAAACAACTCGTTAATTAATTTTAAAGGAACAATTTTGTTCTCTACCCATGACCACGAGTTTGCACAAACCGTAGCAAACAGAGTTATTGAAATTACGCCAAAAGGGGTAATCGATAAATATGCTACTTTCGATGAATATTTAGCCGACCCAAAGGTAAAAGAATTAAGAAAGAAGATGTATTCATAATATATTTTACAACATATTTATAAAAAGGAAGCGCAAATATTGTGCTTCCTTTTTTTTGTGCTTTTTTGAAGTATATTTTTTTTGAAGCTATTTCCCGCTTTCCGCACTCGCTTTTTTTATTTTTAAAGGGAAAAATAAAAAAGAGCTCAAACAATTGCTTCAATCGGGGCTAGGAAATCCGTAGTCTTAAAATTATTTTATTTTTAAGAACCTAAATAGAAATTATCAATTCTAGCCTGTCAGTTCGAGTGATTTTTTTTCTTTCAAAAAAATAGTATCGAGAACTTTTTAGTATCAAATTCATCAACAGAAAATAATAAAAATTCTCGATATCATTTTAATACAGACCTCACAGGTTTTAAAAACCTGTGAGGATTTTTATAGCCATTTAATTTTTACAGCTTTATTTGATAATTATTTGCTAATAAAATGATACTTTTAGCCGTAAAAACAAAGAGTGCCTTCTATGAAAAAGATGAATACCAGAACAGCTTTAAATCCTGCATACCGAAAACATAAACCACTAAGAAAAGAGGTTACTAATTTTATATCAGAATTACAAAATTGTATAACTGCTGTAAAATTAAGCGACACTAATAATGAAAGTGAAGAACATATAAAACATCATTTTATATCGTTTTTAAAAAATACTTTTTACACCAATAATTATATTAATACAAAAGATAGAATTGATTTAGCTATTTACAGCGAAAATAATCCTAAATCGGATGTTAGCGTACTTATTGAAGCTAAAAAACCAAGTAATAAAGCCGAGTTTTTAAAAGAAGATAATCTTAATAAAAAAGCCTTACAAGAACTTTTATTATACTATTTACGTGAACGTTTAGACAATAATAACAATAGTATTAAACATTTAATAGCTACAAATGGTTATGAATGGTATCTGTTTAAAGGAGAAGATTTTTATAATTATTTCTTCAAAAATAAAGCCTTGATTAAAGAATATCAAGATTTTAGAGACGGTTTAAAAGACTCTACTAAAAATGAATTATTCTACAACGAAATAGCTAAAAAATACATCGGCGAAGTACAAGAAAAATTGCCTTTTGTACACTTGAATTTTACAAAAACTAATTTTCAAAAATTAACCGATGCACATTTAAATACGCTTTATAAAATATTTTCTGATGTTCATATTTTAGGAACTCCATTTGGTAACGACAGTAACCAATTAAATAAAACTTTTTATAACGAGTTATTACACATCATTGGGTTAGAGGAAGTAAAAGAAAAAGGTAAAAAAGTAATCAGCAGAAAAGAAGAAAAAAATAGAGATTACGCCTCGCTTTTAGAAAATTCAATTATAATTTTAGAAGATAGAGATTATTTACACAAAGTAAAAAGTATTCCGAATGATGGCGATAAAGCCTTTAATGCTGGTTTAGAACTCTGCTTAACGTGGGTAAATAGAATTTTATTCTTAAAATTATTAGAATCGCAATTATTAACGTATCATAAAAAAAATGAAAAATATCGTTTTTTAAACACTAAATTTATAAACGGTTTCGATGAGTTAAACGACTTGTTTTTTTCTGCCTTAGCAAAACCGATAAACGAAAGACATCCGAAGTATAAAGACAAATACAAAGATATTCCGTACTTAAATAGTTCGCTGTTTGAAAGAAATACGTTAGAAAATGAAGCTTTTGAAATATCGGCTTTAAATAACGATGAAATTGCCATTTACAGTGGTACGGTTTTAAAAGATGCTAAAGGAAAAAAACGAAAAGGAAAAATATCAACATTAACGTATTTATTTCAATTTTTAGATGCCTACGATTTCGCCACTGACGGAACAGAAGGAATTGAAGATAATCAAGAAACAAAATCGTTAATTAACGCATCGGTATTAGGTTTAATTTTCGAGAAAATAAACGGTTACAAAGAAGGTTCGTTTTATACGCCCGCATATATTACGATGTATATGTGTAAAGAAACCATCAGAAGAACGGTTGTTCAGAAGTTTAAAGAACAAGAAAATGAACAAATTGAAACTTTTGAAGATTTACAAGCATATTGTAGCCGTTTCTTTAAAACTGATGATTTAAAACGATTAAATACTATTGTAAATAGCGTTAAAATTTGCGACCCTGCCGTGGGTTCTGGTCACTTTTTGGTAAGTGCTTTAAACGAATTAATTATCATCAAAAAAGAATTGGGTATTTTAACCGATGATAAAGGAATTTCTATACGTTGCGATATTGAAATTGTAAATGATGAATTGTATATAACCGACCAACAAAATGGTTTGTTGTTTGAGTATAATCCGACAAATAAAGATAGTGCTATCATACAAAAAACGCTGTTTAACGAAAAACAAAAATTAATAGAAAATTGCTTGTTTGGCGTTGATATTAACCCAAATTCTGTTAAAATTTGTCGTTTGCGTTTGTGGATTGAACTCTTAAAAAATGCCTATTATACCCAAGAAAAAACGCTGCAAACACTACCAAATATCGACATTAATATTAAATGCGGAAACTCATTAATTAGCCGTTTTAATTTAGAAGATGATTTAAAAAGTGCTTTTAATAATAAAGATGTAAACTATTCTTTTACAGATTATAAAAATGCCGTAGCCGAATATAAAGAAACCAACAGCAAGGCAAGAAAAAGAGAGGTTTTAGAAATTATTGATGAAGTTAAAAATAATTTTAAAAGTACGCTTGATGATAAGTTTATCGCTAAAATTTCGAAAGCTAGAGGGGTTTTACTAAATAGGCAATCTGAAATTAACAGAAAAGAGCAGTGGCAAGAAAAAATAACTAAAAAAGATAAAGACGCATTAAAAAAAGCAAAATTAAGTTTTGAAGATGCAGAAAAAGCAAAAGAAAAAATTGTAAATAATGCTATTTATAATAATGCTTTTGAATGGCGTTTTGAGTTTCCCGAAGTTTTATCGGAAGATGGAAATTATATTGGGTTTGATGCCGTTATTGGGAATCCGCCTTATTTTTCTGTAAGCGGTGAGGAATATTTTAAAAATGATTATTTTAAATTAAAATATAAAACTTTTGTTTCTACTACTGATATTTATGCTTTGTTCTATGAATTAGCAGTTAAAACAATAAAAGATAAAGGTTTTAATTCTTTTATTGTTTCTAATAAATGGATGAACGCTAATTATGGTAAAAATTTGAGGAAATTTATTATTGAAAAAAGTAATCCTTTATTGATAATTGATTTTGATAAAACATTAATTTTTAGTGAAGCTACTGTTTTTGTTAATATTTCATTATTTCAAAAAGAAGAAAATATAAATAATTTAAAAGGTTGTGTAATAAATAAAGAAGAAAATATAGAAAATCTTGAAAAATATTTAGATAATAATTTAATTAGTTTAGAAGATATTAATGAAAAAGTATGGAAAATTATCCCTGTAAATATTCAAAATATAAATAAAAAATTACTTGATAAAGGAAAATTACTAAAAGATTGGAATAACAATAATATATATAGAGGAATTACATCAGGTGCAAATGATATTTTAATAATTAATAATGATTTAAAAGAAAAATTAGGTAATGTTGAAATATTAAAACCTGTATTAAGAGGTAGAAATATTAAAAGATATAAATATGAATTTGGTGGTGAATTTATCATTAATACTTATAATGGTAGAATTGAAAATGGAAAACGAATAGATAGAGTTGAAGCAAAAAACTATCCTTTAGTTTATAATTATTTATTAGAGCATAAAAATATCTTAGAAAAAAGACAAGATAAAGGTGTTCATTGGATGAATTTAAGAAATTGTGCTTTTGAAGATAAAATTAATCAAGAAAAAATAATTTGGTTAGAAATTTCTGATAAAGCAAATTATGCTTATGATACAGAAAATATGTATTTAACAAATTCAGCCTATTTTTTATCAGGAAAAAACTTAAAATATTTATTAGCTTTATTAAATTCTAAATTATTAGATTTTTATTTCTTTCAAATTACTGCAAAAATTGCAGGAGGAAGAAAAAGATATACAAAACAATATGTCGAGCAATTACCAATAAAAGAAATATCAGAAAAAGAGCAAGAGCCATTTATAGAAAAAGTAAATCAAATTTTATCACTAAAAAAAGAAAATCCTGAGTCTGATACAAGCGTTTTAGAAAAAGAAATAGACGAAATGGTTTATAAATTATATGATTTAACAGCAGATGAGGTTGCTATTGTAGAGGGTTCATAAATTTGTAATAAAAACTATAAATTTTATAGCTACTTGTTTTGCGTTAGGGATTGAAGCAATTGTTTGAGCTCCTTTTTATTTTTTCTTTTAAAAAAATAAAAAGAGCGAGTGCGTAAAGCCCGACCTTTAGGTAACGCCCAAATTATCTTCAAAATAATCATCAAACAATAAAAAGGCGAACTTATAGGGTTCGCCTTTTATATGTATCGAAAACTCATAATTCTCGATACTATTTTAATTCCTTTTAGTCATTAAAATCACTCGAATTGACAAGAATCATCAAAAATAACTGTCAGTTCGAGTGTTTTTTTCCTTTAAAAAATGTATCGAGAACTTTTTAAATATCCAAAGAAAACAATTCAAATTCTCGATACTATTTTAATTCCTTTTAGTCATTAAAATCACTCGAATTGACAAGAATCATCAAAAATAACTGTCAGTTCGAGTGTTTTTTTCCTTTAAAAAAATGTATCGAGAACTTTTTAAATATCCAAAGAAAATAATTCAAATTCTCGATACTATTTTAATTTCTTTTAGTCATTAAAATCACTCGAATTGACAATGTTTAAAAATCATCAAAAGATTCATCGAAATTAAAAAAACTAAAGACATTTCCTCCATAACGCTTGTCGTAACGGTGATTAGGATGGCTTGTTAAATCGGTGTGTTTGTCATGCTCAATAATTAACGTTCCATCTTCGTTTAAAAGGTTACGCTCAAAAACGAGGTCGGCAATTTTCAAAAATTTATCTTGGTCAAAATCATATGGCGGGTCGGCAAAAATAACATCCGATTTTAATCCTGTTTTTTCTAAGAATTTGTACACATCACTTTTATAGGTGTTAATGTCAAACTCAAGTTGTTTAGCAGTTTCATTGATGAATTTAATACATCCGAAGTGTGCATCAACCGAATGAATAGTTGTAGTTCCTCTTGATGCAAATTCGTAACTGATATTTCCTGTACCCGCAAACAAATCTAACACGGCGATGCCATCAAAATAATAATCGTTGTTTAAAATATTAAATAATGACTCTTTAGCCATATCGGTTGTAGGACGTACGGGCAATTTTTTAGGAGCAGAAAGCCGTCTGCTTTTATATTTTCCTGAAATAATTCTCATTATGATGCTAGGATAAAATTAAACTGATTTAATAAAAATACAAATGTAAAATATATTAGCGCTTTTTAGGTTTGCTAAACGTATTTTAAAATAAAAAAATCCATCCAAAATAAATTGGATGGATTTTTATAATTAAGGGAAAAAATACTTGAATTATTTTTTCTTGTTGGCAGCCATAATTTCTGCTTTATCGTAAGCAGGAGGCCAGTTACCACCCGTAGTTACGTCATCTAACGAACCAACAGAAACAAATTCACCTTTAATTTGGTCGGTTTCTTTAGCTTCTAATTCTTGTTTAATTAAATGTTTTTTCATTCCTTTTAAAACGGCTGCTTTTTCTATTTTAGCTTCAAAAACAGGAACAAATAAACCAGCAACTTTTTCAACTTTACCTGTAGCTAAGTTAAATTCTTTGTCGGTTCCAGGAACTTTAAACATTGATTTATAGTCTTTACCCGCAAAATATTTAGATACCGCTTCGTAACCAATAGTATCAACTTGTTTTTTAGATACAGTAACGAAAATTCCACCACCTCTATCTACTTTTTCTTCAACATTTGTAGTTTGTGTTAAAACTAATTGCCCTTTTTCAATAAAGTTAATTAAAGAATCTTTACTGTTTGTGTAAGTTCTGTTAACTTCCTTATATTTTACTTCAGCATCACGAATTAATTTTAAATTGCTAATAACTTTAGCGTATCGAACTTCTTTTTCTTTAGCAAAATGTATAGGCTCCATAATACCTGAATAAATTTTAAATGCTAAGAAAACAGTTGCTACTAATAATAAGATAGACACTAACCATCTGACTTTTAAGGGTACAAACTTAACGATAATGTAAGCTAAAAGAATTGCAACTACAGTAGCTGCTAAAATCATTAATAATAAATTCATTTTTTTTGTTTTTATATATAGTATAAGCAAATCTACACTTTTTTTTCAATCATTAAAATATTTATCGATTAAATAGAATTATCTTTGTTAATTATTTAAGATATGATAACATTAGCATCTAAATTTTATGAAGAAGTTATAAAAAGCTTCCCGTATAAACCAACCCTAAAACAAGATTTATTACTCAATAAACTAGCTGATTTTATTTTTGATACCAATAATAACGCCTTATTTTTACTAAAAGGATATGCTGGTACAGGTAAAACAACTATTATAAGTTCAGTAGTTAATAATTTAGAAAAAGCTAATAAAAAAGCTGTTTTGTTAGCTCCCACAGGACGTGCGGCTAAGGTTATTTCTGGCTATTCTAAAAAGAAAGCTTTTACCATACATAAAAAAATATATTTTTCTAAAAAACAAGGGGCTGGCACAATGAGTTTTGTAAAACAGCCCAACAAGCATATTAACACCATATTTATAGTTGATGAAGCCTCTATGATTTCTGATGCCCAGCAAAATTCAAAAATGTTTGAAAATGGGTCTTTATTAGACGATTTAATTAGTTATGTGTATTCAGGAAAAAATTGTAAGCTTGTTTTTATAGGAGATACCGCACAATTACCGCCCGTAAAACTAACAATAAGCCCCGCTTTAGATGCCGATAAACTTTCTTATAGTTTCGATAAAAATGTCGTTGAAATTGAATTAGATGAAGTAGTACGTCAGCAACAAAATTCAGGAATTTTAGCAAACGCCACGGATTTGCGTATGTTAATTCAATATAGTACTACCGATTTTCAGTTTGATGTTAAATATCCTGATATTATCCGACTAGAAGATAGTTACGATATTCAAGATGCTATTACATCGGCATATGATGGTAATGTTGGGGTAGAAGATACCGCTTTTATTGTACGTTCAAATAAAAGAGCAAATCAGTATAATAATCAAATTAGAAGGGAAATTCGGGGGCAAGAAAATGAAATTTCTACTGGCGATTATGTAATGGTTGTTAAAAATAATTATTTTTGGCTAAAAGAATCGTCATCGGCAGGTTTTATAGCCAACGGTGATATTTGCGAGGTAATGCGTATTAATTCAATTAAAGAATTATACGGTTTTAAATTTGCTGAAGTTGAAGTTCGAATGATTGATTATCCTGATATTCCAAATTTTGAAACTGTTTTATTGTTAGATACATTATCGAGTGAAAACCCATCTTTAACTTATGCTGAATCAAATAAATTATACGAAGCTGTAAAAGAAGATTTTGCCGACCAAACGAAATATAAACAGTTTATGGAGGTAAAGAAGAATAAGTATTTTAATGCTCTTCAAGTAAAATTTTCTTATGCGATGACCTGTCATAAATCGCAAGGAGGGCAGTGGGATACTGTTTTTATAGAACAACCGTATTTACCCGAAGGACCAAGTGTTGAATATTTACGTTGGTTATACACCGCAGTTACCAGAGCACAAAACAAGCTTTACTTAATCGGTTTTAAAGATGATTATTTTTTGTAATAACTTTTTAATAACATTTATTTAATTTAAAATCTGTGACTTATATAAATAAATAGTGTCACAGAAATAGAGGTTTTACCAAAAAAAATCTATTATCATTGTTTTTATGAAAAATTTTATACTACTTATATTTCTTTTTGCATTTCAGTTAAATTTTAGTCAAAATAAAAAAGTATGTCTTTCTAATGAAGAAGATAGCCTTGAAGATGTTAATCAGATATCGGTAAAAAATAAATGTAAAGTATCGGGGTTTAAGAGGCATTTATCTGTTAAAAGAGCTAGAAAAACAAGAAGTACTAAAAATAAAAAAAGTATTTTAAACGATAAAAATAGCACATCAAATACTAAAAATGTAACGAAAATTAAAGAAGAATTAGCCTCTTTAGCTTCTTCGATAATTGCAAGCGAAAAACCAATTTCTTTTACCGATATAGATACTGTTCCTTTATTTGCTTCAAAACAAAGAAATACAGATGCTTTTGATGATTTTAATGAAAAGATAACACGTCATATTGATACTAATTTAAAGGACGTTGCTGGAGCAGAAGGAATTGTATCTGTAAGTTTTATTATTGATGTTAATGGCGATGTAAATTCTATAAAAGCAAATAGCGATAACAGTATTCTTTTAGAACAAGAAGCAATTAGAATTATATCGTTACTTCCAAGGTTTATACCTGGAAAACACGACGAAAAAAAAGTAAATGTTTTTTATAATTTTCAAATGGAGTTTTAGAGGTTGTTTAAGTTTTATTTGAAAACGTTTTATAACTGAAAAATAGCATCCGTCAAAGGGATTTTATTTCAGGTTCGTATTCTGATTTGTCTCCATTTTGTGAATTTGAGGAATTAAAATTGTATTCTGTTTAGATTTAATTTTTTTATATCTGAAAAATAAAATCCTTGAATTTCTATAGGAGAATTTTAATTAAAGTAAAGTTTTTTATAATTTTTGTTTACAATTATTTGTATCTATAAAAACATAAACCCTTCAAAAAGAAGAGCTTATGTGGTTTAGTTTTTTAAATCAAAATAAATCTATTTACAAAAACCAATTTTCATTGAAGGAATAATCAAGCAATTGTTTTTATCATCAAGCCTTTTCATTTTTGTATCAACTCCATTACCTGCAATAATAGTATGTTTTTTCATATCATCTGTAATGAATACAATTTCTGATTTATGCGTTACTTTTTCACTCATTACTCGTATAGTATTATCGATACCATGAATGATAATATCATAGAAATCAGCATTAGGTAAAATTTCTAACATAGTTCCTTCAACTCCATTCCATCTTCCAATCCATTTATTTGTTGGATAATGTGCAGTTTGTAGCTTTACAAACTGCTTATCGTTATTAGCTATATTTTTATTAGAGTTTGTTCTTAGGTTAAATATAAATTTATTATTATTTTTAGGAACAACAGCATAACTTACATAACTAAAATCATCATCGATATTAGTTAACCCTACCAATTCTAAATGTATTGAATCATTTTTAAATTTCCAATTACGACCTACCCAGTACGGATTTCCTGCTAAAGAAAATGTACCATTTTCTCTTAATTCTAATATATCTTTAACACCATCTTGATTACGCATCCAAAAACCTACTAATTCTTTTTTAGAATAGTTATTTTTAGTTTTTTCTGCTATTTGAGTAACTTTATTTTTAAGATTTGTTTTTTTTTCTTCTTTTGAAATTTCTTTACAAGAAACAAAAATAGAGCTGAAAATAGCGACCGTAATCAGAGTGGTAGATTTTACATAAGTATTCATATTATCTTAGGGGTATTAAATTTATTTTTTTATGTAGAGAGTATTTATTTAAAATACGAAAAATCTTCTCCGTATTCTATTTTTAATAAACTTTCGTAAATCATTTTAATTACATTTTCAACATCATCACGATGTACCATTTCAACGGTTGTGTGCATATAACGTAATGGTAAAGAAATTAATGCCGAAGCGACCCCTCCGTTACTATAAGCAAAAGCATCGGTATCTGTTCCTGTGGCTCTTGATAATGCCGAACGTTGAAAAGGAATATTTTTTTCTTTAGCAGTATCAATAATTAAATCACGTAATCTTTGTTGCACAGCAGGAGCATAGGCAACTACAGGACCTTTCCCCATTTCTAAAAGACCTTCTTTCTTCTGATTAATCATTGGGGTAGTTGTATCGTGTGTTACATCGGTAACAATTGCTACATTTGGTTTTATGGTGTGTGAAATCATTTCAGCACCACGTAAACCAATTTCTTCTTGAACAGAATTTGTAATATATAAACCGAAAGGTAATTCTTTTTTGTTCTCTTTTAACAAGCGAGCAACTTCGGCAATCATAAACCCACCCATTCTGTTGTCTAAAGCACGACATACAAATTTATCACCATTTAAAATATGGAATTCATCTGGGTAAGTAATAACACAACCAACGTGAACGCCTAATTTTTCAACTTCTTCTTTTGTAGCGCATCCTGTATCAATAAAAATATTATCAGGTTTAGGTGCTTCTTCATTTGCTTTATTACGAGTATGAATTGCTGGCCATCCAAAAACACCTTTTACAATTCCGTTATCGGTATGGATGTTTACAATTTTACTAGGTGCAATTTGATGGTCAGAACCACCATTGCGAACTACATAAATTAATCCATCATCTGAAATATAATTTACATACCATGAAATTTCATCGGCATGCCCTTCAATAACCACCTTATATTTAGCATCAGGGTTAATAATACCTACAGCAGAACCATAAGTATCGGTAATAAATTCATCTACATATGGCTTTAAATAGTCCATCCAAATTTTCTGTCCTTCCCATTCGTAACCAGTAGGAGCAGCGTTATTTAGGTATTTAGCTAAGAAATCGATTGATTTCTCGTTTAAAATT
The DNA here is from genome assembly GCF_900239345.1 of Tenacibaculum dicentrarchi. Classification (GTDB taxonomy): domain Bacteria; phylum Bacteroidota; class Bacteroidia; order Flavobacteriales; family Flavobacteriaceae; genus Polaribacter; species Polaribacter dicentrarchi. Next base: position 87,691 of record NZ_OESZ01000046.1, on the reverse strand, counting down.
GATTTAGTTTTAGCCATAATTTATTGATTTAGTTTGTTATGTTTCTTCTTTTGATAATTTTTATTCTTCTTCGTCTTTTTTATTTTTGGTATCTTTATCTACCCATGAACGACGTTTTTCAATAAACTCTTCTTGTTCTTTTAATTCTTTAGGTGTTAAAACCTTTAAAAAAGAAGGATGTTGCTCTATAGCGTATTCAATTTTTTCAATAATACTTGCTACTTCTTCGTTTTCGTAATCAATTTTTAAAGGTTCTTTAATTACCATTGATTGTAAAACATTACGTTTTTTAATTACCAATCCTTTTTTATCAAAAGAACGTCTAAAACCATCAATAACAATAGGCACTACAACGGGTTTGTAGGTTTTTATAATATGAGCAGTACCACGACGTACAGGTTTAAAAGGAGTTGTTGTTCCTTGAGGAAAGGTAATAACCCATCCATCATCTAAAGCTTTGCTAATATTTGAAATATCCGACATTTTCACTTGTCTTTTTACATCTTTTCCTTTGCTTCGCCATGTTCTTTCAACTGAAATAGAGCCTGCATAAGCAAATATTTTAGGTAATAATCCTGCTCGCATAGTTTCACCAGCGGCTATATAATAGATGTTTAATTTTGGTTTCCATAAATAACCAATATTTTTAAGATTATCGTCACGCCCTTTTAAAGAGGCATTAAAAACATGAAACATTGCAGCTACGTCAGCAAAATAAGTTTGATGATTAGAAATAAATAATACGTTTTTGTCTGGAAGATTTCTTAAAATTTCAGACCCTTCGATTTTTAGTTGGTTAAATTTTCGGTATCTTCCATGAGAAATTATACCAAGTGCTTGAATAAGAACCCTTTTCAAGAACAATAGATGTCCGAAAGGATTCCTTTTTAATAAAGGCATTTCTAGTTTTTTTTAAGTGTAATAGCTAAATTACAAAAGAAATCGAAAAAATACTATTTAAATAAATCTTTAATTTCCGATAACATCATTGCCGTTGCTCCCCAAACGATATAATCATTTAATTTAAAGCATGGTACAGCTTCTTTTTTCATATATGATGTTGCCATTTCTTTTGATGTTAAATTATTGTCGTTTAACAAGTCGCTCATTAAAACTTCAATTGTATTTGCTACTTCGTAATTTGCTTTAAAAGCTGGTTTTTCTTGAGTAAAACCTATAAACGGAGTTACTAAAAAATTACTAGGAGGTATATAGGTATCTGTAATTTGACGAATAATTTTAATTTCTTCGGATGAAACACCCACCTCTTCAAAAGTTTCTCTTAAAGCTGTTTGTTTAAGATTGGTGTCTTTTTTATCTATTTTACCTCCAGGAAAACTAACTTGAGCTGAATGTTTACCTTTATAAGTTGCTCTTAATGTAAGTAAAAAACGAGTTTGATTATTTTCATCAGGATAAAACAAGGCTAAAACAGCTGCTTTTTTAGGGTTTTTACTTTCGATTAATTCTTGCGGGAATTTTATTCTTAATTTCGGAGCAAGTTTAAACTGAGAGGTTAATCCTCCTAAAGGTTTATTTTTTAACTGTGTTATTTTATTTGTTAAATCAGAAAAAATCATTGTTTAGGTTATTTAGAAAGAATTAAAAAATAGTAATTAAAGTAAAAATACATCTTTATAAAGTAAAAAAATAAATTAATTTGGCTTGGATTTTGATTTAGAATAAACCGACTTAATACTTTTAATTTTAGAGATAAATGAATACACAAAATAAATATATAAAATTAGCGCTAAGTTTATTGTTTGATGCTATTGGTTTGTTATCGTATGCAATCCCTGGTCTAGGCGAATTGTCCGATATGTTTTGGGCACCAGCATCGGCATATTTAATGACCAAAATGTATAAAGGGAATAAGGGTAAAGTTGCGGCAGCCGTTTCTTTTATTGAAGAAGCAATCCCTGGTTTAGACATCATACCTACTTTTACAATTATGTGGTTATTTACACATGTTTTTAGCGGTTATGGGTATAAAAAATCATCAAAAACGCCATCAAAAAAAATAATTGAATAGTCTTGGTTTTACTTAATTATAAATCTTAAAGAAAATAAAAAAGGCAATCACATATATGATTGCCTTTTTTTATTAAATAATTACTGATATAATATCTTTATTTTTTAATAAATTTCTTAGTAATAATTTTTTGATTATCATTAATTTCAAGAATATAAATACCCTTGTTTAAATTAGAAACATTAATAGTATCATGGTTTATTTGACCTTTTAAAACCGTTTGACCATTCATATTTATAATTCTAAATTGTGCATTTCTATTATCTAAAACTTGAATATTGATAAAATTAACTGCTGGATTTGGATAAAAGTTAGCACTAAAAATAGGTGTTTGGTTTCCTAATTTTTCAGCTGATATAAAAATATTTTTAGAAGTATTATATAATTCTTTTCGCTGACTTTGTCCTATAGTTACGGTATAATCTTCTACTTCACCATGAGAAAAAGTTTCACAAGCAGTTGCTTTAGCATCCCATTTCATAGAAACACGCATTCTTGTTTTTCCTGTTAGCACAGAAGAAGGTACGTAAATATTAGAAGATAAATTACCCGCACTTGATGATGATCCGCTAACCACTTGTTCATCATTTTCAAAAACACCATTTTTATTAAAGTCAATCCAAACTTTCCAAAATTCAGTGTATGCTTCGCTTGAAAAACCTGCACTTACAATAAGCTCATTATTCCCATAATTTAAACTAGCTGTTTGTGCTGTAAAATCAGCATAACCACCATTTGACTTGGTAGCATTAGAAATTCCGCCGATTACCACATTGTCTATATATTCATAATTTGCATTTTTTCCTTTTGAAACGCAATAAGTAACAGCAACTTCTTCTTTAACTTCTTCTTCGATATTTGGGGTAGGAGCATTAGCATCTAAAACATGATTTGATACCCCGTCAAAAGTATCTTTAGAAAGAATATTCCACTGAGAAGCGTCATAAACAGTACTTGCTTGTTTAATGCTAGCTTTTCGCTGTAAGGTTTTATCTTTAGCAAAAACAACTGAACTACTAGGGTTTCCAATAACATCAATAAGAATATTCTCTTTAAATAAACCAATAGCATCATTTCCGTTAAACGATAACACGCTTGTATCTAATAACTGTGCCTTGTTTTTTAAGGCTGAAGTAGCACTATTATTAGCAATTACATACATTTTTTGATTATTTAAAACACCGCTTAATGTTAGAGTGTTTGTCCATCCGCCCCCGTTAGAGGCTTTCTTTAATGAATATCCTTCTAAATTAATTGCATTTCCTGTAAAATTTGCAATTTCTAAAGCTTTATTATTTGATGAACCTTCTATATATTCTGTAATAAATAAATCGGCAACTGTAATTGATGTAGTTGTAGGTATTTCTGTTGTAGGTGTATTATTTTCTTCAGAAGAAGTATCTGTATCTGTTGTTGTATTTGAATCGTTATTTGTGTTTTCAAATAAATTTTCTGCTTGAGGTCCTCCCCAAATTTGGGTTGCAAAAGCAGGATTGTCAATAAACGGATTTCTGTTTCCTTGTATTGATTCTATAATAGGGTTTCGTTGTTTTTCAAAATCAGAAACAGGGTCTTCTACATTCCATTCTAATAATAAATTAATCATATTAGAGTCTAATGGATTAGCCGACCCAATAGCAACATTGCTAGGTAAACATTGATTTCCGTAACGAAGATACATGTACATCATCATGCGAGCAACATCTCCTTTCCACTGATCACCAGGATACCATCCGCCAGAAACACTTCCTGCGTTTCCTGAACCTGCAACAAATTTTTTACTACTTCTTTGCGAATTAAAAGAAATATCGGCTGGTCTTAAATGATGAATATCGGCTCCTGAACCAGAAGTTCCTAAATTAGGCGTTCCTAATGACTTCGGATATACATGTTCTCTGTTCCATTGTGTACCAGCAGAACCACCATTTGCATCTTTACTTCGTGTGATATCGGTAACGTAATTTGCATCGGTATTATCATATCCGTAAATTAAAACAACTTTTGAATTATCTGTAATATCTAAATCTGATTGTTTTAAAGCATTCCATACACCAGGGCTATACGATAAATTAACTTGTTGTGTACTAATTATTTTTGTTGATAAAGCATCTTTTAATGCCGTATTTGTTAAGCTTAAGTCTATATCATTATAATAAGACGGAATTTGAGAAAATATTGAAACTGATAACATCAGTAAAAAGAAGGGTAATAATTTTTTCATGTAAATTGTGTTTGTGTTGTTTTTATTAATTATGAATTTCGGCAAAAAAACAACTTTTTATTGAGAAATCAATTATCAAACGATTAAAAATCAGTTTGATATATTTTATGATAAAAGCAGGGCTAAACAAGGCTAGTTTTTTACTTTATTTTACTTAAATTTGTCGTTCAAATTAGAGATTGATTATGAAGATATCATACAATTGGTTGCGCCAATTTTTACAAACGGACTGGGAAGCTGAAAAAACAGGAGAGTTATTAACTGACTTAGGTTTAGAAGTAGAAGGAATTGCAACTGTAGAAAGCATCAAAGGAAGCTTAAAAGGCATTGTAGTTGGTGAAGTAAAAACATGTGAAAAGCATCCAAATGCTGATAAATTAAAAATAACTACTGTTGATTTAGGCGATGGAAATCCGATTCAAATAGTCTGTGGTGCACCAAATGTAGCTGCTGGGCAAAAAGTGCCTGTTGCCACTGTTGGTACTATTTTATATGATGAAAAAGGGGAGAGCTTTAAAATTAAAAAAGGAAAAATAAGAGGCGAAGAAAGTTTCGGGATGATTTGTGCTGAAGACGAATTAGGTTTAGGTAAAGGTCATGACGGAATTATGGTTTTAGATGCTAATTTAGTTGCAGGAACTCCATGTGCTGAGGTTTTTAAAATAGAAACTGATTATGTTTTTGAAATTGGCTTAACCCCAAACCGTGCCGATGCCATGAGTCATTTTGGTGTCGCTCGTGATTTGCGTGCAGGATTAATGCACCAAGGAACAAATTTAGAATTAATTTCGCCTTCGGTTTCTGATTTTCATGTAGATGAACGCACTCTTAAAGTTGATATTGAGGTTGAAGATAAAAACCTTGTGCCTCGTTATTGTGGAATTACCATTACTGATGTTGAAATAAAAGACTCTCCTGAGTGGATTCAAAACAGGTTAAAAGCTATTGGAATTGTACCTAAAAATAATATTGTTGATATTACAAACTATGTTTTACATGAGTTAGGTCAACCATTACATGCTTTTGATTCTCAAAAAATTAGAGGTAATAAAGTTGTTGTAAAAACATTAGAAGAGGGAACAAAATTTACAACTTTAGATGATGTAGAAAGAGAATTATCAGCTGATGATATTATGATTTGTGATGCTGATGACAATCCATTGTGTATTGCAGGTGTTTTTGGAGGAGCAAAATCGGGCGTTACCGAACATACTACCAGTATTTTCTTAGAAAGTGCTTATTTTAATCCGGTATCTATTCGTAAAACAGCAAAAAGACACGCTTTAAATACCGATGCTTCTTTTCGTTTTGAACGAGGAATTGATATCAATTTAACAGAATATGCTTTAAAACGTGCAGCTTTATTAATTGAAGAATATGCAGGAGGAAAAATGTCTTCAGATGTTTTATCTTTTTATCCAAAGAAAATAAAAGGTTTTGAAGTCTTTTTATCTTTTGAAAACACCTATAAATTAATAGGACAGGAAATTCCAAAAGAAACTATTAAAAATATTTTAGCTTCTTTAGAAATTAAAATAAATAGTGTAACTGAAGGAGGTCTAGGATTAACAATTCCTTCGTACCGAGTAGATGTACAGCGTGAAGCCGATATTATTGAAGAAATTTTAAGAGTTTACGGGTATAATAATATTGAGTTTTCTCATAAATTAAATACCTCTATTTCTTTTGATAGCGATAAAAATGTTAAAGTAGAAAATATTGTTGCAAATCAGTTAACTTCTTTAGGGTTTAACGAAACAATGGCAAATTCTTTAACAAAGGCTGATTATGTAGCTTTATCTGATACATTGAATGAAGCACAAAATGTTGAAATTTTAAATCCGTTAAGTAACGATTTAAAAGTGATGCGTCAATCATTATTATTTAGTGGTTTAGAATCTGTTTCTTATAATATAAACAGAAAAAATAATGCGTTGAAATTTTATGAATTTGGGAAAACCTATCATAAATATGAAAGCGGATATCAAGAAGATAAACATTTAACTTTACTTGTTACTGGTAACAGAACAAAAGATAGCTGGAAAGTAACTTCTGAAAACGCAGATTTCTTTTATTTAAAAGGAATTGTAACCTCATTATTTAGTAGGTTAGGGTTTGATAATTTAAAAACATCACCTGCAAAATCAGATATTTTTTCAGAAGGATTAACATTGAGTTTAGGTAAAACTAAATTAGTAGAATTTGGGGTTTTAAAAACAAGTATTTTAAAAGAATTTTCTATTAAACAAGAAGTATTATTTGCCGATTTTAACTGGCAAAATATTTTAACCTTAGTAGGAAATAAGAAAATTAAAATTACTGAGTTTACAAAATTTCCAGCGGTAAAACGTGATTTAGCTTTGTTATTAGATAATAAAGTAACATTTAAAGAAATTTATAATTTGGCTTTTCAATCAGAGAAGAAATTATTGAAAGAGGTAGATTTATTTGATGTATATCAAGGTGATAAATTACCTGATGGTAAAAAATCATATGCTGTGAGTTTTGTTTTACAAGATGAAAATAAAACACTTGCCGATAAACAGATTGATAAAATAATGCAAAAATTACAAGCAACTTTTGAAAAGAATTTAGAAGCTGTTTTAAGATAATAATTTAAAAGCTCCATTTATTTGGGGCTTTTTTTATGACTTCTTTTAAAAAATATGGCTAAAATTTAGAAGATCCTTTTCAACCTTTAATAAAACAATATGTACAAACAATTAATTCGCCCAATTTTATTTCTTTTTGATCCTGAAAAAATTCATTACTTTACTTTTTCAGTTGTAAAAACAGTTTCTAAAATTCCTTTTGTTTCTTCAATATTTAGAAGTATGTATCAGGTAAATGATAAAAAATTAGAACGTAATTTATTCGGACTAACATTTAAAAACCCTGTTGGTTTGGCTGCTGGTTTCGATAAAAATGCGGTACTATATAATGAGTTGGCAAATTTTGGTTTCGGTTTTGTTGAAATAGGAACGGTAACTCCAAAGGGTCAGGCAGGAAACCCAAAGAAAAGATTGTTTCGTTTAAAAGACGATCAAGGAATTATTAACCGAATGGGATTTAATAATGAAGGCTTAGAAGTTGCAATTGAACAGTTAAAAAAGAATAAAGGTAAAATAATTATCGGTGGAAATATTGGAAAAAATACCGATACCACTCCCGAAAATTATACGGAAGATTATGTAACTTGTTTTAAAGGATTACATCCGTATGTAGATTATTTCGTTTTAAATGTAAGTTGTCCAAATGTTGGTAGTCACGCAAAATTAGACGATGTTTCTTATTTGAAAGAATTGATTACCGAAGTACAGGTTTTAAATAATAAAGAGGTAAAACAAAAACCGATTTTATTAAAAATTGCGCCTGATTTAAACAATCAGCAATTAGATGAAATTATCGAATTGGTTACGCAAACAAAAATTGATGGCGTTATTGCATCGAACACTTCTGTAAATAGAGCTAATTTAAAAGCATCGAAAGAACGATTAACTGAAATCGGAAATGGTGGTGTAAGTGGTCAGCCGGTAAAAGATAGAAGTACCAAAGTAATAAAATATTTAGCGGATAATTCGAACAAATCGTTTCCTATAATTGGAGTTGGAGGTATTCATTCTGAAAAAGATGCCTTAGAAAAAATTGATGCAGGAGCATCTTTAGTTCAAATTTATACTGGATTTATTTACCAAGGACCTAGTTTGGTGAAAAGAATAAATAAAGCTATTTTAGCAAGATAAACTCAACTTTATCTTTTAATTATCTGAAAAAATGAAGTATCTGATGATACTTCATTTTTTTTAGATTTTATATTTGAAAATTAAAAATGTCATCAGAAATATTAATTTCATTTGCCTTTGCAACAGCAACATTAGCAATTTCTCCAGGTCCTGACAATGTTTTTGTTTTAACACAAAGTATTGTTAATGGTAAAAAATATGGATTAGCTACTGTTTTAGGTTTAATGACAGGTTGTATTATTCACACAACTTTAGTTGCTTTTGGTATTTCTGAATTGATAAATCAACAAGAAAATTTATTTTTTAGCATTAAATTATTAGGAGCAGGGTATTTATTATATTTAGCATATCAAGTATATAAAAGTGATGCTAAAATTTTGTTATCAACGGATAATTTAATTTATACTAAAAAATCTACTGTTAAATTATTTCAAAAAGGCTTTTTAATGAATGTCTTAAACCCTAAAGTTACTATTTTTTTCTTAGCTTTTTTTCCACAATTTTTATTTTCTAAAACATTATCAACAGTTATACAGTTTTATATTTTAGGAGGTATATTTATTGCTATTTCATTTTTTATCTTTTCGGCAATAGCTCTTTTAGCAGGCTCACTTTCATTAGCGATTAAAAAAAATGCCCAAATAGGTGTCTGCCTAAAATGGGCACAAATAATTGTTTTTATTAGCATTTCAATACTAATACTTAATTAACCTTCATTTACATAACCCCAGTTTTCTCCAGTTTTTATTCTATGTAATTGCATTTCTGAAATGCCAAATTGTTTGGCAATCATTTTTAAACGAGTCCTTCTATTTGGGTCGTTTAATTTTCGTTTAATCAACATCACTTTGGTTTCTGTAAGTTTTGTTGTACTTGGTTTATACCTATGAACCTTATTTACATATTCAGGGTTTGTAAACTGATGTATTTCTTTTTCTCTTTTTGTAGCCCATTTAAGATTTTCAAGTCTATTGTCTTTTTTATCATAATTTAAATGAATTACATATTGATCATCTTCTTTACGAGGTAAAAAAGCTTCAGCAACTAATTTATGAACATATCGACTCGTCGTATTACCATTAACACGTTGTTTTAATGGTAAATTTTGGTAACCATTTATAAAATATTCTTTTACTAAAAACTCTTCTTCAGTTTTACAATTGATGATTCGTCCGTAATTAGATATTTTAAATTTTTCTTTTTCAGAGATTTTATTATCAAATATTATTTCTTTCCACAATTCATTTCTGTAGTTTCGTATCATATTTTCAATATTTATCTGAACTTAAATAATAAATAGCATTTTATTATTTATAGCAAAAATACATTTTTTGTTTTAGATAATTTAATTCTTCGTAATTAATTGATTTTTATTTGGTTTAAAACGGGGGGTATTACTCTTAAATTTATCGAATAAACAATACAATACAGAAAATAAGATATTTATTTATAAAAAGGAAAGTGAGAACAAAAGGCTAAAAATAAATATAAGTGATGTGTTTTTTTTGAGTTATAGTCTTTTAGCTTACTTTTATGTAAAATAGCAATTAGATAAAAAAAGGCATCCTGTCTTTTTTTACTTGGCATAACAATTGACCTATACAGATACAGTAAAACACCTATAAACACCTATATATCGTTGTTTATTAGTTAATTAAAAATTTAAGAGGTGCTTTTTACATGATTTTTAAATTGTGTAAAATGTCACTATGACATCTATAAAAGATATGAGTAAATCAAAAATAATACATTTAGACAATTTGTCGCTTCAAGACGCTTTTAATGAGGATTCAGAATTAATACCATTATTAACTCCCGAAGATGAAGAAATAATAAATAAGGAAGAAATTCCTGCTGAATTACCAATTTTACCATTAAGAAATACTGTATTATTTCCTGGTGTTGTAATTCCTATTACTGCGGGTAGAGACAAATCTATTCAATTAATAAACGATGCAAACAAAGGCGATAAAGTAATTGGTGTTGTTGCTCAAAAAGATATTTCTGTAGAAAATCCTAGTTTAGACGATATTAATAAAACAGGAGTTGTTGCTAAAATTTTACGAGTTCTTAAAATGCCTGATGGTAACGTAACCGTTATTATTCAAGGAAAAAAACGCTTTGTAATTGATGAAATTACACAAGAAGATCCGTATTTAAAAGCTATTGTTCAAGAGGTTATTGAAAATAAAGGAGTTGAAGACGAAAAAGAGTTTGAAGCAATTATTGAATCTATCAAAGAATTAGCATTAGAGGTTATTAAAGAAAACCCAATGTTACCTTCGGAAGCATCTATTGCTATTAAGAATATTCAGTCGAATTCATTTTTAGTAAACTTTATTTCATCGAATATGGAATTAAGCGTTGCTAAAAAACAAGTATTACTTGAAGAAGATAACTTAAGAGAACGTGCACTTTTAACATTAAGTAACTTAGATAAAGAACTTCAAAAATTACAATTACGTAATGATATTCAATCAAAAACACGTAATGATTTAGACAAGCAACAGCGTGAATATTATTTACATCAACAATTAAAAACCATTCAAGACGAATTAGGTGGTGTTTCTCATGATCAGGAATTAGATGAAATGAGAACAAAATCTAAAACTAAAAAATGGAATAAAAAAGTTGCCGCAACATTTGAAAAGGAATTAAATCGTTTAAAACGAATGAATCCTCAAATGGCTGAATATGGCGTGCAACGAAATTATTTAGAGTTAATGCTTGAGTTGCCTTGGAATATTTATTCGAAAGATAAATTTAATTTAAAGCGTGCTCAAAAAATATTAAATAGAGACCACTTTGGTTTAGAGAAGGTTAAAGAACGTATTATAGAACATTTAGCTGTTTTAAAATTACGTGGCGATATGAAATCGCCAATTATTTGTTTATACGGACCTCCAGGAGTTGGTAAAACTTCGTTAGGAAAATCGGTTGCTGAAGCATTAGGACGTAAATATGTTCGTATGTCGTTAGGTGGTTTACGTGATGAAGCTGAAATTCGTGGGCATCGTAAAACATATATTGGTGCAATGCCAGGGCGTTTAATTCAGAATATTAAAAAATCAGGAACATCAAACCCTGTTTTTGTTTTAGATGAAATTGATAAATTAAGCCAGAGCAATCAAGGAGATCCTTCATCGGCAATGTTAGAAGTTTTAGACCCTGAGCAAAATACGGCTTTTTATGATAATTATTTAGAAGTTCCTTACGACCTTTCTAAAGTTTTATTTATTGCTACCGCAAATAATTTAGGGCAAATACCTTGGGCATTGCGCGATCGTATGGAACTTATTAATGTTACAGGATATACGATTGAAGAAAAAATGGAAATTGCTAAAAAATATTTATTTCCAAAGCAATTAAAGGAACACGGATTATCAGAAAAACATTTAACGATTGGTAAAAAACAAATCGAAAAAATTGTTGCAGGATATACGCGTGAATCGGGGGTACGTGGTTTAGATAAACAAATTGCTAAAGTGGTTCGTTTTGCAGCAAAATCAATAGCGATGGAGCAGCCTTATAATATTGATTTAACCAATAAAGATATTGTAACTATTTTAGGATCACCACGTTTAGAACGTGATAAATATGAAAATAATGATGTTGCAGGTGTTGTTACAGGTTTAGCCTGGACAAGTGTTGGTGGCGATATTTTATTTATCGAATCTATTATATCTAAAGGAAAAGGAGCGCTTTCTATTACAGGTAATTTAGGGAAAGTAATGAAAGAATCGGCTACAATTGCAATGAAATACATCAAAGCAAATGCCGAAGATTTTGGTATTGAGCCACAAGTTTTAGAAAAATACGATGTACATATTCATGTACCAGAAGGGGCAACTCCTAAAGACGGACCAAGCGCAGGTATTACCATGTTAACTTCGTTGGTTTCGGTTTTTACACAACGTAAAGTGAAAAATAAATTAGCCATGACTGGTGAAATTACACTTCGAGGAAAAGTATTACCAGTGGGAGGAATTAAGGAAAAAATATTAGCTGCTAAGCGTGCAAATATTAAAGAACTTATTTTATGTGCTAATAATAAAAAAGATATCGAAGAAATTAAAGAAAGTTATTTAAAAGGTTTAACCTTTCATTTTGTAACTGAAATGCACGAAGTGATTGATATTGCCCTTACTAAGCAAAAAGTTAAAAAAGCTAAAAAATTAATATAATTTTTAGAATATAATTACAAAGCCTCTCAGAATTGAGAGGCTTTTTTATGAAAAATAAACAAAAATAAGGAAAAAAGAGTTTGTTTTTTATACTATTATATAACAGGAGTAAGCATATAAATATTCATCAAATTTTGGTAAAAATAAATACACAAAAAAGCTTGCTTATTTAAAAAATATCTCAAAATAGCGTTTCTTGGTTTTTTAATACCACAGGGTCAATATTATTTAATATTGCTTTAATCACACCTATATTTAAATTTAATTTTAGGTCAAAAATATTCAAAAAATGTACTTTTTAGATAATATAATATCGTTTTCAAGGTAAAATAGTATATTAAATATATGTAAGTTATTTTAATTTTTACGGATAATTAATAGGTAATTTTTATCATTAAAAAAAATAAAATGCTATTTAAATTTCATAAAAAAATCATTTACAAAAAAATGTGATTTAAACAGATATTTTAATTTTTAAATAGTATAGGGTCAATATTATTTGTTTTTACCTAAATCATAGCTCTATTAAAGCCAATTTTTTTCCTTAAAAATCAGATTTTTTTGTAAAAAGCATTTTTTCTTTAGTTATTGGGTGTAAAAAAGCTAAAGTATCGGAATGTAAATACAATCGATCTGATTTTTTTCCATACAAATCATCACCAACAATAGGTATATTTAAGCCTGAACCATGAGATGCATGTACTCTTAATTGATGTGTTCTCCCTGAAATAGGGTAGAAGTGAATTTTTGTTTTCCCATTTTTTCGTTCTATAACTTCCCAGTTTGTTTTTGCTGGCTTACCATGCTCGTAACACACTATTTGTCTGGGTCTATCATCTAAATCAACACGAAGCGGAAGCGTAATTGTTCCTGTATTTTCAGTAACAATTCCATCTAATAAAGCAGTATATCTTTTTTTAATTATTTTATTTATAAATTGACTTTGTAAAAATTTATGTGCTTCTTTGTTTTTTGCTAAAACCAATAAACCAGAGGTAGCCATATCTAAACGATGTACAATAATAGGTCCTGAAATATATTTAACCTGTTGTTTTATTCTACTATATACCGAATCTTGAATATTAATACCTGGAACAGACAGGAAATCAGCAGGTTTACAAATAACAATTAACTGATCATCTTCAAAAATTACTTCAATTTCTTTACCAATTGCAGGATTTTCTAATAGAGGATTGGTATCCATTTCAATTCCTGACAACATATGCGATAAAATAGGTTTACATTTTCCTTGACAAGCCGGGTAAAATTGTTGGTGTTTTCTAATTTCTTTATTTGGTGATTTTCCCCACCAAAACTCAGCCATTGCAATAGGTTTTAAATCGTTTAAAAAAGCATATTGCAGTAATTTTGGGGCAGCACATTCACCAGAACCAGCAGGTAAATTATGTACAGAAGTCCCTGAAAATAATTCAGCTAAGTTTTGTTTTTCTTTTTTTTCGTTTAAAAATTGATATTGCTCAGAAATATACATTTGTAAACTATTTGATTTTGACTTACGTAGCGATTTTAAGGCTGTTATCTGGTCTGTAAAAACCGACAATTTATCTTCTTTTGGTTTTAAAGTGTGTTCCCAATAGCGTTTTACGTTGTTAAAAAAATGTTTCGCATCTAAACTTTCTTTACTTAATTCATTTTTAAAAAGAATAAAGTTTTCAGTAGACAATTCTTTAAAAGCTTTTTCTCTTCGTATAGCTCTCTCTCTTTTAGCTATCTTTAAAGTCTCTTTTTTTTTATTAATATCAGCTATAGCCTTATTTTTTGCTAATTTATTTTCAGATAATAATAAATTATAATCAATATTTGTTTCTAAAGATTCTATCTCAGAATTTATTGCTATTAAATTATTCTTCTCTTTTAAATAATAAGACTCTTCAGTAAGCATATCATAAACCGGCGGAACAAATTTTAGATGCGTATTTGTCTCTGCTAATTTCCCTGAAACAGCAGCGATATAACCGATTTCATTTTTTTTGTTTTTAACAACTAAAACCCCGAACATTTTACCAATAGGAAGTCCTTTTTTTGAAGGATTTAACCCAAAATTATGTTCAAAATCGGTTTGTGTTTTTAAATAATGTATTATTTCTTTTGTAGCAATTTCACATAAGGGGTGTGGTTCATAATAAAATGGAAAGGTAAATTTATTAGGAAGTTGTATATCGTTTATTGGGCTAGAAAAATATTGAAAGTGTGTGTTCAAAATAAGATAAACTGTTTTAAATAGATACAAATATACTTTTTTGATAATGTTTTTTAGGCTTATAATTAGATCAATTAAGTTTATTTTTCAAGATTCAAGATAGATTTCCTCCAAAAACAGGGGTAAGGGCTTTAATAAAAAGTCTTCAGATTATTTTTTATGATAAAAAAGTCAAATAAGTGTTTTGTTACTCTGATTTATTAGTAGAATTTTTAACCATCTATCACTAAAAAAATAAAGAAATCGAGAAATCGGTTTTTTCAAGAAAAAACAGGAGGAGTAAAAAGGAGGATAAAGGTGTTTGGTAAAAAAACTACACTATTATATATTTTTAACAGCCTAAATTAATGATTCATTCAGCTAAAACATTAGTGTCGATTATATTTGTAAACTAATATAATATTAAGACTATTAAATTGCTTTAGTATTGTAAAATAACCTTTGTAAACCACATGCTAAATCCTACTAGATTATTTTAGCCTTGCGAAATTACTTTACTTACAAATGTAATTCAATTACTAATTTACATTTGTGCTCACTTAGGGTGTTGCCCTAAAAAAAGGAAGGAGAGAGATGCTTATATAAACTTTAATTACTTAGAAATTAGAATTGTATTAACTACAAGACAAGTATACTCCAGAGTATCTTTTTAACAAGTGAGAATGATGTATTAATTTCAGAATTAGAATTAAGAAAAGAAGCTTTTTATAATAGTAACTAAAGAATTGCTGTTGGGTGGGATTGTGTTAGTTTACATTTGTAGATTATTAACTTCTACCCTCTTACCCCTAATAGTTAATCTACATTTGTTAATAGGTGGTTTTTTCGCCTTATGTGTTTTTTAGTAATTTATTTTACTTTTGTAACTAATAGAGTATCGAGGTTTCTATAAAAGACTAGTTATTCTATTTGAAAAGGATTATTATTTGAGAGTTGAGAGAGTCTTTAATTCTTTAATTCAACAAGTAAAATAAGAGATTAATTGATATAATAGTTAAAGTAAATAAATACAAGAAGGAATCTGTTAAAGAAAATTTAGTTCAGTTTATCATCCTGATTTTTATAGTTATTTTAAACCGTGTAGATGTAGCCTGAAATAAAAAACTTATTAAATATAAGGAGTAACGAGAATCTAACATTTAAAAAGTGGGGGAGTTTTTTAAAACTGCTAAGATCCTCTATTTAAAAATTAAAGAAAAACTTTTATTAGTTTTTTAGTTCGAGTGATTATTCTTCAAAAAAATGTATCAACAAAAACTTTTTCAGCATGAAATTCATCAAATAAATAAAATCTTCGGATACCATTTTAATTTATTTTAGGTCTTAAAATCACTCGAATTGAGATAGGAATCATTAAAAAAAGCTAACTAAAAAATTACGGTAAATATAGACTCCGAAACTAAAATAAATTCAGTTTTGCAAGAAGAAGTATAGTGTTTAAAAACTAGAGGGTATTACTTTAAAATTACTAATATTTAAGTAATTAATAAAAGAGTAAAAGAGAGGGGTTGTAGTATAAAACAGTATAAAAACAGCCATTATAAGTTTGAAAATTTAATAATGGCTGTTTTTATACTGTTTTATTCTTTTAATAAGTGGTATCAATGAACATTTAATTCAATGAACTTAACGAAGGCTTAAAAATGAAAAATGGTAGTTAATTCCTAAATTAAAATAGGTATTACTTAGGTTTCCTCCACGAGCTTTTACATAACCTAAAGCTCCACGAACGTTTAATTTATCGGTTAACTTATAGTTAAGACCTATACTTGGTTTTACAATTAAACCCTGTCCTGTACTAATTCCACCACCACCAGCAGCACCTGCTAAAAGCTGAGTAAATACCGATGTTGTATTCTTAAAAAAAGTAGTTGACTGAACTCCTACACCAACAATACCCTCCGCATAAGCACCTGCACCTCCAAAATCAGCAAATGAAGTTTGCCCGCCTACATACACGTATTTATTTAAGAATAGGTTAATTTGCAACGAAATTTGATGCATGTTTTGAGAAAACCCACCTTTATTATCTCTTTTAGCATTTGGATATAACTCATGTTTTAAAATTATTTCTAAGTCTTTGAATTTACCCGATGAAAATGTTTTTTCAGTAGATGAAATACCATCTTTATCAAGGTAGTATTTCAATCCAAAACCTAAGGTTGAAGAACTAAAATGAGCATCAGGGCTCATTAAAAAACCTTTATTAATAGATATATATGTATTATCAAATATTTTTTGCTCAATAGATAAATCAGGGTATATTAAAACCCCTCCTTTAGTATCAACACCACCGCCGCCACCAGCTCCAACACCAAATTTAGCTAAGATATTTGTACAGTTTTTATACAGACTTGCATGATAACCTGCCCCTATAAATACATCCATATATCCAGCTTTAATTCCGTGATAAGCACCATCAGCTTTTACAAAAAAGAACATATTTTTATTTAAATAAGAATTCAATTCAAAACCTGCTAATCGCATTTTTTTTCCTTTGTAACTTCCTTTTTTTACATCTAAATTATTTAAATGAACAAGCAGTGAAATAGTTTTACTAGGGTTATTCCAATCGCTATTTTTAATTAAGGTATCAAGCTTAAAAGAGCCTTTATATTCTTCATTTTCTTTAAAATTAGTTGCTGTATAAAACAATAAAGGTATTTGAATAGCAACATTAAATTGCTGGCTTTTAATTGCTCCTTTATCAAAGAAATTAATAAAGCTATACCCGGCAGTTGTTGAAAAATACTTAAAATTATATCCTGCATTTAAGTGTGGTAAAATAAACGCACCACCACCATCAGGAGCTGACGCACCACCACCGCCACCAAAATGAAACCCAGCATCAATAAATAGTTTTTCGGTAATTTTTTGCTGTACACCAGCATTAACACCTAAGGTAAAAAAACCACCACGAATTCCGGTTACAGCACTATAAATACCAATACCAGCATAGCTCCAATCATTTATTTTTAAATTATAATGAATTCCTGTAAAGCCCATATTTTTTTCATTACCAGGCATTTTTATATCTAAAAAATCTAACTGACCAAAGGCTATTTGAGTTTCTTTTTGAGCTATTTTATTTTGGCTATTCTGCCCGTAAAAAAAATGAACACTCATAGTTAATAACACTATAAATGTTCGTTTAATAATTTTAATTAACATTAATTTATTGTTTAATTGTCGGTAATACTATTTAATTAATCGTGTATTTTTTGACGTTTTCCATCAATATAAGAAGCTACAAAAGCATCTTTAAACCCAAGTTTTATCAATTCTTTTTTAAATCTTTTAGCTTCACTTAATGTAGTAAATAAGCCTAATGAATATTTAAAATAATCATCTTCAGAAGTGATTATTGCTGGTATTGTTTTAGAAGATAATAGAGGGAATTTTTTCTTATTATAAAAGACTCCTACCTGAACAGAATAGATTGTTTCACCAGTTGTATTATCCTTTACTTGACTAATAACTTCGTCTAAATTTTCTGAGCCTATTATCGAATTTGAACTTTCATTTTGAGTATTTT
The DNA here is from genome assembly GCF_900239345.1 of Tenacibaculum dicentrarchi. Lineage (GTDB taxonomy): Bacteria > Bacteroidota > Bacteroidia > Flavobacteriales > Flavobacteriaceae > Polaribacter > Polaribacter dicentrarchi. The sequence goes on along the minus strand of NZ_OESZ01000046.1, from coordinate 69,755 downwards.
CTAAAGACATTGCTGCAATATTTGCGATATTAATACTGTCTAAAACACGTATATTTTCCTTACTTTTTATAGCTTCGATATCTGCTTCTGAAAAAGTAGGTGCCTGTGTAGCACTCGTGTAAAAATAATAACAAGCTCCTAATGATATCCCTAAAAGTAAACCTAATAAAATTGCTGTAATTCTAGATTTTTTCTGAAAAGAAGTAAGTTTTTCTTTCATTTCAGTTAATTCTTCCTCGGCTTTTTCTCTTTTTAACTTAGTATTATCTAAGTCTTCTTGCATTAATATAAGATTTTCTTCTTCTATGAAAGGCATAATTATAAATTGATTTATGTGGTTAATTAAAAATATTCTCGACTAAAATAAAATTCTTTTTTACTCTTGCTTTAGTATCGTAATAATCACTGTTTTAGAAGCTGGAGTGTGACTAATTCTTGCTTTACTTTTAAGCGGAACTAATACATTTGTTTCAGGAAAATAAGTAGCGGTACATTGTTTTGGAATACTATAAGGAACTACTAAAAAGCCCGAAGCACTTCTTTTTTCTCCTTGAAAATGACTTGTTAAATCTACTTTATCTAATTTTGATAATCCTTGAAATTTCATATCTTCAGGGTTCATAAAAATAATTCTTCGTTCATTTAAAACACCTCTATATCTATCATCTAAACCATAAATAGTTGTGTTATATTGATCGTGAGTTCGAATGGTCATCATCATAAATTGATTATCTTCTAACACAACATCCGAAGGTAAATTTGTAGAGAAGTTTGCTTTCCCTGTTAAAGTAGGAGCGTAGTTGTTATCTCTAGCATTGTTAGGTAAATAAAAACCTCCTTTTACACGAACTTTTTCGTTGTAATTATTAAAACCTGGAATGGTTGCTTCAATTTTATTACGGATTAAATCGTAATTTGAAACAAGTATTTCCCAATCAATTTTAGTATTTTTTAAGGTTGCTTTAGCTATACCAGCAACAATTGCAGGTTCGCTTAATAAATAATCGGAACTAGGTGATAAATGCCCGTTAGACTGATGCACAACTCCCATGGAATTTTCTACGGTAATAAATTGATCTCCAGTTTTTTGAATGTCTTTTTCAGAACGTCCTAAACAAGGAAGAATCAACGCTTGTTTTCCATGGATTAAATGACTTCTATTTAATTTTGTAGAAATTTGAACCGTTAAATTACAGTTTCTTAACGCTTGTGCAGTATATTCTGTATCAGGAGTTGCAGAGATAAAATTACCTCCCATTCCTACAAAAACACTTGCTTTTTTAGCATGCATTGCTTCAATAGCCGCTACAACATCATACCCATGTTTACGCGGTGCTTGAAATTGAAATTCTTTTTCTAGACTATCTAAAAAGCTATCTTTTGGCTTTTCCCAAATACCCATAGTTCGGTCGCCTTGTACGTTCGAATGCCCTCGAACAGGGCAAGTTCCTGCGCCTTTTTTACCGATACTCCCTTTTAAAAGCAGTAAGTTTACAACTTCACGAATATTATCAACACCATTTTTATGCTGTGTTAATCCCATTGCCCAACAGATAATTATCTTATCATTATTGATAATCATTTGAGCTGCTTCTTCAATTATTTCTAAAGATAAGCCCGTTTGAGGCAATAATTCGGCAATAGTATAAGTATCTAAATCGATTAAAAACTCCTCTAAACCATGCGTTTTTTCTTTTATAAATTGATGATTAAAAACGCCACCTTTTTCTTTTTCTTGAGTTTTCATCAACTTTAAGATGATTTTAAGCAAGGCAACATCACCATTTATTCTTACTTGAAGGAATAGATCTGTTAATACATCACCAGAACCTAACCATTTTAAAGGATTTTGAGGATCTACATATTTCATTAAACCAACCTCAGGAAGCGGATTTATGGTCATTATTTTACCACCATTATCCTTTGTTTGTTTTAAAGCACTAAGCATTCTTGGGTGATTTGTCCCGGGGTTTTGCCCAATTACAATTACTAAATCAGAATGTTTAAAATCATCTAATGTAACTGAACCTTTACCTATACCAAGTGTTTGAGAAAGTCCGCTTCCGCTACTTTCATGGCACATATTTGAACAGTCTGGCAGATTATTTGTTCCGAATTTTCGAACAAATAATTGATATAAAAAAGCCGCTTCATTACTTGTTCTTCCAGAGGTATAAAAAATAGCTTCATCAGGGTTTTCTAATTCATTTAGCTCATTTGCAATAAGTTTAAAAGCATTTTCCCATGAAATTTCTTCGTAATTATTGCTTCCTTCTCGTAAAACCATAGGATGTGTAATACGTCCACTTTTTCCTATATTATAATCTGACCATTCTGATAGTTCTTGAACTGTGTGTGTTGCAAAGAACATAGGAGAAACTCTATTTGTTGTAGCTTCTTCAGCAATTGCTTTGGCGCCATTTTCACAATATTCAGCTAAAAAGGCTCTTTTTTGATCAGGATCAGGCCATGCGCAACCAGGACAGTCAAAACCATCTAATTGGTTCATGTTTTTTAATAATTGAATCCCTTTTACAACCCCTGTTTCAGAAAAAACATGACTTAATGCCGATTTTATCGCCTTTGTACCTACGGCTTTTGTAGGGATTTCAATAAGCTTTATTCCTGTTAAATTTTCAGGAGGCTGTGCTTTTACAGTCTTTTCTTGTTGTTTTTGATTACTCATAAATTTATATGTTGAGGATTTGCGTAAACGGTCATTTTATCATTTCGACTAAAACCAATTAAACAAATACCAAATTCTTTAGCAAAATCGACTGCTAAAGAAGAACAGGCAGAAACAGCAATTATAATACGAATTTTCGCAAAAAAAGCTTTTGAAACAATTTCATACGAAACACGTCCGCTAACAAGCATATAACTTACTTGCTTTAGCTGTTGTTTTTGAATTAAATCACCAATGCACTTATCAACTGCATTGTGCCTACCAATATCTTCTTTAATCGTTAGAATTTCTTTTTTATTATTAAACAATGCGCAAGCATGACTACCGCCTGTTTTTTTGAATAAAAATTGTAAATCAGTCATTTTTAAAAACATATCAAAAGTAATATTTATTACTGATGATTTAAGATTTATAACGTCTTTATTATTATTATTATGTTCAGTAGAAAGCGACTTTCCTTTAGTTTTTAAGTCTTTCAATTCTTTTTTTCCACAAATACCACAGGAAGAAACAGATAAAAGGGTACGTTTATTTAAATAGCCATTTCTTAGTTTATTCTTCGGAATTGTAACATTTAAAATAGTAGAGGCATCAGTATTGATTTCAACAGTATTGATTAATAAGTCCTCTTTGCTCTTGTAAATATCTTCTGCGTATAAAAGTCCTCTAATTAATTCTATATCATCACCAGGAGTTCTCATTACAACGGTATATGATTCATTATTAATATTAATTTGAAGCGCTGCTTCAACAACAAGTGTATCTGCAACTTTTAAAGCATTATTTTTTGATATTTTTATAGATTCGTAAACACTAATTTTTTTCATCATTAAAAGCAAAAGTACATAAAAAAGAGGTTTTTTTTATGCTGTTTTAGTACAATGAATTACAATTCGTTTATTACTGCTATTTGTTGTAAAAAATAAGTACACATCGCCACCATCTTTAATTTTGGTTTCGGTTCTTATTTGCGCTACAGTTTTTGGAAAATTTCGTGTAGTAATATTAGCCTTTAACATTGTTAATTCCTTTTTTATTTTTTTCTTATTATAAGGATAAACAGCTATTATTTTAAAAGTTCTACCAGGGAAATCAACAAGTATTTTTTCGGAAGTATATAGATGAGAATGTTGCTGCAATTTAGATATGTTATATGCTTTTGCTACTTCATTAAATCCTCCTGATTTTAAAATGGCACCATTAGGCTCATATAGGTAATCTAAAGGATTACTATAGGTTATTTCACAGCTCTTGTTCATGAAAAAAGAAAACTCCTTCTTTTTGTTAATGAGCAAGTTAACTGTCTTTACCTCAATTGATTGATTAGATTTTAAGTCTAATAAGAAAAGAAGCTCTTTTACTTCGTTATTAACAGCAACAACATGAATTTCTTTTACAAATTTCAATTCATTTAGCGTTGATTTTATATCAAGCATTGGTGAATTTTTAATTAAAATAGTATCAGATTTTGTAAATAAAAAATCAATGTTTTCAGGTACATTTGGCAAGCAATCTTTTAATAAAAAAACCTTTCCTTTAACATCATCTCTACGAGAAGGGTCTATATAAATACAATCGAATTTTTGTGTAGTTTCTTTTAAATAATCCAGACCATTTTTAGCAATTGTTTGAATATTTTCTACCTCTAATTTCTGATAATTATACGCAACTATTTTCGAAAGCTCTTCGTTAATTTCAGTATGAATAACTCGCTTAAAGTATTTCGAAAAATAAAAAGTATCAACACCAAAGCCACCAGTTATATCAATAAAGTTTTTACCTGAAACTAAGGTAGCTTTATAATTAGCTGTTTTTTCAGAAGAAGTTTGCTCAATACTAATTTTAGAAGGATAATAAATCTGATTTGTTAAAAACCAACTCGAAAGCTTGTTTTTTGATTTTTGTTTACTAATTATCTGATTTGATAATTCTTGTATTGTTATATTTTTAAACGGACTACCTTTTAAAATCAGTTTTGTAATATCTGATTGTAAGTTTTCGTTTATAAATTGCTGTACATTTTCATGTAAAATGTTATTATTCAATAAACTTTTAGGTTTTAATTTTTGTTTAAAAGATGCTAAAATAAAAAAAATAAGTATCTTTTTAATAAATATTGTTATTTATCCTTTTTATTTTTTATAGTTTTACCCTAACTAAATAAAAAACAAAAACACATGAAAAAAATTTTAGCAGCAGCAATTATAATGTTCGCTTCACTTTCAGCAAGTGCACAAGTTTACGTTTCAGCAAGTAGTGGATACTCTTTTAAGGCAGTTGAATCAAAAATGGGAACTAAAACAACTCTTAGCGGTGTAGAGAATACTTACGGAAGTTATGGAGAGGGAACACATACACAGCTTAGAGCAGGTTATTTCTTTAATGATAAATGGGGAATTGAAGCAGCAGCAGGTTATTTACATGGCGCAGATCAAACAGCAATGCTTGTTGAGGTACCAGGACAACCTTATGTTGATGTAAAAGCTAGAGGTAGAGCTTTCGGTTTGTCTTTATCAACAGTATATAACATTACAGAGCATTTTTACGGACGTGCAGGAGTGTTAACTAAAATTGGTGGAAAAACAGAAGTTGTAGGAAATATTAAAACAGCCTTACCAACCGCTTTATTAAACCCATTAGCTCCAGCAGGAGCAACAACTCCTTTAGAGATTGATTTTACTAGAGATTTTAAGGGTAAGTTTCCTTTAGGATTTATTGGTGCAATTGGTTATAAGCATGAAATTCTTAAAAATTTATCTGTTTTTGCAGAAGCGGAATACTTAGGGATAAGCGTTACTAGAAATACGTCTGAAATAGGTGATTTTTCAGCAAATTTAGGAGCTCAATCTCCTACTAGAGAACAATTATTAGCAACAGTTAAAGGTATTATTACAAACCCAAGGTTAAAGGATAATAAAGATGTTCAAAAATTAGCATCATTATTACCTTTAATTAATGATAAAATTTCTTACGAAGATTCATTAACTTTAGTTGAAAATGCGCAAGCACAACAAAATCCTTTAGCGACAAAGCAATTATCACAAACGGTTCCTTATTCTTCTTGGGGATTTAACTTTGGATTTACTTATACTTTTAATAAAAGAAAATAAAAGAATTTCTTAATTTTTTAAGCAGATTAAAAAATTAATTTAAAATTTAAAACGAGTATCCTTAAAAAGATACTCGTTTTTTTATGTGATATCAAAGCTAAAAGCTAAATCTTATGGCAAATCAGGATGCGAAGCTGAAATAAATTTAGCTTGACAGACTTCGAGACGGAGATTCAGTCGATTTCGATTCAGACAGTTTTATTTAATTTGATGTTTTTGACAGACTCGAATTAAAAATTAAAAAAGACTTGCTTTTATCATTCTGTCGTTTCCTACAAAATCTTTTTTAAGTTCGATATTATTAAAACCTTTTTCAGTTAACATCGCTACAGTTTCTTTGGCTAAATATTGATTAATTTCAAAAAATAACAATCCATTTTTAGTTAAATGTAGTTTTGCTAAATCGGCAATTTTATTGTAGAAGATAAGAGGATTATCATCTGAAACAAACAACGCCAAATGCGGTTCGTTTTCTAACACATTATTTTTGATTTCTGCCTTTTCCAATTCTCGAACATAAGGCGGATTCGAAACAATAATATCAAAACAGATATCGCTTGAATTAGAAGAAGAAATGAAATTTAAATTTTCAGCTTTTAAAATATCTTGGGCGATAAAATTAATATCAACAGTATTTTGTTTTGCGTTTTCTTTGGCAATTTTTAAAGCTTCTTTAGAAACATCGATTGCCGAAATATCAAAATCAGTTAAATGCTTTTTTAAACTGATAGGAATGCAACCCGTTCCTGTGCCAATTTCTAAAATACTGCGGGGTTTTAAAACCTCATCGTGTTGTGAGTTTTTAATATCAGAAATTTCTTCTAAAATCCATTCGACTAATTCTTCAGTTTCTGGTCGAGGAATTAACGTGTTTTCATTCACCAAAAAAGGAAATCCATAAAATTCGGTATTTCCTAAAATATATTGAATCGGTTCTTGTTTTTTTAACCGTTGAATTGCGTTGTTAAATAAAACTTGTTTTGAATCGATAATTTCAAAATCAGCTTTCATCAATACATCTATTCGTTGAAAATCTAAATATTCTTCTATCAAGTAAAAGAAAAAAGTATCAATTTCCGTTTGCGGATAAATTTCAGCTAATTGCGTTATAAAATCAATTTTTAAATCGTGTAATTTCATTAAATTATTTTAAAGGATAAAAAGAGTAAAGAATCTTATTAAAAATGAAGATGCTTGGTTAGTTGGTTAGAGATAAACAAAGAGTAAAAAAAACCTCATCTTTATCAGAAACAAAATAAATTCTGCTTCGCAGATTCAATTAAAGCAAAGAAACTTATTTTTGTGAAATAATAAAAAGAAAATCAAAATGAATAAATTTATATTTTTCACGAGTATTATAATAAGTAGTTTCTGTATTACAAGTTGTGCTATAAAAAAAAAGCCGCTGTTTTTAAAAATTGATGATATTAAAGTTCTTTCAGTTGCTTCGGATACTATTAGATTAAAAGCCAATGCTTTTTTTAAGAATCCAAATGATATTGGCGGAAAATTATCCACAGATAAAATTAAAGTATTGATAAACGAAACGCAATTAGCACATGTTTCATCCGAAGAATTTAAAGTACCGGCACGTAAAGAATTTGCAATTCCTTTAAAAGTAGCAATTTCAACGAAAGAAGTATTCCAAAACAATAAAAACGGAATTTTAGGCGGTTTATTAAATTCGCTATTGAATAAAAATGTAAAAGTGCAGTTTAAAGGCAATTTATGTTACAAGGTTTTAGGTTTTTCTCACATATATACTATCGATAAAACCGAAGAAATTAAAATCAACTTTTAACTTTTAAAACTTTTTATTAAATTTTGATACAGCAACAAAATAAAAACATCACCGAAAACGAAAAATATATAAAACGCTGTTTACAGCTCGCTAAAAATGGTATTGGAACTGCACGCCCAAATCCGTCAGTTGGGGCAGTTATCGTTTATAAAAACGCTATTATAGGCGAGGGGTTTACAAGCGCCTATGGCGGAAATCATGCAGAGGTAAATGCTATAAATTCGGTAAAAGATAAAACGCTTTTAAAAGAGGCGACTATTTATGTAACCCTAGAACCTTGTGCGCATTTTGGAAAAACACCGCCTTGCGCCGATTTAATTGTAAAACATCAAATTGCTAAGGTTGTTATCGGTTGTGTTGATACAAACAATTTGGTTGCAGGAAAAGGCATCGAACGTTTGCAAAACGCAGGAATTAACGTAACCGTTGGCGTTTTAGAAGATGCCTGTAAAAAACATCATAAACGATTTTTTACGGTTCAGAATAAAAAACGCCCGTTTATTGTATTAAAATGGGCAGAAACTGCCGATGGTTTTATCGCTCCGCTAAAAAGAGATGCACAGAAACCTGTTTGGATTTCTAATAGCTACTCACAACAATTGGTGCATAAAATACGAAGCCAAGAACAAGCAATTTTGGTAGGAACAAATACGGTTATTGCCGATAATCCGTCTTTAGATGTTCGGCATTGGGCTGGGAATAATCCTGTGCGAATTGTATTGGATAAAAATTTACGAATCCCGTTAAACGTAACTATTTTTGATAAAAAAATAAAGACGCTTGTTTTAGTAGATAAAGCAACAAAAATAAATAAAGTAAAAGAGCAAGTTGAGGTTTTAGAAAAAACAACCTCATCAAAAGTCTTGTTAAAAGATAAAGAAGATAAGATTAAAGAAAAAATAGCATACGAATACGAGCAGATTGATTTTTCATCCCGCGTAGCGGAACAAATTTGTGAAGTCTTACAAAAAAATCAAATTCAATCGGTTTTAATTGAAGGAGGAGCGCAAACGCTGCAAACTTTTATTGATGCCAATTTATGGGACGAAGCACAGGTTTTTGTAGGCGAAACATCCTTTAAAAATGGGGTGGAAGCGCCTAGGTTATCCGCAGAAAAAATACTGATAAAAAAACAAAACATCGCAAGCGATGTTTTGACGATTTTTGAAAATAACGCAATAAATACATTACATTATCATAAAAAAAATAAAAAATGAATACCATAAAAAATATAATTTTCGATTTTGGTGATATTTTCATCAACCTAGACAAACAAGCAACACACAAAGAAATGGCGAAACTTGGGGTTACAAGTTTTTCTGAAGATATGATGCAAACATATTACCGTTATGAAATGGGATTAATTTCTACGAATGAGTTTATTGCTTTTTATCAAACGAAATTTCCACAGATAAGCCCTGCAGATTTGGTAAACGCTTGGAATGCTATTTTGTTAGATTTCCCGATTCGCAGATTGGCATTTTTAAAAGAATTAGCGGCATCAAAAAAATACCGCTTGTTTTTGTTAAGCAACACCAACGATTTGCATATTTCATGGATTCAAAATAATTGGGGTGCGGAATTGTATCAAGAGTTTAAAAACTGCTTTGAACAATTTTATTTATCGCATGAAATAAATTTTAGAAAACCAAACGCTAATATTTACGAGTTTGTGTTAAATGAAAATAATTTAATAGCTTCAGAAACGCTTTTTGTAGATGATTTAAAAGAAAATACCGATTCAGCTAAAAAATTAGGCATTAACGTTTGGAATTTAACGCCAGGAAAAGAAGATGTAGTTTCGTTATTAAGTTATCCTTTTGATGCGCCGCTGAAATAAATTCAGCAGGACGTTAATCAGATTCTAATATATATTATCTAATAAAAAAATGATCTACCTTATTATCAGTATTTTAATTGCAAGTTCATTATTTGTAATTTTCAAATTGTTTGCAACTTTTAAAATAAACACCGCACAGGCAATTGTTGTCAATTATTTAATCGCATTTTTATTCGGGTTTTATAATTCAGAAACCAGCACAACTCTTTTGCAAATACCTCAGCAATCATGGTTTATTGGTGCGTTTATTTTAGGGATATTATTTATCGCAATATTTAATGTAATGGGAATTACCGCCCAAAAAAATGGCTTAGCCGTTGCCTCAGTAGCAGGGAAGATGTCTGTAACAATTCCGATTATTTTTGGTGTGTTTTTATATGATGAAAGTATTGGTTTCATCAAAATAATAGGTGTTTTATTAGCTTTAACATCAGTATATTTAGCATCGGCAAAAAGCGATACTACTTCGGTAAATTTAAAAGACTTAAAATATCCTATTTTGTTGTTTTTAGGTTCAGGATGTATTGACACCTTGCTAAAATATATGGAAATTTCATATGTTTCTAAAAGTGCTATCCCGATGTTTTTAGCCACTATTTTTGGCTGTGCATTTATCTTCGGATGTTTTTTTATGGCTTTACAAGTTTTAAAATCTTCAATTTTAGATAAAAAAATAAAAAGCATCCAAATAAAACAAGAAGAAGGGAAACAAATCCTTAAAAATATCATTGCCGGAATTATTTTAGGAATACCTAACTATTATTCGATGGCATTTTTAATAAAAGCCCTAAAAACAGAAGGCTTAGAAAGTTCAACATTATTTACTATAAACAACGTATCGGTTGTTATTTTAACAACTATTTTCGCATTGGTCTTTTTTAAAGAAAAACTCGTTAAAAAGAATTGGATAGGTATCGGATTGGCAGTTATTAGTATTTTAGTAGTCGCATCGGCATAATAATCTACAGACATAATTACAATACAAACAAAAAAATAGATTAAAGCAGACGAAAAATAATATGAGTGATATAAACAATACAGACCAAAATAAAATAAAAGACACCTATAAAACAATTGATGTTTTATCCGAAGAAACTCTTTTTAAAGATAGAAATAGTAAATTCTTCGGATATGCTTTTCCTGTATCATCCGAAGAACAGGTTAAAGAAGCCATAGAAATTTTAAGAAAAAAACATCATACAGCACGTCATTTTTGTTACGCTTGGCAATTTGGAATTGAAGCAGAAAAAATGCGTTTTAGAGCAAACGATGACGGAGAACCAAGTAATTCGGCAGGAATGCCAATTTATGGGCAGATTCAAGCTTTTGATGTAACAAACATATTAATTGTATCCGTACGTTATTTCGGCGGAACAAAACTAGGCGTAGGCGGATTGATAAACGCCTACAGAACCTCAGCAAAAATTGCTTTAGAAGCTTCTGATATCAAAGAAAAAACAATAGATATTGATTATCAATTGAATTTCGGTTACGATATGATGAATAAAGTTCAACGTGTTGTTAAAGAAAAAAACTTAAATATCACAGCGCAAAAATTAGAAATGGATTGTCAATACACAATATCGGTTCGTAAAAAAGACGCACAAATAGTTTTTGATATTTTTGATAATCTGTTTAAAGTTAGTATTAAGAGGATGGATGAAGATTAAAAACTATATTAATAATTTAATAAATAAAAAACATATATGAAATTAAGAAAATCTTTAAGTTGCTTAGGATTAACATTACTATTAACTAACTGTGGTGTTAATAAAACTAATAATTATCATCTAACTCAAGCAGAAATAAAAACATACAGGAACGCTCAAAATTACACGGTAAAACTTCCCGAATCTTGGAAAGCAGTTCCCGATCATGATTTTGTAACATATACACCTAAAAATCTAGGCGCTATCTTTTATAAAAATACCGTTCGAATATTTAATATTACGCCTAAAAAAATAGGAAGCGAAAAAATAACACTTCAAAAAGTTACAGAAGATTATATTAATCATCATTTTACGCAAAAAGAAGTATCGCTCCAAGAAGTAACCAAACATCAAACTAGGTTTGGTACAACCTACGTACAGCACTATAAACACGATTGGAATTCGGTAGATTACGACACAATAAGATTCTTTTTTGAAGTAAAAGGAAGTTATTATACGTTTACGTATTCTTCCGAAGAAAAATATCAACAAAAATACCAAGCAGATGCCGATTTAATTTTCAAATCATTATCGTTTAAATAATAAAATAAACAAACGGTAAACAACGGTATTACAAACACAACACATTACGAGATTACATAAAAATACACAAAAATTACGAAATTCGTAACTCGCCTCGGAATGGTGTTTGAAAAATGATAATTAAAAGGTACTTAAAATAAGAATATCACAACAAACAAAAAGAAATAAAAACGTTTATTAATAGTTTCGAGTTTTATTACTATCACCCTTTAAACTGATACTGTGTCTGTAGTTAATTAATGTAGAGTAGAAGGTAGAATAATGTAGAAATGATAAAAAACGTAACTTTTAGCTTCGTTTTTATGATAAATTAGCAAAACATTAAAGACATTAGCCCTTAATTATAGGTTTTTAAAATAAAACATCGTAAATTTGCACGCCTTTTTACGAGAACAGATTTAACAAAGGTAGCAAACAAATTTATATTTTAATTCTCTTTTATATTGGTATCGCTAAGAATCTGATCAATAGAAAGATACAAAAACTAGTTCAGACATGTCTGAAGAAAAAAACACAGCTGCTGAGGCAGTAACAGTAAACCCAGCAGAATTTTTAGCAACATTTAACTGGCATAAATACGAAGAAGGTATTGATGAAGTTGATGAATCTAAATTAAAAGAATTCGAAAAAGCGTTAGAAGGAACAGTAGGTTTCGTAAACGAACGTGATGTTATCGAAGGAACCGTTACAAGAATTACTGATAGAGATGCAATTATCGATATCAACTCTAAGTCAGAGGGAGTAATTTCTTTAAACGAATTCCGTTACAATCCAGGTTTAAAACTTGGTGATAGTGTTGAGGTATTAGTTGACAAAAGAGAAGATGCTTCTGGTCAATTAGTATTATCTCACAAAAAAGCGCGTGTTATTAAAGCATGGGAACGTGTTAATAACGCACACGAAACTGGTGAAATCGTTAACGGTTTTGTTAAGTGTAGAACTCGTGGAGGTATGATCGTTGATGTATTCGGTATTGAAGCATTCTTACCAGGTTCTCAAATTGATGTGAAGCCTATTAGAGACTACGATCAGTATGTAGAGAAAACTATGGAATTCAAAGTTGTGAAAATCAACCACGAATTTAAAAACGTAGTAGTATCGCATAAAGCATTAATTGAAGCTGATTTAGAAGATCAGAAGAAAGAAATCATCGGTCAATTAGAAAAAGGACAAGTATTAGAAGGTGTTGTTAAAAACATCACTTCTTATGGTGTATTTGTTGATTTAGGTGGTGTTGATGGTTTAGTTCATATTACTGATTTATCTTGGTCTCGTATTAACCACCCGAATGAGGTTGTTGAATTAGATCAGAAATTAAATGTTGTAATTTTAGACTTTGATGATAACAAATCTAGAATTCAATTAGGATTAAAACAATTATCTTCTCATCCTTGGGAAGCTTTAAATACTGATTTAAAAGTTGGTGATAAAGTTAAAGGAAAAGTTGTTGTTTTAGCTGATTATGGTGCTTTTGTAGAGGTTGAAGAAGGTGTTGAAGGTTTAATTCACGTTTCTGAAATGTCTTGGTCTACTCACTTACGTTCTGCGCAAGATTTCGTAAAAGTTGGTGATGAGGTTGAAGCTCAAATTTTAACTTTAGACCGTGAAGACCGTAAAATGTCTCTTGGTATGAAGCAATTACATCCAGATCCTTGGACTGATATTACTACTAAGTACCCTGTAAACTCTAAGCATACTGGTACGGTACGTAACTATACTAACTTTGGTGTGTTTGTTGAATTAGAAGAAGGAATTGACGGATTAGTTTATATCTCTGATTTATCTTGGACTAAGAAAATTAAGCACCCATCTGATTTTGTTACTGTTGGTGATAAATTAGATGTTCAAGTATTAGAATTAGACGTTGAAAACCGTAAGTTAAACTTAGGTCATAAGCAAACTCAAGATAATCCTTGGGATGCTCATGAAGCTACGTATTCTATAGGTTCTACTCACGAAGGTTCTATCAAGGAAAAGAATGATAAAGGTGCAACTGTAGTATTTGCAGATGGTATTGAAGCATTCGCTCCAACTCGTTTCTTAGAAAAAGAAGACGGTTCTAAATTAGAAAAAGGTGATGCTGTAAAGTTCATCGTTACTGAATTTAGTAAAGAATACAGAAGAATTGTTGTTTCTCATACTTCTCTTTTCAAAGAAGAAGAAAAGAAAAACATCAAGGCTGCTGCTAAAAAAGCTGCTGATGTAGAAAAAACTACTTTAGGAGATATTGGTGGATTAGCTGAATTAAAAAGAAAAATGGAAGGGAAATAATATTTCTTTATCATAAATCTTAAAACCCGTTACGAAAGTAGCGGGTTTTTTTATGCTTTTTTTACTCCTTTTATTCAATAAATACACCTCATCAAATAAAAAAACAAAGTTAAAGAAATTAGCAATAATCAATAAATACTTAAATAACTTTATATTTGTGCTAAAATTTTAAAATATACTATGACACTTATAAAATCTATATCAGGAATTAGAGGAACAATAGGAGGAAAGCCTAGTGAAAACCTTACACCATTAGACGCTGTTAAATTTGCAGCAGCTTACGGTGCTTTTATCATCAAAAGAAATCCGACAGCTAAAAAAATTAAAGTTGTTATTGGTAGAGATGCGCGTATCTCTGGTAAAATGATTAGCAACTTAGTAGCAAACACTTTAGTTGGATTAGGAATTAATGTAATTGATTTAGGTTTATCTACAACACCAACGGTGGAAATTGCTGTTCCTTTAGAAAAAGCACACGGAGGAATTATCTTAACAGCTTCTCATAATCCGAAGCAATGGAATGCCTTAAAACTATTAAATGAAAAAGGAGAGTTTTTAAACGGCGCAGATGGAGAAGAAATTTTAGCTTTAGCAGATAGTGAAGATTTTACGTTCGCTGAGGTTGATGAATTAGGTACTTACAAAAAGAATAAGCGTTATTTAAAGAAACACATTAAAGAAGTATTAAACTTAGATTTAGTCGATGTAAAAGCCATTAAAAAAGCAAAATTCAAAGTTGTTGTTGATGGTGTTAATTCTACTGGAGGAATTTTTATTCCTGCTTTATTAAAAGAATTAGGTGTTAAATGTATTGAGTTATATTGTGAGCCAAATGGTAAATTCCCTCATAACCCTGAACCTTTAAAAGAAAACTTAACAGATATATCTAAATTAGTAGTTAAAAAGAAAGCCGATTTAGGAATTGTTGTTGATCCTGATGTCGATAGATTGGCGTTAATTTCCGAAGATGGTTCTATGTTTGGTGAAGAATATACGTTAGTTGCTTGTGCAGATTATGTATTAGGTAAATTAAAAGGAGGGAACACTGTTTCTAATTTATCATCATCAAGAGCATTGCGTGATGTTACAGAAAAACATGGAGGAACTTACACCGCATCTGCCGTAGGTGAAGTAAACGTAGTTCAAATGATGAAAGATACCGATACAGTAATTGGTGGTGAAGGAAATGGAGGGATTATTTACCCTGATTCTCATTATGGGCGTGATTCTTTAGTTGGTGTTGCTTTGTTTTTATCGCATTTAGCGAAAAAGAAAATATCTTGTAAAGAATTAAGAGATTCGTATCCAAGTTATTTTATGAGTAAAAACAAAATACAATTAACGCCACAAATTGATGTTGATGAGGTTTTATCAAAAATGACTTTAAAGTATCAAAATGAAGATGTAAATACTATTGACGGTGTAAAAATTGATTTTGAAAACGAATGGGTACATTTACGTAAATCGAATACAGAACCAATTATCCGAATTTACACAGAAAGTAATAGCCAAGAAAATGCGGATGCACTTGCTGAAAGATTCATTACAGAAATTCAAGAAATTATCAAATAATTTTAAGAATTTAAGAAATAAGAAAACAACACATATAAATATAAATAATCAAGTTGAAATTAAGAACAATTAGTTTAAGTTTATTAATGATGGCGGTAACCGCATCATCAGTAATAGGACAGGAGCAAAGTAAGCAAGAAAATAGAGAAGATGATAATTTTATCATTCAAAAAAAGAAAGTAACCAATAAAGGAAAGTTTTTCGCTTATTGGGGATGGAACTGGGCAAGTTACACCGATTCTGATATTCATTTTAAAGGCGATAATTATGACTTCACCTTATCAAACGTAAAAGCACAGGATAGGCAAACAAAATTCTCTTTTAACAAGTATTTTAATCCTGGTAACGTTACAATTCCGCAAACAAATTATAGAATCGGGTATTTCTTTAAAGAAAACTATACAGTTTCTATCGGAGTGGACCACATGAAATATGTGATGATTGATAATCAAAGTGTGAAAATCAACGGAAATATTAATGATGGAAACGCAAAATATGACGGAACGTACAATAATGAAACTATTAATTTAGCAGAAGATTTTCTACGTTTCGAACATACAGACGGTTTGAATTACGTAAACGTAGAATTAAAACGTTTCGACGATGTAAGTCATTGGTTTGGCTTGAATCTTGAAAACTTACAGATTAACCTAACAGAAGGTTTTGGAATGGGAATTTTATATCCAAAGACAAATTCAAAATTATTAGGGAAAGATAGAAATGATTCTTTTCATTTAGCAGGATACGGAGCTTCTGTTGTAGCAGGTGTAAATATCTCCTTCTTAAAACACTTTTATGTGCAAGCAGATTTAAAAGGAGGACATATTTATATGCCTGATGTTAAAACAACTTCAAATTCTTCTGATAGTGCTTCGCAAAATTTCTTTTTTTTACAGAAAACTATTTTAATAGGAGGAAAGTTTAGATTGTAAAAATTTGTAATGTAAAAAATGTAAACCACTGCTAAAAACAGTGGTTTTTTCTTTTATAAAATATATTATTTTTCACAAAAGTTAGAAAAAAGTTAATTCTATATAATTTTTAGGTTCTTTTGATGTAAAAAATTAAATTTATATTTTATAGGACTTTTTTTCACATGATAATATGTAAAAAAACACTATCTAATTTATGTAAATTTATGAGTTTAGAAAACTACTTCAGGCAATTTAAAAATAATATTGTAGGAATTAATCAAACCTACGAATCGCCTTACGGAATACAAAAAATGATTTATGCCGATTGGACAGCCAGTGGGCGTTTATATTATCCGATAGAAAAACAACTTTTAAATACTTTTGGTCCTTTTGTTGCCAATACACACACTGAAACTTCAACAGCAGGGGCTGCAATGACTTTAGCCTATAACGAAGCTCGAAATATTATTAAAAAACATGTAAATGCCTCTGAGGATGATGTTTTAATTACCGAAGGTTCAGGAATGACAGGAGTTGTCAATAAATTTCAACGAATTTTAGGTTTAAAGGTTTCTGAAAACTTAAAGGAACATACGCAAATTCCTGACCAAAAACGCCCTATTGTTTTTGTAAGTCATATGGAGCATCATTCAAATCAAACTTCTTGGATAGAAACTATTGCTGAGGTAGTTGTTGTTCCTTGTAATGATCAGGGACTTATTTGTCTAGATATTTTTGAAGAAACAATTAAAAAATATGCCGACAGACCCATTAAAATAGCTTCCATTATTGCGGGGTCAAACGTAACAGGAATTAAAACCGAATATCATAAAGTAGCTTCTTTAATTCATAAATACGGCGGTTTATGTTTTGTTGATTTCGCTTGTTCTGCGCCTTATGTTGATATAGATATGCATCCGAAGAAAGAAGATGAGTATTTAGATGCTATTTTCTTTTCGCCTCATAAATTTTTAGGAGGTCCTGGAACTTCTGGCGTATTGATTTTTAATAAGAAATTGTATAAAAATATGATTCCTGATAATCCTGGTGGCGGAACGGTAAGTTACACAAATCCTTGGGGAGGACATGATTATTTTGATGATGTGGAAACTCGGGAAGATGGCGGAACTCCTGCTTTTTTACAAACCATTAAAATCGCGCTAGCTATAAAAGTAAAAGATAAAATGACTACGGATAAAATAAAACAGCGTGAAGACGCTATAAATCCTGTTATTTTTGAGTGTTTAGAAAGTTTAGAGGGGGTAAAAATATTAGCACCAAATCATAAAGACAGATTGAGTATTTTTTCTTTTTATTACGAAAAATACCATTTCAACTTGGTGGTAAAATTGTTAAATGACCGTTTTGGTATTCAAACAAGAGGAGGTTGCTCATGTGCAGGAACTTACGGGCATTTCTTATTAAATGTAAATCAAAATACGTCTAATAAAATTAAAGATCAAATTTTAGAAGGTTGTAATACTGATAAGCCTGGCTGGGTTCGTTTATCTATACATCCTACGGTTACTGATGATGAGGTGCAGTTTATATGTGATTCATTAATCAGCTTAACCAATAATATTGAAGTATGGGCAAAAGAGTATCAGTACGATAGTCTTAAAAATGATTACACGCATATTTCTGCAAAATCAATAGAAAAAGAATTAATTGCTGATTGGTTTACTTTGTAGACTGTGACAATCTTGTAATAAAAAAACTGGAGCTTGAAAATGAATTTATTAAATACTGATTTTTTAGAAGAAAATTATTTAGCAACAATAAAACAACGTAAAATATCGGGCAGATACATTACTTTGAATGATATTGAGTCACTTTATGACGATTTAGACACTGCTATTGCATCGAAAAAAATAGGCGAATCGGAGCAAGGTAGGGCTATTTATCAATTAAAATTAGGTTCAGGAAAAATAAAAATACTTATTTGGAGTCAAATGCACGGAAATGAAAGTACTGGAACAAAAGCAGTGTTTGATTTCTTAAAGTATATAAAAGCCTATAAAAACACTGAAATTGTAAATTCAATTTTAAATAATTGCGATATTACAATTATTCCAATGCTAAATCCTGATGGGGCTGAGGCATACACGCGTGTAAATGCAAATGATGTAGATTTAAACAGGGATGCGGTATCTTTAGAAGCCAAAGAAAGTAAATTGTTGCGTGAAATTTTAGATACTGTAAAGCCTCAATTTTGCTTTAACCTGCACGACCAACGAACCATTTTTGGTGTAGAAGGAACTAAAAACCCCGCAACGATTTCATTTTTAGCACCATCCGAAGAAATTACGCGTAAACTAACAAAAGGACGGGAGCAGACCATGAATGTAATTGTAGCAATGAATGCTTTATTGCAAAAATTAATTCCAAATCATATTGGGCGCTATACCGATGAATTTTATCCAACAGCGACGGGGGATAATTTTCAAAAATTAGGGCACAACACTATATTGATTGAAGCAGGGCATTATCCTGACGATTATGAGCGTGAAACGGTGCGTAAATACAATTTTTACGCGCTTTTACAGGGGATTTATCATGTAGCTACAGAAAAAAACTTTACATCACATTTAGATTACTTTTCTATTCCAAACAATATCAAGAACTTCTATGATGTTATTTATCGATCAGAAAAAAATAAAAAAGATGTGGCTTTTCAGTATGTAGAGAAAGTAGAAAACGGTAAATTTGCACTATCTTTAATGAAAGAAAAAGAAGGAGATTTATCTTCAAATATCGCACACAAAGAAGAATTACTTTAAAAAACTGTATTTTAGTGATACTATCAGAAAAAAAAAGAATGAAAAAGTTTGTACTAGATGAAATTGATCATCAAATTTTAGACATTTTAATCGAAAATGCCCGAACACCTTTTACCGACATTGCAAAGAAATTATTAGTATCGGCTGGTACTATTCATGTGCGTGTTAAGAAAATGGAAGATGAAGGCATTATTCAAGGTTCAACATTATCCTTGAATTACGATAAAATGGGATACACCTTCATAGCACATGTTGGGGTATATTTAGAGAAGTCGTCTATGACGCAACACGTTTTAGAAAACTTACGCTTAATACCGAACGTAACAGTTGCTTATGTAACTGCGGGTAAATACAATATCTTTTGTAAGGTAAGAGCTAAAAGCACGAATGATGCTAAAGATATCATCTACAGAATAGATGATATTAATGGGGTTAATCGTACGGAAACAATGATTTCTCTAGAAGAAAGTATTAATGACAAAAAACGTTTAATGCACGCTATTTTTCAAGACATTTAAATTATAAAGTTATAATTTAAAACAAAAAAGGGCTACATATAAATGTAGCCCTTTTTTTATTCTCACATATTAACTTCAAAACCAACACTAACTAATTGCTTAAAGCCCATTCAAATCGTTTAAAAACAGTATTCCAATCATTTGGGAAACTTGCTTTTATCACTAGTTTTTCTTTTGAAAAAGGATGTGTAAATTCAAGAGAGTAGGCGTGTAAAAATAGATTTTCGCAATTAAAATTATCAATAAACATCGTATTATGGTTTTTGTCACCGTATTTAGGATCGCCAATAAGCGGATGGCTAATTTTATTTGTATGAATACGTAATTGATGTAATCTGCCCGTTGTAGGTTTTATTTCAATTAAGCTATATCGTGAGCTATCATAAGGTTTTACAGGGATATCAACAACAACTGTTGCAACTGTTGTTAAATGTGTTTCAGCTTCTTTATAAACGTCAGAATCACGCCCTTTAACTGGTGAATCAATGATTTTTTGCTCAGGAGAATGTCCTCTAACAATTCCATAATATGTTTTCTGAATTTCGTTATTGGTAGTAAATAATTCTTGAAACTTAGATACGTGTTTCGTTTCTTTTGCAAGTAATATAATCCCTGAAGTTTTTCTATCTAAACGATGTATTGGGTAAAATTTAGCTCCAAATTGATTAAATAACAATTGCAATAATGATTCTTCTTCAGAAACATTTCTAGAGTGGTAGGCGTGATGAACAACAACGTTGTTCGGTTTAGATACACAGATTATGTAGTCATCTTCAAAAAGAACAGTAAGGCTCATGGGTATAGTTGTTTTATTTATTACTTGAATTAAAAAAAGTAAAATAATCATTTAAATAAGAAAAGCAAGCGCAAAAAAATAAAAGCTTTTGTTTTAATGATAGACAGGACAGGTATAAAAAAATGGAAAAAGGCAAAACCCTGAAACCTGAAATAATACGATTTCGAATTTTCTAAAATCACCACTTATAAATAAAAACGAAGAAAATAAAAAACAACAACAACAGTCGTCCAGTGCAATGCAATATAATAATAAGGAAAAGGAAAGAGGGAAAAGATAGATAGGTTATAAAACATGAAAAGATATAAATATAATAAAAACTCTCATTCTATTTAACATAATATTAATTATAGGACGACCGACACTTAACTTTCTTACTTTCTTACTTTCTTACTTTCTTACTTTCTTACTTTCTTACTTTCTTACTTTCTTACTTTCTTACTTTCTTACTTTCTTACTTTCTTACTTTCTTACTTTCTTACTTTCTTACTTTCTTACTTTTTATGTTTATTTTTACTTATTATTTACTTTTTACTTATTTACTTATTTACTTATTTACTTATTTACTTATTTACTTATTTACTTATTTACTTATTTACTTATTTACTTATGATATGATTGTGTTTGTGTATGGTTTGTTTGTTTGTTTTTTTAAATAAAAAATTGTGCTGGTGCTGCTGATTCTGATCTGATGGTTTGGTTTTTTTTTCTCAAAAACTCTAAATCTCAAAATAAATATATCATCAACATAACCAAACATATATATATGTTTTATCCAGAACGAATTTTTATTCAGTTTTCAGTTCTTCTGTTATCATCACTATCGCGCAAAAAAATATAATAAATAATAAATAAAAAAAACTCCTTTGCTCCTAGTTTTATTACTTAACAGACCTCACAGGTTTTTAAAACCTGTGAGGTCTGTTACTGTTAGTAGTTACTTTTAACGTTTGTTTATCAACTCAATTTGTCAATATTCTCTTTATCATCAATAATTAATAAATAAATCAGCACAGCTAGTCTTTGTTTATTTTTAAACAGCCCCTAAGGCGATTAAAAATTTTAATTTAATTGTATCTTTGTGGCTTATTATTCCTTTTATTCACGTTAAAACAGTTATTTCATTAACCTTATGCCTTTTAAAAAATTAAATTCAGAAATTAAAGAAAAATTAGAATCACTAGAAATAACGACTCCTACACCTTTACAAAAAAAGAGTATTCCTGCTATTAAAAGCGGTGCAAATGTTTATTGTATAGGCGATCAAGGTAGCGGAAAAACAACAACACTTGTACTTACAACCTTACATAAATTAAAATTCACTGATATTGGCACTAGCCCTAGAGCCTTTGTTCTTGTTGAAGATAACGAAAGAGCTTTAGAAGTATATAACGCCTTTTTACCATACACTAGGTATAAATCAATACGTGTTTATGTTGCCGATGAAGCGCTTCATGTAGATACACAGAAATCAGAAATTTTTGAAGGTGTTGATATTCTTATCTCTACACCTAAAAGAATGAATAAATTATTTCTATTAAACGGAATAAGCCCGTCTCAATTAATGATTTTTAGTATTGATGATGCGCAATTCTTAAAAAACAACACTGCTTATGCGGCTTTAATGGCAATTACACAGAGTGTTAATAAATGTCAGTTTGTTTTATATGCCGATAAAATGACACCTACTATAAAGCGTTTTGAAGATTATTTTATGCAGTATGCGAAAGTAATTAAGGCTTAAAAAATCATTATATTGATATAAAAAAAGACTATTTACATTGCGTAGATAGTCTTTTTTGTCTAGGGGAATTAAAAGGGAATTAAAAAGAAAGTATTATTGCTTCTTTAACTGAGTAATCATCTCTTTAGTCATTTCTTTTAAAGAGTAGTTTGGTTTCCAACCCCAATCTTCTCTCGCAGCGTCATCATTAATAGATTTAGGCCAAGAATCGGCAATTGCTTGTCTGAAATCAGGTTTATAACTTACTTTGAAATTAGGATACCACTCTTTTATTGAATCTGCAATTTCTCCAGGAGTAAAACTTACTCCTGCTAAATTATACGATGTTCTTATTTTTACGGCTTCTTTTGGTGCTTCCATTAGCTCTAAAGTAGCTCTAATAGCATCATCAATATAAATCATCGGTAAACAAGCTTCTTCGTTTAAATAACAAGTAAAAGATTCGTTTTTGATGGATTTATGATAAATATCAACAGCATAATCGGTAGTTCCACCACCAGGTAAAGATTGATACCCAATAACACCAGGATATCTTATAGAACGTACGTCTAAACCATATCTTAAAAAATAATACTGCGCCCAGTTTTCACCAGCTGCCTTACTGATTCCATAAACAGTTGTAGGATCTAAATACGCATCTTGTTTTGTGTCTATTTTTGGTGCGCTAAGTCCGTAAACAGCTATTGAACTAGGGAAAAATACTTTATCTAATTTATGTTTTACAGAAACCTCTAAAACACTAAAAAGCGATTTTAAGTTGATATCCCAAGTTTGAATAGGATTCTTTTCGCCGTTAGCAGATAATATTGCTGCTAAATGATATATTTGAGTAACCTTATGTTTTACTACAATGTTAGCTAAATCAATTTCGCTAGTAGCATCTAATATTTCAAAAATTCCGCTATAATTTGCTATTGTACGAATATCTGAAGCTATTACCGCCTCTTTACCGTACTTCTCTTTTAAAGACTTTGTTAATACCGTACCTAATTGTCCTCCTGCTCCTGTAACTAATATTTTCATCTTATTTATACGATTTTTAATCTTTTTATTTCCTACAAAAATACATTGATTGGCACTTTAAAAGTAATAAACACTTTATTTTGATAAAAAATAAGTAATTTTAACTTTTTAAAATACAATAAGCCAATTTTATCACTTTTAAAAAGAGTTTTATCACTTTTAAAAAGTGATTTTAACGGCAAACCAAACCTCATCAATCAAATTAATTAATTTATAAAATGATAAAACTAGATGCTATCGATCTAAAAATATTGCGAATTTTACAAGAAGACTGTAAGAAAACCGCCAAAGAAATTTCTGAAAAATTAAATTTAACCATCTCTCCTATTTATGAACGAATTAAGCGCTTAGAAAAAACAGGTGTAATTAAAAATTATGTTGCTATTTTAGATAAAAAACGCATACAAATGCCAGTAACGGCTATTTGTATGGTATCGCTCCGATGTCATGACGAAGGTTTTATTGATAAATTTGAAGCGCAAGTAAAAGAATTAAAAGAAGTTCAGAAATGTTATCACATGGCAGGAAAAGTAGATTTTTTTCTACAGATAAACCTAAATGACCTAGAAGATTACCACGATTTTGTTCGCTTAAAACTATCGAAAATTGACAATATTGGTGTTTTAGAAAGTTATTTTGTCCTTAAAGAAATAATGGATAAAACGGAATATCATTTATAAATAAAAAAAACCTCATCATTTTATGATGAGGTTTTTTAAAAATATATGGACTACTTAGATCACTTTTACATTTACTGCGTTAGGACCTTTTTTACCTTCTTCTAAGTCAAATTCAACTTGGTCACCTTCTCTAATCTCATCGATTAAACCTGAGATGTGTACAAAGTGGTCTTTTTCAACACCTTCTTCTGTAATAAACCCAAATCCTTTAGTATCGTTGAAAAATTTTACTATTCCTGTATTCATTGTAATGTAAATTATAATTGTTACTATTATTAGTAATACTGCAAATATAGTTCCATTAATCTAAATTTATCTAAGTTAACAACATTAAAAATAAAAACTAACAAAAAAGAATGAACATTCATTTTTATTAGATATCTTTGTATCAGATTTAAAATAAATTATGGCAAAACTTCAAAAAAGCATTGATAAACGAAATGCACTTGTAAAAGCAACTATCGAATTGGTTAATAATAATGGTTTTCATGCAACACCGATGAGTAAAATTGCAAAAATGGCAAAAGTATCTCCAGCAACCATTTATTTATATTTTGAAAGTAAGCAAGATTTGGTAAATCAAACCTATATCGAAGTAAAATCAAAATATACCGATTATGCTTTTGCAACTTATAATAACAATCTTTCTATTTCTGTGGAAGAAGGCTTTAAAATAATTTGGAAACGTATTGCCGAATTTAAACTAAAAGAGTGTGAAAATGCGATGTTTTTAGCACAATGCGACAATACTCCCGTAATTGATGAAGCAAGTCGTCAAGAAGGAATCAAGCATTTACAACCACTACTCGATCTTTGGAATCGTGGTAAAAAAGAAGGCATTATCAAGCCAATGTCCGATTATATATTATATGCCTACGCAATTAATCCACTGTCTTTTTTAATGATTTCTCAAAAACGAGGTGTTTTTACCTTGGATGAAACTCATATTGAAGAAGCGTATCAATCTGCTTGGAATAGTATCAAGGTTTGCAAAATATAAATTAAATACCCCTGTTTTATTAGTTCAACTTTTATATTACCTCAACACTTACAGTTTCCCTTCCCTCAAGCCAACAACATAGAATATAACAACATAAAAAAAGCAAGTATTATGGAATTATTAGACAAATTAAAATGGAGATATGCCGCTAAAGCAATGAACGGTAAAAAAGTATCCGAAGAAAAAACAACACGCATCTTAGAGGCAGCACGCTTAGCACCAACATCAAGCGGATTACAACCTTTCGAAATTTTCGTGATTAAAAATCAGGAAATAAAAGAACAAATTAAACCAATCGCTTGGAATCAATCGGTAATTACTGACTGCTCTCACCTACTTGTTTTCGCTGCTTGGGATACCTATACCGAAGATAGAATTAATCATATGTTCGATTTAACAAACGAAATACGTGGTTTTAAAAACGAAGGTTGGGAAAATTACCGTCAGATGTTATTAAGCTCTTATCCGCAGAAAGATGCCGAAGAGAATTTTAATCATGCAGCAAAACAAGCATATATTGCATTTTCTCAAGCAATTACAGCCGCCGCTTACGAAAAAGTTGATGCGACACCTGTAGAAGGTTTTGATCCTACAGCAGTTGATAAAATTTTAAACTTACGTGAAAAAGGATTACGCAGTGCTGTTTTATTGCCTATCGGATACAGAGCCGAAGACAAAGATTGGTTGGTAAACTTAGTAAAAGTAAGAAAACCGATGGATGAATTAGTAACCGTAATCGAGTAAAAATAAAAGGGTTCAAAAAAAACAATTTAATTTAGTTGCTGATAAATTAATAAAATAGCTTAAAAAATAACCCCCTCTCCCCATTTTTTTAAGCAAGTAAAAGGCTGTTCTAATTATATAGACAGCCTTTTTTGGTTTTAAGTTTTAAATGTTAGCAGTTTAGCAGTATTTTGGTTTTTAGTACAAATCCTTAGCCCCGATTGAAGCTTTGTTTGAGCTCTTTTTTTGATTTTTCTTCAAAAAAAAGCGAGTGCGGAAAGCGGGAAATTGCTTCAAAAAAAATGGTATTTACAATCAAGTAAAAGAAGCCTTAAAAACTATTGAAGTTATTGAATTTGGCGGGATTCCTGCAAATCCAGAATATGCCGTTTTAATGAATGCTTTAAAAATAATTAAAGAGGAAAAAATCACGTATTTATTAGCTGTTGGTGGTGGTTCTGTTATTGATGGAACCAAGTTTTTATCAGCGGCTGCATTATACGATGGTGAAACTCCTTGGAATATTTTAACTAATAACATCAGAACTGAAAAAGGAATGCCTTTTGGAACAGTTTTAACAATGCCTGCAACAGGTTCTGAAATGAACTCTGGTGCTGTAATCACTCGAAGAGAAACTAAAGAGAAGCTTGCCATGGGCGGTTCTGGGTTATTTCCTGAATTTTCAGTCTTAGATCCGCAAGTAATTACCTCTATCCCACAACGTCAGTTAGCCAATGGTTTAGCCGATTCTTTTACACACGTTTTAGAACAATATATGACGTATCCAGTAGGTGGATTATTGCAAGATCGTTTTGCAGAAAGCATTTTACAAACCATTATTGAAGTTGCACCAAAAGTTTTAAAAAACCCTGCGGATTACAAAGCCGCTGCAAATTATATGTGGAGTTGTACCATGGCGTTAAATGGGCTAATTCAACAAAGAGTTCCTGGTGATTGGGCAGTACATGGAATCGGACATGAATTAACGGCTTTATTTGGCATTGACCACGCGCGTACTTTAGCAATAATTGCACCAAGCCATTACGCCTTTAATTTTGAAGCTAAAAAAGAAAAATTAGCACAATATGCCGAACGTGTTTGGAATATTACCACAGGTTCTGCGGATGAAAAAGCACAAGCTGGTATTGATAAAACAGTGACTTTTTTCCATGAATTGGGAATTGACACCAAATTATCAGATTATACAAAAGATTACGAAGGAACTGCTGAAAAAATCGCAAAACGCTTTACTGAACGTGGTTGGTTAGGTTTGGGAGAACATCAATCTTTATCGCCTAAAAATGTTGAAGAAATTGTAAAAATGGCGTATTAATTTATTTTTTTGATAGATGAAAATGAAAATACTACAAAAAGCAGTTATTATATTTCCAATGATTTCTGCAATAATATTTGGAATGATTTTAATATCAAGCTGTAAAACAGCAAAAAATAATAATTCTGAAGCTGAAAAAATAATCACAAAAACTAAAAAAATGAACATTTTATTTGTTTTAACATCACATGATAAATTAGGAAATACGGATAAAAAAACAGGGTTTTGGGTAGAAGAATTTGCTTCTCCATATTACGCTTTGTTAGATAAGGGTGCTACAATTACCATTGCAACACCAAAAGGAGGCGTTGCCCCTATTGACCCAAGTAGCGATTCGCCTGACACTGCTACAAAAGCAACCGAGCGTTTTAATAAAGACGTTGCTGTAAAAGCGAAAATTTCAAATACAAAAGTATTATCAAGTATCAATGCTGATGATTTTGACGCTGTTTTTTATCCAGGCGGACACGGTCCTTTATGGGATTTAGCAGAAGATGTTGCTTCGATAGCGTTAATTGAAGATTTCAACAATCAAAATAAACCGATTGCTTTTGTATGTCACGCTCCTGCGGCTTTAAAAGAAGTTAAAAACGCCGACGGCACTCCTTTGGTAAATGGTAAAAAAGTTACAGGATTCACCAATTCTGAAGAACAAGCTGTTGGGCTTACCGATATTGTTCCTTTTTTAGTGGAAGATATGCTAACTAAAAATGGAGGTATTTATTCTAAAAAAGACAATTGGAATGCTTACGCAATACAAGATGGTAATTTAATTACAGGACAAAATCCAGCATCTTCTGAATTAGTAGCTGATAAATTAATAAATAGCTTAAAATAATTTAAATTATTTTAAGCTAGTAAAATGTAAAAGCAAAAATCTAATTATAGAAAAAAAGAGATTGACGATGGGTCAATCTCTTTTTTATTTTATCTATAAAAATTATAAAATTATTTAACTAAAGTTACTTTTACTGCATTCATCCCTTTCATCCCTTTTTCAAGTTCAAAACTTACTTTGTCATTTTCAGAGATTTGGTCAATAATACCACTTACGTGTGTAAAATATTTTTCTTGGTCAGCCGAATCGATAATAAAGCCGAATCCTTTAGATGAATCAAAAAATGATACTGTTCCTTTTCTTACAGGGTCAAACGCTTCTTTATCGCCTTCTAAAGTTTTAGGAACGCTTACTTGAATATCTTCAGCGTTAATAACAAGTTTCTGTTGTTCTGGGTCTGGAGGAGTAGATGATAAATTCCCATAAGCATCTGTATATGCAAATTCAATTCCTGTTTTACCATTTTCTCTAATATCAGCCTTACGAGCTTCCATTTTTTTTCTTTTATCTTCACGTTTTTTTAAACGCTTTTTCTCTTTTTCATTCTTGTTAAATGATTGCTGAGATTTTGCCATAATATTTACTATAGAATTTACTACTATTAATTTTTAGAATAATGTTGTAATTTTTTTTAATAAAAAGATAAGTAAAAAATAAATAAAGTTTTAAAAAAAATTTACAATCGCCCCAATATAGCTAAAATAAGCTAAAATATCTTTATTTTTTTAATTTATTTTGATTTTGATTTGATTTATTTGGTGTTTTATTCGATTCATTAAGATGATTTGCTAAAATTTTATCAACTAATTCCTCTTTTGTTAAATGATGAAATATTGTTTTTATTTTTGATTTAAAATCTTCAGAAACATTTCTATTGGGTTTTGTTTTAAAGATTTTTTTCGCCCATAGTAAGCTATTATTTTCTTCGATACTTTGTGCATTTGCTTTTTTAAACGGTTTAAAAACAATTTCTAATTCCTTTTCGAAATCTGCAATATCTTTCACCTCATCTTCTTGTAAAATGGTTAAAGAAAGCCCCTTTGCTCCTGCTCTTGCCGTTCTTCCGCTTCGGTGTACGTAAGCATCATATGTATCTGGTAAATGATAATTAACCACATAAGAAACATCTTTTACGTCAATACCACGAGCCGCTAAATCGGTAGCGACTAAAATATCAATATAACCTTCTCTGAATTGTCCCATAATTCGGTCACGAATCCCTTGGGTTAAGCTACCGTGAATTGCTCCTGATGAAAATTTATTAATCGCTAAGTTCTTCGCTAATTTATTAACCGCCGCTTTGGTTTTACAGAAGATAATACCACGCTGTCCTTCTTTTGAATTTAAAAAATGAAGTAACACTTCTAGTTTTTCAATAGGCTTCACCACTACATATTGATGCTCGATTCCTTGATTCCCAACCGTTGCCATATCTGCTTGGATATTTACAACATTTTTAGCCATATAATTTTGAACCAATTGTTTTATAACCCCCGACATGGTTGCGGTAAATAGAAAAGTTCTTCTATTTTTAGAATTTGGAATTTCTTTAATAATGGTATCAACCTCCTCTTTTAAAGCGGTTATCATTTCATCGGCTTCATCTAAAACAAAATGCTTTATTTCTTTGATATTGATAGCACCACGCTTCACTAAATCGACCAAACGCCCTGGAGTTGCAACGACAATATGTGTGGTTTCTTTTAAACGCTCCATTTGAGGTTTTATAGGAATCCCTCCGCATACAGAAGCGATACTTATTTCAGGCATATTCGTAGCAAAAGACACTAAATTTGCATGAATCTGCTGTCCTAATTCTCTTGTAGGAGCTAATATTAAGGTTTGTATATTGGTCTTATCTGTATTAATACGTTGTAATAGAGGCAATCCGAAGGAAGCGGTTTTTCCTGTTCCTGTTTTTGCTAAAACAACAACATCTTCTTTTTGATTTAGAATAACAGGGATTGTTTTTTTCTGTACATCTGTTGGAACAGTAATTTTTAAAGCAACTAAACCCTGTTGTAATTCTTTGTTAATTCCTAAATCTGAAAATTGTTTTGGCATAAAAATATATTTTTAATGCAAAGATAATCACACTTTATAGGAAATACACTTCTTTTTATGGTAGTTTTATTTTATCAGAAATTATATAAAAGATTTATTATTGAATAATTCAGGGTTTTCACCTTTGATATTTTTATAAAATTGATAAAAATGCTCAAAATCTGCTTTTATATCGCCTGTTGTATAAAAAGGTTTTGACAATTTTACTTCTTTGTTCTCAAAATCGAAACCAAGCATAACAATCGGCACGTTTGCCCCTTGTGCGATATAATAAAAACCTGTTTTCCATTTCTCTACAAATTGCCTTGTTCCTTCTGGCGATATTGCCAATCTGAACTCCTCTTTTGTATTAAAAACATCAATAATAGCATCTACCACGTTGGCGCTTTTGCTTCTATCGATAGGAACTCCACCAAGAGCTTTAAAAAACAAGCCAAAAGGCGGTTTAAATAATGATTTTTTACCTGCGAAATTAAGTTTTGTACGGGTAATGTTTTTTGAAAACAACCCAACCATAAAATCTTGCCAACTGGTATGTGGCGCGCCGATTAACACGTATTTTTTAAGTTCTTTAGGGAATTCGCCGTTAAATTTCCAGCCTAAAATTTTAGTAAATATAATTTTTGATATCATGTTTTGTAAAATATAATAGTATAGATGCCAAAAATAGGGTTTTATTTTTCAAAACAGATAGAGGTTATCATCGTTTTGCTTTTACATGGGGTTGTTTGATATCCGCGCGTAGTACAGATGCGATTTATCGTGTCTCCCAAAAGCATTTCATAGCCCTTGCTTCCTATAATTAATACATATAGCATGATTATAATTACACTACACCTAAAAATTAATCGAAATTAACCGCATAAAAAAAGACGCGATAAATCGCGTCTCTACCAGATTATTGAATATCGGTAAAACATTCTCTTGGTAAATAGATATCGCTGAATTTCATTTGATTCGCATTAAACCACTTTACTTTATATAGAATTTCAGAAACTATTTTTCTTTTATCGCCATTTGGATAAAAATCATTAGTGTTTTCATTTTTTTTGATACCACATAAAATAAAATCGGGCGAAGAATCATTTGCTATATATTGAACTGTGTCTGTGTTTTTTTGAATTTTAAGAGGGTCGCTCTTTTTAAATATTTCAAACTTTTTTGTTCTAAAAAATACATTTTTACCATAACTATATTCAGGAATAACGTATTTTCTTATTTCTTCAATTAATAATTTACACTTAACATCTTTCAATACCATTTCACCTTTTTTTACACCTTCTAATTTAGCAATATAAATTTTATCATATTTTTCTAACATAGATTCCCTTACTTTTACTTCATTTTAATGCTATATTTCTACGGATAAGAAAAAACAAAAAGATTGGTTTAAAGACAGAGGATATCCACATTTTTCAAATAAAACGCCATTATCCGTTAGAAAGAAAGTTGAAAGCTATGTTTCTAATCCTCAAAAAGTAGCAAAACATTCTTTTTTGCCTTTGATTTTTAAGGAAATTAAACAGCGCAGATATAAAGAATCTAATTTTGGTGATGAAAATGAAAATAATAACGAAATCAGGCGTTCTCACAAGAAGAAGTTAAAAAACGGTAAGATTATTTCTAATATAAAAATCAGAGAAATTTTATACGCAACTCATATAGACGCTCATGTGTATTCGTATTATACTCAAAAAATAATTACGCCAAAATATGAAGCTTATTTAAGTAAAAACGAATTGCTTTCTAAGGCAATAACCGCTTACCGACGAATTGAAACCGACGATAAATTAAAATTTAAAAACAACGTTCATTTTGCCAAAGATGTTTTTGATGAAATTAAAAAGCGTCAAAATTGTGTTGCCTTGGTTTTAGATATTGAAAACTTCTTCCCTTCTTTAAATCATAAAAAATTAAAATTAATTTGGGCAAAAATACTCGGTTATAAAACCTTACCAAAAAATCATTATAATCTTTTTAAAGCAACCACACGGTTTTCTTACGTGAAATTAAACGATTTAAAAACAAAGAATAATCATTTTGATGAAAAGGAATTAGCAAAACATCGCAAAAGCGGAAAAAACACTTTTTTTGAGAATATACACGGACTTTTAGATTCTGATATTATTATTCATAAAAATCAAAAGAAGAATAAAAATAATAATGAATCCATTGGTATTCCGCAGGGTTTGCCGATAAGTGCCTTACTTGCTAATATGTATATGTTGCCTTTTGATGAAGCTATCATAAATGAATTAACGCTTAAACACGGTGTTTTTTACAGAAGATATTCTGATGATATTGTTGTTTTATGTGATGAAAACCTCATCGATTTTGTTCAAAAATTTATTATTGATGAGGTTCAAAAAATTGATTTGACAATTTCAGCAGAAAAAACAGAAAGTACGTTGTTTAAAATACATAATAACATGCTTCAATCTTTTAAAATAGAAGATAAAAAAGGAAGCTATTTGAGTTTACAAGAAAATGTTCCGTTAAACTATTTAGGTTTTGAATTTTACGGCTATCAAACTTTACTTAAATCGAAGAATTTAGCACAGTTTTACCGAGAAATGAAACAGACGGTAAAAAGAAAACATAAACGAGTAGAACATCTTAAAGAAAAGTTTTTGTTAGATGAAGCGCCTTTGTTTAAGCGAAAATTATATCGATTGTATAGTTTTAAAGGTGTGAAATCTAGAGAAATTGGATTAAAAAGAAAGCGAAAATTTAGAGGGAATTATTTACGCTACGCATATAGAGCTTCGGATGATTTAAATGCTCCTGAAATAAAACGGCAACTACGTAATCATTGGAGGATATTACAAAAAAGTATTCATAAATACGATTTTTCAAATATATTGATTATAAAAAAACCTCAACTTGAGAGCTGAGGTTTTTTTTTGAGTTTTATTAGATAATAATACGTTTTAAATTTGAAATTTATTTATTCCTTTAATCTTTTTACTAATTTATCCACAGTTAAACCTTGTGCTATTATCGAAAAAACCACTACAATATAGGTAATCACCAAAAATAAGTCTCTTTCCATACTTACTGATAATCCTAAAGCTAAAGCAATTGATATTCCGCCTCGCAAACCTCCCCATGTCATAATTACATCGGTATTTTTTACGAAATCTAGTTTCTTTTCAAATATTTTTATCGGCAAAAATAACGACGCATAACGGCATATTAAACAAATAGGAATTGCTAATAAACCAGCCAATACAAACTTACCTTCTATTACTAACACTAACATTTCCATTCCTATCAATACAAATAAAACGGCGTTTAATAAGATGTCTAGTAGTTCCCAAAATTTATCCACATATTTCTCAGTTGTTTCTGACATTGAGTGCGCTCTTACAGTATCATTTCCTACAATTAAACCTGCGGTAACCATAGCTAATGGTGCTGATAAATGGAAATGATGACACAAAACAGTTCCGCCCATTACCGTTGCTAAAGTGATGATAACTTCAATATCAAAATCATCAATCGATTTTAACAATCGATAGGTTATCCAACCTAAAACAAACCCAATTCCGATTCCTCCTATTACTTCTTGCCCAAAAAGTTTTAATACATCTATTACACTTACATTTGCTGTTCCTGATTCGGCAATTTTAAAAATTGTTAAAAAGATAACCACACCTACACCATCATTAAATAATGATTCTCCTACTATTTTTGTTTCTAATTTCTTCGGAACTCCTGCTTTTTTTAATATTCCTAATACAGCAATTGGGTCGGTTGGCGAAATTAATGCTCCGAATAACAAACAATTGATAAAACTAACATCTAAATTAATAAGTTGCAATGCAAAAAACATGGCAATTCCTACTAAAAATGTTGAGGTTAAAACTCCTAATGTTGAAAACAATAAAATGGGACTTCGTTGTATTTTTAATTGGTCAAAATTGGTGTGTAACGCTCCTGCGAAAAGTAAGAAACTTAGCATTTCATCTAAAAGCAAAGTTTTAAAATCAATATTTGAGATTATAGATTTTTCAAAATTTAATAATGTTGGGTCAAAATTACTTAATAATAATACACCTAAAGTAAAAATGATAGTTAAAATCATTAATCCAATCGTATTGGGCAGCTTTAAAAATCGGACATTGATATATCCGAATATTGCGGATAAAAAAATTAGTACGGTGGCTATTACATAAATATCATTCATATAGGTATTTTTTTAATGTTATATGTTATTTTATTAGTTATCTGAAATTCAGAAAAACAAAATTAATGTAAAAAAGCACCTCATTAAGGTGCTTTTTATTTTATAGAATAAAATTATTTAGTGTGAATAATTACATGATAAATAATCTGCGGTGCTGCATTAAATCTTGAACTTGCTCAGCTATTTCCGTTAACTTTTCATCATTTGTTGCGTTTTTAATCGCATCATCAATTAAATTAACAACGGTTTGCATATCTTCTTCTTGCAATCCGCGGGTTGTAATTGCTGGTGTTCCAATACGTATTCCTGAAGTTACAAAAGGAGATTCTGTATCAAAAGGAACCATGTTTTTATTTACCGTAATATCTGCTTTCCCTAAAGCAATTTCAGCATCTTTTCCTGTGATGTTTTTATTACGTAAATCAATCAACATCATGTGATTGTCTGTTCCTCCAGAAATAATATCATATCCTTTCGCTACAAAAGCTGCTGCCATAGCTTTGGCATTTTCTTTTACTTGTAGTTGATATTCTAAAAATTCATCGGTTAAAGCTTCACCAAAAGCAACTGCTTTAGCTGCAATAACGTGCTCTAAAGGTCCTCCTTGATTTCCAGGGAAAACTGCAGAATTTATCAATGTTGACATTTTCTTTAACTTCCCTGATTTTAATTTCAATCCAAAAGGATTTTCAAAATCTTTACCAATCATAATAATTCCTCCGCGTGGTCCACGTAAGGTTTTATGTGTCGTTGAGGTAACAATATGACAGTGAGGTAACGGGTCAGATAAAATTCCTTTAGCAATTAAACCTGCAGGATGAGAAATATCAGCCATTAAAACAGCACCAACACTGTCTGCAATCTCTCTAAATTTTGCAAAATCCATATCACGAGAATATGCCGAAGCTCCTGCGATAATTAATTTTGGCTTATGCTCTTTTGCTTGTGCTTCTAAATGCTTGTAATCAATTTTACCTGTTTCTTTATCGACACCATAAAAAACAGGGTTATATAATTTACCAGAAAAATTTACTGGAGAACCGTGTGTTAAATGCCCTCCGTGCGATAAATCAAAACCTAAAATAGTATCTCCAGGCTTTAAACATGCAGCAAAAACAGCAGTGTTTGCTTGCGACCCTGAATGTGGCTGTACATTTACATATTCAGCACCAAATAATTCTTTAGCTCTATCAATAGCTATTTGCTCTATAATATCAACCACTTCACACCCGCCGTAGTAACGTTTACCTGGGTATCCTTCTGCGTATTTATTAGTTAAAATAGAACCTTGCGCTTCCATTACTTGTTCACTTACAAAGTTTTCAGAAGCAATCAGCTCTAAACCATTTAGTTGACGTTCTTTCTCTTCTTGAATTAAATCGAATATTTGATGATCTTTTTGCATCTTATTTTTTGTGGTATAATTTGTTATATAATAATCCAAATGTAATAATTTTATTATGGAAAATTTAGGCAATTGTTATCTTTTTTAAACAAGCTTATACATAATAAATTAACTAATACTATATTAACATGGTTTATGTTATTTTAACTTTATTTTAAAGTTTTTACGAACTGAATATTGGTTTTAACTGAAAAAATATGTAGGTTTGATGTAAAATAAACAGAACTATAATCCAATGAAAATAACAGCAAATAATCCGAATAGAAAATCTTGGTTACCTGTTGAGCAGGATTCAGATTTCCCTATACAAAACATTCCCTTTGGAGTCTTTATAACTAAAGATGATATTGTTACTATTGGTACTCGAATTGGTAATTTTGCCATTGATCTAGGGGCATTGCATCAATTAGGATATTTTGAAAATATCCCTTTAACAGATGATATATTCTTACAAGACACCTTAAACGATTTTATTGCCGATGGACGTAAAACTTGGCGTTTGGTTCGTAATAAAATTGCAGATATTTTTGACTTAAATAATGATGATTTATTTAAAAATGAGGAACATAAAGAGAGTATTATTTTTAAAATAGAAGATGTTGAAATGCAACTTCCTGTATCTGTTGGTGATTATACCGATTTTTATGCAAGTAAAGAACACGCAACTAATGTAGGGTCTTTATTTCGTGACCCTGAAAATGCCTTATTGCCAAACTGGTTGCATATTCCTATTGGCTACCACGGTAGAAGTTCATCTATTATTCCTTCAGGAACTCCTGTGCGTCGCCCTGTTGGGCAACAAAAACCTAGCGAAGGGAGTACAACACCAAATTTCGGGGCTTCAAAACTGTTAGATTTTGAATTAGAAATGGCTTTTATTACTACAGTGGCAAATGATTTAGGTGATAGAATCCCTATTCAAGATGCCGATGAATATATTTTCGGATTAGTTTTATTTAACGATTGGTCAGCACGTGATATTCAAGCTTGGGAATATGTTCCTTTAGGTCCATTTTTAGGAAAGAGCTTTGCCTCTACTATTTCTCCTTGGATTGTTACTTTAGATGCCTTAGCGCCTTTTAGAGTAGATAACCCAAAGCAGGTACATGAACCGTTACCGTATTTGAAAAAAGAAGGTAAAGATAGTTTTGATATCAATTTACAGATGGCTATTCAACCTGAAGGAAAAGAAGAAACCGTAGTTTGTAACTCCAATTTTAAATATATGTATTGGACTATGGCTCAGCAATTAGCACATCATACCATAAACGGCTGCCCTATAAACGCAGGAGATATGATGGGTTCAGGAACTATTTCAGGACCTACCAAAGATAGCTTTGGCTCTATGTTAGAGTTAACTTGGCGAGGGCAAAATCCATTAAAAATGAATGATGGCTCACATCGTAAATTTATAAACGATCACGATACTGTTATTATGCGTGGATATTCTAAAAACGATGAGGTTCGCATTGGTTTTGGAGAATGTATAGGTAAGGTTTTACCAGCTATTGAATTTTAGAGATTTATCAAAATTTAATTTTATTATTTATCACATAAAAAAGCCATTTCGTATTGAAATGGCTTTTTTATATTTACTTAAAACTTGAATCGTTTTCTCTATTTTCTACTATTATTCTTCGTCGTCTTCCTCTTCAATTGGTGGATGCCCAAAAATTTCTTCATAAACGGTATCAAAATTAGCACGTAAATACGCATTTAATTTCTTTCGATAATCATCTCTAAGCCAATCGATAAAATTATGGGTAGATTTACAAATACATTTAGAATATCGGTGGATTCTATCATCAATTTCACCGCCTAATTTTTTAGCTAAAATTAAGGCATCAAAAACATCTTCACTATTTTCGATGCAAATTTTCGCATGATGTTCTATTGATTTTTCCAACACTTTTTTAGACGATTGTCCTGCTTGAATTGTTTCAATATATACCTTTTTTACATCAAAATAGACATCTTCAGTTTTTGAAAATTCCTCTCTAATATTTGTTGGTAATTCGTATCGAAATTCACTTTCTATTTCTTCATCAGATAATAAATTATCTAAATAGAAATTAGGCGCTCTAAACATTTTGTGCCAATCTAAATCAGCTCCCCAAGGACCAAAACGATGAAAGTTGTTTCCTAAATCAATCACATTAAATGTAGATTTCCCTTTAAAAATACGAGAACCCCTACCAATCATCTGATAATACAATGTTAATGATTTTGTAGCCCTATTTAAAATAATAGATTTTACCGAAGGCTCATCGAAACCAGTGGTTAAAATACTTACCGAAGTAATAATAGCATTTGGCGTTTCGTGAAACCATTTTAAAATACTATCACGTTCTTTTTTGGTGTTCGTATTGTCTAGGTGTGCAATCGGGTATCCTGCTTTTTTAAAGGTATCATATACATGTAGCGAAGTGTTAATTCCGTTATTAAAAATCAACGTTTTTGTACCTTTTGCACGCTCTTCATAAGCCTGTAAAAGCTTTGATAGCATATCGGTATTCGTATATAAATCTTCCGATGATTTTACAGTATAATCTCCGTTTGCTCCTATTTCTAAAGATGTTAAACCAACATTATAAGAAAAAACATTTGCTCTTGCTAAATATTCATTTTGAATTAAAGTTCCAATACTTTCACCGGCAATTAAATCATCATAATTGTCTTTCATTGGTAATTTGATATTCGAACTCAAAGGCGTTGCGGTAACTCCTAAAACAAACGATTTATCAAAAAACTTAAATAATTTGGTAAATGAATTATAATGTGCTTCATCAATAATAACCAAGCCTACATCAGAAATATCTAACATTTCGTCATTTAAACGATTGTTTAACGTTTCTACCATTGCAACGAAACAATCGTATTTATTCTGGTCATCTAAATCGGCCTTACTGTCGATAATTTTATTTTCTACCCCAAACTCTCCAAGCATTTTTGCAGTTTGCTTGCATAATTCGATTCGGTGCGTCATTATCAGTACTTTTTTCTGATAATGTTTTATAAACTGACGGGTAATTTCTGAAAATATTACTGTTTTACCCCCACCTGTTGGCAGTTGATATAATAAATGAAAATTTTCAGGAGCAGTTTCAAAACATTTGAATATTTTAAAGAGTGCTTCTTTTTGATAATCGTATAAGTTTTTTCCTTTGGTCTCTTGTGTAGGTGTGTTTTCGTTGCTCAATTTTATGCTTTTTTATACTTTTTTCGAATAGGCAAAAATACGACGTATTTAAGTAAGTTTTGATAAAACCACTATATTTTTTAGAATTTTGTCAAATCGATTTGAGCAATTTCATAATGAGAAGCATGGGCTACGACTGCTTTTTTTTGAATAATTAAGAGTTGAGGGTGATTGATGTTCTACCTGAAATTGAATGGCTATTTCGTTCGAAATTTCTCTATAAGAAATTAAATCAAGGTAATAGACTTTAAAATCTTTTAAAGATTCATCAAAACTCTTTTCAAAACGACTTTTTGCAACACTACTTATACTACATCTTGTGGAATGTTTAAAAATAGCAATCGGTTCTTTTTGTGATTGTTTTTTTATGTCTTCTAGTTGCGATAATGCTATTAACGGAATCCAATTAATAAATATTTTATCCTCTGAATTATTCGTATCTTTAGTACTGCCAAATATTGTGTTAAGTATTCCCATGTGGTTTTTTGTGTTTTAAGGTAAATATACGATATAAAATAATTAACAGCGTCAAACAGTATTAAAAAGATGTCAAAAAGTCATCTAAAGATGGTTGCTTAAGGTTTTTAAGTGACAAAATGTCTTTAAATTGATTTTATGCTTTTTAAAAAGATTAAAAATTCTACTTGGTACTACTTTTGATTTTAGTCACTTCAATAAATAAAAAATGAAAAAGTTAATTAATTAAAATAATTTTAAATTATGAACTTGAATAATTATACAACAAAATCACAAGAAACCATACAAAAAGCCCAGCAGATAGCGCAAGAGTATGGACATCAGCAATTAGAAAACGAACATATTTTTAAAGCCTTATTTTCTGTCGATGAAAACGTATTGCCTTTTATTCTGAAGAAATTAAATATTAATATTACTCTTTTAAAGCAAATTTTAGATAAACAATTAGAAGGATTTCCTAAAGTTTCTGGAGGAGAATTAATGTTGTCGAAACAAGCGAATAAAGCGTTAAATGAAGCGTCAATTATTGCTAAAAAAATGAACGATGAATACGTTTCTATTGAACATTTAATTTTAGCAATTTTCAAATCTAAAAGTCAAATTTCACAGGTTTTAAAAGACCAAGGCGTTACCGAAAAAAGCTTGACGGCTACTATTGATGAATTGCGAAAAGGTGAACGAGTTACTTCTCAAAGTGCCGAAGAAACCTATAATTCTTTAAATAAATATGCCAATAATTTAAATAAATTAGCACAAGACGGAAAATTAGACCCTGTAATTGGTCGTGATGAAGAAATCCGCAGATTATTGCAAATTTTATCTCGAAGAACAAAAAACAATCCAATTTTAGTGGGAGAACCTGGAACAGGAAAAACCGCTATCGCCGAAGGTTTAGCACACAGAATTATCCGTGGTGATGTTCCTGAAAATTTAAAAGATAAAGTGATTTATTCACTGGATATGGGAGCCTTAATTGCAGGTGCAAAATATAAAGGAGAATTTGAAGAACGTTTAAAATCTGTCGTAAAAGAAGTTACAGCATCCGAAGGAGATATTGTTTTGTTTATTGATGAAATACACACCTTAGTTGGTGCGGGTGGCGGTGATGGTGCCATGGATGCTGCAAATATTTTAAAACCTGCCCTAGCTCGTGGCGAATTACGAGCAATCGGAGCTACTACGTTAGATGAATATCAAAAGTATTTTGAAAAAGATAAAGCCTTAGAGCGTCGTTTTCAAAAAGTAATTGTTGATGAACCTGATACCGAAAGTGCTATTTCTATCCTTCGAGGGATTAAAGAAAAATACGAAGCACATCATAAAGTACGTATTAAAGATGAAGCGATTATAGGTTCAGTTGAATTATCGCAACGTTATATTACCAATCGATTTTTACCAGATAAAGCCATCGATTTAATGGACGAAGCGGCGGCTAAATTGCGTATGGAAATGAATTCTAAACCTGAAAATTTAGATATCCTTGACCGTAAAATAATGCAATTAGAAATTGAAATTGAAGCAATTAAACGTGAAAATGATGTTGTTAAATTAAAATCTTTAAATGAAGATGTTGCTAATTTAAAAGAAGAACGCAATGAAATAAACGCAAAATGGCAATCAGAAAAAGCCGTGGTGGATACGGTTCAACAATTAAAAACGGATATCGAAAATTATAATTTAGAAGCTGATAAAGCCGAGCGAAATGGCGATTACGGTAAAGTTGCCGAATTACGCTACGGAAAAATTAAAGAAGCTCAAAAATCACTAGAAGAACAGCAAGCTATTTTAGAAAATCAACGTGAAAATTCTTTAATTAAAGAAGAAGTTACTTACGAAGATATTGCCGAAGTTGTGGCAAAATGGACAGGCGTTCCTGTTACTAAAATGATTCAGTCGGAACGTGAAAAATTATTAAAACTAGAAGATGAATTACACAAACGTGTTGTAGGACAGCAAGAAGCAATTACAGCAGTTTCTGATGCGGTTCGTCGTTCAAGAGCAGGTTTGCAAAACCCGAACAAACCCTTAGGAAGTTTTTTATTTTTAGGAACTACAGGAGTCGGAAAAACAGAATTAGCAAAAGCCTTAGCCGATTATTTGTTTGATGATGAAAATGCCATGACTCGTATTGATATGAGTGAATATCAGGAGCGTCATTCGGTGAGCCGATTAGTCGGAGCACCTCCAGGATACGTTGGTTATGACGAAGGTGGACAATTAACAGAGGCAGTTCGTAGAAAGCCTTATTCTGTCGTGCTGTTAGATGAAATTGAAAAAGCACATCCTGATACGTTTAATGTTTTATTACAAGTTTTAGATGAAGGACGTTTAACGGATAACAAAGGGCGTGTTGCCGATTTTAAAAACACTATCATTATTATGACCTCTAACATGGGAAGTCATTTAATTCAAGAGAAATTTGAAGGTTTCGATACTTTAAAAGATGATGTTGATGTCGCTATGGATTCAGCTAAAACCGATGTTTTAGGATTATTAAAACAAACCGTCCGCCCTGAGTTTATCAATAGAATTGATGATATTATCTTGTTTACGCCTTTATCAGAAAAAGATATTAAACAGATTGTACGCATACAATTAAACGGTGTTAAAAAGATGATAGCCGAACAACATATTACTTTAAATGCCACTGATGATGCCGTTGCATATTTGGCTAAAAAAGGATATCAACCAGAATTTGGTGCAAGACCTGTAAAGCGTGTGATTCAAAAAGAAGTATTAAATCAATTATCGAAAGAAATATTATCAGGAAATGTTACCACTGATAGTGTGATTCTATTAGATGCCTTTGATGATAATTTGGTTTTTAGAAATCAAACTGTTACACTAGAAACTACCTAGAAACTACTATTTAAATTTATTAATTACTAGCTAAAATCTAACTAAAATCAAAAGAGCTACCTTTTTAGGGTAGCTCTTTTTTCGTTGTTTGTTTTTGTTCTTTTCTTTTTTTAGCAATAGGATAATACTGTAACTGTTTACTGTAATAACGGTATTAACAAATTTTTTCTTTTTCTTCGTTTTTTCTTTTTCTTCGCTCTTTTTTTCTCGCTTTATTGTTGTTTTTGAATGATTTTATATTAAAATCTCATACCAACACCAAAACCTACTAAAATAGGATTGATATCAACATCGGCAGTTACCGTAGCAATTCCTGCATCTACAGTAACATCAGTACTTAAACCGATATATTTTGCATCAACATTTAAAAACCAAGTGTCGTTTAAATCATAATCGAAACCTAATTGTGCCGCATATCCGAAGGCATTATCGTAATCAACATCAATAACAGCTCCTGGATTTGCATCGTAAAAAATAGTGTAATTTATCCCTGCTCCTACATACGGTCTGAATTTGTTCATTCCTGTAAAATGATACTGAACTGTTAAGGTTGGAGGCAATAACCAAACATCGCCTAAATTTACATTTCCTAAAGTTGTTGCTGTTGCTTTAACATCGTGCTGTGTTGTTCCTAAAATTAATTCTGCCGCAATATTTTCGGTGAAAAAATACGTAAAATCTAATTCTGGAATAAAACTTTGTGTAATATCAACATCGCCTCCAATAGTTTCTATCGTTGCCGATTCGTTTGGTAATACACTAACCCATCTGAAACGAGCTTGCCATTTTTTATCCGTTTTTGTCGTGTTTTTTAAACCCTCCTTTGAACTTTCTTGAGCATTTGCATTATTTACATTGGTAAAAAATAACACGCCTAAAGCAATACTTAAAAAAACTTTTTTCATGATTAATTATTTTAAAAATATACTACAAAATTACCTTATCAAATAACTATAATAAATGACTAAAATCATAGTTTGTTAAAATTATTTTACACAATCCTCCTTGTTACTCTTACTTGCACTCCGCTAAAAAAAGCTTAAAAATTATATGGATTATATTATATCGTTATATTTGCAGTATTATGCAAAAAAAAATCAACATACAAAATAAAAAGGCTCGTTTTGAATACGAGATAATCGATAAA
Source organism: Tenacibaculum dicentrarchi (assembly GCF_900239345.1). Taxonomy (GTDB): domain Bacteria; phylum Bacteroidota; class Bacteroidia; order Flavobacteriales; family Flavobacteriaceae; genus Polaribacter; species Polaribacter dicentrarchi. Next base: position 26,534 of record NZ_OESZ01000046.1, on the reverse strand, counting down.
TATACCGCAGGAATTCAGCTTACAGGTACTGAAATTAAATCAATACGACTTAGTAAGGCTCGAATAACAGAAAGTTTTTGTGAATTTAATGAACAAGGAGAGCTTTTTGTCGTTAATATGTATATCGAAGAATATTCCTTTGGAAATCATTTTAACCATAAAACAACAAGTGAACGTCGTTTATTGTTAAATAAAAACGAACTCAAAAAATTAGCTCGCGAAGTCGAAGCCAAAGGAAATACCATTGTTCCGTTAAAATTATTTATCAACAATAATGGATGGGCAAAATTAGATATCGCTTTAGCGAGAGGAAAAAAGACGCATGATAAACGTCAAACCATGAAAGACCGTGACAATAAGAGAGACTTAGCACGTATTAAAAAAGATTTCAATTAAAATTTAACTAAGAAAACTAATGATGATAAATACGTTGCTTAAGGTAATTCGATGGAAATTACTTTTATACTTTGCATTTGTATTTTTCTTGTTTAAGTATTGTTTTTTATACGGTTATGGTTTTGAAACAATACTTTCTTTTTTTGATGCAGGTATTTTAACAAGCGCACTATTATTACTAATAGCCTCTAGCTATTTAGTTGTTTTTTACAATGAAAAACAAATTGGTAAAGCAAATAATATTTTTTTACCATATTCAAAAATATATGCTGTCAGTTTTGGTCTTTTAGGTTTTTTTCTAAGTACATTATTATGTTTTAAAATTGAAAAACCTAGTTATAGCTTTTTATTTTTAATTTTCTTTTCAATAATTATTAGCTATTCTAAAAAAATTATTGAAAAAACATTTATGAGTAATATATTAAGACCTTTTTTACGGTCTTTTTTTATGTTATTTGTTTGTTGGTTTGATATGCCTATAAACACTACCTCAGCAACTCAATTTGAGTTAATTTTTAACTTACAAATTATTCTTTCAATATATATTATTGCTTTTTTTTTAACAAATATTGTTAGAGGAATTATTATAGATATCATTAACTATGATAATAAAAGCAAAAATGAAACTTTACCTTTTTTATTAGGGCGAAATAGGGCTAAAAAAACAGCTTTAATCATAACTGTTTTTATTTGTTTTAACTTCTTGTTAATCCCTTTCTTATATGTTGAAAATACTTATATACGCTTATTAATACTTTCTCTAACGGTTTTTTATAGTTTGTTTTTTTATTACTACTTACTACGAGCATCAACTACATCTAATTACATTTTTTTATTAAAAACACTAAATATTGGTTTTGTGCTTACATTTTTAAGCATCCCTATTTTATCTTACTACCTTAAATCTTATTTATAAAACATGTTAGCCAGTAAACTATCAAAATACACGGTAATTTTAGCTTCAAAATCACCTAGAAGACAACAATTAATTAAAGACCTAAACATTCCTTTTATCATTAAAACAAAAGAAGTTGAAGAAGTTTATCCGAAGCATTTAAAAGGCACAGAAATTGCAGATTTTTTAGCTGATTTAAAAGCAGAACCTTTTAAAGATGAACTAACTCAAACCGATCTTTTAATAACTTCGGATACGATTGTTTGGCACAATAATAAAGCGTTGGGCAAGCCAAAAGATTATAATGATGCTTTTAAAATGCTTAAAAACCTATCTGATAATACACATCAAGTGATTACTTCTATCTGTATTTCAAATAAAAACTTCAAGAAAATTTTTAACGACACTACTAATGTCACCTTTAAAAAATTATCTGATGATGAGGTTCATTACTATATAGAAAATTTCCAACCTTTTGATAAAGCGGGTGCTTACGGCATTCAAGAATGGATTGGTAAAGTAGCAATTACCAAAATTGAAGGCAGTTATTTTAACGTAATGGGTTTTCCTATTCATAAACTTTACAAAGAATTAATAAATTTGTAGTTCTATTTTTTTTTAAAAGATTATTTTTGGCACGTATTTAATTTACAACAACACAACTCAACTGATGAAAAAATATACTTATACTGAAAAAAAAGATACCCGATCTGGGTTTGGTGATGGTTTAACAGAATTAGGAAAAACAAATCCTAATGTAGTTGCCTTATGTGCCGATTTAACAGGGTCTTTAAAAATGGGCGATTTTAAAAATAATCATCCAGAGCGTTTCTTTCAAATAGGGATTGCTGAAGCCAATATGATTGGTATTGCAGCTGGTTTAACAATTGGTGGTAAAATTCCATTTACAGGAACATTTGCAAACTTTTCAACAGGGCGTGTTTATGACCAAATTCGTCAATCTGTAGCCTATTCTGATAAAAACGTTAAAATTTGTGCTTCACACGCTGGTTTAACTTTAGGTGAAGACGGTGCTACGCATCAAATTTTAGAAGATATCGGTTTAATGAAAATGTTACCTGGTATGACAGTAATTAATACCTGTGATTATAGCCAAACAAAAGCAGCTACCTTAGCAATTGCAGAACACCAAGGACCTGTATATTTACGTTTCGGTCGTCCAAAAGTACCTGTTTTTATGACTGATGAGCCTTTTATCATTGGTAAAGGAATTCAAATGACCCAAGGAACTGATGTAACTATTGTTGCCACTGGGCATTTAGTTTGGGAAGCTTTACAGGCTGCCGAGCAATTAGAAGCAAAAGGAATTTCTGCGGAAGTAATAAACATTCACACAATTAAACCGTTGGATGAAGAAATTATTTTAAAATCTGTAGCAAAAACAGGATGTATTGTAACTGCTGAAGAGCATAATAAATTTGGAGGTTTAGGTGAAAGCGTTGCACGTTGTTTAGCAACCAACACACCTACTCCACAAGAATTTGTAGCGGTTAATGATAGTTTTGGTGAATCGGCGACTCCTGATGAATTGATGGAAAAATACGGTTTAAACGATAAAGCAATCATTCAAGCAGTTGAAAAAGTGATTTCGAGAAAATAATATTTTTTCACACATTTTATAATACATGAAAAGCATCATTTTTTATAAATGATGCTTTTTTTATCTTTATTTATTATCAAGAAAACAGAAAATCAAATTAATAATAACTACTTAAAATTAAAAACAATGAAAAAAATTATCTTAGGAGCACTTCTTTTTATAGGAGCTACACAAATGCAAGGTCAAACAAAATTCGGTATAAAAGGAGGAATTAATTACAATTCAGATTCTTTTTCAGATGTTAAAAACGATGTTCTTTCGGGTGGTGAAAGTAAAACAGGTTTTCATGCAGGGGTCTTTTTAAGAGGTAAAATCCCTATTATCGGTTTATTTATTCAGCCAGAATTAGTGTATACTCAGTTAAATAGCGATGTTGTTTTTACACCAAGTATTACATCTTCCCCTATAAAAACATCGTATTCTTTTAGAAAAATTGATGTTCCTGTATTAATTGGCAAAAAAATAGGTGGTGTAGGACGTGTTTTTGCAGGGCCTGCTTTTCAATATGTTATTGAAGGAGATTTTGACACCGATAAAATTAAAGATGTAAAAGCTGATGGTTTTTCAGTAGGAATGCAATTAGGTGCAGGTGTTGATTTAGGGAAGTTCGGTATTGATGTTCGTTGGGAAAGAGCTTTTTCAGATACCCAAAGTGAATTAATTAATAAAACAGCTGCGAGTCCAAGTAATACAAAAATTGAATTTGATACCCGTGTAAATCAAATTATTGTAGGTGTTTCTTATATGTTTTAAATAAAATTTAAAACAAAAAAAATCCTGAACAATTTGTTCAGGATTTTTTTATTTTTTTTTTAAAAAATATTATCTAATAAATCTATTTAAAAAATCAGGTACAGAAGGTCTTGTAGCATCGCTAAAATTACTCAGCGGATCACCACCTTGCTTATTAACCTCCTCTTTAGTTAATTTCCCATCTCCGTCATCATCATTATCTAAATAATTAGGAACTCTATCGTTATCAGAATCATCATTCCAAGGTTTCCCATCACCGTTTACATCTTCTTTAATAGAAGGCACATTATCTAAATCATGGTCTGTATCTTCTACAATATCATGTAATTTAACCATATAAAGTAAATTTTTATTAGCTAAAGCCCCTGCATTTCTATAAGATAATCCTGAAGGAACTAAGAAAAAACCTTCACCAGCACCCTCGTATAAATTAGGAGCGTTGTCTTGTTTTTTTAAGACGCCTCCTTTAAAATGCGTGAAACCATACAACCAGCCTCTAACAGCAATTTGTTGTGCATTAAACCAAGTTGGTGTTTCTAAATCTTGTTCTTTTACTAATTTATCTGAGACAACTAATGAACTTAATCGATACGTTGTTAAAACAGAATCAACAACAGTAGTATTTTTCTTGGTTGATATTCCTTGTTTTTTTACGAAATGATAATAGGTATAATCTAAATCGTATTCATTTACCGTTTCGGTTTTTAATCGACTATCGGTAAATAAGGCTGTTTTTCCTTTAATTAAAGGCTTTATAGAGTCAACATCATCTTTATAATAATGCGTTTTTAAGAATTCAACAAGGATGTCGCTATCTTTTACTGCTTGCGCCTCATGGTCAAAACGAACAATAGTTCTTCCATTATCTGATCCGCAGGAATACAGAAAAATACTAGTTACTGCGAAATAAAAAAGGTGTTTAAATTTTATCATTTAATTCTGAAATTTTAACTTGCAATTTACCATTTTTATACCTTTGTAAAAAACTAAAAGATAAATTTTAACTTTTATTATGAGAATTGATAAATACTTGTGGTGTATCCGCTTTTTTAAAACCCGAAGTATCGCTACTGATACCTGTAAAAAAGGACACGTTAAAATTAATGGTGTTAAATTAAAACCATCAAAAGAAATCTTCGGAAATGAAGAAATAAGCATTCGAAAGAATCAAATAAATTATAAGATAAAAGTCTTAGACATACCTGATAGCCGTGTTGGCGCTAAATTGGTTGATTTATACCGAAAAGATTTAACCCCAAAAGAAGAGTTTGATAGAACTGCTTTATTGAAATATTCAAAAGATTATTATCGAAAAAAAGGCGCAGGAAGACCTACCAAAAAAGACAGAAGAGATATTGATGATTATGGTAATTCTGAAATTAATACCGACAATAGTTTTGAAGACGATTCTAACCAAAATGACAATTAATCAGGTTAAAATTACCGTAATTTGTAATATCTTTATCTTTTCTTTTTAAATTTTTAAATAAAAATGAACGTATCAGACTCTATTATATTAAATAACCTACAAGTTGAACAAAAAATCCGTCGTATTGCCTTTCAAATTTACGAAAGTAATAGCGATGAAAAAGAAATTATCATTGCAGGAATTGCTAATAATGGCTATTTATTTGCTGAAAAAATACACAAAGTATTATCGGAAATATCGCCTTTAAAAATCAAATTATGCAAGGTTTTTATCGATAAAAAAAATCCTATAAAACCAATAACCACCTCTTTAAGCGTTACAGGATATGAGAATAAATCATTGGTTTTAATTGATGATGTTTTAAACTCTGGAACTACCTTAATTTATGCGGTAAAGCATTTTTTAGACGTTCCATTAAAGCGTTTTAAAACCGCTGTTTTGGTGAACAGAAACCACAAGAAATATCCTGTAAAAGCCGATTTTAAAGGGATTTCTCTTTCAACCTCAACCAAAGAACACGTTGTTGTTGAATTTAAAGACAACCAAACACTAGTTTATTTAACCTAGTTTAAGTTTATTAATCTACTAAAAGCGCTAATTCAGTAACAATTTCCGTTACTTTTTTAGCGTCAACAGTTAGCAAATGCTTTGCTTGATGATAAAAATAACTTCGTTCAAATAAATGTTTGGCAATAAACTCGTGTAAATCTTCTTCTTTTAGTCGTGCTACTAAGGGTCTTTGATTTTTTTCATTAGTCAATCGCTGTACGATTGTAGCAATACTTGTTTTTAAATAAACGGATGTTGCGTTTTTATCAGCAATCAGAATATCCATATTACTCGCATAACAAGGCGTGCCACCTCCTAACGACACAACAAAATCTTGTTTTAAGGCTAAAATTTCTTTTAAATAGAAGTGTTCTTGTTTTCGAAAGTAAATTTCTCCTTTCGTTTCAAAAATTTCAGACACAGTCATTTTTTCTTTATCCTCTATATAATCATCTAGGTCAATAAAAGGACTATTCTTTTTTTTAGCCAATAATCGACCAATTGTCGATTTTCCACTTCCCATATACCCTATTAATACTGTTTTCATAATTCTAATAATTAAGCGATTACAAATATCTTTAAAAAAATATTAAAAAAAAGAACATTTTTTTTTAATATTCAATATAACCGTTGTATATTTGCAACCGCTTAGACAAATAAGCAAAAATGACCTGGTAGCTCAGTTGGTAGAGCATCTCCCTTTTAAGGAGAGGGTCCTGGGTTCGAGCCCCAGCCCGGTCACAAAAAGCTAAGCATTACGCTTAGCTTTTTTTATTTTAGCACGCACGTATGGCGGAATTGGTAGACGCGCAGGCTTGAGGGGCTTGTATTCGTAAGGATGTGCAAGTTCGACTCTTGTTACGTGCACTTTTTAAACTGCTTCAGATTTGAAGCAGTTTTTTTTATAAATAAGAGATAAAACCTCCTCCTAAATTATTCTTCCAATTTTTCAATTTCACAGTTTCTTAACTAATTTCATAGCAATAATCCTTATTATTGCAGCATGCAAAAAACATACTTATTTCTTACCTTACTTATATGTATCTCCTTTTCAGGGTATTCTCAGCAATTAAAAGGACAGGTTATTGATGCGAAAACCAAAAAACCGTTAAGCGCTGCGCATATTTTAAATTTAAACTCGGTTGTTGGTACTATTACCAACGAAAAAGGACTTTTTGAAGTAACATCAAAAGCAAATGATACTGTTTTAGTGTCTTTTATCGGCTTCTCTTCTATCAAATTAAAAGTAACTAACGATTTGCTAAAAGGAAACGAAGTGGTTATTTCATTACAAGAAAAACCCGAAGAGATTAAAGAAGTTGTTATTAAATCAACAGCATTAATTGGCGTTTTAGAAATAGATGTAAAACAAGTTCCTAAAGATAAATTTACACGAATCCATATCAATGGACTGCCGCAAACCTATGAAATAGGTAAACCTCAAAAAATAACATCGCCAATTTCAAAATTATTAAACCCTGTTGATTTAATCTATAACCTCTTCGGAAGAAAACCTAAGCAACTTAAAAAATTACAAAAACTAAAGAAAAAAGACGATTTACGTAAAATGCTTGCAGGTAAATTTGATAGAGAAGTAATGATGGAATATTTAGAGATGGATAAACAAGAGTTAAATAAACTGCTAACAGACTGTGATTATTCAGCCTATTTTATCAAAAAAGCAAGTGACTTACAAATAATTGAAGCCGTTTTAAATTGCTACGAAAATTACAAAGTACGTAAAAAAGGTAAAATTGAAATAAATAGAGTTCCTGATAGAAATTAAATAAAAAACAGCAAAATTTGTTGTTTTTTTTATGCGTTTACTGAATTTTATCTGTTTTTTATCTGTTTATTTAATTTGAAAATAAGTAAATTTGTCAATTAAAATTGATTAAAAAACAACACAAACACAACTTAATACAGCAAAATAATGATTCATTTCTTTGGAAACGTTAGCAGTAAAATATTTACTGTTCAAACAACAAAAGAATTATCTACAGAAACTATTTCAAAACTTACCTGGTTATTTGGAGAACAACCAAAAATAAATGCGACATCGTTAGATGTCTTTTTTGTTGGTCCAAGAGCTGCAATGATTACTCCTTGGAGTACCAATGCCGTAGAAATAACTCAAAATATGGGTATTTCTGATATCATCAGAATAGAAGAATTTGACGTTGTTTCAGCCGATTATTCTGATTTCGACCCGATGATTTCTCAAAAATACAATGGTTTAAAACAAGATAGTTTTACAATCGATATTCAACCAGAACCAATTTTAGACATTGAAGACATTGCCGCTTATAATGAAAAAGAAGGTTTGGCTTTAAGCGATGAAGAAGTTGAATATTTAGAAGAAGTAGCAACAAAAATAGGACGAAAATTAACAGATTCTGAAGTTTTTGGTTTTAGCCAAGTAAATTCAGAACATTGTCGTCATAAAATATTTAACGGAACTTTTGTTATTGATGGTGAAGAGATGCCAACATCTTTATTCAAATTGATAAAAGAAACATCTAAACAATTTCCTAACGATATTGTTTCAGCATATAAAGATAATGTTGCTTTTATAAAAGGTCCTAAAGTTGAACAATTTGCACCAAAATCGGCTGATAAGCCTGATTTTTATGAAACTAAAGAGTTTGAATCTGTAATTTCATTAAAAGCAGAAACTCACAACTTCCCTACTACTGTAGAGCCTTTTAACGGAGCTGCAACAGGTTCAGGAGGAGAAATTAGAGATAGACTTGCTGGAGGAAAAGGTTCTTTACCTTTAGCAGGAACAGCAGTTTATATGACTTCTTACTCTCGCTTAGAAGCTTCTATCGATTCAGTTAAAAATACAAGATTCTGGGAAAATAAATTTGAAGCTAGAGATTGGTTATACCAAACTCCTATGGATATTTTAATAAAAGCATCTAACGGAGCATCTGATTTTGGAAACAAATTCGGTCAGCCGTTAATTACAGGTTCTGTATTAACTTTTGAACACGAAGAAAACACTGCTTCAAGTGATGCTAAACCAAGAAAACTAGGGTTTGATAAAGTTATCATGCAAGCTGGTGGAATTGGATATGGAAAAGCCGAACAAGCATTAAAAGATACCCCTAAAGAAGGAGATAAAATTGTAATTCTTGGTGGTGAAAATTATAGAATTGGTATGGGTGGTGCTGCAGTTTCATCTGCAGATACTGGTGAATTTGCTTCAGGAATTGAATTAAACGCCGTACAGCGTTCGAATCCTGAAATGCAAAAACGTGCTGCAAACGCTGTTCGTGGTATGGTAGAAAGTGATGAAAACTTTATCGTTTCGATTCATGACCATGGTGCTGGTGGACATTTAAACTGTTTATCAGAATTAGTGGAAGATACTGGAGGTAAAATCAATTTAGATAACTTACCTGTTGGAGATCCTACTTTATCAGCAAAAGAAATTATCGGAAACGAATCTCAAGAAAGAATGGGATTAGTTATCGCTGAAAAACACATTGATACGTTACAAAAAATTGCTGAACGTGAGCGTTCTCCAATATATACCGTTGGTGATGTTACTGGTGATAATCGTTTTACTTTTGAATCTGAAACTAAAGGTGATAAACCTATGGATTTAGCTTTAGAAGATATGTTTGGTAGTTCTCCTAAAACTGTTTTAACTGATAAAACTATTGTAAGAAATTACAAAAATTCAAGATATAAAACGAAGAATTTAAACATCTATTTAAATCAAGTTTTACAATTAGAAGCAGTTGCTTGTAAAGATTGGTTAACCAATAAAGTTGATAGATGTGTTGGTGGTAAAGTAGCAAAACAACAATGTGTTGGTCCTTTACAAATTCCTTTAAATAATGTTGGTGTTATGGCACTAGATTATAACGGAAAAGAAGGAATTGCAACTACTATAGGACACTCGCCTATTTCTGCATTAATTAACCCTGCAGCAGGTAGTAGAAATTCAATTGCAGAATCATTAACAAATATTATTTGGGCACCTTTAAAAGATAATTTAGCTTCGGTTTCTTTATCAGCAAATTGGATGTGGCCTTGTAAAAATGAAGGTGAAGATGCTCGTTTATATAAAGCGGTAAAAGCTATTTCTGAGTTATCTATTGATTTAGGTATCAACGTGCCAACAGGAAAGGATTCTTTATCAATGAAGCAGAAATACAAGGAAGATGAAGTGATTTCTCCAGGTACTGTAATAATCTCTGCAACAGCAAATTGTAATGACTTATCTAAAGTAATAGAACCTGTTTTACAAAAAAATGGAGAAAGCATTTATTATATCAATATTTCGCAAGATTCTTTCAAATTAGGTGGTAGTTCTTTCAATCAAGTGTTAAATACTATTGGAAATGAAGCTCCAGATGTTACAAATGCAGCCTTCTTAAAAGATGCTTTTAATACGATTCAAAATTTAATTAAAGCTGATAAAATTTCTGCAGGACACGATGTTGCTTCTGGTGGATTATTAACTACTTTATTAGAAATGTGTTTTGCTGATGTTAATTTAGGAGCTGATTTTGATATATCTTCTTTAAAAGAAGAAGATTCATTAAAAGTTTTATTTGCTGAAAATGCAGGAATTGTTTTTCAAGCTGATGCTTCAGTAGAAACTATTTTATCAGAAAATAATATTGAGTTCTTTACTATTGGAACAGCAAATGATTCAGGTAAAGTTACCATTAAAAATAATGAAGATAACTTCTCTTTTGATGTTTCTGAAGTTAGAGATACTTGGTATAAAACTTCTTATTTATTAGATGATAAGCAAACTGCAAATGGTTTAGCTAAAAATAGGTTTGACAACTATAAAAATCAACCTTTAAAATATACTTTCCCTACTAATTTTACAGGAAAAATTGCAGATGTTTTAGGTTCTTCGGATAAAAAAGACAGACCAAAAGCAGCTATTATTCGTGAAAAGGGTTCAAACTCTGAACGTGAAATGGCAAATGCAATGTATTTAGCTGGTTTCGATGTTAAAGATGTTCACGTGACAGATTTAATTTCTGGTCGTGAAACTTTAGAAGATATTCAATTTATTGGAGCTGTTGGTGGTTTTTCTAATTCTGATGTTTTAGGTTCTGCAAAAGGTTGGGCTGGAGCATTTTTATATAATGAAAAAGCAAATACCGCTTTAAAGAATTTCTTTAAACGTGAAGACACTTTATCTGTAGGAATTTGTAATGGTGCTCAATTATGGATGGAATTAGACTTAATCAATCCTGATCATAAAGTACATGGTCGATTAGTTCATAACGATTCTAAGAAACATGAAAGCTCATTTACTTCTGTTAAAATTCAAGAGAATAATTCGGTAATGTTATCTTCTTTAGCAGGAACTGAATTAGGTGTTTGGATTTCTCATGGTGAAGGAAAATTTAACTTACCAGAAGCTGAAACTAATTATAGTATTGTAGCTAAATATGGATATGAAGGTTACCCTAATAATCCTAATGGTTCAGATTATAACACAGCAATGTTATGTGATGCTACAGGTCGTCATTTAGTAACAATGCCACATATTGAACGTTCAACTTTCCAATGGAACTGGGCAAACTACCCTGCCGGAAGAAAAGACGAAGTTTCACCTTGGTTAGAAGCGTTTGTAAATGCTAAAACTTGGATTGAAAATAAGAAATAAATCAAACATTTTTTTTTAGTACCTACCTTATATAAAATAATCATAATTTTTTATTTTGTTAAGCCTGAACAAATTGTTCAGGCTTTTTTTATTTTACGATTCCTTTTCATTTTAAGAGTTTAAGAGATTAAATTAAAACTAAATTATCGTCAACCAGGAGTAATTACGGCAAATTAGGATATAAAATATAAACCTAAAACAAACTCCTTTTGTCCGATTTAATTTCTTACCTTATTTTAGCCTACTATTTCTATATTATTTTTTTTGAAGCAATTTCCCGCTTTTCGCACTCGCTCTTTTTTGAAAAAAATCAAAAAAGGAGCTCAAACAATTACTTCAATCGGGGCTAGAAATTTGTGCTAAATTCAATCTTTCGATTATTTCACAGATAAAATTACGGATTTTTTAGTATCCATTTATTTTAAGGTCAAAGTCAAAGTTAACACCAACATAAAAAGTTCAAATTATCGATACATTTTAATTCCTTTAACAATTCGATTCCTTACCATTCTGTTATGTATGTTACAAAGTTTTTTTTTAACAGATAAACATCATACTGAATTACTTTATTTGCATCAACAGATACAATAAAGATGTGAATCTGAAATCTGAAATAAAATTCAGTTGACCGATAAATAATATTTTTTATTTTACCTGTTGTTTTTTTCAGGTGAAATTTAAAACAGGTATAATATAAAGTAAATAAAAAAACAGACAAAACAGACAAACTTCAATTTTTAATTTTTAAAAGTATGTATGAAAGTAAAGGTATATTACTATTATTTGTCCTGTAAAATTTTAACAACAAGAACATATTGATGTTTTAATGATTTACAATACTAAATAACAACTAAATAACAAAACAAACAACTTGATTTAACTTATGTAAACTGTTTTCCGGTGTCTAATAGGATGTGAAAAAATACAATTGTAAATCAATTGAATTACTCGTGATACAAGCTAAATAAACACAATTGTAAATTATTATTAGCTAAAATACATGCTCTTCTTTTACCATACGCATGTAAAAACTCTAACTCTTGTTTACAGTTTACAATATTACATAGTTATATATTAGTCATCACTAATTTAGCTTCCTGGAACTATATAATTACAATAGTAATCAACCATCTTTTACTTAAGTGATTTGTGACCTAAAACTTTTTATTTACATATGTAATATATGGGTTTTGTAGGTAAATTTAAAAATCTAAAACTTTTATCATAGATAATAATTACTTTACTCGCTATTTAATAAACAATTTACTGTTCCTCTCTCCTATTCGATTCGATTATATAAATAAGAAAATATAAAACTTGTTTAAAACAAAAATTACAGAACCAGATTTCATTCTGCTGAAAAGAAATTAAGTATTAAGCAAAGAACAAGAAAAGAAAAAAGTGTTAAAAAATAGTATCAAATCAAAAACCAATTATCGTCTTCTGAATTTATTTCAGAATTCAGAATCGCTAAAGAGAAGAAAAGAAGAAAAGAACTACGGAAAATCAAAATTCGATTTTTCAACTACTATAAAATAAAATTTTTAAATGAATAAAAATGAAATTTAAACAGGTCTTACTACGTATTATAAAAAACTGATTGTGTTACAATATTTATAATTACAAATAAAAAACTTTTAGTATTTAATAAAATATATTTTGTTAAACACTTTGTTTATGGGTTACAAATGTGTATTTTTGACTTAGTAAACACAAATACACAAATGTAATTTAGCTATGGACATACTTATCAGATTAAAAAAAATACTTTCGTATTACAATTTAACATCGTCAACTTTTGCAGATACTATAGAGGTTCAACGCTCTAGTATATCTCATCTTCTATCTGGTAGAAATAAACCTAGTTTAGATTTTGTTATGAAAACGGTTAATAAATTTCCTGAAGTAGACTTATATTGGTTTTTATATGGCGAAGGTGAATTTCCTAAAAAAGAAAAAATTGTTGTTGTACCAGAAATTGAAGAAGATAAAGAGGAAACAAAGCCTACTCTACTCTCTCAAGATAAAAATTTAATAGAAAAAGTTGATTTAGAAATGAAGACACCTAATATCGGCGATAAAAAATTAGTTAAAATTATACTGCTGTATAACGATGGTAGTTTTAATGAATTTAATCAATAAAAAAAGCGTAGCAATTTGCTACGCTTTTTTTATTGATTAAATATTTTATGTTAACATTCCTCCGTCAACCGATAATGTTTGTCCTGTAATATACGCACTCATATCCGAAGCTAAAAATACACAAGCGTTTGCAATATCTTTTGGAGTACCTCCTCTTTTTAAAGGAATATCATTACGCCAAGCATCTACCACTTTTTCATCTAATTTTGCTGTCATTTCAGTTTCAATAAAACCAGGAGCAACTACGTTACTTCTAATATTTCTTGAACCTAACTCTAAAGCTACCGATTTAGAAAAACCTAAAATTCCTGCTTTTGAAGCTGCATAATTTGCCTGACCCGCATTTCCTTTTAATCCAACTACTGAACTCATATTAATAATTGAGCCCGCTCGTTGTTTCATCATTGGTCTAATAACAGCTTTTGTTAAATTAAAAACAGATTTTAAATTAACTTCAATAACCTTATCAAAATCAGTTTCTGAAATACGCATTAATAAATTGTCTTTAGTAATACCCGCATTATTTACAAGTACGTCAATTGTTTTAAATTCCTCTAAAACATTTTTTGCTAATTCTTGAGCTGCATCAAAATCAGCTGCGTTAGATTGGTACCCTTTTGCTTTTATACCTAAAGTTGTTAATTCATTTTCCAAAGCAGTTGCTGCTTCAACCGATGAACTATAAGTAAACGCAATATTACATCCTTGGTTTGCAAATTCTAATGCTATTCCTCTACCGATTCCTCTAGTAGCTCCTGTAATAATTGCTGTCTTATCTTTTAAAAGTTTCATGTTTCATTATTTTTAATGAAGTCAAATATATAAATAAAACTTATCAAAATACTCTTTTAATTTAACTTCTAAAACTTGTTTCTAATTGTAAATTACCATTTAGTGTATTTTAGTTATAGGCTAGAAAATTTGTAGAATACAATCTACATAAATATAAGTTTTTTTATTCTTATAATCTCCTTCTGTTTTTAATGAATTTTAAAATTTTAAATTTCATTAAAAAACGGTTTTATCTTTTATCGCTTCGCTGTAAAATAGAATCCGTCAAACTGAATTTATTTCAGTTTCACATCCTGATTTGCCGTATCTGTATTTATTCACTTTATGCGATGCTGAAATAAATTCAGAATAACGAGAGTTTGGTTTTTATTTTAATTTTTAAATTCTTAAAAGACTATCTTTATTTTTTTTCAATTTCCATTGAATATTGACCTTGTAAATCTTTATCAGAAACATCAACCTTATCTTCTTTTTTAAATAGTTCAAAAATATTATGTTTTTCTCTCTGAAACTCTTTTAATATATCCCGTTTAAGTTTTATTCTTGAGATGTGTGAATTTTTTTTTTCTAATTCAATTTTTGATATTTTAGTTTCAAATTCAATCCTTTTTTGTTTTACATAATATTTTGGAAATCCAAATTGTATAAAACAAATTCCTTTAGCATCAGCATAATTGAACTGATACTCTGCTTCCATTTCTCCAAAAATTAAAACTCCTGATTTACCAAGACTTATAATATCTGTTTGTTCAATATTTTTTCCTTGGAATGCTGTTAATTTTATTTTACCAATATTTCCTTTAAGCCATTTAAATTTTGATGGAAACTCACCTTTTTCATTAATACCAATTTCCATATCTACAATTCGATTAAACTTAATTGAAGAATATTGACTCTGAGTGAAACTAAACAAATACTCAAAAATATATTTATTATTTCTGAAATCGGTAGATATAATTTTCTGAATCTTTTTATCTTCTAATTAGCTTTAAACATCTATTAATTTAGAAAAACAAAAAAACCAATGAAGCGAACTTCATTGGTTTTGATAACTATTATATTAAAATGATTTTTATTAAATCATCCTATAATTATTTCACTAATAATTTATGAGAAGGCTTAAACATTGTTAAGTTGATACCTTTTACCGCTGCAACGTATTCTTCAATCGAAGGAGTTCTTCCTAATATTGTAGATAAAACGACAACTGGTGTTGATGAAAGTAACGATTCTCCTTTTTTCTCTTTAGAATCTTTAACAACTCTTCCTTGAAAAAGACGTGTAGATGTTGCCATTACAGTATCACCAACCGATGCTTTTTCTTGATTCCCCATACAAAGGTTACAACCAGGACGCTCTAAATATAACATGTTTTCGTATTTTGTACGTGCCGATCCTTTAGGGGCATTATCGTCAAATTCGAAACCAGAATATTTTTGTAAAACCTCCCAATCACCTTCTGTTTTTAACTCATCTACAATATTATAGGTAGGTGGTGCAACAACTAAAGGAGCTTTAAATTCAACCTTCCCCTTTTGCTCTTCAATGTTTTTAAGCATTTGAGCCAAAATTTTCATATCGCCTTTATGAACCATACACGACCCAATAAATCCTAAATCTACTTTTTTATCTCCTCCATAAAAAGAAAGCGGTCTAATAGTATCATGCGTATAACGTTTAGAAACATCGTCATTATATACATCAGGATCTGCAATCATTGGCTCATTGATAAGATCTAAATCTACTTCAAATTCTGCGAAATAATTTGCATTTGCATCAGGAGTTAATGCTGGCTTATCACCAGATTTAATTTCTGAAATTCTTTTATCAGCAATATCAATCAATCCTTGAAGAACATGTTTTTGGTTGTCCATTTTCTTGTCGATCATAATTTGAATTCTACCTTTCGCAATCTCTAAAGATTCGATTAAAGTAGCATCTTCAGAAATACAAATAGAAGCTTTTGCTTTCATTTCTGCAGTCCAATCTGTAAAAGTAAATGCTTGATCGGCAGTAAGTGTTCCTATATGAACTTCAATAATTTTTCCTTGAAAAACATTTTCACCATCAAATTTATCAAGCATTTGAGATTGAGTTGCATGAACAACATCACGAAAATCCATATAGCTTTTCATATCTCCTTTAAAGGTAACTTTTACCGATTGCGGAATTGGCATAGACGCCTCACCTGTAGCAAGAGCCAAGGCAACGGTTCCTGAATCTGCACCAAAAGCAACACCTTTTGACATTCTTGTATGAGAATCTCCACCGATAATTATTGCCCAATCATCCACAGTAAGGTCGTTTAAAACTTTGTGAATTACATCGGTCATTGGTTTATACTTATTCTCAGGATCTCTTGCAGTTATCAAACCAAAATCATTCATAAACTTCATCAGTCTAGGAATATTTGCTTTTGATTTATCGTCCCAAACTGAAGCGGTATGACAACCCGATTGGTATCCACCATCAACAATAGGAGAAATTACAGTTGCTGCCATCATCTCTAATTCTTGAGAAGTCATTAGTCCAGTAGTATCTTGTGAACCTACAATATTTACTTCTACACGAACATCAGAACCTGCATGTAAAACTTTACCTGGAGTTGTACCAACAGCATTTTTATTAAATATTTTCTCTACAGCTGTAAGTCCTTGTCCTTCAATTGAAATTTCTTTTGATGAAGCAAATACAGGAATAATATCAGTACCTAATGCTTTTGAAGCAAAGGCTTGTAATTTTTTACCAAATACAACAGCGTAAGACCCTCCAGCTTTTATAAACTCGGCTTTTTGAGGAGTTAATGAAGCGGAAATGTCCATTAATTCTTTATCGCCATTATATAATTTTTTTTCTTTAGTATTTACAGTAAGTACAGTACCTGTAGCTACAGAGTATGCTTCTTTTAAAATAGGTTCTCCATCTTCATCTCTAACAGTATTACCTGCTTCATCTTTTTGTTTAACCCAGTTTTTAAGATCAATACCAATACCTCCAGTTACTCCAACAGTTGTTAAAAAAATTGGAGAAATTCCGTTTGTACCAGCAATAATTGGCGCTATATTTATAAAAGGAACATAAGGACTCGATTTTATACCTGTCCATAAAGCCACATTATTTACACCAGACATTCTAGATGAACCAACTCCCATTGTACCTTTATCGGCAATTAACATCACTCTTTTATCAGGGTGTTGTTTCTGTAAAGCAATCAGTTCTTGTTGTTGCTCTTTATTATGTTCGAACAAACATTGACCATGTAATTCACGGTCAGAACGAGAATGTGCATCACCTCCTGGCGAAAGTAAATCAGTAGAAATATCTCCGATACCTGCTACAAAAGTAACTATTTTAATTTCCTCTTCAATTTCAGGAAGCTTTGTAAAAAACTCAGCTTTAGCATAACTTTCTATAATCTCTTTTGCGAAATTATTTCCGTTTTTGAAAGCATCTTCTAAACGTTCAGTATCTGCTTCGTAAAGAAAAACTTGCGTTTTTAAAACTTCACTTGCTTGTTTTGCTAAAGAAGTATCATTTCCTAAAGCAATATCTAACAATACTTTTATTGAAGGACCTCCCTTCATGTGTGATAATTGTTCGAATGCAAAAGAAGGTGTAATTTCTTTAAGTGTAGTTTCACCTAAAATAATTTCTTTTAAAAATGATGCTTTTACAGTTGCTGCTGCTGTTGTTCCTGGTAATACATTATAGATAAAAAAGTTTAGAGAATCTTCTCTGTATTCATTTTTTACATCTTTAATTTGTGTAATGATTTCGCTTAGTAATTCAGCACCATCAATTGGTTTAGGATGAAGTTCTTGAGTTTTACGAACTTCAATTTCCTTTATATAATCTTTATAAATACTCATAAAAGATTTGTTTTTAATGTTAATGGATTACTGCTAAATCATCTAATTGTTTTTTTATACTTTTTCAGATTTACAATAAATTCCTTTGACCATATCAATGTCAAAGCCCATATATTTCAGTTAATTTTTGCTACACAAAAGTACTATTTTTAACTCAATTTTAAAAGATAAACAATAAAATGACTTAAATACTAAGTTTAAAATAATTTTTTATTTAAAAAACAATAAATCATAAATACAAGTAACCTAAAATGTTAATTTATTATCAAATTAGCAATTTAACCTAATTGAAAATCCCTTAAAACAACCATTGTTTTAAGGGATTTTTAGTATTAAAAGTTAAAAAAGCAGACCGTTAAGCTGGATTCTGTTCCTTATAAAATAAGGCTCTTATCATTTATCTAGTTTTACAATTACTCGTAAAATCAATCTGCCTACCCCTTAGAATCGCGCGAGTAGCGCTCGAGCTCTAATGTACATGACATTGCACCGTATAGAGTTTACCTGGTTTCACTACAGCATTACCTGTACATACTTTCTGCTGCACTTGTCCTCGACTTTCATCGGACGGTTACTATCCGCTATACTACTCTGTGGTGTCCAGACTTTCCTACTTATACTAAATATAAGTCGATAAGATTGGTCTGCTTAAATTTTTTATAAAATTCACTTCTTTCATAAAAAAACCCACTCAATAAATTGAGTGGGAAAATTGCTATGAAAAAGAAAAAGTGTCTATAACGTCTTATAGACACTGCAAATATATAACTCTTTTTAAGAACTCACAACATTTTTTACCAAAAAGAAGTATTATTTTAATTATCATGTGTTTTTTTAATCGTAAACACTTAAATATTTCTTGTAAAGAACTAACATTAAACAAGGTAACTAAGACTAATACTATCTATTAAATTATGTGAAAAATATTAAATTTAGTAAAAAAGCCTAGCCCCGATTGAAGCATTTGTTTGAGCTCTTTTTTATTTTTTATTTTAAAAATAAAAAAAGCGAGTGCGGAAAGCGGGAAATTGCTTCAAATTATTTTAAAAAAATCAGAAATAAAAAAGCCCACTCAAAAAATGAATGGGCTTTTATAATTAAAAAACTGTTTGTCTATGAAAACATATCTTTTACTTTCTCAAAAAATGATTTATCAGATTTTTGAGGGTTTGGGCTAAAGTTATCATCACTTTGCATTTGCTCAAAAAACTTACGCTGCTCTTTGGTTAACTCTTGCGGAGTCCAAACATTAATATGAATTAAGAAATCACCCGTTCCGTAATGCTCTATACTAGGTAATCCTTTTCCTTTTAATCTTAAAATTTTACCAGACTGCGTTCCTGCTTCAATTTTTATTTTTACTTTTCCTGTTACGGTTTCTACTTCTTTCGAAACACCTAAAACTGCTTCAGAAAAATTAACATATAAATCGTGGTGAATATTACTTCCCTCTCTTTTTAAATTCTCATGAGGTATTTCTTCTATCAATACTAATAAATCACCAGAAATAGAATTTTTACCTGGCGCTTCATTTCCTTTTCCACCAACTTTTAATTGTACTCCTTCAGTAACTCCTTCAGGGATATTAATTGAAACAGTTTCTTCTTTAACAATTAAACCTTGTGCATCTGATCCGCTAGGTTTGGTATCTAGCATTTCACCTGCTCCTTGACATGAACTACAGGTAACAGCTTGTTGCATTCTACCTAAAATAGTATTGGTAACACGCATTTGTTGACCGCTACCATTACATGTTGTACAAGTTTTATAAGTAACTCCTTCGGCTTGAACTTTTCTTCGAACTTTTACTTTCTTTTCTACTCCTGTAGCAATTTCTTCTAAAGTAAGTTTTACACGAATACGCATGTTAGATCCTTTTACTCTAGCTTGTCGCTGACGACCTCCGCCGCCAAAACCGCCAAAGCCACCGCCGCCGCCGCCAAAAATATCACCAAACTGACTGAATATGTCATCCATATTCATTCCGCCGCCGCCAAAACCACCGCCGCCACCTTGTGGTCCGTCGAATGCTGCATGACCATATTGGTCATAACGGGCTTTTTTATTATCATCACTAAGAATTTCATATGCTTCTGCACATGACTTGAATTTCTCTTCGGCACTTTTATCATCCGGATTTTTATCTGGATGATATTTTATAGCCATTTTACGGTATCCTTTTTTTATTTCAGCTTGTGTTGCTGATTTTGAAACCCCTAATATTTCGTAATAATCTTGTTTTGCCATTTCTAGTCTATTCTGTCATTTTCAATAATTTGAAGCTTTTTATAGCTTCTCCTACACCAAGCAATTCCCTTGAAATGCTACTTATGACGTGTTATTTATGCCTGTCCTACTACAACTTTTGGATGACGGATAATTTTATCACCTAACTTATATCCTTTTTCTACACAATCAATAACTTTTCCTTTTAATTTGTCAGAAGGTGCAGGTATTTGTGTAATTGCTTGGTGTACATCAGCATCAAAATCATCACCAGATTTTACCTCTACAGCTGTTAATCCTTTTTGCTCTAAAGTAGCTACAAATTTTTGCTGAATTAATGACATTCCTTTATTTAAACTAGCAATTTCTTTGCTTGCTGCTTTGTCTAATTTTTTAACTTCTTTCTTGTTAGTTTCAGCATGTGCTAAAGCTCTTTCAAAATCATCTAAAATTGGCAGTAAAGCTGTCATTACTTGTTGCCCTGCTGTTTTAAAAAGCTCTACACGTTCTTTAGAAGTACGTTTTTTATAGTTTTCAAATTCAGCAAATAAACGTAAATATTTATTTTTTTCTTCCGCTAATAACTCTTCAGGAGTTGGTACTATTTCAGCTTCTTCTTTAGCCTCCACCTCTTTCTCTTCTTGAGATTCTTCATGGTTGGTTTCTAATTCAGTATTGTCGATAGCGTCTTTTAATTCGTCTTCTTTAGTATATTGATCTTTACTCATTGTAAATAGTTTCTTTAATTTCTTCAGCATACTTTAATCAATAATATTGCCAATAAAAAAATCGTGCCATCTTGACACGATTTTTTTATTTTTATTAGTTTATTTTTTTATTAGTCTTCTATTCTTTCAATTTTTGCACCAATTGATTTTAATCGAGCTTCAATATTTTCATATCCTCTATCAATTTGTTCAATATTATTAATAATACTGGTTCCTTTTGCTGATAAAGCGGCAATTAATAATGAAATTCCTGCACGAATATCAGGCGATGTCATTTTAGTAGCTTTCAAACTTGATTGAAAATTATGTCCTATAACGGTTGCTCTGTGCGGATCGCATAAAATTACTTTTGCGCCCATATCAATTAATTTATCGACAAAAAACAAACGACTTTCAAACATTTTTTGATGAATTAATACCGTTCCTTTTGCTTGAGTAGCTAATACCAAAACAATACTTAATAAATCTGGTGTAAAACCTGGCCAAGGAGCATCGGCTACTGTTAAAATTGAACCGTCAATATAGTTTTGAATTTCGTAACTATCTTGTGCTGGGATAAAAATATCATCACCTTTTTTATCTAATCGAATTCCTAATTTACGAAACACATTAGGAATTTGCCCTAAGTTTTCCCAGCTAACATCTTTAATAGTCAATTCAGAACGTGTCATTGCTGCAACGCCAATCCAACTACCAATTTCAATCATATCTGGTAATACCCTGTGTTCGCAACCACCTAAAGATTTTACCCCTTCAATCGTTAATAAATTAGAACCAACGCCTGTTATTTTCGCCCCCATTGAGTTCAACATCTTAGATAATTGCTGAATATAAGGTTCGCAAGCAGCGTTGTATATTTTAGTTATTCCTTTTGCTAAAACAGCAGCCATTATAATATTAGCCGTTCCTGTTACAGATGCTTCATCTAATAACATATCAGCACCAACCAAACCATTTTCAGCTTCTACTCCATAAAAATACTCTTCTTTATTATAACGGAATTTTGCACCTAAATTAATAAACCCTTCAAAATGAGTATCTAAACGACGGCGACCAATTTTATCACCTCCCGGACGTGGAATATATCCTTTTCCAAAACGTGCTAATAAAGGTCCAACAATCATAATAGAACCTCTTAATGAGCTTCCGTCTTTTTTAAATTTAGCAGATTCTAAATAGCTTAAATTAATATTATCAGCTTGAAAACTATACGAATTTGAACTTATTTTTTCAATTTTAACACCTAATTCACCTAAGATGAAAATTAATTTATTAACATCAATAATATCAGGAATATTATTGATAATTACTTTTTCGGCAGTCAGTAAAACGGCACATATAATTTGTAGCGCTTCATTTTTTGCTCCTTGCGGGGTAATTACTCCATTAAGTTTGTGACCACCTTCTATTTTAAATGATGCCATATTATTTTTTTCTATATTTATTATTCGTCGTGTAATTTGATTTTGTCTTAGAAGCGCCTTTATTAGACTGTCCTTGACTACTTCGTTTTCTTAGCAAATTTTTACTTTCTGATAAAACTTCATTTGAATCCCTTAAATCAATATTTTTTTCAGATAAATTATATAAATGTTTAAAGATAATAGCATCATCAACCGTATCTTTATTCCAATTTAAATAACATTTTTTCATATGATTGGCAATCGTAAAAACTAAAGCCTCTCTTTTTTCACCTTCTTCCCAAGTTAAAGCCATGTTAATCATCGTTTGAATATTATTTCCATAATAACGATATTTTGAAGCCGATTTAGGGTATGCCATTTTTTCGGGTTTTTCTGTCAATTCTTCTTTCGAAGGAATTTCATAAGGCGATTCTGCATCTAATTTAAAATCGGCAATAATATGTAACTGATCCCAAAGTTTGTGTTTAAAATCGGGTACATCACGTAAATGAGGTTGTAAATTCCCCATTACATCGACAATAGCTTTAGCCATTACATTACGTTCTTCTTTAGTTTCTAAAGTGATGCAATGATTTACTAATTTTTGTATATGTCTTCCATATTCTGGAATTATTAAGTGATCTCTTTCTGAATTGTATTCTAAATCAAACGTCATTTCTCTGTATATTTACTCTAAATTATGTATGCAAAATAGGTAATTAATCTCAATTAATTGGCTACCCTATTACCTTTAGTTTTGCAAACTGTAATAATAATTTCTTTTTCCCTACGGTACCAAATTTAATTTCAGCTTTCTTATTTGGTCCTTTTCCTTCCAAAGCAATAACTTCACCTGTTCCAAAACGATTGTGCTCTACAAAATTACCAATATTTATTTCTCCCGAAAATAAATTAATAATTGAAGTACTTGTATCTACCTTCATTTTTAACTTACTTTTTGAAGGAGTCAGATTTGGTTTTTCTTTTTTAGAAACAAATGCTTTTCGTTGTTTTTGTATCGGTTTTTCAAACCTAACTTTTCTAGAAAAATCATCGGCATCAAAAATATCAGAATCCATAAATCTATTACCAAAACCTGTGGGAATTTTAGGCGATAAATATTCTACAAATTCAGGTGCTATTTCCTCTAAAAAACGACTAGGATCTCCATCAGTTAATTTCCCCCATCTATAACGAGTTTTTGCATATGTTAAATAAGCGACTTTTTCAGCTCTTGTTAAAGCTACATAAAATAAACGACGTTCTTCTTCTAATTCGCTACGAGTATTTATACTCATTCCCGAAGGAAATAAACCTTCTTCTAAACCAACAATATACACATACGGATATTCTAAACCTTTTGATAAATGAATTGTCATTAATGACACCATTGGTGTATCATCACTTTCACTATCAAAATCAGTAGCTAAAGCTACATCTTCTAAAAATATGGGTAAAGAAGCATCGTCACCCATTTCAATTTTATCAGTAATAAAATCTTTAATTCCGTTTAATAATTCTTGAATATTTTCAACTTTATTAGCCCCTTCTTGCGTACCATCTTTTTGCAAATCTTGAACTAATTCAATTCTTTTTACTACTAAATCAGCAATTTCAAAAGCATTCATTTTTTGTGCATCTATTTGAAAACGCTGAATCATTTTGGTAAAATTGGCTAATTTATTTTTAGTTCCTGCATTTATATTTAAATCGATGGTATTTATATTTACTAAAATATCAAAAATTGATTTATTATAATGATTAGCAGCCACAGCTAATTTATCCATCGTTGTAGCTCCAATTCCTCTTGCAGGATAATTAATAATTCGCTTTAAAGCCTCTTCATCATTCGGGTTTATTAAAATACGTAAGTAAGACAATAAATCTTTAATTTCTTTTCGCTGATAAAAAGAGATTCCCCCGTAAATTTTATATTTAATATCTTTTTTACGCAAGGCATCTTCCATGGCTCTTGACTGCGCATTGGTTCTGTATAAAATAGCAAAAGAATCATTAGTTAATTGATGCTCTTCTTTATTCTCTAAAATAGATTTTGCCACAAAACGCCCTTCTTCACCATCCGAAATAGTACGCATTATTTTTATACTTTCACCAGGGTCATTTGCCGTCCAAACTTCCTTATCTAATTTGGTTTTATTTTTATCGATAACACTATTTGCAGCCTCTACAATATTACTTGTAGAACGGTAATTTTGTTCTAGTTTAAAGGTTTTAACTTCAGGATAATCCTTTTGAAAATTCAAAATATTATTAATATTTGCCCCACGAAAGCTATAAATACTTTGCGAATCGTCACCTACCACACAAATATTTTCAAACCGATCAGCCAATGCTTTTACGATTAAATATTGCGAATGATTCGTATCCTGATATTCATCAACCATTATATATTTAAAACGGCTTTGATATTTTGCTAAAACTTCAGGAAAACGAGTTAATAACTCATTTGTTCTTAACAATAAATCATCAAAATCCATTGCTCCAGCTTTGAAGCATCTATCAACATAAGCCTTATAAATATCACCAACTCGAGGTCTTCGAACCTCTAAATCTGCTTGTTGTAGTTCAGGATTTAAAAAATAAGCACGAACCGTTATCAAGCTATTTTTAAAAGAAGAAATTCTACTTAAAATTTGCTTTGGTTTATACTGCTCTTTATCAAGTTGCATTTCTTTGATAATTGTTGATAATAAACGAACAGAATCTTGCGTATCATAAATAGTAAAATTAGAAGGATACCCTAAACGATCTGATTCCGAACGTAAAATTCTAGAAAAAACAGAATGAAAAGTTCCCATCCATAAATTTTTAGTTTCACTAACACCAACAACCCCGCCAATACGTTCTTTCATTTCACGCGCTGCCTTATTGGTAAAAGTAAGCGATAAAATATTAAAAGAATCGACTCCTTGCTCCATTAAATGCGCAATACGGTAGGTTAAAACCCTGGTTTTACCAGATCCTGCTCCTGCTATAATTATCATTGGCCCATCTTTTTGTAAAACGGCTGCTCTTTGTGGTTCGTTAAGTTGCTGTAAATAAGTATTCAATAGAAAAATTTTGTAAGGATTTTGAAATCGGAAATTTAACCATTCTTTTAGGTTTTATAAAGAATCTATTCCTTTTTTATTGTTAATAATGTAAAAATATAAAAATTGTATTTAAAATTATTTAATTATGACTTGAGAATTTTAATTATGACTTGTATATTCGCAAAATGGAAGATAAAATTATTCAAGGATTAGCATATGCACTACCTGCTTTAGTAACAGGAGGCGTGGCTTATTTCATATTAGGTGCTTTTATGCAACAAGATGAAAACAAGCAAAAATTTGATGCTTTGGTTACTAAAAGAAAAGAAAGTTTACCTATAAAACTTCAATCTTACGAGCGTTTATTATTGTTTTGCGAACGTATAAATCCTTCAAAATTACTAATACGGGTAGCTCCTATTGGCGATAACACAAATAGTTATCTACAATTATTAATCGCTAATATAGAACAGGAATATGAACACAATATGGTGCAGCAACTATATGTTTCAGACGATAGTTGGAAAGCAGTTTTAACCGCAAAATTAGCTATAATTTCCAATCTTAGAAACAGTTCAGAAACTGCAGAAACTGCAAAAGATTTACGAGAAAGTGTTTTAATTTATTATTCTCAAAATGAAAACCCAACACAAACCTCTATTACATATTTAAAACAAGAAGTAAAACGTTTAATATAATTTTTTATGTTACTTTAAAAAATATCTTAATTTTTTAAATTTTAATTAAAACCCAATATTACTTTATTTTTTGAACAAATATTTTGATATGAATACAAAGTATATAAAATTAGAGTAAATCCTTTAAATATATATTTAAATAACCTTTTTAAATTTCGAGTTATTTTAACAAAAAATATAAAATAAAACTATTTGCTGTTATAATAATTTTTTGAAGCAATTTCCCGCTTTCCGCACTCGCTTTTTTTTGAAGAAAAATCAAAAAAAGAGCTCAAAACAAAGCTTCAATCGGGGCTAGGCATTTTTGCTAATTTTCATAAATCGATACATCAA
>NZ_OESZ01000006.1 GCF_900239345.1 Tenacibaculum dicentrarchi | reverse complement strand
AGGTTCTTATGTCTATATTTTAGAGTTAAACAACGCTACAAAAAAGGTTTTAAAAGGCTGGGTTTATATAAATTACTAAACAAAAATGATGTTATTAAAAAAATTAACCTTCGTGCTATTAATCACGTTGTCTTACACGGGTATTGCTCAAAACAATGTAGATTATTCATTGTATAATTATAGTTTAAACTTAATAAATCCTGCTTTTGCAGGGCAAAAAAATAATACGGAATTATTAATTTCATCTAGAAAACAATGGTCAGGAATTCCTGATTCACCAAAAACAAGTACTTTTTCTTTAAATATTCCATTAAAAGGAGCTGTAGGGCTAGGTTTAAGTGTGGTTAACGATAAAATATTTGTGTTTAATCAAACGGTTGTAGCTTTAGATTTTTCTTACAAGCTTAAAATGTCTAGAGATCATGATTTATTATTTGGTATAAAAGCCAAAGGAAATATCTATAGTGGTAGCATTGATAAAATTAGAACAGCGCAAAGTAATGATGCATTATTTTCGGTGCCTATTAATAAATTTAACCCAAACTTTAGTATTGGAGCTGCTATTGTTCATGAAGATTATTACACTCATTTATATATTGATAATTTACTGACCGATAATCTGTATGAATTAAAAAGAAAATCAAAAAATAAAAACCACTACAATGTTAATATAGGTGGTGGATATACATTCGAATTAAACGAAATATTAAAATTAACACCATCGGTTTTGGTTCGTTTTATTGAGGGTGCGCCTTTGTCTTTTGATGTAAATACGGTTTTAAATATAAAAGAGCTTTATAATGTAGGAATGTCATATTCATGGAATAATTCAGTTCAATTAAATAGCTTAATATCGGCAACAAAATGGTTTGATATCGGCTATGGATACAACTTATATTTAAATGATTTAAGTACCTATCAAAATGGAACGCATGAAATATTGCTTCGTTTTAATATAGATGAAATATTATAAACGACATCACCTTTGATAAATAAACTCTTACAACTCCTTATAAAAGAATAAAAATATGCGTTATAGTAAATACTCTGGGACAAAAAAAATGTTTGTTTTAAAAAATACCCTACTCTTTTTTTGTTTAATTTTTAGCTTCTTTTTATCGGCACAAAAAATTAGTGTTGGTAACAATGAAGGTGTAAGTGAAAACATGCCTCTTGCTTTGCATAAAAATGGTAATTATAGTCAATTTATATATCTAGGTTCTGAAATTAAAACATCGGGAAATATTAAAAGTCTTACATTTAAATTAAATACTACAGGTAATTTAAACATTGCTTCTTTCAATAGATGGACATTAGGGTTGAAAGAAATTGCTGCTAAAACAACGGAGCTTAGCACTTTTAGAAATTCAGTAACTCCCTTTAGTGGTTTTACACGAGTATTTGACGGAAATATACAATACAACCAAGCTAACGGAGAGGTAACGATTGTTTTTTCGACTCCCTTTAAATACAATCATACTAAAAATTTAGTGGTTGAAATTAATGAAAATTCGGGAGGGCAGATGCCGTATGATTATAATAAACCTACTCCTAAATTTCAAATTTTTTGGACAGCTGGTTATCGTGCAGGTTATAGAAATAAATATGGATATGTAGGTAGTGATCACTCATATTATGGCTTACTTAAAGAGCGTAAAGTACCTAGGGTAATTATCGGATTTAAGCAAGATCAAGTTACGCCGCCTGTAATTACGATGCAAAACCCGGCAGAAGCTAGTGTTTGTAAAAATAATAGTTTTGTTTTTTCTGATGTAAGTGTTACCGAAAATCCAAATTTAAAATGGACAACAGATGGCTCTGGTGTTTTTGAAGATGATACCAAATTATTATCAAAATACACACCTAGCGAGCAAGATGCGACTAAAGGTTTTGTAACCCTTACATTAACGGCTACAAAAGATTCAGTGACAGCAACTAAAACCTTTAAATTGAGTATTCAATCCGAAGCAAAAAGTGCCGGAACAGATGGAACTTTAACTGTTTGTAAAGGAACAAATCCTACGGGGAAACAATTATTTGATGCTTTAGGAGGTTCTCCTGAAACAGGTGGAGTTTGGGTTTCAATCGGCTTAGTACACACTTATACACAAACTACAAGTTTAGGTTGTAATCCGAAAAAAGCAACTATTACAGTTAAAGAAGAAACGGATGTTAAAAGCGCTGGTGAAGATGGTGTTTTATCAATATTAAAAGATTATGAGCCTACTGAAGAGGAGCTTTTTGCAGCCTTAAATGGCTTTGCAACTACTGATGGTTCTTGGGTTAAAAAGAACAGTAATACCTATATTTATACAATCACTTCAACAAGCCCGTGTGTAAAAAACACCAGCGCTACAATTCGTGTAAAAAGGAATCAGAAAACGACAAACGCATTTTCGCCAAACGGTGATGGCGTGAATGATACTTGGATGATATTAGCAGATATTGCAAATAAATACCCAAAGAATACGATGTGTATTTATAACAGACACGGGAATTTAGTGTATAAGGCTCTTAGGTATAACAATGATTGGGACGGTACTTCTAACGGAAAAATAACACTAAGCAAAAAATCAAAACTTCCTGCAGGTTCTTATGTCTATATTTTAGAGTTAAACAACGCTACAAAA
The DNA here is from genome assembly GCF_900239345.1 of Tenacibaculum dicentrarchi. Lineage (GTDB taxonomy): Bacteria > Bacteroidota > Bacteroidia > Flavobacteriales > Flavobacteriaceae > Polaribacter > Polaribacter dicentrarchi. The sequence continues at coordinate 20,165 of NZ_OESZ01000006.1, read as the reverse complement.
AAGGTTTTAAAAGGCTGGGTTTATATAAATTACTAAACAAAAATGATGTTATTAAAAAAATTAACCTTCGTGCTATTAATCACGTTGGCTTACACGGGTATTGCTCAAAACAATGTAGATTATTCATTGTATAATTATAGTTTAAACTTAATAAATCCTGCTTTTACAGGGCAAAAAAATAATACGGAATTATTAATTTCATCTAGAAAACAATGGTCAGGAATTGCTGATTCACCAAAAACAAGTACTTTTTCTTTAAATATTCCATTAAAAGGAGCTGTAGGGCTAGGTTTAAGTGTGGTTAACGATAAAATATTTGTGTTTAATCAAACGGTTGTAGCTTTAGATTTTTCTTACAAGCTTAAAATGTCTAGAGATCACGATTTATTATTTGGTATAAAAGCCAAAGGAAATATCTATAGTGGTAGCATTGATAAAATTAGAACAGCGCAAAGTAATGATGCATTATTTTCGGTGCCTATTAATAAATTTAACCCAAACTTTAGTATTGGAGCTGCTATTGTTCATGAAGATTATTACACTCATTTATATATTGATAATTTACTGACCGATAATCTGTATGAATTAAAAAGAAAATCAAAAAATAAAAACCACTACAATGTTAATATAGGTGGTGGATATACATTCGAATTAAACGAAATATTAAAATTAACACCATCGGTTTTGGTTCGTTTTATTGAGGGTGCGCCTTTGTCTTTTGATGTAAATACGGTTTTAAATATAAAAGAGCTTTATAATGTAGGAATGTCATATTCATGGAATAATTCAGTTCAATTAAATAGCTTAATATCGGCAACAAAATGGTTTGATATTGGCTACGGATACAACTTATATTTAAATGATTTAAGTACCTATCAAAACGGAACGCATGAAGTATTGCTTCGTTTTAATATAGATGAAATATTATAGTAAAATAAACGATGTTAACAAACAGCCTCTTAAAATATTTTAAGAGGTTTTTTTATGAGTTGAATAGTTATATAAAAAAAAATAGCTATTTTAAGCCTTGTAATTTTTATGATTTTTTGTCTATTATAAAGCCGTAATTTATACTAACAATTATCATGAAAAAGTAATTTTAATTATTCTAGTTTTGCAAAAAAATAAAATAAAAATGAATAAAGCTGTTTATATTGCTGCAAGTGAAGCTAATTCAGGTAAATCAATGCTGAGTTTAGGTTTGATGCAATTATTGCTCAGAAAAAAACCTAAGGTTGGTTATTTTAGGCCTATTATAGATAATCCGATAGCAGGTAAAAAAGACAATCATATAAATACCGTTCTTAATTATTTTAAAATTAAGTGTGCTTATGACGATTGTTATGCTTTTACACGATCAGATTTAATCAATAAATTAAATGATGATAAAGAAGATGAAGTTATTGGTGAAATTATTGAAAAATATAAAATTTTAGAAGAACAAAATGATTTTGTAATAGTAGAAGGAACTGATTTTTCAGACCACGGAGCTGTTATTGAAATGGATTTAAATGTTTTAATTGCTAAAAATTTAGGGATTCCTGTAATTATAGTTTCTGGCGGATTAAATAAAACATTAGGTGATTTTATTCAGGGTTTACGCTTAACCTACGATTCTTTTGTAAACAAAGATGTTAAAGTAATTTCGGTTGTCGCTAATAAAATTGAAGAATCGAATATTGATATTATCATTAAAGAAGTTGGAAAAAACTTACCAAAAGATATTTCTATTAATGCAATCCCTATCAATAAAAAATTAAATAACCCAACCATTAAAGAGCTTTCAGATAGAATTGATGCTAAGGTTTTATTTGGTGAAAATTATTTAAATAATATTACTGGCGATATAAAAGTAGGAGCCATGCAATTGGCAAATTATTTGCATCATTTAACGGAAGATTGTGTAATTGTTACTCCTGCCGATAGGTCTGATATTTTATTAGGAACGTTACAGGCAAATATTTCAACGAATTACCCGCCAATTTCTGGGGTTGTTTTAACAGGGGGAATTGAACTAAATCCATCAATAATTAAATTAATTGAAGGTTTAGAGAAAACCGTACCTATTTTATGGGTAAAAGAAGGAACTTTTGCAGTTACTACAAAATTAGGAAATGTAAGAGCGCATATTTACGCCGAAAACGTTGATAAAATAAAAAGATCTATCAATATTTTTGAAAAATATGTAGATGTTGCCGCTTTAAATGAAAAATTAATAACCTATAAAGGAACCGATGTTCTTACGCCAAGAATGTTTCAATATAATTTATTGAAAAAAGCAAAACAGGTTAAAAAACACATTGTGTTACCTGAAGGAAATGATGATAGAATATTAATTGCAGCATCACAACTTCAAAAAACAGGAGTCGTTAAATTAACTATTTTAGGAAAAAAAGTACTTATTCAGGCAGCTGTAAAACGTTTAAATATTTCTTTTGATTTTGATGAAATTGATATTATAAATCCTATTGAATCGGATTATTTTAGTGATTTTTCAAATACTTTATTCGAATTAAGAAAACACAAAGGGTTAAGTCCTGCTATGGCAGAAGACTTAATGGCTGATGTTTCTTATTTTGGAACCATGATGGTACATAAAGGTTTGGCTGACGGAATGGTTTCAGGAGCTGCACATACTACGCAACACACCATAAAACCGGCATTACAATTTATTAAAACAAAACCTGGATATTCGGTAGTTTCATCAATATTTTTTATGTGTTTAGAAGATAGAGTATCTATTTTTGGCGATTGTGCAATTAACCCAAATCCAACGGCGATACAATTGGCAGAAATTGCTATTTCATCGGCAGATTCGAGTATTGCCTTCGGAATTGACCCGAAAATAGCGATGTTATCGTACTCATCAGGCGCTTCAGGAAAAGGTGAAGATGTCGATACTGTTCGAGAAGCAACAGCGATTATCAAACAAAAAAGACCCGATTTAAAAGTAGAAGGTCCTATTCAATATGACGCGGCTGTAGATCCATCTATCGGAAAAAAGAAAATGCCAGATTCAAAAGTAGCAGGGCAAGCAAACGTGTTAATTTTTCCTGATTTAAATACAGGAAATAATACTTATAAAGCCGTGCAAAGAGAAACAGGAGCTTTGGCAATCGGACCAATGTTACAAGGTTTAAACAAACCTGTAAACGATTTAAGTAGAGGGTGTACTGTTGATGATATTTTTAATACCATAATTTTAACCGCAATTCAAGCACAAGATCAATAAGCTTTCTAATACAAAATAAAACATGAAAATATTAGTTATAAATTCAGGTAGTTCATCAATAAAATATCAATTAATTCAAATGCCACAACAGCAGGTTATTTGTGCAGGTTTAGTTGAAAGAATTGGCTTGAAAAAAAGCGTTGTTCATTATAAATCAGAAGAAAATAAAAGTAAAGAAATTTCTGATATTAAAAATCATAAAGAAGGTTTACAAAAAGTAGTTAATTTATTATTAGATGAAAAAATAGGCGTACTTACCAGTACAAATCAAATAAATGTCGTGGCCCACAGAGTTGTTCACGGTGGTGATTCTTTCAAAAAAACAGCCGTAGCAACTTCAGAAGTTAAAAAGAAAATTGAAGAGTTATTTTCATTAGCACCGCTTCATAATCCTGCAAATTTAGAAGGAATACAGGTTGCCGAAACTATTTTTACAGATGCTATTCAAGTGGCAGCTTTTGACACGGCATTTCATCAAACCATTCCTGAAAAAGCGCATAAATTTTCTATTCCCAATAAATTTTTAACAGAAAATAAAATTCGATTATACGGTTTTCATGGAACAAGTCATAAATATGTTTCTGAAAAAGCCATCGAATATTTGCATAAAAACAACTGTTTACAGCAAGAAAAATCTAAAATTATAAGCATTCATTTAGGGAACGGCTGTAGTATTACGGCTATTGAAAACGGCATTAGTATTGACCATAGTTTAGGTTTTAGCCCTGTTACAGGTTTAATTATGGGATCTCGTTCGGGTGATATTGACCATTCGTTAATTTTCTATTTAATAGAAAATTTAGGGTACGATGCTAAATATGTATCAGATATGTTGCAAAAGCAAAGCGGAATGTTAGGTTTAACAGGTTTTAGCGATTTGCGTGATATTGAAGATGCGGCTGAAAAAGGCGATAAAAATTGTCAGTTAGCCCTCGATATGAATGCTTATAGAATTAAAAAATATATAGGTTCTTATATTGCGGTCATGAATGGTGTTGATGCGATTGTTTTTACCGCTGGAATTGGCGAAAATTCAATACTTATCAGAAAATTAACCTGTACAGGGTTAGAATATTTTGGTATTGAGTTAGATGAAAATAAAAATGATGTAAAAGCCAGAGAATTAACAGAAATTCATAAAGAAACATCCAAGGTAAAAGTATTGGTAATTCCAACCAATGAAGAATTAGAAATAGCAACACAAGCATACGATTTATTACAATAAATGAATTACAAAAACACGTATTTAGTTACCATTCAGTATTTAGGATTTCGTTTTCATGGCTGGCAAAAACAGCCAAATTTAAAAACGGGGCATTTATTTTTAGATAAAACGTTAAAATTTATTTTTAAAGGAATCCGCTTAAAAAGTTTGGGTGTCGGTAGAACCGATGCAAGAGTATCGGCTACTCATTTTGCATTTCAATTATTTATTGACGAAACCGTAGATTTTGAGCAGTTTATGATTGATTTCAATGCAAACGCTCCAGGTGATATGCGGGCATTAAAAATTGAAAATATTGATAAAAAATTCAATATAATTCAGCATCCGAAGCTAAAAGAATATCGCTATTATTTTTCTTATGGCGAAAAAAATCATCCGTATGCCGCACCTTTTTTAACTCGTTTTAGAGATGATTTAAATATCGAAATAATGAAAGAAGGCGCGAAATTATTTGAGGGTTTTCATAATTTTAAAAGATATTGTACAAAACCATCCGAAGAAACAAAGGTGGAAAGAACAATTGAATATTGTCGCATTGAAAAAAACACCGAATTAACAGCTTCTTTTTTTCCTAAGGAAAGTTTTGTCTTAATTGTTAGGGGGGAAGGTTTTTTAAGAAATCAAATCCGTTTAATAATGGGCGGATTACACAGTTTAGGAAAAGGAGAATATGATTTAGAATTTATAAAAGATAGTTTAAATCCTGAAACAGACATTGAATTTATTAAAAATATCGCACCCGCTTCAGGATTACACTTGCATAAACTAGATTTTAAAAAACTAGTTTAAAGATGGTTTAATTTTTAGAAGATAAATTTTTCTTAGTTTTGAAGCTCTAGTTTTTGGATTTAAAAACTTTAAATTCAATCTTGTTACTCGAAAATGATTTACTTCGTACTTTTCACTAATTACAAAACCATCTTCTTTAATAGTTTCCAAAGAAACATTTCGAATCAAAAGCCACACTTCTTTATCCATCTTTTTTAATGTTTTTTTGGTCAGATGAGGTGTGTTTCTTTGTGTGTAAAAATCAAATGTCCAACAAATATCATCTTCATATAAAAAAACATCGTCTAAATTTATGCTATCATTTTTATTGACAATTTCAGCAATTTTGATACCACCCTGATATTCTAATAATTCAGGGTAAAAATAAGAATTTAGTATGAAATTGACCAAAATCATCAATAAAACGGAGTTTATGACTATTTTATTGGGAAAATCTTCGTTTTTAAAGATACTCAATAAAAGAAATAATAATAAAATAAAACTGACTAATATGATTAAAATATTTGGTGTGTTAAAAGTGAAAAATAACAGTAAAAAACTGATAATAACAATTAACGATGTTAGGAAATAAACAATTCCAGTAAATATTTTTAATGTTTTTTGTTGCGTATCTTTCTTTAAATTATATAAAATCCCTGCCGTAAAAACAGCTAATAAAGGCAATAACGGGTTTAAATAATGTGGCAATTTGAATTTAGAAAAACTGATGATAAGAAGTGTTATTAAAACACTCCCAATAGTTATAAATTCGATTCCTGAGGTTTTTTTACAGTTGTTTTTTATCCATTTTTTTAATTGATAAAACATTCCGTAATACATTAAAAATGCCCACGGTAAAAATACCCAAAGCAAGGAATGAAAAAAGAAAAAATAATCGGGACTACTTTGATTAAAACCTTTTGCTGTAGCTCTATTTACATTTTGTTTCCATAAAATAAATTCAACACCTTCCCAACCAAATTGAATATAATACGCATATAAAACAGGCGTAATACTTAAAAAGAAAACCAAAAAAGCCAATAGTATTTTATACGAAAAAAGTACTTTGTATTTTTTAGTATAGATAATTTGACTAAAAATTGCAAAAACAATAATGGCAACACCATAAAAACCTTTTGTTGAAAAAGAAATTCCCATGGCAATTGCTCCCAAAACAATATTGACTGTTTTTTTAGTCGATACATATTCAAATAATTGCCATATCGCAAAAATGGTAGCACCTGTTAAAATAGCATCTGTACGCACATCATGATTGGCTAAAATAATAGATTGACTTGTTAAAAAAATCAATGAACCGTAGTGTGCAACGCTTTTATCATATAGTTTTTTAGTTAATTGAAAAACTGAATATGCACCAATTATTGTCGCCAATATAGACGGAATTCGATATGTCCATTGGTGTAATCCGAAAATTTTAAAGGAAAGTCCTGCTAACCAAAAGTGCATGTGAGGTTTATCTAAATACGGATTTTCACCTTTTAATAATTCAGCAAAATTATCAGATAAAAACATACGCATTCCCATGGTTGCATGTTGTGCCGAATCATTTGCCATTAAAGGAATAAACATTCCTATAAAATAAACGAATCCTAGTAAAATATATAAATATTTACGATTTTTTTGCTCGTAAAAAAAGCTCATTAAATAATTTTTCATTTTATAGAAGTTGTTTTTAAATCTAATTTATAAAGGATAAAAAATACGCCAACTAAAGATAATAATGCCGTAATAATGTTAAAAGAAAGTCCGATACTAATGGCAATGGCTTCATCAGTTCCTAAAAAATTAGAAGCTTTTAAAAAAACATATTCTCTTGCACCAAAACCAGCAAACGAAACGACAGAGAGTACCGAAGAAATTAAAAAAGTGAAACAATATCCTAAAATATTGGCAACATTTAATTTAAAAGCAAGCATAAAACTAATAATTGTTCCTAGTTGAAATAATTGAATTATTATCGAATAGAAAAAACTACGGCTATAATAGTCGTTTATTTTTTTGAAAATTCGTGCTAAAATTATTTTTCCCAAGAAAAATGACAATACACAAGCAATAATTCCAATTATCAAAATTAATGAATTTGAGAAAAATAAATAACTCGACATTAACAGTACTAAAATTAAAATAGCCAATAAACCGATTAATCTATCGATAAAAACACATTGTGTGAGTTGTTTGGCTTTCCACCCGAATTTTTTATGTAGGATAAAGACTTTATAAGCATCACCTCCAACGCCTCCAGGAATGAAAAAATTATAGAACATTCCAACAAAATAAAGTTTTAAATTGCTGGAATGTTTTAATAAAAAATCATTTTGATGAAAAATATAATTTAATCGAATTGATGATATAAATTGTGAAAAAACAAATAAAACAATTGATAATAAAAGATAAAAAGTATCTGAATTTTTATATAAAGCGACTATTTGATTAAAATCAATTTTTGTAAACACAAAGTACAATAGCAGAAAACTTATGCCAATTTTTGCAATTGTTTTAAATAATTTTTTATGCACTGGTATGAATTTTTCGAATTGCGTAAGGGCGTTTGCTTTGCGACTCGTAATAAGTTCTCATTAATAAATCGGCAATAATACCAACGGTGAAAAACTGAATGCTGATAACCACAAAAATTACCCCAACAATTAATAACGGTCGTCCCCAAATATTTTCTCCTAAAAGTTTTAAAATAAGTAAGTAAAAGTTAATTCCTAAGCCGATAAGCATAAAAAATAATCCGAAATTACCAAATAAATGAATTGGGCGTTGTAGGTATTTTCTTTGGAAGATAATTAAGACAATATCGTTAATTACTTTGATAGTTCTACCTAATCCGTATTTTGAAACACCGTGCATTCTAGCGTGATGTTTTACAGGGACTTGGGCAATTTTAGCACCATTCAAATGTGCTAATAAATTAATAAAACGGTGCATTTCACCATATAAATTTAAACTTTTGGCAATATCTTTCTTGAAAACTTTAATCGCACAACCTTGGTCTTTTAAATCTAAACGAGTGGCTTTTCTGATTAAAAAATTTGCAATTTTTGAAGGAAAAGTTTTAAAAATAGAATCTTTTCTTTTGGCTCTAACTCCTGTAACTACGTCCCAATCTTCACTGTGTGCTTTTTCAATCATGTGCGGAATATCCGAAGGGTCATTTTGCATATCGCCATCAAGGGTTACCACATAATCACCTTTTGCATAATCGAGACCTGCTGCTAACGCTAAACTTTGTCCGTAATTTTTACGAAGTTCGATAAGCACTACATTTGGATTTTTCATATCATTGATTTTTTTCTTGGTACTATCGGTAGAAAAATCATCAATAAAAATTATTTCATAATCAAAACCTTGTAAACTATCATCGATTCCTTTTGTTAAAGGAATTACGTTATCTTCCTCGTTATATACGGGGATAAGAACAGAGATACAACCAAAGTTTTTTTTGTTAGCTAGCATAGATAATTATTTTGTGGGGCAAATTTACTATAATTTAGGATAACTTACGATAAAGATTTATAGTAACGAACCTTATTATGTATCCTTTAAAATTAATTTCTCAAAATACTTCTTGAAATCACTATTTTTTGAATTTCTGAAGTTCCTTCGTAAATTTGCGTGATTTTTGCATCACGCATTAAACGTTCTACATGATATTCTTTCACAAAACCATTTCCTCCATGAATTTGCACGGCTTCTACCGATTGTTCCATTGCCACTTTTGAGGCATATAACTTTGCCATTGCTCCAGAAGTATCATAATTATTTCCTTGGTCTTTGTCCCAACCAGCTTTCATTACTAACATTCTAGCGGCTTGAATTTCGGTATACATATCAGCAAGTTTAAAAGCAATTGCTTGATGATTGCAAATTTCTGTACCAAAAGTTTTACGTTCTTTTGAATATTTTAAGGCTAATTCATATGCTCCAGAAGCGATTCCTAAAGCCTGAGCCGCAATTCCGATTCTTCCTCCAGCTAAAGTTTTCATGGCGAATTTAAAGCCAAAACCATCTTCACCAATTCTATTTTCTTTAGGAACTTTTACGTTGTTAAATTGCAAGGTATGCGTGTCTGAACCACGGATTCCTAATTTATCTTCTTTCGGACCAATGTGAAAACCTTCTGTTCCTTTTTCAACGATAAAAGCATTGATTCCTTTGTGTTTTTTACTGCGGTCGGTTTGTGCGATGACTAAATACACATCGGCACGCCCACCGTTTGTAATCCAGTTTTTTGTTCCGTTTATTAGATAATGGTCCTCTTTTTCTTGGGCAGTGGTGGCTTGTGAAGTTGCATCAGAACCGGCCTCGGGTTCACTCAAACAAAATGCTCCGATTTGTTGTCCGCTTGCTAATTTTGTTAAATACTTTTGTTTTTGCTCCTCAGTTCCAAAAGCTTCTAACCCATAACACACTAACGAATTATTTACAGAAACCATTACTGATGCCGACGCGTCAATTTTAGACAATTCTTCCATAATTAAAATATATGAAATGGCATCCATACCGCTTCCGCCATATTTTGGATGCACCATAATTCCCATAAAACCAAGCTCCCCCATTTTTTTTACTAAAGAATCAGGAAATTCTTGTTTATTATCTCTTTCAATTACGCCTGGTAATAATTCGGTTTGAGCAAAATCGCGCGCGGCATCACGAATCATGATATGTTCTTCTGTTAAGTTAAAATCCATAATTAATAATTGTTTAATAATTGTTAAATTCGTAAAAAGTTCATCCAAAGATACTTTTTTAATAGCGTATTTTTAGCGGTGTTTTATTATTTTTACAGATATGAATGATGATTTTTATTTTATAATAGGTTTGATGTCAGGAACATCATTAGATGGAATTGATTTGGTTTTTGTTAAATTTGATAAAAAAAACCATAAGAATTTTGAAATTTTGGCATCGGAAACAATTCCTTATACCCATACTTGGAAACATAAATTACAAATGGCTATTTCTTTTTCTAAAGATGCTTTAATTCGTTTAGATATTGAATATGCAGTTTTATTATCAGAAGAAATTAATGGATTTATCAAAAAAAATAAAATATATAATATTGATTTTATTGCCTCGCACGGGCATACTATTTTACATCAACCAGATGATGGAATTACGCTTCAAATAGGGAGTGGTAAAATTATTTCAGAAAAAACGAATCAAAAAGTAATTTGCGATTTTAGAACCCAAGATGTTTTTTTAGGCGGTCAAGGTGCACCGCTTGTTCCTATTGGTGATGAATTACTATTTTCGGAGTATGATTTTTGCGTAAATTTAGGTGGTTTTGCCAATGTTTCGTATCAGCAAAAAAATCAAGATAATACTCGAATTGCTTTTGATATTTGCCCTGTAAATATTGTGTTGAATCATTATGTGCAAAAATTAGGATTTGAATATGACGATAAAGGCAAAATTGCTAAATCGGGAATAATAAATCAAGCATTATTAGCAAAATTAAATTCCTTAGATTTTTATAAAAAATCAGCACCAAAATCGTTAGGATTGGAGTGGGTTCGAAAAATTATTTTTCCATTAATTGACGCATCAGAAAAAAACATTCCTATTATTTTACGAACTTTTATTGAACACTCGGCTTTTCAAATTGGTAAAATAATTCATAAAAACGACGCTATTTTAATAACAGGAGGTGGTGTTTTTAACGATTTCTTAATAAATAGAATTTCATTTTATGCAGAACAAAAAATTGAAATCCCATCAAAAGGACTTATTAATTACAAAGAAGCCTTAATTTTCGCTTTCTTAGGGTTGTTACGTGCTGGAAATCAGGTAAATTGTTTGAAGAGTGTTACAGGTGCAAAAAAAGACCATTCTTCGGGTGTTATTTTTAATAAATAGCTATTTATTTTTAAAATAAAAAATTGTTACCTATCATTTTTTTATAGTAAATTTGTGACAGTGTCTTTTTAAACTAAGTATAATAATTCAAAAAATAATTTAAATGAATCAACTTTAACTTCGCTCAATAGCGTATTTCAAAAACAAAACAGTAGCAACTTTAAGGTAAACATTTATTAAATACATAATTATGAAAGAATTATTAAAAATATACGAAAACAAAGAGCCAGAAATCGTTTTTCACTGGAAAGATAAAGAAACAGAAGCTGAAGGATGGACAGTTATCAATTCTTTAAGAGGTGGTGCAGCAGGTGGTGGAACCAGAATGCGTAAAGGTTTAAATAAAAATGAAGTATTATCATTAGCAAAAACAATGGAAGTGAAATTTACTGTTTCAGGACCTGCTATTGGTGGTGCAAAGTCAGGAATTAACTTCGACCCTAACGACCCTCGAAAAAGAGGTGTTTTAGAACGTTGGTATAAAGCGGTAACACCTTTATTAAAACATTATTATGGAACAGGTGGCGATTTAAATGTTGATGCCGATAAAGATGTAATTCCTTTAACAGAAAGCTGTGGTGTTTGGCATCCGCAGGAAGGAATTTTTAACGGTCATTTTAAACCAACTGAAGCCGATAAAATTAATAGAATTGGGCAATTACGTCAAGGAGTAATTAAAGTAATTGAAGATAAGCAATTTTCACCTGATTTATCAAAAAAATATACCGTTGCAGATATGCTAACAGGTTATGGTGTTGCTGAAGCAGTAAAACATTATTATAATCTTTATGGAGGAAATATTACTGATAAAAGAGCCATTGTTCAAGGATTTGGAAATGTAGGGTCGGCAGCTGCTTATTATTTAACACAATTAGGTGCTAAAGTAGTTGGTATTATTGATAGAGAAGGTGGTATTATTAATGAAGCTGGTTTTTCTATGGAAGAAATCACAGCGTTATTTTTAGCAAAAGACGGTAATAAATTGGTGTCTGATAAAATGATTCCTTTTGATGAAATTAATGAAAAAATTTGGAATGTGTCAGCCGAAATATTTGTGCCAGCAGCAGCTTCAAGGTTAGTTTCTCAAGACCAAGTACAAAAAATGATTGATACAGGTTTAGAAGTAATATCGCCAGGGGCAAATGTTCCTTTTGCTGATAAAGAAATTTTCTTCGGATCTATAATGGAATATACCGATAATCATGTAAGTTTATTGCCTGATTTTATTTCTAATTGTGGTATTGCTAGAGTCTTTGCTTACTTAATGGAAGCAAAAGTAGCTTTACCAATGGAAGATAAGGCTATTTTTGACGATACTTCAAACACGATAAAAAAAGCATTACAACGAACCTTTTCTAAAAGTGGTTCGAAAACAAAAATTTGTTCAACAGCTTTTGAAATTGCTCTAAAAGAGTTGGTTTAAAGGCACAATAAATAAAAATGATGTTTAAATATTTTTTAGGGAACAGCCCTAAGTGGTTTAAAATAACCATGCTTAGTTTTTTAGTTTTTAACGTGTTTTCTTTCTTTGTATTAGGGAAAACGATAACCGCTTGGCTTTTTATAGCAGAGTTTATTTTTACCCTAGCCATGGCGTTAAAATGTTACCCACTTTTAACAGGAGGTTTGCTAGCTATTCAGGCAGTTGCATTGGGCTTAACCACCGCTAAAAATGCCTATCATGAAGTAGCTCAGAATTTAGAAGTAGTATTACTTTTGGTATTTATGGTTGCGGGTATTTATTTTATGAAACCTTTGCTAATGTTTATTTTTAGTAAGGTTTTTACAAAAATAAAATCGAAAGTATTATTATCATTATTATTTGTGTTTTTAGCGGCAGTTTTATCGGCATTTTTAGATGCTTTAACTGTAACAGCGGTATTAATTAGCGTTGCTGTTGGTTTTTATGGTGTGTATCACAAAATACATTCGAGTTCCTCAGATTATGACCATGATGGAGTTTTAGATAGAAAAGAATTAAGTGGTGAAACCTTAGAGCAATTCCGTAGTTTTTTACGTAGTTTAATTATGCACGGTGTTGTTGGTACAGCTCTTGGAGGAGTTTGTACCTTAGTTGGTGAGCCTCAAAATTTACTAATAGGTGAACGATTAGGTTGGGATTTTGTACAGTTTTTCTTAAAAATGGCGCCAATTACCTTACCTGTTTTAGCCGCAGGTATGGCAACAACAGTTGTTTTAGAATTAACAGGTGCGTTTGGTTTTGGGCAAAAACTACCAACTGTAGCGGCAAATATTATCAGTAAATATACCGAAGAAGAAGATGCTAAAAGAACAGCTAAAGAAAAATATGCTTTAATTGTTCAAGGAGTATCGGCAATATTATTAATTGCAGGTTTGGCGTTACATATTGCTCCTGTTGGTTTTATAGGTTTGGCATTAATTATTGTGCAAACAGCCTTTATTGGTATTACTGATGAGCATCAATTAGGACCTGCTTTTGAAGAAGCATTACCTTTTACAGGATTATTAGTAGTCTTTTTTGTAGTAGTAGCAATGATTCATGATCAGCATTTATTTAGTCCAATAATTCACTGGGCGTTAAGTCAAGACCCAGCATCACAACCAGGATTGTTTTATGTAGCTAACGGGTTTTTATCAGCAATTAGCGATAATGTATTTGTAGCAACCGTATATATTGGTGAGGTAGAACAGGCTTTTAAAAATGGCGATATAACAAGAGAACATTTTGAAAAATTAGCCATTGCAATTAATACAGGTACTAATTTACCAAGTGTTGCAACACCAAATGGGCAAGCGGCGTTTTTATTTCTATTAACATCATCATTAGCACCTTTAATTAATTTATCGTATGGTAAAATGGTGAAAATGGCATTTCCTTATACTATAGTTTTAGGGGGGTTAGGATATTTAATGGTAAAGCTATTATTGTCTTAAAATAAATAAAAAAAATAGTGTATTTTTAAATCCTGAATATATATTCAGGATTTTTTTAGTATTATATAAAATAAAATGACGTTCATGTTTGCATACATTCAAGAAAAAACACAGTTAGTTGATGGGGTATCAGCTGAAAAAACATTATCGATTATTCAGTTAATTAAAGACGGAGGGCTAGGAGGTCAAATTATTATTGCTATCCTATTTGTTTTATTAGCTGTAGCATTATACATTTATTTTGAGCGATTTTTTGCCATTAAAGCAGCTTCAAAAGTAGATAAAAATTTTATGGATGAAATTAGAAATTTTGTAACAAGTGGTAATTTAGAAAGTGCCAAAGAATTGTGTAAAAACACCAATTCACCTAACGCAAGATTAATTGCTAAAGGAATTTCAAGAATTGGAAAACCCTTAGAAGATATTAATAAAGCCATTGAAAATGCTGGGAAATTAGAAGTTTATAAACTTGAAAGAAATGTTTCAGTAATAGCAACTATTGCAGGAGCAGCTCCTATGATTGGGTTTTTAGGAACAGTAATTGGAATGATTATTGCCATTCATGAAATAGCAAACTCAGGTGGACAAATCGATATTAAATTATTATCTGACGGATTATATACCGCTATGACAACCACCGTTGCAGGGTTAATTGTAGGGATTGTAGCTTATATAACTTACAATCATTTGGTGGTTCGTACCGATAAGGTGGTGTATCAAATGGAAGCCGTATCGGTTGATTTTTTAGATTTATTAAACGAACCTGCATAAAATGAATTTAAAGGGAAGAAATAAAGTAGATCCAAGTTTTAATATGTCGTCAATGACGGATATTGTTTTTTTATTGTTGATATTTTTTATGTTAACATCAACCTTAGTAACGGTAAATGCCATTGATGTTTTATTACCGAAAGGAGGAGGTAAAACAGAAAATAGTACATCAATCGCTGTAAGTATTACTGAAAATTCTGATTTTTATATTGATAAAACAAAAGTAAATACTGATAATTTAGAACAAATAATATTAACTAAAGTTGGTTCTGATAAAAAGAAAACAGTTGTTATCAGAGGCGATCAAAACGTAGCATATAAAAATGTAATGAAAGTAATTGATATCGCCAATAGAAATAAATTAAAAATGATTTTAGCCGTAAAGGCGAAGTAATTATTTAAGTATATTTTCAACTTGTTTTTGATAAATGAGTGTAAAAATAGTATCGATGAAAATATTAGAAACAGCACATAAACGAAAATCAGCAGTAATTACGGCTCTTATTTTGATGCTTTTATTATTCGGAATTTTTAATTTTGGAATGAAATATTTAGATCCACCAATAGAATATGGTATAGCCATTAATTTAGGTACTTCGGATATTGGTAGCGGTGAGCCTGTTCAAGAAACTCAAGTGTCATCCGAAGAGATTGAAGAAGAATTTCAAGAAGAAATTTTTGAAGAACAAGCAAGCGAAGCATCCGAAGAAATTCAAGAAGATGTTATTACAGATGATACGGCAGAAGATGTTCCTGTTGTTGAAAAAACAACATTAAAAAAAGAAGTTAAAGAACATGTAAAAGAAGATTCTAAAGAAAAACCAAAAGAAATAAAGCCGAAGAAGAAAAAACCAAGTCCATCAAAAGCTGCTACCGATGCTTTGAATAGTTTGTTAAACGGAACATCAAAAAACGGAACGAAAAAAGGAGAGGGTGACGACACTAAGTCGGGCGTAAAAGGAGATAAAGACGGAAAAGCTTCTTCATCTAAATATTACGGTAATTCAGGTGGTGGCTCTGGGGGTAATTATAATTTAGCGGGTAGAAAGGCCTTATCAAAACCAATAAAAAAACCAAATTGTCAGGAAGAGGGTACAATTGTGGTTAGCATTGAAGTAAATAAAAATGGAAAAGTGATTAAAGCACAAACTGGTGGTTTAAAAGGTAGTACAAGTTCAGCTCCTTGTTTGGAAAAAGCAGCCAAAGAAGCTGCTTTGAAAACAACTTGGAATGCCGATGGAAACGCCCCATCAAAACAAAGAGGAACCATTATCTATAAGTTCTCTTTATCGCAATAAATAGCAGATTCTTTAAAATTAATACAAGCTTTTGAAATGATATCGAAAGCTTGTAAAATAAAATATTAAATGACATATCAAGAAACCTTAGATTGGATGTTTTCACAATTACCAATGTATCAAAAACAAGGTAAAACAGCTTTTAAAAAAGACTTAACAAATAGCATTGCTTTAAGTAAAGAATTAGATAGTCCTGAAAAAAAAGTTAAAACAATTCACGTAGGAGGAACTAACGGGAAAGGCTCTACAAGCCATATGATTGCTTCAGTTTTACAAGAAGCAGGTTATAAGGTAGGTTTATATACGTCGCCGCATCTTAAAAATTTTACAGAACGTATTCGAATTAACGGGCAGGAAATTAAGCAAGAAAGTGTTGTTGACTTTATTTCTGAAAACAAACAGTTTTTAGAAGCTCAAAAATTATCGTTTTTTGAAATGACTGTAGGCATGGCTTTTGATTATTTTGCCAAACAAAAAGTAGATATTGCTGTTATTGAAGTAGGATTAGGAGGTAGGTTAGACTCTACAAATATTATTACTCCAGAAGTTTCGGTAATTACCAATATCGGTTTAGATCATACGCAGTTTTTAGGTGAAACATTACCCGAAATAGCGTATGAAAAAGCAGGGATTATAAAAGAAAACACACCTGTTGTTATTGGAGAGCGTCAAAAAGAAGTTAAAAAGGTTTTTATAGATAAAGCAAATGAGTGTAATGCAAAAATAGTATTTGCTTCTGATCAGGATTATAGTTATAAAACCGATTTGTTAGGGGATTATCAATCGAAGAATGTAAAAACAGCCGTTAAAGCGATTAGTCAATTAAAAGATTTTGTTATTTCTGAACAAAACATTAAAAATGGATTATTACAAGTTGTAAAAAACACTAATTTAAAAGGTCGTTGGCAAATTTTACAGCAACATCCTAAAGTAATTTGTGATACTGCGCATAATAAAGAGGGCTTAATTTATACTTTGGGGCAGCTTAAAAAGGAACAATATAAAAATTTACACATTGTTTTAGGTGTAGTTTCTGATAAAGACCTAGCAGCTATTTTACCGATGTTTCCTCAAAATGCGAGGTATTATTTTTGTAAACCAAATATTATACGAGGATTATCAGAAAAAAAATTAAAAGGCACAGCTGAGGTGTTTAATTTAATAGGAGAATTGTTTAGTTCTGTAAATGAGGCTTTTGAATCGGCGAAAACACAGGCAAACTCCGAAGATTGTATTTATATTGGTGGAAGTACCTTTGTTGTTGCAGAAATTTTATAAAAATAACTGAAAAAAAATTTTGTCAATCTAAATAAGAGTTATATATTTGCACCCGCAATTAGCGTATAGGGCGCGTAGCTCAGTTGGTTCAGAGCACTTGGTTTACACCCAAGGGGTCAGGGGTTCGAATCCCTTCGCGCCCACCAAAACACCTAAGGTTAATTGCATAGTAGGGCGCGTAGCTCAGTTGGTTCAGAGCACTTGGTTTACACCCAAGGGGTCAGGGGTTCGAATCCCTTCGCGCCCACATAAATTATCGAATAAAAGTCCTGAAAAATATTTTGGGCGCGTAGCTCAGTTGGTTCAGAGCACTTGGTTTACACCCAAGGGGTCAGGGGTTCGAATCCCTTCGCGCCCACAAAAAGTCTCATCATTTTGATGAGACTTTTTTTTTGGTGTACAGTTAAATAGTATTTATATGAAATACTTACTGCAAAAATATTTTAATATGCTGAAAAATATTTGTTTTTAAATAGATAAAAGTATATTTGCAATGGAAAAATAAAAAGAATATTTAGTTAGGTTTATTTTTTTGTTAAAAAAGTTAAAAGAAAAGTAGATGAATATAGCGGTTATAGGTTCAGGTTATGTAGGTTTAGTATCAGGTGCGTGTTTTTCAGAAATGGGTAATAAAGTAACTTGTGTAGATATAGATCAAAAAAAAATAGATAAATTACACCAAGGAATTATACCTATTTATGAGCCAGGGTTAGAGAAGATGGTATTGAAAAATATTACTCAAAAAAATTTATTTTTTACCACAAAGTTAGAAGATGTTATTAATGACGTAGCTATTGTTTTTATTGCAGTAGGAACACCTATGGGCGATGATGGTTCCGCTGATTTACAATATGTTTTATCAGTAGCTAAAGAAATAGGTGCTAAAATGACAAAAAGACTTGTTGTTGTTGATAAATCAACTGTGCCAATTGGAACAGCTGATAAAGTAAGAGCTACCATTCAAAAAGAATTAGATGTAAGGAATTTAGATATTACTTTTGATGTAGTTTCAAATCCTGAATTTTTAAAAGAAGGAGACGCTATTAGTGACTTTATGAAGCCTGATAGAGTTGTTATTGGTGCAGAAACAGAATATGCTTTTGAAAAAATGAGACAGTTATATACACCGTTTACAATGTCGCACGAGCGTTTTATATCGATGGATATTCGTTCGGCAGAAATGACAAAATATGCTGCAAATGCAATGTTAGCTACTAAAATTTCATTTATGAATGAAATAGCTAATATCTGTGAAAAAGTAGGTGCGGATGTAAATAATGTACGTGTAGGAATTGGTTCTGATAGTCGAATTGGATATAGCTTTATCTATCCAGGAGCAGGTTATGGAGGTTCTTGTTTTCCAAAAGATGTGAAAGCATTAAAAAAAATAGCTGAAGAAAATGGGTACGATGCACAATTAATTACATCAGTAGAAGAAGTAAATAATCGTCAGAAATTTGTAATCGCAGAGAAAATAATAAAAAGATTTGGTGAAGACTTATCAGGATTAACATTTGCACTTTGGGGATTAGCATTTAAACCAGGAACAGATGACATGCGAGAATCACCAGCGATTTACGTTGTAAAAGAATTAATTAAAAGAGGTGCTAAAGTAAAAGCTTATGACCCTAAAGCAATGGAAGAAGCAGAGCATTTTTATTTAAAAGATGTTGAAGGTGTTTCTTATTTTGAATCGAAATATGATGTTTTAAAAGAAGCAGCAGCTTTAATTATGTTAACAGAATGGAAAGAATTCCGTTCGCCAGATTTTACCGAAATTAAACAACAATTAAATGCGCCAATTATTTTTGATGGAAGAAATCAATATAATGTATTTAATTTAGAAGAAAAAGGTTTTGAATATTATCAAATAGGAAAGAACTAATGAAAGTTTTAGTTACAGGAGCAGCAGGTTTTATAGGGTTTCATTTAAGTAAAAGACTTTTAGAAAAAGGTTTTGAGGTTATTGGTATAGATAATATCAATGATTACTACGATGTAAATCTTAAATATTCTCGATTAAAAGAACTCGGAATAAACAGAGAGAAAGCTCATGTTTTTTATCAAGAAACAAAGAGTATTTCTATGGGTAATTTTAAATTTATCCGACTTAATTTAGAAGATAAAACAGAATTATCAGCTCTTTTTGAAAAAGAAAAATTTGATGTTATTTGTAATTTAGCTGCACAAGCAGGAGTTCGTTATAGTATTGAGAATCCTGATGCGTATATACAAAGTAATATCGTAGGTTTTTTAAATATATTAGAATGTTGTCGTTATAATGATATTAAACATTTAGTGTATGCGAGTAGTTCAAGTGTATATGGTGCTAATAAAAAAGTGCCTTTTGAGACTTCTGATAATGTAGATCATCCTGTAAGTTTATATGCAGCGACTAAAAAAAGTAATGAATTAATGGCGCATACTTACAGTCATTTATATAAAATACCAACAACAGGTTTACGCTTTTTTACTGTTTATGGACCTTGGGGAAGACCTGATATGGCACCTTTTCTATTTGCTGATGCAATGACGAATAATCGTGCTATAAAAGTGTTTAATCATGGTGATATGGAGCGTGATTTTACATATATTGATGATATTGTTACAGGAATTGAAAAAATAATTTCAAAATCAATCGATGAAGTAAAAAATAGAAGTTTGTATAAAATATATAATATCGGAAATAATAATTCAGTAAAATTATTAGATTTTATATCAGAAATAGAAAAAAACCTTTGTAAGGTATCTAAAAAAGAGATGTTACCAATGCAATCAGGTGATGTACAGA
>NZ_OESZ01000045.1 GCF_900239345.1 Tenacibaculum dicentrarchi | reverse complement strand
AGCATCAGAAAAACAGGCGTTCTTATTTTTATATTGTTAAAGGAAATGAAATTGTAAAGGCAGTAAACGAGTAAAAAAAGTAGTTGCTAAACGCTTAAAAAATAAGTTTTATAATAAAAAAACACGAGGTTAATACTTCGTGTTTTTTGGTTTATAACCAATTTCCTTCTTGTTCAAAAAGAAAAAAGAAACTGTTGTTATAGCGATCATTATAGCGGTAATTATGCTTACAATGATGTTTCCGTATGCGGTTATTTTTAAGCCGATAGAAAACCGTATTATTAAAATAGTAATTGTTACTAAACTGATAGCTATCCAGTAAGTAGGGTTAGGTTTATATTCTTTTATATTCTTTTTTTCTATTTTTTTTAAAGACCAAATAATAAATAAACCACCTAGTAACGTACTTAAATGTTGTAGTATTTTAAAGTATGAAATTGGAGAATTTAATATTTTTTTATTCAGTTTAAAATAGCTTGTGAAAAAGGTATTTTGATGTGTAAAAGAATCCCAAAGTATGTGCGAATATGCTCCGATCAAAATAGATAAACAAACAATAAACCAATTTTTAATAAAATAATTATTCCAGTTTAAATCTTTTAAATCAGTTGTTCGTGTTTGAATATATTTAGGTGAATTTTCTAGTAACGGTGTTTTAATGATAAGATGAAAAATAAAACATAATAGGAGCCCTAAGGGAAGGTTAAACCAAAGTGTTCCAAGTATGGTATGACTGAAGTTACTTTGAATTTTCATCCGCAAGAAATATTCAAAATCAGGTGTTAAACTACCAATTATTACTGCGGTCAAAGAAATCCATTTTCCAAAGATATTTTTAAGGGGCATAACAATTGCTGGGTGTGAAAAGGTAAACGGCATTTTTTATATATTAATTTTATTTTATAAAAAGTATTTTAAATTCAACGCGAAAGATAAGTAAATGACATGATTTAAATATTAAGCTTTGTTTTTTGTGTTTAGCCCATGTATCAGATATTTTTTTAGGTTCTAATTGTACTTCTCTAGATTTAATATTATCATTAGAAAAAAGAAAATCGGCACTTTTTCATGATCTATTAAAACGTGAATTAAGATACTTCGCAATTTGCTTGTTTTTTTCGGTTAAAAATACTTTTAAATTCTTGATATAACTTGTATAAGCTCTTAAAGTATCTGGTCGCAACGATTTTTTTGCCGTTTGTTGATTTATTTGATGTAAATAATTATCAAAGACATCAAACAATTTTACTTTTTTTAGTAGTTTTTGTTCTTGTTTTGGCGAGTTATTGACACGGTTAAAAGGTGTCCAACCTCGTATCAATATTTCATTTAATTTGATGATGATTGTTTGAGTGTATATCCTCTTTGTTTTTTACATTTTAAATTCTTTACTCTATGCCGTTTTCTTTTTAGGTGCTTTGTTTCGTAGGGTCTTTTGCGTAAAAGATGATTTCCTAACGGTTATTTTCTTTTAATTCTGCAGGAATATAGTCTATAAAAGGTAGTAGGCTATTACTATTTTAAAGTTTTGACATTTTTTTTTACGCTGATTTTAAGAGAAAAATCAACAGTAAAATAGAATATATTTTGGTGAGCTTTTGACACGTTTTGTTTTCGTAGCCAATAAAAACCAAAAAAACCCTTTAAAATAAAGGGTTTCAGAGTCTTTTAGTAGCGAGAAGCAGACTGAAACATATATTTTACTGTTGTTCCTCTATTATTATATATATATTATTTTATTATTATTATATATTATTATAGAAATAGGAGTATTATTTATACTCACTATAAAAAAACACGCTGTAACCCTTGTTATTACTAGGGTTATTGTGAGTATAAAAAGAGTATAAAATACGAGTATAAAATTTATGAGTATAAAATTTAAAAAAATTTTATACTCACTTTTTTTAGCTGGATTGTTGTTTTTTAAGGTTTAAGCCAAAAAAAAGCGAATACAAACGAATTGCATTCACTTTTTTTATATAATCTTTTAAAGATTATTCTAAAACATACTCTTTAATATCTCCACAAATAGCTAATTTTTCAAGTTTAAGCTCTTCGTTTGTATCTAAATTTATTATTTTATAATAAGAGCTATTTACAGGGAAGTAATCGAAAGTCATAGTTTCACCAATAGCAATAGTACCAACAGCTTTATCTAATAATTTAATCAAATAACCATTTGCTGAATTATTAGTTAAAATTACAGTACCTGTTTCTTTTACCCTAACATCTAATGTACTTAGTTCAATATCATCAAAATCTTTTGCAACAATAGTAACTTCTTCTATTCCATAAATTAAAGAATTATAATTATTAATACAATCTTTATTTACATCGATATAATATTCCTTATCAAAAATAATATCTTTTGTAAATTCAATTATTCCTGCTTCATTAGTAACACCTTTTGCAATAGGGTTTTTCTCAAAATCTTTACTATCAAAAACTAAAACTGTTGCATTGTTTATTGGTTTAGCGTAATAAATACTTAATGGGTCACCACCTACAACAGATATTTTAATTTTTGGACTTCTACTTACATTATCATCATCACTACAAGATGCAAACATTAAACCAATTGCAACTAAACAAACTTTCATTACTTTTTTCATAATTCTATATTAAATTTATTTTTATTTATGATAGTTGTTGTACAACAAGAAGCACAACAACTCTTTCTTTTATCTTTTATAAATTATTTTTAACTTGCTTTTTTATTTTCGTTTAAATCTTTTTCTTCTAAAAGGTTTAAATACTTTTTTTGAAGAACATTATTCTCCTCCAAAATAGCAACATATTTTTTTTGTAACTCACTATTTTCTTTTAAAAGTATAAACTTCTCTTTATATAACTCGTTTATTTCTTTTTGCAATTCGTTGTTTTCGGCTTTTTCGCTTTTTTCGGCTTTTTCCGAAGCTAACATTTCGCCCTTTCCTGTGAGTAAATAAACTGGATTAATTCCTATACATTTTGTGTATATTAATTCAGCATCAAAAGTGTTTCTTTTTTTCCAATTATACAATACTTGTGGCTTGATGCCTAAATGTTCTGCAAATTTAGCATCATTTTTAAAATTAAAACCTTTTATTATCTCTCTTATAATCAGTTCTTTATCCATACAAACATTATTAATACAAACATATTGATTGTTTTTTTG
The DNA here is from genome assembly GCF_900239345.1 of Tenacibaculum dicentrarchi. Lineage (GTDB taxonomy): Bacteria > Bacteroidota > Bacteroidia > Flavobacteriales > Flavobacteriaceae > Polaribacter > Polaribacter dicentrarchi. Next base: position 136,312 of record NZ_OESZ01000045.1, on the reverse strand, counting down.
TTGTTTTATATACAATTCGTTTATATATTTGTATCAAAATTGATTCAAAAACGATTCAAAAACGATTCAAAAACGATTCAAAACTATGAAAACAAATATAAATACAAAATTCGTTCTAAAACAAACTGTTTTAAACAAACTTTCCGATAACGTACTTGTTGCAAAAATTGTTGATGCAACAGGTTTAGCTTTTCTTACTGTACAACGTCAAATTTCTTCAAATCATAAAAACTTGACACATTATAATGTGCTTTTTACTATTTCAAATCATTTGGATATACCTGTTAATGAATTAGTAGAAAAAAGCTCGTTATAATTATGAGTAACTACAAATACAATACCAAAGATTTATACGAAGCCACTAATGGTGGTTTGGATATTTTAGAAAAATATTTTGATAAAGGAATAGGTAAAAAGCATTTTAAGTTAGATGAAAGCGAAAAAACTGCAAGTGCTATTTTTTATGATGCGAAAACGCATTGGGTAATTAAAGATTTTTCTAGTGGTAAAAGTTACGATGCTGTAAGTTCAGTAATGCAATTAAAAGGCATTGAATTTAAAGAAGCAATACAACTTTTATATGCTGAATTTAATTTAGCAGGTGTAAAATCGGTTATTTCGGGAAATATTTCTTTTAAAGAAAATACCGAAAAATTACCGAAGTCATATTTTAAAATAGAACCACAAAAAGAATACACCAATTTAGATGCTATCGGTAAATATGTAACGCCTGAAATTGCGAAATATTATAATTTGATACAAATTAAAAGTTATGAAAAAATAACTTCTAAAGAGGGCAAATTAATGATTACCGAAGCAACTTCGAATTATCCGATTTTTGCGTATTCTGATAATCTTAAAAAATGGGCAAAGACTTACAAGCCATCAGAATATAAACGTTTAGATAAAAATGGAAAAACCGTAAATTTTAAACACGGTTATTTAGGCGAAAAACCGCAAACCTACGTACACGGTTTAGAACGTATTTTAAATGATGTTGATGAAAAAGCAATACTTGATATATTAGATAGATTGTATCATGATAAATTAACTAATTCAGAAAAAGAAGAATTAAAAGAAGAATTAGAAGAACTTCAATTAGAAAATATTATCATTTGCTCTGGAGGTTCTGATGGTTTAAATCTTGCTTCAATTTCTGATGATTATTATCCTATTTGGTTTAATTCCGAAGGTGAACAAATAACCTACGATTTGTACCAGCGTTTGAATAAATTGTGTAAAAACTTTTACAATTTACCTGATATTGATATTGCAGGTAAAAAATATGCTCACACTTTATCCAATAACTTTTGGAATATTCAAACAATTTGGCTTCCAGTATCAAAAATGGGAACTAAAGGTAAAGATTTTAGAGATTGGTTAAAATATTACGGAAAAGCAGAAAAAGAATCGGTAAAACGTGCTTTTGATAAAATGCTAAATTATACCGTAAAATGTAATTTTATTGATAAAAATGATAAAGGCAGACCTGCTATAAATTTAGCAAACTTTCATTATTTTTTGAATTGTAATAATTTTTATTCATACAAAGAAATTATAAATTTTGTTGAAAAATCAAATGATGATACTTCTTTTTTAATAAAAATTGATGAGTATAAAATTTCAGTGCCTGAAGTGGCTGAAATTAGAAATTTTTGTATTGAATATCTAAAAGATAAAGGCGTTGATTTAAGTGTTATCAATTTAATAAAAGCATCAAAAGTATTTATCACTTCTGAATTAAAAGCAATTGACCGAATTTCATTAGATTTTGATAATTATACGCATAATAGTCAGCAATTTTATTTCCAAAATGGAATTGTAAACATTACCAAAGATGCTGTTTCATTTTCTACAAAAAATACGGAAAATAAATTTGTTTGGAATCATAAAGTATCAAAGCACGATTTTAGAAAAACCGCCGATTATTTCGAATATTACAAAGATGCTAACGGTGAAAATCGTGTAAAAATCAACGATACATCGTGTGAATTTATGGGCTATTTAATGAATGCAAGTCGTGTTCATTGGCGTAAAGAAATAGAAGAGCCTTACGAAAGTGTAGAGGAACAAGAAGCGTACAGGGCAAAAAATATGTTTACGCTAAACGGTAAAAATTTAGGATTATCGGAACATATAACGCAGGAAAAACACTTTTTAAATAAATGTTTTGCAATTGGTTATTTACTTCATAATTATAAACGAGAAGATTTCACAAAGTTTGTGTACATAATGGACGATGCCGTTAAAGATAGCGAAGACGATGCAGACGGTGGTTCTGGAAAAAGTTTATTGGTTCGTGGTTTAAAAGAATTGTTAAGTATTTTTTCGATTGATGGTAAAAAAGACGATATAAAAACGGACAGGCATATTTTTGGCGAATTGCAACCTGAACATGATGCTGTAAATGTTGAAGATGGTAACAAAAAATACATTTTTGATTTTTTCTTTGGGAAAATAACAGGGGAAATTGAGTGTAATCCAAAACATAAAAAATCGCATAATATCGCCTTTAAAGATGCAGGTAAATTTGTAGGTACTTTTAATTACGGAATGCCAAAAGATGATGGTTCTACCAATAGAAGAATACTTTTTGTTTCATTTTCGAATTGGTATCACGCAAAAACAAAAAACTTTAAAAAAGAGCGTAAAGTTTCAACCGATTTTGGGCGTACTTTCTTTCAGCAATGGGACGAAAAACAATACAATAAATTTTATAATTTTTTAATGCAGTGTTGTAAACTCTATTTGAATAATATAGATAATGAGTTTTTAGCTCCTATGGATAATATTACACAAAACAATTTAAAAGCGAGTATTGGAGATGCTTTTATTACGTGGGCTGATGAATATTTTATTGGAGAAGAAAATTTTAATCGAATCATATTCAGAAGTAATTTGCACACTGAATATAAAACAAAAATAGGAAAATATCCTTTAGGAAGTGGAAAATTCAAAGAAGCTCTAGGCTTATACTGTACTTTAAACGGCTACACTTTTAATCCAAAAAGGTTATTAAATACCCAAGGAATCATTAAGAAGAATTTATTAATTGATGGTCGTAAATCAACAAAAGAGTGTTTTTACATAGAAAAATTAGAATCTCTTGAAATCGAAAAAACCGAAAAAACCGAAAAAACCGAAATTACCGAAACTTTTGAAGATTTTAAAATAGAAAAACCAAATATAGATACCGATGATTTGGAATATTAAAGCAATGAGTTGGTGTTTAGATAATGAAATTAAAATATTTCCAAAACCGATGGTATCAAGTGGAGCAGTTTTGAAAATAGTAGTTTCTAATAAAGGCATTGAAAAAGTTGGCAAAGATAATTACGATAACAAAGAAGTTTATAAAAAGATAAACGAGTTATACACTCAAATTTATAATAAAAAATAAGTAAAGCTAAAATGGAAAATACAATGGAAAATACAAGAACAAAAAAATTAAAGAATACCGTTGATTTTATGAATAAAATTGGCGAAAAAAGAAAGTGTCACTTAGAAAAATCAAAAAGAGCTAGAAAGTCTGAAAATAGAGATTTACATATTGAACGATACCATCATTATTCATTAATATTCAATAGAGCATCTTCATTAAAAGATGCTATTGTCTCGGATAGTAAATTTGGAACTGGTAGAAGATGGCATGAAATGAATGCGGAACAATGGAAGGAATATATATTATTAAAAAAAGAAGATAAAAAACAAAAATTTGATAACAATTACCGTGTTTTTCCATATTTCGACCAAGCGAGTTTATCAGCAGATTATGGTGTCTTTATTTGTGATTGTTGCGGTACAAAATTTTATCATAGCCCTAGTGATGTTTATTTAGGAAAAGAAAAAATTAGTTCTAGTTCCTGCGGTAATTGTGCCAACAGAAAATTAAAATCGAACAACCAAGAAAGTATATTTCATTAATTCCCCACCTGATAAATAGGGCGTTTAAAACCGCCCTGTTTATTAAAAAATTAAATCAACAAATTTACCTTTCTAAAGCTAAAAAAATATGTTAAATCAACTAAAAACATTCCGAGAAAATCAGGCGAAAATACCACTTTATAAATCGCTGACTTCTATGCGTTCGTTAGCCGTATCTATTCAAAGTTATAATCTGTTTTACGGTATAAAGCAAGCATCTTTTTTTTATATCCTTTTTGAATACTTAATTCCAAACGATTATTTACGTGTAATTCCTGCATTATTTTTTGGTTATTTCGTAGCAAAAGCAATGCTAAATATTGCTGTTAATATTCCTGAAAAAAAAGAGTGGGTGATTGTATCCATTGCGTTTTTTGACTTCTTGATGCTTTGTGTAATTGTAGATATTATGCACAAAACAGATATAACAGAAATTACAAATAATCTGATTTTCTGTGGGTTTGTAACTTATATCGGTTATTGGTTAAATCATGTATTTGTAGTGAAAGTCGAAAAAATCGAAAAAGCAGAATCGGAACAGAAACAAACAGAATTGGAACAAGTAATAGCAGAGCTAGAAATTGTTAAAATAGAAAAATTTATTTTGGAAAAGAAATGGGCAGAACAGGAACAGAACAGAACAGATGCCGAACAGATTAGAACAGAATTAAAACAGGTTCAAACAGAAAAAACAGAATCGGAACAGAACAGAACAGATGCCGAACAGATTAGAACAGAATTAAAACAGGTTCAAACAGAAAAAACAGAATCGGAACAGAACAGAACAGATGCCGAACAGATTAGAACAGAATTAAAACAGGTTCAAACAGAAAAAACAGAATCGGAACAGAACAGAACAGATGCCGAACAGATTAGAACAGAATTAAAACAGGTTCAAACAGAAAAAACAGAATCGGAACAGAACAGAACAGATGCCGAACAGATTAGAACAGAATTAAAACAGGTTCAAACAGAAAAAACAGAATCAGAACAGAACAGAACAGATGCCGAACAGATTAGAACAGAATTAAAACAGGTTCAAACAGAAAAAACAGAATCAGAACAGAACAGAACAGGTGCCGAACAGATTAGAACAGAATTAAAACAGGTTCAAACAGAAAAAACAGAATCAGAACAGAACAGAACAGGTGCCGAACAGATTAGAACAGAATTAAAACAGGTTCAAACAGAAAAAACAGAATCAGAACAGAACAGAACAGGTGCCGAACAGATTAGAACAGAATTAAAACAGGTTCAAACAGAAAAAACAGAATCGGAACAGAACAGAACAGATGCCGAACAGATTAGAACAGAATTAAAACAGGTTCAAACAGAAAAAACAGAATCAGAACAGAACAGAACAGGTGCCGAACAGATTAGAACAGAATTAAAACAGGTTCAAACAGAAAAAACAGAATCGGAACAGAACAGAACAGATGCCGAACAGATTAGAACAGAATTAAAACAGGTTCAAACAGAAAAAACAGAATCAGAACAGAACAGAACAGATGCCGAACAGATTAGAACAGGAAATCAAATCAGTTTATTAGATAGTATTGACACAACCTGCCCCTATTGTAGTTCTGTATGGAAAAATAAAAAAGGTAGAGATAGACACAAAGGGTCATGTGAAATGAATCCTAAAAATATTAAGTAATGGACGTATTACATATAATTGCTTTAATATATTTTATTATGATAATATTAACATTGGTTCTGATGTTGTTGATCGTAAATCAGGAAAAAAAATTATATAAACCAAAAACTAATAGAAATAATGAGTAATGACAACATTCAAAGCAACATCGTTTATTTTTTAACAGACACGAAAATAACCGAAAATAACGAAACAAGAATCGTTTATAAAATAGTCGATGGAACGGAACGATTAAAAACGGCTCACGAATTTTTTGAAGGAACTGTAAAGGAATCGTCAGAAGATAGTATGGTTAAAGAAATGTATAAAGGATATTGCGATTGGTATTCAAAAAATCGTGCTGATGTTTTGAAGTTTTATCGAGATAAAAAACAAACAAACTAAAAAATAGAAATTATGTTTAGAAAATTAATAGTAAAGTATTTTGCGTTAAGTTATATAACTAAAATTTTCGGAAAAGAAATTTATATGTTAAGGGGTGCTACACCTCTTAGCATCTTTTTAAGTTTGTCAGCCATTGGTGGAATTTTGGAAATAGATTACCTACTTTATATCGGATTATTCTTATTTGGAGTATCGGTATATTTTGGATTTATTTATTTCAGAAATTCGAAAAATTCTATAAAATGGAAGGAATTAGACGATGTTCAAAAAAGAATATACTATAATATAGGTATTGGCTTTATTGATATGCTTAAATCTAAAGAGGGATATTCCTTAGATAATCAAAAAGTACACAATTCTCCAATTTTTCTAATTATAAACATTGTTTTTTTGGCAGCACCACCAATAATTACAATGATAGTTTAAAGCATAAAAAACCACCCCGAACGAGTGGTTAAAAATTGCTATGAAAAATTAAAAAGTGAGTAGGAAAATACAAAAATCCAACCTGTTACAAATATAAGAAATTTATTTAAAATAGGTATTTAAAAATGACAAAATCAATGCTTTCTGCTAAATTAAGATTCGTACCAGCTCAAAGGTTTAAAGAGGTTACTTGGAAAATAGTTTCAAAGAACAGAAAACGTCCTATTTCAGAAATTAAAAACATTAGAAATCTCTATAAAGGTGAAGCGGATGCTATTTTAAATTACTTTAACAGAGAAGTTATTGATATTGATGATATAAATATTTAACGCATTAGCTATGATTTGTTGCGTTTAGACAAACGAAATTATTAAATATTAACAGATTAAAAATATAAACTAAGAATACTAAAGCTGGCACAAAAAAGCAATGAATTATAGGTGTTGTTGGCTTTAGTTTTTCTCTCTAAAAATTTGAATTATGAATAAAAATAAGATTATATATTTAACAATTACTTTAATCTCGGCATTACTCCTTGGTTTTTTGACTCCAAATAAAACGCATATTCTACGTAGAATAGAAACAGATAGTAGTGTTTATTGGAAAGCTAATTACTCTGAATATTCTTGTGACCCAAGTATTGATTTAAACGGGAACCCTTACCTTGATTGTGATACTGATTATTGGTCAGAAACTGTTTCAGATATTTATTACATAAAGACTGAATTTAGTGATTTAGGTTTTACTTACGTTGATTACTACCCTTTAATTCCCGAAGTAGAAAATGTTTTTATTCAAAAAGATGAACCTTTAAAAATTAAAGATTATAGTTTAATAGATTTAGATAATGTTAAGTTAATTAAAGAGATAAACACAAAATGTTGGTATGACGTAGGAGTTGATAAAGAAGATTATGTTACTATTAAATTCAGCGAATACAATACTTTCAAAAATAAAATAGGTGAAAAATTAGTTTTCACAACTTGGTTCGGATTAAGACTCTGGCTAAATTAAAGCCAACGCCATGTGTATGTGGCGTATTTTTCCGCCAGGAAAATATGCGCTCATACACTTTGTTGGCAAACGTTTTTATTTACAAGGCATTCACTCCGCCCGTTTTAAAGTGAGTGATCAAAATTTAAAATATAATGTTAAAATTATTAAAAATACAAACAGAAGTAAATGGTATAAGTGTGGTTTCTTACGGTAAATGTTTTTTAGAATACCCTAAAAAAGAGAATGAATTATACTTGTTATACCAAGCGGAGGTTATTGTTTCTAAGTTGATAGGTATAGATAAGTTTAAACTAAATGAGAGTAATTATTCATGGAGTTATGAAAACTACAATGAGAAGAAACATTCTTCACTTAATATTATGAATTTAGATGATGTTTACGAACCTGTTTTTTCTCATAGTTTTAAGAAGTGCGAGTAATGTTTGCCAACGTTTAGCTATGTGTATTGCTGAACTTTAAATTAAAAACTACACTTAATAAATAAAAACAAGATAATGAATAAAGAACAAGATTTAATAGAAAAGAACAAAGCATTACATATAGGTGTTGTTATACAACGTTCTTATAGATGGTTATTTTTCTTAGGAATAACAGGTTTATTTTCGGAATTAATATTTATGATAATTTCGTTAATTGTGTATGGAAACCAAAAACAAGGCGATTATGCTATATATTGGTTCTCTATATCAATTGGATTAATATTATTAAGCGTTTTTATAGCTGCGTTTTATCATTTTAAAGATTCGGTAAAACCGCTTATTAAAGATGTTACAGATTGGTTAAGTGTTGTATAACACTAATATAACTGTAATATTGCACAATATTTTTTTAACCGAACTATCATTTGATAGTTCGGTTTTTTTTGTAAAAATAAAAGAACTTAAACGACGCTAAACAACTTTAAACGACGCTAAACAATTTTAAATGATGCTATTGGTTACTAAACGATGTTAGGCTAAAATGATATTTTTTTGTTGTTTTATTATTGCGGTATCAAACCGATATAAAAGTGAGCAACGCAATGTCTAAATCAATAAATGCAAGCTTATACCGCCCTATTAAAAGCGGTGTAAAACATGATGCGTTAATGCCATTTAGCGATTGCTCAAGTATCAAATTAGCCGAGGGAGATACTAAAGTAGCTATTAATAATATGGCGATTTGGTCAAGAAAATATAAACATCATACTAAAAATATAGCTGTAACTTTTGCGGATAAACGACTATCTGAAACTTGTAAGGGAATTCACGGTTTTTTGTTTCATCATTTTCAATATAAAATAGATGGAAGTAAACAAAACTTACGCTCTCCTGCCTGTTCGTGGTCAAGTCGCCAAAGCGGTATAGACTGCAAGAGTTACAGCATTTTTGCAAGTACAATTCTTTTAAATTTAGGTATCAAGCACTATTTAAGACGTATCAAACAAAGTGCTACTGCTGGATTTTCACACGTTTACGTAATTGTACCGAAAAATCAGAAAAACCCGAAAAACCTAAAAAACGGCTATTTCACAATAGACGGAACGCTCCCAACAATAGAAGAACCCGAATTTTACGAAAAATCAGATATTTACATGGAAGCGAAATTACCAATTTACGGTTTGGCAGGGACTCAAACACCAGTACAAAATACGAAAGGTAAAAAGCAAGGGGATAATTATAAAACAGAAATTGTAAAACAAATATTCATAGCGTGCAAACCACTTATTGATGAAGCAGTAAAATCGCTTTTTTTAATATTAACGGATTGCGTTATTCCTGAATATGAATTGCCACTGATTAAAGTAAATGTAGAAAAAAAATTAGTAGCTCCTTTAACTCGTAAATTAGAATTATTAGACGAAGCTATTTTGTTTAATAATAAGCCACGTATTCAGCATATTTTAAATGATATTTTTAAAGAAGTTGATTTAGGAATTGCCCATTTAAGAAATGAAGCAGCGTATTTAGCTAGTGATAAATGTGAGGGGAAAACACTTGCAACATCATTAAAATATTTAGAGCAAATAAAAAAATCTATTGATGCTGTTTATGATAATTTTATTAAATCATACAAAAAATATGATTTTGAAATGTTTACCAAAACAGCAACCACAAGCGAACGAACGTTATATTTTGTTGTGCCAAATATGCAGTCGCCAGTAACTGCTGAATATCGTTTTATTATACTTCGAAAAAATAAAAGTAAATACGGAATTGAACCGATTTTACCGTATGGTGAAGGAGATGAAACTTTTGAAGGAACTTCTAATAAATGGTTGCAATCTAATTTATTACATCTAAGAACTAAATATACAGATGGACGTGATAATCGTTACGAAAGTGAAATAAAACCATACATCGAAAAAGTACGAAATTTACGAAAAAGCCCACATTTAGGCGGTGAAGGATTGTATTTATTAGAACAACCTTTACAGCGTGATATGTATAAAATCTGGCTTAAATATGATACACAATATACCGATTTCTTAAAAAAAGAATCTAAAAGTTTACGTACCGCAATAGAACTTGCAATGCGTGATTTTCAAATACGATTAACCTCCGAAGTTGCCAAAGATAAATCCATTAAACAATCAAAATTATTTAAAAAAATATTTGGATTTGGAATATTAGCTTTTGCAAGTGTATTAATTATAAAAAAACAGAGATGAAAAATATTCAATTTGACACAGGATTAAACGGAGGCTTAGCAGGTGCTTGTCCATCTAAAGATATTGCAAGGCGTTTAGAAGCACAAACAAGAGATGCTTTAGCAAATAAATCGGAATGGAAGCGTAAATACGAATCTTTAAAAAACGGAGAACAAGCAAAACAATGGGCTAGTTTAAAAATTGAAATAACAAATCAAGAAAAAACAATAAAAGCTGAACAATTAAAGCTAAAGCAAGAAAAAGAAGTTGCAGATGCTTTAGGTCTTAATGGTTGGTTTAGTAACATAGGTAAGTCACTTTGTAAGAAGTCAATAAAAAGACGTGAACACGCTGAAAATTCGTTAAAAGATGCTGAGAATCATTTAGGTAGAATAACTGGAAGTTATAACACATTAGACCGTCAGCAAAATGAAGGAATACGTAGAGCTGGTGAAGTTGTTCTTAAAAATAAAGCAACAATAGCTCAATTAAAAAAAGAAATCCAAGCGGTAAAAACAAAAATTGCGAAATATAAAGCTGAACGTGATAGTATAAAAAAAGCTGAAGCACAGGCTCAAGCACAGGCACAGGCAAGTGTAACAGCTCCTAAAGTTAATTCAGCAGGTATATTATCAAAAAAGAATTTACCAATAATTGCAGGTGCTTTATTCCTTGGTGGTGTTCTTTATTTCTCTAAAAACGGTAAAAAAACAACGACCATCAAAAGAAAAAAAGTAACTAAAAAAGTGTCAGCATAATGGAAAGTAAATTAAATATTCATGGTTTAGCTGGTACTCCTAGAGGAGGTTTGTTTATGGATGGTAATGGTGTTGAGAAAAGACGACCAACAAGACCAACCATAGATAGGGGAGGTCATAAACCAATGCGACCTATGCTAGTAAGACCAGGGCGACCAAAAGGAGGTAAATATGTTCCTGACGACAAACCGATTCCTGTTACCGTTAAAACATTAAATCCTAAACCAAATGAAAGAGGCGGTCATAAACCAATACGACCAACGGTAAGACCAGTACGCCCACCAAATTCAACAAAACCAGTATTTGTGGTTACTAGACCAAATATTGATGATGTAGAGGCTGGTAAAATAAAATATAATCAAGATGTAAAAGCTTTTGTTGTTGTAACAAATAAAGCCGAACAAACTGCTATAAAACTAGCATTTGATAAAAAAATTAAAGCAGAAGCATTAGCAAATCAGAAAGCAGCAGCATTAGCAAAGCAGAAAGCAGCAGCATTAGCAAAGCAGAAAGCAGCAGCATTGGCAAAGCAGAAAGCAGCAGCATTGGCAAAGCAGAAAGCAGCAGCATTGGCAAAGCAGAAAGCAGAAAAAAAAGTATCAGACAATGTGCTAAATGAATCAAATATTACTAAGGAATCTAATTCAATTTCATTTTTACATACAGAAAAAACAAAAGTATTTATTGGATTGGTTTTATTGGCTGGGGCTATTATTTACAGTTCTAAAAATAGTGAAAAATCGGTTAAAAGAACCGTTAAGAAAACAGTTAAAAAAAGCAATTAATCTTTAAAAAAAAACAGTATGAATGTAATGAAATTAGGCAAATTAGGGCTATTAAATAATAGAGCTGGTTTGGGATCTTTCGATAACGCTTCTTGGGACTCAATGGGTTCTGATAATTTTTCAACACCACAAGATGCACCTGATTATGGTGGCGGTGGTTCTAGTGGTGGCGGTGGTCTTTTAGATGGACTTAATGTGATGAATGTACTTAAGTTAGTCGGTGGTACTTGGGCGCAAATTGAACAAGCAAAACACGGAAAACAGGTTATTGTGGGCGGAAAAGATATTGCACCGCAATTACGTAATAATTTAGAGCAACAAGCAAAAGCCAACAATACATCATCAGATATGTTAATGATGATGATTATGAATCAAATGGCACAGAATAATAAGCAAAAACAACCGAAAGATAATACCACTTTATACATCGGTTTAGGTGTTGGAGCATTGGTTTTATTAGGTGCTATTGTAATGATGACAAAAAATAAAAATTAAATAGATAAAAATGGACACAAAAAAAATAGTGAATACACTAGGTTCTACCGTATCAGTATCAACAGGAATTGGGGTTGCAAGAGTCGTAGATGCGTCTTTTCCTTCTGTAAAAATGGAAGACGGAAAAGAAGTAAAAGGAATGAATCCTAAAATTAAACACGGTCTTTTATTTGGAGCTGGTGTTTTAGGAGTTGTCTTTTTGAATGGAAAAAACCAAACATCTAAAATTGCTCAAGATGTTAGTATCGGTGTAGCAGGTTCAGCATTAATTACTTTAATTAAAGAGCTTGTAAAAGAACCAAAAGGCGTTCTAAAAACTGCACTAGGGAATCCTGAAAGTGATGAAATTAATTTTTTATCAGGACATGATAACTACGATTTAATCGGTGATGATGAAGATTATATCGAAGATGTTATTTATCAAAGTGTAACACCACAGATAACTTTCGGTTAGAAGAATATTACAAAAAAAATACAATTACAATTTTAATAAAAATAAAAAAACCAAATAAGATGGCACCAGAATTTAATAATAACGAACAGCATTTATTAGTACAGAATTTTTTAGCTAAAAAAATCGAAGACGACGGGTATGAATGGGATTATAAAAAGTCTAAAATTATGGACGCTACTATTTATGCAAATACAGAAGTATCAGTAGGTGCTACATTTAGTATGTTGGATGGCGAAACAAATGGCGTAGTTGGAATTACCAATTTGAACGGTAATAAACTAAATAAAGGAAGACCTATTGTTCTTTGTGGTATTGGTTTAGGGTTTGCTGTTGGTGCAGGAGAGCAGAAGCCACATGCCTTAGATTTTGAATATTCAAAAACACATCATGATTTAAAGTTTGCTAACTTAATCATAAAGCAATCAAATGAAATTTTATTTAAAGAGCCAATTTCATCTATAATGAATAATTTAAAAGATGGAAGTAAATACAGTGAACTAGGTTCTTTTGTTTTATTAGTTGACGAAACAGATATTGATATTGAAATCGAATACCCAAAAACTTTAAAGTCAACACTTACCGGTACTGATAAGTTATATGTTTCTTTTATGGCCAAGGCTAAAGAAGTTTATTTAAAGAGATAATTCGTTTTATCTGAATTTTTTAACATAAAAAAAACGCAACGCAATGCGTTGCGTTGCGTTTTTTATTAAATCCAAAGAAAATGGAAGATCAACATTTAGAAGTTAAAAACTTCAAGCAAATATACCACCGCTTAAAAATAAATAAAGAGTTGTTGAAATTAGATAAAGCAACGCTTAAAAATACTATCGGTAATTACCTAAGAGATGAACAATCTGATACTTTGCCAAAAGGTAAATTAATAAGTATTCATTTTAATTCTTATGTTAATACGTTGGATACTTGGACGGCTATTGATTATCAAGATGGAACAGACCCACAAACTACACCATTATTAGCAACAGGAACAAATGTACCAGACTTAAATGCTTTTATTTGTTCGCATACTGATATTCGTATAGAAGACACACATGGTCGTTTATTGACTGAACCAACTGATTTAAAAGATTATAACCGTAGTAATTGGGGTGAGTTAGGTGCTAGGGTAACACCGTTTAAACTTACGCATAATGAACAAATTACAGTGAAATGGGATACTTTAGGAAATGCATTCCCTCCATGTGGTGAATTTATTTTTACAATTCAACAAGAAATTTCTTGTCCAGTATAATGGTAACATTATTAAAAGAAAAAACTGAAACAGGTAGTTTTGAAGTAGATATTTCAGAGCTAAATGGATGCAAAGGCATTGTTTTTATTGAGGTAAAACCAATTAAAAACAATGACGCTTTGCAATTAAACAATATAGAAACGGATACGATTACAGGCGAAAATCCGTATGAATTAGAATGTGCTGTTCCAATAATTAACGGTCATCTAAGATTTGCACCAACAAACAATTCCGATGCAAATATGAAATCAGTAGTTAGATATTTATTAGTAAAATAATTATGAATTTATCCAAAGAAATAACACTTCATTTAAACAAACCAAACCACGCTGTTAGTGTTTCTGATAACGAAAACAGAACAGTGCAACGTGCTGGAGTAGGACGTAATAAAAAGTGGTTTTCTTTAGAGGATATTCAAAATTTACACGGTTCTGTTACTGAATTTTTGAATTATTTAAAAGATAAAGGATTTTCAGAAACTACTTTTAGCTTCCGAAGAATCTATGGAAAAGAAGCAAAAAAAGTAGGTATTAACGACATCGTTATAAACTTATACGATTATTCCGAAAACACCGAATTTCCCGAAAACACCGAATTTTCCGAAAACCAAAACATTCAGCAAATCGTTATGAAATCCCCTAAAAAACACAAAAAACAACAACAACAACAACAAAATTCAAATATTAATTTTTTGGCTGGTAATAATATAGATAATCAAAATATGCAGTTTTTAGGTGCAATGGTCGAAAGCCAACGTGCTGGAGATTATAAAAGACAAGCCGAAGAATTAAGAGAAGAAAATAAAGATAATCGCTCAAAAATTAGACGTTTAGAAGAAGAAAATCATAAGCTAAAATTAAAAGTTGAAACATCAGAAGAACGTGCCGAATTAAAAATTCAGCAAAAACTATTAGATAAAAAAAGCGTTTTCGAAAGTGAAGGAGTACAAGCAGTAATGGGACACTTGGGGGGGTTAATCCCGTTACTGCCCTCACTTTTACCCAAAGGAGCAGGAGCAGGACAAGCACAGCTTGCAGGAGCAAGTAATTTGTCAGCAATGCAAAATCAAGCAATTGAAATGATTAAAGCAAACAATGATAAAACAGCGTCATTAGTACTTTATATCGCTCAAAATAATTCGTCTGAATTGATGCAATTAATAGAGAATCACATCAATAATAAAAGCTAAAAAAAACACCATGCCAAAAATAAAATCAAAAAAAGAAGCATTAGAAAAATTAAATAATTTACCTGATGCAGTAGTGATGAGAATCGCAGAATTATCAGATAATGAAAAGGCTTATTCTTATTTTTCTAACGGAATTAATTTCTCTCTTTTAAAAGGAATGTTAAATAGTTTGTAAAAAAAATGCTATGAAAAATAAAACAGATTTATCAAAAAAAACAAAACAAAACATCAAAAAAACAGGTGCTTTTTTAGCCAATAACACAAAAGAAGTACTGTATGTTGGTGGTGCTATCTTATTAATTGCTGTTGTTTATAGAGCGTATAAATTTTCATCAAATCCATTTTCTGAAGTTTTAAAAGATAAATCCGAAGCTGTAAAAACCAACTTACAGATTGATTTAAGTAAAGCAACAATTACAAAAGAGGATGCTCAAAAATATGCCCAACAACTGCTAGATGCTTGTAATGGAGCTTTCCCTTTTTATGGAACAGATGAAAGTCTGATAAAAAAAGTATTTGAAAAATTAAATAATGCTGATGATTTTAAACTTGTTTATAAATTTTTTGGCAAGAAAAATTATAATGGATATGGTTCGCCTCCTACTGGTGTTTCAAGGCATTTAGATAATTATGACCCTAAAGATTTGGTGTATTGGTTACGTGCTGAATTATCGCCTAAAGATGGGCAGGTATATAATATGGTAAAAAATAGAATTGAATCAGCAAATTGGACTTTTTAAAATCAATTAAATAAATAAAAAGATGAATAAATTAATGAAATTAGCAGGGAACTTACATAAATCAGTCGAATTTGACACAGAAAAAGCAGGTTGCAAATCAAAAAAAACGTGTGGTTGTGGTTGTCAAGGTGAAAAAGGTACTGGAGGACATCGACCTTTAAGTTTTTCAGGTAAAGTAATCGGTGGTTTTGATAATGATATATTAGTCGGTGCGACTGTTGTAAATAAAAATTCAAAAGTTGGCGTAATGACTGACTTTGATGGAAATTTTAAAGTAATCGGTAATTCTGATGACCTTGTACATATTTCGTTTGTTGGGTATAAAGATATTACGCTACCATTCGCAAAGCTTCCGAAAGTAATTAAACTTGAATCTGACGGAATGTTAGATGAAATTATTATTACTGCAAAAAAACCAAATGTAAAAGCTGGTTTAATTGTAGCGGTGGCGGCACTTGCTTTCTATGGTTATGCAAAATATAACGAAACTGGAACAACAACTAAAAAAACTACTAAAACAGTAAAAAAGAAAGTAACCGCATAATATGAAAACAGCATTTTTATTAGAAAATTACGAGAGTATATTAATGTTATTATTCGGAACTGGTGGCGGTGGATTTTTTGGTTGGTATTTTTCAATGAAATCAAAAAAACTAGAATTTCACGAAAAAGCCTTTCAGATTAATTCAGAAATGATTGATGCTATAAAAGCAGACTTTTTGGGACGTATTAAATTTTTATCAGATATGATTGAGGAATCTGATAGAATAATTAAAGAACAAAACAAAGTATTAAAAGAGCATAAAGAACATATAGCACAATTACATATTGAGCTTGAAAGCTTGAAAGCTATAAATCAAGAAAAAGTTTAAATGATGCTTAAAAAAATATTATTACTAATAACCTTATTTGTTGTTTTTTCGTGCGCTGTGAAAAAGATAAAAACCACTTCAACTTCAAAAATTGAAGTGGTTAAAAAAACAGAGAAACTTGTTGAAAATAAGCAAACAAAAGTAAAATCATTACCTATTAATGATACATTTTTCATCAGCTTAAATACTAATGATGAAAAATTAGATAGCGTTGTAAAAGCGAAATTTAAACATTTCGAAACGTCCAAAAAAAGCGGTAAAAATAGTTACATCGCTGTTTTTGATACGGTAAAAAATGGCATCAAAATAAATACCATTATTGATAGTACGACAACCATTACAAAAGATAATAGCATAAAAGAAACAACAAATAATTCATCAAAATCAGCAATAAAAAAAGAAACAAGCGTAAAAAAATACGGTATTCGCTGGTATTGGTGGCTTTTACTTCTATTTGCTGGAAGCACATATTTGTACATCAAATTTTTTAATCCGTTTAATTTTTTTTAGAACTTCAAAAATGAATAAAAAAACAATTTTAGCGGTTTCAGTAGTTTCAGGAATTGGCGTTTTTGCACTAATCAAAAAAAATCAATTTGACAAAATTTCGGATAACTTAACTTTTGCAATTAGAGATGTTCGAAATTTTAAAATACACTCAGGGCGTTTACTTATAGATTTATCTTTAACAATTGGAAACCCTACAAATGAGGTTCTAAATATTAATACAGGAGCGTTAAAAATGGAAAGCTTGAGAGTGTACGAAAAAGACACAAAAAAGCAATTAGCAGGTAGTAATTTGAGGTTAAGTAAATTTAATTTAGACGCTTTTGGAACGTATGATTTACCAACTATAAATTTAGGTATTCCCTTAATGACTGGCGCAATGTTAATGCTAAATCAGTTAAAAAATAACAAAGTTGAATTTATGGATAGGCTTTATTTTGAAATTGATTTAAAGTTCTACAATTTCAAAAAAACAATTACAATTTAATTTTAAAATTATTACAATTTTAATATAAAAATATATAATGAGTAGAAAAGTAACAACAACACATTTACAGGTAAAGTCTGTAAAAAACGCTTCAAGTTTGGCAACTGATGCCAAAGGAAATGTAATTCCTGGCAAAAAATCAAAAGGAGATGATTTAGCACGATACCGAAAGAAAAGAGGGGTTATATTTATAAATCAAAGTGATATAGATAACAATAGAACCTACTCTTTACTTGATGCTAATTTAGAAGATACTCTTTTAATTGTACAAGGGAAAAATACATTAAACAGGATTAAATTTAATACAAATTCTATAAAAAGTGTAGGCTCTACTATTGAAATAGTAAATGCTTTTCAATCATCAGACGAACCTATTAATGTTGTTTTTGACGATTCAAAAACTATGAATTATCAGGATAAAAACTCGGGAAAGATTACTAGAGGTAAAACCTTGAAAGTAACAAAAATAATGTATGAAGGTTCGCTAGATTATATATTTCACTAAACAAAACTAACAATGAGCAGAAAAGTAACAACAACACATTTACAGGTAAAATCTGTTAAAAAGGCAAAGGTATTAGGTACTGATAAAGATGGTTTTGTAATTGAAAGAGATTTAGATTTTACTGGAGCAAAAGGAGCTGACGGTTTAAAAGGAGAAAAAGGCGATACTGGAGCAAAAGGAGCTGATGGTTTAAAAGGAGAAAAAGGCGATACTGGAGCAAAAGGAGCTGATGGTTTAAAAGGAGAAAAAGGCGATACTGGAGCAAAAGGAGCTGATGGTTTAAAAGGAGAAAAAGGCGATACTGGAGAAAAAGGCGATACTGGAGCAAAAGGAAGCGATGCCAATTCAATAGACGTACAAGCAGGAACAAACATAACTATTGATAAAACAAACCCGCTAAAACCTGTAATTAATGCTAGTGGTGGAACGAGTAAAGGAACTGATTTAGGTTATGTTCCAAACATACGTAAAGGTACTGTAAATTCAAGTACTGGTGCTAGTACTGAAATTCCTTATGCTCAAAAAGAAATAGCTGGTTTAATCAATTATGATAGAGGTTTTTCTACTGCGGGGGTAATAAAAATTATTTCTCAAATCAGTGGTACAAATTATGTTCATATACTGCCAGAAGCCAATCAAAAAGGTGGTCGTTTTGATTGGACAAGAATTGGTCATCACGCTTTTTTTAATGGTCATTTTAGAATCGGTATATTGCAAATGAGCCAGGGCATGATTGCAGAGGGAAATATAGAGATTGTATTTCCCAAGCCTTATTTTAATTTAAAAACAGTAACTCCTGTTCTTATAACAACTCCTGGTGGTGATCTTATTAGATTCACATTTACCGAAGCTAGCGCCAAAAGTTTTAACAATCAACTGGTTATTAAATTTAATTATAAAATTCAAAATAGAGTAAGTTCTGGTCAGGCTACTGGTCAGGGACATACTCATGTTGATTTCGCTTTTAACATTGGAACTTACTAACAAATGGCAAACTACCCAACATTTCAAAAGAAAATACAACGAGCTGAAGGAGGTTATCAAAAATTAAAAACTGATAGCGGAAATTACAACTCCTTAAAACAATTAGTAGGAACAAATTTTGGTGTTTCGGCGAAAGTTTATGAAAGAAATATCGGCAGACCGCCAAGCATTGCCGATATGAAAAATATTACGCAACAATTAGCACATACAATCTTCAAAAATCAATTTTGGGATAGTATAAATGCTGATAAAATAACATCGCAAGCAATTGCTGAAACATTTGCAGACCACGCAATAAACGCAAGCCCTAAAAGAGCTACAATAATAATGCAACGAACATTAAACAAAGCATTTAATAAAAAGCTTTTAGTTGATGGAATTGCAGGAGCAAAAACAATTTTAGCAATTAATAGTGTAGATGCTAAAGAGTTATTTAATGCCTATTCACAAGCTCGTAAAAGTTATTATAGCAGTTTACGAGATTGCAAGCATTTTTGCCCTGTTTGGCATCGGCGAGTAGATGAATTAGCAACCGACCATAATATAAGTATCAATAAACGAGTACACGGTTTATCAAAAAAAAAAGTCTAATATTTTTTGGTTTGATAGTCATTGCTGGAGCAACGTATTTGGCAGTGAAAAATCAAAAAATAATCAATAAAAAAATTAAAACATTACAATTATAATGACCATACAACAGCAATTTAAAAACCTAAACGGATCAGAAGTAACACGTAAACAGTTAGAACGAATTATCGCAAATGCAAAAAAAGCAAACGAAACTGAAATTATTTATAGATTATCAAAAATTTTATTAGATAATAAAGGCGTTGATGTTTTTGAAGTATCATTAAAAAATTATCCAACAGCTTTAGCAGGTTCAAGGCACAAAGGAGCATACAAAGAAGCATTAACAGAATGCGGACGTTTGCGTAAAGGTTGGCGATTTCACAAAGGCGGTGTATTTAAAGTGGCTACTTTGGATAAAAAAACAAAGCAAATTAAAATGGCTTTAAATGGCAAAAAGCCGTGCGGTTGTGGTGGGACTAAAAAAACGTGTGGTTGTAAAAAAAAAGTCTAAACGCTAATAATTTATCTTTTGACGAATTAGAAGGGTTAGGATTACCTTTTATCCCTAACCCTGAAAGCGTTGAAGCCCCTACGGCACTGGGTAAACCATTTACAAATGATGACATTTATCAGATGATTACCGATAAAATGATTTCATTAGTTGAAAAAGCATCAGGTAAAGGAGTTCAGAAAAAATGGGGTCAAAAAGAGTTTTACGAAAAAGACGGTTTTTTAATTCCAATTAATTTTGTTTCAAAAAATGCCTATCGAGGTGTTAATCCGTGGTTGTTAAAAGATGATTTTTTTAGCGTTATGGATAACCCTTATTTTATGACTTTTAAGCAAATAAAGGAGAAAAAAGGAACGTTAAAAAAAGGTTCAAAAGGTACGCCAATTGTATATTTCACATTACTTTATAAATTCGATAATCCAAAAACAAAAAAAGAATTTGGAACATACGATAAAGAGTATATGATAAAATACATTAAAAATTTCGGCTATTCAAAATCTGATTTTGATGATGTTGTAAATAGTATTGCAATTTTGAAATATTACAATGTTTTCAATGGTTCGGATATTGAAGATATTGATTTTAAATTAGATGAATTACAATTAGGTAGAGTTTTAAAATCTGATGAAAGTTTAGCAAACGAAAAAAACGAAATTGCCGAATTAATCGTAAAAAATTACCCAAAACCAGCACCAACTATTAAGCATGGAGGCAATGACGCATATCATCAAGAATCAGCTGATTTAGTTCAAATGCCAAGGTTACAATCTTTTGATACACCTAATGATTATTATGCCGTTTTATTTCACGAATTAATCCATTCAACAGGGAATAAAAAGCGATTAGCTAGAAAATTAGGTAATAAATTCGGTTCAAAAGAATACGCAAAAGAAGAACTTATTGCTGAATTTGGAGCGGTATTTTTATCAGCTCAATCAGGTATTATTTGGCATTCAAATAAAAATCATGCGGAATATTTAAAGAATTGGCAAAGTGTATTGAAAATAGCAAAAGACGACAATAAATTTTTGATGCGTGGAGCAAGTGCAGCACAAAAAGCTTCTGATTTTGTGTTAAATTTAGGTGCCAACAATGTACCAGCATTTCACAAAGAATTAGGTAAAATAGTAACTACAAAAAAATCAGTAAAGAAAACAGCTACTAAAAAAACGGTTTCAATTCCTGATAGTTCAGCGTATCCTGTGGCAATTCCTGAAACTAAAAAAAGCATAAAAGCAAATGCCCCTTTTGATAGTTGCGGACGTTTACGCAAAGGTTGGCACTATAAAAAAGGTAAATTAACACAAGTTGCATCAAAAGTAAAAGCTACCAAAAAAGCCGAAATTAAAAAGGTTGTAAAGAGAGTTGTTAAACCAACTAAAACGGTAGTAAAGCTAGTAGTCAAGGAAGATAAACCTTTAGTAAAAAAAAGCATCAACAAACTAAATTACGAAGACCCAAAAACTTTTGAAAATGATTTAGATTACGAAACATCAAAAAGCAGTTACTATTGGATTTCTTTTAGCCCAGATAGAAGAGCTAAAACAGAACTTAATGACTGGAAAAATGGATTAGCTGAACAATATAAAGAATTAAAAGAATATGCAAAACAGGAGGGGTACAGCGTTGCTGATTTGAATAATGATTATGAGTATTTTCATAAAAGGTTATTGAAAGCAAAATTAGAGGTTATTAGTAGTCGTTCACGTACAGCTAGTTCTATGATTACAGGGAGTGCTAATTTTCCAACGGAAAAAAACCGAAAGAAAATAGGCTACTATCGTAATAAAATGGAAAAATATTTTGCTATTCATGACAAAGGTATAGATGCTATAAAAAAGAAAATACATCCCTTTATACAGATAAAAAGCGGTGAAAAAAACACGATTGAAATGCTTAATCAAAAGGTGTTTAATTTAGAGAAATTAAGAGATATTGAAAAAGATTTCAATAAAAACATCCATCGAAAAAATGCCAATATTGATGACCGTAAATTATTTTTTATAGAAAATAATCCTGTACCTTTTTATAAAAAAGCGTTCCCTAATGATTCTACTTGGTCTGTTGATTCAAGTGTTACTGAAGCTATAAATGGGAGTAACTTAATTATTAAATTCCATCTTTCAAAAACAATTTTAGATACTAAAAAAAGAATAAAGGGGGAGGAGCTTCGGAATAATGAAATAGGTTCTGATGGTTCTAAAATGTTTTTTGATGGTGGTTACTATATTCACAATTCAGAAGCAAATAGAATACAGGTTTTTTACGATGAAAAACCAAATGATGAAACGATAAAGATTTTAAAGAAAAATGCTTTTAGATGGTCGCCAAAAAATAAAGCTTGGCAACGTCAAATGACTAGAAACGCAATATATGTGGCTAAAAAATTATTTAAAAAAACAACTGAAACCATTGTGAAACCAATAGTTAAGGAAACTGAAAAATTAGGAAATCCAATAGTTAAAAGAGGTAATTCTTTAGCTTCAAAATTAGCGAATCGACAAAATAAAGTAGCTGAATTTTATAAAATTCAAGATAAAAACATCAGTGAGTTTTTAGGTAAAATAGAAGTTAAAGAAAAAGAATCCGTAGTAATTACGCTTACAGGTGGTCAAGGTTCTATGAAAACACGTTGTGCTTTTAGGTTTATTAATGCTTTTGCTCAAAATTATAAGGTAGGACACGCCAGTATCGAGGAACACCCTGAAAGCACTTTGTATTGGAATAAAGTACATGAATATATTTCAGACAAAGCAATGGCAAATATTTCGAATCCTGAAATAAAATCGATTTCGGATTTGGACAAATTAATACAAACAAATGATGTAATTGTAATTGATAGTTTTGCTAAACTTCAAGAAATTGAAAAAGGTTTTGAAGTTGACAAAGATTTACGAAAAAAATACGATGGTAAAATATTTATTGTAATTTTTCAGCAAACGACTGACGGAAAAATGAGAGGTGGTTCAAAAAGTCAATTTGATGGAGATGTAATTTTATTCACTGAAAAATTTGATAATTATAAACAAAATTATATTTATCAAGATAAAAATCGCTATCAAAATAAAGATTTATCCGACTTGAAATACAATATTTTTGAAGGAATTTTAAAAATAGAATAAAAAAATAGTTGTTGTTAATTTGTGTTTAAAGCTTGTTTATCGAAAGATTTTCAAGCTTTTTTTATTGCAAAATGGTCAAATTACAAGTGAGTATAAAATTTTTTAGCGATTGAGTATAAAATTCTACTCAATAAAATACTTTAAAAAATCAATTGTAATTTATTTGTTATCAATTAATTAGGTGCACAAAAGCAAATTAACTTAAAAAAAGTAATATTTGTGAGTATAAATTTTATACTCAAAACAAATCCAATAACAACAAGGGTTGTAGCGTTGTTTTTGCTAGTGAGTATAAAAAAAGGGCGTTTTTTCGATAAAGTTTAGTTCTACTGGATAGAAATATTAATTACAATCTTAAAATTGATTAAAAGAGTGCCGAAAAAAAGGGGGCTTTATTATACCTATAAATAAAAAACCCCAAACCCCAAATAAATTAAAAATTCGAAAAAACTTGATATTATATTCACGTAAAATCTCAAATTAAATATCAAGTTTTGCTTTTTGAATATTCCCACTGGCTTTCAGTATTGTTTTTGGTAAATATTCTTCAGTTTGCTTAATTGAATAATGCCTTGCTTGATTACGAACATCAATTGTAGGAATCCCTAAATGCAAATAGTTGGTAATTCCTGTATCTTTTAAAGAATACCATTGATAAGAATTACTAAATTTTAGGTGTTTTTTATACTTGGTCCAGGTATCAGATATTTTTTTAGGTTCTAATTGTTTTTCTCCAGCTTTAAAATTGTCATCAGAAAATAAAAAATCATCATTTTTAGCATTTTGTAAATGGTCAACTAAAACATGAATTAATTGATTAGGAATTGTAACTACTTGCGATTTTCTATTTTTACTCACATTTGCAGGAATATTAATCACTGCATTTTTTAAGATAACATCTGATACTTTTAATTTAGATAATTCAGTTCTACGGATTAAACAGTAAAAAGCGGTGTAGCATAAAGCAAAGTAGTGTTTATTGTCTTTTTCTAAATGATTAAAAATTGCTGTTCTGTCTTTTAAAGGTATGATAGTTCGTGTTTTTTCAGATATTTTAATTTTATCAATATAACTTGTAAAATCTGATTTTAAATAATCTCTTTTGATTAGCCATTTATTAAATAGACTTAAAAAACCTAAGTAATTGTTATGTGTTCGAGCTGAATTTTTGCGTTCATAAAAAATCATATCTAAAAAATCACGACAAAATTTTTCGTTAAAGTGGGAAACTTCGCAATTTGCTTGTTTTTTTTCTATTAAAAATGCTTTTAAATTTTTGATATAACTTGTATAAGCTCTTAAAGTATCTGGTCGCAACGATTTTTTTGCCGTTTGTTGATTTATTTGATGTAAATAATTATCAAAGACATCAAACAATTTTACTTTTTTTAGTAGTTTTTGTTCTTGTTTTGGCGAGTTATTGACACGGTTAAAAGGTGTCCAACCTCTCATCAATTGTTTGTTTAATTTGATAATAATCGATTGAGCGTATATTCTCCTTGTCTTTTTACATTTAAAATACCTTACTCGATGCCTTTTTCTTTTTAATCGCTTGTGTTCCTTTGTTTCGTAGGGGTCTAGGGCATGATATACAATTTCCCAAACTTTATTTTCTTTTAATTCGGCAGGAATATAGTCTATAAAAGGTAGTAGGCTATTACTATTTTGAAGTTTTGACATTTTTTTTTTACGCTGATTTTAAGAGAAAAATCAACAGTAAAATAGAATATGTTTTGGCGAGCCTCTGACACGTTTTGTGTTTGTAGCGATTAAAACAACAAAAAACCCTTTAAAATAAAGGGTTTCAGAGTCTTTTAGTAGCGAGAAGCAGATTTGAACTGCCGACCTCAGGGTTATGAATCCTGCGCTCTAACCAACTGAGCTATCTCGCCATTGCGGGTGCAAATATACAACTTCTTTTTAGATACACAATAAAAAATGTAATAAAAATGAATTTTTTTTTAAAAAAAATATATATACCTTGCCATACTAAGAAAAAAAAAAATGACAAAAGTTAAATACGAATTAGAATTTCCTATACACGCATCACCAAGTATGCTGTTTAATAGTTTAGCAACCCCTTCAGGATTAGAAGAATGGTTTGCTGATAGCGTTAATTCTCGTGGGAAATTAATTACTTTTACTTGGGATGGCTCAGAAGAGGAGGCTAAAATTTTAGCAAAAAAAGCAAATGAACGCATAAAATACAAATGGATTGAAAGTGAAGGTGATGAAAGTTATTTTGAATTTTTAATACAGGTAGATGCATTAACTAAAGATGTAGCTGTTATTATTACTGATTTTGCTGATGATCAAGACGATCTTGAGGAAGCAAAAATGTTATGGGAAAGTCAAATTGAAAGCTTAAAAAATAGTATAGGAGCTTAGTATTTTACGTTTTATAAAAAAACGCGATATTTAGTCGAGTTTTTTTATGGCTACTAATTACCTAAATTGTAATTTTGCAATCAAATTTTTAAAAATGATCAATTTTAACGGGAAAATAATACCAAAAACAGCATTACAATTATCTAATGATAATAGAGCTTTTAAATATGGTGATGCTATTTTTGAAACGGTAAGAGTTTTAAATACAAAGGTTGTTTTTATGGAAGATCATTATTTTAGATTAATGGCTTCAATGAGAATGCTACGTATGAAAATTCCAATGAAATTTACACTTGAATTTTTACAAGAAGAAATTTTAAAGGTAACAAATGAACTTCCTAAATCGTTAAATTATAGGGTTCGATTAACTGTTTATAGAAAGGATGGCGGTTTGTATAACCCACTATCAAATGATATTGATTATTTAATTGAAGCAAGTGAGTTCCATCCGATAGAAAAAACGAGTTATAAAATAGATTTATATAAAGATTTTTATAATTATTCGGGGTTGTTATCAACTATAAAAACAACTAACAGAATGCTAAATACCTTGTCAGCTGTTTTTGCTAATGAAAATGATTTAGACAACTGTATATTACTTAACGAACGTAAAGGAGTTGTTGAGGCTACTAATGGGAATATTTTTGTAATAAAAGATGAAGTTATAAAAACACCCGCTTTAACGGAGGGATGTATAAGAGGAGTTACTAGAAAGAAAGTGTTAGAAATTTTAGAAAAACATCCTAATTATACTGTTGAAGAAACCGTTATTTCTCCATTTGAATTACAAAAAGCAGATGAAATTTTTATAACAAATGCTATTATTGGTATTCAATCAGTTACTAATTATCGAAAAAAAGTATTTACATCAGAAATAACTAATAAAATAAAGAGCAGCCTTAAATTATTAGCTATTACTGGTTAATTCATTTGAATATCACTGGGTGCATTTGCCCAAATTTTATATTTACCACCTTTTTGAAGTAGCTTATTTTTCCAAAAGCTCTCGTTATTAGTTGTTAAAATATTTTTGTAATCATTTTCGGAAATAAACCAAGAATCAATATTTAATTCATCAATTAATTGGTTTGTTTCCCATCCTGAATATCCTAAAAAGAAGCGAATATCTGTTGGTTTTAACTTGTTTTCAACCAACAGTTTTTTTAAATTTTCAAAATTACCACCCCAATAAATACCATTAGCAACTTCAATACTATTAGGTATTAGTTGAGGAACCTTATGTATAAAATACAAGTTATCTTGCTCAACAGGACCACCTTGATACACTCTAAAATCACAGTCAATTTCAGGTACTAAGTCGTTTAAAGTATGCTGTAATGGTCTGTTTAAAATAAACCCTACAGAGCTTTTTGAGGTATGTTCAGTTAGTAAAATAATAGTTCGTTTAAACGAACTATCGTTTAAAATAGTAGGTTCAGCAATTAACAACCTACCTTTTTTGGGTTTTAGTGCAACCATATATTTATTGTTTAGTACAAGACCAAAATAGGTAAAAATTAATGAAACTAATGAGATTTATAAAAAAAAAGATTTATATTTTTACTAAAATTGTAATAATCTCATTTTTTTTATAACAGATAGAGGAACTGTTATTTTGTTTTTTAAAACTAAATATCCGCTATCTTAAAATGTATTTTATTTGTTAAATACATTTTTAAGATAGAAGAATAATTGCTGTTTGACCACATACTACTTGTTTTTATTTCATCATAATTAGTAATAAAATTGTGTGTAATTTTCGGTTAATTAGAATCCGTTAAAAAACACATTTTTGTAAGGTTTTTAATAGCAATCTGTTTTAATTTGCTGCTTATAAGTAGCATTAAATTTATCAATTGGAGTATTTAATTTTTGTAAAGTAACTTGAGTTAAGACTTTTAAAACGCCATTCATCATGGCAACAGAACCACAAATCATAATACATCCATTATTTTTTAAGGTATCGGCAATTAAATCGGATTCTTTAAAAATACTGTCTTGCACATATTGTTTTACGTACTTATTATTTTCCTGTGAATAAGAAATGTGAATGTTTTTAGGGTTTAAACCCGATAAAAAAGGTAGGTATATTTTTAAGGATTCTTGCGTTCTTCCGCCCCAAAATAAGTGTGTTTCATTACTGTTATTTAACATTCCTAAAAAGGGTGCAATTCCTGTTCCGTTAGCAATTAAAACAACTTTTTTTGATTTCTTCGGATATTGAAATGCTTTATTTTTTTCTATTTTTGCTTCTAAAATTGTGTTTTTTTCAATATTGAAAAGTAAATTAGAACACACGCCAAATTCATGTTTTTTGATACTTAATAAAACATCATTTTCTATTTTTCCAATAGAATATAAGCGTTTAATACCATCTTTTTTAGGTGTAATAGCCATTAAATCACCCGAGGTGAATTTTATCTTTTTAATAGGTTTTAATCGGATTAAAAAACAAGTATCATTGTTTAATAAGGTTTTACTAACTACCGAAAATTGTTGTTGTTTTTTATGTTTTTGGATGTTTAATTTTAGCTGTAAATCAATACCTGTTTTTTGACACCATTCTAACTTCCATTTTTTTAAGGCTAAAAAATCTTGATTATTAATTTTATAAAGAGCTGTTATTTTTTCAAATTTCGGATGCTTTTCAAGGACATTATCAATATCAATGGCAAATTTACAATAGTTTTTATATGCCAAAGAACCAAAACCAATTACGGCA
This sequence comes from Tenacibaculum dicentrarchi, assembly GCF_900239345.1. Taxonomy (GTDB): domain Bacteria; phylum Bacteroidota; class Bacteroidia; order Flavobacteriales; family Flavobacteriaceae; genus Polaribacter; species Polaribacter dicentrarchi. The sequence continues at coordinate 107,934 of NZ_OESZ01000045.1, read as the reverse complement.
TATTTTATATTGTTTTCAGGCGTTATTTTTTGTAATAAATTTAAAAAATTTGTAGCATTTACAGGTGCTTTTCCTTCGGCATAGGTGGAGGTTAATAATAGTAAATGTTGTGCCTTTTTATAGGAAGTATAATCGTTTAAATGTGCTATAAAAACTGATTTTTTACTGATAATAAGTGCATTATATAAAGAAGTTGCATTTCTAAAAGATTCGCCAGTTTCCGATCCTACAAGGATGATAATTTCGGCAGCATCTTTTTTAATAGTATTTTTAGGAAGCAGGCTTTTTTGCTTTCTTTTTAAGGCGATAGCAAAACCTGAATAGCTAAAAAATAAAATAGAAATAGCTGTTAAAAGTAAAATAATCGCCCAAAAAATAGTGCCACGCCCTGTGTGTAAAAATAAACTCCAATCAACTAAAATAGCTGTTAAAGAGATGTTTTTAGCGCTAATAATTTTACCTGAATATTGATGTATAATTAGTTCTTTTGAGTGTAATTTTAATAAAAAATAATCTTCATTATCGTCAGAAAAAGGAAATTCAATGCTTTCTAATTCACTTAATTTGATGTTTTTAAAAGTAGCGAAATCTTCAATAGGAATTTTTTTAACAGATTTTTTATCCGAAGAAAACCCCGTAAAACTACTCGAATTAAAGGTGTGTTTAATTTTAGTGTTAGGTAAAATATTAAATTTTTCTAAAGATAAATACACACCTGTAACAGTAATGATAATAATAGGGATTAAGGCAAAACGCCCAATAACTACGTGGTAGTATTGCACAAAATTCTCCTTAACAACTTTGCTGAAAAAGCGTTTAATTCCGCCTTGTCTTTTAATAATTAAAATACTTCCTGTTATGGTAATTAAAAGTAGCAAGAAAGAGAATAGCCCAACTAAAAACCGCCCTGTAGATTTTAAAAACAACGATCTGTGTAGGTTTGTAGCCCATTTATAAATCTTTGATTTTGGAATAATATTGCTTATTTTTTTACCAGAAATAGGATTGATGTAAAAGCGTTTGTTTTTCCCTTTTTTGGTAATTACCGAAGCAATAACGAAGTTATTTTGAGTGACCTCTAGTGTAATAATTTCTTGATATTCTTTTTTTAAAGATGATATTGTTTGAGAAAGGCTAATTTGATTGGTAGGTATTGCGTAAGGTTTTAACTGATTTGAAATAGGTTCAAAAGCTAAAATAATACCTGTAATCGAGGCGGTAAGGATAAAAATAAAAGAAGATATAGCCAAAGTTAAGTGGCTATACCTCCAAATTGAAATGGTCATTTTTTATTGAAATTTATTGTGCAATCATGCGAATATATCGGATAAATCCTTTGCCTTCCATTTTACTTTTTAAGTTTTCTGAAGTCAGTTCAAATTCAATATCATTATTATAATATTCTTGGTCTTCAACAGCCGATTCAAACCTAATTTTATAGCCTTTGTCTAGTTTTTTGCTATCAATTTGAAGCATGGTAATCGCTCTGTTTCCTGGGCTAATAGTTGCGCCTGTAATGGCATCAATATCTGTACGAACTTTTCCTTGAAAACCCCACCATTCGGTAATGTCTGAATACCATTCTTGGTCATCGCCTTGAACAGCTAAAGTTTTTTCATATTCGCCGTTTGGGTTGAGTAATGAAACAATAATATAGGCACCTTCACCCGTATAATTTTTCATTTGAATCATACATTTATAGGTCAGCGCATCCGAAGTATTGAACGCCATAATTCCGAAAGCTACCGCTAAAATTATAAGTACTTTTTTCATTTTTAAATATTTAATAATTTACTAAATCAAAAAAAATAATTTTTTGATTATTTTAAAAAATTGATATAAGTGTTTTTTAAAGCTTCATTTTCTGCTGCTAAATCGTATAGTGTTTCTTGAAAAGCCGTTTTTACATTTTTGTTAGCACCTTGGGCAATTAAATACTTAATAATAACGCTGTTTTTAGCAATTAATACAGCTTCTTGCAATGCTGTTAAACCTTTTTTGTTTTTAGCATTGATATCAATTTTATACTTTTTGATAAATTTTAACATCGCTAAACGTTGTTTTTGAACTGCCAAATGATATAGCGTATTTCCATCTTTTTGAGTTTGATTAACCTGTAAACCTTTTGTTTCTAATAGGGTTAATTTTTGTTCAAATTCAGCTTCTTTTTTATCATTAAATGTTTTGAATAAATGATAGTTTAAACTATTTCCTTTGGTATCTATCACAGAAATATCTGCATCTTTTTTCAGTAAAAATGCTACAATATCAGGGCTGTTTTTTAATGATTTTGTAAGTGCCGATTCTCCTTTTTTATTGGTTTGATTAATGTTTTTAGTTTTTGAAGCTAACAATTTAATCACCGCTAACGAATTTCTACTAGCAGCATTTATTAGGGCAGTATTTCCTTGGGAATCTGTTTTGTTTACAGCAATTCCTTTACTTAAAAAGTACTTGAAAATAGCAATATCTTTATTACCGTAAGCCAAATTATGAAGCGGAGTTTCCCCTTTTATATTACTGATATTTGGATTAATTCCTATACCTTCTAAATACTTAAAAAAGGCAAGTGAATTATAGCCATTTCTTGAACCTTTTGAGGCTAGTAAAAACGCATTTCCGCCGTTTTTATTTAATCCTTTATAAGAAATTCCTTTTTTTATCAGCAATTCAAGCATTGTTTTATTTCCTTTTTTAGCAGCATAATTAAATGCGCCGTTTCCGTGATTATCTTCACTTTTTAGTGATAATCCTTTAGAGATAAAAAAATCGATTAGCTTAAAATTTTTAAAATGAGGCATGGCTAATAAAAGTGCATTTGCACCATTTTCATCAAAATCCTTTTTAATATCAATCCCATTTTTGATAAACAAATTATAAATTTCGATATTCGTTTGCCCTGTTGCAGCGGCAAAAGTTAAGGGCGAAAAATGATGCGAATCTTTAATGTTTACTTTGGCGTTATTCTTTATAAAATGCTTTACCAACCCAATATTTCCTTTATAAGCCGCCCAAAAAACATAGGTTCTTTTGTCGTGTGTAAGTTTTTCAATGCCATTGCCTTTTAAGCTTAGTAAATATTTGATTGTAGCATTCGAAACGTTCTCTAGAATAGCGTAAGTAACTGCATCAAATCCGTGAGAATTTAATGCAGTAGCGTTATTTTTTTCTTGTATTTTTTGATTTATCAGTTCAATACTTGGGTTTGTTTTCCAAAAATTTCTTTGTAAAAAAATGTTTGTGTTTTGAGAAAAAACCAATGTGCTGATACAGCAAAAATTAGCTAATAAAAATTGTTTAAATAATTTCATTTCAATTATTTTTTAACAAAGGCTTCAATAATGTTATTTATATCTTTATCGGTAGCTGTTTTGTCAGAAAACAAGTGTTTATATAAAGGTTTATTTTTAACTTTTTTCTCTAAAGAAAGATTGGTGTTTTTAGCATATATATCGCTCCACTTATTTCTAACTATCTGCCATTTTCCTTGATTTTTTTTCCACCATTTTTGTGCAGGTTTACATTTAGAATCGGCAACTTTAACATAGGTGTTATATCCTTTTTCGTATGCAACAATAACATCTTTTTTACCTGTTTTTCTGATGATTTTTTTATTGTCTTGATCGTGCAACCATCCGTAGTTTGTAATTTCATGACGGTTTCCTCTTTCGGTTACATTATAATCACTTCTTTTGGTGTATTCTCTACGAGGTAAAGGTGCGTCAGTGGTGCTTTCCCAGTAAGTTTTCCCATCAACATGTACCCATGATCCTGAACCTTCATAGCGAGGGCTGTCATCAACTTGATACACTTTTTGTGTCCATTGTTTTTTTACACTTGCTTTAGTTTTATTTTCATATACCCAATTATTATCACCGTTAAACATATAAAAATCTTGGTTTTGATATACCCAATCTTGTCGCCAATGTTTTACGATATGCGGTTTTGCAGGGTTTCCAACTTGTAATAAATGCTGTATAGCAATTTTGTTATTTTCATCTTCAATTAATTCCGCCCATTCTAAAGCAGTATCAATTTTTATTTTCGAAGGTTTGTATAGTGAATCTTTACTATTATTAAAGGTTTCTGCAAAATTAAAAGTTACTTCAAAACAACCACACATTTTTTTGATAGCCTCTTTATCTTTTGTTTTTTTACTTTGAGAATTTGCCGAAACAGCGAAAAGAAGTACTAAACTTCCCAGTAATAAATTTTTCATTTTAAGGATTATTTTTGATGTAATAAATTTTTTGTAAAAATATACATTTTATTTAGATTGATTAATAATAAGGATATATATTTGCCGAAAATTATTAAGAATGTTTCTATATAGGAAGTTTGTAAGTGTATTTGCCTTTATCAGTTTAACTGTTTTTTCTCAAGAAAAAATGGCGACTGACAATGGTTGTACCGCTTCTTATGGTTTAGAAGAAGTGGTGATAACAGCAACAAGAACAAAGCGTCAGTTATCGTCAATACCAGTGCCTGTTACTTTAATTTCGAAAGAACAATTACAAAAATCAGGTGCGGTACGGCTAAAAGATATCTTATTAGAACAAACAGGTATTACTTTAGTGTCTGATTTTGGAGGCTCTCAAGGCGTGCAAATTCAGGGAGTTGCTGCTGATTACACCTTAATTTTAATCGATGGAGTTCCTGTTGTAGGAAGAGCATCCGGAAATATTGATTTAAGTAGGCTGAGTGTAAACAACATCAAACAAATAGAAATTGTTAAAGGACCGTCGTCATCGTTGTATGGTTCTGAGGCAATTGGTGGTGTTATTAATATTATTACCGAACAGCCAAAAAATGGTAAAATAGAAGGTTTTGTAAGCTATTTAGCAAAAGGTGGCGCAGCAAATGAATTAGATATTAACAGTAATATTAAGTTAAAAAAGAAGCGATTTGGGTTGGTTTCTGGTATTAATTTAAATTCGAGCAATGGCTTTGATTTATCTCCAGAAACCGCTTCAAAAACAACAGAAGCACATCAGAATTTTACAGGGAATTTAAAACTAAGTTATGATTTTTCGGATCATTTAAAAACCGTAGTTTCTTCACGATTTTATACACAATCGCAACAAGCTATTAAATTAGCTAAAAACAAGCGAACAGATTGGAATATTAACACCAATATACATCATAAAATAAAGGATAATTGGAGTTTAAACTACCTGTTTTATACTACAAAATATACTACAGAAAGTGTTTTTAATAAACAAGATAAGCTATACAATGAAAAATTAATGCGTCCTGAAATTAAATCGACTGCTGTTTTTGGTAAAAACACCTTAGTTATAGGTTTAGGATCAAATTTTAATTCATTAGAAAGAACGGAATTTAATAGCGTTAAAAAATACGATACGCCTTATGTTTTTGGGCAGTTTGATTTTAATCCGAATGCGAAGTTAAATGTAATTATTGGTGCTAGATTTGAAAAAAGCAATCAATATAAATCGGCATTTACCCCTAAGTTATCCTCTAGCTATAAAATAAATAAATGGTTTACAGCAAAAGGCTCGGTTGGTTTTGGTTTTAAAGCGCCTGATTTTAGACAGCTTCATTTCAATTTTAAAAATTCAGCAAACGGATATGTTGTTTTTGGAACGCAAACAATACATCGGTTATTTCCAGATACTCCTGAAATAAAAGCCATTGAAAAAGAGTTAAAACCCGAAAGTTCGATTGGTTATAACTTCGGATTTCAACTAAAACCTACTCGAAAGTTAAAATTAGATGTCAATATTTTTAGAAACGATTTAAAAGATATGATTGATTCTTTTGACACCCGATTAAAACCACTTTCTTTAGGATTGCCAATAGGAACGAGAGTTTTTTCTTATAGAAATAGAAACCAGGTTTATATGCAAGGAGTAGAATTGGATATCAACTATAAAATTACATCAAATTTTAGCATTTTAACAGGGTATCAATTTTTAGATACAGGAGATAAATTACAAGAAGATCAGCTGAAATCGGGGGAGATATTTTTTAGAAAAACAAGTACTTCGCCTTCTCAAAAAATGAAAATGTCAAATTATTATGGCTTGCCAAATAAATCGAAGCACATGCTAAACTTTAAAGTTTTTTATGAAAATTATGCCCATGATTTTTCGGCAAATATTAGAGCTATTTATCGAAGTAAATACGCCTTGTTTGACACGAATAATAGTCAAGGAGTTATTGATGAATTTGATGATTTTGTAGCAGGAAATACACAAATAAATATTGCGGCTACTAAAACATTTTTTAACAGAATGAATCTTCGAGTAGGAGTTAATAATTTATTTAATGAAAAGGGAGAAGAAAATAAAAAAACATTTAAAAATAACGACACTGTTTTACAGTTAGGAACAACTTTCTACGGAAGCCTTCAGTTTAATTTTTAGATAAAAAATAATCAAGTAAATATATATAAAATGAAAATTTTAAAATCAATTTGGCTAATCGTTTTAGTTGCTTTTGTAGCTGTTTCTTGTAGTGATAATAGCAGTGATGATGTTTTTGAGCCAGTTATGGCAAAACAAATTAAAAACTTACACGCAAAACAACTTACCGATTATGCGGTAAATCCTCCAACGGCTTCAGGTGAATTTGTAAAGTTTAGCTTTAAAAAAGGAGGAATTGTAACCGATGATAATTGGGATATCGCCTTTAGAGCCACCACAATTATCGTTAATGGAGGAGTGGCAACAGGTGTTAAAGAAGAGCCAAAAAGAACAGGAGAAGCAAGTATCGCTTTAGCCTTAGGAACTTTTTCAGAGATTACAAAAGCCCCCGAATCTGCTCGTTTTAAGCAAGATGAAAAAGGAATGTTAGCCTTGCCAAAAAGTTTGTGGTATACTTATAATTTTTCTGACCACAGTATAAATCCTGTAGCAGGAAAAGTACTTGTTGTAAAAACGATTGATGGGAATTATGCTAAAATAGAAATTTTAAGTTATTATAAAGATATGGACAGTTCAAATTCTGCCGATCCTAAAAATTCAGGTGCACAATATTATACTTTTAATTATGTATACAATCCGACTGTAGGTGATAAAAACCTTCAGTAAGTAAGAACTATTGAGTTTTGTTAATTTTTGTTATGTTAAAGCTGCTTATCCCGAAAAGGTTAGGCAGCTTTTCTATTTTTTATATTATTTTATCAGCTAAATAATGCGCTGTAAAAGAGTCTTTATTTTTGATTAAATCTTCTGGAGTTCCTGTAAAAATTAAATTTCCACCATTTTTTCCGCCTTGTAAACCAAGGTCAATAATATGGTCGGCACATTTAATTAATTCAATATTATGTTCAATTACAATAATCGAATGACCTTTATTTATTAAGACATTAAAACAGGTAAGTAATTTTTTAATATCATGAAAATGAAGTCCTGTGGTAGGTTCATCAAAAATAAATAAAGTTTTATCCTTGGTATTTCCTTTCATTAAAAAAGAAGCTAACTTTATACGTTGCGCTTCTCCACCAGATAATGTCGATGATGATTGCCCTAATTGTACATATCCTAGGCCAACATCTTGCAAAGGTTTTAGTTTACGAGCAATTTTAAATTGTTCTCGTTCTTCGAAAAAAGTAACAGCATCATCAATAGTTAGGTTTAAAATATCATCAATAGATTTTTTACCAAAATGAACTTCTAAAACCTCTTTTTTAAAGCGTTTTCCGTGGCAGGTATCGCATTGCAAATGCACATCAGCCATAAACTGCATTTCAATAGTAACTATTCCTTCGCCCTTACAAACCTCGCAACGTCCTGCATCAACATTAAAAGAAAAATGTTTTGGTTGATAATTTCTGATACTCGCTAATTTTTGAATTGAAAACAATTTTCGAATATCATCATAAGCTTTTATATAAGTTACTGGGTTTGACCTTGAAGAACGTCCGATAGGATTTTGGTCAATAAATTCAACATTTTTTATATTTTCAAAACTTCCTGTAATATTAGTAAACTGACCTACTTTTTCACCATACCCGACCAGTTTTTTCTGCATTGCAGGATATAAAATTTTCTTAACCAAGGTACTTTTTCCACTTCCAGAAACACCTGTAATAACAGTTAAGGTATTTAGCGGAAAAGAAACATCAATATTTTTTAAATTGTTTTCACGAGCACCAATAATATTAATGGTGTTTTTTGAGTTTCTACGTATTGTAGGGGTTTCAATTTTTAATACTTCGGATAAATACTTAGCCGTTAGCGAATCGGATTTCATAATATCATCAAAAGTACCTTCAGCAACTACGTTACCACCGTAAGTTCCCGCTTCAGGACCTATGTCGATAATATAATCGGCCTCTTTCATAATACCTTCATCATGTTCAACTACAATAACGGTGTTCCCTAAATCACGTAAATCTTTAAGTATATCAATTAATTTTTCGGTGTCTTTTGGATGTAAACCAATACTAGGTTCATCTAAAATATACATAGAGCCAACAAGTGAACTTCCTAATGATGTTGCTAAATTTATTCGTTGACTTTCACCTCCAGAAAGCGTGTTTGAAGTACGGTTTAAGGTTAAGTAATTTAAACCAACATCGGTTAAAAATTGTAAGCGATTATTAATTTCAGTAAGCAATCGTTTTCCTATTGCTAATTCGTGTTCATTTAGTTTTAAATTATTGAAAAACACTGATAGTTCATCTAAAGGAAGTGTAACTAAATCTGAAATTACTTTTTCATGAACATGTACATAATTAGCTTCTTTACGGAGTCTTTTTCCGTTACAATCGTTACAAGTTGTTTTTCCTCGATAACGAGAAAGCATAACTCTATTTTGAATTTTATAACTTTTTTCTTCTAGTTTTTTAAATAAATCGTGTATTCCTTCAAATTTATTAGTTCCGTTCCAAACTAATTCTTTTTGATTTTCAGAAAGCTCAAACCAAGGTTTATGAATAGGAATATCAAAATCAATAGCATTTAAAATTAAGTTTTCTTTATAAATTTTATAGCTGTCTGTTTTAAAAGGGAAAATAGCATCTTCAAAAATAGATAATCCTGTATTTGGAATAACTAATTCTTCATCAATACCAATTACACTTCCGTAACCTTCGCAAGTAGGACAAGCTCCGTACGGATTGTTAAAACTGAATAAATGGGTATTAGGTTCTAAAAATGTGATTCCGTCTAATTCAAATTTATTGCTAAACTCTGTGATTTTTTTATCATTTAAATTTTCAACGAAACAAATTCCTTTTCCTTCAAAAAAAGCAGTTTGAATAGCATCACCTAATCGATTATAAAAATCTTCTTCATTTTTAGTAATAATTCTATCAACAACTAAAAATAAATCTTCATTATTAAAATCATCAATAGGAAAATCTTCAATTCTTAAAACGGTATTATTATATTTTAAACGAGCATATCCTTGTTGAGTTAAAACTTGTAAAACAGTTTTTAAATCTCTATTTTTATTGATAATAATTGGAGCTAATAATAAAAGTTTGGTACGTTCTTCAAAAGTTTTTACATGATTAAGAACATCAGAAACAGTATGTTTTTTTACTTCGCTACCTGATATTGGCGAAATAGTTTTACCAATACGAGCATATAATAATTTTATATAATCGTAAATTTCGGTTGAGGTTCCTACAGTTGACCTTGGATTTGTTGAGTTTACTTTTTGCTCAATAGCAATTGCCGGAGCAATTCCTTTTATATAATCTACTTTTGGTTTGTGTAATTTTCCTAAAAACTGACGAGCATATGACGATAAACTTTCTACATAACGTCGTTGTCCTTCGGCGTATAAAGTATCAAAAGCTAGTGTTGATTTTCCAGAACCTGAAAGCCCTGTTATTACTACTAATTTATTACGAGGAATAACAACATCAATGTTTTTTAAATTGTGTAAGCTAGCTCCTTTTATAATAATATTTTCTTTAGGATTGATGGCAGAAAGGTCTCTTTTCATGTACTTAAAAAATAAGCTATAAAAATACGATTTCTCAATTAAATAAGCATCAAATGTTTTAGACATTGTTCTGTGGAATAATTTTTAATTATCGATATACAGTTTTTTTCTGAATCTCCATTTTTTAAAGAATAATAATCATATTTGCTTATTGTATAAAGATTACTTTTATTGATTTTTTTTAAAATAAACATTAAGAATATTTTTATTTTAATTAATGTAATTTTGAGTCGAATAAGAAAAGTTTTATACAAACAAAATTTTCTTATTTATTAAATTAAAAATTTGTGTTTAAATGAAATCAACTCTAAAATTATTATCTTTATTATTATGCTTATCATGTGCAAAAGAAAAAAAATCGAATAATCAAAAATTAGATAAACAAGAAAATAATAAATTGATTTCTTATTGGAATAAGCAAAAAAAAGGTGCAAATTATTTTAATAAAATTCCTACAAAAGAATGGTTTAATGCTGCAAAACAAGCAAATATTAAATTTGTAAGATTAACCTATGAAAAATGGAAAGGAGAACAGAGAGATTTTTTATTAGGAAGTGCTGATGATTATAAAGGTATTATAGAAAGTGATTTTCAAAAATTAAAATATTATTTAGATTATGCTAATGAGCAGAATATAAAAATTGTTTTAACTCCATTAAGTCTTCCAGGAGCTAGATATAGTCAGACAAATAATAATATTCGTGATTATAGGTTATGGAAAGATTCTAAATTTAGAAAACAAGCATCTAAATTTTGGAAAGATTTGGCTTTTCGTTTAAAAGACCATCCAGCTATAGTAGGTTATAATTTAATTAATGAGCCTTATCCTGAATTAGCTTATAAAAAGAATACATTTTGGGATAAAGGATTTACAAAATGGTATGAAAATGTAAAAGGTGGAGCTGGGGATCTTAATTTATTTAATGAAAAAATGACGGAAGCTATTCGATCTGTAGATCAAAATATTCCCATTATTATTGAATCAGGATTATATGCAACTCCATGGGCTTTTGAATATTTAAAGCCTTTAAAAGATGATAAAATAATTTATTCTTTTCATATGTATGAACCATATGATTTTACAACTAAAAAAATCAATAAAGGTAGCTTTAGTTATCCAAGTACTATGTATATAAAGGAATTAAAATCTATTTTTGAATTAAATAAAGAAGGTTTAAATAATTTTTTTAATCCTATTATTGAATGGCAAAAAATAAATAAAATTTCATCAAATAGAGTATGGGTGGGAGAATTTGGTTGTAGTAGAAGTGTTAATGGAGCTGAAGAATATTTAAGTGATTTGATTTTTATTTTTAATAAAAATAAATGGCATTGGTCTTTTTATTCTTATAGAGAAGATGTTTGGGAGGCTATGGATTATGAGCTAGGTACAGGGAACGTTTTTTATAAATATTGGGATTATCAAGATTCAGATAACTTACATCTAAATTATGATAACATATATAAAAAAGAAATAAATAATACATTGTGGAAGGTTTTTGAAAAAGAGTTTGAAAAAGTTTTTTAAACGACTTTTAAAAGACAATAATTTCCTTTGGTTTTAAATTCAGAAATAGTTAAACCAGTATGTTTTTTAAAAGTTCTAGTTAAGTGACTAGCATCTGAAAAACCAAGTTCATCAGCTATTTGATTTATATTAAAATCAGAATTTAATAGTCGTACTTCAACAAGTTTTAGTCTAGATTTTATAATATAGTCTTTCAAGGTATTTCCTGATAATTTTTTAAAAAACTCACTAATGTAATTGGGTGATATATGAAATTTTTTAGCAATAATTTCTGTTTTTAAAAGTGCTGGGTTAGAAATGTTTTCTTGAATATGATTGATTATTTCAATTAATTTTGAATCTTTATTAATAGTGCCAATTAAATCTCTATTAACTATTTTTACGTTTCGCATAACTATATGTAGTGTACTAACCATAATAATTCGGATAATTTCTTCAGAAGAAGGCGTATTATTTTTAAATTCGTGAGAAACAATATTTATTAATTCAATAATATGCTTTTTATCATGAGTGTTTTTAATTATATTACCAGGTTTTTGATTATAATTAGTTAGTATAAAAGAAGCTTCTTTGTACCAATTTTCAAAATTTGAAGACTTAGAATTTTGTTGTTTAAAAAATGATTGAGTAAAACGTAAAAAAACAAAATTAGTTGGTTCTTCTATAATAAAAGAATGACATTTAAGTGGTGGGAGTAAAAAAATATTTCCTTTTTTATATGGATAATAATTATAATTTATACATTGTTTTCCTTTTCCTTCTTCGATATAAACTAATTCAAAAAAATTATTACTGTTTCTTCTTTTCCATTCTTGAAGTTTAACTTTTTCATAAAAAATATTATTATTCATAAAATCTGTTTTATAGTTTACAAGTCAAATATAATTGATTTATAAGTTAATTAATAAAATTCTTTTAAAATAGTAAAAAAACCCTTTTTTTGTACATAAACCCCCTTTTTTTATACATGAAAAAAAGTAGGTGTAGTTTATATTTTTGCATCACTATATATATTATAGATAACATAAATTAAATACATATAAAAATGAGAAAAGTATTTCTAACAAAAATTTTATTATTAACAGCATTAGTATATTTTACAGCTTGTAGTAAAAATGAAGAATTAGATATAAAGACAATAGAAAGTGATTTTCCTGATGTTGTTAGTATTAAAGAAGAAGGTTTGTTTCCTGAAAGTTTTGATTTTGATGAAACTAGCGGTCAGTTTATAGTAGGTTCGTTTAGAAAAGGAGAAATAGGTAAAGTAAACCCTCAAACAGGAGAGTATAAAGTTTTTATTAAAGGTGATGATAGAGACTTACACGCCGTAACAGGTGTTTTTACCGATGAAAAAAGAAATAGATTAATAGTTGCAACCACAGATATTGAAGGAGCTATCAAAACAACTCCAAATTATAAAGGCGATTGGAATAGAATTATAATCTATAATTTAAAAACAGGAAAACAACAAAAGGTAATTAATTATAGATTAGATATAGGTGGTTGGTTTAAATCTATTTCTGCTTTTCCTAACGATATAGCAGTAGATGATGATGGTAATATTTTTATAACAAATTCAATAGGAACTATGTCTATTTATAAAATAGATAAGGATTTAAAGGCTAGTATATATGCTAAAATACCTAATGATAATGTAATAGATGGTTTTGGTTTAAATGGAATTGTATATCATTCAAAAACAAAACAATTAATTGTATCAAGAACTAATGCAGGAAAAATTTATTCAATTAGAAATGTAAATGGTAAGCCAACAACTTTAGCTTTAAATTATAACAATGTAGAAGGAGTTGATGGATTGGAAATAGATAATGAAGGAAATTTAGTTATGGTAATAAATGGACAAAGTAAAGTTATTGTAGCAAGAATAGATGTGGTAAGTCCAAGTGATGCTATATCAATTGTACGTAAAAAAGAGTATGCTACAGAATTGGGAGTGTTTCCAACTTCAGTAGTATCTGTTAAAAATAAAGGAACTTTTGTTTTATACAGTAATTTACCTTTATTTTTTCAAAAAGAATATACTCATAATGATTTTAAAATTGTTAATATTGAAAGTCTATAAATAGCATAAAAATGATAATAGAATATTATACAGAGAAACATTATGAAGAGTTTAAAGAGTTATCATACTCTTGGTTAAAAGAATATGACTTATTAGAAGAATCTGATGAAATTATGCTCAATAATCCTGAGTTAATAATAGATAAAGGAGGATATATTTTTTTAGCATTTCAAGATAATATTCCTATAGGTACTATTAGTCTAGAAAAAATAAACGATAAAGAATACGAAATATTAAAACTAGGTGTAAGTAAAGAACATCAAGGTAAAGGTATTGGTAAAAAATTAATGGAGTATGTAATTCAATTAGCAAAAGATAAAAAAGTTTTAAAACTAGTTTTACATAGTAATAGTAAATTAGTAAGTGCTCTTTCGTTATATACAAAATTAGGGTTTCAAGAAATCGTTTTGACTGATAATAAATTTCTAACAGCAGATGTTAAAATGGAATTAAAAATGTAATTTTTTACAAATTTATCACATTATTTAAAAGGAAGTGCTCTGTTAAGAGTGCTTCCTTTTTTTTTAGATTAAAACCTTTTTTTATACAAGAATCACCTATTTATCTTCAAGTAAATAAATAAGTAATCAGACTAGTTTTGTAATCATAATAAAATGAAAATATTTTTTTATATAAAATAACTAAAAATGAAAATTAAACTAATGTATTTTGTGTTAAGCATTATTGCAACACAAACAATGTATTCTCAAAGTGAAACAAAGGTTGAGGTAGTCTCTGAATTAAATATTAGGCCAGGAAATGTAGCTATTAATAAAAATGATAGAATTTTTATGACAGTACATCCTTTAGGAAATCCTCAAGTTCAATTGGTCGAAATAACAGGAAAAAAAACATATAAAGTTTTTCCTAATAAAGAATTACAAAATAATACAGGTAAACCAAATCAGAATTTATTTGATACGCCTTTAGGGCTTAAAATAGACGAAGACAATGTGTTGTGGGTTATTGATATGGGATTAAACTTAGGGAAAACAAGACTTTGGGCATTTGATATAGCAACAGGAAAAGAAGTATATAAATATGAATTTTCTAAAAAAATAGCACCAAAAGGAAGTTTTATACAAGATTTAGCTATTGATAAAAAAAATGGATGGGTGTATTTAGCAGATATTGCTAACCCAGGAATCATAGCTTTAAATATTAAAAATAAAACAGTCCGCAGGTTTAGCGATATAACGGTACAAGCTGAAAATATAGATATGGTTATTGATAAAAAAATTATAAATTTTGGAGGGAAACCAGCCAGAGTTGCTATTAATCCAATTACTTTAAGTTTTGATAAAGAAACGCTTTATTACGGAGCTATGAACGGAACAACTTGGTATAAAGTATCTGCAAAACTTTTTAGAGATAAAGCAACTGATAAAATAATATCGAAAGCAATAAAAGTTGTGGGACCAAAGCCAATATCTGATGGTGTTGCCACGGCTAAAAATGGAAATCATTATATGACAAATCTTCAACATGGAGGTATTGATGTATTAACAAGTACAGGTGAGTTAAAGCCTGTTGTTAGAAATGCTAAAATTGATTGGCCAGATAATGTAGCTCTTAATAATAACGGATGGATATATATAGCAGTTAATCAATTGTATAAAACTCCAGCATTTACAGGAGGTGTTGATGATGGTAAAGCTCCTTATTATATTTTAAAAGCATTTGTAGGTAATTAATAAAAAAAATATGAGAAAAACAGGAGTTTTATTGATATACATATTGTTTTTTTATTCTTGTCAAAATAAAAAAAAAACGATAAAATGTACCGTACATAGTCATCAGAAAAGCATAGATAAAATTACACATTATTCTACCATAGATGCAATGAGAAACGGAGTTTATAAAGGTGATTTAACAATAAGTCAACTAACAAACAAAGGTGATTTTGGTTTAGGTACTTATAATAATTTAGATGGTGAAATGGTAGTGTTAGATGGTGTATTTTATCGTGTTAAAAGTAATGGCGAAGTTGTTATTGCGAATAAGTATAAAAAAACACCATTTAATAGTCTTACATTTTTTAATACCGATTTTGAACAAAAAATAGTAGCAACAAATTTATCGAATTTAAAAAAACAAATAGTAAAGATTCTTCCTTCAAAAAATAAAATGTATGCGATTAAAGCTGAGGTATCTTTAAATTATATAAAATTAGGTGGTGCAGAAAAAATTGAAAATAACGATTATCGACCAATTGCTAAAATACTAGAAAAAAGACCTATTTATACCTCTAAAAATATAACAGGTACTATTGTAGGTTTTTATTATCCAAGTACTTTTAGTGATATTGATTTGCATCCTTTTCATTTTCATTTTATTTCGACAAATAAAAATATAGCAGGTCATATTATTGAAGCAGAGTTTAAAGAAGTACAATTGTTTTTTGACGAAAAAGAAAGCATTGAAATATTAATTCCTGATACCAAAGAATATAATAGGGTTTGGGATAATCAAAATAAAATAAAATTAGAAAGTAATTATAATTAATATAAAAATGAAACAACTAATATTAGTAATAGCCATTTTAATAGCTAAAATTACGGTAGCTCAAAATCAAATAAATTTTAAAACCCCAAATGGTGTTTATCCCGAAGGAATAGCTTATTATGCTGAGGAGGATTCTTTTTTGGTGAGTTCTATAACTAATGGAGATATTGGAATAGTAGATAAAAAAGGGAACTATAAAACGTTTATCAGTAATAAAAATTTCTTTTCTACTGTTGGATTAAAAATTAAAGGAGATAAATTATATGTAGCTGTTGGAGATCTTGGTTTGGCAAAAAAATCAAATAAAAAAAGCCCTAAAACAATAGCCAGATTATTAGTTTTTAATTTAAAAACTAAAAAATTATTAACTAAAATTGATTTACATAATTTATATAAAGGAAATCATTGGGCAAACGATTTAAGTGTTGCAGATAATGGAGATGTTTATATAACAGATAGTTTTTCGCCAGTAATTTATAAAGTAACAGCAAAAGGTAAAGCCAGTGTTTTTGTTGAAAATGATAAGTTTTTAGGAAAAGGAATTAATCTTAATGGTATACTAGTTCATCCAAATGGTTATTTATTGGTAGCTAAAAATAGCGATGGTAAATTATTTAAGGTTGATTTAATGTCTAAAGAAGTTAAAGAAGTAGCACTTTCTAACCCTATTATTGGAATAGATGGATTATTATTATTACCTGATGGAAGTTTATTAGTTGGTCAAAATACTAATTTTGAAGCATATCATAAGTTGGTTAGTAATGATGACTTTAGTACAGCTTATATAAAATCATCAGATACTAAAGATTTAAATTTTGCAACTACCGCTACTTTAGTTAATGGTGAAGTATATTTTTTAAATTCTTATATATCAGATTTATTTAAAGGAAAAAAAGACAGAACAACATATTTTATAAGAAAATATGCCGCTATTTATCCAACTAGAAATATTATACAAGAATTAAATTTTAAGAACATAAAAGAAGAAAGTTTCGGTAATAAAATATCAAGAAAAGTTATTCCTTCAGATGAAGGTACGTTAGCAATATATACTTTAGAAAAAGGAGCACATATACCAAAACACAGTCATCCTCAGCAACAAACGACTTATATTCGTTCAGGAAAAGTGAAAATTATTATAAATAAAGAAGAACGAATTCTAGAATCGGGCGATGTTATTGTAATTCCTGGTAATGTATCTCATGAGTTTTTTGTATTAGAAAAAACAGAAGATATTGATGTTTTTTCTCCAAAAAGAGAATCTGATTGGATTTTAGGGAAATCTAAATTTTTAAAAGAATCAAAATAACTAATTAATAAAATTGTCGAAAAAGAAGCGTTTTTCGAGGCTATATTTTTACAAGTGAATTTATTTTTTGACATACAATAAATAATTACTATACTCTAAATTTATATAGTTTTTTCTTTTTCTATATCTAATTTGTTATTTTAGTATTAAACATTATCACGGTTTTTTTAGTATAGTTTTTATCAAAAAAATTTAACCCACATGAAAAAAATAGATAATTATTAAAAATAAACAAGATAAATTAACATTTTTTAATAAAAACGAATAAAATGTTGTTATTTAAATAAATAATTTACATATTTGTAAATATCTAATAATCAATAAATAAAAGCCTATATCTAAAAAATTACTTAAAAAATAGATCCCCTTATAAACTAAAAGAGTACTTATAGTTCTCTATAAAAAAAAGTAATATGATACATATAGATAAAGATGTTGTAAACGATAGTGTTTTAGTTAAAGACTACATTAACGGAAAAGAACTAGCTATAGAATTATTGATTAAACGTCATAAGCAACGATTGTACAGTTTTATTTATAGCAAAGTACAAAACAGAGACATTACAGAAGATATATTTCAAGACACTTTTATAAAAGTAATAAGAACTTTAAAAAAAGGAAATTATAACGAAGAAGGTAAATTTTTACCTTGGATTATGCGTATTTCTCATAATTTAATTATTGATTTTTTTAGGAAAAAAAATAGAATGCCTAAGTTTAATAATACTGATGATTTTGATATTTTTTCAGTATTAGCAGATGGGTCGTTAAATATAGAAAATAGAATAATTAAAGAGCAAATATTACTAGCTGTAAGAGATTTAGTTAATCAATTACCAGAAGAACAAAAAGAAGTTTTAAAAATGCGTATTTATAATGATATGAGTTTTAATGAAATTTCTGAAAACACTGGTGTAAGTATTAATACAGCTTTAGGAAGAATGAGATATGCTTTAATCAATCTTAGAAAAATAATTGAAAAAAATAAAATTATTCTAGTTAATTAAGCAATAAAGGGAAATTGTTGTCGTTAAATACTTGAAAACAAATGAATAAAGAGAAAAGTATGATGAGAATTTACCTAGACAAATCTTCAGATTTTAAAATGAATCCTAAAAAAGAAACTATTCAGTTTTTAATTAATTTTTCAAAATCATTAAAAGTAATTAAAACTAAATCTAATTATTTAATTGAATTGAATTTGAATTAGTTTGAAAAGCTTCAACAAAATAATTGTTGAAGCTTTTTTTATTACTTATTTTTATAATAAGCATCTAAAACTGTTTTTCTTCCAATGGTTTTTGTAATAATATCTTTTTCTAAATCCCAACCACGAGCAGGAGAATATTCTCGTCCATACCAAATTATTTGTAAATGGAGGTCGTTCCATAATTCTTTAGGAAATAATCGTTTTGCATCTTTTTCTGATTGAATTACATTTTTTCCACTCGTTAAATTCCAACGATATAATAAACGATGTATATGTGTATCAATAGGAAAAGCAGGTACTCCAAACGCTTGACTCATAACTACACCAGCAGTTTTATGACCTACGGCAGGTAATTCTTCTAAATATTCAAAACTTTTAGGTACTTCACCATTATGTTTTTCAATTAATATTTTAGATAAACCGTGAATACCTTTTGATTTCATAGGAGATAAACCACAAGGTCGAATAATCTCTTTAATTTCTTCAATGCTCATTTTTACCATATCGTATGGATTATCAGCCTTAGCAAAAAGTAAGGGGGTAATTTTATTTACTCTAACATCGGTACATTGTGCTGATAGTAAAACAGCAATTAATAATGTATACGGGTCTTTATGATCTAAAGGAACAGGTATTTCTGGATATAATTCGGCTAAGGTATCAATAACAAATTGTACTTTATTTTCCTTGGTCATTTTCTGAGTTTTAAACATAGATAAACAAAGGTACAAACTAACAAAGAACAACTATAATTTATTGTTAATTCAAAAGCAACGTTGTAACTTTGATATTATACTAACTATTTTAAACTACAAATTATGACAACATTAAAAGTAGGAGATAAGGCACCTAGTTTCGAGTCTGTTGATGAAAAAGGAAACATTGTAAAACTTTCTGATTATGAAGGGAAAAAGTTAGTGTTGTTTTTTTATCCGAAGGCAAGTACGCCTGGTTGTACAAATGAAGCTTGTGATTTAAGAGATAATTATCAGTCTTTTTTAGCAAAAGGATATGCTATTTTAGGTGCAAGTGCTGATTCTGCAAAGCGTCAACAAAATTGGATTAATAAACATGGTTTACCTTTTCCTTTATTAGTAGATGAACAAAAAGAAGTGATTAATGCTTTTGGTATTTGGGGACCTAAAAAATTTATGGGGCGTGAGTACGATGGTATCCATAGAACAACTTTTGTTATTGATGAAAATGGAATTATTACAGATGTTATTAGTAAAGTAAAAACAAAAGAACACGCAAGTCAAATTTTAGGAGAATAAAAAAAACCGAGCTTTTAAGCTCGGTTTTTATAAATTTACTATAATTATATTTTTATAAACGATTTTCTATCCACTTTTTAAAGCTATAAAAATTTTGAGGAGCAACACCATGTCCTACATTATATTCTGAATAATCATTCTTTAAATTGTTAGCATTTAAAAATACAGGTGCTTTTCTTGCCCAATCAACAGGAATTACTTGGTCTACCGTTCCGTGAGAAATATAATAATCAGTTGTGATTTTAGTATTTTCTTGCTGATTTTTGATTAAATTTTCATCAATATAACCGCTCAAGGCAATAACGTGTTGCACTTTATTCGGATAATTAAAGCTCAAGGCATAGCTTAAAATAGCACCTTGACTAAAACCTAAAATAAAAGTTTTATCAGGATTTGTGTTATATTTCGATTTGATTTCATCAATAAAATTAGCAATTTTAGTTACAGATGTTGCTGCTTGTTCTAAATCTGAAAACTTACCTTTAACGGCATCAAAATTAATGGCATACCAAGCAAAAGCACCGCCACCCATTTGGTAAGGAGCTTGTGCGCTAACAATTAGCATGTCTTCAGGTAATTCTTGGGCAAACGAAAATAAATCTTCTTCATTACTACCATATCCGTGTAATAAAATTAATAAAGCAGGGTTTTTAACCGCATTTTTCGGCTCTCTTATAATATAATTTAGCATTTTAATAGATGTGTTTTAATAAAAAAACCATGCAAATTAATTAATTTGCATGGTTTTTATGTGTTTTTTGTTTAAATATTCTTAAACCAGTCTTGAAATTGATCTCCTAAAAGAGGGATTTTTTCTTCTTCTCCTTTTAATGCTCCGATAAGTCCAATTATCCAAAAGATAAATAAAATTATATTAATAATTATTGCAATAAAAAAACTTATATAAGTCATAACAACCCAACCACTCAAAATATACAAAGCATTTAAGCCAAGCGTTTGTCTGATATGAAAACTTGTAAAAGGATTCTTTTTATCTTTATTTAATATTAACGCTATAATTGTTCCTATAATAGTAAAATAACTAATTATAGCATTTGTTTTTCCTTCATTTACAGTATAGTTTTCCATAGTTATATATTTAAAATTAATTGTTTATTATTAAAAATACCATATACTTTTCCTTTTAATTCCTTTTCTAAGAAAACACTATTTTTTGAAGTTGATAAAATATCTTTTTCAGTAAAAGTGTGAGTTCCTTCAGGGTTAAAAATAGATAAATCAGCAACTTCATTTTCTTTGATACTTGTTTTTTGAAGTCCAAAACGTTCTTTCGGATTATCAGATAAACAGGTTACAATAGTTTCTAAATCTAAGACTGAATTTAAAACACCAAAAGCAGTTTCTAAACCAATAGTTCCATCTTTTGCTGTAGAAAATTCTACTTTTTTGTGTTCTATGTCAATCGGATTATGGTCTGATGTAATTATATCAATAGTTCCATTTTTAACACCTTCTAATAATGCGTTAATATCATCCGAAGTTCTTAAAGGTGGATTTACTTTTTTATTTCCATCAAATTGATGCAATTCATCATCTGTTAAAAATAAATTATGAACTGCTACACTACAAGTAACATTTAAGCCTTTTTCTTTAGCTTCTTTAATTAATTGTACTGATTTTTTAGTTGAAATGGTTGGAATATGTAATTTTCCGCCTGTATATTCTAATAAAAATAAATCACGAGAAATTTGTAATTCTTCGGCTAAAGCAGGAATTCCTTTTAAACCTAAAAGTGTACTGTTTTTACCTTCGTGTGCTACACCTTCTCCTGCAATTGCCTTGTTTTTAGGAAAACTAAGTGCTAATCCGTTAAAGTTTTGTGTATAAAGCAATGCTATTTTTAATAAATTATCATTCGCTATTGGTTTTTTATAATCACCAAAAGCAATTGCACCAGATTGTTGCATGTCGTATAATTCCGCCATTTCAACCCCTTTACTTTGTTGGGTTAATGTACCAATAGGATGTAGGTTTGTGGCAAATCCGTTGGCTCTATAAATTAGAAATTCAATAGCTGCTTTGTTATCAATAACAGGATTTGTATTTGGGTTTACGGCAATATCTGTAAATCCGCTTTTACCAGCTACTTGTAAACCATTTTTAATAGTTTCACGTTCTTCATATCCAGGTTCACCTAAAGAAACACTGGTGTCAAACCAACCTGTAGAAACATGTAAATTATCAAGTTTTATAATTTGATATTCTTCTTTATCGGTAATATTACTATCAATTTTAGTAATAATTCCGTCAGTAATTAAAATATCTTTAGTTTGTTGGTGGTAAGGGCTATGCGCATCAATAATAGTTGCCGATTTTAATAGCGTTGTCATGGTTTAAAGAATTTTAAGATCAAAATTTCAATAAACAAAGATACAATTGCTACAACTAAAAACCATTTCCAAAGCCATTGAATTTTGTATTCGTTGTTACTATTTATTAACGTTTGCTTTACTGAGGTAGAAATTTTTTGGTTTTCAGTAGTTGTGAAATCTAAAAAGTTTAACAAACTTTCTTTCTTCGGATAATTAAAAGCAATGTTTTTTAAAACAGATTCTTGTTGTTTTATTTGATAAAATCCAGCTATTAATGGCTGATTATTTGTCGTGATTTTTATACTATTTTGAAGCGTTTGTTGTAGTGGAATAAACGAAGTTTTATTGTTCGAAATAGATACTATTTCATTTTTAGAAATAAATTCATCAATAGCAATAATATTTTGTTTATCAGTAGTATAATATTCTTTAGAAAGTTGTAAACTTTGCTTTCCGATAGTATAAAAAACAGGCACAATTAAAGGCGAATTTATAAAATTACTTTCTTCTTTATTTAGCGGAGAAGCTAGGAAATATATTGCTGAATTTTCAGTGTTTACTTGCTGTATAAACGGATTCTTGTTTTCAAAAGAAACAATTGTACTTGTGTTTTTAAAAGCTGTATTATAAGTTGTTTTTACAAAAGGATATTGAAAATTACGCACTTTTTTCTCAAATACATTTTTAAATAATGGATGTTTGTAATTAATATCTGTAATTTTTAAGCTATCATTTTTTTGATTGTCATTTAATGGCTTGATATTTCCTATTTCAAGTCGATTTAATAAACTATTATAAGACAGAATTTTTGCATTTTTAGATGGAATAATAACTAAATTACCTCCTTTATTTGAATAATCAACTAAGTTTTTAGTAAGTGTTTCTGATAAATTATCAATTTCATTTAAAACAATAAGATGTTGTTTCGGAATTAAATTATAATTTAAATTTTGTGTATTTAAAGCTTTAAAATCAAATTCATCATCACTATAAATTCGTTTTAAAAAGTTAGCATTTTTACCAATAGATAAAATTTTAATTTTAGAATTGGTATTAATTGCGAAATAAAACGAATTATCAAAAGAGTAGGTATCTTTAAAATTTAATTCAATTTTACCTAAAAAATCGGAAGTATTAACAATAGAAAAAGCAACTTTTTTAGTTTCATTTTCTTTAATAGAAAACAGCTGTTTATTTATTAATTTTTTGTTGTTATAAATAGCAATAGGAACTTCTTTTTTTGCATTTCCTTGATTTTTAACAACAATTTGTACCTCTAAATTTTTCGATGTAGTTGTGTTTACAAAAACACTATCAATAGATAAATTATTTTTTTCTTGCGGATTTAATTTTACGAAAGAAGTATTTTTAGGTAACTGATTAAGTGCTGTGTTTTTTACATTCTGAAAATCAGAAATAATAATATTTTTAGTATTTTTATTTTTTAGTTGTTCACTCGAAATTTTTAATAATATAGTTTCTAAAGCTGTTTTTTTAGCGGTATTTTTAACTTCTAACAAAATATTTTTTAATTCTGTAGCTGTTTTATTTTGATGATAAGCATCATTTGTAAGTAAAGAATATATCGCTTTTTCTGAAGTGTTTTCAATAATTTCTTGAGCTGAAATTTGTAATAAATTCCCTTTTTCACCTGCTGTATTTGTACTTAATGAATTATCTAAATAAATAAAAAAAGGTTGTTGTTCATTACTTTTATGATTGCTAAAATAAGGTTGTGCAAAAGCTAAAATTAAAGCAGTAAATAATAGTAAACGAGTAGCTAAAATCAGCCATTTTTTTATGCGTGAACTTTTTCGGGTTTGTGTTACTAATTTTTTTAAAATAGCAACATTGGTAAACGTAACTTTTTCAAAACGTTGTAATTGAAATAAGTGAATCAATATCGGAATTAGTAAAAAAAATAAGAAGTATAAAATTTTAGGATGTTTAAATTGCATATTTTTTTACTGTTAAGTGTATTTTTTTAATGAATATTTTTTTATTAAAAACAATAAGATTAATTTGAAGCAATTTCCCGCTTTCCGCACTCGCTCTTTTTTTGAAGAAAAATCAAAAAAAGGAGCTCAAACAGATGCTTCAATCGGGGCTAGGCATTTTTACAAATAATTAAATTACAGTATAAGAATCTAAATTCATTGTAAAAATAACAAAATCTCTGCTTTAAAAAAGAATGTCGTTAAAAAACTGTTAGATTATTGTTTTGTTTTCGACTTAGCATCAAATTTTACTATTTTTGAACCATGATTATAAATGATAATGATTGTAAACTTCAAGAAAAAATAAGTAAATGAAAGTAACACATATTCCTTTTAAAAAGACTGGTTTTTTCTCTAAAACAATGTTAGATTACTTAGAGCAATCTCCTGAAATAAAACCTTTTTATGCTAATTTTTCATCTTCAGAAGGATTTAAAAATCAAATAAAAACTAAAAAAGCTACTTTTTCAACAGAAAAAAGAAAAACACTTGTTAAAGTTTTAGAAAAACAATATTTAAAAGTAACAACAACAGCAAATACGGCTCAAAATATTGCTAGTTTATCTTTAGAAAATACCTTTACAATAACCACAGGACATCAGTTAAATTTATTTACAGGACCGTTATATTTTTTATATAAAATAATTTCTGTTATTAATTTATGTGAAGATTTAAAGGCTAAAAATCCGAAAGAAAATTTTGTTCCTATTTATTGGATGGCAACAGAAGACCATGATTTTGAAGAAATTAATTACTTCAATTTTAAAGGTAAAAAAGTACAATGGAATTCTACGCAAACAGGTGGAGTAGGACGTTTTTCAACCGAAGGATTAGCAGATGTTTTAGAGGTTTTATCGAATCATTTAGGAACATCAAAAAATGCTGAATATCTAAAGAAATTATTTGAAGAAGCATATATAAAGTGTACTAACTTAGCCGATGCAACTCGTTATATTGCCAATGAATTATTTGGTGAATATGGTTTGGTAATTATTGATGCAGATGAACGAGAATTAAAACGTGCGTTTATTCCGTTTATAGAAACAGAATTAAAAAATCAAACATCGTATAAAAAAGTTACAGAAACTATTAAATCTTTAGGTGAGAATTATAAAATTCAAGTAAATCCGAGAGAAATTAATTTATTTTATTTAACAGATAAAATTCGAGAGCGTATTATTTATGAAGATAATATTTATAAAGTAAATGACACAAATATTTCTTGGAATTTAGATAAATTATTAAAAGAAGTTCATGAATTTCCTGAGCGATTTTCGCCAAATGTAATTATGCGTCCGTTGTATCAAGAAGTAATTTTGCCGAATCTTTGCTATGTTGGTGGAGGTGGAGAATTAGCGTATTGGTTACAGTTAAAAAGTTATTTTGAAGTAGTTGAAGTGCCTTTTCCGATTTTGTTATTACGAAATTCGGCACAAATAATTTCTGAAAAACAAGCTGGTAAATTAGATAAATTATCAATTTCATTAGAAGAGATTTTTTTGAAACAAAACATCTTACTTAAAAATAAAATATTAGAAGTATCCGAAGAAAAAATAGATTTCACTAAACAAAAAGAGTTTTTAAAAGAACAATTTGTTAGTTTAAAATCCTTTGCCGAAAAAACAGATATATCGTTTGTAGGAGCTGTAAATGCACAAGAAAAAAAACAATTAAAAGGATTAGATAATTTAGAAAAGCGTTGGTTACGAGCAGAAAAACGGAATCATAAAAATTTGGTAGATAGAATTACATTATTACAAAATGAAATATTACCAAATGGAAGTTTAGAAGAGCGTCAGCGTAATTTTTCTGAATATTATTTATCCTATGGAAATACTTTAATAAAAGAGTTAAAAAAAGGCTTAAAACCTTTACAATTAGAATTTACAGTACTGATATTTTAAATGGAAAATAAAAAAGGATTACACGAAAATAACAAGCACAAAAACGGATACGATTTTAAATTTTTAAAAGAAAAGTATCCTCAAATATCAGCCTTTGTTATTGAAAAATTTGATAAAGAAACTATTGATTTTTCAGACCCTGTTGCTGTTAAAGAATTTAATAAAGCATTGTTATTTGCTTATTATAATATTAAAGATTGGAATTTTCCTGATGAAAATTTATGTCCTCCAATTCCGGGTAGAGTAGATTATATTCATCATTTAGCCGATTTAATTGCTGATGAAAAAGAAGTAAATGTGTTAGATATTGGTACAGGTGCAAGTTGTGTGTATCCGTTATTAGGAACATCGGTTTATAACTGGAATTTTGTAGCAACTGATATAGATTTAGATTCATTAGATTATTCACAAGATATTATTGATGATAATAATTTAGATGCTAAAATTAAATTACGCCAACAATTTGATGAGTTAAATGTTTTAAAAGGAATAACAGAAGAAGAAGATGCTTTTACTTTAACAATGTGTAACCCTCCGTTTTATAAATCGGAAGAAGAAGCAAGAGGTGCAAATAGAAGAAAATCGAGAAATTTAGGAAATAATACAGTTCGTAATTTTGCAGGAAACTCAAATGAATTATGGTATTTAGGAGGTGAAAAAGCTTTTTTACATACCTATTTATACGAAAGTTCATTACAACCAGAATTGAGTAAATGGTTTACGAGTTTAGTATCAAAAAAAGAGAATGTAAAAAGTTTGCAAGATTCTGCTAAAAAATTAAAAGTAAAAGAATTTAAAGTAATACCGATGAGTCAAGGAAATAAAGTCACACGTATTGTTTGCTGGCGATTTTAAAAATTATCAATAAAACAGACCTCACAGATTTTAAAAACCTGTGAGGTCTGTTATTGATAACATAGAATAAAAGTTTAAAATTTACTTCATTATTTATCAAAAATATTAATTAGGTTAAAATGTATATCTTAACCCTAGAGGAAAACATCCCAAACCTAATGAAAGTCCTTTGTCTATATTATTTCCAACGATAAATGTAGCCTGATCGAATACAACAGGAGAAGTCCATACCGAAAAATGTTTTCCTAAACGAAGATTAAACATCATTTGTAGATTAAAAGCAAAAGTGTTATTAAATTTTTTGTTTTGCATAACCCCATTTGCAATACCTCCACCTAATAAAACTTGTACACGTAACCACTCCCAAAATATAGGTTGATTTACCCCAACTTTAGCAAAAAATAAATTTGTATAGTTTTTTTTATGAGTATTATAGTCAATTTTTTCAAAACCTGCACCAAAAATAAGAATGTTATTATGTGTAATTAATAAATCTATTCCTTTACGAACTCCTGCCGAAAAATTGGAAGCTTTAGATATATTAGAATTTAGTTGAAATCCTGTATGTACATCAAGTGAATATTTAGTTCCTTTAGATAAATTATCAGGAGTTATGATATCAATATTTTGTGATTCTATATTAAAAGTACTTATAACTGATATAATAAAGTATATAAAAAATAATTTTTGATTTTTTTTCATGTTTTATAGATAATAAAATTTCTCAATGAAGTGAGTTCAAATTTTTTACAATGTTTTAATCTATTGAGTTGAGATAAAATTTTTGTATAATTCTTTTTATAAAGATAAATTAATATTAATAATGTGCAAATATAACGTTTTATTTAAGTAATTCGTAATAATATGAATGATTTCTAATATTTAGTTTATCTTCAGAAATTATCGCCTGATATGTTTTCCAAAGGTTTCTATTCTAGTTCAAAAATTACTTATGTCTAATATACATATGGAACGAAAACTAAACTAAAAGCGCAAAGTTTTCGTTTTCTATCTTTTAGATAGAATAGATATTAAATCCTTTTTTATCAAAATAAGTTTAAATCACTTCGACTTTAATATTTTCTAAAAAAGTACTTGTATTTGGTCCTTCCATAAAAAGTAAATCTAAGATAGATAAATTAGGAATAAATCCGTGTTTATCATCAAACATTTGAATATAAGTATCCATTTCAATTGTAACACCTTTTTTAGCAATTGCTAAATTTCTATAATCGGGAATATCTGGAGTTACTTCGTAAATTTCGGTTTTTGTAAACGATTCCGTAATCTGTAAAGCATCAGTAATAAATAAATGCGTATCAATATTTACATCTTGTAAATAGGTATATTTTTTATGAAATATATTAGCAATATCATCTTCAAAAAACTCAAAAAAAGGCGATGATTTATAAGCTGATTGTAATGATTTAAAATGTTGTTGTTGCCATTGAATTTCATTATCAACCAAAGTATCCTTACTTTTTTTTCTATTTTCTGTAATTAAATGTTTTACAGGAATATTTAAAGATAATTTTCCGTTCGCACCATAAATATAACATCGGTTTCGGTAGGTTTGTTTTTGATAATTATCATCAAATTCAAAAACTACCGAATCGGCGTTGTAAATTTTTGCGTATTGCGAAATAGGTGCAAAATATGTGGGTATAAAAAGTGACATTATGATTTCTTTTTACCTTTTTTAAAACTATAAAGCGTATAACCTGCAATTAATAAAATAACCAACCATAAGTAAGATGTAGGTTTTCCACTACCTCCAACAGTTGTAAACATTCTATCCCAACGAATAGAGTTTATTTTAGAAGCAAAATCAGGTGCATTAGGATTCCAACTTAACCAAATCATTACAGGTTTACCAACTACATGGTCAAAAGGAACATATCCCCAATTTCTTGCATCTAGTGAGTTTTGACGGTTATCTCCCATCATCCAGTAATAATCCTGCTTAAAAGTATAACTTTCTGCTTTTTTTCCGTTGATATAAATAGCATCACCAAAAATGGTTAAATCGTTATTTTCATATCTTCGGATAATTTGTTCGTAAAACGGAATAGTATCTTCATTTAAGGCAACTGTACTTCCTGCTTTTGGAATATAAAGAGGACCGAAATTATCAGAAGACCAAGCATATTTAGGGTTATGAGGAAAAACAGAAGCGTCATATGTTCCGCTAGGTTTTAAATATTTTGTAACGCTTTTTACAATAGTGTTTTTTCTTAAATTAGTAGCTTCATCATCAGTTAAATTAAAATAATAAATGCCATCGTTAGACATTTTTCCTTCACCATTGATATTAAATTCGTTGATGGTTTCCATTGATAATTTTTTACCTTGGGTATCCACTTTAAAATACCATTGTGGTTTTGCTCTATCTGGTAAAATTGTTTTTTTTCTGTTGATAAATACGTAACCATCACGAACTTCTAATGTATCGCCAGCAATACCAGTGGCTCTTTTTACGTAATTCGTTTTTTTATCAATAGGTTTATAAGTTGCCACGCCCGATTTATCGCCCCACATCGTTTTTAAACTATCGGCAGGCCAACTAAACACAACAATATCGTTGCGTTTAATTTTTTGAAAACCTGGGATTCTCATGTAAGGTAACGATGCTTTATTTAAAAATCCATCTTTATTTTTATCATCAGAAATAAAAGATTTTACACCTAAAAGAGGAAGCGTATCATGTGCCATTGGTGCGGCAATTGTACTACTAGGGATACGGGCTCCGTAGTGGAATTTACTAACAAATAAGTAATCACCAACTAATAATGTTTTTTCTAAAGATGAGGTTGGAATTGTATAAGGTTGCATAAAATAAGTATGCACCAAAGTAGCGGCAATAATAGCAAATGCGATAGAACTTACCCATTCTCCTAAAGCAGAATTTGGTTGTAAACTTCTGTTTTCAATATAAGATGTATCGGTTAAATAATTGATATAATAAATATAAAATCCTAAGGTAAAAACGGCTAATAATGTATCTGTTTTTTTATTAAAACCGAAACTTCTACAAGTTTCTATCCAAAGAATAGGAAACATTAAAAGGTTTATAACAGGGATAAATAATAAAATTACCCACCATTTCGGGCGGTTAATTATTTGCATTAAAACAATTGCGTTATAAATAGGTAAGGCAGCTTCCCAAGCTTTTCTACCAGCTTTAACGTACAGTTTCCAAGTTCCTAAAAAGTGGATTGCTTGAAGTATTAAAAAGAATAAAAACCATTCTGAAAATGTCATAATCTAGCTATTTTTTTGTTCCTATATTAGGAATCTAATTCAATGTTATTAGTGCGCTTTATTAGGTATTTGTTACGTAATTAACCTAAGTTTAACACATCTCTCATAGAGTGAACCCCTTTTTTATCAACTAACCATTCAGCTGCAACAACAGCACCTAAAGCAAACCCTTGTCTGTTATGAGCGGTGTGTTTTATAGCAATAGAATCAACAATAGAATCATACGTTGTGGTGTGTGTTCCTGGTACTTTTGGAGTTCTGATAGCGGTAATAGGAATATTTTCTTCGGATGTTTTAGCATCTAATTCCCAAGCTTTTTTAGTGCTGTTTTCGATAATCCCTTCAGCCAAAGTAATTGCTGTTCCGCTTGGAGCATCTAATTTTTTTGTATGATGAATCTCTTCAATAGAAATAGTATATTCATCTAAAGTACTCATCATTTTAGCAAGTTGTTTGTTTAGTTCAAAAAACACATTTACACCCAAACTAAAATTAGAAGCATAGATAAAAGCACCTTGTTTTTGGTTGCATAAATCAACAATTTCTTGGTATTTATCAAGCCAACCAGTAGTTCCTGAAATAACAGGAGTTTGGTTGTTAATGCAATGACTGATATTGTTAAAAGCGGCATCTGGAATGCTAAAATCAATAGCAACATCGGCTTTTGTAATATCGTATATTGTTTTTCCTGTATCTTTAATTATTATTTGATGACCTCTTTGTAAAGCAATTTTTTCAATTTCTTTACCCATTCTGCCATAGCCAAGTAATGCTATTTTCATATTAAAAGGAGTATTTTAAAGTTAAACCAACTTTTGGGGCTTCTATAAATAATGGATCTGGGTAGACCATTGGTTGTAATGATAGACTATCGTCGGTATCAAATTGTAATAAGTGGGCATTTACACTTGCTTCTACAATTTGTAAAACATAGAATAAAACACCTGTTAATAAAGATAAATCTCTATTTTTCCGAAGTACTTTTTGTGCATTTTCTAAACCTGGAGTAGAAATTAATTCTTTACCTTCTGCATTGGTAAATTCATCTTTGACTCCTTGTGTTCTTAGTTTAAAAGCAGTTCTGTAGCGATTATATTCATTGCGATTATCAATATAAAAATAAGTAGGTATTGCTAAAGAAGCCCAAACAAAGGGTACTTTCCAGTATTTTTTATTATAAATTTGTCCAGCTCCAGGTAAAATTGCAGCATAAAAAGCAGCTTTACTTGGCGATAATGGATTGTATTTATTACTACTTATTTGCAGTTGATTAGCTTTTATAGCTGTAGAATCTTTTTGAGCAACCAATATTTGACTCAAAAAAAGACTCCAAAAAACGAATATGAGAGTACGAGTATGCAATTACTTTAATAAGTTTTTTAGGGTTAAAGTCTTCTTATAAATGCGCTTAAAAAGGGTAAATTTACAATTATTTATCATTTTTTGAAGCTAAAAATGATAAGAAATAAAAGTAACACTATTCTTTTGATGTAAAAAAACCACATAGTTAAATATGTGGCTTTTAATATTTGTAGATAGTTTTTACCCGTTTAACATTACTGGCATAACTAACATAGTAATTTTTTCACCTTGATCTGTTCCGTCAATAGGTGTTAAAATTCCGGCTCTATTAGGCAAAGACATTTCAATTAAAACATCGTTTGAATTTAAGTTATTAAGCATTTCACTTAAAAAACGAGAATTAAAGCCTATTTGCATGTCATCACCTTGATAATCACATTGTAAACGTTCATCAGCTTTATTTGAATAATCTAAATCTTCGGCAGAAATATTTAATTCTGTTCCAGCCATTTTTAAACGAATTTGATGCGTTGTTTTACTAGAAAAAATAGAAACACGACGTACAGAGTTTAAAAATGATGCTCTATCAATAGTTAATTTATTTGGGTTCTCTTTAGGAATTACCGCTTCGTAATTAGGATATTTTCCATCAATTAAACGACAAACCAATACAGCATTTTCAAAAGTGAATTTTGCATTAGTATCATTATATTCTACAGTAACATTGTTTTCTGAACCATTTAAAATTCCCTTTAATAAGTTTAAAGGTTTTTTAGGCATAATGAATTCTGCTGGTTGCTCAGTAGTAACATCGGTACGTGTATATTTTACTAATTTATGTGCATCAGTAGCTACAAAAGTCAATTCTTTAGCATTAAATTGAAAAAAAACACCACTCATTACAGGTCTTAAATCATCATTTCCAGCAGCAAAAATTGTTTTTGAAATGGCCGTAGCTAAAATATGTGACGGAATTTCAGTACTACTAGGTGCTGGTAATTCAACGGCTTTTGGAAATTCATCACCGCTAAAATACGCCATGTCGTACTTACCTTGTTCTGAAATAATTTCAATGATGCTGCTTCCTTCTACGTTAAATGTAAGTGGTTGCTCAGGAAATGTTTTTAGAGTATCTAGTAATAAACGTGCATTTATAGCTATTGATCCTGTATCGGTACTTTCTACTGCTATAATTGAACTCATCGTTGTTTCAAGATCTGAAGATGATACTTGAAGTTCGCTATTAGCTAGTTCGAACAGGAAATTGTCTAAAATAGGTAATGTGTTATTGCTGTTTATAACACCTCCTAAAACTTGTAATTGTTTTAATAACTGAGAGCTAGATACGATAAATTTCATTGAGTATGTTTTCTGTTTATTAGATGTGCAAAGGTATCGTAATTTGACGATTTTAAAAATTATTTTTTCATTCAGATAAACAATTTAATTAAAAACATAATTAAATTGTAGTGTTCCGTAAAAATTGTAGTCAGGTACACGAGCACTTTTTAGCTTTTTACTGTGATAATTTATGGCGTAACCAAAATTATACTGCTTTGCCGTAAAACGAATGCCTATTTCAGTGGTAACTTTAAACGGAATAATTTGGTAGGTAATCGGGCTTTTATTATCACTTAAAAAACCGCCTTTAATGGTCGCATCGTAGGCAATATAATGAAGCATTGGTTTTATATAAACGAAAGATTCTATTTTGTTAGTATAAGCTGTTTTTTCGTTATTTAAATTTGCGTTAAAAGCAATCGAATTTGTAATTTTTTCAAGTGGTTTTAAGCTTAATCTTCCATAAAAACCTGTGGCTAAATTGGTGTGAATTGTTCCAATATTAAAGCTGTTGATCCAGTTAAGATCCATAAATGTTTCTTTTGATAAACTTTTTATGTGAGCTATTTTTAAATTGATGCCAACGGTGTTTTTAATTTGATATTTCCAACCTGTTATTTTTTTATAACCATATAAATTATGTATAAAACTTTGAAGCTCTTTACTTTTACTTGCTGCGCCAAGTATTCCTATTTGGAGGGTTGTTTTTAATAGACTATTGTCTTTATAAAATTTAGAAACACCAAAACTTCCAAAGGAATACCCTGCAAAAGGACGGTCATGGTTTTTAGGATGTTCTACTGATGCTTTAAAAGGCGTGTACATTTGATTTCCAACTTGGATTTCAATTATTTTTTTATCAATATTTTTAGACCATTTTTTAGCCAAATACCGATATTTTAAAAAAATTCCATTGGTGTAATACCTATCTTGTTCTAGCGAAATATATAAATCATTATCTGTTAAGATACTAAATTCTTTTGCCTGTTTTTGTTGTGCAAAAAGAATAGCTTTATAGAAGATTAAAAAAAAAAAGATTTTTTGTTTCATAGCAATTATTATCGTCTTACTTTAGCAATGTAGGGTTAAATATAAGGTATTTCAACTTAAATTTTTTAAATGAAAAATAAAAAAATGCTTACCATTGAAGATTTTGAAAGTATTTCATCAACAGATGAATTAGTAGCTTTAATTGAACAAAAAGAAATACCAATACAGAAGGTTCTTGATAAAATAACCTATGAAGAAGAGTTGAAAAAGCTCCAAATAGAATTAGTGAAATTACAGCAGTGGATTGCCAAAAATAACAAGCGAGTAGCAGTTATTTTTGAAGGACGAGATGCCGCAGGAAAAGGAGGAAATATCCGTCGTTTTATGGAGCATTTAAACCCTCGATCTATGCGTTTAGTAGCGTTAAATAAACCAACTGATGTAGAAAAAGGACAATGGTATTTTCAACGCTATATTAAAGAATTGCCAAACCCAGGAGAAATTGTTTTTTTTGATAGAAGCTGGTATAACCGTGCTGTGGTTGAACCTGTAATGGATTTTTGTCGTAAAGACCAATATAAAAAATTTATGGCACAAGTACCAGAATTTGAACACATGTTACATGAAGATGGTGTTACCATTATTAAATTTTGG
This sequence comes from Tenacibaculum dicentrarchi, assembly GCF_900239345.1. Lineage (GTDB taxonomy): Bacteria > Bacteroidota > Bacteroidia > Flavobacteriales > Flavobacteriaceae > Polaribacter > Polaribacter dicentrarchi. The sequence continues at coordinate 73,464 of NZ_OESZ01000045.1, read as the reverse complement.
CTGTCTATTTCAAAAGATGAGCAAATGCGCCGTTTTGATGCTCGAAATGATAATCCTTTAAAAAGGTGGAAATTTAGTCCTGTAGATAAAAAAGGACAAGAGCTATGGAGTAGATATACGTATTATAAAGAAGAAATGTTTAGTAAAACACATACCACCTACAGTCCGTGGATTGTGGTAAAAACAAATGATAAAAAGAAAGCAAGAATAGAGTGCATACGCCATGTATTATCGCAATTTGATTACCAAGAAGCATCAGAAAATAAAATAGTAAATAATCCAGACCCTAATATCGTAATGCGTTATTATCGTTCAGCAAAACAATTAGATTAACATGGAAAAGTTAACACAAGCAGCCGTAAATAAACTTAATACAAATAAGGGGTTAAAGTCGTTATTAACGAATCCGTTAAACCTAGAAAAAGCTGTTCGATATGTAGATTACGAACGCAAGCTTAAAAAATTACAGGTAGAATTAATTCGCATGCAAACTTGGGCTATTCATAAAAATGAACGAATTATTGTTATTTTAGAAGGAAGAGATGCTGCAGGGAAAGGAGGCGCTATCCGTAGAATGACTGAAAGAATTAACCCACGTCATATGCGAATTGTAGCGTTACCTAAACCCAATGAAGATGAAAAAGGACAATGGTATTTTCAGCGATATGTAGAGCAGTTTCCTAAGGCAGGAGAAATTGTTTTTTTTGATAGAAGCTGGTACAACCGTGCTGTGGTAGAGCCTGTAAACGGTTTTTGTAGCCAAGAAGAACATCAAGTTTTTATGAATCAGGTAAACGATTTTGAAAGAATGATTTTAGAATCGGGCATTCGATTGGTTAAAATTTATATGTCAATCAATAAAAAAGAACAGGCTAAACGTTTTAAAGAAATTGTAAATAATCCATTAAAACAATGGAAAATTACTCCTGTAGATTTAAAAGCCCAAGAGCTTTGGGATGATTATACTGATTATAAAAGAGCTATGTTTTCTAAAACAAATACCCAAATATCTCCTTGGAAAGTAATTCGAGCAAATAGAAAAACAATTGCTAGAGTTAATGTAATTAATCATGTATTAAAGAGTATTCCTTACGATAAAAATACCGTAGTGTAAGCTACTGTTCTTTTTTTATCATCTCAAAAATATAAAATAACTCACCAGCAATTTGTTTGCTGGTGTTTAAATAGCTTTCAATAGTATTATTAGTGTTGTCTGAACTTTTTGGGTCGGTGTATGCTAGGTGAAATCTATCAATAGCATCGGCAATAAAAGGACAGTTTTCATCGGCATTATCGCAGGTTGTAATGGCAATATATGGATAACTATTATTAGGGTCGTCATAGGTTTTTGAAAATCCTAAAATGTTGTTTTTACATCCTTTAAAAGAAATTAAATATCGAGGGTTTTGATGCGAAAAATCTTGAATATTAAATTCAAAACCTGTTTTTTGCAAGCTTTTTACCGTGTTTCTATGAAAAGCAGTTGTTTCTGTTCCGCCTGAGTATGCAAAAATATTTTTTAAGTTAAAATACTCAATAGCAAAAAAACTCCAAACTTGTGCAAATTGGCTTCTTCTTGAATTGTGGGTACAAATAAAATTTAAATTTATTCTTTCTCTTTCTTGATACTCATTGATAATTAAGTGTGCAATATCAGTAAGTACTTCTTTGCGTTCAGGGCTAATTGTTATATTTTTTTTAGCTTGTTCAAAGAATATTTTTGTACTGATATTTTTAGTGTTTATCATTTTTTTAGAGTTCTTTTGTAAGATGTAATTTTTGCAAAAATACGCTGTAAAGCTCTTTTTTTAAATTAAATAAAGGTTAAGTATGTGTTTCGAAATAGGAAATAAAGTATCGGTGTTAGATGCTGATATTAGGGGAATTATAACAAGGAAAGAAAAGGAGCTGTTCTTTGTTGAAGATCAAGATGGCATGGAGTATCCTTTTTTAGCATCAGAATTAATTAAAATTCAGGTAGAACAATATGAATTAAGTAGGCAAACACGTGTTTCAAAAGCGCTGTTGCAACAAAAAACGCAAGAACCTGTTAAAAAGAAAAAATCTTTTTTTGTAAAAGATAAGAATGAAGTGGTTATGGAGGTAGATTTACACGCTAATAAATTAGTGAAATCTACCCGTGGCATGGATAATTACGAAGTATTGTCATTGCAGTTAGAAACGGCAAAGCATAAATTGGAATATTGTATTTCAAAAAGTATTTCGAAATTGGTGTTAATTCACGGAATAGGAGAGGGTGTTTTAAAAACCGAACTAGATTATTTGTTGAATAATTATCCTGTAAAATATTATGATGCTTCTTATCAAAAATATGGTAAAGGAGCTACCGAAGTTTATATTTATCAAAACCCTAATTAATTATATATTTATTTTATGAAAGCTGTTTATTTAGATAATGCTGCTACTACACCCATGTTGCCCGAAGTTGTTGCCGTAATGAATGCATCAATGTTAGCAAATTTTGGAAATCCATCTTCTGTGCATCAATTTGGTAGAAAAGCCAAAGCAGCTGTAGAAACGGCTCGAAAAAATATTGCCAAACGTTTTAATGTATCGGCAAGCGAAATTATTTTTACAGCAGGTGGTACAGAAGCCGATAATTTAATTTTATACAATGCTGTTTTAAATTTAGGAGTCACAAGAATTATTACCTCTAAAATAGAACATCATGCGGTGTTGCGTACTGTTGAATATCTTCAGAAAAAACACCAAATAACCGTAGAATTTATTTCTGTAGATAAAAAAGGTAGTATTAATTTAACCGAATTAGAAGCTGTTTTAAAACAAAATACAGCAAACACGGCTGAAAAATCTTCCGAAAAAACCTTGGTTAGTTTAATGTATGTAAATAATGAAATTGGAAATTTATTAGCAATTGATAAAGTAGCACAGTTATGCACACAAAATAAGGCGTATTTTCATTCCGATACCGTACAAGCAATTGGTCATTATGAGTTAGATTTAGAAAAAACACCAATTGATTTTATTGCCGCAAGTGCGCATAAATTTCATGGACCAAAAGGTGTTGGTTTTGCCTATGTAAAAAAGGAGATTTCGATAAAACCTTTATTATATGGAGGCGAACAAGAAAGAGGTGCTAGGGCGAGTACCGAAAATGTGCATGGAATTTTAGGGATGGAAAAAGCCTTGGCAATTTCATATGAGTCTTTACTTGAAGATAAAAAACATATTCAAAGCATAAAAGCGTATTTTATAGCACAGTTAAATACTAATTTTGAAAATATTGAGTTTAATGGTACATCAGCAAATTTAGAAAAAAGTAGTTACACTATATTAAATGTCCGTTTTCCGATACAAGATAAAATGATGCTTTTTACGTTAGACTTACACGGAATAGCGGCTTCAGGAGGAAGTGCTTGCCAAAGTGGAGCTAGTAAGGGTTCACACGTGTTGCGAGCTTTTTTAAATGAAGAAGTAACTCAAAAAACTTCGGTACGATTTTCGTTTAGTAAATTAACAAGCCTTGATGATATTGATATTGTTATTGAAAAATTAAAAAAATTCAAGATTAGTTAGTTTTATCTTTTATCAAAATATATGATATATTTGTAACTAATTAATTTAAGGCTTTTTATCTTTTTATAGAAAATTTTTAAATTTAAAAGCGCATTTTGGTAGCCTAAAAAAAGTAAGAAATGTGCTTTAATACTAAATACGGTTACAATTCGTATTCATAAAATAAAAAAATTACATAAAATGAAGTTATTTTTAAGTATAATCTGCGTATTTGTATTTAGTATATGCACTATGACAACTACACAGGCACAGCAAGATCCTCAATATTCACAGTATATGTATAATACGATGAATATAAACCCGGCATATGCAGGTTCTAATTATTACGGCGTTATTACGGTAATCGGTAGAACGCAGTGGGTTGGTTTTGAAGGTGCTCCAGAAACTCAAAATATAAGTTATCACACGCCTATAGGATCTTCAGGTTTAGGTTTGGGGGTTAATATAATGAATGATGAAATAGGTCCATCAAAAGAATTTTATCTAGACAGCAACCTGTCATATACTATTCAAACTGATGTAGATGCTAGTTTAGCATTTGGTTTACGTTTAGGAGGACGTTTCTTAAATATTGATTGGAGTAAAGGAGAAGCAACTGATACAGAAGCTGCTTTTGGGCAAAATGTAAGTAAATTTTTACCAACTATTGGTGCAGGAATTTATTATTACAAGCCAGATTGGTATGTAGGATTATCGGTGCCGAATATTTTAAGAACAGAACATTACGATCAAGAAATACCACTAGGAAAAACAGCGGTTGAAAGAATGCACTTTTTTTTAATAGCAGGATATGTGTATGATATTAATTATGATTTTAAATTTAAACCCGCCGCACTTTTAAAAGCCGTTTCAGGAGCGCCATTATCGTTAGATTTATCGGCAAATTTATTATTTAAAGATAAATTTAGAGCAGGTTTAGGTTGGAGATGGGACGATGCGGTAAGTGTATTACTAGGGTTTCAAGCATCAAATACTTTATTAATTGGTTATTCATACGATTTAACAACCTCTAATTATAATGTAACAAATTCAGGAACTCATGAAATTATGTTACAATATGAATTATCGAGAGGTCAAAAATACAGATCACCGAGATTCTTTTAATTTTAAAGTGGCTTTTGATAGCTCTTTTACAATGTTTTTTACTAAAATTACAACAATAAAAAAGCGCTCGAAAGAGCGCTTTTTATATATATTTAAAAATAAGAATTACTTATATAAATAAGCTATCAATTTTATCTTTTTCTTCTTGAGCTAAAGCAGCATCAACTAAAATACGCCCACTATGCTCATCAATTGTAATTTTCTTTCTGTTTGCAATTTCTAATTGAATTTGCGGAGGAATTGTAAAGAAAGAACCACCAGCAGCACCACGTTCAATGGCTACAACAGCCAATCCGTTTCTTACTTTAGTACGAATTCTGTTGTAAGCAGTTAATAAATGCTTGTCGATAGATAAGGCATATTCTTCAGATTTCTCTTTTAATAATTGCTCTTCTTTTTCAGTTTCTTTTAAAATACTATCAAGTTCATTTTTCTTGTGGGTCAAATGATTTTGTTGTTGCTTTACTTTTTCTTTAGTTTTTTCAACAACCCCATTTTTTTGAGTTATTTTAACCTTGTACTCTTTGATTCTTTTTTCAGATAATTCAATTTCTAATTCTTGAAATTCAATTTCTTTTGTTAAAGCTTCAAACTCACGATTGTTACGAACATTTTTTTGTTGCTCTTCGTATTTTGTAATTAAGGCTTTAGATTCTACAATTGCAGATTTTTTATTACTAATATCAGTATCTAAACTACTAGCTTCTTCCTTTAATTTAGAAAGTCTAGTATTTAATCCGGCAACTTCATCTTCTAAATATTCAACTTCTAAAGGTAATTCACCACGAACATTTCTGATTTCGTCAATTCTAGAATCGATTAACTGTAAATCGTATAACGCTCTTAATTTTTCTTCTACCGTTACTTCTTTTTTTGCCATCTCTGTTTATATATAGTGTATTGGATTTGTACTTTCTTCGCTTAAAGTAATTGCAAAAGTACTAAATTTTTTACGAAGATAATCAATCAAAAGGTTTTTTGTAAACTGTTCACTTTCATAATGCCCAACATCGGCAAGTACTATTTTTCCTTCTGCTTGAAAAAACTCATGATATTTAAAATCGGCACTTATATAAGCATCTGCATTTTGTTGTATCGCATTTTTTATAGCAAAACTTCCCGAACCACCTAAAACGGCTACTTTTTTAATCGGTTTTTCTAATAATTCAGAATGTCGAACACAATCGGTTTTAAATGTTTTTTTTACAAAAGATAAAAATTCATGTTCATTCATCGGAGTTTTAAACTCGCCAATCATTCCCATTCCAATATTCTGGTGACTATTATCTAAAGTAATTATTTCATAAGCAACCTCTTCATACGGATGATTATTAAATAATGTTTTAAGTATTTTTCCTTCTAAATTATTGATGAAAGTTACCGAAATAGCTATTTCTTCTTCGGATATAAATTCACCTTTTTCACCTATTCTCGGATTTGAATTTTCATTTCCTTGATACGTTGTTATTCCTTCAGAATTAAAAGAGCAATTATTGTAATTTCCGATATTTCCTGCACCTGCTTCAAAAAGTTTTGTGCGTAGTTTTTCGGCATTTTCAATAGGAACATAGGTTGTTAGTTTTTTTATAATTCCTTTTTTAGGAATTAATGTCTGACAATTTTCTAAGCCTAAAACTTCACACATTTTAGCTGAAACACCATTGTTTACATTATCTAAAGCAGTATGTGTTGCATAAATTGCAATGTTATTTTGAATCGCTTTTAAAACAACACGTTCTACATAATTTTTACCATTTAGTTTTTTTAATCCGCTAAAAATAATAGGGTGGAAGCTTACAATTAAATTACAATTTTTAGCAATTGCTTCATCAACAGTTTTTTCTAAAGTATCTAGTGTTACTAAAACACCTGTTACTTTTGTAGAATAATCGCCAATTAATAAGCCAACATTGTCAAAACTTTCGGCATAAGCAAGCGGTGCTAGTTCTTCAATATAATTTGTAACGTCTTTTATTTGCATTTTTTTTAATTTAAAAAAGATGTTTCAAAGTTACTAAAACTTGCTTTTGATATGTTTTTTATTTTAAAAGATGCACATTTTTTAAATAGAGTACAAATGCCTAGCCCCGATTGAAGCAATTGTTTGAGCTCTTTTTTATTTTTCTTTTCGAAAAAATAAAAAAAGCGAGTGCGGAAAGCGGGAAATTGCTTCAAATTATTTTTACTTTTGATGTTATGAAATTACTTCGATTTTTATTGTTTCCGTTTGCTATTTTATACGATGTTATTACAACAATTCGTAACTGGTTTTTTGATATTAATATTTTAAAATCTACTTCTTTTAAAGTTCCTGTTATTTCGGTAGGAAATTTAAGCGTTGGCGGAACAGGGAAATCGCCACAAATTGAATTTTTAATCCGATTATTAAAAGATGATTATAAAATTGCCGTTTTAAGTCGTGGTTATAAACGAAAAACGGAAGGTTTTCAGTTGTTAAATGACACACATTCTGCTGATGATGTTGGCGATGAACCGTTACAATTTTACACGAAATTTAAAAATGATGCGACTATTGCCGTTGATGCCGATAGAACAAATGGGATTCAAAATTTATTAAAAAATGATGCAGATTTACAAGTTGTTTTGTTAGATGATGCGTATCAGCACAGAAAAGTAACGCCAAGTACAAGTATTTTATTGACAAAATATGATGATTTATATGTTGATGATTTTATATTGCCAACAGGTAATTTAAGAGAGGCCAGAAGAGGAGCAAAGCGTGCAAAAATTATTATTGTAACAAAATGTCCTGAAAATTTATCTGAAGAAAAACAACAAGAAATTATTAAAAAGATAAAACCGAAATCGTATCAGCAAGTCTTTTTTACAACGATTTCTTATGATGAAAACTTAAAAGGAATTGATACAGATTTGACAATATCCGATTTAAAAAATAAAGAAGTTTTATTGGTTACAGGAATTGCAAATCCGACATCATTACTAACATTTTTATCCGAAGAAAAAATAAATTATAAGCATTTAAAATATCCTGACCATTATAATTTTACAAGCAATGATATTGAAAAAATAAAAACAGATTTCAATAAATTATCAGCAAACAATAAAATAATTGTAACCACCGAAAAAGATTATATGCGTTTGCAAGATCAGCTTAAAAAGGTGTGTTATATTTCGATAAAAAGTACGTTTATAAAAGATGAAAAATTATTTACTGATTTTATAATCAACGAAATAAATCGTTAATTTTTTAGTTTTTGGTATTATTTTTGATATTTTTGAGTTATAAAATGAGAATCACAATGAAAAAAATATTTTTAACTTTAGTATTAATTTTAGGAACTCAAATATCTTTTGCGCAAGAACATACTGTAGCTCACCAAGCTGAATCGCAAAAAATACAATGGGAAAGTTCTTTTAATACGGCTATTGAAAAATCGAAAACAGAGAATAAGCCTGTTTTGGTGTTTTTTACAGGCTCAGATTGGTGTCATCCATGTAAAAGAGTTGATAAAGAGCTGTTTGAAACAATGAAATTTAAAAACTTTTCTGAAGGGAATTTAATTTTTTATAAAGCAGATTTTCCTAGAAATAGAGACTTGGTTTCTGCGGAAGCTAAAAAACAAAATAACGAATTGCAATATAGGTACGGAATTAATGCGTTTCCTACAGTGGTTGTGGTTAATTCAAAAGGAAATGTTTTAGGAAAGAAAAAAGGGGCATATATGGCGGAGTATTATTACCCGTTTTTAACGAAAATTATAAAGAATAATTAAAAATTTTGATAAAAAATAGAAAAGCGAAACACTTAAAGTTTCGCTTTTTTTTATGTTGAAATTTCTATGTTGGATCAACAATAATTCCGTCTTTCATGGTCAGGGTTCTGTCTGCCATTTGAGCTAGTTCTTTGTTGTGGGTTACTAGTACAAAGGTTTGCCCAAATTTGTCTCGTAATTCAAAAAATAATTTATGTAAATTTTCTGCTGAGGTAGAATCTAAATTTCCTGATGGTTCATCGGCAAAAATAACAGCGGGTTCGTTAATTAAGGCTCTCGCTACGGCTACTCGTTGTTGCTCTCCTCCTGAAAGTTCGTTTGGCTTATGGTTTTCTCTGTGCGATAATCCTAAGAATGATAATAATTCTTTTGCCCTTTTTTGAGTTGCTGATTTCGCTTTTCCGCTAATAAAAGCAGGAATACAGACGTTTTCGAGTGCTGTAAATTCAGGTAGTAATTGATGAAATTGAAAAATAAATCCGATGTGTTTATTCCTGAAAGAAGAAATAGCTTTGTCGCTTAATCCTTTGATTGAAATAGTATTTAATAATAACTCGTAGTTTTGTGTTTTTTGAGGGCTATCTAAAGTTCCTAAAATTTGAAGAAGTGTTGTTTTCCCGGCTCCAGAAGGACCAACAATCGCAACAATTTCTCCTTTTTTAATATGAAGATTCACGCCTTTTAAAATTTCAACATCACCATAGTATTTATGGATATTTTTAGCTATAATCATAGATAATCCTCGTTTTATTTTCAAGGTAACGAATGTATAAAAAAGAAATCAGATAGCCTTTTAAAGCGAGTCTGATTTCAAAAGATAAATTAAAACCATGTTAAATTAATTTTTTGATATTATTGTAGTCAATAAAATAAACAAGACGGACAGAAAAAGTATGTTGATTGTCTTCTTTTAAAAGTGATTCTAAATTTTCTGAGAAATTTTGAGTAGCAACATCTGTATCATTAGAAATGGTATTTCTGTAAAAAGCAGTTAATTGACTACCTGGGGCAAACTGCCACAAATAATTAAGGTCAATATTCCAACTATTAAAATTTTTATGATGATTATTGGTATAATTACTTTCAATTAATTCGCCATTATTTTTATTTAAAGTATAAAATTGCTCCTTATAAGGAACTTTACTCCAATTGTGTCTGAAAGCTAAAGATAGTGTTGATTTTGTATTAAAACTATATTTACCTGTTAACGAATTATTGAAGCTAGTCCAGTTTCTTTGACCGAAGATAATTTCATCTAAAAAAGGAGAAAGTATTGGGTTTTTATCGATATCTTCTTGATTTATATCATTTACAAAGCCCTGTCCATTGTTTGTTTGTCCGTATTTAAAGCCATAAACTAACGAAAATTGATTGTTAAAACGATATCTTGGAGAAATTTTAAAGCCATAATTTTCTTTTGGATTGTTTTTGAAAAAAGAATATTTCCAGTTATAATCAATAGCAAATTTATTCCTGTAATCGGTAGAACCCCAATGGCTAATACGTATTCTTTGTGGTCTTTTAAAATGAATTCGGCTTGTTGTTCCTTGCCTTGGTTCGTTAAAATCTTTACGTTTACTGCTGTAATTTATGTTTGCCCCAAAAGCAAAACGTTTTTTAGTTTCTGCCTGAAAAGCGGTGTTTATATTGCTGCCTGTATAGGTGCCAGGATTGTGTAAAAAGTTAATATTGTAAGCAGTATTTATTCTGTAGTAATTAAAAATACCTGTAGGTTTTAGTGTGCGGTATTGTGTAAAACCATAGATTGATTGTTGATTATTACGAAATAAAATTCCCATATCATTTGGGTTAAAATCTTTATTTTTTAAATTATAACCAATTTCACCTCTCCAGTTTCCCGATTTTTTACCAATACTAGTGTCAAATGTATAACCAGTATTCGGGTTGTTTTTATCATCAGAAATGTTACTCATTTTAATAGAACCATCTATATTGTAACTACTGTTTTTATCTTCTAAATGCCAAAGTAAACCTGTAACATTAGCATCTTTAAAATGTCCATTTCTAGTAAGATTGGTGTTAATTAAAGTAATCGCAGAGTTTTGATTGAATTGCTGATCTAAAACTAAAATATTATAGTTTGATAGTGGATTAATTATTTCTTCTCTATTTTCTTTTGTAGTATTATTTTGAATTGTGGCGATTGTTTTGGCAGTAACGGCATTAAAAAAACCAATACCTAAGCCTTTTTTTGTTCTACCAGAAACTTTTATAGCGTTTAGCATTTGTACTTTTTCAGGCGATTCAATAAGGGTTTCTGTTTGCTCATTTACAGAAGCATTTTTTATTGGTTTACCTCCAATTCTACGAGAATAAAATAAATTTCCTTTGGTAAAAAGAGCCGTTCCTTCGGTAAAAAATTGTCGTTGCTCTGAAAATTGCTGTTCAAAAGGACCTAAGTTTAGGGTAACATTATCAAAAGCGGTTTGTCCAAAATCAGGAATTAAAGTGGCGTCTAAAGTAAAATTTTCGGTAAGCCCATATTTTACATCCATACCAACGCTCCAATCAAAATTTGTTTTTCCTTTAAAAGAAGTTGTTGTTGCCGATGTGTGTGGGTAAAAATTTAAACGAGTAGGTGGTGTAATATTTTTTAAGTTTTCTAGTAAACCGTCGTATTGTGTCCAGTTTCCTTGTGTATTATCAATAGGATTCCATGTAAAACGTGCATTTAAATTTTTAACTTCTCGATGAAAATTAATTCCCCATGACTGTACATCGCTGTTTGTAAAACGTAAAGCTCTGTAGGGTATTTTCATTTCTACCGTCCAGCTATTTTTGTTTATTTTAATGGCACTTTGCCAAACAGCATTCCAATTAAAATCTTCATTACCGTTAGCTACTTTTGAATCTGCCTGAACTCCTGCGGCACTAACAATAAACATGGTTGGGTTTTGCCCGTCATCATTTGGGTTTATCATCAGCATAAAAAAATCAGCATTTCCTATGTTGTCTCTGTTGTTAAATTCGGCAGGTATTTTAGCAGGATTTGGCGCATACATAAAAGCGCTTACATAAATAGCATCATTATCGTACACTAACTTTACTTGAGTTTTATGAGTGCTAGGTTCGTTTTGTCCGTTAGTGGGACGCATCATTACAAAATTATTAGCAATAGGGGCTTTTTCCCATATTGATTCATTTATAACCCCATCAATAACCGGGGGTGTTTGTATGCGTGTAGCGGATAATTTTTTTCTTTTTTTATGAATTTCTTGTGCAATACTATTTTTACAGATAAATAGCATTAAAATCAATAATGAGGTTGTTTTATACATAGTTAGTCAAGGGCTTAAGGAGGTTTGTAAAAATATTTAGGATTTAAGCTTTCAAATCACAATTTAATGTTAATTACATTAAATAGGTGTTAAAAAATGCGTGTTACAATGAAACGAAAAGAAAACCCAAAATAAAAGTTATAAGAAAATAGTAATAATTATACTAAATAGTAATGTATTGTAAATTGAATTTGTATTTTTGTTGGACTTTAAAAATTCATATCTAATGAACTTACACGAATATCAAGGTAAAGAAATATTAAACAGTTTTGGGGTTCGTATTCAACGAGGAATTGTTGCAAATACACCAGAAGAAGCTGTTGCGGCAGCAAAGCAATTAACGGAAGAAACCGGTACAGGTTGGCACGTAATTAAGGCACAAGTACACGCAGGTGGTCGTGGAAAAGGTGGTGGAGTTAAGTTGGCTAAAAACTTAGAGGACGTAAAAAATATTTCTAATGATATTTTAGGAATGATGTTAATTACACCTCAAACTTCAGCGGAAGGTAAATTAGTAAACCAAGTGTTAATATGTGAAGACGTATATTATCCTGGAGCTAGTGAGCCAGACGAATATTACATGTCAGTTTTATTAAACCGTGCTACTGGTAAAAACATGATTATGTATTCTACCGAAGGTGGAATGGATATTGAAACTGTTGCCGAAGAAACTCCTCATTTAATTTTTACAGAAGAAATTGATCCTGCTTTAGGATTAATGCCTTTTCAAGCGCGTAAAATTGCTTTTAACTTAGGTTTAAGTGGTGCTGCTTTAAAAGAAATGGTAAAGTTTGCTAGTGCTTTATATACAGCATATATCAAATCTGATTCAGCAATGTTTGAAATTAACCCTGTGTTAAAAACTTCGGATGATAAAATTATGGCTGTTGATGCTAAAGTTACTTTAGATGAAAACGCTTTATACCGCCATAAAGATTATGCTGCAATGCGTGATTTACGTGAAGAAAACCCTATTGAAGTAGAAGCTAAAGCTGCAGGTTTAAACTATGTAGATTTAGATGGTAATGTTGGGTGTATGGTAAACGGAGCAGGACTTGCAATGGGAACTATGGATTTAATTAAGCAAGCAGGTGGTGAGCCAGCTAACTTTTTAGATGTTGGAGGTACTGCCGATGCTGAACGTGTTGAAATTGCTTTTGGAATTATTTTAAAAGATACCAACGTAAAAGCTATTTTAGTAAATATCTTTGGAGGAATCGTTCGTTGTGACCGTGTTGCTCAGGGAGTTGTAGATGCTTACAAAAATATGGGAGACAAAATTAATGTACCTATTATTTGTCGTTTACAAGGAACAAACGCTAAAGAAGCTAAAGAATTAATTGATAACAGTGGAATGGAAATTATTTCAGCTACTGAATTTCAAGAAGCTGCTGATAAAGTTGCAGAAGTTTTAGAAGCTTAGAAATTAATTTTTTGTTTATATATTGAAATCGCCTCATAATTTATTTATGAGGCGATTTTTTTGTAACTTATAGACCTAATAAAGTGAAAAAGTTGTTACCTGATAAATTATTTTAGGTATTTTTTGAATCTTTTAAAAGTACCAATAAAATCATGTATAGGCAATTTTACTTCTTAAAAACAGTTTCTTACTGCTATTTAATGTGTGTTCATCGCATTTGTGTGTTACTGTATCTTTTTTCATCTTACTTTTGATTATTAATCCCCTAAATATTTATAAATGAAACAAATAATAGTAAAACTACTCTTTTTAATTGCTTTTACCTTTCAGGTAAGCGCTCAAATTACAAATTACAAAGAAGCCTCTTTAAAAGAAGGAGCAAATTTTTTTGAAATTGTACATAAAACAAGAAAAGAGTTATCGGAAAGAAAACAACGCTCAAGAGGGGTTGTATCAAAAAAAGAAAAGAAAGCAACAAAACAGTTTGAACGTTGGGTTTGGATTTGGAAAGACAGAATTAACGCTGACGGTTCTTTTGTTAAGAAAGAAAATAAAAAAGAATACATCGATCTTTTATTAAATAATTCAAATACAAAATCACAAAGGTCAAATACCGTTACGTCGTGGGAGCAAATAGGTCCTAAAAAAAATGTGTTAGAAAACGGGTATACTGCATATCCAGGTTTAGGAAGGGTTAACGTAGTAGCAACAGACGCTAATAATGCACAAATAATGTATGCCGGATCTGCCGCAGGAGGTTTGTGGAAAACAATAGATGGCGGAACAACTTGGTTGCCTAAAACAGATGATTTAGCAGGTTTAGGAGTTACCGATATTATTATTGATCCTCAAAATTCCGACATATTATATATGGCTACTGGTGATGAAGATGGAGGACATGTGAGCTCAATAGGTTTGTTTAAATCAATAGATGCAGGTGAAAATTGGGCTGTAACAGGTTTAACGTTTTCATTAACGGATAATGAATATATTAGAGATTTAAGTTTTGCGCCTAATTCGTCTACTACAATTTATGCACTGACCAATAATGAAATTCAAAAATCTACAGATAGTGGTGCTACTTGGGTTAATATGAATACGACCCCAAATTATACTGGTGATAATTTTCAAACCATAATTTTTGATCCTAATAATTTTAATAAAGTAGTAGTATCTGATGCTTATGGAGGTTTGTGGTATTCTTCTGATGGCGGTAATAATTTTTCAGAACATTCAGTTTTGCAAGGAACTAGACAAAACAAGTTAAAGCTAACAGCTTCTGCAAATGATACTGAAAATTTTTATGGAATTACCCAAGGTGGTGATTTTACAATTTTTCGTTTTGACAATACCGATACCGCTGCCGATAAAATTAGTGAAACAACTATAACTAATTTTAATTCACAGTGGGGTTATAACCAATGTATTGCTGTGTCGCCTACAAACAAAGATGATATTCTTGTAGGAGGTGTAAATGTGTATAAATCGACAGATAATGGTGCTTCTTTTTCAATGTATTTAAACGCCTATGATGATCCTCGAGGGGTAGGTTTTTATGTACATCCTGATCATCATTACTTATCTTTTTTATCCGATGGTGTTACCGTAATAAATAGTCATGATGGTGGAGTTCATAAAGGTGCTTTTACTGCTACAAGTGCAACAGGTGGTTGGACCGATATCTCAGATGGTTTGGTAATTTCTCAACCTTATAATATAGCCATTACAGACGGACTTAATGGTGATGATTATATGATGGCAAATCAAGATAATGATGGTTTTTCAAAAGTTTCAAAAGGTGGTAGTCAAAAATGGGTAGCTTGTTCAGCAGGTGATGGAACAGCTACAGGAATTGATATTTCAGATTCAAATATTCGCTATTTAGGCGGAACTTATGGTGCTTTATACAGAACAAATGATGGGTATTCAAGTAGTGCATATTCATCTGTAACAATTCTTGCTGATAATTCAAGTACAGCTGATTTTATTTCTCCTTTAGCTTTACACCCAACAATTGCAGCAACTATTTATGCGGGACATGGTGATGTAAAAAAATCTACAGACAGAGGTGTTAATTGGGTGGCTCTAAATACAGGTTTAGTAGAAACTTCTTTTTTAGATGTGTCTTTATATAATGGTGCTACAAGAATTTTTGCTATAGGTTATTTAGGAGCAGATAAAGAACTAAGAAGAAGTAATGATGATGGTGCAACTTGGGTTACAATTTCTAATCCAGCTTCAAATTTATCTATTAATAGTGTGTATGCCGTACCAAATACAGCTATTGTTTATGCAACAGTGGCATCATATAATGCTGGTGAAAAAATTTATAAAAGTACCGATAATGATGCTTCATGGGTAAATATAAGTGCTAATATGCCTAACATTATCATGAAAAAAATAATATTAGACACTAATAAAAGCAATGAAACTATTTATGTAGGAACTGAATTAGGTCTTTATTATACCAATAATACAACTACTAACTGGACAAAATTAGGTGCTGGTTTACCAAATGTTATTATTAGTGACATTAAAGTAAGTAAAAGTAATGGAAATGTTTATGTCGGTACTTTTGGTAGAGGAATGTGGGTTTATAACGATCAAAAACATTTTAAAAGTGTTACCAATAATAATTGGTCTGAAATTACAAATTGGGAAGGTAAAACATTACCAACTTCAGTTGATGATGTTGCAATAAAACAAGAGCAAGATGTAGTATCGGTAAATGTAGATGGAGTTACAGTAAAATCATTAGAAATTAACAATGCTAAATTAGAGATAAAAAACACCAATAGTTTAACGGTTGTTAATGATTATGTATCAACAATAAACGACAATACTTTTGTATCAATTTTATCAGATGAAATCAATAGTGGTGTTTTTATGGTAAATGGAAATGCAACAGGTAATCTTATGTATAATAGAGGTGGTTTATTAGCGAATAAATGGTCTTTAATTTCATCGCCTGTAATTGGTCAATCGATTAAAGGTTTTGCATCGAAAGTATCAAATGATATTCGAAAAAATGCTACTTCTAAATATGCAATATCGAAATATAATGACGCCAATTTAGTAGGGACTAAATGGGAGTATTTTGATCAAAATATTAGTGAAAATACATTGTTTGAAAACGGAACAGGTTATGCCATTTCTAGAGAAACAGCTGGTGCGGTTTCTTTTTCAGGAGCAATGTATAATAGTAATTTAAATGTAAGTGTATCTTCTGATAAATGGAATGCTATTGGAAATCCTTTTTCGGCATATTATCCTATAAATAAAAGTATTTCAGAAAATTTTATCACAAATAATACTAGTAAATTAGCGGCTAATGCACAGGCAATATACTTATGGGAAAGTACTCAAAATAAATATGTTGCTTACACTAATTTAGCATCATCAACTCAAAAAGTATTAGCGCCAGGTCAAGGGTTTTTTATCAAAACAAAAGCATCATCAACTGATGAAAAAGTAATTTTTAAGAAAGCTAATATTGGTACAAAAACAATTTTAAAGGGGAATAATACCTTTAACAGAAGCCAAAATTCTTTTGTAAAAGTATTTGTTGAAAAAGAAAAAATAAAGGTAAATACCGATATTATTTTTTCAAAAAATGCGACTCAAGGATTTGATGTAGCAATGGATATTATAAATTTTGGAGATGCTACATTTGATTTAACTTCTAAAATTATAAATGAAGTAAAAAGTAATGAATATGCAATTCAATCGGTTTCTTCGGATGATATTGAAGGTCAAATTATTCCTTTAAAACTTACCGCAACATCAAAAGAAAAGGTAGTTTTTTCATCAGAAATTCATAATTTACCTGGAAACATAAAGGTTTTTATAGAAGATAAAGAAACCGCAAAATTTCATGAAATAAGCAATACCAAAAATTATGAAGTAACTTTACAGAAAAACTCAAATGAATTTGGACGATTTTATATACATTTTTCTAAAAGAGCTTTAAATGAGTTAGAAACGAAATTAGTTGCATCAAGTTTAAAAGTTTATACGGATAATAATTTCTTACAAGTAATTGGTCATAATTCAATTTCATTAACAATCGATTTATTTGATATTATAGGTAAAAAAGTATTAAGTAAAACACTAAAACCAGCTGAGTTTAAAGGAGTAGATTTAAATAATTTACCAGCAGGTGTTTATATTGTTAAAGTTGTTTCAGGAAATAAAAGAGCAACAAAAAAGGTTGTTGTAAAATAATTGATATAAAAATGAAGCCCAAATAACTACGGCATCGTAAAATTAAGACAAAATGAATTCAGATAAAATAAATAGAAAAGAAGCGCTACAAAAAATAGGTAAATACGGTAAATATGCTAGTTTAACCGCATTAGGAACCTATTTAATTTTGAATCCTCAAAAAGCACAGGCGCAAAGTCCAAATACACCTGATATTCCAGGTACAAATTTTTAATAATTATTAGTATAAAACACGGTATTACAATTGTAGTATCGTGTTTTTTATAAAAAATATATAAATGATATTGAATAATAGTTCTAAAATTATAATGATGCTAATTATGCCTTTATTATTTAGTTGTAAATCGGTTTTTATAAGCGACATTAAAAAACAATATATTTCGGCAGGTTCTAGGTTTGATACCTCGAAAATGAAGTATTCTGTTATTATAGAATCGTCAAAAGAGGCGTTTAAAATTGTATCAATAGAAATTGCTGATAAAAAACATCAAAATTTAACGATTATTGAAATTCCAAACGGAAAGCTTAAAAATCAGCAAGAAATACTATCTGCGGGTACTTATCATGTTAGTATTAATATAGGGAAGGCTGTTTTTCCTAGAGAAAGCATCGAGCATTTAAAGTTAAATGTTTTAGTAAAAAACAAACCTTTAATTTTAGAAGGAAAAGTAACTGTTGAAAAAAAACGATTAAGAAGATAAAAAAAACGATATTTTTTAGTATTTAATTGATTGTAAATCATGTTTTTATTCTTAATGTGAACTAATTGTTACGCCTTTTTTTTGTAAATATGTAATTTTAAAATTATAGATATTCTAAGTCTTTTGGTTTTTAGTTGCAAAATAGATACTGATAATTCTATTTTATTATCAAAATCTTTCATTAATTAATATCTTATTATTTAGAATTTTTAAGCTGTTTTTAAAAAAGCGATAAATTTAGCTTTTTAACCCATTTTTAAGTAACTTTTTTATGAGTTTATGTTAAAGGTTTTCTAACATTGTAACCATTATTCTGCCGTAAGTTTGTACTGGTTTGCAAACCCAGTAACATTTTGACAATTAATTAACTATAAAGGTTAATAGGACAGAAAAAAATATAAAGAAAACAAAAATTTGGTTAAAATACCTTATTAAAAAACATTATGAAAACAATTAAATTTTTATTAGTAGCACTTTTTTTATCAGTAAACGTATTAGTTGCGAACGCTACAAATCCTTCGGATAAAAAAGAAGAATTAGTATTAATAAACAAAGAGGTTCATAAATTATTAAAGAACCCTAAATTTGAATTGAACTCTGACGTATCTGTAATCGTTAAATTAACAGTAAACAGTAAAAATGAATTGATAGTATTATCTGTAAATTCAAAAAATGATAATCAAAGAATAGAAAACTATATCAAAACCAGCTTAAATTACAAGAAAATAGCAGGAAAAGTTACAACTGATGTGTATAATTTACCTGTTACTTTAATGGCAGCTAAATAATTTAAAATAATAAATTTTATTAAAAGGCTTTTATGATATTCATAGAAGCCTTTTTTGTTTTTAAGAATAATAAAACTAATTATTTAGGTTTAACAATATATAAACCATCACTTTTACTTTCATATTGGTTTGAAGGATAAGAGCAATCTATAAAAGAAACCTCTGTTTTTGTCTTAAATTTTTCAGGAATAGTATAATGACTTACGTATCGTTTAGATTTAAAAAGTATAAAAGGGTATTTGTTAGCACTTTCTTTAAACCTAATAAACCCATTTCTTTTTTTGAATTTATAGTACTCAATTCCAAAATGTTGAGAAATTATTGAAGTATATGTAAATGTTCCAGAAACGCCTATTTTTTTAAATGAAATCTTCTTTATTTTTTGGTCTAAGTATTTTATTTTATCTTCAGGATAATAGCTACCGTGACTCCAATCTGAATATCTAAAAGATTTCAAACTTTTTAAATAGATTAACTTTCTTTGTTTTGCAGGATACCCTTTTAATGTTCTTTCAGTGATATAATCGCCATCTAAATAAGGTCCATTAAATGAACGAAAAAGAACCCAACCTTCTTTAATTTTTAAATAGATTTTATCATCATTACCATAAATAACGGTAGTTCCTTTATGGTAATATTCTTTAAATAATAAAAACCAGTTCTGTTTATCAGGATTTATTTTTTTATAATATTGAATCATTTGTAATTTATCTTTAGAAAGGTCACATATTGTACTGTCTGTAAATACATAATGAGTTTTGTAAGGTAAATTTCCAGAAGGATGCGGTATTTTTATTTTGATATTACCCTTAGAATCTATTTTTGTTTTACTGTATGAATCATCTATAATAAAATAATTATTGATTGTATCATAGGTAATAAATGAATAATTATATTCTGAAACTCTGTTCACAACATAATTTTTAGCACTAATATTATCGCTTAAATATTTGTAATCACTTTTATTTAATACAAATGCGGGGATTAAATTAATATCGGTGCATTGTTGTATTAAAAAGAGAACTGTAATTATTAGGAATATTTTTTTGTTATGCTTTTTCATTTATTGTTAGTCGGCTTTTTTATGATTCTAAGCTTTTTTTTAAAACAGCAATCTCGTCACGCAATTTTGCGGCTACCATAAAATCTAAATTTTTAGCAGCAGCTTCCATCTCTTTTCGTTTATTTCTGATGCGTTTTTCTATTTCTTCTTTAGATAAAAACTGCAAATCTTGTTTTGCAACCTTATCAATCGCATTATCATAATGAAAAGAAGTAATAGTATCTTGAGAAAGCGTATTATCTAGTTTTTTGTTGATTTGCGTTGGCGTAATACTATTTTTAGTATTGTAATCTTGCTGTTTTTTACGCCTATAATTGGTTTCATCTATAGTGCGTTTCATGCTATTGGTTATTTTATCAGCATATAAAATAGCACGTCCGTTTACATTTCTTGCGGCTCTACCAACGGTTTGGGTAATCGAGCGATGACTGCGTAAAAAACCTTCTTTATCGGCATCTAAAATAGCAACTAACGATACTTCGGGTAAATCTAAACCCTCACGCAATAAATTGACACCAATTAAAACATCAAACAAACCTCTTCGTAAATCTTGCATTATTTGAACACGCTCTAAAGTATCTACATCCGAATGAATATAACGACAACGAACTTGAATTCGGGTTAAATACTTGGCTAATTCTTCCGCCATTCGTTTTGTTAAGGTGGTTACTAAAGTACGCTCGTCTTTTTCTACACGAATTTGTATTTCTTCAATTAAATTATCAATTTGATTTTCACTAGGGCGCACTTCAATTATTGGGTCTAATAATCCCGTTGGGCGGATTACTTGCTCTACAAATACGCCTTCGGTTTTTTGCAATTCATAATTGGCAGGTGTTGCCGATACATAAATTACTTGATTTTGTAATTCTTCAAACTCTTCAAATTTTAACGGACGATTATCCATTGCCGCAGGCAAGCGAAAACCGTATTCTACTAAGTTTACTTTTCTGCTTTTATCGCCACCGTACATGGCGTGAGTTTGTGGAATAGTAACGTGGCTTTCATCAATAACCATTAAAAAATCGTCAGGAAAATAGTCTAACAAACAAAAGGGGCGAGTGCCTGATTCTCGTCCATCTAAATATCGAGAATAATTTTCAATTCCTGAACAATAGCCTAATTCACGAATCATTTCTAAATCGAATTCAGTGCGTTCTAGTAAGCGTTTTGCTTCTAAATGTTTTCCGATTTCTTTAAAATAATCGACTTGTTTTACCATATCATCTTGTATGCTGTGAATGGCATTCTGCAATACATCGGGAGAGGTTACAAATAAGTTGGCAGGGTAAATAGTGAGTTCGTTTAACTTTTCAATACGTTGGTTATTTTCGATGTTAAAAGTTTCGATTTCTTCAATTTCATCGCCAAAAAAATGAATTTTATAGCCGCTATCGCCATAGGATGGGTAAATAGTTACCACATCGCCTTTTACTTTAAAAGTACCACTTTTTATTTCGGTTTCGGTGCGAGAATATAAGCTGGTAACTAGTTTGTGTAAAAACTTGGTGCGTGAAATTTGTTGATTGACTTTTATAGGAATTACATTTTTTTTAAATTCCTTCGGATTTCCAATTCCGTATAAACAAGACACCGATGCGATAACAATAATATCTCTACGCCCTGAAAGTAGAGAAGAAGAGGTGCTTATTCGCAGGCGCTCTATTTCATCATTAATAGATAGATCTTTTTCGATAAAAGTTCCGGTAACAGGAATATAGGCTTCGGGCTGATAATAATCGTAATAAGAAACAAAATATTCAACTGCATTTTTAGGAAAAAACTGCTTGAATTCGGCATATAATTGCGCCGCCAATGTTTTATTATGCGCTAAAACTAAGGTAGGACGGTTTACTTGGGCAACAACATTTGCTACGGTAAAAGTTTTACCAGAACCAGTAACACCTAAAAGTGTTTGGTGTTTTTCGTTGGTATTTAATCCGTTTACTAATTGTTTTATAGCGGTTGGCTGGTCGCCAGTTGGCTTAAAGTTGGAGTGTAATTCAAAATTCATAAAACAAAAATACGGATTGTTTGTGTTAAAAACTATCGGTGTTCAATGCTGTTTTTTATAATGAAATTTTGAAGGAAAATAGGCAAATAAAAACCCTCGAATTTTTCGAGGGTTTTAGTAATGTAAAAGAAGTTAATTTAATTAAAATCCACCAGTACCTGGAGCTTCAGGACCAGTTGGGCTTTGTGCCTGTGCTTTTTGCGGATTCAAAATCATATAGGTTCCTAATGCTGTTAAACTAGCATATTTTCCGTATTTCCCTATTTTTTTCAAGGCTTCTTTTCTTGAAATATTATTATTGTCTTCGGTTTGTTTTTTCATAATATTTATGTTTTTTATTAAAAATTATTATAAAATAATTTTATTAGTAATTTTTCCTGTATTTGAAATTAATTCGACAATATAAACGCCTTTCGATGTTTTTGGTAATTGAATTAGGCTAACTCCTGTTGATTTGAATGAAGTTTCAAAAACTCTTTTCCCTAACATCGAATATACTTTTAAAGTAGCGTTTTGTGTTTGTAAACCTGTAATGGTAATCGCATTATTATCAGATTTATAAATACTTACATTTTCTAAACCTTTATTAACAATAACATCAGGTCTTTTTGAAGTTGTATGAATATAGAATTGTCCAGCTCCTTTTGTATTATTTTTAACTACGATTTTTTTATCAGAAATATTGGTAAATGTATTGGCAATTCTATCTTCTAAATAGATTTTTACATCCGCAGGAAGATTTTTAGCATCTACAGAAATACTTACTTCTTTACCCATTTTTGTTGTTAATCCAACAGGAATTACTAGTTCTTCAATGTTAGAAGTTGGCAAGGTTTGAATCGCTAATTTATTTCCTTTATTATCAGAAATTAATTCGGTAAATACTTCGAAATTACTAGAAACTCCCCCAAATAATTTAGAATCTGAACCGTTATCAAAACCAGTGGTTTTATTGTTTGCATAAAATACTTTGGTTGATTTCTGACGAGTTTCATCTTCTACAAATAATTCAAAAGAAGTTTTCGGTGCTTCTCTTTTAAAGGTATCGGTATTTTGATGACTTTGATTTGCTTTTGCAAAAGTAATACTACTATTTGCAGGTAATGCGTCAGTAGTTTCTATAAAGAAACCTTGTGCAGGTGCAATTTCCAACGGATTTTCATCATTATACGTTTCATAAATTGTTCCGTTCCAAATCCAAATTGTTTTTTCAGAAATTTTTGATGCGTTATTTGCTGTAAAAGTTTTTGAATTAACATAAGTTATAAACGGGTTTCCAACTAAATTATAGTTATTCCTAGCACCGTTATTAATTTCGATGTTTACATCATTGGTATTTATTTTTCCTGTGAAAGAAATATCGCTAGGCGTTGCTAATTTTAGTGAATATCCTTTTGCTAGGTCAAAATTTCCTGTAGAATTTATTGTTTGATAATCCCAAGCTTTGGTAAGATGCTCATTATTAAAAGGTGCAAAACCGATATTTCCTCGTGTTCCTGATGCAAAAGAAAGTGTTCCACCAGTAATAAAATTCTCAAGAGTTTCCTCTTTTAAAGGCGATGAAATTAAATACCAATCGGTATTTTCGATGTTTCTCTTATAAGTAACCGTTCCTGTAACGTTTGCTTTAGCCATAAAAGTAGCACCCGATTCAATAGTTAAACTGTTAAATACAACATCATTATTTGCTGTTGGATATGTTGATAATCCAGCAGGAATTACCACACGACTTGTAGAAGTTGGTAAAGAATTTGTACTCCAGTTTGATGCTGTGTTCCAATCATTATCCGTAGTTCCTTTCCAAGTAATATCGTCATTGGTAATTGTTGAGGTTACACTTAAATTATCAATCCAAATACGAGTTCCGTATCCTGAAATATTTTTAAATTTGATTAAAATACTTGAATTTCCTGTAAAATCATTTAAATCGATGCTCTCTTTTCTCCAGTCAGATGCTTTTGAAGGAACAAAATCATTTGCCTCATTTTTATCAGGAGTTGCTTCTAAGTCACGAACTTGAACTGTTTCTAATTCAGTATGTGTTTTATTGTAAACTTCCGTCCAAGTTAATCCACAGTTCTTAGAAACTAACACAATTAATTTATCTGGAGAATCAGATTCTGCATCAGTACCGTATGCGTTGGTGAATTTAGTATAAGATAAATCAAAAGCCATTTTTTTATCTCCTTCCGAAGAAAAATCTAAAGGGTTTATAATTAATTCATCAATTTTATCCGTAGGATTATCGGCATTATTGATAATCATACAAGAAGAGTCTCCATTACCAGCATCATCTCTTTTTTCCCATAAAATTTCATCATTATCATGATTTATAATTTCCCAATTAGCAATAGGGAATGTTCCTTCAAAGTTTTGATTATATGGTAAAGCAGTAACATTTTTTACGGTAACAAAATTTGTTTTGGTGGTGGTTGTTCCTGTTCCTGTGGCATTTGTGGCGGTTAAAGTTACGCTATAATTCCCTGCGGTATCGTAGGTTACTACTGGGTTTTTTTCTGTTGAAGTTGCAGGTGTTCCGCCTTCAAAAGTCCAAGCCCAAGAAGTTGGTACTCCTGTTGAGGTATCATTAAATTGTACATTGTTTCCTAGACAGGCACTTTCTCCTTGTTTTTCAAAACTAGAAGTTGGTTTTTCTTTACTATCGAAATTAACGGTAACATTGTCAATCCAAATACGAGTTCCGTATCCTGATGTATTTACAAATTTTACTAATACGTTTGATAATCCTTGATAATCACTAAGATTTACACGCTCTTTTCTCCAGTCTGATGCTATGGTAGGAATCCAATTATTAGGTTCATTTGCATCTGTTGCAGGGTCATCAACAACATTTACAGTTTCTAAAACAGTATGTGTTTTATCGTATAAAGTTTGCCAAGTAGCACCACAATCGCTAGAAGCCATAACTGCCAATTTATCAGGACTTGCATCATCAAATTTAGTATAAGCAACATCGAAATAAAAATCGGTAGCGCCTACGGATAAATCTAAAGAAGGCATGATAATTTCATCTAATTCACCAACAGTTTCATTATCGGCATTGTTCATCATCATACAAAAACCATCGCCATTTCCAGCCAAATTACTTTTTTCAAATTCTAATTTTCCATCGAAATTACGGATATTCCAATTGGCAGGAGGGAAGGTTCCTGAAAAATCTTCAGTAAAAGATTGTGCGGTTGGTGTTTTTAAAACGACAAAACTATCTATGGTTTTTTCTGATGAACCATCAGTATTTTCAACTTTTAAACTTACGTTATAATTTCCGTAAGTATTATAAATAACCGTAGGATTTTGCTCGGTAGAAGTGGCAGGAGTTCCTCCAGGAAATTTCCAATTCCATGAAGTTGCTGTTGTTCCTGTTGAGGTATCAAAAAATTGAACCACTTCACTTTCACATACTGAATTTCTTTTTTTAGTATAAAAATCGACTACTGGACCATTACTATTATCTAAGGCAACGATTACGTTATCTAACCAAACACGAGTTCCGTATCCTGATATATTTTTAAAACGAATGGCTAAATTTGCTTGTCCGTCATAATCGCTTAAATCGACTAATTCTTTTCTCCAATGTGATTCTTGATTAGGAATCCAATCATTTGGAGATAAGGCAGATAAGGCAGTTTCTAATTCGGTGTGTGTTTTTGAATATACTTCTGTCCAAGTAGCTCCACAATCGGTAGAAACTTCGGCTTTTAGCATATCGGCACTCACTTCATCAAATTTAACATAAGCAACATCAAAATAAAGTTGTGCATTTTTAGCATTTGTTAAATTATAAAAAGGCAATTGTAAGTAGTCTTCTTCACCAATTTTGTCGTTATCGGCGTTGTTCATAACCACACATGACGAATCGCCATTTCCTGCGTCGCTACGTTTTCCCCAAGCTAGTTTTCCATCAGGATTGATAACTTTCCATCCTTGAGGAGGAAAAGTTCCTTCAAAATTTTCGGTAGTATCGGCTGTTGAATGTTGGTCAACATCAATATAATTTAGGGTTTCAGTTTTACTGTAGCCTATACCAACACTATTCCAAACCTCTAATTTTACTTTATACTGCCCTTTAGTTGCGTAAGTAACTGTTGGGTTTTTTTCTGAAGATGTAGCAGGTGTTCCTCCTTCGAAAGTCCATTTCCAAGAAGTTGGATTTCCTGTTGAATTGTCTTTAAACTCTACAGGCTGATTACTACAAATAGCTGTTACATTGCTTTTAAAATTAGCAACTGGAGCATGAGGTAATATACCTGTAGCAATCAAATTATTTGTTTGCCAAAGTAAACTTCTAGGGTATTTTGCTTCAGAAGTATCTTCAAGCCATTTATTCATTACGGTAACTTGGTCTTTTGTAAACATAATTTGACAATCAACATTATAATCCATGTAGTTTTCCAAATTAGAATATACGCCACAAGCATTTAAAACGTCTCTATTACATCCTTCAGAGCCCATTGTTGGAGGAGTATCGTCAATTCCATCATTTTCAACAGTCCAAGTTCCTTTATCGGTATCACTTTCATGAAAAGTATGTCTTAATCCGAAATAATGACCAAATTCATGAGACATTACTTTTGCATAGCCTTCTGAACTTGATGATGGATTATCAGTACAAGCAGTTTGTCTTCCTACATATCTCCAGTTAAATACAACTCTTGGAACTGCGTCTTGTATAGGTAAAAAAGCATGTCCAGATTGCCATTTTCCTTCCGATATTCCATTGGAATGAGATACAATAAATACTTGTAAGTAATATTTGCCATTTTTTCCCCACCACCAATCGTTTGTGGTAATTTTAGGGTCGTAACCATCTTCTACAAGCCCGTCTTCGATAAGCCAATTCATACCTGGAGTTTCTAAAAGGTTTCCATCAGGGTCTTCGGTAGCTAGTAAAAATTCGATGTTATCCATTTTTTGTTTTACGCCGTCAAATCTTGGGTCGGAATTATTCCATCTAGGAAATTCACCACGAAAATCTTTATTAACAACTTCCATTACGTCGTTAATTCGGCATGCCATATTTTCTTTACTAACAGAACCTGCTTCACCTTGTCCGTTATGTAGAATATGAAAAACCACAGGAATTTGATAATTTCTTATCCCTACTCTTTTATTGGTTTGTTGTTCTCTTTTAAATTTTGATATTGATTGTCGAAATTTAGTTTTGTCTTTTTGTGACAGTTTTGTACCACAACCGTTTGTGGTTTTTTTTTGACTGAAAGCAGTAAAAGCAATCAGTAAAAAGCAAAGTGTTGATAAATAATTTTTGAAACTCATAAAGATGTATTTATTAAATAAAATTTTATAGATAAAAAGAGAAACTTCTTTTTTAGTATTTGTTACATGATTGATTTTTACATAATGATAACTTTAAGTATTCTTTTTATTGTTATTCAATTTTTTTTTAGGTATTTGTTTTATTGTATTGTTATTATTAATATATGAAAAGAATTGGGTAATATTAAGCCATAATAATTGATTTAGTTTTATTAAAAATTCATTTTTAAGCTATTAATAATATTTATATCATAATTTTAATGTTGTTTTAGTGCTAAATTAATTATTTTAAATAGATAAACAAGAGAATAGTTAAAAAGTTTATTTGTTTTTTAATCGCTTAATTTTTAGTTAAATAATAGGGAGTTATAAACTTTAATTAGGAAGTGAAAAAAGAATAATACAACAATTATTTATTGTTTTTTTCAAAAAAAAAACAATACATTTGCAACTAAATAAACGTTGTTTACACTAAAGTAACTAACATATAATTAATTATTATGAATAGAGGTACAGTAAAATTCTTTAACGAGTCAAAAGGATTTGGATTTATTACAGAAGAAGGAACAAACAAAGAACATTTTGTACATGTTTCAGGATTAATCGATGAAATTCGTGAGAATGACGAAGTTGAATTCGAATTACAAGAAGGAAGAAAAGGATTAAATGCTGTTGACGTAAGAGTATTATAATATATTATATTACCAGAGTAAACTTTTTAAAGAGAGCCTATTAATTATTGATAGGCTTTTTTGCTGTTTAAATGAATTTAAATTTTGTTTTCAAATAAGTTGAAAAAAATAATTGCAATTCACCCTTATTTTAAAATTTTGGCATTACATTTGTAATACAATTAACGTTGCAATCAATTAAGTAAGCAACATATATTTTTTATATTATGAATAGAGGTACCGTAAAATTCTTCAATGAGTCAAAAGGATTTGGATTTATTACAGAAGAAGGAACAAACAAAGAACATTTCGTACATGTATCAGGTTTAATCGATGAAATTCGTGAGAATGACGAAGTTGAATTTGAATTACAAGAAGGAAGAAAAGGATTAAACGCTGTAGACGTAAGAGTATTATAATATATTTTACCAGAGTAAACTTTTTTAAAAAGCCTATCAATTTATTGATAGGCTTTTTGTTGTAAAAGGTCAGAACAACTAATTATTGTATCTTCTTATAAAATATAATTGTAATAATATCAAATATTTACCTGAAAATTAA
Organism: Tenacibaculum dicentrarchi; assembly: GCF_900239345.1. Classification (GTDB taxonomy): domain Bacteria; phylum Bacteroidota; class Bacteroidia; order Flavobacteriales; family Flavobacteriaceae; genus Polaribacter; species Polaribacter dicentrarchi. The sequence continues at coordinate 45,008 of NZ_OESZ01000045.1, read as the reverse complement.
ATATTTGGTGTTACATTTGCAAAACGTTGTAATCAATTAAGTAAGCAACATATATTTTTTATATTATGAATAGAGGTACCGTAAAATTCTTCAATGAGTCAAAAGGATTTGGATTTATTACAGAAGAAGGAACAAACAAAGAACATTTTGTACATGTATCAGGATTAATCGATGAAATTCGTGAGAATGACGAAGTTGAATTCGAATTACAAGAAGGAAGAAAAGGATTAAACGCTGTAGACGTAAGAGTATTATAATATATTTTACCAGAGTAAAAACTTTTTAAAGAAGCCTATCAATTTATTGATAGGTTTTTTTATTTTAAAAAAGAAACTAAATATACAGTAACAAATAAAAAAGATATTACAATGTACTGTGGTTAAAACAGAAAAATAAGTAAAGAACAGGTAAATTAACTTCAGGGGTTGTAAGTTAAATATTAACAAGTTCAGTAAATTATCCTCATGGAATAAAAGTAGAATTAGTACCTGTAATTGTAGGAAGAGTACAAAAAATAACAGCAAACTAGCCAAGCTAATTTGCTGTTGAACTATTATTTTTTAAGTTTTTTAATTCCGTCTACTAAAAATAAACTAGCAAATAATACTTTTACAAGTAAGTATATATATTTACTTTGAGTAGTAATACTGAAAAAGACTCTATATAATTCTTTGTTTTCTAGGAAATTAGAAATTGATTCTGCTAAAATAAAAATTCCTAATATAATATATATAAATGGGATTGCTTTTTTCATTATTAATTAACAGGTATTTTAATAGTATATGTTTTTTTACTTTTATTATTTAACTTTGATTCTCGCAACCAAGGGTTTACTAATTTTAACTCTTTATAAGTAACCTCATATTTTTTTGCAAAGTTGGTAATGTTTGTGATTGGCGTATTTACTTTAACATTATAGGTTACAGGAAAGGTGTATAGGTCTTCCTGATCATACATAAAACCATATTTATGTGGGTTTGATAAAACTTCTTTTAAAGCTAAAATTCTAAAAATATATCTGCTAGTTTCACTATTTAAAAGTAAATCATAGTAATTATCAACTTGTTGTTGCTTTAAACGTTGTGAAATTCGACCATTTCCAGCATTATAAGCAGCTGCTGCAAGTGTCCAAGAACCTAGTTTTTTCTTAGCTTTTTTTAAATATTCGGCAGCAACTCTTGTCGATTTCTCTAAATTATAACGCTCATCTACATTTCTATTTACTTCTAGTCCATATTCACGTCCAGTGGCAGGCATAAAATGCCAGTATCCAGCGGCACCTTTTGATGATGGAATATTAATTAAAGCACTTTCGGCAACGCATAAATATTTAAAATCATCAGGCACTCCATATTTTTCTAATAAAGGTTCTATAATTGGAAAAAATTTATTGGCACGTTTTATTAATAATAATCCGTTAGATTGCCAATAGGTATTTACCAATAATTCACGGTCCATATGTTCTTTAACATCTGCTTTTTCTAAGGGAACACGCTCACCAGCTAATTCCATATAACTTGGCGCTTTTACAGCTCTAATTTCATAGCTTTCAGCTACATTTTTTATTTTGGGTTCTTTTTTTTGACTGATAGTGTTTGTAAATAATACGGCTACAAAACTAATAGTTATAAGTGATAAAAAACGGATGGATTTATTCATTTTCTTTAATTTTTAAGTAAATTTAAACTCTTTTTCTAATTTTTAGCTATTTATAACAAGTTAACTATTTAAAACATTCTTTTTCTAAAATTTCAGAAATAGTTTTTGCTTTATTTAAAATCATAATATGTGTTCCTTTTTCAATTTTAATATAATTTTGAAGATTTTTTGCAGGAAAAACTTCATCATCAGTTCCGTGTATATGGGTTATGTTTGATAAAGTTTCACTTTGTTGCCAATGCAATACGTTATAAACCGACCATTGTAAATAATTTTCATCTCTTTTTGATAAATATATTTTATATAATTCGGCTCGTTTTTTTAGATAATCATTAAAAAAGTAACGTTCATAGTGTTCTATATTTGCAATTATTTTTGATGGAAAAAGTTTGTAAACGCCTGTTATATAAGCTAATTTTAAGCGTTTTGGCAATTCTTTATTATTTTTAATGCTTGAGATTAAAATTACTTTTTCACAACTAATAATTTTGCTCATTTCCTGCACCATAATTCCTCCAAAAGAAACCCCAATTAAAATAGGATTTTCATGATGAATATTTTCGCACATTCTTCGAGCATATGCTTCGATGCTTTCATCAATAGAAATAGGCAATAACCATTCTAGAAAATGAAGTTCAAATTTTTCTTTTGATAAATTTAAGTATTCAAATATTTTGGTATTTGCTCCTAAACCAGGTACAAAATAGAGGTGTTTTTTTTCCATTAATATTTATTTTTTTATCAAAATTCATTAAATTTTAGTCATCAAAATTAAAACGAACTAAACCATCTTCATCAATTTTAGTTAAGGTAACACTGTGTAAAGTATTTACTAATTCAGGGTTCCAAGGTGTTTTTACTTTTACATAATTCTGTGTAAAACCATGAATATAACCTTCTTTATTTTCACTTTCAAACAATGCTGTTAATGTGTTTCCTAGTTGTGATTCATAGAAAGCTCTACGTTTTTTAACTGATAAACCTCGTAACATTTTACTTCGTTTTGCACGTACATTTTTAGGAACAATTCCACTCATGCCAACGGCTTCGGTATTTGGTCTTTCAGAATAGGTGAAAACGTGTAAATACGAAAGTTCCATTTCGTTTAAATAATTGTAAGTTTCTAAAAATAGTTCGTCTGTTTCACCAGGGAAACCTACAATAACATCAACGCCAATACAGGCATTTGGCATTACTTCTTTAATTTTTTGCGTTCTGTTAGTATAGGTTTTTGTTAAATAACGACGTTTCATTTTTTTCAATAATTCATCATTACCAGATTGCAGTGGAATGTGAAAATGAGGCACAAAAGTTTTCGATTTCGATACAAAATCGATGGTTTCATCTTTTAGTAAATTTGGCTCAATTGATGAAATTCGCAAACGTTCAATTCCTTCAACGTTATCTAATTCTTTGACTAATTCTAAAAAAGTATGTTCGTGTTTTTTGTTTCCAAATTCACCTTTTCCGTAATCGCCAATATTAACGCCTGTTAAAACGATTTCTTTAATGCCTTTTTCTGAAATTTCTTTGGCATTTTTCAACACATTTTCCAAAGTATCTGACCTCGAAATACCACGAGCTAACGGAATTGTACAATAGGTACATTTATAATCGCAACCATCTTGTACTTTTAAAAATGCACGAGTTCGGTCGCCAATGGAATATGCACCAATATACGAATCGGCTTCTTCAATTTCGCAAGAATGAACCTCGCCAATATCATTTTTAGTTAAATCGTTGATATAACTGGTAACGTTAAATTTTTCAGTTGCTCCTAATACCAAATCAACGCCATTTACATTGGCTAATTCTTCGGGTTTTAATTGGGCATAACAACCAACGCCAATTATAAAAGCGTCTTCATTTTGTTTTAAAGCATTTTTTACAATCGATTTAAAACGTTTGTCGGCATTATCAGTTACCGAGCAGGTATTTATTACATATATTTGGGCTTTTTCATCAAAACCGACACGTTCAAAACCTTCATTTACAAAGTTTCTAGCAATTGTTGAGGTTTCAGAAAAATTTAATTTACATCCTAAAGTATAAAAAGCTACTTTTTTATCTGCGTTCATTCTTGTACATTTATCGATTACAAAATTACAATTTTATTCATGATTTTTGAAACGGAAAGATTACTCATTAGAAAACTTATTTTTACTGATTTAAAACCTTTTCATTGCCTAGAAAGTAACCCGTTGGTTTTGCAATATGCAACAGGTGAGGTTAAAACAATTTTAGAGTGTGAAAAGGAATTAAAAACGTTGATAAAAAAATATGAAAAACCAAGTAATGATTTTTTTATTTATGCAATAGAACGAAAATCAGATAGTCGTTTTATAGGTACTTTAGGTTTAATTAAAGATGTTGATAATAAAGAAGATGATGAAATTGGTTATCGGTTTATTCAGGAGTATTGGGGGAAAGGTTATGCGACTGAGTTATGTGAAGGATTGATTGTTTATTGTAAAAGGGTAGGAATGAAAAAAATTATAGCCTATGTTATTGATAGAAATATTGCTTCTAGTAAAATTTTAAAACGTTTTAATTTTAAAGTAGTTAAAAATTTAATAAGCGATGATATTGGCTTACCTGAAACAAAATATGAGTTAATTTTATGATAGAAGATTCTTTAAAAACGCCATATTATGCGGTTATTTTTACAACGATATTATCGGATAATTTGAATGGATATGATGCTATGGCAACTAAAATGGAAGTATTAGCAAAGCAACAAAAAGGGTATTTAGGTATCGAATTTGCTCGTTCAAAAGTCGGAATTACCGTTTCATATTGGCAAGATTTAGATGCAATTGTTCAGTGGAAAAATAATATTGAACATCTAGAAGCTAGAGAAATGGGCAGAGCGCAATGGTATAAAAAATATCAATTGCGAATTTGTAAAGTGGAACGTGAATATGGATTTAATAAGTAACTAAATGTACGAAACAATTTCAAAAATTTTAAGTAGCTTTTTAAAAGAAAGTAAGAGTAATTATTTCATTTTATTCATTCTTTTTATAGGATTGTATTCCTGTACCAAACAAAGCAGTAAATTTACAGATTCACAAGTTTTTAGATATAATGAACATTCAAATATTACTTCGTTAGACCCTGCTTTTGCCAAAGATCAGCGGAATATTTGGGTGGTAAATCAATTATTTAATGGCTTGGTTCAGTTGGATGATAGTTTACATATTCAGCCAGATATTGCTGAAAAATGGTCGATTTCTGAAGATGGAAAAACGTATCGTTTTACTTTAAGAAACGATGTGAAGTTTCATAAGCATCATTTATTTGGTAAAGATTCTACAAGAAATGTTATTGCTACAGATTTTAAATATTCATTAGATCGATTAGTATCAAAAAAAATAGCATCTCCAGGTGGCTGGGTTCTTCAAAATGTAAAAAATTTTAAAGCCGAAAATGATTCTATTTTCACTATCAATTTAAAACAAGCTTTTCCGCCTTTTCTAGGATTGTTGGCAATGAAATATTGTTCGGTAGTTCCTAAAGAAGCTGTGGATTATTTTAGAAATTCTTTTCGAGCAAATCCGATAGGAACAGGGGCTTTTCAATTTAAAATATGGGAAGAAAATACCAAATTAGTTTTGCGTAAAAATCCGTTGTATTTTGAAAAAGATACAAATGGGGATAAATTACCTTATTTAGAAGCCGTGGCAATTACTTTTTTGCCTGATAAACAAAGTGAATATCTGCAATTTATCCAAGGAAATCTTGATTTTATGAAAAGTTTAGATGCCTCTTATAAAGACGATATTTTAAATACCGATGGAACTTTAAAAGATAAATATACTGATAAAATAATCATGCAAACTGGGGCATATTTAAACACGGAATATTTGGGAATTTATTCAGAAAATACTGAGAATTATCCAACAAAGTCAAAATTAATACGACAGGCAATTAATCAAGGATTTGATCGTGAAAAAATGATTAAATTTTTACGAAATGGCATCGGAACTCCAGCCGAAAATGGATTTATTCCCAAAGGTTTGCCGTCATTCAATAATCAAAAAGGATATTCGTATCAACCTGAAAAAGCATCAGAATTAGTGAAAAAATATATGCAAAAAACAGGCGATAAAAATCCTAAAATTACCATTACAACCAACGGAAATTATTTAGATTTATGTGAATTTATCCAACGAGAATTACAAAATATAGGATTGCAAGTAGCCGTATCGGTGATTCCTCCATCGACTTTACGACAAGCAAAATCAAGTGGTAAATTGCCGATTTTTAGAGCTAGTTGGATTGCCGATTATCCTGATGCAGAAAATTATTTGTCGTTATTTTATAGCAAAAATTTCACACCTAATGGTCCTAATTATACACATTTTAAAAATGATAAGTTTGATGTTTTATATGAAAAATCAATACAAGAAATTGACATAAAAAAACGCTATCAATTATACCAAAAAATGGATAGTATTATTATTGAACAAGCACCAATCGTTCCTCTTTATTATGATGAAGTTATTCGTTTTAGTCAAAAAAACATATATAATTTAGGTATTAACCCAATTGATTTATTGAATTTAAAAAGGGTTAAAAAAACTACCAATGCAAACGGGTCATAATAGGGTAGTGGTCCGAAAATTTAATATCGCTAAATGTTTTATATTGATTTATAGTGGCGGTATTATCGGTTAGCATAAAATCAATACGCATCGGATACATGTATCGGAATGATTTACCTAAGCCAATTCCAGCGGTTAAAAAGGCATCTTTTTTATCTTCAGATAACTTTTGATACACCCAAGAATATGCGGTATTATTAAAATCGCCACATATAATTTTTTTCTTCTTCCAAGAATATTCATGCTGTAAAATTAGCTCGGTTTGCGATACTTGTTTTTTAAATCCATTTGCCAAACGCTTAAATAAATGCCCTGAATCTTTTTCGCCAAAATAGTCTTTATTCGGATTTATTTTTAACGACTCTAAATGCACGTTATAAATACGAATGGTGTCTTTATTTTTAACAATATCGGCAAAAATAGTATTGTTTGCGCTATTTTTAAAGTTTAAAGAACCAGAGTTTACAATTGGGTATTTACTGTAAATAGCAAGTCCAAATTTCCTAGATTTTGACTTGGTTTTAATATATTTATAAGGCAGTTTTATGTCTAATAATTCAGATCGATAAAACTCTTGCATAGCCACAATATCGGGGTTTTGATTGTTGATGAACTCGTATATTTTTTGTTCGGTGGTAATGTCATTTATATGTTTGTAATAATTAAATAGATGCACATTGTAGCTCATTACTTTTAAGTCATCATTTAAAACTGTTTCTTTATTTGATAATTTTATAAGTGGTGTAGAGCTTACCCATCCGATACTTAAAATAAGTAGTGATAGTAACGCTTTTTTATTAATTTTAAGCAACCAATAAACGAAAAAAAAGCAATTCAAAACAATTAATAATGGCACAAATAAACTCAAAACTGCTAGGGCAGGAATTACCTGTGGCGACACATAGGGTAAAACATAACAAAGCAATAATAGCGTAGCTAAAATTGAATTTATCAAGAAGAAGAACTTCTGTATGATAGGGGATTTTTTCATCTTTTAATCTTGCATTATTTACCTTGTTTAAATAAAAAATCTTTTTCGGTTTGGGTTAAAGTATCATAGCCAGATGTACTTATTTTATCTAAAATAGTATCAATTTTTTGTTGGTTTTTAGATTTTTGAGTCTTTTTAAAAGTCGTTTTGGTTGGTTTTTTCCCTGATTTATAAACTGTTTTTAATGGTTTCTCTTTTTTTTCAAAATACTTACTGACAGTTTTTCGTAGCGTGTTAAAAACTATTATTTCTTTGTTACTTGCTTTTAAAACATATAAAAAACCAAATAACGCCCCACCGATATGTGCTAAATGTCCTCCAAGATTTCCAGCAGGTATTTGAAGTACATCGAGAGCTACCCAAATACCCGCTAATTTCCATAATTTCACAAAACCAATTAGTGGAATTTTTAACTCATAACTAGGAATATAGGTCGCAATTCCTATGAATATAGCTGAAATTCCTGCGGATGCACCTAATAAAATACTGGTATCAACAACTTCTTGTAAGGCAGGGAAAAAATGATAACTCGCCATGAAAATAACACCTCCAAAAACAGTTCCTAACAAATAAAAATTTAGCAGTTGTTTTGCTGTAAAATATTGTTTAAAAAAATGACCTATATAAAACAGCGCAAATAAGTTTGATAGTATATGAATAAAGCCAGCATGTAAAAAACCATAGGTAATAATTGTCCATGGTTTTGATAAAAATTCATCAAAATTTGCAGGTAAAGAAAACCATTCAATAATAAAATTATTATTCGGTTGAAATATATTGGTGATAAAAACCAATATATATATTGCAAGGTTTACATAGATTAATTGTTCTACAATGCCCGCATTTTTAAATCGATATTTTAACGTATTTAAAGTTTCCATTAGTTAGCTTTATTTTATAAAAAACAATGTAATATACTAAATTAATGATTTTTAAATTGATTTTTTTTCCAATACCAAGCAATAATAAAGCCAATAATAGCTCCTCCAACATGTGCAAAATGAGCAATGTTACCAATAGAATATTTTGTTACTCCAAAAAATAAATCACCAGCAATCATTAAAGGAATAAAGTATTTTGCTGCAATTGGTACTGGAAAAAATATTAAAGCTAATTTTGAATTAGGAAACATTAATCCGAAGGCAACTAAAATACCATAAACAGCTCCTGATGCACCAACAGCAGGAGTATGATAAAGGCTATAAAATTCGCTCATTTTTTCATTAGAAAGCGTAATTAAGGTATCATTGTATTGCCCTGTATTTAAAAGATTTTTTATCTCAGTACCTGATACTCCTAAATTAATCAATTGATTATAAATTCCACTAAATTGGTAATAATCAGCAAGCGTATATATTAAACCTGCACCTATACCCGCTGAAAAATAAAAGAAAATAAATTTATTTTTACCCCACATTTGTTCTAAAGGAGTACCAAAAGCCCATAAAGCATACATGTTAAAAAGTAAATGCATAGGGCTTCCATGCATAAAAATATGAGTAATATATTGCCAAAACCCAAAGTGTTCATTTTCTGGATAATGTAATGCAAAAATATTTGTTAAATCTAAATTTAAAAGTTGTGGCGCAAAATACATAATCACGTTAATGATTATTAAATGCTTTATAGCGTCGGTTATTTTTGCCATAATTATTTTTTATTTATTAAAAATGGTATCAATTTCGTTTAATGTTAGTGTTTTAAACGTAGGTTTACCAAATGGTGATGTGTTAGGTTCTCTACAAGAAAATAAATCGTTTACTAAGTTTTCTTGTTCTTTAATAGATAATACTGTTCCTGTTTTTAAAGCTAATGATTTTGCAAAAGATTTTGCCATTACGTCAAAATGACTAAAACTAGCATCTGGCACTTCTAATTTAATATCGTCTAATAATTCTTCTAAAATTAAGGTGATTTGACTTTCGCTTATTGAAGTAGGTATTCCACGAATAATAACACTTTCTTTAGTAAATTCTTCGAACATAAAACCAGCACTTTCTAAATCTGATTTTATGGTATAAATCATTCCTATATCTGATTTAGAAAAAGAAATATTTACAGGAAATAATAATTGTTGACTACTAGCTTCTTTAACAGTAATATTTTCTAAAAATTCTTCATATAAAACACGTTGATGTGCTAACGATTGATTAATTAAAACTACTCCCGATTTAATAGAGCTTAATAAATATTTTTTTTGAATTTGAAAGGTTTTACCCGTTTCAGTTTCTTGTTGAGATTCAAAAAGTTGTTCTTGTTTTGTATTATCTATCGATTTATTATTAGGATATAAAGCCTCCCAATCGCCTGTGTCTTTTTTGAAATTAGATTGATAACTTACCGAATTTGAGTTGTTTTGCTCATCAGAGTAATTTGAAGTGTCAGATTTTTCTTCATAACTAGGAGATGATGTAAACGGGTTAAAATTATGGTCCACAGTAATTGGAGGAAGTTTAGATGAGTCAGAAGATTTTTTACTATAATCATATGGCGTATCTAAGTTTGCATCTCTACTAAAATCTAAGGCAGGGGTAACATTATATTGCCCTAAACTATGTTTTATAGTTGCACGTAAAATAGCATATAAAACTTTTTCGTTATCAAATTTAATTTCCGTTTTTGTTGGATGTATATTGATATCAATACTATTTGGCGGAACTTCTAAATATAAAAAATAAGAAGGATGTGAGCCAGCTTCTAATAATCCTTCAAAAGCCATAACTACGGCATGGTTTAAGTATGAACTTTTTATAAACCTGTTATTTACAAAAAAGTATTGTTCGCCTCTTTTTTTCTTAGCAAATTCAGATTTTGTAGTAAAACCTCTTATTGAAATAATATCTGTTTGTTCTGAAATAGGAACTAATCGTTCATTCATTTTATTACCAAAAACAGCTACAATTCTTTTACGTAAATTACTTTTTTTAAGGTGATAAAGTTCTGTATTGTTGTGTTGTAATAAAAATGAAATATCAGGATGTGCTAAAGCAACTCTTTGAAATTCATCTACAATATGACGAGTTTCAATACTGTCAGATTTTAAGAAATTCCTACGTGCAGGAATATTATAAAATAAGTTTTTAACAGCAATACTTGTTCCTTTTGGTGTAGAAATACTTTCTTGTGAAACAATTTTACTTCCTGCTATTTTGATACAAGAACCAAGTTCTTCATTTTCTTGTTTTGTTTTTAATTCTACATGTGCAATAGCAGCTACAGATGCTAAAGCTTCTCCTCTAAAACCTTTGGTGTTTAAGTTAAATAAATCTTGAGCATCTTTAATTTTTGATGTTGCATGACGTTCAAAACTTAATCGAGCATCAGTAATACTCATTCCTTTACCATCGTCAATTACTTGAATTAAGGTTTTACCCGCATCTTTAATTAACAGTTTTATCGTATTTGCACCTGCATCAATTGAATTTTCTATTAATTCTTTAACTACAGAGGCTGGGCGTTGTACTACTTCACCAGCAGCAATTTGGTTAGCAACATGATCTGGTAATAATTGTATAATATCAGACATTTGTTATTTTTTTATAAAAAGATAGAAAGATCAAAATCGATAAAAAATAAAAATAAAAGTGTAAAAAAAGCAATTAAAATTAAAATTGTGCTATTAAAACCTCCATTTTTAGAGTTTTTAAACTCATCAATTGCTGTTGTAAACTTAGCTTTTAAACCTTTTGTTTTACCAACAGTTGTACGGTATTTATCAAATTTATGTGTTACTTGATAAGGGTTTCCTTCGCCTTTGTAGTAAGTTGGTTTGTAATCGAATTTTTTATTTTCTTTTTTAATAAATCCCATAGTTACTGCTTTTGAATACTGTAATGCAACAAAAATTACACCAAATTAAGACGAAATTCAAAGTTACTGAATTAAGACTAATTGTCAAAAAAATAAGCCTAAATTAAAGTTAAAAAGAACCAATATATTATATATTTTGGTTCTTTTTAACTTTAACTGATATTTAAATAATATATTTAAAATCCTAAAGAAGTAGTAGGTTTGTCTAGGTTTTTAAGTGCTGCCATTTTAATAGCTGCAATAGCACATTCAATACCTTTATTACCTAATTTTCCTCCAGACCTATCAAGTGATTGTTGTTTTGTATTATCAGTTAATACACAAAAAATTACAGGAACATCATATTTAATGTTCAAATCTACAATACCTTGTGTAACACCATCACATACAAAATCGAAGTGTTTTGTTTCTCCTTGAATTACGTTTCCAATGGCAATAATTGCATCTACTTTTTGAGATTCAATCATTTTTTTACATCCATAAACCAATTCAAAACTTCCAGGAACATCCCAAGAAATAATATTATTTTTTTCTGCTCCACAATCTAAAAATGCTTCAATAGCACCTTTATGAAGGTTTTCTGTAATTTCAGAATTCCATTCTGAAACAACAATCCCAAATCGAAAAGATTTCGCATTTGGGATAGTTGTTTTATCATAATAAGATAAATTTGTTGTTGCCATTATTGCGCGTATTTTGCACTATTGATATATTTTTGAATATCTCGACCTTGGTCAGTAGTAGCGTATTTTTCTTTAATAGTTGTATATAATTTTTCAGCAGTAGTATATTCTTTTAAATTCATAGCAGTTTGTGCTGCTTTAAATAAGAATAAAGGAGCTGTAAAATCATTACTTTTCTTTTTAGCTGCTTTTTGATAGTATGTTAAAGCATCTTCCGATTGGTTAATGTCAGCAAACGCATCACCAATAGCTCCTAAAGCAATAGCTCCTAATAATTCATCTTCTGAATTAAAATCACTTAAATATTTAATTGCTTCTTCGTATTTTTTTGTTTTTAAGAAAGAAAGACCTGCATAAAGATTTGCTGAATTTCCTGCTTTTGTTCCACTAAATTTACTAGCAATATCAATAAAACCATATTTACCATCACCACCATTAAGTCCAATATTGTAAAGAGCTTCTGCAGGTTTACCAGCTGATTTTTCTGCTTTATCAAAAAAGACTCTTGGGTGAGATAATTCATTTGACGCCTCTTTTTCATTGGGCTGAGAAATAAATGTATTGTACGCTAAATAACCTAAAATTACAGCTGCAACAGCTACCAATCCTAAAAATAAATTCTTACTGTTTTTTTCAATCCACTGTTCTGATTTATTTGCGGTATCATCTAAAGTATTAAATACTTCGGCTGTTGTACTTTGCGATTCATCAAAGTTCTCTTCAACTTCTTGCTCAACCTTTTCTTTTTTAGGTTTGTAACCCCTCTTCTTGTATGTAGCCATAATTGCTTAAAAATTTGTGGAACAAAAATAGCTTTTTAAATTGGATTTTAAAAATGGATTATTCCTGAAAAAATGATAATTTGCGCTTTCTTTTCTGAAAAAAAAAAAAATCATGTATTTGCAAAAATTATCTTTAGTGAATTTTAAAAATATTGAAACACAATCGTTTGATTTTCAAGAGAAAATAAACTGTTTTGTGGGTAGTAATGGTGTTGGTAAAACGAATGTGTTAGATGCTATTTATTATTTATCGTTTGCAAAAAGTTACTTTAATTCGATAGCGGGTCAAAATATTCGTCATGGGCAAGATTTTTTTATGATTGAAGGCGCATATCATTTAGCTAGTAGAAATGAAAAAATTTTATGTTCTTTAAAAAGAGGTCAGAAAAAAATATTAAAAAGAAATGGTAAGCCTTACGAAAAGTTTTCGGAGCATATTGGGCAATTGCCATTAGTCATTATTTCGCCAGTCGATAGAAACTTAATTGTAGAAGGTAGTGAAACCCGTCGCAAATTTATGGACAACGTTATTTCTCAGCAAGATAAAAATTATTTACAAAGCTTAATTTCGTATAATAAAATTATCAGTCAGAGAAATGCCTTGTTAAAATATTTTGTAGCAAACAGAACTTTTGATGCTCTAAATTTAAAGGTATATGATGCTCAATTAGTAGAATATGGAACTGTAATTTATCAAAAGAGAAAAGCTTTTTTGGAAGGATTTGTGCCAATTTTTAATGCAAAACACCATATAATTTCAGGCAATAAAGAAACCGTAAATTTGCGTTACAAAAGTCAGTTGCACGACGCTTCTTTAACTGATTTATTTGCCAATAGTTTAGCCAAAGATAGGATGTTGCAATATACAACATCAGGAATTCATAAAGATGATTTAAATTTTGAAATTGACGAATATCCGATTAAAAAATTTGGATCGCAAGGACAGCAAAAAACCTACTTAATTGCCCTGAAACTAGCGCAGTTTGAATTTTTAAAAAAACAATCAAATGTAACGCCAATTCTCTTATTAGATGATATTTTTGATAAATTAGATGAAAATAGGGTAGCACAAATTGTTGCTTTGGTAAATAATGATGCTTTTGGGCAAATTTTTATAACCGATACACATTTTGATAGAACCGAAAATGTGCTTAAAAATAGCAATCAAGAATATCAGATTTTTAAATTGTAGTAATCATAAATTTAAAAAAGTATGGCAAAACGAGAAAACGATAGTTTTTCAATAAAAGATTTATTAGGAAGCTATATTAAAGAAGGAAATTTAAAAAAAGGCTTTCAGAAAATTCATATTTCAGAAGCTTGGACCAAATTAATGGGCGCAGGAGTAACGTCTTATACAACCGAAGTAAGGTTGCAAAACGGAACGCTAATTGTTCGATTATCTTCTTCTGTTTTAAGGGAGGAATTAAATTACGGAAAAGATAAAATCATAAAAATGATGAACGAAGAAATGGGCGAAAATTTGATCAAAAAATTAATGTTGGTGTAATAATAATAATGTAGAGATGTCGATTTATCGCGTCTCTTTACGGTTATCGCGTCTTTTTTATGGGTATAACATTTTATAGATGTAAATTATTTAGAACCCTGTATGTTAGACGCGATAGATAGTGTTTGTACGTAATGTATGTTGTGTTTATTTTATGTTTTTAATATCTACATAAAAATTTTCATCCACTGTAATTTTAGTCGCTGTTTTATCCGAAGAAAATGTTGTTTTTTGCCAATTTTTAGAAGGTTTTAATTGCTGTGTTTTTTTATCAACTAAAATATTTATCGGCATATTAAAACCATCAATAACATTTTTCCATCGATATGAAATGTTATTGTTTTTGATTTTATATTCAAAAACAGGAATTTTCACTGTACGCAAATACTGATCAAAAATACAAGATAAATCTAAGCCCGATTGTGCTATTAAATAATTTTCAACCTGCTTGGTCGTTACTGTTTTATGATAAAAAACCGAATTTAAGCCACGTAAAATTTGTCGCCATTTTTCATCATTATTAAGCAAGGTTCTAATGTTGTGTAACATATTTGCACCTTTATAATACATATCGCCAGAACCTTCACTGTTTACACCATATCGCCCAATAATAGGAATGTTATTCAAAATACTTTTTCGAGTTCCAATAACGTACTCAGAAGCCGCTTTTTTACCGTAGTAATAGTCTAAAAATAAGCTTTCAGAATAGGCGGTAAAACTCTCATGAATCCACATATCGGCAATATCTTTATTGGTAATGTTATTGGCAAACCACTCATGCCCAGATTCGTGAATAATAATAAAATCAAACTTTAAACCCCAACCAGTCCCCGATAAATCACGTCCTAAATATCCGTTTTTAAAATTATTTCCATACGTAACCGAACTTTGATGTTCCATACCTAAATACGGCGTTTCCACGAGTTTGTATCCATCTTTATAAAAAGGATATTTCCCAAACCAATGCTCAAAAGCTTTCATCATTTTAGGGGCATCTTTAAACTGCTTTTTTGCTTTCGATAAGTTGTTTCGCAACACATAATAATCCATGTCTAAAACACCCGCTTCGCCTTTATATTTTTCAGAAAAATGCACATAATCGCCAATATTTATATTTACACCATAATTATTAATAGGATTATTAACAAACCAATGATAGGTTTTTGTATCATCTTTATGTTGTTCTATTTTGCGTAATTTTCCGTTAGAAATATCCATCAAATTTTTAGGAACACGCACGCTAATTGCCATGCTGTCTACCTCGTCGTACATATGGTCTTTGTTTGGCCACCAAACACTAGCGCCTAATCCTTGGCAAGAAGTGGCTACAAAATGATTGCCATTTTTATCTTTTTTCCAGGTGAAACCACCGTCCCAAGGCGCATTTTTAGCAACCTTTGGGTGTCCTTGATAGTAAACATCTAAAGAATTAACAGTACCTGTTTTTTGATGCTTTTTTAAATGAATAAAATGCGCATTTCCTTGATGAGTTACTTTTAATTCTTTGCCGTTTTGAATAACTTTCGTGATTTTTAAAGGCGCTTGTAAATCAATTTGCAATACATTATGTGGTTTTAAAACCGTGTATTGTACCGTGTTTTTTCCTTGGATAAATTTTTTATCAGGATTAATAGCAATATCTAAATGATAATAGGTCAAATTCCACCAAATTCTTTCAGGTGTAATTGACCCTCTCAAACTGTCTTGATGTGTGAAATTTTTATGGTGTTCAAATAGCCCCGTTTGTGCTAAGATATTGCTGCTGATAAGTAAGAAGAAAATACTTATAATTAATTTTTTATACATAATAAGATACTGCTGTTTTCTGAAAAAATAAGAATTACAAAGATAAGTATTTTTAAACTCTTCTTAATTATAGCGAACTTTTCTGATATTTGCATAAAATCAATTTAATGTCAAAAGTCGTATTAATAACAGGTGCATCTTCTGGAATCGGAAAAGCAGTTGCTACCTATTTACACCATAAAAATTACACCGTTTACGGAACAAGTAGAAATCCATCAGATTTAAAATTACCATATAAAATGGTTGCTTTAGATGTTACAAAACCAGTAACAATACAAAAAGCTATTCAAAGTATTCTTCAAAAAGAAGGTACAATAGATGTGCTAATAAACAATGCAGGAAAAGGAATAACAGGGTCGATTGAAGACACGCCAACCGATGAAATGCGTGCCAATTTTAACACAAATTTCTTTGGCGCTATTGATGTTATCAAGGCTGTTTTACCACAAATGCGCAAGCAAAAATCGGGTGTTATTATTAATTTAACCTCTATCGCAGGGTATATGGGATTGCCTTTTAGAGGAATTTACTCGGCAAGTAAAGGTGCTTTAGAACTCGTTACAGAATCCATTAGCATGGAGGTGAAAAGCTTCGGGATTAAAGTAATAAATGTAGCTCCAGGTGATTTTGCCACCAATATTGCCGCAGGACGCTACCATACGCCAATGTATGAAAAATCGGCTTATAAAGAAAAATATGCCGAAAATTTAGCGTTGATGGATGCGCATGTATCATCAGGAATGAACCCTGATGTAATGGCAAAGGCACTGCATGAAATTATAGAACATAAAAACCCAAAAATTCATTATAAAATAGGTGGTTTTATGGAGAAGTTTTCGATTGTTTTAAAACGAATACTACCCGATAAAATGTATCAAAAACTGTTAATGAACCATTATAAATTGTAAATTTGCAGGCAATATTCTGTAAAGTCAAAAATCACTTTTAATTAAAATTAATTTAACCACATAACATATATACAGATGAAATTTTTTATTGATACAGCAAATTTATCACAAATTAAAGAAGCACAAGCTTTAGGAATTTTAGACGGTGTAACAACGAATCCATCTTTAATGGCAAAAGAAGGAATTACAGGGCATGAAAATATCATAAATCATTACAAGGCTATCTGTGAAATTGTTGAAGGCGATGTTTCTGCTGAGGTTATTTCAACAGATTTCGAAGGAATGAAAAAAGAAGGAGATGCTTTGGCTGCTTTAAATCCTCAAATTGTGGTAAAATTACCAATGATAAAAGATGGAATTAAAGCCTGTAAATATTTTTCCGATAAAGGAATAAGAACTAATGTAACTTTAGTCTTTTCAGCAGGTCAGGCGTTATTAGCGGCAAAAGCAGGGGCAACCTATGTATCGCCATTTATTGGTCGTTTAGACGATATTTCAACAGATGGATTAAACTTAATCTCTGAAATTCGTTTAATTTATGATAACTATAATTTTGAAACACAAATTTTAGCGGCATCTGTACGTCATACCATGCACATTATTGACTGTGCAAAATTAGGGGCAAATGTAATGACAGGACCTTTAAGTGCTATCGAAGGATTGTTAAAACATCCTTTAACAGACATCGGTTTAGCCAAATTTTTAGAAGATTATAAAAAAGGAAACTAAACAATATTACTGTTTTAAAATAGGAAGTCAGAGAAGTAAAAGGATGTTTTGTCTTTAATTTTTCTGACTTTTTATTTCTTTAAAAATAAAAGAAATACTTAGTAATATTGAGTTTTGCTAAGCTTGAAACTCATTAAATGAAAAAAATGTATCCTAAAAAAGAACTCGCACAATTAGTTATTTCGGCATGTCATCAATTTAATATTGATACCGTTATTATTTCACCAGGTTCAAGAAATGCACCGCTTACTATTGGGTTTTCAAATCACCCGAATATAGAAACATTAAGTGTTGTTGATGAACGTTGTGCCGCTTTTTTTGCCTTAGGAATCGCTCAGCAAAAGCGAAAACCTGTGGCTATGATTTGTTCTTCAGGCTCTGCATTATTAAATTATTATCCCGCTATAGCGGAGGCTTTTTATAGCAATATTCCACTGGTGGTAATTTCTGCGGATAGACCCAAACATTTAATTGATATTGGCGATGGGCAAACCATCCGTCAGGAAAATGTGTTTGAAAATCATGTATTATTTTCGGCAAATTTAACAGAATCGACCAATAAATCGGGCAATCAGTTTATTCAAAATAAAACTTTAGTAAGTAAAGCCTTGCAAATTGCAATTTCAAAAAAAGCACCAATTCATATAAATGTTCCTTTTGATGAGCCTTTGTATGAAACTGTTGATGAATTGAAAACTGTTGATTTTTCTGATAATTTAGATGAAAATCACAAAAATCATGAAAAAAATGCTGAAAATTATCAGAAATTACTAGAAATTTGGAATACATCTTCTAAAAAAATTATTTTAGTAGGAAGTCATTTTCCTGATGATGAATTACAAGTGGTTTTAAGTAATTTAGCGGATAATCAGTCTGTTTTAGTTTTTACAGAAACGACTTCAAATTTATATCATTCAAAATTTATCAACAGCATTGATAAATTGATTATTCCTTTAAACGAAGCTGATTTTTTGGCATTGCGTCCAGCGGTTTTAATTACTTTGGGAGGAATGGTAATTTCTAAGAAAATAAAGCAATTTTTACGAAAATATACACCCAAACATCATTGGCATATTGATGAATTTAAACCGATGGATACCTATCAATGTTTATCGGAATTTGTGCAAGAGAAACCCGTATATTTTTTGCGAAAATTAGCAAATCAGCAAGAAAATAAAGTAAGTGAATTAGCAGAAATTAGCAATATTTATCAACAAAAATGGCTAGTTAAAAAGCAAGAACGACATCAAAAACATCAACAATATTTAGCAAATTGTGAATATTCCGATTTAAAAGTATTTGAAACCGTTTTAAAAGTAATTCCTAGTAATTCACAACTTCAAATTAGTAATAGTTCTATTATCAGGTATTCACAATTATTTGATACGAATAAAACCTTGCAAATATTTTGTAATAGAGGTACAAGCGGGATTGACGGAAGTACAAGTACCGCAATCGGAGCGGGATTTGCTACAAAAAATATCAAAAAAACCACTTTTATTACAGGAGATTTGAGCTTTTTTTACGATAGCAATGCTTTATGGAACACTAATATTCCTACTGATTTTAGAATTATTATAATAAACAATGCTGGTGGTGGAATTTTTAGGTTTATCCCTGGACCATCGACTACAAATGCCACAAATTATTTTGAAACGCCACATCATTTAACGGCGGAACATTTGGCAAAAATGTATGATTTTGAATATACGGCTATTTCAAATTTAGAAGAATTAACAGCAGAATTGAACGGATTGAATGATTTTTATGCGGAATCTGAGAAACCAAAAATAATGGAGGTTTTTACTCCAAAAGAAATAAATGACGTAGTTTTAAAGAACTATTTTAAAAATTTATAAACTTACAAGATGGAATTACAAGACGGATTATATGAAGACTCACAAGATGGGTTACAAGAAGGAGACCAAATAAATTTAAAAATAGTAGAGCAAACACCTTTAGGGTATACTGTTTTAATTGATGATGAATTTGACGGTTTATTGTTTAATAGTGAAGTATATCAAGATATTGAAGAAGGCATGGAAACCTACGGATACGTTAAAAAAATACGTGATGACGGTAAAATTGATGTATCGTTACGTCCGCAAGGTTTTAGGAACGTAATTGATACTGATGCCGATGTAATTATGCGTAAATTAGATGAAAAAGGCTATTTAATGTTAACTGATAAAAGTTCACCAGAAGCCATTAAATTTCGTTTACAAATGAGTAAAAAAGCATTTAAAAGAGCTATTGGTGGTTTATATAAGGATAAAAAAATCCTTTTAAAACAAGATAGAATCGAATTGATTAAATAGATTTTAAATGAAAAAAATAAAAAAAATCCGCAGTGTAAAAAGCTACGGATTTTTTGATTTTTAAGGCTTAAAATTATTCGCTGTCTTCGTTATTCTCGTTATTATTGTCTTCGGGGTTTTCCTCTGGAGTATCTTCTAAATTTTCTTCAGGTAAAGCTTCTTCCTTTGGTTGGCTTTCTTTTAAGCTGGTTACACGTTTAATATTCTCATAAAAAGCATTGGCATTTGGGTCGGAAGGATTCATTTTCCCAAAGGCTGCTTTGTAGTAAAACTCTGCTTTATCATAGGCTTTTCCTAGTTCGTGGTATTTTCCAACGTAAAAATCGCCAATATGTGAATTAGGATATTTTATCATTACAAAATCACCTAAAACACGTAAATAATCTCCGTCTTGTTTATCAATAACAATATTTTCAATGGCAAAAATATCTTCTAATCGAACATTTAAATTTGAACCGTATAAATATTGAATGTCTAAATATTTTTGCTCTACATATTTAATTGCTTCTAAAGGATCTAAATCTTTAATTTGTTGGTCAAATTCACTTTTGGTTATTTTAGCGTATAAATAAAACATTTTTTCAAATGCTCGTGGTATGGTTTCGCCAATTACAGATAAATAACTAGGAGCGTTTTCAAATTTATCAAAAGTAATGTGTAGGTTTTTTGCTTCAAAAGAAGCTAGAAAAGTACTAATTTCACTAAAATATTCATGTTGTTTCGGATTGATGTATTTTTTATTGTTGCTAGTATATAAAAAATAGGTATTGTCTTTTTGAGCTAATCTTCCTAAAGAATAAGATTCAATAGCGCTAGCACTAAATTTTGTGAACTGTGGTGTAATACATATAAAAGCGTTAAATAAAGGCTCGGCATCTTTTAAAAAATAGGTGCTAAAATTAGCTGCTTTTCCTTCTGCAGCTATTGTCATAAAAGGAGAAGTTCTATAATTTAATTCCATATAAGGAATCAGTTCTTTTTTGATAAACTTCTGAAATTTTTTAGCACTACTTGTTAGGGCATTATTAGATGGAATAATAGAAATATCTTTTTTATAGGTGGTTTCCATATCAATTCCAACAACAATTTGTCGGGGAGCTTTGTCGGTATTTGCATATAGTTTTGCATTACCTACATACATATCAAAAAGATATTGACTGCCTAAAACAATAGCTAAAGGGTATTTGGTGGTTTCATCTTTTTCGTAATTTTTGGGGATGTAAATTTTTACAGATCGACCCTTCTTAAAAAAGGAAGAATTAATATTGTGAGTAATCACTTTTTGTGAAAAAATGCTAGTACTTATTGCTAAAGCGACTAAAAAAAAGAGTTGTTTCATAGAGGTTTGTATTATATCGTTCAAATATAAAAAAGAAAAACAAAGTTATTATGTTATTTTTGCTGTACTTATTAACGATACTATAATAAAATTATGATACAACCTCAATGGAAAGTCGCCAAAGAGTATGAAGATATTACTTATAAAAAGTCGCATAACGTAGCAAGAATAGCGTTTAACCGTCCTGATATACGAAATGCTTTCAGACCAAATACAACTTCTGAATTGTTAGATGCTTTTCAGGATGCACATGAAGATACTAATATAGGAGTAGTTTTATTATCGGCAGAAGGTCCTTCGTCAAAAGATGGTGTTTGGAGTTTTTGTTCGGGTGGCGATCAAAATGCCCGTGGCGATAAAGGCTATGTTGGTAAAGATGGTTACCACCGTTTAAATATTCTAGAAGTACAACGATTAATTCGTTTTATGCCAAAAGCAGTAATTTGCGTGGTTCCAGGTTGGGCAGTTGGTGGCGGACATAGTTTACATGTTGTTTGCGATTTAACTTTGGCAAGTAAAGAACACGCTATTTTTAAACAAACCGATGCCGATGTAACGTCGTTTGATGCAGGATATGGGTCAGCATATTTAGCAAAAATGGTTGGGCAGAAAAAAGCTCGTGAAATTTTCTTTTTAGGAAGAAATTATTCTGCGCAAGAAGCGTACGATATGGGAATGGTTAATGCGGTAATTCCTCATGATGAATTAGAGCAAACTGCTTTTGATTGGGCGCAAGAGATTTTAGAAAAATCGCCAACATCAATAAAAATGTTAAAATTCGCTATGAATTTAACAGATGATGGCATGGTTGGACAGCAAGTTTTTGCTGGTGAAGTTACCCGTTTAGCTTATATGACCGATGAAGCAAAAGAAGGGCGTGATGCGTTTTTAGAAAAAAGAAAACCGAATTTCCCTAAAACTTGGATACCATAGTCAATTCATAAATTTTCAATGATGAATTACGAATTGTTATTTTTTAAGAATTCGTAATTTTAAATTATTAATTCGAAATTAAAATAAATGAAAATAATTTGTATCGGGCGTAATTATGCCAAACATATTGAAGAATTGGCAAACGAAAAGCCAGAGAGTCCTGTTGTTTTTCTAAAACCAGACTCGGCAATTCTTCCAAAGAAAATGCCTTTTTTTATTCCGCCTTTTTCTGATGATATTCATTATGAAGTGGAGGTTTTGGTAAAGATAAATAAGGTAGGGAAACATATCTCGTCAAAATTTGCACATAAATATTATGATGAAATAGGTTTAGGAATCGATTTTACAGCAAGAGACGTACAAGCAAAATGTAAAGAAAAAGGTTTACCTTGGGAAAAAGCAAAAGCCTTTGATGGTAGTGCTGTTATTGGTAATTTTTATCCGAAGGAAGATTTTAATTTAGAAAGTATTTCTTTTCAATTATATAAAAATGATGAAGTTGCTCAAGATGGAAACTCTGAAACGATGCTTTGGAAAATTGATGAATTAATTAGTTATGTATCGCAATATTTTACCTTGAAAAAAGGCGATGTTATTTTTACAGGAACTCCAGCAGGAGTTGGTAGGGTCGTTGAAAATGATGTTTTAACAGGTGTTATTGAAGGTAAGCAAGCTTTTAATATTAAAATAAAATAAATATATCCCGCTTTTTTGCGGGATTCTTTTTTAATGAAAACATATGAATGCAGAAATAATAACTATTGGTGATGAAATTTTAATCGGTCAAATTGTTGATACAAATTCACAATGGATAGGACAGGAGTTAAATAAAATTGGGGTTTCGGTATATCAAATTTCATCTATTCAAGATGAGAAACAACATATATTAAATGCCTTAAAAGAGGCCGAAAATAGAGCGGATATTGTAATTATAACTGGTGGTTTGGGTCCAACGAAGGATGATATCACTAAAAAAACAATAGCCGAATATTTTAATGATGATAAGGTTATTATATATGATGAAGTTATTAGCCATATTAAAGAATTATTTGAAAAGATAAAGCATCCTTATAACGAGGTTCAAAAATATCAAGCTGAATTACCATCAAAGGCAACCTTATTAATGAATCAATTTGGTACGGCTCCAGGAATGTGGTTTTTTGAAAATAATACTGTCTTTGTGTCATTACCTGGAGTGCCTTATGAAATGAAAGGTTTAATGACAAATGAAGTATTACCTCGGATTCAGCAAAAATATGAGCTGCCATTTATATCGCACACCACAATTATGACAGTTGGCGTAGGTGAAACTGTTATCGCAGAAAGAATTGAAGAGTGGGAAAATAGCTTGCCATCACATATAAAGTTAGCGTATTTACCATCTTTTGGAAAAGTAAGACTGAGAATATCAGCAAAAGGAACGAATAAAGAAGTTATAGAAAAAGAAGTAGCTAGTAAAGTAGCAATATTAAATACTTTAATTTCGGATGTTATTGTAGGTTTTGATACAGCTGCATCTATAGAGAAAAGAGTAGGAGATTTATTAATCGCTAAAAATAAAACAGTAAGCACTGCCGAAAGTCTAACAGGAGGAAAAATAGGAGCTAATTTAGTATCAATAGCAGGTTCATCGGCATATTTTAAAGGAGGTTTTATAACCTATACCGCCGAATTAAAAGAACAATTATTAGGTGTTTCAAAACAAACAATACAAGAATTTAGCGTTGTTAGTAAACAGGTTGCTAAACAAATGGCAGTTGGTTGTTTAAAAAAATTAAAAACAGATTTTGCTATAGCGGTAACAGGAAACGCAGGACCAACTACTGATGATACCGATAAAAGTGTAGGTGTTGTTTGTATTGCTATTGCAAGTAAACAGAGAGTTGAGGTGTATGAGTTTAATTTTGGGGAACCTCGCGAAAAAGTGTTAAATAGAACAGTTACTAAAGCTTTAGATTTGTTGCGAGAACGTATTTTAAAAGAGTAATGAATTGTTTTTTTAGCCCGTTATTATTTATTGATAAATAAAATGCGAATAAGTTATTAAATATTTATTTAATAAGGCATATATATTCAAAAAAAATTGTAGATTTGCCGTCAGTTACGCTTCCAGTAGGTTAGATGCTTAACCTCAGTTAGAATAGATCAAAAATAATAAGAATTTAAAAGAGATTTTTTTGCGCAATCAATATAATTGCGTAAATTTGCACCTCGTTTAGAAATAATACTAAAAACTGTCAAGAAGATGTCTAGAGTTTGTGAACTTACAGGAAAAAAAGCAATGGTTGGGAACAATGTTTCTCACGCATTAAATAGAACTAAAAGAAAATTTAACGCTAACTTAATGACTAAGCGTTTCTTTATACCAGAAGAAGATAAGTGGATTACTTTAAAAGTATCAGCTTCTGCATTAAAAAATATTAATAAAAAAGGAATCTCTGCTGTGATTAAAAGCGCTAGAGAGAATGGTTTTTTAACTAAATAATTCCTTACTAGATAAAATTTCACCGAGATGGCAAAAAAAGGAAACAGAGTTCAAGTTATATTAGAATGTACTGAACACAAAGCAACTGGTTTACCAGGAACTTCACGTTATATTACTACAAAGAACAAAAAAAACACTCCTGATAGAATGGAATTAAAGAAATTTAATTCTATCTTAAAGAAGATGACAGTTCACAAAGAAATTAAATAATTAAAAGTTTTTTAAAACTTTAAATAACCCATAGAACATGGCAA
Source organism: Tenacibaculum dicentrarchi (assembly GCF_900239345.1). Lineage (GTDB taxonomy): Bacteria > Bacteroidota > Bacteroidia > Flavobacteriales > Flavobacteriaceae > Polaribacter > Polaribacter dicentrarchi. The sequence goes on along the minus strand of NZ_OESZ01000045.1, from coordinate 20,194 downwards.
AGAAATCAGTAGCATCGTTACAAACAGGAGCGAAAAGATTAACTAAAGCAATCAAAATGGTAAAGTCTCCAAAAACAGGAGCTTATACATTCGTTGAAGCTATTATGGATCCTGCACAAGTAAATGATTTTATCAAGAAAAATTAATACTTGTTTACAAAATATATAAAAGCTACTTTCATAAGAGAGTAGCTTTTTTTTTGTGTTAAAAAACTGTATTTTTGAATGTTACTTATTTTTATTCTCATAAACTTGTTGTAATTATACCTGTAATTGATGACAAAAACAATGACAATTTGACTATAGTGTAAGTTTGGTATAGTTTTTAACCTTTATAAATGATTGTAAAATTTAACTATGAGTTTTTTTAAGAAAATTTTCTCAAGAGAGAAAAAAGAAACATTAGACAAAGGATTAGAAAAAACAAAAACAAGTTTTTTCTCTAAATTATCGAAAGCTGTTGCTGGTAAAACAAAAGTCGATGCCGATGTTTTAGATAATTTAGAAGAAGTTTTAATTTCTTCAGACGTTGGTGTAGTTACTACACTGAAAATTATTGACAGAATTGAAGCTCGAGTTGCTAGAGATAAATATGTAGGTACTGACGAATTAAATCAAATTCTTAGACAAGAAATTGCAGGTTTATTATCAGAAACAAATACCAAAGATGCTACCGAATTTACTATTTCTACAAATAATAAACCACATGTAATAATGGTGGTTGGTGTAAATGGTGTTGGTAAAACAACGACGATTGGTAAATTAGCATCGCAATTTAAAAAGCAAGGTTTAAAGGTGGTTTTAGGGGCTGCCGATACCTTTAGAGCCGCAGCAATTGACCAATTACAGGTTTGGGCAGATAGAACTGATGTTCCTATTGTACGTCAGGAAATGGGGTCTGACCCTGCATCTGTGGCATTTGATACGGTTAAATCTGGTGTAAATCAAAATGCGGATGTTATTATTATTGATACTGCAGGTCGTTTACACAATAAAGTTAATTTAATGAATGAATTAACGAAGATTAAACGTGTAATGCAAAAAGTAATACCCAATGCTCCACATGAAGTGTTATTAGTTTTAGACGGTTCAACAGGGCAAAATGCTTTTGAACAAGCAAAACAATTTACAAAAGCTACCGAAGTTAGCTCTTTGGCTGTTACCAAATTAGATGGAACTGCAAAAGGAGGCGTTGTAATTGGTATTTCCGACCAATTTAAAATTCCTGTAAAATATATTGGTGTTGGTGAAGGAATTGACGATTTACAAGTGTTTAACAAACACGAATTTGTAGATTCTTTCTTTAAATAAAAAAACATAAAAAAAGCTCTTAATTTTAAGAGCTTTTTTACTTGTATATTATTCTAAATAAAACTAATAACGAATTAAATCTTTAAAAGTATGATTTAATTTATAGATGTTTAAATTATCTTCAAAGGTATTTTTTACTTCTAATAATTTATTTTCAAGGTCAATTATTTTAGCATCTATTTTAGTTGTATCACCAATATTCTTACTTTTTTGTAAAACTTTTTTAAGTTCAAGTTGATAAATGGTAAATGTAGAAGCGTATTCTTTACTTAAAGATTCAATTTCATCTCTAATAAATTTTGCTTGATTTAACGCATAATTTGGATAAATTAATTTATTATCGGTCAAATGAGCATTGTAAGAAAATGGTTTTAAATTAATTATTTGTGCCACTTTTTGCTGAACAATATTTTTGGTATAATATCTATTGATTAATTGTGTTAAGGAGGTTTTTTTGTCTTTTTCTGATATCATATTAGGACTTAAGGTGTTCGAACGTTCGGTAGTATATTGGGTTAATAACAACACTAATCCTTTTTTTCTGATATCTAAGGTTCTTAAATTTTGTTCAAAATTAACTTGACATTTTGCCAAGCCTTCATAATGTTCTAAATATACTTTTAATGATTTTTTTAGTTCAACAATATGATTTATAGATACATTTTTATCTTTTATAGCGTTTCCGATTACTAAATCGACAATAGATTTAATCGAATTAACAATAGGCATGGCACTACTGATTGTCTTGGTTATCGGCGATTTTATGATATTATCAACAAAAAGTAAAAACTTCGATTTTTTAATTCCATTGATTTTACTTTTTCCTTTAAAGATGTTTTTTTCGATAATAATAGCAATTTGATTCGATAATGAAAAACCTAATTCCGCATTTTCAGGATTGTTTAAACTTGATATTTTAGTCAGATAATCGCTCGTTGCATCTAGTTGTTTGATGGCATTTAAACTTGCATTTGCTGCAAAAACAAAATCTGTGGTATTGACTATTTTTTTTCTTCGTTGTTGGAGTTGTTTTTTCAAACTAAAAAGCTCGGCATCGGTTAAGCTTTTGATTTTACGGTTGTTAGACTCCATCAACTCTTCGAAATTTTCAACTTTTAAAACAATCGTGTCTATTTTCTTGTGGGTCTTTAAAATATCAAAATAGTTTTTATAAATAATATTTAGGGAATCTTTAAGCGTTTGTGAATGTACACTCGAAGATGAAATAATGATAATGATAATAAGTAGTATTTTATTCATGCTGATGAATCGTTACAGATTTAACTAGTTTTAAAGTAGTGGCAAAAATACAAATTTATCAAAAATCAAATTGAGACTTATAATTTTTATAAACTTGTTGTTTAAACAGTATCTTTGCAACCTAAATTTTTACAGTACAATGCGCACAAAATCACCAAAGCAGAATAAAATTAACGTAGTAACCTTAGGATGTTCTAAAAATATTTACGACAGTGAAGTTTTAATGGGACAGTTAAAAGCGAATGGTAAAAACGTGGTTCATGAAGATAAAGATGATGATGGAAATATTGTTGTTATCAATACCTGTGGTTTTATCGGGAAAGCAAAAGAAGAAAGTATTGATACTATTTTGCATTATGCACAACGAAAAGAAGCGGGGGAAATCGACAAAGTTTTTGTTTCAGGATGTTTAAGTGAACGTTATAAACCCGATTTAGAAAACGAAATTAAAAATGTTGACCAATATTTTGGAACGCATGAGTTACCTGAATTGTTAAAGGTTTTAGAGGCGGATTATAAGCATGAATTAATTGGAGAGCGTTTAACAACTACGCCAAAACATTACGCATATTTAAAAATTGCCGAAGGTTGCGACCGTCCATGTTCATTTTGTGCAATTCCTTTAATGCGTGGTAAACACAAATCGACACCAATAGAGGAACTTGTGATTGAAGCTACAAAATTAGCTAAAAAAGGTATCAAAGAATTGATGTTAATCGCACAAGATTTAACCTATTATGGGTTGGATATTTATAAAAAACGTGCCTTAGCCGATTTATTAAAAGAGCTTGTAAAAGTTGATGGAATTGAGTGGATTCGTTTACATTATGCCTTTCCTTCAGGTTTTCCAATGGATGTTTTAGAGGTGATGAAAAACGAACAAAAGGTTTGTAATTATTTAGATATTCCGTTACAACATATTAATACCGAAATTTTAAAATCGATGAAGCGTGGTACAACCCACGAAAAAACAACTGCCTTAATTCATAAGTTTAGAGAAACAGTGCCAAAAATGGCAATTCGTACAACTTTAATTGTTGGATATCCAGGGGAAACAGAAGAGCAATTTGAAGAGTTAAAGGCATGGGTTGAAGAAATGCGTTTCGAAAGAATGGGAGCATTTGAATATTCTCATGAAGAAAATACAGGTGCTTTTGTTTTAGAAGATGATGTTCCTGCTGATGTAAAATTCCGAAGAGTAAATGAAATTATGGAAGTACAAGGGCAAATTTCTTGGGAATTAAACCAAGCAAAAATTGGTAAAACGTACCGTTGTTTATTCGATAGAAAAGATGGCGAATATTTTTACGGGCGTACTGAATATGATTCACCAGATGTTGATAATGATGTAATTGTAGATGCTACTAAACATTATATTAAATTAGGGGAATTTATCGATATTAAAATTGATGAAGCGGGTGATTTTGACTTATACGGAACTCCGCTTGTAAAGCAAGAAAAGCCAGTAAGTTTACATCAGCGAAAAAAAATAAATCATTAAATATTTTTTGAAAGATTTTAAAAGTTTTTTAAAGAGATTATAATTATAAAAAACCTGCTTTTAGCGGGTTTTTTTTAGTTTAAAATTTAAAATATTGCTGTAAAAAAAATGTTTATGTTTTAATGAAATTGCTACTGTTTTTTAAATCTATTACTTTTACCAAATAATCACACAAAATAACCGCCATTTTGAATCCAAATGAATTAAAAGAATTTTTAGACGCAAAAGTACAGCAATATAATAGTTTTGATTTTATTGCCCCCGATCCAATTTCTATTCCTCACAAATTTTCAGTAAAAGAAGATATTGAAATTTCAGGTTTTTTGGCAGCAACAATTGCTTGGGGAAATAGGAAAAGCATCTTAAAAAATGCCAATAAAATGATGGATTTACTAGGGAATTCGCCCTACGATTTTGTCATGAATCATCAAGAGCATCATTTAGAAAACTTAGATGGTTTTGTGCATAGAACTTTTAATGCTATCGATTTTTCACATTTTATAAAGGCGTTAAAACATATTTATACGCATCATAATGGCTTAGAAAATATTTTCAATAAACACGCTTCTCAAGATTCTTTACAACCTGCAATTCATGAATTGAAAAAGATATTCTTTGAAATAGAACATCCAAGCAGAACCACAAAACACGTATCTGATCCGTATAAAAAATCGGCTTGTAAAAGAATTAATATGTGGTTAAGGTGGATGATTAGAAATGACAATACAGGCGTAGATTTTGGTCTTTGGAAAAACATATCACCCGCCATTTTGTCGTGTCCTTTAGATGTTCATTCAGGGAATGTTGGGCGTAAATTAGGGCTTTTAACCCGAAAACAGAATGATGCCAAAGCATTATTAGAATTAGATACATCACTTAGAAAATTAGACAGCCAAGATCCTGTAAAATATGATTTTGCCTTATTTGGTTTGGGAGTTTTTGAGAAGTTTTAAGAGAATTTATTTTTTTCATTTAGATAATCAGCAACAAAAACACCCATACTAAAACAAGCTTGCAATAAATAACCACCCGTTGGAGCATTCCAATCGAGCATTTCGCCGATGCAAAACGTGTTTTTAAGCTTTTTAAGCTCAAAATTTTCAGTAACCTGTTCTAAAGAAATGCCGCCAGTTGTAGAAATCGCTTCATTTAACGGCGCAGAATCTTCTATGATAAGCGGCAAGGACTTTATTTTTTGTGCTAAAATATTTTTATCAAGATATTCCTCTTTCGTTAAAAATGACTTTAATAAATCAATTTGAACAGGGCTTAATTTTAATACTTTTTTAAGAATATCAGTAATGCTATAATTCGAAGCTGTTATTTTTTTGAAGATTTCATCTGAACTAAACATCGGTTTTAAATCTAAATAAATACTTGCTTTATTATTGGCTGAAAGTTGCGTTTGTATTTCTGGGCTTAACGCATAAATAGCATTTCCTTCCAAGCCAAATTTTGTAATTACAAGCTCTCCTTTTTGGGTTTTTTCGAAGCATGAAAGCGCAATGTTTTTTAAAGGTTTTCCTTCATTTTTTAAAATAAAATCAGGTTTCCATGCAATTTTATAGGCACAATTTGCAGGCAAAAAAGGACGTATTTTAATGCTTTTATCCTTAAAAATAGGCAACCAAGTACCATCAGAACCAGTAATTTTCCAACTTCCGCCACCCATAGAAAAAATAGTGTAATCGGCAGAAATAATAGTATTTTTATTTTCGGTATTATTTTGATGCGTAAAAATCAAATTATTATCAGAAGTCCAACCTTTCCACTTGTAATCACATAAAAAACGAATGCCTTTATCCGAAGAAAATTGTTTAATTTTTGATAAAACACTAATTGGTTTGATGCCTTTTTCGGGGTAAATTCGGTTGCTACTTCCTTTAAAAGTCGGGATATTTAATTTTAATAACCAAGCCTGTAAATCATCATTTGAAAAATTTAATAAGGCATTTTTTAAGAAATAATCAGGCGTATATCTGGTTATCATTTTATGGATATCTTCGCCGTGGCTAAGATTAAAACCGCCATTACCAGCCACTAAAAATTTGCGCCCTACCGATTTTTTTTGCTCATAAATAGTAACGTCAAATTTTTTGGTATCTAAAAATGCACTAGTAAAAAGTGCAGCTGCGCCACCGCCAATAATGGCTATTGATTTCTTCATTTTGCAAAATTACTATTTGTTTATTGAAAGAGTCCTATAAATGTAAAAAATCAAAGGAAGTCGGTTTTTATCAGTGGATATTTAAAAGAGAAAATTTAGTTGTTAAAAAGGTAAAATAAATATCAAATAAATATGAAATATTTATTTGATATTTGCAAAATGAAGAAAAAATATATTTCAGAATTAATAGGAACTTTCGCCCTAATTTTTTGCGGAACAGGAGCGATGACGGTAAATGAAATTACCGGTGGAACAGATTTAACCCATACGGGCATTGCCATAACTTGGGGGTTAATTGTAATGGCGATGATTTATGCTTTTGGCGAAATTTCGGGCGCACATTTTAATCCTGCGGTCACTATTGCTTTCGCTTTTGCTAAAAAATTTCCGTGGAAAGAAGTTCCAAAGTATATTGTTTTTCAATTAATAGGAGCAATATTAGCAAGCTGTATGCTCTGTGTTTTATTTCCTGAAAGTGAATATTTTGGTGCAACAATTCCATCAATTGTACCGTGGCGTGCATTTATTTTAGAACTTTTATTAACCTTCTTTTTAATGCTAACCATTATCAATGTTTCGTCAGGAAGCAAGGAAGTTGGGGTAATGGCAGGAATCGCAATTGGAGGCGTAGTTTTACTAGAAGCTATGTTTGCAGGCCCGATGACAAAAGCATCCATGAATCCAGTACGTTCAATTGCTCCCGCTTTAATATCAGGGCATTTAGAGCATTTATGGTTGTATATTTTAGCTCCTATTTTAGGTGCGATATTAGCTGTTTTTTCTTGGAAATTAGTCAAGTAATTTCTTTTTTATTAGAAGCTATTTCCCGCTTTTCGCACTCGCTCTTTTTTTGAAGAAAAATCAAAAAAAGGAGCTCAAACAATTGCTACAATCGGGGCTAGGGTTTTGTATATATTTTGAAGATATTGCTTAATTTTCATATTTTCTCTTCCTAAAATAACGAAATCCAAGCCCAAATAAGGCAAGTAAAATTAACGGAACACCGATATTTATAAATTGCCAAAAACGTTTTTGAGTATAGGCTTTTTGTTTGTCTAATAAATGAATAGCAATCGATTTATTTCGCAAATTAATTAAACCAGTATCGTCTAGTAAGTAATCAATGGTATTTATTAAAAACTCTTTGTTTCCAAAGTGTTCGCCAGTCCATTTATCTAAGGCTAAATCGTGTGGTTTTCCTTTTAAAATTTGATTTCTAGCAATATCACCATCGGCAATAACAACCATTTTATTTGCAATACTTTTTGCTTTAAAAAGTGGCGTATTAAAAGGTTTTGTTCTGTTTTTATATGCCGAATTAAAATCACCTTCTAACAAAACAGCTAACAATTGTGGTCCGCTATTGTATTGTTTTTCTTTTGGCTGTTTAGCAATACTTTGTAATTCAACAAAATTAGGCGTGCCTATCTTTTTTGTTAATACAGAAGTAACAAATAACGGTGTTTTTTTAATGTGTCCTTTTAAGGTATCTATTTGTGTGGTAAAACGAAAACGAACAGGAGCAATATTTCTGGTAATCGGGTGGTTTGGGTTTGGATTTACCAGCGGATGATAAAACCAATTTAAGTGTTTAAACTGTGCCTGATTTCCTGTATTTCCTGTTGCTAACGGTATTTTAGCTGAATATAAATCTTGAATTAATGAGTTATTAATACGGATTTGATAGCTAAATAATAAATCAGTTAGGTTTAAATCACGTGGGAAAGCGAGCATTTTCCCCGTATTATATAAACTATCGGTATCGGAATAATTATTATCAATCATCCAAAGTGTTTTACCTCCGTTGCTAATAAACTGATCGAGTGTAAATTTTTCTTTTTCGGTAAATTTTTGGGTAGGTTTTGCAATAATTGCTAAATCATAGTTGGTTAAATCATGGATTGTTTTCTGAGGATTTTTAGCCACACTGTCTAAAGTAAATTTTGCTAATCGATATTTTTTGCCAACTTCGCTCAATAAGCTATACAAATCGATATCTTCTAATTCGCCATTACCAGCAATTACGGCGATTTTTTGTTTTTGATTCGTTGTAATATTGTTTATCGCATTTGCAAAAGAATATTCTAGTTTTTCAATGGCATTTTGTAGCTGTTTTTCTTGTGTTTTAGCCACCGTATTTGGTAATAAAGAAACCAATTCAGTTCTTTTTCCGCTGCTAATTTCTGCCCAAGGAAAAATAATAGCTTCCGACAATTTCCCGTCTTCTTCGACAGTTAATTGACTTGGCATCATGCCTTTTTTTATTAGATTTTCACGAATATTATTCGGGTTGATAAATCGAAATTGAACGTTTGAATTTAGGGCTTTTAATTCTTCTAAAAACTGACGTGTTTCGGTTTGTAAGCGTTTAAATTCGGCAGGAAAATCGCCCTCTAAATAAACGTTAATAAAAATAGTATTTTCTAATTTATCTAATAGATTAATACTGGTTTTAGAAATCGTATAACGGTTATCTTGTGTTAAATCGAAGCGTTTGTAAACGGATTTTGAAAGGTAGTTTATCAATAATAATCCGAAGAAAGCAAGGGTGCTATATTGTAGCTTTTTATTCATTTTTTAACTGTTGTTTGGTCATCAATAAAAAGAAAAAAGTAAGGCTGATAAAATAAATAATATCGCGGGTATCTACAACGCCACGGCTAATACTTTTAAAATGTTCGTACATTCCAAATTGTTGTAGTGTATATCCTGAATTTCCAAAAGAAGAACTTAAAGAGTCAAATCCGTAGAATAAAATAAAGCTGATAAAAACGCTTAAAATAAAAGCGACAATTTGATTTTTAGAAAGTGTAGAGGTGAATAAACCAATTGCGGTATAAGTTGCAGCTAAAAAAAGCACCCCTAAATATGCACCAATGGTAATGCCGATGTCTAAATTACCAATAGGATTACCAAGTATATAAACTGTGTAAACGTAAATTAAGGTAGGTAATAAAGCAATGCAAACTAATAATAATGATGCCGAAAATTTACCTAAAATAATGTGCCAATCGGTTAGTGGTTTTGTTCTTAATAGTTCAATAGTTCCGCTGTTAAATTCATCAGCAAAACTTTTCATGGTAATGGCAGGAATTAAAAATAAAAATAACCAAGGTGTTAAATAAAAGAACGAACTGATATCTGAAAAACCAGCATTTAAAATGTTGAAATCATCTTTGAAAACCCATAAAAACAAACCATTTATGAGTAAAAACACTCCAATAACTAAATAGGCTATTGGAGATGAAAAAAATGAGTTAATTTCTTTTTTAAGTATTGGATACATTATTCTTGGTTTATGTCAAGACGAAAAACAGCATTGTCTTCTGGTAAATTTTGATTAGCTTCTTGTAAAGTAAATTGATTTTTTTCTAATAACGTTATAGCATTAGAATTATTTTGATGTGTAATAGCGTCAATAGTTTTTAATTTGGTAGTTAATTTTGCAAAATCTAAAATAGTTTTTATGGTTTCGCTCATAAGACCTTCTTTTTGATAATCAGGTGTTAATTCATAGCTTATTTTTGCTGAATTATCTTCCGAATTTATATCATAAAGATTAATTGAGCCAATAATTTTAGTGGTTTCTTGCAATTCAATTGCCCAAAAAATACTGTTTTGAGTTTCAAAATTATCTAAACAAGCTTGAATAAAAGCATCAGCATCATTTAAATTTTTAGGGATTTCTCTTGTAATTAATTTGTTAACTACTTTGTTAGAGTGTAATTTAAAGATAGCTCTTTTATCGTTAAAAGATACTTGGCGTAATGTTAATCTTTCTGTAGAAATTTTTGGGAAAACTGTAGGGTAATTCATTATTGTAAGCGTATGGATTTATTAATACTCTAAGTTTAGAGATTTGTTATTAAATAGCTATTTTTTTAGTTTTTGGAGGTGAATTTAGCTGAAGGAATAGCTTCAAATTCAACAGTAATACTGTCTCTATACCCTAAACCTAATAGCGTAGAAGCACCTCCAACAGTATTTAAGTTACTTCTGTAAATGGCAATTTCTAAAAATCCTGATGAATTAAAAATGGCTAATTTTTCGCCATCATTATTTCTTTTTTCTTTTGGAATTGAATAATCTACAATTTCGTTATAACGTTTGTAAATTTTAGTAAAGGTATAGCGCTTGGCGGTAATAATAAAATTTCGTCCTTTTCCTACGGATTTAAATAGTTTTTTATCAATATTAGTAATTACATTCCCATAATTATCAGTATAAATAACTCCGCCACTAATAATAGTTTGTTGCTTATTTACGGTTGTTTTTATTTCAACACTATTTTTATATACATCAATTTCTTTTCCAATAATATTTAAGCTACCTCCACGTGCAATATGTGAGGCTACTTGTACAAAAACATCGAGCACAGGAAAACTAGTTTCAATATGATTGTGAATGTTTATTTCAACAATTTTTGTAGGTTTTATATCTGAAGTAATCATTGAAATAATGCCGTTGTCAGGGCAAATAAAATAATGATTGTCTAATTCAATAGCAATATGTTTGTTTTCTTTGCTTAATTCAGAATCTACACCAACAATATGTATTGTTTTATCAGGGAAACTTTTATAAGTATTTCTTAAAATATAAGCAGTTTCTGTAATGTTAAAAGGGGTAATATGATGAGTGATATCAACAATTTTCACCTCAGGTAATTCACTGTAAATAGCTCCTTTAACGGCACTTACAAAGTGGTCTTTTATTCCAAAATCGGTGGTTAAAGTGATTAGAGACATTAAATATAACTGCGTATTAATTATTTGTTAATTGGCAAACTTTAAATAGTCTGCTAAATTTTATGGCAAAATTACATAATTCAATAAAAATAATCATTATTTTTAAAGTGAATAATATTAAAACATGTATCTTTTGAATGAACGTATCTTTGAAATAACAGAAATTGATCCAAATGAATTTTTTGGAACGCAAGATAGTACTATTAGAACGCTAAAAAAGTATTTTCCAAAAGTTAAAATTGTATCTAGAGGAAATAAATTAAAATTATATGGCGAATCAGAAATTTTAGATGAGTTAGAAAAACGTTTAGGCATGCTAATTAAGTATTTTAATAAGTACAATAAATTAGATGAAAATAGTATTGAACGTATTTTAACAGCCACAGGAAAAGAAGAGGAATTTAGAAAATCGGCTAAAATAGAAGGTGTTTTAGTGCATGGCGTTAATGGAAATTTAATAAAAGCACAAACATCAAATCAACGTAAAATGGTTGATTTAATGAGTAAAAATGATATGCTTTTTGCTGTAGGTCCTGCAGGAACAGGTAAAACATATACTGCGGTGGCTTTGGCTGTAAAAGCATTGAAAGAAAAAGAAGTCCGTAAAATAATATTAACACGTCCTGCGGTAGAATCAGGTGAAAACTTAGGGTTTTTACCTGGCGATTTAAAAGAAAAATTAGATCCGTACATGCAGCCTTTATATGACGCTTTGCGTGATATGATTCCTCATGAAAAATTAGAATCACATATTGAAAAAGGCATCATTCAAATTGCTCCGTTGGCATTTATGCGTGGAAGAACGCTAGACAACGCTTTTGTTATTTTAGATGAAGCGCAGAATACAACCCATAATCAGATGAAAATGTTTTTAACAAGAATGGGGAAAAATGCAAAGTTCATTATTACTGGTGACCCTGGGCAAATAGATTTACCACGTAAACAGGTTTCAGGTTTAAAAGAAGCTTTGTTAGCTTTAAAAGAGATTAATGGTATTGCCCAAATATATCTTGATGATAAAGATGTAGTGCGTCATCGATTGATTAAAAAAATTATTAAAGCTTATAAAAGTATTGAAACGGAGTAATTGCTATTTTTTTATCTTCAAAAATTAAAAGACTACTTAAACGAATCTACGAGCCGTTTAAAATAGTCTTTTTCAATAAAAAAAATGTTTGTTATTATAGGCTATAAGTTATCTTTAATTTATACTATATTGATTAAATTTGTTGAAAAAACATCCCATGATAAATAAAATTTCAATCAATATTGTTACCCTATTAGTAAGCACTTTATTATCATGCTCTTCAAATGGTATTAAAAATAACGAACTGTCAGAAAATAATGATTTAAATGAAGGAGTAGAAAAGAAAGTAACGATATTTTTTGTGAATGACCAACATGCGCAATTAGATAACTTTGCGAAAATAAAGTATTTAATAGATAAGGAAAAAGAAACTAAAAATGTTATCGTTGCTTGTAGTGGCGATATGTTTTCAGGAAGCCCCGTAGTTGATAATTATAAAGACAATCAAGGTTTTCCGATGATTGATGTTATGAATAAAGTAGGTTTTGATGTATCAGTATTAGGAAATCACGAATTTGATTATGGCGAAGCTACATTAAAAAAGAGAATAGAGCAAGCTAATTTTAATTGGGTCTGCGCTAATGTAGATATGTTAAAATCAGGAGTTCCACAGCCAAATGAGTTTTATACAGTTTCAAAAAATAATATAAAAATCACTTTTTTAGGCTTAGTTGAAACCAATGGAAAAAAGAATGGAACAATTCCTTCTACACACCCGTGGAGGGTTAAAAAAATGAAATTTGAACGTCCAGAAACGGTTGTGAGTAAATATAAAGATGTTAAGAAATCAGAAGATTCCGATCTTTTTATCGCATTAACACATTTAGGGCACACAAGTAGTCGTAATTTAGGAGATGTTCAATTAGCTAATAAATTTCCTTACTTCGATTTAATTATAGGAGGGCATTCACATCAAAAAATTAATACAAAAGAAAATGGAATTCCTATTTTTCAATCAGGCTCTTATCTAAAAAATTTAGGAAAAATAGAACTATCTGTAAAAAATAAATCAGTTACAAATATTAATTATACGCTTATTAATTTAGAAGAAGTTTTAGAATACGACAAAGAGCTTAAAAATATTATTGATACATATAATGATGTACCCGAATTAGAAGAAGTAATAGGAAATTCATTAATTAATCATCAAAGAGATCAAGTAGGTTGTTTATATACTGATGCTATCAAAAAGATAATGAATGTAGATGTATCTTTTCAAAATACAGGAGGGATTAGAAGTTCGTTAAATAAAGGAGCGATTACTAAAAGAGAAATCTATACTATTGAGCCATTTAATAACGGAACTGTTAAATATAAAATGACTATAGGGCAAATAAAAAATTTCTTAATAGAGTCAAAATCAGGGTTTTATTATTCAGGTGTTCAAATTAAAAAAATAGGAAAAGTTATTGAAATTAGAGATGAACTAGGAAATTTGTTAGACTATAATACCGTTGTCTCGGTAGGTTTAAACGATTATATACCTGCTGTTTATGATAATTTATTTCCAGAATATGGTGATGTTCAAAATCTTTCGGCAGCATCATCAATAATAAGTTATATAAAAAATACCAATCCGCAGGTAAATTATCCTAATTGTGGTAATTATTTTAGATATTAAGCAATTGTTTAAATTTCATTTAAAAACGTTTTTATATCCTTTTATTCTTTATCAGAAAGAAATAAAAACCAAAAATAAATACCATATTTTTGCAATCAACAACAGAGTTAACAACACAACAAAAAAAGTATGAATACAATTAACGAAACTAACTTTCAATTTCCAAAGCAAAAGTCGGTTTATAAAGGTAAGGTAAGAGAGGTTTATAATATAGATGACGAGTTATTGGTAATGATAGCTTCTGACAGGTTATCTGCTTTTGATGTGGTTTTACCACGTCAAATTCCTTATAAAGGGCAAATTTTAAATCAGATAGCAACCAAAATGATGAACGAAACCGCTCAGGTTGTTCCAAATTGGTTACATGCAACGCCTGATGAAAATGTAGCTGTAGGGCATTTATGTGAGCCTTTTAAGGTAGAAATGGTTATCCGTGGGTATATGTCAGGGCATGCAGCACGTGAATATAAAGCTGGTAAAAGAGTTTTATGTGGAGTTGAAATGGCGGAAGGAATGAAGGAAAATGATCAGTTTCCAACACCAATAATTACGCCTTCAACAAAGGCTGAAAACGGCGATCATGATGAAGATATTACTCGTGAAGAAATTTTATCTAAAAATGTGGTTTCTGAAGAAGATTATATCATCTTAGAAAAATACACTAGAAATTTATTTCAAAAAGGAACAGAAATAGCTGCTTCTCGTGGGTTAATTTTAGTAGATACTAAATATGAATTTGGTAAAACAAAAGATGGTAAAATTGTTTTAATTGATGAAATTCATACGCCAGATTCTTCTCGTTATTTTTATGCCGATGGATATGCTGAACGTCAAGAAAAAGGAGTGCCACAAAAGCAATTGTCAAAAGAATTTGTACGTCAGTGGTTAATTGAAAATGATTTTCAAGGAAAAGACGGGCAGGCAATTCCTGAAATGTCAGACGAAAAAGTTACCGAAATTTCAAACAGATATATTGAATTATACGAGCAAATTACAGGAGAGAAGTTTGTAAAAGCAAATACTGAAAATGTATTAAATCGTATTGAAAAAAACGTTGTTAATTTTTTAAATGGATAGCAATAAAATAAATATTCGCCCGGTATTAAATTTATCCTCTGAAATTCCTGTAGAAGATTTTCAGAATAAAACAATACGCCCAATTTTAAAATTACAACACGAATTGCTTTTACAATTTTTTATCTTTTTCTGTAAAAGTCAAAAAGTAGATATTATAAATATCGAAAAAGAAAAATTTAATAAAGCGGTAAATAGTATCACCAAGAAAAATATCAATTTAAAAAATCAGTTTTTAGGGTTGATTATCGGGCAGTTTACTGTGGGGGAATTTGAATTTTATAAAGACAATAATACCGATATCAATAAAAGAATTTTAATGATGATTGGGCAACGAATTAAAGATAGCCAATTAGAAATTAAAAGTTTTAAAACAGATAGCAATTAATAAAAATTAATAAGAAATTAGTTAAAAATGATAATAGAGCCAAGAACTAGAGGATTTATTTGTTTAACATCTCATCCAACGGGTTGTGAGCAAAATGTAAAAGATCAAATAGCATACGTACAATCAAAAGGAAAAATTGAAGGTGCTAAAAAAGTATTAGTAATCGGTGCTTCAACAGGTTTCGGATTGGCATCAAGAATAACAAGTGCATTTGCTTCAGACGCTGCTACAATTGGGGTTTTCTTTGATAAACCAGCAACAGAAGGAAAACCAGGGTCGCCAGGTTTTTACAATACAGCTGCTTTTGAACAGGAAGCAACAAAGGCTGGTTTATATGCCAAAAGTATTAATGGAGATGCGTTTTCAAACCAAATAAAAGAACAGGTTGTTAACCTAATCAAACAAGATTTAGGGCAAATTGACTTGGTTATTTATAGTTTAGCATCGCCAGTTAGAATGCACCCTGTATCAGGAAAACGTTTTAAATCAACATTAAAACCTATTGGAGAAGTTTTTACCAACAAAACCGTAGATTTTCATACTGGAAAAGTTTCAGAAATTTCTATAAACCCAGCCCAAGGCGACGATGTTGCCAATACGGTAACAGTTATGGGGGGTGAAGATTGGAAAATGTGGATGGACGCATTACAATCAGAAAACTTATTATCGGAAGGTGCTACTACAGTGGCATATTCTTATATCGGCCCTGAAGTTACCAAACCTGTGTACAGAAATGGAACAATTGGTGCGGCTAAAGATGATTTAGAAGCAACTGCTTTTACGATTTCTGATGATTTAAAATCAATAGGAGGAAAGGCGTATGTTTCGGTAAATAAAGCCTTGGTAACACAAGCGAGTTCTGCAATTCCTGTAATTCCATTATATATTTCACTTTTATTTAAGGTGATGAAAGAAAAAGGAATTCACGAAGGATGTATCGAACAAATTCAGCGTTTATATAGCCAGCGTTTATTTGGAGGCGATTTAGCTTTAGATGAAAAAGGTAGAATCCGTGTAGATGATTGGGAAATGCGTGAAGATGTACAAGCAGAAATTTCAGAATTATGGAAAACAGCAACCACTGAAAATTTATCGGAAATTGGAGATTTAGAAGGATATAGTCAAGAATTTTTTAAATTATTCGGTTTTAAAGTAGCAGGAATAGATTATGATGCTGAGGTTAACGAAGTTGTTAACGTACCAAGTATTCAATAATTAAAAAGCATATAAAAACACCATCAAAACCTCATAGTCGTAATAGCTGTGAGGTTTTTTTTGTTATATTATTTAAAATTATGTTATGGAAACAGCAACTATTAAAGCATTAAAAGACGAATTAAAACATAAAAATCAAAATGAATTATTAGAAATTTGTTTGCAGTTAATTCGTTTTAAAAAAGAAAATAAAGAACTGCTTACTTACCTGTTATTTGAAGCTGATAATGAACAAGGTTATATTTTAGCTATTAAAAACGAGATGGATGTGTTATTTGAAAACATCAATACTAAAAGTTATTTTTTTATCAGAAAAAGTGCACGTAAAATATTAACAAACACAAAAAAACACATTCGTTTTTCAAAGAATAAAGAAACAGAAGTCGAATTATTATTACATTTTTGTATCAAACTCAAAAATTTAAAACCTTCAATAAAAAATAGCCCTCGTTTACAAAATATACTAGAAACTCAAGTAAAACTGATTCAGAAAATTGTAGCAAGCCTGCATGAAGATTTACAATACGATTATAGTTTAGAATTAGAAAAATTATAAAAAGAACTTTTTTTAACAAAAGAATCAAGTGCTTAACTATTTTGAGAACATCTTAAAAATCATTATTTTTGTAAGGAATAAAATTACAAAAGTAATAATGACTAAAGATTTATTTGAAAGAATTAAACAAGATAAAGGACCGTTAGGAAAATGGGCAGATAAGGCAGAAGGATATTTTGTTTTTCCAAAGTTAGAAGGACCAATTTCTAACAGAATGTCTTTTAATGGAAAAGAAGTAATTACTTGGAGTATCAATGATTATTTAGGTTTAGCAAATCATCCAGAGGTTTTAAAGGTTGATGGTGAATCAGCAGCAACCGACGGATTAGCTTATCCAATGGGAGCTCGTATGATGTCAGGGCACACTAAATACCACGAGCAATTAGAGCAAGAATGTGCTGATTTTGTAGAAAAAGAAGCGGCATATTTAGTAAACTTTGGCTACCAAGGAATGGTATCGGCAATTGATGCTTTGGTTACCAAAGAAGATATTATTGTTTACGACATGGACACCCACGCTTGTATTATTGATGGTGTTCGTTTACATGCAGGAAAACGTTTTGTTTACAGGCATAACGATATTGAAAGCTGTGAAAAAAACTTACAAAGAGCCACTAAAATGGCAGCAAAAACAGGTGGAGGAATTTTATTGATTTCCGAAGGTGTTTTTGGAATGCGAGGTGAGCAAGGTCGTTTAAAAGAAATTATCGCCTTAAAAGAAAAATATAACTTCCGAATTTTAGTTGATGATGCCCATGGTTTTGGAACACTAGGTAAAGACGGAAAAGGAACTGGTTTTGAGCAAGGAGTTCAAGAGGGTATTGATGTTTATTTTGCAACATTTGCAAAATCGATGGCAGGAATCGGAGCTTTCTTTGCAGCTGATAAAGACATAATTCAGTATTTACAGTATAACATGCGTTCACAAATGTTTGCTAAATCGTTGCCAATGCCTATGGTAAAAGGCGCCTTAAAACGATTAGACATGTTGCGTACCATGCCTGAATTAAAAGAGAATTTGTGGAAAATTACCAACTCATTACAATCAGGTCTGCGTACTGCTGGTTTTGATTTAGGAACTACACAAACATGTATTACTCCTGTATTCTTAAAAGGAGAAATCCCTGAAGCAATGGCAATGGTTCAAGATTTACGTGAAAATCACGCGGTATTTTGTTCAATAGTGGTATATCCTGTAATACCAAAAGGATTAATTATTTTAAGATTAATACCAACAGCACGTCACACACAAAAAGATGTTGATGAAACAATTGTTGCATTTTCAGCAATTCGAGAAAAATTATCAAACGGAACTTATAAAAAGGTTGCAGAAGCAATTATGGCCGAATAAAAGATATAATTATAGCAAAAAAACTCCTGAAGCATATAATATATTTCATGAGTTTTTTGTTTAAAAAAAAGGAATATCTTTGAGTTTTTATTTGATACTTAAAATTAATGAAAAAACTTTTATATATATATATAGTACTCTTCGTTTCTAGTAGCATAGGACAAATAAAAGACACACTACCAAACGTTAATGAAGAATATTTTTTGTTAAAAAATGGCGATAGTTTAATGATTACATTAAATGAAGTAGCTATTTTTCCGAAGCATAAGTTTAAAGAAAAATTAGATATTCATTATTATTACTGGTTTCGTAAAAAAGTTTTTAAAGCATACCCTTATGCTGTTTTGGCGGCAAAAAAAATAGACAGTGTAGCGGTTCGTTTATCAAAAATAAAATCGAAAAGAGCCAAAAGAAAATATATAAAAAGAACTCAAAAGTACCTCCAAGAAGAACTGACGAGTCCTTTAAAAAAATTAACCAAAACAGAGGGGCGTATTTTGTTAAAATTAATACATCGCCAATCAGGCAAAACCGCTTTTCAAAATATTAAAGAATTGCGAAGTAGCTGGAAGGCATTTTGGTACAATACCACCGCAAATATATTCAAGTTGTCATTAAAATCGAAATACATACCAGAAACGATAAATGAAGATTTTTTAATAGAAGATATTTTACAACGTGCATTTGTTGATGAAAAATTAGAATATCAAACCCCAAAATTAAAGAAACCCTATAAAAATATCGTATTAAAAGGTCGGGGAAGCATCGATGTAACGGTTTATAAAAAGTTATTTGTAAAAATACGCAAGAAGCGCGCAAGAAAAAATAAGCCTAAAAAAAAGTAGCAGTTATATATAAGGTATAAAAATTCAATAATTATTTTTTCTAGAAGCAATTACCCGCTTTCCGCACTCGCTTTTTTTTGAAGAAAAATCAAAAAAAGAGCTCAAACAAAGCTTCAATCGGGGCTAGGCATTTGTACTTTTTTTAATAATTCGAGAACTTAACTATAATTTAGGCAAAGTTTATACTATCATTTCGAGCAGTAAAACTTAAACCTCACAGGTTTTAAAAACCTGTGAGGTTTGTTCTTGTTTGGAGAATTCAAAACGAAACTCCCATTAACGAACAACAATTGTTAGTTCTAATGATTTTCATCCTGTTTAGGTAATTCAAAACATCCTGTTGAATTTATTTCAGCATCGCATCAAAATGAGAACCCCAGAACATCAGCCTGAAAATCGGAAGTAAAATTTCCATAAACGAACAATAAACTGTCAGTTCGAGTGATTTTTTTTCCTTCAAAAAAATAGTATCGAGAACTTTATCAGTATTAAAATCAAAAAAACAAATAAAAATCTATTACTAAAATAGCAAAACAAAACATTCGAAGCTGTTTTTAACCACTTTTAACAGGCCAAAAAACCATAATTTCAGATATTAATACGTGCTAATTTTAGTAGAACACTACTTTTTAAAACTAATAGAACATAAAAGATAAAAAAACACACAAATCAATCTCCTAGTAATCAGCGATTAATGAAATACTTTTAAAATAAACAAATAAAACCCCTTGTCAGTCCAATAAAAGGACGTAGATTTGCAACCGCTAACAACAAAACGCAAGTTTAAAAGTTAACAACTGTTACTTAAAACATCGATAAGTATCACATTAATAAAATGTAAAAAATAAGTTAATTTTAACTTGTTTAAAACAAATAAAAGAATGTATATTTGCAACCGCTTTCAGAAAGCGTAACGATTAAAGAAATTTGGAAATGACAATAGTATGTCAGTTAGTTCGATTCTAACGTTTCTACAAAAAATGATAAGATTATTCTTATCTCTGGTTTTTTAAAGAGAACTAGGTTCATTGAAAATATTGAAATTGACAGCGTAAATAAGAGTAGAATAACCAC
>NZ_OESZ01000043.1 GCF_900239345.1 Tenacibaculum dicentrarchi | reverse complement strand
TATACTGAAACGATTTAAGGTGATTATCGCAATGGGGCTCACCTCTTTCCATCCCGAACAGAGAAGTTAAGCCCATTTGCGCCGATGGTACTGCCAATGGTGGGAGAGTAGGTCGTTGCCTTTCTTTGAAACCTCAATCTTTATAGATTGAGGTTTTTTTTGTGTCTTATTTTTTTGTTTTTCTAAAAAAAATATAAAGATTAGTTTATTTACCCAAAGTTAAAATTCTTATTAAATAGTAGTGAGTTAGACCTCACAGGTTTCAAAACCTGTGAGGTCTTTTTTGTTTTATCGTAGTCCCTTTTTGATGGGATGCTGAACTAACTAAATTCAGCATGACGTTTGTTTAATTTTTGAAGGAAAAAATTACTCGTACTCGGACTAACAGGGTAGAGATTGGTGGAATTATAATTGATGTATCGATTTATGAAAATTAGCAAAAATGCCTAGCCCCGATTGAAGCTTTGTTTGAGCTCTTTTTTTGATTTTTCTTCAAAAAAAAGCGAGTGCGGAAAGCGGGAAATTGCTTCTGAAAAAAAATCTACTAAAAATGTGCTGCTAATGTTGTTTTAAGGCAATAAAAAATCCAGAGAATTGAAGTTCTCTGGATTAAATTTATAAGCTTAATTACTTCTAATTTTCAGGCTTATAAACCTGCGTTTTTCCAAGCCCATTTTGAAGTATCAACTTTTGTTCCTTTCATGTAATCAGCTTCTGTTGAAGCGTCTGCACCATCAATTTGAACGTTTGATAACTTTCCGTTATCTTTCATGTCAATGTTTTTACCATAGCCATGTAAGTGTAAGTTAGTGATGGTGGCTCCTGATTCTTTTTTGAATTGTAAGGCTGTTCCTTTTACACTTGAAACCGCTGTTAAATTAACAAATTTAGGGTTGTTATTTGCTTTATCTCCTTCTAAAGCTGTTGAAAAACCTTCTTTAGAGTGTGAAATATAAGAGTTTTCAACGGTTCCGTTCCATCCTTCTGTCCAGTCGATTGAATCGTCTTCGTTGTTTTCTAGGTAGATGTTTTTAACAGATACTGTTCCTCCGAAAAATTCAATTCCGTCGTCTGCTCCGTCTATTACAGCGACATTTTCAATTACTGTTCCTGATCCTACTGCGTATAATGAAATTCCATTATATTGAGATTCTGAATTAATTGATGCCCCTGTTCCTTTAATGACTAGGTTTTTAATTGATCCTGAGTTATCAGTGTCTGAAGTTCCTCCGTATTTGAAACCTCCAACTTCTGCTTCAGCTCCTGATCCTGCAGTGGTAGTTGCTTTTCCACAGATGGTTAAACCACCCCAATCTCCAGGTTTTCCTTTTGGTGATGACATTACAACAGGGTTACTTTGGGTTCCTTGAATATCTATTTGACCACCCATTAATACAGCGATAAATGCTTCTGTTCCTGTTCCTGTAACTTCGATTTTAGTTCCTGCAGGAATGATTAATTTTGCTCCAGCTTCAACAATGTAAGATCCTGTTAATTTATAGGCGATTGATGGGTCTAAAGTAACGGTACCTGTAACTTTTCCTTGTAATAAGTTAGCGTCAGCATGTACAGATGAATTTACCCAACTAAAGTCTTTTGCGTTTACAGTAGCTGCCTTTGTATAGTTTGCTGTTGGATTTGCATCTTGACCATCAATTTTAATATTTGATAACTTTCCGTCATCTTTCATGTCAATGTTTTTAGCATATCCTGTTAAAGATAATCCTGTAATGGTTGCTCCTGATTCTTTTTTGAATTGTAAAGCGGTTCCTCCTTGGGTAGAAATGGCTGTTAAATTAACAAATTTAGGGTTGTTATTTGCTTTATCTCCTTCTAAAGCTGTTGAAAAACCTTCTTTTGTATGTGAAATATAAGAGTTTGTAACGGTTCCGTTCCAACCTTCTGTCCAGTCGATTGAATCGTCTTCGTTGTTTTCTAAATAGATGTTTTTAACAGAAACGCTTCCTCCAAAAAATTCAATTCCATCGTCAGAACCGTCTATTACTGCTACATTTTCAATAGTTGTTCCTGATCCAACGGCGTATAATGAAATTCCGTTGTATTGAGATTCTGAATTAATTGATGCTCCTGTTCCTTTTATCATTAAATATTGAATGGTTCCAGAATTGTCTGCATTATTAGTTCCACCATATTTGAAACCTCCAACTTCAGCTTCGGCATCTACGCCAGCGGTTGTTGTTGCTTTACCACAGATGGTTAAACCTCCCCAATCTCCTGGTTTTCCATTTAGTGAAGTCATAATAACAGGCTTGCTTGCTGTTCCTTGAACATCAATTTGACCGCCCATTAATACTGCAATAAAAGCTTCTGTTCCTTTTCCTGTTACATTAATTTTAGTTCCTGCAGGAATGACTAATTTCCCACCGTCTTCTACAATATAAGAACCGGTTAAGTTATATGTTTTTGAGGCGTCTAAGGTCATTGTACCTGCTACTTTTCCTTCAAGTTTAATACCTTCTTGGTCAGTACCTGTTCCTGTACCACCACCAATAATTGCTGGTTCATCACTTCCACAACTAACGAAAGTCGTAGTTCCTGTTAATAATGCTGCTACTACAAAAGCTCTTAAGACTATTTTTTTCATTTTGATTTGTTTAATTTCTGTTATACAAATTAAGGCTATGTTTAACTCTTTTTATTTAATTAAAGGTTAACGGTTTTGGTTTTGAAGGTTAACGATTTTGGTTTAGTGTTAATAAATAGTGACTTGTTTTTTATAATTAACTTGAATCGTTTAAGAGCTTGTTTAAATTTTAGGTTCGCTCTGATTTGCTGAAGTTCTCTTGTTGATGTGATGCTGAACTAAATTCAGCATGACGTTTATCTGTTTTCAAAACACTTTCTTTAATTTTTAAACAGGTTCTAAGTTTTGTGCAAAAAAAATCTTTGTGAAATTTCACAAAGATTTTTTTAGTAAGTATCTTGTTTAAGAGTTTCTTCTTTTCTTAGAAAGAAAGGCTTAATCCTAAACTAATTTGTTGTCCTTTTTTGTATAACTGAACTGTTTGATTTGTTTCAAGACCTGTTCTGGTATTTCGAACTAACTGGGTTTGCTTGATTTCAGGATTTAATACGTTTTTTCCTACTAATTTAAGAGTTAAGTAATCCGTAATTTCTTTACTAACAATAGCATCTAAAGTGAAAAAACCTTTTTGAATAATTTGATCGTTATATAAGGTAGCTCTTTGTGCTTGACTACGTGGCGCTCCTAAAGAAAATATTTTATCTGATGAATAATTTCCTGTTACCGTTGCTATTAATGGTTTTTCTGTTTGTGAGTTATAACTTACAGATCCATTGAAAATAAAGTTAGAAGCTCCTTGTAATTTTGTTTTTGTTACGTCTTTGTATTGAAATTCTTTATGTAAATCTTGATTTAAATACATTAAAGTAACATTACCAGTAGCGCTTAACAAGTTTTTATCGTCTTCATTTTTAAGTAATCCAACTTTTCCTTCAACTTCTAAACCTAACACATCTGCTTTATCTCCAGTGTTTTCAAAAATAAAGTTTCCTGATGAACCTCTTGTTAATCCTAAGTTAATAGGGTTTTTAATTTGCTTATAAAATACCGTTGCCGATACCAATTCTTCTCTACTTGGAAAGAATTCCCATTTTAAATCGATATTATAAATGTCTGATTTTTCTAAATCAAGGTTTCCTCTGGTAACACGCCCTGTTGGTGATACATATTCTAAGGGTGCAAGTTCTTTAAATTCTGGTAAGGTTTGTGTTACACTTGAAGCAAAACGTAAATAATTTTTTTCGTTTAATTCGTATTTTAAGTTTACACTAGGGTAAAGACCTTCGTATTTTTTACTTAAACTACCAATTCGTTCTTTTTGTGTTGTTTTATCGATGTAATTGGCAACACTCCAATCCATGTTTATTTCATCTTTTTCAAAACGTAATCCTAAATTTCCTGAAAGTTTTTCATTTAATTGAAAATCAAAATTCACAAAACCTGCATAAGCTAATAAATCAGCTGAATAGGTATCGTAAGGACGGGTTTTTAATTCTAAGTTAGGGTATAAATTAGTATTAAAGTTACTCGCAGTAAAAGTATTGGTAATGTTATCAACAGAAGGAGCTTTCATTCCTTTTGCTTTTACCCCTACAAATAATGACTTAAAACTTCTTTCTTTTTTACGGATATTTATTCCATAGTTTAAGGCGTATGGTTTCTTTTCATATTCATCTGCACTTTGTCCTAGAGCAAGTTTGTTTTGAACTAAAGCATTGTAATCGTTGTCTTCAATTTTTTGACTTGATTTACGTTGTTGATAATCTCCAACGTGTGCATATTGAATTTGTGATGAAGGATTTTTAGGATCTAAAATATTTACTTCATTTCTAATTCTGTTAGGTTCTTCGGCTAAAACAAAGTTGTAACCCGCTGCCCAGTTTAAGGTATTATTTTGGTCTAGTTTGTGTTCTCCTAATAATTGGTTAACGAAAAGCGTTGTTTGTTTAAAGTTTTGATCTCTTACAAAAGCGCCATCTTCGCTAGGGTCTTGATCGTAAACATAACCGAAACCTTTTCTTCCTTGTTCGTATAATAAGTCTTGACTTTTATTAACGATTAAAGTATTGTATTTTAATTTGTTGTTATCATTTAATTTTAAACTGAAGTTAATATATCCGGTAGCATTGGTGTTTGTAATATATTTTTCAGTATCATATTCTCCATTTTTAGAAAATCCTTTGTCTAAAATATTGGCTTTATAACTTCTAAATAATCCTTCTTGATAAGAGTTAGAAGAAGAATAAGAAGCAGATGCTACAAATTTTAATTCTTTCCCGAAGATGTCAAATTTATGACCACCACCTACAGATGCGCTATAGTTAAATGGAACATTTGTTGTTTTAGTATCCCATCCTTGTCTTGTTAAGGCGTCTTGTAAAGCGTGTTTTTTTTCGTGAAAACCAAAAGTAACATCATCATTAATAATGGTTTTTCTAAAATTGCTTAATCCGATAACATTGGTATTACCACCACCGCTTAAACCAATTTTGATACCTTTTTTTGAATATTCTTTTGATACAATATTTACAGATCCTGAACCTTGATCGGCATAGTTGTTAGTCGTATATGTTTTAGAAATTCCTACATTTTGAATGATGTTGGTATTAAATAAATTTAAGTTGATATTCTTATTATTTACATTATCGGAAGGAACAGGCAAACCGTTCATTGAGGTAGATAAATAACGATCTCCTAAACCACGAATATAAATAGCACCAGTACCTTCACTTTTAGTTACTCCTGATATTTTAGTGGTTGCCGCAGCGGCGTTACTAACTCCTTTTTTTGATAATTCTTGTGCTCCAATACTTTCAACAATTACCGTTGCTTTTTTCTGTTGTAAAAGTAACGCACTTTCTTTTTCTCTACTAACAGTTGCTTTTATTTCAATTTCATCTAAAGAAACGCCTTCATTAGCGCCAAGTTGTTGATTAACAATTAAAGTTTGGTCTGCTTTTACAGAAATTGCTTTTTCTATGGTTTGATACCCAACAAAACTGAATACAATTGTTTGGTTTCCACTAGGGACATTTAAAGAATATTTACCATCTATGTCAGTGGTTGCTCCAATGGTGCTTCCTTTAATAAAAACATTGGCAAATGGTAAAGCTTCACCGCTCATCTCTTTATCAGAAATCGTACCTGACACCGTTCCTTTACTTTGTGCATAGACAAAATTACAAAGGCTTAAAAGAGTAATAATTATTAGTTTTTTCATTATATTTAATACTTACTTAGGTTCTAATATATACACTGCAAATCTGATGTAATCTTGTAAAACTAATGTTAGATGAAAATTATGCTTGTTTTATTAGAATGTATCTTTAATGTTAATCAAAGTGTTTTATGTTATGTAAGTATTAAGGTAGTATTACGACAATAGAGAGGCTTGAGATAAGTCTCTCTATTACAGGGTGTTATGTTGAGATTGGTTATTGAAATATTTTAAAGCCTAAGGTATAGGTTCTTGGAGCTGCGGGTCCGTAAATAAAATTACTATCACGTTCTTTGCCAATATCAAATGATTTTTGATAGTTGTCAAAAATATTTTTAACACCAGCCGAAACTTCAATATTTGTTTTTAAGTTTTCTAACTTAAAATTGTAGCTTGTTTTAATTCCTGCATTAAAAAACGCTGGAGATTCAAAATATTCATCGGCACTTAAATTTTTATCAGAAGCTAAATGTAGTACATCCATTTTACCTGTATAAACGAGGTTTAAAGCCGTTTTAAATTGCTGATTTGGTGTATAAGTGGCTGTTGCGTATCCGTAAGTTGTAGGAGTTCTTAAAAATTCTTTTTTACTTTCTAAATCATCAGAATTACTTACTGCCGTATTGTATTTACTAGATTGATAGGTAAGCCCTGCATCAAATTGAAAAATTCCATCATAATTTAAGCGAGTCTCTAAGGTTATTCCGCTAACAACAGCACCATCTCCATTTTTCTTTTCAAAAACCTCTCCAAATTCATCTTCTCCAATTCCTTCTAAATAAAAAGCGTCATTTAATTCCGTATAAAAACTTTCTACGGTAAATCCATAGATATAATGTTCGGTTGGTTTATCATAATTAAAAGATACGGTATAACTATTAGAACGCTCTTTCTTTAAATCATCAGCAAGTTGAACTCTTGAAATTCCACCACCAGCAAAAGCCATATGTAAATCGGTGTCAAAGGCTTGAGGAGCTCTAAACCCTGTTCCCCAAGTGGCTCTTAATTGTGTTTTTTCAAAAGGTTTGAAAAGTAAAGAAACACGTGGACTTGCTACATTATTGATAATTGATTTCTTTGTTTTATCTTTATTGAGTGCTTCTAATTTATGATGGTCATAACGAACCCCTGCTAATAAATTCCATTTTTTATTAATTTCCCAATCACTTTGGAAGAAAAATCCGTAGTTTTGAGTAACTTGGTCAACGTTATATTCATAGGCTTTAATTTCATCAAAAACATCATCTTGAACAAATTCTCCACCAAGAGTTAATACATTATTTCCTTTGATAAAATCTTCTAATTTATGATTGAATTGAAGTCCTCCTTGAAAGGTAGTAGTTTCTGAATTTCCGTATGGCGGATTTGCCAAATGTTCAGTATCTTCAGTTACATTTTGAGTTCCAGGACGGATTCCTGTATAGTGTTCTCGGTCAGTATATTGTGAGGCTATGTATGTAATTAATGAACTTTTATCTTCATTAAAATTAAGTTGATAATCGATATTTCCAACATACACATCGTGTATTCTTTTTTCAGATTGTAGGGCAAAATGAGGGGCATTTTCAATGATTTCTCCACCGTAACGGTCTTCATTCATTTTGCTGAAATTAATCTCTATTTTTTGATTATCCGTAGGTAAAAAAAACAAGTTTGTACCAAAAGAGTTGTTTTTAAGTTCTGGAAGTTCTGAAAAATTATCATCATTATGGTCATAAATTTCACGATTTCTATGATTGATAAAAAACGAAATTCCTGCATTTTTATCTTCATTAACAACGGTTGCATTTCCTGAAATAATATGGTCAGAAGCACCTTTGAAATTTTGATAATTATAGCCAATACTAAAATTGTTTTTCTTCGGGATATTGGTAATTACATTGACTGTTCCACCAATGGCACTCGAACCGTATAATGCCGAACCACCACCACGAACAACTTCAATTCTGTTAATCATATTGGTAGGAATTTGCTCCAAACCATACAAACCAGTTAAAGGGCTAAAAATCGGGCGACCGTTTATTAAAATTTGCGAATATCCACCAGATAAACCGTTCATTCTAAGTTGTGTATAGTTGCACGTTTGACAATCTGTTTCTACTCGTAAACCTGTTTGAAATTTTAATCCTTCCGATAAATTACACGCCTGTACATCTGCTAAAGTTTGGCTGTTTATTACGTTTACAATCACAGGGTTTTTAGTGCTTCGTCTGTCGGTTCGAGTTCCTGTTACGGTAATTTGGTCTAATAATTCGGCGTGTTCGGTTAAGCTAAAATTTACAGTATTTACTTTTTCTTTTGATATGTTTATTTTTTTTTGAGAAGACATAAACCCCACAGCAGAAGCAATTAAGGTAACTTTTTTTTGATTGTTTAGAGAAATGTTTTCTAAAATAAATACGCCATTTTCATCGGAAGTGATTCCTGTGCTGCTATTTTTTATCAAAATATTGGTAAAAGGAAGTATTGCGCCTTTCGAGGTGGTTATTTTTCCGGTTATAGTTTGTGCTTTACTAAAGGCTGAAATTAGTAAAAGTGTAAATAATAGTAATTTTTTCATCACTCTGTGGTTATTTTTTAGCTTAGACTTGTTCTAAATTTAATGCAAACATAAAATAATTTTTAGACTTGTCTAAAGATTATTTTATATAAATGAAAATACATATCTTTGTAGTATCAAAAAATACGATCAAAAAAAGATGTTTAGTCAATCCGAAGAAAATTATATAAAAACAATATATCATTTAGCCTTAGTATCTGATAAAGGAATTACCACTAATGCGATTGCCAAAATGTTGGTAACAAAAGCATCATCGGTAACCGATATGATTAAAAAATTATCGGATAAAGAAGTGGTTATCTATAAAAAATACCAAGGAGTTACTTTAACTGATTTAGGTAAAAAAACTGCCGCAAATATTATTCGTAAACATCGTTTATGGGAAGTTTTTTTAGTAGAAAAGCTTAATTTTTCTTGGGATGAGGTGCATGAGGTTGCCGAGCAATTAGAGCATATTCAATCGCCTAAATTGATTGATGAATTAGATGTTTTTTTAGGACAGCCAAAAACAGACCCACACGGAGACCCAATTCCTGATAAAGAAGGAAATTTGCCACAAATTCAAAAAAGTTTATTAGCAACATTGCATAAAAATGAACAAGGAGTTTGTGTTGGTGTTAATGATACTTCTTCTGAGTTTTTACGCTTTTTAGATAAACAAGAAATTGCATTAGGACAACACATAGAAGTTTTAGATAAAGAACCTTTTGATGATTCTTTTCTAGTAATGATAAATGATAAAAAAATGACCATTTCAAATAAAGTTGCCAATAATATTTATATCCAAAAAATAAAATAAATAAAAAAATAAAATGAAAAAAGTAATAGTAGTAATACTTGTTTTAATAACAATTGGATGTAAAACAACAGAGAAAAAACAAAATGGTAAATTAAATGTAGTTACAACAACTACAATGATTACCGATTTAATAAAAAATATAGGTGGCAATAAAATTGAAGTAAATGGTTTAATGGGAGCAGGTGTTGACCCACATTTATATAAAGCCAGCGAAGGCGATGTATCTAAATTATTTAATGCCGATGTTGTTATTTATAATGGATTACATTTAGAAGGAAAGTTAGAAGAGGTTTTTGAAAAAATGGAACATCAGAATAAAAAAACCATTGTTATTTCTGATGTTATTGATAAAAAAAACTTAATAGCTTCAGAATTATTTGCTTCAAATTACGACCCACATATTTGGTTTGATATTACTAATTGGACAAAAATTACTTCTTATGTTACTAATAAATTAGCCGAAATAGATGTTAAAAATGCATCATTCTATAAAGAAAATGCAAAAATATATTTAGAAAAATTACAGGAGTTAAATAAGCAAGTAGCAACTAAAATAAATGAATTACCTCAAGAAAAAAGAATTTTAGTAACCGCTCACGATGCTTTTAATTACTTCGGAAGACAACACAAATTTAATGTTGTTGGTTTACAAGGTTTATCAACAGCTACGGAGGCAGGTGTTCAGGATGTTCAAAAATTAGCGAAGTTTATTATTGATAACAAAGTGAAAGCAATTTTTGTAGAAAGTTCAGTTCCTAAACGAACTATTGAAGCTTTACAGGCTGCTGTAAAATCGAAAAATCAAGAAGTTGTTATTGGCGGAACTTTATATTCTGATGCTTTAGGAAGTGCAGGAACTATCGAAGGAACGTATATTGGAATGTACAACGCAAATGTAAATACGATTGTAAACGCCTTAAAATAATCAACAGATAATACAAATGAGTGAAATAAAATACGCAGTAACTGTTGATGATTTAACAGTTGCTTATAATTATAAACCCGTACTTTGGGATATTGATTTGGCAATTCCTGAAGGTGTTTTAATGGCAATCGTTGGACCAAATGGAGCAGGGAAATCTACGTTGATAAAATCTATTTTAGGTATTATAAAACCGATTGCAGGAAGTGTTTCTATATTTGGAAAATCCTATGAAAAACAACGAAAGTTAGTTGCCTATGTTCCACAGAAAGGAAGTGTCGATTGGGATTTTCCTACAACTGCTTTAGATGTCGTGTTAATGGGAACTTACGGAAGTTTAGGTTGGATTAAAAGACCTGGAAGAGCTCAGAAAAAAACAGCTTTAGAAGCGCTTGAAAAAGTAGGAATGTTGGCTTTTAAAAGTCGTCAAATTTCTCAACTTTCAGGAGGACAACAACAGCGTGTTTTTTTAGCCAGGGCTTTGGCACAAAATGCAGCTATTTATTTTATGGATGAACCTTTTCAGGGAGTTGATGCAACTACCGAAATTACCATCATCAATATTTTAAAAGAACTCCGAAAAGCAGGGAAAACTGTAATTGTAGTACATCATGATTTACAAACTGTTCCCGAATATTTTGATTGGGTAACTTTTTTAAATGTGAAAAAAATAGCTACAGGTCCTGTTAAAGAAATTTTTAATGATGATAATTTAACCAAAACTTACGGAATTAACTATAAAGTAAGTGTACAACAATAATGGATTTACAAGAATATTTTAAACTCGTTTTTTCAGATTATACACTTCGAACAATTACTATTGGAACGGCAATTTTAGGAGCTATTTGTGGAATGTTAGGAAGTTTTGCTGTATTAAGAAAACAAAGTTTACTTGGTGATGCAATTTCACACGCTTCACTTCCAGGAATTGCGATTGCCTTTTTAATAACAGGTACAAAAGATACTAATGTGTTATTGATTGGTGCATTAATTAGTGGGTTAATAGGAGCTTTTTGGATACGTAGTATTGTAAAAAATACGCATTTAAAAACTGATACCGCTTTAGGATTGATTTTGTCTGTTTTCTTCGGATTTGGAATGTTACTTTTAACCTTTATACAGAAACAACCGAATGCAAATCAGTCAGGATTGGATAAGTTTTTATTTGGTCAGGCAGCAACATTATTAGTTGAAGATGTTTGGTTCATGGCAATTGTAACGGCTATTTGTTTGGCGGTATTATTGCTTTTTTGGAAAGAATTTAAACTTTTATTATTTGATGCCGATTATGCAAAAACCTTAGGTTTCAATGTTAAATTTATTGATGCTTTAATTACTAGTTTTATAGTGTTAGCAATTGTTTTAGGTTTGCAAACTGTTGGTGTTGTTTTGATGAGTGCGATGTTATTAGCACCAGCAGCGGCAGCCCGTCAATGGACAAATAGTTTAAGTACAATGGTTGTTTTAGCTGCAATTTTCGGACTACTTTCTGGGGTTGTAGGAACGGGAATTAGTGCGAGTCAAGCAAATTTATCGACAGGACCTGTAATTGTATTAGTTGCAGCTGTGTTTGTGGTGTTTTCTTTTATTTTTTCGCCATCAAGAGGTTTACTTTTTAGTCAGATACGTTTTTTAAAAAATCGTAGAGATTTACAATTACATAAAACGTTGTCTTTTATGTTTGACCTTGTTAAAACTCATGAAGATAAATCACATCCGCATGCGATAAAAATTTTAAATAATTTTCAAGGATACACAAAAGGAACTTTAAAAAAGTTAGAAGAAAAAAAATATATCAAATTACACGGTAGAATGTGGTCAATGACTGAAGAAGGGTATCAATTTGCAGGTAATTTATACAATCAAAATATAGAAAAATAAAAAAATGAGTAGTGCTCAAATTGAAATACAATTAATTGCAAGTTTAGTAGCCATAGCTTGTGCAATCCCTGGTGTGTTTTTGGTATTGCGAAAAATGGCGTTAATTAGTGATGCAATTAGTCATTCTATTTTACCTGGTTTGGTAATAGGTTTTTTTATCACCCACGATTTAAATTCGCCTTTATTAATTTTAATGGGTGCTTTATCAGGAATTTTAACCGTGGTTTTGGTTGAATATATTCAGAAAACAAAATTAGTAAAAGAAGATACTGCAATTGGGTTGGTATTTCCTGCTTTATTTAGTATCGGTGTGCTTTTAATTGCTAAAAATGCAAACGATGTTCATTTAGATGTAGACGCTGTTTTATTAGGTGAATTGGCTTTTGCTCCGTTTGATAGATTATTAATTAATGGAATTGATATTGGTCCTAAATCATTGTGGCTTATAGGGACTATTTTATTGATTACTTTAAGTCTTTTAATCGCCTTTTTTAAAGAATTAAAAGTAAGTACATTTGATGCAGGATTAGCAACGGCTTTAGGTTTTTCACCTGTTGTAATTCATTACGGATTAATGAGTGTAGCCTCGATAACAACTGTTGGAGCTTTTGATGCTGTTGGCGCAATTTTAGTAGTTGCTTTAATGATTGCACCTGCGGCAACGTCTTATTTATTAACAAACGATTTGAAAAAAATGTTGTTTTTTTCAGTGTTTTTTGGTGTTTTTTCAGCAATTTCAGGGTATTGGTTAGCACATTATTTAGATGCTTCTATTGCTGGTTCAATGATAACAATGCTTGGTTTTGTGTTTTTTCTGGTTTATTTATTCGCTCCAAATAGTGGGTTGATTGCTGTTTTATATAGAAATAGACAGCAACAAAAAGAAGTACAATTACTTACTTTTTTATTGCATTTAAATAATCATAAAGAAAAAAGAGAACGCCATATTAATCATTTAAATGAACATATTAATTGGCATAAATTAAAAGCAAAATCAATTGTTGAATTGGCTGATAAAAATAACTTGATTTTTATTGATAATAAAATTATATCGCTTACCGAAAAAGGAAAAACTTTTACTGAAAAAGCAATCGATTATATTATTACTAATGATGATTCTGAAATTGAATCAATGAAAAAAGATTTCTTTTTATTTAGAGGATAAGTTTCGTGTTTTAAATTTTATCTAAAGTATTTTTTTACTATCTAAATGTCATGCTGAATTTATTTCAGCATCGCATAAAGTAAAGAAATACGGCAAATCAGGATGCGAAACTGAAATAAATTCAGTTTGACGGATTCGGTTTTTTAGCTATAAAATGTTTTTAAATAAAACCTTAAATAGGCTCTGACTTTTATTTGATAGCT
Source organism: Tenacibaculum dicentrarchi (assembly GCF_900239345.1). Lineage (GTDB taxonomy): Bacteria > Bacteroidota > Bacteroidia > Flavobacteriales > Flavobacteriaceae > Polaribacter > Polaribacter dicentrarchi. The sequence goes on along the minus strand of NZ_OESZ01000043.1, from coordinate 206,004 downwards.
ATTTTAAAATCTCATCTTTTTAAAGTAGGATGTAAATAGTTTTTTCTAAATATCAAAAAAAGTACAAATGCCTAGCCCCGATTGAAGCAATTGTTTGAGCTCTTTTTTGTTTTTCTTTTTAAAAAACAAAAAAAGCGAGTGCGGAAAGCGGGAAATTGCTTCAAAATATTTTTATTACTCTTTTAATTATCTTGTTTAATGTGCTTTAAAAAGGTATTTTGCATTAAAAATTAGGCTGTGCAAAATCTATCAAATTTTCAAGTATATAATGCCTCGGCAGGAAGTGGAAAAACGTTTACTTTAGTAAAAGAATATCTTAAAGTTTTATTGAATTCTAACGATGTTTTTAGGTTTCAAAAAATATTAGCAATCACATTTACCAACAAAGCTGCTGGTGAAATGAAAGAGCGTGTTTTAGAAAATTTAGAAGAATTTTCACAAGGAAAAGAAAATGATTTATTTCAAATTATTATTAAAGAAATTTCTATTGATAAAGAAAAAATAAAAGAACGAAGTAAGAAAATATTAGATGCTATTTTACAAAATTATTCGGCTTTTTCAATTACTACTATTGATAGTTTTACACATAGAGTTATTAAAAGTTTTGCCTACGATTTAGGATTACCACTAAATTTTGAGGTAGAAATGGATGCAATTTCATTATTAAATGAAGCGGTTGATGTGTTAATTTCTAAAATTGGTACAGATACCGATTTAACAAAATTATTGATAGATTTTTCTTTAGAAAAAACAGATGATGATACTTCTTGGGATATTTCGGTTGAATTAAACGAGTTTTCTAGAATTTTATTAAATGAAGATGATAACAAACATTTTAGAGAACTTGCTGATAAAAAATTAAGCGATTTTACAAATTTAAAAAGTAAACTTTCTAAAGCACAATATCAAATTAAACTTCGGTTTTCAGAAATAGGAAAGCAAGGTTTAAGAATAATTGAAGGTACGCAATTAGATGCTAAAGATTTTTATAGGTCAATGTTGCCAAATCATTTTTTAGCGTTGTCTGAAAATTTTACAAAAGCAAAGTTTTTTGAAGAATCGAAACTTCGAGAACGTATTGAAGAAAATAATTTTTATGCAAAATCGAAATCCAACGATATAAAAAGTGCGATTGAAGGAATTTTACCCGAACTTTTAACTTTATATATGGAATCTGAAAAATTGTATCAGCAGTTTTTAATGAACAGATTGGCGTTAAAAAGTGTAATTCCGTTAGCAGTTTTAAATTATATAAATGTAGAATTAACCAATATTAAAGAAGAAAATAATATTCGATTAAATGCCGAGTTTAATCAGTTAATTTCAGATAATATAAAAGACCAACCTGCACCGTTTATTTACGAGCGAATAGGAGAGCGGTTTATGCATTATTTTATTGATGAAATGCAAGATACATCAGTATTACAATGGGGAAATATAATTCCGTTAATAGATAATTCACTAGCACAAGAGGATAGTAATTTATTATTGGTAGGTGATGGTAAACAAGCTATTTATCGTTGGCGTGGAGGAAAAGCAGAGCAATTTATTTCATTAGGTTCAAGTACGGATAACCCGTTTCATATTGAAAAAGAAATAAAAACCTTAGAAACAAATTTTAGAAGTTACACCGAAGTTATTGATTTTAACAATCAGTTTTTTAATCACACAGCTAACTTTTTTGAAAATCAAAATTATAAAAAATTGTTTATTGAAGGAAATAACCAATTAACAACTGCCAAAAAAGGAGGTTTAGTGTCTTTATCTTTTTTAGATAAAGAAGAAGATAAAGAGGATGAGCAATTAAAATATCCGAAGAAAATTTTAGAAACTATTGAAAAAGCATCAAAATCATTTTCTTTAAATGAAATATGTGTTTTAGTTCGTAAGAAAAAAGACGGTATTGAAGTGGCAAATTATTTGTCTGAAAATGGAATTAATATTATTTCTTCAGAAACTTTATTGTTAGATAATAGTGCTAGTGTAAAATTTATAGTTTATGTGTTGCAAATTATTCAACATCCGAATGATAAAGAAGCTTTATTAGAAGTTTTATATTTTTTACATTATCATTTAAAATTAGAAATAGCTAAAAATTTATTTATTTCTGAAATGATTCAAAAATCTATTGATATTGTTTTTGAAGAGTTAAAAATATATGAAGTATTTTTTGAATTATCGAATTTTCATCAGTTGCCTTTTTACGAAAAAGTAGAAGAAATTATTAGATGTTTTAAATTAATAGATTCTTCAGATGCTTATGTACAGTTTTTTTTAGATATTATTTTAGAACAACAACGAAAAGGAACAAGTATTCAAGAGTTTTTAGAATTTTGGGAAGAGAAAAAAGCAAATTTAAGTATTGTAGCTCCTGAAAGTGGAAATGCAGTACAAATAATGACTATTCATAAATCAAAAGGATTAGAGTTTCCTGTAGTTATTTTTCCGTATGATTTAGAAATTTATAGACAAATAAAACCAAAAATTTGGTTTGATGATTTACCAACATATTTTGAAGGTTTTAATGAATTATTAGTACCATATACTAAAGAATTAAAATTAATAAATGAAACAGGTTTAGAAATACATAATCAACAACGTTCAGCATTAGAATTAGATAATTTTAATTTATTATATGTTGCTTTAACCCGTGCGGTAGAACAATTACATATTATTACAGAATATAGAATTGATACAAAAGCGAAAAAAGAAAACACTAATTATTATTCAGGTATTTTCATTAATTATTTAAAGGAAAAAAACTATTGGAATGATGGACAGTTAGATTATTCTTTTGGAGAATCTAAAAGCGCTAGCGTACAGAAAGAAATTTTTTCATTAGCTGAGGTTCAAGAAGAATTTATTTCAACACCTTGGCAATCACATAATATTCATATGTTGGCAAGTGCATCAAAATTATGGAATACAGAACAAGGAAAAGCCATTGAATTTGGTAATTTAATTCATGAAATGATGTCAAAAATTATGACTCAGCAAGATATTTCAAGAGTTATACATCAATATGAACAACAAGGTGTTATTGATAGAAAACAATCGGTAGCTATTGAAAACGATATTAATAAAATTGTAACTCATCCTGAATTACAAGAATATTACGCCAAAAATGCAGTCGTATATAATGAGCGAGAAATTGTAGATGTAGATAATCAAATTTTAATTCCTGATAGATTAGTACTTTCTGATAATAATGAAGTTACAATTTTAGATTATAAAACAGGAAAACCATCTAAAAGTTATCATCAGCAATTATTAAAATATGAACGTGTTTTAAAATCGATTAATTATAAGGTCTCAAAAAAGCTGTTAATATATATTAATGAAGAAATTTTGGTTGAAGAGGTTTAAAAACTACCTTTGACTTTGTAAATATTACCTAAAAAATGAGGATTATTCTTTTGAAATAATATTGAAGAATCAATTTTAAATAAACTATTACACATTTATAGTATGTACGGAAAAATAAAAGAGCAATTACAACAAGAAATTAAAGAAATTAAAGATGCTGGATTGTATAAGGCAGAACGTATTATTACATCGTCTCAAGATGCAGTAATAAAAATTTCTACAGGTGAAGAGGTTATAAATTTTTGTGCGAATAATTATTTAGGATTATCAAATAACCCTGAAGTAATTCAAGGAGCTAAAGACGCTATGGATACACATGGTTTTGGAATGTCATCTGTTCGCTTTATTTGTGGAACTCAAGATATTCATAAGCAATTAGAAGAGAAAATAGCTGAATTCTATACCACAGAAGATACTATTTTATACGCAGCAGCATTTGATGCAAATGGAGGAGTTTTTGAACCATTATTAACAAAAGAAGATGCAATTATTTCTGATAGCTTAAATCATGCTTCTATTATTGACGGAGTTCGTTTGTGTAAAGCAGCGCGTTACCGTTATGATAATAATAACATGGAAGCTTTAGAAGCTCAGTTAATTGAGGCTAATAAACAAAATCACCGTTTTAAAATTATTGTAACAGATGGTGTTTTTTCTATGGATGGAATTGTAGCTAAACTTGATGAAATTTGTGATTTAGCCGATAAATATGATGCCTTAGTAATGGTTGATGAATGTCATGCAGCTGGTTTTATTGGAAAAACAGGACGTGGTACTGTTGAATTGAAAAATGTAATGGATCGTGTTGATATTGTAACAGGAACTTTAGGAAAAGCACTTGGAGGTGCTATGGGAGGTTATACAACAGGTAAAAAAGAAATTATTGAAATTTTACGTCAACGTTCTCGTCCGTATTTATTTTCAAACTCTTTAGCACCTGCAATTGTAGGAGCATCTTTAAAAGTTTTTGAATTAATTTCTGATGACACTACATTACGTGATAAATTAGAATGGAATACCAACTATTTTAGAACAGGGATGGAAAAAGCAGGGTTCGATTTAGTAGGTGCCGATGCTGCAATTGTACCAGTAATGCTATATGACGCAAAACTTTCGCAAAATATGGCAAATAAACTATTAGAAGAAGGAATTTATGTTATTGGTTTTTTCTTTCCTGTAGTACCAAAAGAAAAAGCAAGAATCCGTGTGCAGTTATCAGCAGCTCATGAAAAAGAACACTTAGACAAAGCTATTGAGTCGTTTACAAAAATAGGAAAAGAATTGAGTGTAATTTAAAAAAAAATAATAAGAAATCATCTTTATTATAAGTTTTTATAGAATTGCTTTTGTAGATAAGTTTTAACCACTTACATTTGCCTAATATATAAAACGAAATTTTAATTTTAAATTTATCATAATGAAACAAATCAAATTAGCTGTGATAGCTTTGTTTACGTTTGCTACTTTAGGTACAGCAAATGCGCAGGATTCAGATAACCCTTGGGTTGTAGGTTTTGGTGTCAACAGTGTTGATATCAGAGGTAGTAGGAAATTCGAAAATTTAGTAAAAGATGGATTAGGTACTAGTGACTGGAATATTCTTCCTTCTGTATCTAGAATCTCTGCTGAAAAATATTTAAGCGATGGGTTTACTCTACAAGTAGCTGGTTCTTTAAATAAAATTGAAACTTTTTTAAAGAAAGATGATTCTGATTTCTTATATTACGCAATTGACGCTAATGTAAAGTATGATTTAGATCCGTTAGTGAATTTAATATTCAAAAATACAACTCCTTATTTTAATCCTTATATCTATTTAGGTGGAGGATATACTTCTATTGATTCTACAGGAGAAGGTATGTTAAATGCTGGAGCTGGTTTCAATACTTGGTTTAACGATAACTTAGGTTTAAACTTTCAAACAGGAGCAAAACATGGTTTTGGTGACAACGTAAGAGGTCATTATCAACACTCTATAGGTTTAGTATTCAAATTTGGAGGTACTGATACTGATGGTGATGGTATTTTTGATAAAAACGATGCTTGTCCTGAAGTTGCAGGGTTAAAAGAATTTAACGGTTGTCCTGATACAGATGCTGATGGTATCAAAGATGCTGATGATGCATGTCCTGAAGTTGCAGGTTTAGCTGCTTTAAACGGATGTCCTGATACTGATGGTGATGGAATTGCTGATAAAGATGACGCTTGTCCTTCTGTAAAAGGAACTAAAGCTAATAACGGATGTCCTGATACTGATGGTGATGGTGTTGTAGATGGTAAAGACAAATGTCCTACTGTTGCAGGTCCTGTTGCAAATAACGGTTGTCCTTACGTAGATACTGATGGAGATAGCGTTTTAGATAAAGACGATAAATGTCCTAAAGTTGCAGGTGTTGCTTCTAACAACGGATGTCCTGAAGTATTAATTACTAAGGCTGCTGAAAAGAAATTAAATGACTTCGCAAGAGCTATTTACTTTAACTCAGGAAGAACTACTTTTAAGCCTGGTGTTGTTGCTAACTTAAACAGAATTGCTTCTATTATGAAGGAATATTCTAAAGCTAAATTTAGTGTTCAAGGACATACTGATAGCCAAGGAAGAGCTGCTAACAACTTAAAATTATCTCAAAAAAGAGCGAAAGCTGTTTTAGATTATTTAGCTAAAAAAGCTGGTATTGCTTCTTCTAGATTAACTTCTGCTGGATTTGGTGAAGACTATCCAATTGCTGATAATAAAACTAGAGCTGGTAGAGCTGAAAACAGACGTGTTGAGATTAAATTAACAAAATAATTTAATTAAAACACTTATAATATTAAAAGCCTCACAATATGTGAGGCTTTTTTTATGTAATAATTTTTTAAAAATAACTTCAAACGTTTTTTAAATTCCTCTAAAAAAATTACCTTTGCTCCTTCAAAAAAGGGGCTAAAGCTCACATAGGAAATTAAATAACTTTAATTACATATAGTAATGTCTAGAATAACAGGTAAAGTTTCTCAAATTATTGGTCCAGTTATCGATGTTGAGTTTAATACAGAAAATGCTGAATTACCAAAAATTTACGATTCATTAGAAATTAAAAAAACTGATGGTTCAATTTTAGTATTAGAGGTTCAACAACATATAGGTGAAGATACAGTTCGTACTATTTCGATGGATGCAACTGATGGTTTAAGTAGAGGTACAGAAGTAATCGCTACGGGTAACCCAATTCAAATGCCAATAGGTAAAGATATTTACGGACGTTTATTTAACGTTACTGGTGAAGCTATTGATGGTTTAGGTGATTTACCTAAAACAGGAAATGATGGTTTATCTATCCACCGTCAAGCACCTAAATTTGAAGACTTATCAGTGTCAACTGAAGTTTTATTTACTGGTATTAAAGTAATTGATTTAATTGAGCCGTATGCAAAAGGAGGTAAAATTGGATTATTTGGTGGAGCAGGAGTAGGTAAAACCGTATTAATTCAAGAGTTAATTAACAACATTGCAAAAGGACACGGAGGTTTATCTGTATTCGCAGGTGTTGGTGAAAGAACTCGTGAAGGAAACGATTTATTAAGAGAGATGTTAGAATCTGGAATTATCAAATATGGTGATGATTTTATGCACTCTATGGAAGAAGGAGGATGGGATTTATCTAAAGTAGATAAACCAGGAATGAGAGACTCTAAAGCTACTTTCGTATTCGGACAAATGAACGAACCACCTGGAGCACGTGCACGTGTTGCTTTATCTGGTTTATCTATTGCAGAATATTTCCGTGATGGAGCAGGAGAAGCACAAGGAAAAGACGTTCTTTTCTTTGTTGATAATATCTTCCGTTTTACACAAGCAGGTTCTGAGGTATCAGCTTTATTAGGTCGTATGCCATCAGCAGTAGGATACCAACCAACATTAGCTACCGAAATGGGAGCAATGCAAGAGCGTATTACTTCTACTAAAAAAGGTTCTATTACATCTGTACAAGCAGTTTATGTACCTGCAGATGATTTAACAGATCCAGCACCAGCAACAACATTTGCTCACTTAGATGCTACTACGGTATTATCTCGTAAAATTGCAGAATTAGGTATTTATCCTGCTGTAGATCCTTTAGATTCTACTTCAAGAATTTTATCTGCTGAGGTTTTAGGAGCTGAACACTATAATACTGCAACAAGAGTAAAAGAAATTTTACAACGTTATAAAGAATTGCAAGATATTATTGCAATTTTAGGTATGGAGGAATTATCTGAAGAAGATAAATTAGTCGTTCATAGAGCGCGTAGAGTACAACGTTTCTTATCACAGCCTTTCCACGTAGCTGAACAGTTTACAGGATTAAAAGGATGTTTAGTTGATATTAAAGATACTATTAAAGGATTTAACATGATTATGGATGGTGAATTAGACCAATATCCAGAAGCAGCGTTTAACTTAAAAGGATCAATTCAAGAGGCTATTGATGCTGGTGAAAAAATGTTAACTGAAGCATAATTCAACGAATAATTAACAATAATTAATTAAATTATGTTTTTAGAAATTGTAACTCCAGAAGCTATTTTGTTTTCATCAAATGTAGACTCTGTTACTGTACCAGGTATTAATGGTGAATTTCAAATGTTAACTAATCACGCAGCTGTTGTGTCGATTTTAACAAAAGGAACTATAAAAATACAAGTACATACACAAGACGATTTAATTTTTGATGACTTACATGAAAGTATTGTAAGTTTACCAGAAGATAAAAAGGTTTTAACCTTAACTATTAAATCTGGAACTTTAGAAATGAAAGATAATAAGGCAATTATTCTAGCTGATTAATTACTTATAAAGTCATAAATTAAAAAAGCCAAACATTATGTTTGGCTTTTTTTTATTTTAAGTATCTTTGTTTCATATGAAAGTAGCTTTTTTATTTATCGGAGGTCCAGAGATTTTTGTAATCTTGTTAATTGTTGTAATGTTATTTGGTGCAGATAAAATTCCTGAAATAGCCAGAGGCTTAGGAAAAGGTATCCGCCAGGTAAAAGATGCTACAAACGATATTAAAAAAGAAATTAATAATAGTACCAACGAAAATGGTGTAAATACCGATTTTGTTGAAGATATCAATAAAGAAGTAACAAAAGTTAAAGAAAATATTGATGACTTAACAGGTCCTATAAAACGTAGGTTTTAAAAATTATTTTACCCTACTAATTGTTAAACCATCACGAATTGGCAGTAAAACCGTTTCTATACGAGGGTCTTCATTTAGTTTTTTATTGTATTCTAAAAGTATTTTTGTGTCGATGTCTTTCGGGTTTAATTCTTCGACAACCTTACCGCTCCAAAGTACATTATCAGATAAAATAACACCTCCAGTATTCATTTTATCAATAATTAAATCAAAATAATTTAAGTAGTTCGATTTATCAGCATCAATAAAAACTAAGTCAAATTTGGTGTTTATTGTAGGGATAATATTAATGGCATTTCCTATATATTGCTTTATTTGATGTGAATAATCTGACTTTTTAAAATATTTAATTTGAAGTTCTTCTAATTCTTCATTTTTATCAATGGTATAAAGAAGCCCGTCTTTTGGCAATCCTTCGGCTAAAGAAAGTGCAGAATAACCAGTATAAGTTCCTATTTCTAAAATGTTTTTTGGCTGTATTAATTTTGATATCATCGATAAAACTCGACCCTGAAAAGCACCGCTCAACATCCGTGGATTTAAAACTTTTTGCCAAGTTTCTTTAGTTAATTCTTGTAATATTTTAGGTTCTTGTTGTGAATGATTGACAACATAAGTATCTATTTTTTCTGGAAGAAAGTGCATGTTTTTTGTTTTAAACAAAGGTATGTAAAAACATAATTTTATTTGAAAATAAATAGAGTTTCAATATAATAAAGTTGAAAATTATATTTTTTGATGTTTGTACTTTATTTTAATAAAAGCAGTAATTTCTAGCCCCGATTGTAGCATTTGTTTGAGCTCTTTTTTGATTTTTTTCAAAAAAAGCGAGTGCGGAAAGCGGGAGTAGCTCCAAAAAATATGAATGCTTATTTAATTGAAAATTTCCGTATTTTTACCTTTACATAAAACATACATAATGTCAATAGCCAAAAAACAATATAAAAGAGTAACAACAAAATCATTAGTAGATATGAAGGCAAATGGAGAGAAAATCTCTATGCTTACTGCTTATGATTATACGATGGCAAAAATTGTAGACGGAGCAGGAATTGATGTCATTTTAGTCGGAGATTCAGCATCGAATGTAATGGCGGGGCATGAAACCACCTTGCCCATTACACTTGACCAAATGATTTATCATGCAAGTTCGGTAATCCGTGCTATTGAGCGTTGTTTAGTTGTTGTTGATTTACCTTTTGGAACCTATCAAGGAAATTCTAAAAATGCTTTAGATTCTGCTATCAGAATAATGAAAGAATCGGGTGGACACGCCGTGAAATTAGAAGGAGGAAGTGAAATTGGCGAATCGATATCAAGAATTTTAACGGCAGGGATTCCTGTAATGGGACATTTAGGGTTAACGCCACAATCTATCTATAAATTTGGAACTTATACAGTTAGAGCTAAAGAAGAAGAAGAAGCTGAAAAGTTATTACAAGATGCTAAATTATTACAAGAATTAGGTTGTTTTGCTTTAGTTTTAGAAAAAGTACCAGCAGCTTTAGCTCAAAAAGTTGCCGAAAGTTTAACCGTACCTGTTATCGGAATTGGAGCAGGTGGCGGAGTAGATGGACAAGTTTTAGTTACTCATGATATGATTGGTATGACACATGAATTTAATCCTCGTTTTTTACGTAGATATTTAGATTTATATACAGAAATGACAGGAGCTTTTGAAAATTATATTGCCGATGTAAAATCAAAAGACTTTCCGAACGAAAAGGAACAATATTAATTACATAAGCCTTCTTTTTAGAAGGCTTTTTTTATTTTAAATAGCATGAAAATACTGCACTTAGATTCAAATCACGAATTACTTTTACATCAATTAAACGATGTAGGTTTTGTTAATGAACAAGATTATACAGCATCAAAAGAAGTAATAGAAGCTAAAATTAATCAATATGACGGAATTATTATCCGAAGTAGATTTACTATTGATAAACAATTTTTAGACAAAGCAACGAATTTAAAATTTATTGGAAGAGTAGGAGCTGGTCTTGAAAATATAGATTGTGAATATGCGAATCAAAAAGGAATTCATTTAATTTCAGCTCCTGAAGGAAATAGAAATGCGGTTGGTGAACACGCTTTAGGAATGATATTATCACTTTTTAATAAATTTAGAAAAGCAGATAATGAAGTTAGAAACGGTAAATGGTTACGAGAAGATAACAGAGGAATTGAACTAGATGGAAGAACCATTGGTTTAATTGGTTACGGTAATATGGGAAAATCATTTGCAAAAAAATTAAGAGGTTTTGATGTAAAAGTACTTTGTTACGATATCAAACCAAATGTTGGCGATGAAAATTGTACCCAAGTTTCTTTAGAGGAATTACAACAAAAAGCAGATGTTTTAAGTTTACACACACCTCAAACTGCATTAACTACAAATATGATTGATGCCAATTTTATCAATGCTTTTTCTAAACCATTTTGGTTGATAAACACGGCAAGAGGAAAATCAGTAGTTACTTCCGATTTAGTGGATGCCTTAAAATCATCAAAAGTTTTAGGAGCAGGTCTAGATGTGTTAGAATATGAAAAAAAATCTTTTGAAAACTTATTTGTAAATCAAGATATGCCCGAAGCTTTTCAATATTTAATAAAGGCAGATAATGTTTTATTATCTCCTCATGTTGCAGGTTGGACGGTTGAAAGTAAACAAAAATTAGCGCAAACTATTGTTGATAAAATAAAGACTATTTTTTGTTAGATGCTATTAATAATTATTAAAGTTAAATCTTTTTTAATATATTTATAAAAGATTAATTTTTGATAGATAAACAAGCTAAATAAAAATAAAATGGAAGAAAATAATAATATTTCAAAAGAAAATCTAAAAGAAAAAGCATCAGAATTTGCTGGAAAAGCAAGTGAACACGTTGCTGATGCAATGGAAGATGTAAAAGCCAAATTAGGTGAAGTTTTGTCAGATGAAACAGTTCAAGATATCAAAAATAAAGCCACTGAATTTGCTGATGAAGCCAAAGAAACTTTAGAAGAAGTATCTGAAAAAGCGTCAGAATTAGCAAGTAAAGCAAGTGAAGAGCTTGCCGATTTTGCAGAAGATGCTCAAGAAGAATTTAAAGAAGCAACAGAAAAAGCTAAGAAAATTATCAAAGATTTATTAGATTAGTAATAAAAAAAGCATCGTTTATATAAACGATGCTTTTTTACTTCAAAAAGTATATTTATTATTGTTTACGTAATTCTAAAGCTTCTTGCTTTTTTTCTTCGTTACGTTCAATTTTATGTTCAGGTCTTGTCCATTTAGGTTTTTCGCCTAAGTTTTCAAAAGCAGAATCTTTTGCTTCTACAGTTTGTGGTTGTACCTTTTTTGTAAAAGGTTTTTGAGGATTTAAACCTAACATTTTAAACATTTTCATGTCTTCATCTACATCAGGATTTGGTGTTGTTAATAATTTATCACCAGCAAAAATAGAATTCGCACCTGCAAAGAAACACATTGCTTGTCCTTCTCTACTCATTTGCGTTCTTCCTGCAGATAAACGAACCTGAGTTTCAGGTAAAACAATACGAGTAGTGGCTACCATACGTATCATATCCCAAATTTCAACAGGTTTTTGGTCTTCCAAAGGAGTTCCTTCAACAGCAACTAATGCATTAATTGGCGTAGATTCTGGCTGAGGGCTTAACGTAGATAAAGCTACTAACATTCCTGCTCTATCTTCAGCATTTTCACCCATTCCAATAATTCCACCCGAACAAACAGTTACATTTGTTTTACGTACATTATCAATAGTGTCTAATCTGTCTTGATATCCACGAGTAGAAATTACTTCTTTATAATATTCTTCCGAAGAATCTAAATTATGATTATACGCATATAAACCAGCTTCGGCTAAACGTTGTGCCTGATTTTCGGTAACCATTCCTAAAGTACAGCAAACCTCCATATCAAGTTTATTAATGGTTCTAACCATGTCTAAAACTTGGTCAAATTCAGGACCATCTTTTACATTTCTCCAAGCAGCACCCATACAAACACGAGAACTTCCGCTCGATTTAGCTCTTAAAGCTTGTGCTTTTACTTGACGTACTGACATTAAATCATTTCCATCAACATTGGTATGATAACGTGCCGCTTGCGGACAATATCCACAATCTTCCGAACAGCCACCAGTTTTTATAGATAACAATGTAGAAACCTGAACTACATTAGGGTCATGACTTTTTCTATGAATCGTTGCAGCTTCATATAAAAGCTCCATTAAAGGTTTATTATATATTTCAAGAACTTCTTCTTTCGTCCAATTATGTCTTACTTCACTCATAAAAATCAAGTTATTTGTAATGTCAAAAATAAAAAAACTAATTGTCTTTCTATTTATTTTTAGAAGCTATTTCCTGCTTTCACTACTCGCTTTTTTTATTTTTTCGAAAAGAAAAATAAAAAAGAGCTCAAACAAGCCGTTCAATCAGGGCTAAACTTCTTAATTAAATTTATAGTTTATTTTTTAATATTTTGTGCTGATATTAAAACAGAAACAGCATTTCCGCCAAAACCAACAGCATTTACTAAAATGTTTCTTATTTTCTTCGGATGATTTTGTTTTTCAGCAAACGGAACTTCAATTACTTTCTGATGTTGTAAAATTAGCATTGCTAACTCTAAACTCAGTAAACCAGAAGTACCAAAAGTATGTCCGACTTTCCATTTATTAGTGGTTAAAAAAGGTTTTTTATCACCAAAAACTTCCTGAATTGCATTAATTTCAGATAAGTCACCTTTAATAGTTCCAGGTGCGTGCATTACAATAGCATCAATATCATCCATAGAAATATCAGCTAAAGCCATTTTCATAGATTTTTGAAAACAGTCGGCATTTGCAGTAACCGATGTATTATGTTTTAAAACTTCCGTAGCAAAACCGATACTTTTAATAAGTGCAATTGCATTTTCTTTGATACCATTTTCTAAACAAAAAACAGCAGCGGCTTCACCTAAAACCATGGTGTTTTTCTGTTTATCTAAATCAAAAGCTTTACAAGGATATTCATCTGTTTCTTTCGAATAAACTTTTAACGCTTGCATTTGTGCGATGGTAAAATCAGTTAAAGAAGCTTCACTTGCGCCAATCATAAATTTTTCTGACATTCCAGATTGTAACCAAGCAATTCCATTTAATAACGAATGTAAACCCGTAGAACAAGTAATAGAATGCGAAATTTCAGGACCATTTGATTGTAAATCGTGGGCAATCCACGATGAAATATTTCCTAAAGTAGTAGTTGGAGAACTTAAAGTTGATGATTTTCCTGTTTCTAAAAACTCTTTATGATATTTTTCAAACAAAGAAGTCGCACCTCTTGACGAGCCAATATTAATTCCAAAGTTATCTTCTGATGTCCAGTTTGTTTTTTCAATTGCTTTTCTAGCAACATAAATTGTATATAAAACCGAATCATCTAAACTTTTGTATTTATTATCAGAATTTCTGATAATATCAATTGCTTGTTTATCTTCATCAGTTAAGCTTCCTGTCCAAACAGTTTCTTTTAAAGTCAGAAAATGTTTTTGGTTTAGATAATTCTCCCAAATTTGATTAGCATTACTACCTAAAGCAGAAACTGAAGCAAAAGAGGTAATAGAAATAGGTTGTTTCAACACATTTAATTTTCTGCAAAAATAAAGGTAAAATCAAGTATTATGAAATAAATCTATTAAATAACCCAAAGGTTTTAGAAAATATCTAAAACCTTTTGAATAGTTGTATATACTTTTTGCAGTTGCTTTTCTGTAATTATATAAGGTGGCTGAATGTAAATAGTGTTTCCTAACGGACGTAAAAACACGCCATCATTCATAAAATGTTTTAATAATTGGTCACGTAAAGTTCCGTAACGATTGGCATTTGTTTTTAAGTCGATAGCTAAAATAACGCCTTTCGAACGTGTTGAAGCTACTTTTGAATGTTGCTTAATTTTATCTTCAAAATCTTTGTGAGAATTTGAAATAAACTGAATACTATCTTGAATTTCTTTGGTTTGTAATAATTCGATAGTCGCCAAAGCTGCACTACAAGCTATCGGATTTGCCGAATATGTATGACAATGAAAAAATCCTTTAGAAATATCATTACTTAAAAAAGTACTGTAAATTTCTTCGGTACAAGAAGTAATTGCCATTGGCACTAATCCGCCAGTTAAAGCTTTACTTAAACAGATAATATCGGGTTTTGTAGTGATTTCATCCGAAGCAAAATTGTTTCCTGTTTTACCAAAACCAGTCATTACTTCATCGGCAATAGTTAAGATATTATTTTGTTTACAGAATTTTAAAATTTCATTTAAATCGGTTGCTTCATGAATTTTCATTCCCGCTGCACCTTGTACTAAAGGTTCGTAAATAAAACCAGCAATATCATTTTTAGAAATTATTTCTTTTAATTGTGATAAAATTTCATCATTATTTGAGCCATCAGGCACAGGAATACGTTTTATATCCATTAAAAAATCTTCAAAAGGACCATTGTAAACTGATAATCCAGAAACGGACATTGCTCCAAAAGTATCGCCATGAAAACCGTTTTCAAAAGCAATAAAAGTACTTCGTTTTTCGCCTTTGTTAAAATAATATTGCAACGCCATTTTAATCGACGCTTCTACGGCTGTTGAACCATTATCGTTAAAAAATATTCTATTTTGATTCTCAGGTAAAATTTTAATCAGTTCTTCGGATAATTTTACGGCAGGTTCGTGCGTGAAATCGCTAAACATTATTTGGTCTAATGTTTGCATTTGTTTGTAAACACGACTCGTAATAAAATCATTACAATGCCCAAACATACAGGTGTACCACGATGAAATAGCATCAATATATTCATTGCCTTTTTCATCGGTTAAAATACAGCCTTTCGCTTTTACAATTCCTAAGCTATCAGGGTGTGTCTGATGTTGTTTTAACGGATGCCATAAATGTTTTTTATCTCTTTCTTGTAGTGTCATTCGTTTATAGGTTGATTAAATTCTCTCTAAAAAGTTCGGCATATTCTTTAATCACAGTCTTATCAAAATACGGTTCTTCATCAATTCTACCAATAACAGGAACGTTTGTCATCTTTTTGATGATTTGTTCGGTGGTTTTATGTTCATCACCAGAAAAAATAATAGAAACGTCAAAACCTTTTTCTTTCAATAAATTTATTGTTAATAAAGTATGATTAATACTGCCCAAATAATGGCGAGAAACCACAATTACTTTATAAGTTGGTTTGATAATATCTAAAATAGTATCGGTATTATTTAAAGGAACAAATATTCCGCCAGCACCTTCAATAACTAAATTTTTATTATCGGTTTTTGGTTCGATAATTTTAGCTAAATCAATAGTAATATTATCTATTTCGGCAGCAGCATGCGGACTCATTGGTGTTTTTAAAGCGTATGAGTTATCGTGTATTATTGTTTTTTTATTAGAAATAAATTTCTTTATTTTATGAGAATCGGAATCCTCTAATTCACCAGCTTGTATAGGTTTCCAATAATCAGCTTCTAAGGCTTCGGTAAATATTGCCGATGCAATTGTTTTTCCTACTTCTGTAGAAATTCCTGTAATAAAATATTTTTTCATTTAAAAGATTGTTTTACAATCGTTACAAATTAATTTTCTGCTTTCAAAAAAAGGAAATAACATAAAGAAAAAGTTTTTTCGTTGAGGTGGAGCAACTAATATTCTAGAAGAATTACATTCTTTACAATATATAGAATTATCGTTTTCATCTTTTTCATAAGCTCTTATTTCATTAAAAATATGTAGCGCTTTTTCTAAATCATTATTATGAACTAATAATTTTACACCACCTATTGCTTGACTCATTAATGGGTCAGTATCAATAGTTTTTTCATCCATTAATGAGGTTCTGATACTACTTGAATCTAATTTAGATTTTAAAAGATGAGCTTCTGTTGAATTTTCAAAAATGGTTAAAATAGTATAATTATCTTGCATTGTTTTTTAAACAAAAGTAGTAAGATGTTCTAAAACAGCAGTGATTTCTTCAAAAGAATTATAGGAATGTAAACAAAAACGCAACCTTTCTTCTCCTTTATTTACTGTGGGCGATAAAATTGCTTTTACATCAAAACCTTTTTCTTTAAGTTGTTTTGCGATTTTTTTTACGTTTTCATTTCCCGAAATAATGCAACAATGAATTGCCGAATTACTTGCTATAAAATTAAGTTGTAACCTGTTTATTTCTTTTTTGAAAAATAAAATATTTTTCTGAAGTTTTTCTTTGGCATCACTTTCTATTAATTCGGAATATGCAAATTTTATGGTTGCCAAACTATGAGGCGATAATCCTGTGGTATAAATAAAACTTCTCGAAAAATTTATTAAATATTGTTTCAATTCTTTACTTCCTAAAACAATAGCTCCGTGGCATCCTAATGCTTTTCCAAAAGTGATAATTCTAGCAAAAACCACACTTTCTATATTTAATTCTTGTATTAATCCTTTATTGAAAACTCCAACAGCATGCGCTTCATCAATAATTAAATAAGCGTTGTTTTGTATTATAATTTCTGATAATTTTTTTAAATCAGGCATATCGCCATCCATAGAAAAAACAGCTTCTGTTACTACATAAATTTCAGTATCATTTTTTGATTGATGTTTGCTGATTTTCTTTTCTAAATCTTCTAAATTATTATGTTTGAATTTAAAAGATTGTGCGTTTGATAACTGAATTCCATCGCGAATAGAAGCGTGGATAAATTCATCATATAAAATAATATCGCCTCGTTGAGGTACTGCCGAAAAAAAACCAATATTAGCATCGTAACCCGAATTAAAAATTAAAGCTTCTTCGGAATTATGAAATTTAGAAAGCTCTTTTTCTATACTATTATATAAATGATGATTTCCTGAAAGTAGGCGAGAACCCGTTGCGCCATTTTGTAAGATGCTATTATCAATTAAAAACTGATGTGTTTTATTAAAAATTGCTTCTGATTTTGCAAAGCCTAAATAATCATTGGAAGAAAAATCAATTAAAGTATTTTTTTGTCCAAGTGTTCTTAGAGAATTGTTTTCTATCCGATGAAGTAATTTTTGTGTTAGTTTTTTTGGAAATGACATAACATAGCATTTAAAATAAAAAAGACTTACAAGTAAATGTAAGTCTTTCTTTAAAAGCTCCTCCTTTAGGACTCGAACCTAAGACCCTCTGATTAACAGTCAGATGCTCTAACCAACTGAGCTAAGGAGGAATGTTCATATAGAACAAAATATGTGTTGTAACTATTAAGGAAGTTACAGTTTCCTATGTTTAATTTGCTCCTCCTTTAGGACTCGAACCTAAGACCCTCTGATTAACAGTCAGATGCTCTAACCAACTGAGCTAAGGAGGATTTTAAAACATTTAATAGTTTTAAAATGCGATTGCAAATTTAAGACCTTTTTTCAAAGCTACAAAGTTTTTTTGATAAAATTTTCAATAAAATTTCAGTATTATTTGTATGTAGTTGTTAGTTAGTTGTTTACATTGTTGTTGTTTAGGATTTATAGTAAAATCTTTTTTTTGTTTAAAAAAATAAACGTATCAAATTAAGCGTAAAATAAAGTTTAGTTTTTACTAAAAGTTGTATTTTTGTATCGATTATTCTTATTTACAGAAAAGCATAGTAAAAAAAATATGGACAAGTTTTCGTTCTTGAACGCAGCACATACAGGTTTTATAAGTGATTTATATGAACAATATCAAAAAAATCCAGATACGGTAGAACCAAGTTGGCGGAGTTTTTTTCAGGGTTATGATCTAGCCAATGAAGATTACTCTTTAACTGATGAGGAAGTTTCGGTAGAAGTACCTGACGAAGTACGTAAAGAGTTTTTGGTAATTGATTTAATAAACGGTTACCGCACACGAGGGCACTTGTTTACTAAAACAAATCCAGTTCGTGATCGTAGAAAATACACACCATCATTAGATATTGAAACCTTCGGATTAAACAAAGCCGATTTAACAACTGTTTTTAATGCAGGTGATATTTTAGGTATAGGTTCAACAACCTTAACTGAAATAATTAAACACTTAAAAGCAATTTTTTGTGAAAGTATTGGGGTAGAATACATGTATTTACGCAACCCTGATGAATTAAATTGGTGGCAAACTCGTTTGAATAAAAACGATAACCAGTCTAATTATGATGTAGAAGCAAAAAAATACATTTTAACAAAATTAAACCAAGCATCAACTTTTGAAAGTTTTTTACAAACAAAATATGTTGGGCAGAAACGTTTTTCTGTAGAAGGAGGTGAAACATTAATTCCTGGAGTTAGTGTAGCACTTCGTGATGCTGCCGAGAAATACGGCGTAGAAGAATGTGTATTAGGAATGGCGCATCGTGGTCGTTTAAATACCTTGGTAAATATCTTTAAAAAACCCGTTCGTGATTTATTTAGTGAATTTGAAGGGAAAGATTTTGAAGATCAAGATATTGACGGTGATGTAAAGTATCACTTAGGTTTAACCCTAAGTAAAGCCTACAAAGGCGGTCAGAAAATGAAGATGAATTTAGTACCAAATCCATCGCATTTAGAAACCGTAGCTGCTGTTGCCGAAGGAATTGTTCGTGCAAAAGTAGATTTAGATTACAAAGGAGACAATAGTAAAATATTACCTATAATAGTACATGGAGATGCCGCAATTGCAGGGCAAGGAATTGTATATGAAATGGCGCAAATGATGACCTTAAACGGTTATAAAACAGGCGGAACAATTCATGTGGTTGTAAACAATCAAGTAGGTTTTACAACCAATTATTTAGATGCTCGTTCGAGTACCTATTGTACCGATGTTGCAAAGGTAACTTTATCGCCAGTATTACACGTAAATGCTGATGATGCCGAAGCAGTTTGTCATGCAATGGAAATGGCTGTTGAATATCGAATGAAATTCAAAAAAGACATTTATATTGATTTATTAGGATATCGTAAATATGGGCATAATGAAGGTGATGAGCCTCGTTTTACACAGCCTGATTTATATAAAGCAATTTCTAAGCATAAAAATGCCAAAGAAATATATGCCGAAAAATTAATATCAGAAGGAAGTATTTCTGCGGATTATGTAAAAGAAATTACCGACGAATTTAAAGCACATTTAGAAGTCGAATTTACAGAATCGAAGAAAAAAACAACCTCTAAGATACAAGAATTCATGCCAGAGGTATGGGATGGATTTGTACGTAAGCAATTACAAGACATGCTACAGTCAACAGATACTACGTATTCAGTTGAAGCATTAAAAGATATCGCAGAAGTAATTTCAACAACGCCACAAGGGCATAAATTTGTTCGTAAAGCGGAGCGTATTTTACAAGGGCGTAAAAAAATGGTTTTTGAAGAAAATCTATTAGATTGGGGGACGGCAGAAAACTTAGCCTACGGAACTTTACTAGAAGAAGGATTTAATATTCGTATTTCAGGAGAAGATGTAGAAAGAGGAACTTTCTCGCACCGTCATGCAATTATGCGTGATGAACAAACTTTAGAACGTGTTAATTTATTAAACACTAACACCAAGAATAAAGGAGAAATGACAATTTATAATTCTCATTTATCGGAATATGGTGTTTTAGGTTTTGACTATGGATATGCTATGGCAGCGCCAAATACCTTAACGATTTGGGAAGCTCAGTTTGGTGATTTTGCCAACGGAGCACAAATTGTATTTGATCAATATGTTTGTTCAGCTGAAGCTAAATGGAAACTACAAAACGGTTTGGTAATGTTATTACCTCACGGATATGAAGGGCAAGGACCTGAGCATTCATCAGGTAGAATGGAGCGTTTTTTACAGTCATCAGCAACCGATAACTGGACCATAGCAAATTGTTCGACACCTGCAAATATGTATCATATTTTACGTCGTCAAATGAAGCGTGAATTTAGAAAACCTTTAGTAGTTTTTACTCCTAAAAGTTTATTGCGTTTACCAAAAGCTGTAAATACTATTGAAGATTTAGCTAACGGAACTTTCCAAGAAGTTATTGATGATACTATTGATACTTCAAAAGTGAAAAAAATGGTGTTCTGTACAGGTAAATTTTATTATGATTTATTAGCAGAACGTGAGCAGTTAGTAAGAGAAGATATTGCTTTAGTAAGAATAGAGCAGTTATTCCCATTACATAACGAGCAGATAAAAATAATTATGGATAAATATCCGAATGTTGAGCGTTATGTTTGGGCACAAGAAGAACCTAAAAACATGGGGGCTTGGAGCTATATGTTAGAACGTTTTGAATTAGCGAGGTTAGAATGTGCATCGAGAGATTATCGTTCGGCACCAGCAGCTGGTTCAAGTGCACGTTACAAACGTCGTCATCAAGAGGTGTTAGACAAAGTTTTCGATTAAAAAAAATTCGATTAAAAAAATATAATTTCAGATATATAAAATTTAGTACTGATGATTTTAGAAATGAAAGTTCCTTCTCCGGGGGAGTCAATTACAGAAGTAGAAATAGCAACGTGGTTAGTTGAAGATGGTGATTATGTTGAAAAAGATCAGCCAATTGCGGAAGTAGATTCTGACAAAGCAACCTTAGAATTACCTGCGGAAGAAAGCGGAATTATCACCTTAAAAGCAGAAGAAGGCGATGCTGTTGAAGTTGGTGCTGTAGTGTGTCTTATTGATATGAGCGCAGCAAAACCTGCTGGTGGAAGTTCTACTGAAGCAAAAACAGCAGAAGCTCCTAAAGCAGCAGCTCCAAAAGTTGAAGCTCCAAAGGCGGCAACTTATGCAACAGGAACAGCTTCTCCTGCGGCTAAAAAAGTGTTAGCAGAAAAAGGAATTCCTGCAGGATCAGTAAAAGGAACAGGAAAAGATGGGCGTGTAACTAAAGAAGATGCTGTAAAAGCGGTACCTTCTATGGGAACGCAACCTACAAACGGTTCTCGTGGAACTGAACGTAAAAAAATGTCAATGTTGCGTAGAAAAGTAGCGCAACGTTTGGTAGCTGTAAAAAGCGAAACTGCAATGTTAACGACGTTTAACGAAGTAAACATGCAGCCAATTTTTGATTTACGTAAGCAGTATAAAGAAGACTTTAAAGCAAAGCACGGAGTTGGATTAGGATTTATGTCTTTTTTCACTTTAGCAGTTGTTAGAGCTTTAGAATTATACCCAGATGTAAACTCTATGATTGATGGAGATTACCAAATTAAAAATGAATTTCAAGATATTTCTATCGCAGTTTCTGGTCCTAAAGGATTAATGGTTCCTGTAATTAGAAATGCTGAAGATTTATCTTTTAGAGGTGTTGAAAGCGAGGTGAAGCGTTTAGCTTTACGTGCTAGAGATGGGCAAATTACTGTTGATGAAATGACTGGTGGAACATTTACTATTACAAATGGTGGTGTTTTTGGATCTATGTTATCAACGCCAATTTTAAACCCTCCACAAAGTGGAATTTTAGGTATGCACAACATTGTAAACAGACCAATGGCTGTGAATGGTGAGGTAGTAATTCAACCAATTATGTATGTAGCGTTATCTTATGACCACAGAGTTATCGATGGTCGTGAATCAGTAGGGTTCTTAGTAGCTGTTAAAGAAGCTCTAGAAAACCCTGTTGAGTTATTAATGAATAATGATGTTAAAAAAGCATTAGAAATGTAAATTAAGTTTTATATATATTAAAAAATCCCAAGTTTTATACTTGGGATTTTTTTGGTTAAAATAAGTGTTAAGAACCTATTTTTAGTAGTATTTTTAATTGTTTTAATTTGCCTTTATAAGGAGCATATCGCACGGGAATATCTAGCCAATTAGCTCTTTTAACGATTCCTTTTTGATGAGAAAAAGTGTTGAAAGTTTGTTTTCCGTGATAATTTCCAATACCACTTTCGCCAACGCCACCAAAGGGTAAACGATGATTGGCAAAATGAACCATAGTGTCGTTAATTGTACCGCCACCAAAAGAATATTTTGCAATTATTTTTTTAGCAAAATAATTGCGTGTTGTAAAAATATATAAGGCTAAAGGTTTTTCATATTTAAAAATAATAGCGTCTAAATCAGTTTCTTTTTCGTACGAAATTAACGGAAATATAGGACCAAATATCTCCTCTTTCATAACTTCACTATCTAAGCTTGGCTGGTCAATTAGTGTTGGTGCAATATATTTTTCTTGCCTGTTGATTTGTCCGCCAATTAGGCAATTTTCATCTTTTAAAAGCAAGGCTAACCGATCAAAATTACGGGTGTTTACAATCCGTGGAAAATCTGTCGAATTTTGAGGGTTTTCGGTATAAGTATTTATTATTTCTTGCTTAAAATGTTTTATAAAATCTTCTTTAACTGATTGATGAATTAATAAATAATCAGGTGCAATACAGGTTTGCCCAGCGTTGATAAATTTTCCCCAAACTAAGCGTTTTGCAGCTAGTGGAATATTAGCGGTTTGATCAATAATACAAGGGCTTTTTCCACCGAGTTCTAAAGTGATTGGCGTAAGGTGTTCTGCCGCTGCTTTTGCTACAATTTTACCCACGGGAACACTTCCTGTAAAAAAAATATAATCCCAGCGCTCGGCTAATAATTTTTGAGAAACAGCCACGCCACCTTGAATAACGGTAACATGATTTTTATCAAAAACAGCGCTTATAATTTCTTGGGTAATTTTACTTACGTTTGGTGTTAATTCTGAAGGTTTTAAAACAACGGTATTTCCTGCCGCAACGGCTCCTATAAGTGGTGCAAAAGCCAATTGGTGTGGGTAATTCCAAGGGGCAATAATTAAGGTTGTTCCGTAGGGTTCTTTATATATTTTAGCTGATGAAGGGAAGTTTAAAAGTGTTGGTAAAACACGTTTTGGTTTACTCCAGTCATTAAGGTTTTTAATGGTCATTTTTAATTCAGCCAATACCAAGGCGGTTTCTGTCATTACAGCTTCGTATGTTGATTTTTTAAAATCATCATATAAGGCTTTAATAATATCATTTTCTCTTTTGATAAGTTCCTTTTGAAGCTTTTTTAAGGCGTTTTTTCTAAAGGAAATATCTTTGGTTTGCTGTGTTGAAAAGATTTTTTTTTGTGCTTGTACTAATTCAGAAATATCCATAGTTAGAATTTGTTTAAAGATACAAATTTAACGGATTATCTAAATAAAATATTTTGTTAGCAAGCCCCCCAAATAGGATCTTTAGGTGTTGGTGCTGTAACCTTGATAAGTTCTTTACTTACAGGATGTATAAATTCAATTTTACGGGCATGTAAATGAATACCTCCGTCTTTATTACTTCTTTTTGCCCCGTATTTTAAATCACCTTTTATTATACAACCGATGTTTGATAATTGCACTCTAATTTGATGATGACGCCCCGTTTCTAGATCAATTTCTAATAAAGAATAATTGTCTAAATTTTTAAGTGTTTTATAATGAAGAATCGCTTTTTTACTGCCGTCAACTTCTTTTTTATATGCTGTAGATTTATTATTCTTTGAGTTTTTCTTTAAAAAACCAATAAGAGTATCGGCTGTTTTTTCGGGTTGCTCTTTTACAACCGCCCAATAGGTTTTTTTGATAGTTTTGTCACGCAACATTTTATTCAAACGCTCTAAGGCTTTTGACGTACGGGCGTAAATAACAACGCCCGATGTTGGTCTGTCTAGTCGGTGAACTGTACCTAAATAAACAGCACCAGGTTTGTTGTATTTTTCTTTAATATATTCTTTAACAACATCAGAAAGGGGTTTGTCGCCCGTTTTATCACCCTGAACAATATCACCAGCTCTTTTATTGATAATCATTAAGTGATTATCTTCATGTAAAACCTGTAAATTGTCTTTAGTAGAGTGCATTTTTTTAATGTATAAAAATGTTATTGCTGTAAATTATTTGAAGTCTTTAAGAATTGTTTCGTTGGTGGTTTCTATAAAAGATAAAAAATCTTCACGTCCTAAACCTGTTTCCGATGAGGTAACAAAAGAGGTAGGAAGTGTTTCCCAATGTTTTAATAATTTCTTTTTATAGTTGGCTATTTGGTTGTTTATTTTAGTTGTTCCTAATTTATCGGCTTTTGTAAAAACGATACCAAAAGGGATTTGATTTTCACCTAAAAACTGCATAAATTCTAAGTCAATCTTTTGCGGATCGTGACGAGAATCTATTAAAATAAAGGTAAAAACTAATTGCTCTCTTTCTTTAAAGTAGTTTTCAATAAAAAATTGAAAAATGGTTCTTTTCTTTTTAGAAATTTGCGCATAACCATAGCCTGGTAAATCGACTAAGAACCATTCTTGGTTTATTTTAAAGTGATTTATCAGCTGTGTTTTTCCTGGTTTTCCAGAAGTTTTGGCTAAATCTTTACGTTGCATCAACATGTTGATTAACGAAGATTTACCTACATTTGAGCGACCTATAAAAGCGTATTCAGGAATTCTATCCTTTGGCGCCTTCATAACATTACTGTTGCTCATTACAAAATCTGCAGATCTTATTTTCATAACTATAAGTTGTGCTGTTATATATTTCTTTTAGAAAGCCAGGCTTCTAAAATTTCATTAAATTCTTTAGGTGTTTCCATCATTGCTGCATGCCCACATTTATCAATCCAAAATAAATCTGAATCGGGTAATTTTTTATGGAAATCTTCTGCTGCCTCTGGAGGTGTTACACCATCTTGTTTACCCCAAATAAGACAGGTTGGTTGGTGCATATTTGGCAAATCATTTGCCATATTATGACGAATTGCACTTTTAGCAATAGACAAGGTTTTTAATGCCTTAATTCGGTCATTTACAATATCATAAATGCCATCAACAAGTTCTTTTGTTGCTATTTCAGGATCGTAAAAAACTTCTCTAGCTTTGTTTTCAATATATTGGTAATTACCTCTTTTAGGATAGCTATCGCCCATTGATTTTTCATATAAACCAGAACTACCTGTTAATACAATTGCTGCTACATCTTCAGGGTAACATTTTGTGTAATATAAAGCGATATGACCACCCAATGAATTACCCAAAAGAACCACGTCTTTTAGCTTTTTATATTCAATAAACTCATGAACATAATCAGCTAAGTTTTTTACGTTTGTTTTTAGTAAAGGTAGTGTGTATAAAGGAAGTTCAGGTATTAAAACCCGATATCCTTTTTTAGAAAAATGTTTAAATGTTTCATCAAAATTGCTTAGCGCTCCCATTAAACCATGTAGTACGATTAGCGTCCTTCCTTCTCCTGCTTCAGCATATGTAAAACCGCCTTCTTTCTTTAAAAAATCACCCATTAATTTATCCGTTTGACTTAACCACAAATGTAGTTCTTTTTTATGAGATTTTCAGTTTTATTATAAGGGGCTTCTTAGTGGTGTTAAAAGGCTTGATAATCAGTTTTTTAAATGGTCTGTTAAAACTTATGAACAAAGTGGAGCAAAGTGGTAAGAAGTGGTATTTTTTTTTTATTTTTGATGCAAACTACAGAATTTTAAATTTGATAAATTTAACAGGTACATATCAATGTAAAATAGATGCTAAAGGTAGGTTGATGTTGTCATCAGTATTCAAAAAGCAACTCTTTACAGTATTAAAAAATGGGTTTATTATTAAAAGGTCTGTGTTTCAGCCTTGCTTGGAGTTGTACCCAACGCTAGAATGGAATTTAGTAATGCAAAAACTTCACAAATTAAATAGGTTTGTGAAAAAAAACAATGACTTTATTCGAAGGTTTACCGCTGGTGTAAAACCACTAGAAATAGATGCTTCAGGAAGGTTATTAATACCAAAAGATTTGTGCTTATTTGCAGGTATTGAAAAGAAGGTAGTGCTTTGTTCGGCTGTTAATATCATTGAAATTTGGGACAAGGAAAGATACGAAAAAGTAATTGATGACGCTGTTGTTGATTTTGCTGATTTAGCAGAAGAAATAATGGGAAATATAGAAGATGTAGATGAATTATCATAGTCCAGTTTTGTTAAAGGAAAGTGTCGATGCTCTTAATATTAAAGAGGATGGAGTGTATGTAGATGTAACTTTTGGTGGCGGTGGTCATTCAAAAGAAATATTAAGTAGGTTGGGCGAAAATGGAAGGCTTTTTGCTTTTGATCAAGACCCTGATGCTGCACAAAATGTAATAGACGATAGTCGTTTTGTTTTAATTGGTGAAAACTTTAGATTTATTTCTAGATTTTTGCGTTTTTATGGCATTCAAAAAGTAGATGGTATTTTAGCAGATTTAGGCGTGTCTTCTCATCAGTTTGATGAAGCTGATAGAGGTTTTTCTACTCGTTTTGACGCTGATTTAGATATGAGAATGGATCAGAAATCTGATTTATCTGCTAAAAAAATTATCAACAAATATAGCGAAGAGCGTTTGGCGGATATTTTGTTTTTATATGGCGAATTAAGAAATGCCAGGATGTTAGCTAAAAAAATTGTAGAAGCTAGAGAGCTAAAACCAATTGATACGAGTTTTCAGTTGAAAGAGGTATTAAAAGAATTTCTTCCTGAAGCGAAAGAACATAAAATACTAGCACAAATATTCCAAGCTGTTAGAATTGAAGTAAATCAAGAATTAGAGGTTTTAAAAGAACTTTTAGAGCAGATGCCTGGTTTGTTAAACGAGCAAGGTAGGTTAAGCATTATTTCATACCACTCACTAGAAGACAGGTTAGTAAAACGATTTATAAGAACAGGATTGTTTGTTGGTGAGCCAGAAAAAGATTTTTATGGTAATTTTACGGTTCCTTTGAAAAAAATAGGCAAGTTAATTATTCCTTCTAGAGAAGAAATAAAAGTAAATAATAGAGCGCGAAGTGCTAAACTTCGAATAGCAACACTAAAATAATGTCAAAAGTAAAGGAGGGAATTTACGATGTTTTACGAGGGCGATTTTTAACAGATGATAATTCGTTTAATAATTGGGGTATCTTAATTTTTGTAGTGAGTTTACTATTAATTATGATATCGAGTTCTCATCGTTTAGATGCTAAAGTAGTGAAAATCGCGAAACTCAATAGGAAAAAAAGAGAGCTCAGAGCCGAAGATTTTGATACCAGTACAGAGTTAACTAAAATGAGGTTAGAAAGTAGTATTCGAAAAAATGTAAAATCAAAAGGCTTGTTTCCTGCAAAAAATCCTCCTCAAAAAATAAAAGTAACAACTAAAAAATAATAGATTAAAAATGGTTATAAAAAAAAGCATATTAAACAGGCTCTATGTGGTAGTAGTTTTAATGACGCTTTTTTTATTGTTTATTATTTTTAGGGTTATTAAACTTCAATATTTCGATGGCGACAAGTATCGTAAGCTTTCTTTAGAAAAAACAGTAAAAAATGATACCATATTTGCCAATAGAGGAAATGTGTATGCGGCTGATGGAAATCTGCTAGCAACTTCGATTACAAAATATACCATTAGAATGGATGCTGTTGTGGTAAAATCGGCGGTGTTTGAAAAAAACATACGCGCTTTATCGGATTCATTATCTCAAATGTTAGGAAAGCCTGCTAGTTATTATCAAGGTAAAATTAGACGGGCTCGAAAACGAAAAAATCGCTATTTATTAATTGCCCGAAATATTGGTTATAATAATTGTGCGAAAATGAGAACTTTTCCAATTTTTAACGAGGGTATTTACAGGGGTGGTTTTATTGCCGAACAAAGCACTGTTAGGGTGCACCCTATTGGTAAGATTGCTGCTCGAACAATTGGCTACGACAATAAAAAAGGAGGTGCGGGTATTGAAGGAGCTTTTGCCGATTATATGCAAGGTGAAAATGGTTGGCGTTTAAAGCAAAAAATAGCCAAAGGGCAATGGAAACCTATTAACGATGTTAATGAAAAAGAACCAGTTGATGGTAGTGATGTTATTACCACGATTGACGTTAATATTCAGGATATTACCCATCACGCATTACTTAGGCAGTTAAATTATTTTCAGGCAGACCACGGATGTGCCGTAGTTATGGAGGTTGAAACAGGTGAAATTAAAGCAATTTCTAATTTAGGAAGAACATCCGAAGGAAAATATTACGAAAAAAGAAATTATGCGGTTTGGGAAACTCATGAGCCTGGTTCTACGTTTAAATTAGCGAGTTTAATGGCTGTTCTAGAAGACCGAGTTGCAGATACTTCTGATGTTGTTGATTGTGGAAATGGTAGAATTTTTATTAACAATAGAAAGGTAGAAGATAGTAAAAATGGCGGTCATGGTAAAATTTCATTGGCACGTATTTTTGAGGTTTCATCAAATGTTGGAATTGTAAAAACGATTCGAAAAAATTATGATAAAAACCCCAAGAAGTTTATAAAACGAATCAAATCTTTTGGCTTAGATAAACTTACCGATGTTAAAATAAAAGGAGAAGGAAAACCATATATTCCAAATCCGTTAGAAAAAAGTTGGAGTCCTATTTCATTAGAATGGATGGCTTGGGGGTATGGAGTTCATTTAACAGCTCTGCAAACATTAACTTTTTATAATGCAGTGGCAAATAATGGGAAATTGGTAAAACCTTATTTTGTAAAAGAATTAAGGATGGGAGGAAATGTTGAAAAACGTTTTGAAACGGTTGTTTTAAAAGAAAAAATTGCCTCTCAAAACACCATTAATAAAGTTAGAAAGGTGATGGAAAATGTGGTGAAAAAAGGAACAGCTGAAAGTATGTATTCTTCACGATTTTCTATGGCAGGAAAAACAGGAACAGCTAAAAAATGGATTCCTAAACATAAAAATAAATCGGGTAAAACGGTTTATGGGCATTATTCGAATAAAAAATATGTAGCTTCTTTTGTCGGTTTTTTTCCTGCGGATAAACCTAAATATTCGTGTATTGTAGTGGTGCATAGCCCCGATAAAGACAAAGGTTATTATGGAGCTAAGGTTGCTGCACCAGTATTTAAAGATATTGCTCAGAAAATTTACACTACAACACCTATTAACAATCAATTAGTTTCTGATGAAATTTCATCAGAAAGTATTGATAAAGAATATCAAGATTATTACAATAAATTAATAAAATATAAAACGATTATGCCTAAAGTTATAGGTATGAGTGCTATGGATGCCATTGCATTATTAGAAAATATGGGATTACATGTAGAATTTTCAGGAATGGGGAAAGTAACAGAACAATCTATTGATAATGGTGTAAAAGTATCAAAAGGAGCAACCGTTTATTTAAAGTTATTATAATTGAAAAAATTAAAAGACATATTACATAAAGTATCTGTAAATAAAATTTATGGAACTATTCAAGAAAGGATCAATGCAGTTGTGTTTGATAGCCGCTTGGTACAAAAAAACGATGTATTTATTGCTCAAAAAGGCGGTACTGTTGATGGGCATCAATTTATAGAAAAAGCTATTGATTTAGGAGCAACAGTTATTGTTTGCCAGGATATTCCTTCGGATAAAAAACAAGACATTACCTATATTGAGGTAACTGATTCGGATGCCACTTTAGCAATTATGGCAGCTAATTTTTATGATAATCCATCAAAAAAATTGCAATTAGTAGGAATTACAGGAACTAATGGAAAAACAACAATTGCTAGTTTATTGTATCAACTTTTTAAAAAAGCGGGGCATAAAGTAGGCTTGTTATCTACCGTAAAAATTATGGTGGATGATAAAGAGCATAAAGCAACACATACCACGCCAAATTCATTAGCGATAAACAAGTATTTATCATTAATGATTGATGCAGGAGTAACTCATTGTTTTATGGAGGTGAGTTCACATGGAATTCATCAAAAACGTACCGAAGGTTTACATTTTGCAGGGGGTGTTTTTACCAATTTATCGCACGATCATTTAGATTATCATAAAACGTTTGCAGAGTATAGAGATGTTAAAAAATCATTTTTTGATGTTTTGCCAAAATCGGCATTTGCCTTGGTAAATATTGATGATAAAAATGGGCAAATAATGTTGCAAAATACCAAAGCTAAAAAGCAAACTTATGCTTTAAAAACTCTTGCTGATTTTAAAGCAAAGGTATTAGAAAAACGTTTTTCAGGAAGTTTATTATATATAAATGCTGTTGAGGTTTGGACAAAATTAATTGGTGAATTTAACGCCTCTAATTTGTTAGCTATTTTTGGTGTTGCTAATTTATTAGGATTAGAAAAACTAGAAACATTGAGGTTAATAAGCGATTTAAAAAGCGTTAGCGGGCGCTTTGAATATATTATTTCAAGCGATGGAGTAACTGCTGTTGTTGATTATGCACACACGCCAGATGCGCTGAAAAATGTATTGCAAACAATTAATGATATTCGTACAGATACTCAAAGTATTTTTACTGTTGTAGGTTGCGGTGGTGATAGAGATATTACAAAACGACCAAAAATGGCACTAATTGCGGCGCAATTAAGTAGTCAGGCAATATTTACTTCGGATAATCCTCGAACTGAAAATCCACAGCTAATTATTGATCAAATGGAAGCAGGAGTATCGGCTGAAAACTACAAAAAAATACTATCAGTTTTAAATAGAAAACAAGCAATAAAAACAGCATGTAAATTAGCCCAAACAGGAGATATTATATTAATTGCAGGAAAGGGACACGAAGATTATCAAGAAATAAATGGTGTAAAACATCATTTTGATGATTTGGAGGAAGTGAAAAATTGTTTTAATCAACTAAAAAAAGCATAAATGCTATATTATATATTTCAATATTTAGAAAGTGAATTTAACCTAACAGGTGCTAGTGTTTTTCAGTTTATTACCTTTCGTGCAGCAATGGCTTTTATTATGTCATTGTTAATTTCTACTATTTTTGGAAAACGAATTATCAACTTTTTAAGAACATTACAAATTGGCGAAACGGTACGTGATTTAGGTTTAGCTGGGCAGGTTCAAAAAGCAGGAACACCAACAATGGGAGGGCTTATTATTATCCTTGCTACTTTAGTTCCGGTATTATTATTGGCAAAACTAGAAAATATTTACATCATTATTTTATTGATAACCACTATTTGGATGGGATTTATCGGTTTTACAGATGATTATATAAAAGTGTTTAAAAAGGATAAAGCAGGTTTAAAAGGTCGCTTTAAAGTGTTAGGACAGGTTGGTTTAGGTATTATTGTTGGGGCTATGTTGTATTTTCATCCAAATGTTACTATGAAAGAACAGCTCCCTGCTAGTCAGCAAACAGAACAAGTTAATGGTAAGGTTAAGGTATTTGGAGAGGCGTATAAATCAACAAAAACTACCGTTCCTTTTTTAAAAAATAATGAGTTAGACTATGCAAAAGCACTTAGTTTTTTAGGCGATGATTATCAAAAATACGGTTGGATTGTATTTATATTTGTCGTTGTTTTTATTGTAACAGGAATTTCAAACGGTGCTAATTTAACCGATGGAATAGATGGGCTTGCCGCTGGAACATCGGCTATTATGGTAATTGCTTTGGCAATATTTGCATGGGTTTCAGGAAATATCATTTTTGCCGATTATTTAGATGTCATGTATATTCCTAATTCTGGTGAAATGACGGTTTTTATATTCGCTTTTGCGGGTGCTTTAATCGGTTTTCTTTGGTATAATACTTATCCTGCTCAAGTTTTTATGGGTGATACAGGAAGTTTAACAATTGGTGGAATTATAGCCGTAATTGCTATTGCTATTCGTAAAGAATTGCTATTGCCAATATTAGCAGGTATTTTTGTAGTGGAAAATTTATCGGTAATACTTCAAGTTTTTTACTTTAAATATACCAAAAAGAGGTTTGGTGAAGGAAGACGTATTTTTAAGATGGCACCATTACATCATCATTATCAAAAATTAAATTACCACGAAAGTAAAATAGTAACTCGTTTTTGGATTGTTGGAATTTTACTAGCAGTTTTAACCATTGTAACCTTAAAATTAAGATAATATGAAAAGGTTGGTTATTCTTGGCGGTGGAGAAAGTGGTGTTGGAACGGCATTATTGGGAAAGCAAAAAGGTTTTGAGCTTTTTGTTTCTGATAAAGGAACGATTGCTGAAAAATATAAAAAAGTACTTTTAGAAAACGCTATAAATTTCGAAGAAAATAAACATACCGAATCGGCAATTTTTAATGCAGATATTGTTATGAAAAGCCCTGGGATACCTGATAAAATAGCGCTAATACAAGCGTTAATTTTAAAAGGTATAAAAGTGATTTCTGAAATTGAATTTGCCGCAAAATATACCGCAGCTAAAATAATAGGAATCACAGGCTCAAACGGAAAAACTACGACCACATTATTAACAGGTCATTTGCTTAAAAATACGGGTTTAAGTGTTTGTATTGGTGGTAATATTGGCGATAGTTTTGCGCAGTTAGTGGCTGAAAAATCACCTGAAAATTACGTATTAGAATTGAGTAGCTTTCAGCTAGATGGAATTATTGATTTCAGCCCACATATTGCTGTTGTTACAAATATATCGCCAGATCATTTAGATAGATATGATTATAATTTTGATAATTATATAAATTCAAAATTTCGCATTACAAAAAATCAAACAGCAACCGATTTTTTAATTTATGATGCTGATGATATAGAAATACAAAATTGGCTAAAAAAGAATACTACAAAGGCTCAAAAAATCCCTTTTTCAATTGAAAAAGAATCGGAATATGGTGCTTTTTTAAGGGATGATAAAATAATAATAAAACTAGAAACCGAAGAAGTTTTAATCAAAATTGATGATTTAGCGTTAAAAGGCAAACACAATATTAAAAATGCAATGGCAGCTGCAATAACTGCAAAACTATTACAAATAAATACTAATGTAATTGCTAAAAGTTTGTCAGATTTTCAAGCTGTTGAGCATCGATTAGAATATGTCCAAAAAGTAAATGGCGTACAATTTATTAATGATAGTAAAGCAACCAATGTAAATGCTGTTTTTTATGCACTAGAATGTATAAAAACCCCAATAGTTTGGGTTGTTGGCGGTGTTGATAAAGGAAATGATTATACCGAGTTATTACCATTAGTAAAACAAAAAGTAAAAGCGATCGTTTGCTTAGGAGAAAATAATCAAAAAATTATAGAAGCCTTTGCTAACCTTGTTGCTGTTATTGAAACTAATACAGCCGATAAAGCAGTAGCAGCAGCAAGTAAATTAGCAAATTCAGGCGATACTGTTTTGTTATCGCCAGCATGTGCGAGTTTTGATTTATTTAAAAACTATCAAGATAGAGGTACAAAATTTAAAGAAGCAATTTATAATTTATAAAACCAAACTGATTGATTAAAACAATTTTTAAGCAAATAAAAGGAGATAAAACTATTTGGACTATTGTGGCATTGCTAGCAATATTTTCATTTATGCCTATATATAGCGCAAGTACCAACTTGGTTTATGTGGTAGGTAATGGCTCTACGCTAGGGCATTTAATGAAGCATGTTGTATTATTAATAACTGGTTTTGCTGTTATTTATGGTGTTCATAAAATTCCATACAGGTATTTTAGTGGTGCGTCAGTTTTAATGCTTCCTGTAGTTGTTTTATTATTGGTGTTTACCTTGGCACAGGGGAAAATAATAGGTGGAGCAAATGCTAGTAGATGGATTCGAATTCCGTTTGTAGGCATCGGTTTTCAAACCTCTACTTTAGCAGGTTTGGTATTGATGACCTATGTTTCAAGGTATTTAGCAAAGAATAAAGAAAAATTCATCAACTTTAAAGAAAGCTTGTTACAATTGTGGTTACCTGTTTCTATAATTTTATTATTGATACTTCCAGCGAACTTCTCAACAACAGCCATTCTTTTTTTAATGGTTTTATTATTGACATTTATTGGAGGGTATCCGTTAAAATATATTGGTAATGTGATTGGTATAGGACTTCTTTCATTGGTGTTTTTTATTTTGGTAGCAAAAGCATTCCCTGAAGTAATGCCAAACCGTGTAAATACTTGGCAAAGTAGGATTGAAGGGTTTTATAAAGTTGACATAAAAGAAAATTATCAAGTAGAAAAAGCAAAAATAGCCATCGTAACAGGTGGAATGATAGGAAAAGGTCCAGGTAAAAGTGTGCAGAAAAACTTTTTACCACAGTCTTCTTCCGATTTTATATATGCCATTATTATTGAAGAATGGGGACTTGTAGGTGCTGTGGTAATTGTTGTTATTTACCTGGTACTATTATTAAGAATTTTAATTACTGCTAAACAAACAACAACTATTTTTGGTACACTAATGGTGCTTTCCGTAGGAATACCTATCGTATTTCAAGCGATGATTAACATGGCAGTTGCCGTAAATATATTACCTGTAACTGGGCAAACACTTCCGCTAATTAGTAGTGGAGGTACATCTATTTGGATGACTTGTTTTGCCTTAGGAATGATATTGAGTGTAAGTGCTTCTCAAAATGAAACAGAAGAAGCTATTTTAGATGATAACCCTTTAAATATTTTACATGAAACAGGCGATTAGTGTTATTATAAGTGGTGGCGGAACTGGTGGGCATATTTACCCAGCGATTGCCATTGCAAACGAAATAAAAGAACGTTATCCATCAGCAAAAATTTTGTTTGTTGGTGCTTCAGATAAAATGGAAATGCAAAAAGTTCCGGAAGCTGGCTATGAAATTAAAGGATTATGGATTGCAGGAATTCAACGAAAAATAACCTTTAAAAATTTACTTTTTCCGGTAAAATTAGTCCATAGTTTATGGAAAGCACACGTTATTATTAAAAAATTTAAGCCAGATGTTGCCATTGGAACAGGTGGTTTTGCAAGCGGACCCACATTAATGGTTGCAGGTAAAAAAAACATTCCAACTCTGGTACAAGAACAAAACTCTTACCCAGGAATTACCAACAAATTATTAAGTAAAAAAGCGCATAAAATATGTGTTGCTTACGATGGTTTAGAACGTTTTTTTTCGAGGGATAAAATTATCAAAACAGGAAATCCTGTACGACAAGATTTATTGAATATTACCGAGAAAATATCCGAAGGGAAAACTTTTTTTAAATTAGATAAAGCTAAAAAAACAATTTTAATTTTAGGAGGAAGTTTAGGGGCTCGAAAAATAAATGAATTAATTCAAGCAAATTTAGATTTTTTTAAGGCTCAAAACGTGCAGTTAATTTGGCAGTGTGGAAAACTTTATATTGACGATTATAAGCGTTATAATAATTTAGAAAATGTGCAAGTTCATGCCTTTTTAAATAAAATGGATTTAGCGTATGCTGCTGCCGATTTTATAATATCAAGAGCAGGAGCAAGTTCGGTTTCAGAATTATGTATTGTTGGTAAGCCTACCATTTTTATTCCGTCGCCAAATGTAGCGGAAGACCATCAAACTAAAAACGCCAAAGCTATTGTTGATAAAAATGGCGCGATTTTGGTAGTAGAAAAAGAACTAACAGAATTTCCAAAAGTATTGAAAGGATTGTTAAAAGATACCGAAAAACAAGCCGATTTAAGCAAAAACATGAAAAAATTGGCATTGCCAAAGGCAACAAAAGATATTGTTAACGAAATAGAAAAATTAATTAATTAGTGGATTTAAAAGAAATACATAACGTCTATTTTATAGGAATTGGAGGTATTGGTATGAGTGCAATTGCACGTTATTTTTCTGTAAATGGAAAAAACGTATTTGGTTACGATAAAACACCAAGTCCGATTACAAAAAAATTAACAACTATTGGCGTAAAAATTCACTTTGAAGATGGAGTGAAAAATATACCACTTTCTTGTTTAAACACTCAAAAAACACTGGTTGTTTACACACCTGCAATTCCGAGTACACATCAAGAGTTGACTTATTTTAAAAATAATGGCTTTACGATTTTAAAAAGAGCTGAAATTTTAGGTGAAATTACCAAAAACACTCAATGTTTAGCCGTTGCAGGAACACATGGTAAAACAACAACGTCGGCAATTTTAGGGCATATTATGCAGCCCGAAAAAGCAACGTCTTTTTTAGGTGGAATTTCAGAAAATTACAATTCAAATTTAATTTTAGGAGAAGATAAAATATCGGTTGTAGAAGCTGATGAATTTGATAGATCATTTTTAAAATTATCGCCAAATATTGCTTGTATTACTTCTATGGATGCCGATCATTTAGATATTTATGGTGAAAATGAAATGCTACAAGAATCTTTTAAAGATTTTGCAAATAAGGTTTCTGATACTTTAATTGTAGCAAAAGGACTGCCATTAAAAGGGCTAACTTATGCTGTCAATGAAGCTGCCGACTATAGGGCATATAACGTAAAAATAGGAACAGGTGCTTATGTTTTTGATGTAGATACTCCTACAGAAACTATAAAAAATATCACCTTTAATTTACCAGGGAAACACAACATGATGAACGCTTTAGCTGCTTTAGCAATGGCAGATGTTTATGGTGTTACGTTAGAAAATATTAAAAACCAGTTGAAAACTTTTACTGGGGTTCAGCGTAGATTTTCATATAAAATTAAAACGGAAAACTTAGTATTGATAGATGACTATGCACATCATCCAACAGAAATAAACGCTGTAATTACTTCGGTAAAGGAAATGTATCCTAACCAGAAAATATTAGGAGTTTTTCAACCTCATTTGTTTAGTAGAACTAAAGACTTTGTAGCTGACTTTGCTAAGGCTCTTTCGAGGTTTGATGACTTACTTTTGTTAGATATTTATCCTGCAAGAGAATTACCTATAAAAGGGGTAACATCATCTTGGTTATTAGAAAAAGTAAAATTAAAAAATAAAATATTAATTTCTAAAGATAAATTAAGTGACGAAATTTTAAAAAAAGGGTCTAATATTATAGTTATGATTGGTGCGGGGGATATCGGTTTATTGATAGATGGTATAAGAGATGATTTAATCCAAAAACATAAAAATTAACAATGAAAACAATAGCTACATACGTGTCTTTTTTCTTGTTGTTGCTTTTTTTAGGCTTTTTATATGGGTTCACAAGCAATAAAAACGGTTTAAAAGAAGTAAAAAACACAGTAGTTGAATTTGAAGAGGGTGATAATAACTTTTTGACACACAGTATGGTTGATAAAATGTTAATACAAAATAGTGGCTTTGTTAAAAATCAACGAAAAAGAGTAGTAAATTTACACTTTTTAGAAACGAATGTTTTAGGAAACCCTTATGTTGAAAAAGCAACTGTTTATTTGACCATTGATGGTGTATTGAAAACATTGATAAAACAGCGTAAACCAATAGCTCGTATTGTAAATGAACATGCGTCTTATTATATTGATGAATTTGGTGTCGAAATTCCATTATCATCAAATTTTTCGGCAAGAGTACCCTTAATATCAGGAGTAAGTAATAATCCGAAAGATATAAAGGAGCTAATAGAGTTGATAAAAAAAATAGAAAACTATAATTTTTTTAGTAAAGAAATTGTAGCAATTCAAAAAAATAGAAAAAAGGAATATATATTTACCGTTCGTAGTGGTAGTTATAAAATAATTTTTGGAAAGCTTGAAAAAGAAGCAATTAAGTTTAAAAAATTAATCGCATTTTATAATAAAGCTTTGATTGATAAAACAATTAAAAAATATAAGACAATAAATGTAAAATACCACAACCAAGTTGTGTGCACAAAACAAAAGCAAGATGAAAAACAATAAAATAGCCGTTGGTTTAGATATTGGTACTACCAAAATTGTAGCAATGATTGGTCGTAAGAATGAATACGACAAATTAGAGGTTTTGGGTATTGGTAAAGCTAAAAGTTTAGGTGTAAAACGTGGTGTTGTAAATAACATTACGCAAACAATTGAATCTATAGAACAAGCAGTTAATGAAGCACAAAGTATTTCAGGGCAGTCTATAGAAAATGTAGTGGTAGGTATTGCAGGACAACATATTAGAAGCTTACATCATAGCGATTATATTACACGTGAAAAATCAGATGTGGTAATTAGTGATACTGATATTGAAAGTCTAGTAGGGCAAGTACATAAATTAGTAATGCTACCTGGTGAAGAAATTATTCATGTTTTACCACAAGAATTTAAAGTAGATAGTCAGTCAGATGTTAAAGAACCTATTGGAATGTATGGCGGACGATTAGAAGCTAATTTTCACGTAGTTGTTGGTCAAATATCTTCTATTAGAAATATTGGCAGATGCGTAAAAAGTGTTGGCTTAAATTTATCAGAAATAACTTTAGAGCCATTAGCATCGGCGGCAGCTGTGTTAAGTCAAGAAGAAAAAGAAGCAGGAGTTGCTTTAATTGATATTGGAGGAGGTACAACTGATTTAGCAATATTTAAAGACGGTGTTATTCGTCATACAGCTGTAGTTCCTTTTGGAGGAAATGTAATTACTGAAGATATAAAAGAAGGTTGCTCAATTATTGAAAAGCAAGCCGAGTTATTAAAAGTGAAATTTGGTTCGGCATGGCCGGGAGAAAATAAAGAAACAGAAATTGTTTCTATACCTGGTTTAAGAGGCAGAGAACCAAAAGAAATTACCCTTAAAAATTTATCGAAAATAATTCATGCAAGAGTACAAGAAATTATTGAGCATGTATATTTAGAAATAAAAAATTATGGGCATGAAACCGAAAAAGGAAAATTAATTGCAGGAAT
The DNA here is from genome assembly GCF_900239345.1 of Tenacibaculum dicentrarchi. GTDB lineage: Bacteria > Bacteroidota > Bacteroidia > Flavobacteriales > Flavobacteriaceae > Polaribacter > Polaribacter dicentrarchi. The sequence goes on along the minus strand of NZ_OESZ01000043.1, from coordinate 166,930 downwards.
TGTATTAACAGGAGGAGGCTCTCAATTAAAACATTTAAGACAGTTAGTAGAATATATAACAGGAATGGACGTTCGTATAGGATATCCAGATGAACATTTAGCAGATGATTCTGATCAAGCCTTATCTAGCCCTGCATACGCAACAGCTGTAGGATTACTAATGGAAGGACTAAAAAAAGAAGTCAAGGAAATACCCGAAGAATTAGTACCACCTGAAGTTGAAAACGAAATCGATAATGAAACGTTTTTAGAAGAAGAAAGAAAAAAAGAAGAAAAAGAAAAAGAAGAAAAAGAAAAAGAAGAAAAAGAAAGAGAGAAAGAGAAATCTAAATCTTTTTTTGATAAATTTACAGAAAGATTTAAGGATTTCTTAGACAACGCAGAATAAGTTATTATAAAAATAAAACAAAATAAAAAACACCTTTTATCCCCTCAAAATAGAAGTGTAAATAAAAATTATAAACAGGAAAGTTATGAGCACAGAATTCAATAACATTTCGTTCGATATGCCAAAAACACAGTCGAATGCTATTAAAGTGATTGGTGTTGGTGGGGGAGGAAGTAATGCGGTAGATCACATGTTTAGTAAGCAAATTCACGGAGTAGATTTCGTAATTTGTAATACAGATGCACAAGCGTTAGAAAGCAGTCCGATTCCTAATAAAATTCAATTAGGTGCACACTTAACATCAGGGTTAGGTGCAGGTGCAAATCCTGATGTTGGAGCACAAGCAGCTGCCGAAAGTATTCAAGAAATTCAACAAATGCTAAGCACCCATACCAAAATGGTTTTTATTACTGCTGGTATGGGAGGTGGTACTGGTACTGGTGCTGCGCCTATTATTGCGAAAATAGCAAAAGATATGGATATTTTAACGGTAGGAATCGTTACAATGCCATTTCAATTTGAAGGAAGAAGACGTAGTCAACAAGCACAAGATGGAATAGATGAACTTCGTAGTAATGTAGATTCTCTTATTGTTATTAATAACAATAAATTAAGAGAAGTTTACGGAAACTTAGGATTTAAAGCTGGTTTTTCTAAAGCCGATGAGGTTTTAGCTACTGCTGCCAAAGGAATCGCAGAAGTAATTACACACCACTATAAACAAAATATTGATTTACACGATGCTAAAACAGTACTTTCTAATAGTGGAACTGCTATTATGGGATCGGCAAAAGAATCAGGTGAAAATCGCGCTAAAAATGCCATTATAAAAGCCCTAGATTCTCCTTTACTTAATGATAATAAAATTACAGGTGCTAAAAACGTACTGTTGTTAATTATTTCAGGAGTTAATGAAGTAACTTTAGATGAAATAGGGGAAATTAATGAGCATATTCAAGATGAAGCTGGTTATGATGCCAATATTATTATGGGGGTTGGAGAAGATGAAACCCTTGAAGACGGTATATCGGTAACAATTGTTGCTACAGGTTTTACTGCAGACCAACAAGGTACAATTACAAATACTGAAGTACCTAAAATTGTTCATACTTTAGAAGATGAAGACCCTACATCACATACCATTGCAAGCAGAAAAAAAGGCGCATCGGGTGTAAATGAACCACTTTCGGTAAACGAACCGCTTTCTTCCGATAAACCTCGTAGAGTTGTCACTGTTTTAAAGGATGATGATGACGAACAAGAAGTACCAAGGTTTAAATCAAATAGTTCTACGGATAATATAGCTGCTATAAATGTTGTTTATGATGAAATTACACCAGATACAGTTTCTGAAGATGATTTTATTATTACAAATATAGCCAATCAGGCAAGTGAATATAAAGAGGTACCGCAAGAACCTTTTGAGCAAGACTTATTATTTGATTTGCCTACAAATTCGTATGATCAGGTAGCTCCAAAAACCGAAACTCCTATTAACGAACCAAAGGAAAATACAAATTCTAATGCTTCAAAATCAAATCAGCAAGTTGAAAAACGCTATGTTTTAGATACTTTTGATGCAGAACCAACAATTAGAAAAAGCTCAAACCCTGTAGCTAGAGAAGAAGTTGAAGAAGCATTGAGGTTTCAGGTAAGAACAAAAAAAGTACAAGACATTAATGAAAATGATGCGACAGCTGAAGAAATATCTCCTTTAAGTATTACCATTTCGGAATTGCAAAAAAGAACGCAAGAACGACGTGATAAAATGAAAGGGTATAATTATAAATTTAATGACCAAGTAGGTAAAAATATTGATGAAATAGAGCGTCAGCCTGCTTATAAAAGATTAGGTGTCGATATTAATACGGATTCATCAATTAGTAAATCAGACACGAAATTAAATACAGAAAACAACAAATTATCACGTTCAAATAATTCATTTTTACACGATAATGTAGATTAATAAAAATGTCTTTTTAAAATATTTAAAAATTCCTGTTTAATCGGGAATTTTTTAACTAAAAAATAAAAAAATGGGATTGCAAAAACAAGTAATAGAACAAATGAAAGTAGCTATGAAAGCAAAAGACACCGTTGCTTTAACGGCGCTTAGAGCTTTAAAATCGGCTTTTATGATTGCAAATACTCAAACATCAGTAGGAGAAATATCAGAAGAAGAAGCACTTAAAATTATTCAAAAACAAGTGAAACAACGTAAAGATAGTGCTGCTGTTTTTACCCAACAAAAAAGAGATGATTTAGCAAAGCCAGAACTTGAAGAAGCAGCAGTTTTAGAGCAGTTCTTACCTGAGGCTTTATCCGAAGAAGAAATTGCAAAAGTAGTAGCTGAGGTTATCGCCAAAACAAAGGCAACAGGAATGAAAGATATGGGGAAAGTTATGGGAATGGCATCAAAAGAATTAGCAGGAAAAGCCGATGGCACAACAATATCAGCAATTGTTAAAAAAACATTAGCTTAAATTTTAAGTTAAAATGGCTGCGTAGTTCAACTGGATAGAATATCAGATTTCGGCTCTGATGGTTGGGAGTTCGAATCTCTTCGCAGTCACAAAAATAAAAAGCAATAATCTTATTTTAAGGTTATTGCTTTATTGTTTCCTGAAAAGAGTTGTGTTGTAAAACTGTTTCCTTGTGAAATTAAAACTCTAAAAACACATTAAAGCTCTAATATTTTTATCTGATTTCTATGTAATTCAATTTTGGATTCTCTTTCTAACGCTTTTAAAAGCCGAGAAATTACAACTCTTGAGCTGTGTAAATCGTTAGCTATTTGTAGGTGAGTAACATTTAAAACATCATTTCCAACAACCATTGCTTTATCTTTTAAGTATTTTAATAAACGGTCGTTCATGTTTAAAAAAGCGATAGAATCGACCGCTTCAATAAATTCATTAAGCCTTGAATGATAGCTTTGTAAAATATATTCTTGCCAGCTTTTATATTTAGTAAACCATTCCGACATTTTAGTTTTTGGAATCATTAGCACCGTAACATCGGTTTCGGTAACGGCTTTAATTTTACTTTTGGTTTCGTTGATACAACAGGAAAGTGTCATGGCGCAGGTGTCGCCTTTTTCAATGTAGTATAACACCAATTCATCGCCGTCTTTGTCTTCTCTTAAAATTTTAATTGCTCCGCTAAGAATTAACGGAATAGAAAAGATAGCGCTATCGGCATCAATGATTACCGTATTTTCTTTAAACTCTTTATATACTGCTACGCTGGCTATCTGTTCAAGTAAAGCATCTTCAAATAAATAGTCGTAATGCTGTTGTAGTTTTTCTATCAATTTTAATGATTTTTAGCCGATAATTTACAAAAAAATAAAAGAATAATAGCTGATTTTAGTTTGCTTTTAAATTGATTTAATTGCTGAAATTTATACTGATAAATAAAATATGATGAATAAAAATACAAAAGTTTCAGAAATAATGACTAAAAATGTACTTACTTTAAGTACTTCGGATGATTTAATGACAGCAGAAAAGTTGTTTAAAAAAGAAAAAATACGGCATATTCCTGTTGTTATTGATTCAAAAATAAAAGGAATGTTAAGTTATACCGATTTATTAAGAATAAGTTTTGCTGATGCTATTTATGATGATGAAAACGAGGTAGATGCTGTGGTTTATAATATGTTTACTATTGAACAAGTGATGGCAAAAAATTTGATTTCTGTAGACTCGTCTACAACGGTAAAAGAGGTGGCTAAAATTTTAGCAAAAAAAGAATTTCACGCTTTGCCTGTTGTTGACAACAATGAATTGGTAGGAATTGTTACGAGTACCGATTTAATTAATTATTTAATCGCACAGTTTTAAGTAGTCGTTTTAATAAAAATTTATCATAAAAAAAGGAAGCTGAAAAAGCCTCCTTTTTTTATGTTTTTTGATAAAATTAAACTTTTTAATTAATCAATTTTTTTAAATTTTCAATAGTTTCTGTAGGATTATCACTTTTAAAAACATAGCTACCTGCTACAAGTACATTTACACCTGCTTCAATAAGTTTGTTAGCATTTTTATCGGTTACACCACCATCAATTTCTATTTTACATTCTGAATTAGAAAATTCAATTAAATGTTTTAACTGACTTACTTTCTTATAGGTGTTTTCAATGAATGACTGCCCTCCAAAACCTGGATTTACACTCATAATACATACCATATCTAAGTCTTGAATAATATCTTCTAAAACAGCAATTGGTGTGTGCGGATTTAATGCTACACCAGCTTTCATTCCTGCTGCTTTAATTGCTTGAATTGTTCTGTGTAAGTGTGTACAAGCTTCATAATGTACAGTTAAAATATCTGCTCCTAAATCGGCAAAAGTTTCAATATATTGGTCAGGATTAACAATCATTAAATGCACGTCGATTGTTTTTGTTGCGTGTTTTGCAATTGCTTTTAAAACAGGCATTCCGAAAGATATGTTTGGTACAAATACACCATCCATAATATCAATATGAAACCAATCGGCATCACTATTATTTACCATTTCGATGTCTCTTTGTAGGTTAGCAAAATCTGCTGCTAATACTGAAGGTGCAATTAAATTACTCATTAATTTATTGTTGTGTTGTTAGTTGGCAAAGATAAATAATTAGTGTTATAAAAAAATAATCAAATGTTTTTTATAATGCAAATGTATAAATAGGAGTTCTAGTTTTTTAGCCCTGATAGAGGCGGCATCCTTTTTTGAAGAATGAAAAAAAGATATAGCCGAAAGCAGGAAATAGCTTCAAATAAAAAAACTCTCAAAAATTAATTTGAGAGTTTTTTTATTTTATATACTCATGTTATGAAAATATGAGTGAGATACTTAATGTAATCTGCGATTACTATCCTAAGTAAGTCATTAAAATTTTACTACGAGAGGTATGTTTTAATCTGCGGATAGCTTTTTCTTTAATTTGACGAACACGCTCACGAGTTAAATCGAAAGTTTCACCAATTTCTTCAAGAGTCATTGGTTGGTGTTCCCCTAAACCAAAATATAATTTAACAACATCAGCCTCACGAGGCGTTAATGTTTCTAAGGCACGGTTAATTTCAATACGTAATGAGTCGTGTAATAAAGTTTTATCTGGGTTTGGAGATTCACCAGAGTTTAATACATCATATAAATTAGAATCTTCACCTTCAATTAAAGGAGCATCCATTGATACGTGACGACCAGAGTTTTTCATAGACTCTTTAACGTCATTCACAGTCATGTCTAACTTTTTAGCAATTTCTTCAGGACTTGGAGGTCTTTCGTTTTCTTGCTCTAAAAAGGCGTACATTTTGTTAATTTTATTGATAGAACCAATTTTATTTAACGGTAAACGTACAATACGAGATTGTTCAGCTAGTGCTTGTAAAATTGATTGACGAATCCACCAAACAGCGTATGAAATAAACTTAAAACCACGAGTTTCATCAAAACGTTTAGCTGCTTTAATTAAACCTAAGTTACCTTCGTTAATTAAATCAGGTAACGTTAAACCTTGATTTTGATATTGTTTAGCAACCGAAACAACGAAACGTAAGTTAGCTTTAGTTAATTTTTCTAATGCTCTTTGGTCACCAGCTTTAATTCTTTGTGCTAATTCTACTTCTTCATCAGCAGTAATTAAATCTACTTTACCTATTTCTTGTAAATATTTATCTAAAGAGGCGGTTTCTCTATTGGTAACCTGCTTGGTAATTTTAAGTTGTCTCATCGTAATTAAGTACTTTTTTAATTCATCATTCGTCCTTACACTATATTATACGTAGTATTGATTGTAAATGTTACAAAAAAAATAATTATTTTTTAAAAGATACTTAACTACCCTTGGTCTACACAAAATGCTGTTTTATCTCGTTTAAAAATTTAAAGAGTTATTATTTATTTAATTTATAATATAAATCAGACGACTATGAATGCAACAGCTACAAAAATAACAGATGAAGATTTAGTTTACCAAATTGTTCGTACAAATAATACTGCTTTATTTGGTGTATTATATAATCGATTTTCTAGAATGGTTTTTTATAAATGTTATGGATTTTCTAAAAATAAACAGGAAGCCGAAGATTTAATGCATGATGTTTTTATCAGATTATTTATTAAATTAAAAACGTTTAAAGGAACATCTAAATTTTCAGCATGGTTGTATTCTTTTACGTATAATTTTTGTGTAAATTATGTGCAAAGAAACAGCTATAAAAAGAATGCAAAAATTACTGTTATAACAGACCGAATTAAAGACGAAAATATTAAAGACGAAAAAGAAGGAGCTTTATTTTTAGAATTAAAATCAATTCGATTAGCAAAAGCATTTCGTATGATTGCTGTTTCTGAAAAGAAGATTTTACTAATGAAATATCAGGACGATATGAGTATCAAAGAAATATCAAATACATTAAATATAGGGAATAGTGCTGTAAAAATGCGTTTAAAACGTGCTAAAGATAAAATCTCAGAAATTTATAAGAACTTGTAAATCTTTATTTTAGTGTTTTTTTAAATAATTATTATTTCTTCAATTACTAATTGTTTTTTAGTCTTAAAAATTAATGTGTAATAATTGTTATTTAAAACTAAATATCAATTAAAGAATTATTAAATTAGCTCTTTTATAAAAAATGAAGGTGACCTTTTTAAAAAAAAAGTGTCTCACTAATTGTAAGTCGAACTATAAATTAAGAACCAAACTTAACTATTGAAAAGTATTGATATTACAAAACTAAGCGATGAAGAGCTGGTTAGTAAAATAGTAGAGAAAAATGATTCTCATTTATTTGCTGTTTTATATGACCGTTATGCGGGCGTTGTGTATAATAAATGTTACGGTTTTTCTAAAAATAAACAAGAAGCCCAAGATTTAACACACGATGTGTTTATCCGTTTGTTTGTAAAATTAAGAACTTTTAAAGGGAAATCAAAATTCTCTACCTGGTTATATTCTTTTACTTATAATTTCTGCGTAAATTATGTACAAAGAAATAAAGAGAAAAAAAAAGAAAAAGTTACTGTTGTAACAGATCAAATAAAAGAAGAAAGTAATGAAGATGAAATTGACGATGCCGAATTATTTGAACTAAAGGCGGATAAATTAGCAAAAGTACTTGAAATGATAGCTGCACCTGAAAAAATGATTTTATTAATGAAATATCAAGATGATATGAGCATTAAAGAAATTTCAGAGGCTTTGAGTTTAGGTGATAGTGCTGTAAAAATGCGTTTAAAAAGAGCCAAAGAAAAAGTTATAAAAGTATATAACACACTGTGATAATTATGGAAAATCCATTTAAGAAAATATTACATAATGAAGAATTGCCAGAGGTACTCAAAAGTAAAGTACTTAAAGATGTGGCAATGATAAAGCTATCGATAGATATAGCTGATTTATTTGTGGTGAAATACCCAAGTACAATTGCTGATTTATTGGGAGGCGGTGTGTCTAAAAAAGAAACTAAAACGAATAATAACTCTAAGAATAAAATTAAATAATAACACCATCATGAATGTATTAAAAATTGATATTTTAGAACCTTTTAAAGATGTTTTTAAAAATATTATTGATTCGTTACCAACTGTACTTGGGTTTATTGGCTTTGTAATTTTAGCTTGGTTAATTATTAAAGTTTTTCTATATATTGTAAGAAAAGGATTGTCTAAAACAAAAATTGATGAATGGTCTAAAAAATTAAGTAAAACAGAAATTTTTGGTAATTCAACTATAAATATTGTATTAACTAATGTAATACTTACTATACTAAGGTGGTTTTTAATACTAATATTTGTTATGGCAGGTTCTAGTATTTTTGGATTAGAAGCTGTATCAGAAGGTATAAAAAGTTTTTTTGCTTATTTACCGAAGTTATTAACAGCAATTGGAATTTTTGTAGCAGGTGTTTATTTAGGAACTGTTCTTAAAAAAGCAACTCAAACAATGTTTAAATCGTTAGAAATTTCTGGAGGTAATTTAGTTGGAAATATTGCTTTTTATTTAATTGTAGTTTTTTTAACGATAACAGCATTAGATCAGGCAGGGGTTGATACATCTGTAATAAAAAGTAATTTAACACTTTTAATAGGTTCTGTTCTTTTAGCATTTACTTTATCTTTTGGTTTAGGAGCTAAAGAAGTTGTAGTTCGATTGCTTTATGGCTATTATTCAAGAAAAAATGTAGGTATTGGAAAAAAAGTAACAATAGGAGATGTTAAAGGTATTGTAACTGCAATTGATAATATTTGTTTAACTGTTACAACAACTCAAGGGAATGTCGTTTTTCCAATTAAAGAGGTGGTAGATAGTAAAATAGTTATTGAAAATGAGTAGGCTAATTGCTTTTTTATCTTATATTTGCTTTCATTTTTATTATAAAAATAAATAAACATGATAGATTTCGGGGGACTTCTATCTTATAGATAAAGACATTGTTCTTTATCATAATGACCATCTTATCGATGGTCATTTTTTTGTTATTATATGTGACTTATAAGTAAAATAAGTGTCTAATAAGTAAGGTAGATTTCGGGGGACTTCTATCTTTACAAAAAAGCCACTGTTAATATTAACAGTGGCTTTTTAATTATTCAAATGATAGGTGTAAAAATACGCCTCGTGTTCCTAAGTAATCAACGGGGTCTGTCCATTGACTAGGTGAATTGTTATCGGGTATGAGTTCATTATTAATAGCGAAAATACCTCTAATAGAAGGTGATAATTTAAAGTAACTTAAATAGAGGTCAATACCAATACCTATTTCGTAAAGCACATTACTAGTGGTAGTTCTAAATTCACCAACGGCATTATCATCACTATTTTTTTCATTACTAGAAAAGTTATAATCATACGATATTCCTCCTAATACATAAGGACGTATGTTATTAAGCCTATTAGTACTCATTTTTAGTAGCAAAGGCAAGTGCAAATAGGTAGCACTAACTTCTCTAGTATGTATATTTTCTGTTCCAGGAATATGCTTAAAAAATAATGTTTTTGTATTTGACATTAACCCTGGTTCAAATCGTAAATTAAGATTGTTGTGTAATTTTAAATCGGCAATTAAACCAACGTTAAAGCCTACAGAACTTGACACTTCAACTTCAGCATTTTTAAAAGAGCTAGGTTTATAGCTCACTTTATAGCCATTATTGTTTACCCCTAAGTAAAAACCATAATGAAAAATATGTTTATCAAAACTAGGTAGATTTAATATTTTCTCACGTTGTGCCCGAAGGCATAGGGTAAAAAATCCGAAAAATGCGAAAAGTAAAATTTTTTTTAACATATTATTTAAAAGCGGTGTAAATTGATGCAACTCCAAAAGTTACAGGTAAATTATTTACATTCTTAAACCCATTTTTTTGTAAAATATTGTTAAAAGCTTCACCAAAAGGAAAAGAATTTGCACTTTCTGATAAATAAGAATATGCTACTTTATCTTTTGAAAATAATTTTCCGATAATAGGTAGTAAAATATTAGTGTGAAATTGATATCCTTGTTTAAAGGGAAATTTAGTAGGGTTAGAGGTTTCTAAGACTACAAATTTACCTCCAGGTTTTAAAATACGGTATATTTCAGTTAATCCTTTATTTAGGTTTTCAAAATTTCTAACTCCAAAAGAAACTGTTATTGCATCAAAAGTATTGTTTTCAAAAGGCATTTTTTCGCTATCACCAACAATCATTTCTATTTTATCGGTTAAATTAGCTTTGGCAATTTTTTGCTTACCAACTTCTAACATTCCTGCAGAAATATCTAAACCTACAATTTTATCAGGGTTTAAATCTGCCATCATTAAAGCTAAGTCACCAGTACCAGTAGCGATATCTAAAATTTTTTTAGGATTATTTTCGCCTATTAATTTTACTACTTTTTTTCGCCAGCTAACATCAATCCCTAAAGAGATAACACGGTTTAATCCGTCGTAATCTTCAGAAATATTGTCAAACATTTTAGCTACTTGTTCTTTTTTTCCTAAGTCAGAATCTTTGTATGGTTTGATTGTTTTAGACATTTTTTTTATAAATTATCCGTTAATAGCAACTACTTGATTAATTTTATTAGGTAGCATATCTTTAAGCATAGTTTCAATACCATTTTTTAAAGTTACCGTTGATGAAGGGCAACCGCTACAAGCACCTTGTAATATTACACTAACTATTTTAGTATCTTTATTGTACGATTGAAAGGCAATATTCCCACCATCAGAGGCTACGGCTGGTTTAATATATTCATCTAAAATAGCAACAATTTCAGCTTCTGTAGCTGTTAAATCTTCCTTCGGAATTTCAACATTTTCTTTGGTTTGTTGCTTAGGAAGTTCTTTTATAATTATTTTTCCTTCTTGAATATAAGTTCTAATAAAAGAGCGAATTTCTTGGTGTACTTCATTCCATTCAATCATGTCATATTTTGTAATAGACACGTAATTTTCAGAAATAAAAATTTCTTTTACAAACGGAAATCCGAATAATTCTTGCGCTAAAGGCGATGATTTACTAGCTTCTTCGATATTTTTAAACTCAACATCTGTTTGAGTAAGTGCTTTATTTGAACCAAATTTCATAACCGCAGGGTTAGGAGTAACTTCGGCATATACTTCAACAGCTTCTTTTTTAGTATTTACTTCTTCTACTAATTTGTTACCATCTTGTAAATAGCTTTCAATTTGTTCACGCAATTCTTCTTCTACGTCTTCCCACTGCACAATATCATAACGCTGAACTGCGATGAAATTAGCAGTAATTAGTATTTTTTTTACAAAAGGAAGGTAAAAAAGTTGTTGTGCTAAAGGTGAGTTTTTAGCTTCGTCTATATTATTAAACTCATAACTACCGCCGTTTACTAAAATTGTACTGCTTGTAAATTTTAAAATAGTTTCGTTATTGGTTTCTTGTATACGTATTTTTATCGTGCTCATAAGTTGTGAAATGAAGTGCAAAATTACGGTAAAAAACTGAGATATATGTATATAAAAAATCCTGCAAAAGCAGGATTTGAATATAAGCTGTAATGCTTGTGTTTATAAATTAAAGGTTAGCGTTGCTGAAATTTTAGATGTTTTGTTATCTGTAGTTAAATCGCCAGTGTTATAGATGGTGTAAAATTGCTTTCTTTGCTGTTTAGAGTAGGCTAAATCTATTTTTGTGTTTCCAAAATTATAACCTAAACCTGTTGAAAAACCGCTTAAATTATCTTTATTTGTATTGCCACCTAAAATAAGGTTTGGATTTTTTTCATAATGGTAACCACCACGAATACTTATGTTATCAAAACGCCATTCTGTACCAATATTTAAAGCGTGTGTATTTCGATAATTATTGTTAAAATTGTCATTTTCTACAGAAAAATTACCATCACTAAATTTGATGTTTTTGTAATTTTTATAGGTATAATCAATACTAATTAATCCTTTTTTACCAAAAACGTATGCGCCACTAGCGGTAATTCTGCTAGGAGTTTTAAAGCGGTAAACATTTTCTTGAAAAGGATTATCGCTTTCTAAACGCTCTCCATTATTAATGTTAGGTGTTTTTAAATCAAAATATCCTTTGTAATTTTGATATACAAAATCATCTTTATCATAAGGTACTAAATTACTATTTTCATAAATTTCATAATACCAGGTAGGTGTTTCAAAAGCCAATCCTAAACGTAAATTTTGATTAAACTTATAAATAAACCCAACATTTAACGAAAAACCATTCGAATCAAAAGAACTATCTTGAACATTAAAGGCATCTAAGGTGTTTCCGTCGGTATCGTTATTAAACTCATTAAGTTTAATAAGTTGGGTGAAATTAATTTTATGAAAATTTAAGGTAGCTCCAACAGATAATTTATTCAAATGAACGGCAGAAAATCCGAAGCTGTAAACGCTACTTTTTCCAGTGGTTTCGTTTTCTATAAACTGTTCTTGAGGATAGTCAAAAATGATAGAAGGATCGGTAAGATGTTCTGTAAAATACGCATCGCTACTATTTCCTTGAGCGTTATAAGCACTGTTAAAATCTTTTTTTATTCGATAATTAACACTTAGCGCAAACCGATTCCAATTAGAATTATAAGCGCTATCAAAAGTTAAAATTGCGCCAGCTTGACTCAGGTTAAATTCAGCGTTTTCGGTATTGGCTTTATTGCCATAATACATAGAAGAGTAGGCGGTATTTCGATTACTTAAAGTTGCCGACACAACACTTTTTCGACTAACAACAGCACCTGCAGGGTTAATCCCTATAGCAGAAATATCACCACCTAATGCACCAAAAGCGCCACTCATTGCTTCAAAACGAGCCGTTCCGTTAGTATCATCTCCTGAAAACAAAGTTCCTAATTCGTTGTAATTTAATGATTGTGAAAAACCAGTATATGTACTAGCGATAAGTATCGCAAAAGTTAAAATTCGTTTCATTTTTTTGTTAATTAGTTGTAAAACTGATTTAGAAAATTAGCGTCTGTTATTAGTTGAACTTCTGCTGTTAGACGACCTATTACTATTTCTTCTTGAATACGTTGAATTACTGCGAGAGTTTCTTGATGTTGTTGGTCTGTTATAACTTTTAGTATTGTTATTACTATTTCTTCTTGAATACGTTGAATTACTGCGAGAGTTTCTTGATGTTGTTGGTCTGTTATAACTTTTAGTATTGTTATTACTGTTTCTTCTTGAATACGTTGAATTACTGCGAGAGTTTTTAGTTGTTCGAGTACTTCTTGTATTGCGGTTTATTTTATTGGCATTTCTAGAAGGTGTGTATTTTCTAGTAGAATTACCACGAGTTGTTCGTGTATTTCTAGTGTTCCGGGTGTTTCTTGTATTGGTCGTATTTCTAGTATTTTTAGAACCTCTTATATTTCTGTATGAACGATTGTTTCTACTAGCATTTGTATTTCTTCTATAGCTTTTTGTATTTCTTCTTGAAGTGGTTGCAATTCTTCTATATTTTGATGCAGCTCTGTAACTTCTGTAAGGATTCGAACCGTTGTGACGGCTGTAATAACGGTTATAGTTACTGTAATAGTTGCGTCTGTAGTATGGGTAATAATAAGGGTTGTTATAATAATTCATTCCATAATAACCACGGTTATAAAACCCGTAATTATAAAAATTTCCGTAGGCATAATGTCTTGAACGCCACCAAGGTCTGTTGTAATTTACTCCGTAATAACCATCCCAATTATTATAATAGCCCCATTGAGGTGCTGTATTTATATGAATTACAACATCGGTATTATTGTTTTTGTTGTAACCCCAAGGTTCATTATTTGTATAGTTATTTTGAGTATCATCATTTCTAATATCCTGATCAGCATTAAAAGGTGCTTCTTCAGAGGCATATTGCTCAATATCAGTAAAAATATCGGTGTCATTTAAAACCCCTAAACGCTCCACTTCCTTGGTGAAATAGTTTTCTTTGGGAGCCTTATATTCTTTAGTTTTCGCAACAATAATAGTACGTTGTGGCTTTTGAATAGGTTTGTCATCGGCATAAATACCATCATCATTATTGGCAACGGTTTGCATTGTTCCGCATGAAACAATTGTAGCTGACATCAATAATAAAAGTAGGTAAAAAGGAAGCTTGGTGTGGCTATATTGGAACTTCATGGCTTAAAATTTAAGGTTATAAAAACTAATTGGGAAACTGGGGTACAAAATACGATTTCTTTGTTGGGCAAGTAGCCTTTTTAATGTAGTTTTGCATAGACAATTTACGCATAAAATATAACAATATTTATGCCAAACTTTTGATTATGAGCAAACATTTAACAAAAAGAGACGAAGATTATTCGAAATGGTATAACGAATTAGTGGTAAAAGCTGATTTAGCTGAAAACTCAGCCGTTAGAGGATGTATGGTTATAAAACCCTACGGATTTGCTATTTGGGAAAACATGCAAGCAGAATTAAATAGAATGTTTAAAGAAACAGGGCATGAAAATGCTTATTTCCCATTACTTGTACCCAAAAGTTTATTTGAAGCAGAAGAGAAAAATGCCGAAGGATTTGCGAAAGAATGTGCCGTTGTAACACATTATCGTTTAGAAAACGACCCAGAGAACAAAGGGAAATTAAGAGTAGATCCGAATGCAAAATTAGAAGAAGAATTAGTAATTCGTCCAACATCCGAAGCAATTATTTGGAACACCTATAAAGGATGGATTCAGTCATACCGTGACTTACCATTATTAATAAACCAATGGGCAAATGTAATGCGTTGGGAAATGCGTACTCGTTTATTTTTGCGTACCGCCGAATTTTTATGGCAAGAAGGGCACACAGCACACGCCACAAAAACCGAAGCAGTAGCTGAAGCAAAACAAATGCAAGAAGTATATGCAACCTTTGCGCAAGACTTTATGGCGATGCCTGTAATAAAAGGAGCAAAATCAGCAAGCGAACGTTTTGCAGGAGCCGAAGATACCTTAACTATTGAAGCATTAATGCAAGACGGTAAAGCTTTACAAGCGGGAACATCTCACTTTTTAGGGCAGAATTTTGCCAAAGCATTTGATGTAAAATACACATCAAAAGAAGGAAAGAAAGAATACGTTTGGGCAACTTCTTGGGGAGTTTCAACACGTTTAATCGGAGGATTAATAATGACACATTCCGATGATGCAGGTTTAGTTTTACCTCCAAAATTAGCACCAATCCAAGTGGTAATCGTTCCTATATATAAAGGAGACGACCAATTAGAAGCAATTTCTGAAAAAGTAAATGTAATTGTAAAAGAATTACGTAAAAAAGGCGTTTCAGTAAAGTTTGATACCAGAGATACTTACAGACCAGGTGCAAAATTTGCCGAATACGAATTAAAAGGAGTTCCTGTGCGAGTAGCAATGGGAAATCGTGATTTACAAAACGGAACCGTTGAGGTGGCTCGTCGTGATACTTTTGAAAAACAAACCGTTGCTATTGATGGTGTTGTTGATTTTATCGCTAATTTATTAGAAGAAATCCAAGACAACTTATATCAAAGAGCGTTGAATTTCAGAGCAAATAATACTACCGAAGTAACCACTTTCGATGAGTTTAAAGACGTTATTGAAAACAAGGGTGGCTTTGTTTTAGCGCACTGGGACGGAACCGAAGAAACCGAAGAAAAAATTAAAGACCTTACCAAAGCAACTATTAGATGTATTCCTAACGATGCCAAAGAAGAGGCAGGAACCTGTGTATTTACAGGAAATCCATCTACTAAAAAAGTGCTTTTTGCCAAGGCATATTAATATAAAAATACATTTTATTAAAAAATCCTGCTTCGGTAGGATTTTTTTTTGAAGCAATTTCCCGCTTTCCGCACTCGCTCTTTTTTGAAAAAAATCAAAAAAGGAGCTCAAACAATTGCTACAATCGGGGCTAGGCATTTGTGCTTGTTTTTAAGAACTGTACAAAAAGAATAGAACCTGAACCTTTATAACTTGTTTAAAAATTAAATAAAGACTAAATTCTCGTCATGCTGAATTTATTTCAGCATCGCATTAACAGGAGAACTATGGCAAATCAGGATGCGACTCCTTATTTTTCTGTGATATTTTTTAAAAAATGAAATTTAAACAAGCTTTCATCAATGTTAAGTCAATATAAATTGATAAAAACAGTAAGTTTAGTCAGAAATTTATTAGTCTTTTTAATACTCGGAGTAGGAGAAAATTTAGGGGTAAAGAGCTAAAATTACTTTATGTATTGAAATTGATGAAAAATAATACGTTTTTCTATTTAAATTAAAAATACATGTAACTTATTGTTTATTAATCTTTTAAGTGTGTTTTTGCTAGTTTTTAAAATAATTCATGTAAATTTTTTTAAATAAAAATAACAAAAAGTTTTGCAGGATTGAAAAACAGTTGTATATTTGCACCCGCAATCAGATAAATTGTTTGTCACGGTCCGTTCGTCTAGGGGTTAGGACGCATGGTTTTCATCCATGTAACACGGGTTCGATTCCCGTACGGACTACAATTTAATTGATGTTTTATAGAATTTATAATTTTAATAAGACAAAAAATTAATAATAAAATTACCGTAAATGTAAAATAATATTTTATATTTGCACTCTCAATCAGAATGATTGTTTTGGTCCGTTCGTCTAGGGGTTAGGACGCATGGTTTTCATCCATGTAACACGGGTTCGATTCCCGTACGGACTACAAAGTTTTTTATAAACCTTTAAGAATTTAGCATAATGGCAAATCATAAGTCAGCAATTAAAAGAATCAGAAGTAACGACGCTAAGCGTTTAAGAAATAAATATCAGCATAAAACAACTCGTAATGCTGTTAGAAGATTAAAAGCATCTGAAGATAAGGCAGAAGCACAAGGAATGCTTTCTACTGTTGTATCTATGTTAGATAAATTAGCAAAGAATAATATTATTCACAAGAATAAAGCATCTAACTTAAAATCAAAATTAGCTAAACACGTAGCTTCTTTATAAGAATTTAAAGTTTACTTAAAATAAAAAAAACGTTTCGATATATCGAAACGTTTTTTTGTTTGTTAAAAAAAGGCTTTTGTTTTCTGTATCTTTGCCGTTAAGATTAAGAATAATTATGTTAGTAGATTTTAATACATTATCAGAAGAGGCAAAGGTTTGGATTTATCCATGTAACAGAAAGTTTTATCCAAAGGAAATTGACGGATTAAACGAGCAATTAAAAACATTTATTGAGGGGTGGAAGTTAGACGATGAGAATTTTAAAGCATCCTTTGAAGTACGATATAATCGTTTTATTATTTTTTCAGCTGCAGAAGATGCTGAGTTGTTAAATGCCGATATTGATGCACAAGTTGGTTTTATTTTACAGTTACAGACACAATACGAGGTGGAATTGTTAGATAGAATGAATGTGTGTTTTAAACAAGGTGAATACACACAATATAAAGATTTGAAAGACTTTAAGGGCTTGATTAAAAACAAAGCAGTAACCGAAAAAACAATCATTTTTGATAATTTAATTGAAACAAAACAAGAGTTAGAAAATTACTGGGAAGTGCCAATTTCTGAAAGCTGGTATAGCCGATTTTTAAAGAAAAGTAAAACCAAGTCCTAAAGAAACACTGTCTAGGTTTCCATTTTTAAAGTTTGTTATTTTTTTTCGGTGAAAATCTAAATGTAAAACGGTAAGCCATCTGCTTGAATTGCTAATTTGCATGCCTAAACCAAGGGCATAATAATTTCCGTTTTCAAAATTTTTTGAAGGACGCCACATATTACCAAAACTAGCTTGGGTAAAAAAACGATCATCATCATCTCTAGAAATAGTGTAACGAAGTGTTCCGTACATTGGTACGGCGTTTAAACCAAACTTCGGATGGTGGTCGTATCCTAAATTAACAATACCTGCCCAACGGTTATTAAATTGATATCCAAAACCAGTACGTATAAAAATAGCGGAAAATTTAAACATATTCTCATTATCATCAGGTTCAAATAATACGTAATTTTCGTTAAGTGCAAACGTAAAATTTAAGGAACTTGTGAAAAAAGCATGTTTTTCTTGTGCTTTTAAAGTATAGTTGACTGTAAATATGAAGGCAAAAAGTAGCAGTGTTTTTTTCATAGCGTTAAAATAGTTAACGCTATGTAACAAAAACTATTCCACTTCTAAATTTTTTTCTAATGATTTTATAAATTCATCAATGCTTACGGCATTATCTACATGAAAATCTCCAATTTTGGTTCTTCTTAATTTTGATAAATGAGCACCTGATTTTAAAGCAGCTCCAAAATCAAAAGCTAATGAACGAATGTAGGTTCCTTTGCTACAAACAACTCTAAAATCAAGATTATTGTCATTTATTTTAGTGATTTCAAAAACAGGAATGGTAATTTCTCTTGTTTTTATTTCGGTAGTTTCTCCTTTTCGGGCAAGTTCATATAAACGAACACCTTCTTTTTTTATCGCCGAAAAAATAGGTGGTTTCTGTTGAATTACGCCCGTAAATTGCTTGGTGGTTTCATGAATTAATTCTTCGGTAATATGATCCGTAGAAAAAATTTCATTTACTTGGGTTTCTAAATCATAACTAGGCGTTGTTCCTCCTAAAGTAATTGTACCAGTATATTCTTTTATTTGTGCCTGATATTGGTCAATAATTTTGGTTTTTTTACCTGTACAAAGTATTAATAAACCTGTTGCCAACGGATCTAAAGTTCCGGCATGCCCAACTTTTATTTTTTTGATGTTAAAGCGTTGTTTTATGTGCCAACGCAATTTATTTACTACCTGAAAAGACGTCCATTCTAGGGGTTTATCAATTAATAAAACTTGTCCGTTTTTATAATCTTCTACTGTTTTCATACTTAAAAATAACTTGAAATGATTTGAAAATAACTTGAATTAAAAGAATAAAGAATATCCAATAGCTATGAATCCTACAATAGCACAGTAAATTGAAAAATAAGATAATTTACTCTTTTTAACTAAAGCAATCATCCAATTACAGGCAACTAATCCTGAAAGGAAAGCTGCTATAAAACCTGCTGATATCGGTATAATTTCTGAAGATTGAAAATTAATATCTCCACCTAAAAAATCTTTAGCTATTTTTCCAAATATAAGAGGAACGACCATTAAAAATGAAAATCGAGCGGCTTTACTACGGTCAATTCCTAATAAAACCGACGTTGAAATAGTAGCTCCTGAACGAGAAATTCCTGGTAACATAGCAATTGCTTGCGAAACTCCAATAATTAAAGCATTTTTAAAAGAAACTTCTTTATTGGTGTTTTTAGCTTTATCAGCAAATAATAATAATACGGCGGTAACTAATAACATTATTCCTACTAATAATATTTTTCCACCGAAAAAAGCTTCTAATTGTTTTTCAAATGCTAAACCAATAATTACCGCTGGTAGCATCGAAATTATAATTTTTACTGAAAATTTCATTGGGTCGTTCCATTTAAATTGGAATAATCCGCTGAAAATTTCGGCAACTTCTTTTCTGAATATCACCAAGGTACTTAATGCGGTTGCAAAATGTAAAACGACGGTAAATGTTAAACTTTCTTCAGGCACCGAAGTATCGCCTAAAATAGCTTTTGCTAATTCTAAATGCCCGCTTGATGATACAGGTAAAAACTCGGTAAGCCCTT
Source organism: Tenacibaculum dicentrarchi (assembly GCF_900239345.1). Lineage (GTDB taxonomy): Bacteria > Bacteroidota > Bacteroidia > Flavobacteriales > Flavobacteriaceae > Polaribacter > Polaribacter dicentrarchi. The sequence goes on along the minus strand of NZ_OESZ01000043.1, from coordinate 147,431 downwards.
GAATAATACCAAGGATAATAGCTTCTAATAAATTCATGCTTATTTTTTTGGATTGGCTAAAATAGCATAAATTTCGATTCCTAAACCGATAATAACAAAGGTTGGTGCTAATCGAATTCTGCGCCAGCTATAAATTTCTTCGTTAAACACAGTTGGGTCATCGCTTCCGCCACCTGACATTAAAATAAAGCCTAGTGAAATAACTGCTAAACCGATTAACATAATGCTATAATTTAGTTTGCCGAATAAAAATTCTGGTTTTGAAATACTGTCTTTTTCCATGAAAATTTTAGTAATATAAATCGTTTGTTTGTAAGTTTAAAAAACGCTGTGTAGCAAAAAATGTGCTGATACAAGTAATTAAAAAAGCCGAAAATAAAACACCTACAGCTAAATAGATTAGCGAAGTGTAATCGGTTAATAAATTTAAGTTAGGAATATTTTTGTCTATATAATACACCACAAATGCTAGTCCGCATAAAGAAATAAAAGCGCCTAAAAGCCCTAATTTGATGCTTTGTAAAATAAAAGGACGGCGTATAAAACTTTTTGTTGCGCCCACCATTTGCATGGTTTTTATGTTAAATCGTTTCGAATAAATAGATAATCGGATAGAGCTATTGATTAATAAAATAACCATTAATCCAAAGAAACCACTTAAAACTAACAGCCAAAAACTAATTTGTTTAATGTTTTCTGTTAGCAGTTTAACCAAGGGTTTATCGTAATTTATTTCTGCAATAAAATCATTTTTACCAAATTGTTTTTTTATAACCTCCATTTTTTCAGGTGTTACAAAATCGGCTTTTAAATAAATATCAATGCCATTTTTAAGTGGATTATCGCCTAAAAAGACTAAAAAATCTTCGCCTAAATCTTCTTTGTATATTTTAGCGGCTTTCTCTTTAGATATATAAACCACCTTTTTGCTGTATTTTTCCTTTTCAAGGGTTGCTATAAATTTTTGACGTTGTGTTTTGGTAACTTCATCTTTTAAAAAGAGCGTCATGACCACTTTTTCTTTAAAATGATTGGCTACATTGGTTGATTTAAGCAATAGCAACCCTAAAATTCCCATCATAAAAAGCACCAAAGCAATGCTTACTACTACAGAAATGTAAGAGGTTTGTAGGCGGCGTTTTTGAAAAGAGTCAAAAGAATTAGACATGCTTGAATAGGTGTTTTAGACTTTGCAAGATACAAATATTTACGATGTTTTAAATGAATGTATTATCCGATTTCTTGACATAACTCAATTAAAACTCCATTTGTTGTTTTAGGATGTAAAAAAGCGACTAATTTATTGTCTGCGCCTTTTTTGGGTGTTTCATTTAATAGGGTAAAACCTTCTTTTTTTAGGCGTTTTATTTCTGATTTTATATCGGCAACTGCAAAAGCGATATGATGTACTCCTTCGCCTTTTTTTGCTATAAATTTAGCAATAGGACTTTCGGGGTTTGTAGCTTCAAGGAGTTCAATTTTATTTTTACCTGTTTTAAAAAACGATGTTTTTACGCTTTCACTATCTACTTTTTCGGTTTTATAGGGAGGCTTTCCTAAAAGAGCAGTAAATAATGTATTCGATTCGGCTAAATTTTTTACCGCAATACCAATATGTTCTATTTTATCCATAAGGTAAAAATAATAAAATATAAGAAGTTTTTATCGGCTAAAAAAGAGGTGCTTTTAAAGCTTTTATTATTAGTTGAAAAATAAAATTTACACTCCGTTATTTTATCCTTAAATTTGCAGCATGGAAGAAACGAACAGACAACGAAAAATTGCAGGAGTATTGCAATTAGATTTGGTAGATGTGTTACAGCGTGCGGCACAAAATGGAATGAAAGGAGTAATTATATCGGTATCTAAAGTTTCAGTAACTGCCGATTTAGGAGTCGCTAAAATATATTTAAGCGTTTTTCCTTCTGATAAAAGAGATGAAATTGTACAAGGTGTAATTTCTAACACGCCGTTAATTCGTCATGAATTAGCAAAACGTACTAGAAATCAATTAAGAAGAATGCCAGAATTATTATTTTTTGGTGATGATAGTTTAGATTATATTGAAGAAATTGATAAGTCTTTAAAAGGTGATGATGTAGATCCTATTCAAAACCCAGATGTATTGCCACGTCGTCAAAAACGTTAATAATTTTTTTTACATGGCTAATTAAAATTTATTAAAATTTGAAATTTCCTTTATACATCGCTAAAAGATACCTGTTTTCTAAAACAAGCACCAACGCTATAAATATTATTACATTTATAGCTGTTTTTAGCGTTGTTGTAGGGGCTTTGGCGTTGTTTGTAATTTTATCAGGCTTTTCAGGATTAAGAACTTTTAGTGATTCTTTGTTAAATGCTTCTGATCCTGATATCAAAATAAGTATTGTTAAAGGAAAATCTTTTGAATATTCTGATGATGTTCATCAGAAATTAATAAAAGATACCGAAATAAAGACTATTTCAAAAGTAATAGAAGAACGTGTGTTTTTAAAATATAAAGATAAAACACATATTGCTTATATTAAAGGAGTAGATGCTAGTTATAAGGATATTATTCCTGTAGATTCACTATTAACTGTTGGTACTTGGGTTGATCCTGAGTTTAAAAATACAGCAGTTATTGGCTACGGAATTTCTTATAAATTGTCGTTAGGAGCTTTAAATTTTGGAGCGCCCTTACAAATTATGGTTCCCAAGCCAGGAAAAGGTTTTGTAAATGCAAATAATGCCTATACTTCTGTTGATACGCAAGTAATAGGAGCGTATTCAGGTTCAGAAGAATTTCAAAATAAATATGTTTTTACTGAATTATCTTTAGCGCAAGAGTTGTTAAATTATACTGAAAATCAAATTTCAGGAATCGAACTAAAATTACAACCAACTTCTAATTTAGATGATTTTCAACAGAAATTACAACATCTTTTAGGTGATAATTTTGAAGTAAAAACCAGAGCGCAATTAAATGCCTTGTATTATAAAGTAATTAATACTGAAAATTTTATTTCGTATTTAATTTTTACCTTAATAATAGCCATTGCCTTATTTAATGTAATCGGTTCTATTATAATGATGATTATTGACAAGCGTCAAAACCTAAAAACACTATATAATTTAGGAGCAAGTATTGATGAAATTAAAAAAATATTTGTGTTACAAGGTTTTTTATTGACTCTTGCAGGAATGTTTGTAGGGCTTGTTTTAGGCGTTTTATTGGTGATAATTCAACAGCGTTACGAACTTTTTATGATTACCCAAAATTTAGCCTATCCAGTAGAGTTTAGATGGTTTAATTTATTAGTTGTTATGCTTACTATTTTAATATTAGGCTATATTTCAGCAAAAATTGCGAGTTCGAGAATTTCAAAATCTTTTATTGAAAAGTAAATTTTTGTAAATTTATCAGAAGAAATAAAAAATCCTCACATATTTTTGAAATAGGCGAGGATTGATAGTTTATCTTTTTGAGTTTTTTCTGCTGAGTTTTCTCTGTTGTTTTCTTTCTAATTTTCGTTTTCTTTTAGCAGCTTTTCGTTGCTTTTTTAAATACTTATGATGTGCTTTTACTGTCTTATTATTAATATGCCCTGTTGCTTGAACATCGTAGCCAAGAGATTTTAATTTCTCTTGATATTTTTTTAATTTGATTTTATCTTGTTCACATTTTACAAGTTCTTTTTTTGATTTTTCTTGCTTAACTTTTGAACATTTAACTTCTTTCCATTCAATTTTTTTGTCATACTCAAAACATCGTTCGTAGCATATTCCTGGTTTTGCGTTTCGAGGTAAATTAGAATTTTGAGCTTTTACTTGCGTATTGAACGCTAAAAAAGCGAGTAGTGTAATTATAAATTGTAATTTTTTCATTTTTCTTATTTTTTTTAGATAGATAAATTTCCTCTAAATTAGTAAATAATAGAGTAAGAGCTTATTAAAATTTTATCTGAAAAAAAATATAACAGGAAAATAAGGAATATCATCGGTCAAACTAAATTTATTTTAAGTTCACATCCTAATTTGCTTTAGTTCTCCTGTTGATGCGATGCTGAAATAAATTCAGTATGACGAGAATTTAGTTTTAAATAGGCTCTAAATGAAACAAAAAAACCTCACTTATTTACATAGGCGAGGAATTTTTTATTATCAAAAGAAAATAGCTTTATATTGTTACTTAATATCAGGAATAATCATATTTCCAAATTTAGCTTCTACTTCATCAAGCGCTTTAAAAACATCTTCTGGAGCATCCGAAGTAACCATTTTCATTCTATATTCTTTAAAATGTGGGATTCCTTTAAAGTAATTTGTATAATGTCTTCGTGTTTCAAAAACCCCTAAAACAGGTCCTTTCCAATCAATTGCCATTTGCAAATGTCTTCGAGCCATTTCCACACGCTGTGCGATGTTTGGTTTTGCTAAATATTCTCCTGTTTTAAAGAAGTGCTTTATCTCGTTAAAAAACCAAGGAGAACCAATAGAAGCTCTACCAATCATACAGCCATCTAAACCATATACATCACGCATTCTCATGGCTTTTTCAGGCGTATCAACATCACCATTTCCAAACACAGGAATGTGCATTCTTGGGTTGTTTTTTACCTCGGCAATCGGTGCCCAATTTGCTTGGCCTTTATACATTTGTGCACGAGTTCGTCCGTGGATAGAAATTGCAGCACAGCCAACATCTTGTAAACGTTCAGCAACTTCTACAATTTTAATAGAGTCTTCATCCCAGCCTAAACGAGTTTTAACCGTTACAGGCAAATTGGTGTGTTTTACCATTGCTTCGGTAAGTGAAACCATTAAATCGATATCTTTTAAAATACCTGCTCCAGCTCCTTTAGAAACTACTTTTTTAACAGGGCAGCCAAAATTAATATCAATAATATCAGGGTTTGATTTTTCAACGATTTCTACAGATCGTAGCATCGATTCTAAATTTGCTCCAAATATTTGAATCCCAACAGGACGTTCTTTTTCGTAAATATCTAATTTCATAACGCTTTTTGCTGCATCACGAATTAATCCTTCCGAAGAAATAAATTCAGTATATACCACATCGGCACCATTTTCTTTGCATAAAGCTCTAAAAGGTGGGTCACTCACATCTTCCATCGGCGCTAATAATAGCGGAAAATCAGGAAGTTCTATATTGCCTATTTTTATCAAAATTTTATAGTCGTATTTAATTGTATTTATATGCTATCTAAAAAAATATACTGTATTATTTACCTAATTCTGTTATTTTTTTCTCGTATAAATTTTTACTTTCTGTAACGGCAATATTTAATTCTTGCATAATACCGTCCACTCTTTGTTCAATACTTTTCATCTGCCCGTTGATTGAATCGAACGAATTCAGTGCTGCTGCAACCTCTAAAGCTTTTACAATTTCAACAGCATCAGTATGTAAAAGTCTTAATTTTTGTATTGCTTTTGCGGTATTGGCAAGTGTTTTATTGTATTTTGATTTTGCTTTTCCAATTGCCGATAAAAGGGTGTTTTTAGTCGCCACATCACTTAAACTATTACTTTGAGTTTCCATTGCGGTAAATAAATTGGATGCTTTTTTCTTTAAATCTTCAAATTCTGTATTAAGATTATTTACTTTTCGATTTACTTTTTCCCAATCTCCATATACTTTAGCAAATTCTCTGTCTTCATTTTTTGCATCTTCTAAAGCGGATTTTAAACTTCCTAATGATGTTAAACCTTTGGTTATTTTTTTGTTTGCGGTTTCTTTTTTGCTTTCGAAAGTTGAAACTTGTGATTTAAATTTTTCCTTTAAACGGATTAAATCTTCAGGGCTTCTATCTTTCCAACAAGAAGTTAATAGTAATAATAATCCAGCAAATAGCAGTGTTTTTTTTAACATCGATAAAAAAATTAAAATTTAATTCCTGCAAATATACAATAGAAGAAATAAAAAAATTCGCCATAACAGTTTTTAAGCCGTTACAGCGAATTATTAACAGACATTTCACTTTACCTCACTTCACTTTTATTTATTTTCAACTAAATGACTAAACCTGTCGATGTAATCTTGTAAAAAATTTTTGGTTCTTTGTACGTTTATATTACCTTTTTCATCAAAATAAGTAGGGGAATTTCCTAAAAAGACTTCGGGCTGTTGAACACTTGGCATATCAAAATAAGATAATGCCAATCGCAGGTTTTTTTGTGAACTATAACCGCCCATTTTTCCTACCGAATGGCTTATAATGGCATTTGGTTTATTTTTCCAGGCCACATCATGATTAGGTTTTGAGCAAACATCAACCGCATTTTTTAAGCAGGCAGGAATTGTTCTGTTATTTTCGGGGGTTACAAATAAAATTCCATCTGAAGATTTTACGGTATTTCGAAACTCGGTATATTCTTTGGGGGTTGGAAAATCGGTTTCTATGGGGTCATCATAATCAAAATTATATAACGGTAAGTCTCTAATTTCAACAATGCTTACTTCAAAATTTTCAGGAAACATATTTAATACATTTTTGGCGGTTTTACGAGCGTAAGAGCCTTTGCGTAAACTTCCTACTATAATGCTTATTTTTTTAGTCATTTTTAGCTTTTTTAGTGATTTTTTGTTGATTTTTATAGTTTAAGCCTCATTTTTTAATAAGTTTTCTTTTAAAACTAACATTAAGTAATCTTCGTTATTTTCGTATTGAATTTCTTTTGTAAAATTAAAATAGTTTAGGGTTGCTCTTCGTAATTCTGACTGAATTCTAGGTATAGAATTTTGATTGTTTTCTGCTAAATACAATAAATAATACACCGAATTTTTTAATATTTTAATGGCTTGTTTAGGCTTTCCTAATTCTTTATAAGTATTGGCAATATTGTTACACGAAATCATATAAACCTGCACAAAAGGAATACCAACATTATCACAATTTTCTGTGTTTTTTGTTAAAACTTCAGCTCGATACAAAGCATCTGTATAATAGGTTAATGCTTCGTTATAATTTCCTTGATTAAACAATTCATTTGCATTTTTAGTTTTTATTTTCCAATAGTTCTCGATGCGAGTTATACAAGTATTGCTCATTTTAACAGGATATTAAATTATTTTAGGACAAATGTAATTTATTTTTAGATAAGTCTAAAGCTTTTTTTAGATAAAGCTAATAAGGTTGTTTTGTTTAATAAATTTTTATTCAATATAATTTTTAATTGTACAACGTTTTTCAATAAAGTATCTTTGTCAGTCATAAGAGGTTAGATATACGAAGTATGAAGAAAATTAGAAATTTTTGCATTATTGCACATATTGATCACGGTAAAAGCACGCTTGCCGATAGATTACTAGATTATACAGGAGCTGTAACGGAGCGAGAAAAGAAATCACAGTTACTAGATAACATGGATTTAGAGCGTGAACGTGGTATTACCATTAAATCGCACGCCATTCAAATGGACTATACTTTTGAGGGTGAAGATTATATTTTAAATTTAATTGATACACCAGGTCACGTAGATTTTTCGTACGAAGTATCTCGTTCAATTGCCGCTTGTGAAGGTGCATTATTAATTGTTGATGCTGCACAAAGTATTCAAGCACAAACAATTTCTAATTTATATTTAGCTTTAGATAATGATTTGGAAATTATTCCTGTTTTAAATAAAGTTGATTTACCATCAGCAAATCCTGAAGAAGTAACTGATGATATTGTTGATTTATTAGGCTGTGAACCAGAAGATGTAATTCATGCTAGTGGAAAAACTGGTTTTGGTGTTGATAATATTTTAGAAGCAATTATAAATAAAGTTCCTGCTCCTGTAGGAAATCCTGATGCGCCTTTAAAAGCCTTAATTTTTGATTCTGTTTACAATTCTTATAGAGGAATTGAAACTTATTTTAGAGTAATTGATGGTTCTATTAAAAAGAATCAGCGTATTAAATTTATGTCAACAGATACCGAATATAAAGCGGATGAAGTTGGTACTTTAAAATTAGAACAAGAGGTAAAACAAGAAGTAAAAACAGGAGATGTAGGATACCTAATTACAGGTATTAAAGTTGCAAAAGAAGTAAAAGTAGGGGATACAATTACTGATTTTGAAAATCCTACTACTGATATTATAGATGGTTTTGAAGATGTAAAACCAATGGTTTTTGCAGGTATTTATCCTGTTGATACAGAGGATTACGAAGAGTTACGTAATTCAATGGAAAAATTACAATTAAATGATGCTTCTTTGGTATTTCAACCAGAAAGTTCAGCGGCTTTAGGTTTTGGTTTTCGATGTGGATTCTTAGGAATGTTACACATGGAAATTATTCAAGAACGTTTAGAACGTGAATTTAATATGACAGTAATTACTACTGTTCCTAACGTTTCTTACCACGCATACACAAAGAAAAATCCGACGGAAATTATTTTATTAAATAATCCGACAGATTTACCAGACCCATCAAGATTAGAAAAAGTTGAAGAACCTTTTATTAAAGCATCAATCATTACAAAATCTGATTTTGTTGGGCAAGTAATGTCACTTTGTATTGAAAAAAGAGGGGAAATTGTAAATCAAACTTATTTAACGACTGAAAGAGTTGAATTAACTTTTGATATGCCTTTAGCAGAAATCGTATTTGATTTTTATGATAGATTAAAAACGGTTTCAAAAGGATATGCTTCTTTTGATTATGCACCTATAGGAATGAGAAGTTCAAAATTAGTTCGTGTAGATATCTTATTAAATGGTGATCCTGTTGATGCGCTTTCTGCATTATTACATGCAGATAATGCCTATACAATTGGAAAGAAAATAGTTGAAAAACTAAAAACATTAATCCCAAGGCAACAGTTTGATATTCCTATTCAAGCAGCAATTGGTGCGAAAATTATCGCCAGAGAAACAACAAAAGCGTTACGTAAAGATGTAACAGCAAAATGTTATGGTGGTGATATTTCACGTAAGCGTAAGTTATTAGAAAAGCAGAAAAAAGGTAAGAAAAGAATGCGTCAGGTAGGTAATGTTGAAATTCCTCAAGAAGCATTTATGGCTGTTTTAAAATTAAATGATTAAGTTTTTTTAATAATTGTTTAAAATTATTTTAAAACCTTTTTTATCCAAAGACAATAAAAGTAATCCTAAAAAAGCACTCATTAGAATATTAATGAGTGCTTTTTTATAACAATTAAAAATGACATTTTTTACTTTAATAGGCTGGCTAGGAACGATACTTTATATTATATCGTACCTGTTTTTAAGTTTAGAGAAATTATCTTCCCGAAAAAAAACATATCATTTTTTGAATATTTTAGGTGCTTGCTGTTTGATTGTAAATGCAATGCCAAATAAAGATTATCCTAATATGGTAGTTAATTTTTTCTGGGGATTAATAGCCTTATTTACCATTATAAAAATACATCGCCGTGCTAATTAACCTATTGTTTGTAAATGATAAATGTGTTAATGTGATTCAAGTAAATTTCTACCTGTTTGTTATAGGTTTCAGAATCGTTTGTTTGAGTTCCTAAATAATAATAGCCACCATCAATCATTGCGAAAATAATTTCAGTTAAGGTATCAATATTATCATTGCTAATAATATGGCGTTCTTTTGCTTGTGTTAATTTTTTGTGTAATGCTAGATGTAATATTTTGTTGAAATTATTAAAATTTTCACGCAACTCTTCATCTCTATAAATTAAAGCGTATAAACTATAAAATACGCCATCATCAATATAATCATTCCATTTTCTTGTAAATAAATTTTTGATAAACGCATTTAAATCATCCTTGTGTTTTATAGAAATGTTTTCTTCGGAATTTATAATTAATAAATATTGCTCTAATATATAATTGTTTAATTCTTTAAGTAAGAGGGCTTTATTGTTAAAATAGTGCATTACCAAGCTTTTACTTATTTGTAAATGCTCGGCAAGTTTACCAATAGAAACATTTTCTAAACCAATTTTTTTTGAGAGTTCATAAAAACCAATAATCATTTCTTTTTTACGAATAGCACTCATATTTTTTCTGCCCATAGCTTGTTTTTATATCAAATATAAGAACTAAAAACTAATGATGTTTAGCTAACATTGATAACATTTAAGCTATAATTAAATAATATTCTAGTGTCTTTTTTTTAACTGAACAGATGTTCAGCTTATTTTCATCTACTGTAGTTTTGCATCAGTAATAAATTAAAAAAACATCAATTCTGGTTGTTTTTTAAATGATAAACTCCTGTTTTAAGACTTCTAATTTAATTAAATACATACTAATGAATAAGATTTTAACATTTTTAATTGTCATGATTTCGTCGGTTATACTAGCGCAGACTGAAATTAAAGGAAAAGTTGTAGATGAATTTGATATGCCTATAACGGGTGCAAATATTATCATCAAAAAAAAGGCAAAAGGAACAAGTACTAATTTTGATGGTGTTTTTACATTAAAAGCTGCTATCAATGATGAATTAGTGGTTTCATTTATGGGGTTTAAAACTCGTTTTATTAGGGTGAAATCAACAAAATTTTTAAAGATAGTTTTAAAAGAAGATGCGAATCAATTAGCGGAAGTTATTATTACTTCATTAGGAATAAAAAAAGAGAAAAAAGCCTTAGGATATTCGGCGACAGAACTTAAAGCTGCCGATATAAATATCGTAAAAACCAATAATATAGTCAATAGTTTGTCGGGTAAAGTAGCGGGTTTACAGGTTACCGGGGCAAGCACAGGTGTGGCGAGTTCGAGTAGGGTGGTAATACGTGGCGAGAGTTCATTAAATATAAATAGCAATGAACCGTTGTTTATTTTAGATGGAACTCCAGTGAATAACAACATATTTGGGGTAGGAGGTAATGCAACAAATCAACGAGATATGCCTACTGATTACGGTAACGGATTGTCGGAACTTAATGCCGATGATTTTGAAAGTGTAACTGTATTAAAAGGTGCTGCTGCATCGGCTTTATATGGGTCAAGAGCGGCTAATGGAGTTATTGTAATTACGACAAAAAAAGGAAAGAAAAATAATGGAATTGGGGTGGAAATAAATTCATCTACCATGGCATCAACAGCTTTACGATTGCCTGAGTTACAAACAAAATTTGGCGGTGGTTGGGCTGGTAAATATGCTTCTGATTACGGTACAAATTTTGGTCCTGATTTAAATGGAAAAGTTATAGATCAAGAGGTTTCTTTAGGCGAATATGTAAAAAAGCCTTTTAAAAATAGGTATAATTTGAAAGACTTTTTTAAAACAGGTTTTAGTTTTCAAAACTCGATAGCCTTATCAAAAGCAACAGATACAGAGAGTTTTTATTTAAGTTATGGAAACGTACATAATACGGGTATTGTACCAAATACTAATTTAAAAGGAAATAATTACAGGTTAAATATGAGTCGTACTATAACCGACAAATGGACGGTTAATGTCAATGCGAGTTATATCAATAGAAAATCGGATAATTTAACAGTTTCAGGCTACGGAAGCCAAGGGATTATGTATAATTTATTATGGAATTATATTAATACTGATTTAAAAGATCATAAAAATTATTGGATAGAAAAAGATGTTAAGCAACGCCGTTTATTTTCATGGGGAGACAATCCTTGGTTTATTGTGAATGAAAATATCAATGCTTTTAATAAAACAAGACTGTTAGGAAATATTAGTTCAAATTATCAATTAACAGATAAATTAAGCCTTTTAACACGTATTGGTTTAGATGAATCAAACGACTTTAGATGGTCGAGAAGGTCAATAGGTTCGCATAGAAACCCGAACGGAATGTACAGAGAACAAAAAATTAAATTTTCAGAACTCAATGCCGATGCCTTATTAAGTTATTCAAATAATTTTGCTGATTTTACCACAAAAACATCCGTAGGAACAAATACTTTTAATCAAAAAATAACGGAAGGTTTTATGCAGGGTGATGGCTTGGCAATTCCAGGAATGTACACCGCGCAAAATATCAATGTAAGTGCAGTGAAAAGAAGTAGCTTGTATCAAAAAGAAATTAATAGTGTGTATGCTTTTACGAATATTGGTTTTAAAAAATATTTATATTTAGATTTTTCTGTTCGAAATGATTGGTCGTCAACGCTTCCTAGTAGTAACAATTCTTACTTTTACCCGGCGGCTTCCATGTCTTTTCTTGCTTCGGAAGTGTTTCAAATGCCTAACTTTATAGACTTCTTAAAAGTAAGAGCAAACATTGCCAAAGTAGGTAAAGATACCGATCCTTACAGGTTAAAAACAGCCTATAATTATGGAACTTTAAATGGCACATTAACCAACTCTAGTCAATTATTAAACGCAAATTTAAAGCCAGAAACAACGGTTTCTACAGAATTTGGTATAGAGAGTTATTTTTTGAATAAACGCATATCACTTGACGCTACTTATTACAGCGCGACTTCAAAAAATCAAATATTGAATATGAATGTTTCAGGGGCAAACGGATACAATTCAATAGTACAAAATGCAGGAGAAATTAAGAATAATGGTTTTGAAATAGCGTTGGGATTAAAACCTATAAAAACGGCTGATTTTGAATGGAATATTACGGCTAATTTCACTAAGAATAAAAGTGAAGTGGTTAACTTATTAGATAATTTAGATACTTTTATTATTGCCGAAGGACCTGATAATATAACCGTTGAAGCACGTCCTGCTGGTCAAATGGGTGATATTTATGGTGAATCATTTATCAGAAATAAAGCAGGTGAAATAATTTTTGAAAAAGGATTGCCTTTAACAGGAAATAGAAAAAAAGTAGGGAATTACAATCCTGATTGGATGCTAGGCTTAGGAAGTTCAATAAGTTATAAAGGTTTTAATTTATCGGCACAATTTGATATTAGACAGGGTGGCGAAATATATTCATACACCAATGCCGTAGGAAGAGAAAGCGGAATTTTAGCGCTAACAGAATCTTGGAGAGATGGCGTTGTAGGCGATGGTGTTATGAGTGATGGTAATAATGGTTATGTAAAAAATACGGTAAAAGTACCTGCCGAAGCATGGGCATATGCCATTCCAAGAAATAATGCGGAAGCAAATATTTTTGATGCTTCTTATATAAAATTAAGGCAATTAAGCTTTGGGTATTCTCTTAATAATAAAAGAGCAAGTATGTTAGGTTTGCAAAGTATGTCGTTAAGTGTTGTTGGATCAAATTTATTTTTATGGACAGATGTGCCTAATATTGATCCGGAAGCACAGGCATTAAATGGCGGGAGTTTATTACCAGGTTTTGAGGTAACTCAATTGCCATCATCAAAAAGTTATGGATTTAAATTAAATATGAAATTTTAAGAAGATATCATTATGAAAAAAATAATTTACGCAGTCATTTTTGTAGTGCTGAGTGCTTGTACAAATGGTTTTGAAACAATTAACACTAATCCAAATAGCCCTGAAAATGCTAGTGAACAATTACTTTTACCTTCAATAATTTTTGATTTATCAAATCATTTAACAAATGAATCTTATGGTTTTGGAGAAGTAATTTCGCAGTATGGAGCTTATTACGAATTTAATGATTTAGATATTTACAGATGGCAGTCTGACGATCGTTTTTGGTCGCCAATGTATGCTATTTTAGAAGATGTTAAAGATTTAAAACAATTGGCAAAGGAGCATAATAATACGAATTATTTAGCGGTTGGTTTGGTTTTAGAAGCCTATATATTTAGTGTTATTACTGATGCTTATGGTGCTGTTCCTTACAGCGAAGCAAATAAGACTAAAGAAGGAATTATAAACCCAAAATACGATGCTCAAAAAGAGATTTATAAAAATTTATTACTAAAGTTATCAGAGGCAAATAAAATAATAAAGTTATCAAAAAATATAACAGGCGATATTTTATATCAAGGCGATATGCTGCGTTGGAAAAAATTTGCAAATTCGTTGCATTTACGAATGTTATTAAGAACAAGTAATGTGCAAAATAATAGTGTTGCTTTTAATCAGATGATAACAAATCCTACTAAATATCCAATATTTGAATCAAATGCCGATAATGCAACCTATAATTTTAGTGGTAGTTTACCAGATATATCATCAGTATGTAAGCCAGGCGGCGGTAGGGCTTATGATTATTTTAGATTGATTCCAACAACTCATTTAATACGTACAATGCAAGGAGATAATGACCCTCGTATACATGTCTTATTGAGTCCTAAAAAAGACAGTCAAAATTTAACACTAGGGGTTGACCCAGGTCAGGCGTTAGGTGCTATAGGAAGACCCGATGCGTATAGTAGAAAATCAACAGCTTGTTTTGAAAGTGCAACGATGGTTAAAGGAGTTTTACTAAATTATAGTGAACTTAATTTTATTTTAGCTGAAGCAAAAGAAAAAGGACTGATATCAGTAGGTAATGCCGCTGTTTATTATAACAAAGCAGTAAAAGCTAATTTTGATGATTTAAAAGTGCAAATGCCTGCTGATTTTTTAACAAATACAGCGGTCTATAATTCAACTTCAGAAATATTATACGAACAAAAATGGCTGTCATTATATCATGTTGGTTTAGAGGCATGGTTTGATTGGAAACGAAGCAAAAAACCTTCTTTTATAAAAGCAGGTTCAGGAAATTTAAATGGTAATTTAGTGCCTGTTCGTTTATTATACCCGAGTTTAGAAAAATCTGTAAATAAAACAAATTATAAAAAAGCATCAAGTGCCATGGGAGGCGATACCATGAATGCTGCTGCTTGGTGGTGGTAAAATTTAATTTCTTTTTTATCCAAAGAAAATTAATTATTAAATCTTCAAAATAAAAATAAACACATAAAAAAGCACTCCTTATATTAAGGAGTGCTTTTTTTATTATAATAAATGCTAAAAATAGCTGTGATACCTAATCTCTATTTCCTAAAATTCGCATTCCCCAATATAATAACATAGCTAATGATCCTAAAGCGGCAACTAAATAGGTTCTTGCTGCCCATTTTAAGGCATCTCTCGAGCCCGCTAATTCTTCACGAGTTACAATGTGTTTATCTTCTAGCCAAGCCAAAGCTCTATTGCTAGCGTCATATTCAACAGGTAAAGTTACAAAACTAAACAGCGTACCAACTGCCATAAAAATTAACCCTGCAATAGCAATGTAAAAGCCAATTACTGAGTTACCAGAAGCAGCTCCAAAGGTAATTCCACCAATAACCATCCATTGTGAATACTTAGAAGTAATACTTACCATCGGTACTAATTTTGAACGCATTTGTAAATATTCATAAGCTCTAGCATGTTGTACAGCATGCCCAACTTCGTGTGCTGCAACGGCTGCTGATGCGGCATTTCGTTGGTTATAAACACCTTCACTTAAATTAACCGTCTTGTTTTGAGGGTTGTAATGATCTGTTAACATTCCTGGAGTTGAAATTACTTTTACATCATTAATTCCGTGATCGTTTAACATTTTTTGTGCAATTTCAGCGCCACTCATGCCATTTTTTAAATGAACCTGTGAATATTTCTTAAATTTACGTTTAAGCATATTGCTTACTAACCAGCTACATAGCGAAATAATTCCTATCAGCACATAAAAACCTATCATAAATTATGTTGTTTTAAAAGTTTGTATTGTTTTGTTTGATAAATTTACAACATTAATTATTCCATTATTAAATTTTTTATCAAAAAATCAAAAAAATAAAATATTCAAATGTCAAAAAATCAAAAAAAACCTAAAATTTTAATCGTATATACAGGAGGAACTATTGGTATGGTTAAAGATTATAAAACAGGCGCTTTAAAAGCTTTTGATTTTAGCCAAATATCGAGTAAAATACCTGAATTACAGCAATTACATTGTGAAATAACAACTATTTCATTTGATGAAGCAATTGATTCGTCTAATATGAATGTGAGTTATTATACTGATATTGCGCAAATTATTGCCGACAATTATGATAGATTTGATGGTTTTGTAGTACTTACAGGCTCTGATACTATGTCATATACATCATCAGCAATTAGTTTTATGTTTGAAAATTTACAAAAACCAGTAATTTTTACAGGTTCGCAATTGCCAATTGGTGACTTACGTACCGATGCAAAGGAAAACTTAATTACTTCGATACAAATAGCATCAACACATAAAAATGAAAAACCAGTAATACAAGAGGTTGGGCTTTATTTTGAATATAAATTATATCGAGCTAATAGAACCACTAAAATAAATGCCGAACAATTTGAAGCTTTTACATCAATGAATTATCCGCCTTTAGCGGTAAGTGGCGTGCATTTGAATTTTAATTATCCAGTGTTGTTTGAACCCAAAAAAACAGAAAATAAACTTATCTTCAGAAAAAAATTAGATAATAACGTAGCTATTTTAAAATTATTTCCAGGGATAACCGCTGCGGTTGTAAAAAGCTTGATTAATATTCCTGATTTAAAAGGAATTGTTTTAGAAACCTACGGATCGGGAAATGCACCTACCCAAAAATGGTTTATAAATTTACTTGAAAAAGCAATATTTAAAGGAATTCACATTGTAAATGTAACTCAATGTGCTGGTGGAAGTGTTATCTTAGGGCATTATGAAACTAGTTCTGACCTAAAACGCATCGGAATTATTGATGGAAAAGATATAACGACAGAGACTGCTATTGCTAAAATGATGTATTTATTAGGTGAAAAATTATCAAAAGAAGAGTTTAAACATTATTTTGAAACATCGTTGCGTGGAGAAATTCACTAAATGATATTTTTTTAACTAAATTTATGCTTATAACTACCTGAAATAGTTATAGAAACAAAAATGTGTTATAAATAACCTTAATTTTTTTAATGTACCAAGATTTTTTTGTTACTTGGCAGTCTGAAAATTAAAATTTATCAAATAAGAAAATCAATACTTATTTATGAAAATTTGAGTTTTTTCTAGTAAAAATTGTATTTTTAACCCATTAACTATTTAAAATTAATTATAACAAAATGAAGAAAGTAGTAAATTTCCTAACTGTTGCAGGATTTATGTTTTTAGGGGCTATTCAGTCAGCAAGTGCTCAAGAAGCAGAAAAAACTTTTCACCAAGAGTTAAAACAACGTTTTATTGAAGGAGATCCTCAGTTTATGGGTATCGTATTGGTTGCTTTAATTTTAGGATTAGCAATTGCAATTGAAAGAATTATTTATTTAAACATGGCTACAACGAATACTAAAAAATTAGTAGCAAGTGTAGATGATGCTTTAAGTTCTGGTGGTATTGAAGCTGCTAAAGAGGTTTGTAGAAATACAAAAGGACCTGTTGCTTCTATCTTTTATCAAGGATTAGAAAGAGCTGACGAAGGTTTAGAAGCTGCTGAAAAAGCGGTAGTAGGTTACGGTGGTGTACAAATGGGATTATTAGAGAAAAACGTTTCTTGGTTATCTTTATTTATTGCATTAGCACCAATGTTAGGTTTCATGGGTACTGTAATTGGTATGATTGAAGCTTTTGATAAGATCGCAGTAGCAAATGATATTTCTCCAGCCGTAGTAGCAGGTGGTATTAAAATTGCACTTTTAACAACGGTATTTGGTCTTGTAGCAGCAATTATCTTACAAATTTTTTATAATTACATCGTTTCTAAAATTGATAGTATTGTAAATAATATGGAAGATGCTTCAATTTCTTTAATCGACTTATTAGCTAAGTATAAAAAATAATCAATCGTATGAATAATAAAATATTAACATTACTTGTAGCTTTAATATCACTTATTGGTGTTGGGCTATTTGTAAACGTTGTAATAATAGACAAAGAAAACGTAGAAGCGGTTTCTAATGCAGTGTCTCCTTTAGTAAGTTATTCATATTATTTACTAATTGTAATTGTAATTGTTGCTGTAGTAATTTCACTGTTGAGTATGTTTAAAAACCCAGCAGCCTTAAAGAAAACCTTATTAGGTCTTTCTGTTTTAGGTGTAATTTTAGTGGTTTCATATATATTCTCTTCTGATGCTCAAGTATTAGGTCCTGATGCAGGAGTACTAGTTCCAGCAGGAAGTACTTCTAAATGGGTAGGAACAGGGAT
This sequence comes from Tenacibaculum dicentrarchi, assembly GCF_900239345.1. Taxonomy (GTDB): domain Bacteria; phylum Bacteroidota; class Bacteroidia; order Flavobacteriales; family Flavobacteriaceae; genus Polaribacter; species Polaribacter dicentrarchi. The sequence goes on along the minus strand of NZ_OESZ01000043.1, from coordinate 129,426 downwards.
TACTTTTACCCTAGTTTTAGGCGTTATTGCAGGAGGTTTTTTTGTAGTAGATTTATTAAAAGGAATCGTTAAATCATAAGTAAACATGGCAAGAAGAGAAAATCCAGAAATTAATGCAGGTTCTATGGCAGATATTGCATTCTTGCTACTTATCTTTTTCCTTGTAACAACTACAATGGATGTTGATTCAGGTATCCCTAAAAAGTTAGCTGAAAAATCAGATGTTGTACCACCTATTGTAAAAGAGAAAAACATTTTTCAAGTCGCTATTAATAGAAACAATCAATTATTCGTAGAGGATGAGGGAATGGATTTAAAAGACTTAAAAGATGCGGCTGTTAAATTTATAGATAACGGTGGTGGTGTTGGTAACCCAATGCCAGGACAAGATGCAGGTGCAACTTGTAACTATTGTCAAGGAGCTAAAGATCCACTTTCGTCAGATCATCCAAACAAAGCCATTATTGCTGTTGAAAGTGATAGAGGTACTGAGTTTGGTATGTATGTTGCTGTTCAAAATGAATTATTAAAAGCTTACGCTGAATTACGTAACAAATTATGCCAACAAAAATACGGTATGAGTTTTACAGAATTAGACAAAACTTTTAAAGCAGGTGCAAGAAAAGATGACGCATTAAGGAAAAAAGTAGAAGATATAAAAAATAGTTATCCTCAAATTATATCGGATACCGAGCCAACAAATGTTCAATAGTATTAAAACAATTTAAGTATGTCTAAATTTAAAAATAAGAAAAAAGAGATGCCAGCAGTGAATACTTCTTCACTTCCTGATATTGTTTTTATGTTATTATTCTTTTTCATGGTAACAACAGTAATGAGAGAAAGCGATTTAGCTATTGAAAATCCTCGTTTACCTAGTGCTAGTGAAGTAAAGAAGCTTGAACGTAAAAGTTTAGTGAGCACTATTTATGTTGGTAAGGCAAAAGATGCTAAATATGGAAAGGGCTATAATAGAATTCAGTTAAACGACAAGATTGCTACACCAGAAGATGTACCTTCTTTTATTTTCTTAGAAAGAGGAAATGTATCGGAAGCTGAAGTTCCTTTTATGACTACTTCTATAAAGATGGATAAAGAATCGAGTGTTGGTACTTTAGCTGATATTCGTGAGAAATTAAGAGACGTAAATGCTCTTAAATTAAGTTTATCTACGCATAAATCAGCAGATATTAAAAAGTAATTACTTTTTAAAAGATAAATACCAAAAAGAGCAATCATAAGGATTGCTCTTTTTTTATGTAAAAAAGTGTATTTTTAGCTAATTTTAATTAGCGAAATTTATTGTATGAAAAATAGTCTTATATTCTTTTTTTTATTTTTATCAATGGCCATTTTCTCTCAAAAAGATTCCTTGCAAATAGGCGATCGTTATTGGGAAGATCAGCTTTATTTAAACGTAACTTTTAACACCTTAACAAATCAACCAAATAAAATTGATAAAAATACTTTTTCATTTGGTTTTTCGGCAGGGTATATAAAAGATATTCCGCTTGTAAAAAGTGGTAAAATGGCTATTGGTATTGGGCTTGGCTACGCAATAGATTCATTTAATCTTAATGTAGAAGCCGTAAAAGAATATTCCGATAATTTACATCTAAATTACATGATAACAGCCAATAAGCTAAAAACACATACCCTTGAAATCCCTATTCAGTTTCGGTTAAGAACATCCACCCAAAATAGTTTTTCTTTTTGGAGGCTTTACACAGGTATTAATTTTAGTTATAATTTAAGTAATACCTTTAGTTATACCGATGATACTATTAAAGCTGTCGATGTTTTAAACTCGGCTAGTTATAATAAATTTCAAACAGGATTAACACTTAGTTCGGGGTATAAAACCTTTAATTTTCATGTGTATTACGGATTAACACCTTTGTTAAAAAATGCTTTTTCAAATGGAGGTAGAGTTAGAAGTAATATAGTACGTTTTGGATTGGCTTTTTACTTATTATAATATGTAAAATGCAATAAAAGGACTTACTATACCAATAAAAAAACCCAAATAAACTTCTTTAACGGTATGTGCTTTTAAATGAAGCCTAGCACTAGCTGAAAGCCCTGAGAGTAGTATTAAAACGATAATTAAAGGAAGTATTGTTATGTTATGTGTTTTTTGAAAAAGTAAAAAATAGCCAGTAGTAGCTCCTAAAGACAATAAATGTAAACTTGCTTTTATTTTTAATGAAAAAAGGATATAAATAACCCCTAAGCCAAATACTACACCAAAAAACAAGTAGCTTAAATCTTTAATAATTGTTATTTCAGAGAAAAATTTACCCAATAAAAATAGCAAAGACATCATAAAAAATACTGGAATTTTACGTTCTTTAATTCCATAAACTTCATACGATTTTATATATTTTACTGTTTTTAAAAAAACCAATAAAAGTATTGGAATAATATAAGTGGCAACAAATACCACGCCCAATAAGGTATATTGCTGATAACGGCTTAAATAAACAGGCGTTAAAATAAAATATAAAATGATGCCAATTGTTGGAATAACAATCGGATGTAAAATAGTAGATATGAATTTAGACCAACGCATTTTTTATATTTCTTTACGTAATCTTGCTACCGAAAGATCTAGTTGCTCACGATATTTAGCAACCGTTCTTCTAGCAATAGGATAGCCTTTTTCTTTTAATATTTTAGATAATTTTTCATCGGTAAGTGGTTTGCGTTTATCTTCTTCTTGAATAACGGTTTCTAATATTTTTTTAATTTCACGAGTAGAAACATCTTCACCTTGGTCATTTTTCATTGATTCAGAGAAAAATACCTTTATCAATTTTGTTCCGTAAGGTGTTGTTACATATTTACTATTTGCAACCCTTGAAACAGTTGAAACATCCATGTGGATTTCATCGGCAATATCTTTTAAAATCATTGGTTTTAGCTTGCGCTCATCACCTGTTAAAAAATAAGCCTGTTGACGTAGCATAATAGCATTCATGGTAATTAAAAGTGTTTGTTGACGTTGTTTTATAGCATCAATAAACCACTTTGCAGCATCCAATTTTTGCTTAATAAACATCACAGCATCTTTTTGACTTTTACTCTTTTTTGTAGCATCACTATACCCTTTTAGCATATTATTATATTCACGAGAAACATGTAATTCAGGAGCATTACGTGAATTTAAAGTCAATTCTAAATTTCCATCAATAATTTGTATTGAAAAATCAGGAACTATTTGTTCTGCTAATTTATTATTACCAGCATATGAACTACCTGGTTTTGGGTTTAATTTTCCAATTTCGGCAATTATCTCTTTTAAATAATCTTCATCAATATTAAACTTTTCGAGTAGTTTTTTATAATGTTTTTTAACAAAGTGATCAAAAGCATTTTCAAGAATATCAATAGCTAAACTTCTTGTTTGCTTTGCTGATTTTGATTTTAATTGAATAATTAAACATTCCTTTAAATCACGAGCACCAACACCTATAGGGTCTAGTTTTTGAACCACATTAATTAAAATATGTTCTACTTTTTCTTCGGATGTAAAAATATTTTGAGTAAAGGCTAAATCATCTACTAAATCGATAATTTCTCTACGGATATAGCCGCTGTCATCAATACTTCCTACTAAAAAATCGGCAATAGCGCGTTCTTCTTCATTAATTCTAAAGGTATTTAATTGATTATTTAACGATTGATGAAAACTTGTTCCTGCTGCATACGGAATTTGTCTATCTTCATCATCAGCCGAATAATTATTTGCTTGTGTCTTATAACTAGGATACTCATCATCACTTAAATACTCATCAATATTGATGTCTTGTGTATCTATTTTTTCAGTTCCTTCGTCATTATTATAATCATCAGAATCAGCATCTGTTAAGGTATCTTCAAAGTTTTCAGGCTCTTCTTTACCAGTATCTAAAGCAGGGTTTTCTTCAATTTCTTGTTTTAAACGCTCTTCAAAAGCTTGGGTAGGCAATTGAATCAACTTCATTAACTGAATTTGTTGTGGCGATAATTTTTGAAGTAATTTATAATGTAAACTTTGTTTTAGCATACTTACAAATATATGAAATTAAGGTCAAAAAAAAATCGTCATTCTGTGAGGAATGACGATTATATGCTATAAATTTTATTGTTTTTTAAAATTCTGCGTTTTGTGGTGTTCTAGGAAACGGAATTACATCACGAATATTGCTCATTCCTGTAGCAAATAAAACTAAACGTTCAAATCCTAAACCAAATCCTGAATGTACTGCTGTTCCGAATTTACGAGTATCTAAATACCACCATAATTCTTCTTCATCAATGTTTAAGTCTGCCATTTTAGCTTTTAAAACATCTAAACGCTCTTCTCTTTGAGAACCTCCAACCATTTCTCCAATTCCTGGAAATAAAACATCCATTGCACGAACCGTTTTACCATCGTCATTTAAACGCATGTAAAATGCTTTTATCGTTGCAGGGTAATCAAATAAAATTACAGGGCATTTAAAGTGTTTTTCAACTAAATAACGCTCATGTTCCGATTGTAAATCAACACCCCATTCTGTAATAGGAAATTGAAATTTCTTCTTTTTATTTGGCTTACAATTACGTAAAATATCAAAAGCTTCGGTGTAAGAAACACGTTTAAAGTTGTTATTAGCAACAAAGTTTAATTTTTCAATTAAGCCCATTTCGCTACGCTGTGCCTGTGGTTTTGTTTTTTCTTCTTGAGCTAAACGATTGTCTAAAAATGCCAAATCGTCTTTACAGTTTTCTAAAACATAGTTTAAAACCGATTTGATAAAATCTTCAGATAAATCCATATTGGCATCTAAATCATTAAATGCAACCTCAGGTTCAATCATCCAAAATTCGGCTAAATGACGTGTTGTATTTGAATTTTCAGCTCTAAAAGTAGGACCAAAAGTATATACTTTTCCTAATGCCATGGCATAGGTTTCAGCTTCTAACTGACCAGAAACGGTTAAATTAGTTTCTTTTCCGAAGAAATCTTGTGTATAATCAATTTCTCCAGCTTCGTTTAAGGGCGCTTTATTTGTTTCAAAATTAGAAACATGAAACATTTCTCCAGCACCTTCGGCATCAGAACCAGTAACAATTGGTGTATTTACGTAGTTAAATCCGTTTTCTTGAAAATACTTATGAACCCCAAAAGATAAAGCAGAACGAACTCTCATTACAGCACTAAAAGTATTTGTTCTAATACGTAAATGCGCGTTTTCTCTTAAAAACTCTAAACTATGTTTTTTAGGTTGAATAGGGTATTCATCAGGATTCGAATCGCCTAAAATTTCTAGTTTAGTAACTTTTATTTCTACCGATTGTCCTTTACCTTGACTTTCAATTAAAGTACCTGTAATACTCACTGCGGCACTTGTGGTAATTCTTTTTAAAAGTTCTTCATCTGTGTTTTCGAAATCTACAACACATTGAATATTATTAATGGTAGAGCCATCATTTAAAGCAATAAAACGATTGCTTCTAAAGGTTCTAACCCATCCTTTTACGTGTACTTCTTGTAAAAATTTATCCGAATGTAATAATTCGTTAACGCTACTTCTTTTCATCTTTTAAAAATTGAATAGCAAAGATACTTTTTTGAAATAAAACAATCAACGTAGATTCTTATTGTTTTTTATTCATTTTTAGAAGATATTGTTAAAAAAACAGGATTTTTATAATTTGAAGCAATTTCCCGCTTTCCGCACTCGCTCTTTTTTGAAAAAAAATCAAAAAAGGAGCTCAAACAATTGCTACAATCGGGGCTAGGCATTTTAGTAAGCCTACTTTATTTTAAAGAATATGATTAGTATGTGCAAAACTGATTAAATGAGGTAAACTTTTTACATTAAAACGTTTGTAAAGTGGTATTAAACGTTTTTCAACAGCAGACTGACTTACGTTTAATTGGGCTGCAATTTCTTTAAAAGTCATTCCTTTTGATGCCATATAAAGCGCCTGTTTTTCTTTTTTAGAAATTGCCAAATGCTGAAATAATTCTTTGTTTAAAATTTCTTCAAAATCTGATTTTTCAGGACCATAAACAGCATATTGCATTACATTGCTATGTTTTAATGATTTTATAACCTGCGAAACCGTAATCATTTCTTCTATTTTACCATTAGATGCTTTTAAAATTGCCACTCTTGAAAACAACGGAATAACACTACCGTTTGCATGAATTTTTTCAATTTCTAAAGTGAAGCTATATTTTTCTAAATCAGTTGTTTTTGTTTTAAAAAATTGAAGTGCTTTGTCATTTAATTCGTTTGAAAAATTAAAATGCCTTGGTGAGGTGCAACTTACAATTTTAAGCATGGTAATTTCTTCATCTTTATAGCCTAATAAATCTTCCCATCCGTGAGCATATAACATTCTATTTTCTTTAAAAGAATAAATAGAAATAGCTTCTCCTATAAATTTAGGAATCGTTTTTTTATAAAAGAGATATGCTTTATCATCTTTGGTTAAAGGAGTGTCTGAAACATTTTCTCTAGTATATTGACCAATAGTATGTTGATTTGAATTCATAAATTATAAAACCTGTGGAAAAACACAGTTGTATAAAAATTAAATTGACTGTACATTTGTGGCATGCTTTGAGGAAAGTAAAAAAATAACTGTAAAAAGAAAAATTTTCGTTATGAAAAAGACGATAAATGTGTATGGAAAAGTTAAAAAAGGGATGGCAAAAGCTGTCCCTTTTTTATTTTAATATATGTTTTATTCGTTTTTAATTTATTTGTTAGTTTCTTCTTTTGGTGGTAGAATTTTAAAATTAGTTTCTTTTAATACTTTTTTATTTGCAATTTTATTTTCAAACGAAAGTAAGAGTGAGGGTAATAATATTAAATTAGATACCATTGCTAATAATAAAGTTACAGAAACTAATCCACCTAAAGCAATTGTTCCTCCAAAACTAGAAATTGTAAAAACTAAAAACCCAAAGAATAATACAATTGAGGTATAGAACATACTTACACCTGTTTCTTGAAGTGCTGCATAAACGGCAGGTTTAATTTTCCAGTTATTGGCTAGTAATTCTTGGCGATATTTCGCTAAAAAATGAATAGTATCATCAACAGAAATACCAAAAGCGATACTAAATACTAAAATAGTAGATGGTTTTATAGGGATGCTAAAAAAGCCCATTAATCCTGCTGTAATTAACAAAGGAAGCATGTTAGGAACTAACGATATGAAAATCATTTTAAATGAACGAAACATCCATGCCATAAAAATTGAAATTAATAAAATAGCAAGCGATAATGAAATGACTAAGTTTTTAATTAAATAATTAGTCCCTTTTAAGAAAACCAAGGCTTTCCCAGTCATAGAAACGGTAAATTTTTCTTTAGGAAACTCTTTTTTGATAACCGCATCTAATCGCCCTTGAATAATATCCATTTTATCAGTACCAACATCTTTCATAAAAGTAGTGATACGTGTATAACGCCCTGTGCTATCTACAAAATTATTTAGCATACCTGTATTGGTATTTGAATTTTTAGAGAAGGCAAAAATATGTGCTTTTTCTTGACTTGTAGGTAATTGATAATATTTTGGGTTTCCTTTGTAGTATGCCTGTTTAGAGTATTTAACTAAATTGGTAATTGAAATGGGCTTTGATAATTCAGGAAACGTTTGAATAGCCTCATTTAATTTTTCCATTTTCTTTAAAGTAGAAAGTTTCATAACACCTTTTTCTCTTTTGGTGTCAATTAAAATTTCTAGCGGCATAATTCCTCCAAACTCTGTTTCAAAGAATTTAATATCTTTATAAAACTGTGCTTCTTTAGGCATGTCTTCAATTAAACTACCCGAAACACGAATCTGATATACGCCAATCATACTTAATATGATTACAATAACGGTGGTAATATAAATGGTAATTCGTTGTTCTTTTACCATACGCTCCATCCAAGAAACGATATTTTCCATCCACTTTTTTTCTAGGTGATTTAAGTGTTTTTCTTTAGGAAGTGGCATAAAACTATAAAGAATAGGAATAATTAATAAGGCTAAAATAAAAATACTGATAATATTTACAGAGGCTAAAATTCCAAATTCTCGTAACAAACTACTTTTAACAAAAACAAAGGTTGCAAACCCTGAAGCTGTTGTAATATTGGTCATTAAAGTGGCGTTACCAATCTTTGAAATTACACGTTGTAATGACTTTGCTTGGTTTCCATGTTTTTTTATTTCTTGTTGATATTTATTAATCAAGAACACTGCATTTGGTACACCAATTACAATAATTAATGGCGGTATTAAAGCTGATAAAACAGTAATTTCATATCTGAAAAAACCAATAAAACCGAATGCCCAAATAACCCCAATACCAACAACAAGTAGTGTAATAAAAGTAGCTCTAAATGATCGGAAAAAGAAAAAGAATATAAGTGCTGTAATACCTAAAGCACCTAATACGAACAGTTGCATTTCATCAATAATATTTTGAGAATTGATTGTTCTTATATACGGCATTCCTGACATGCGTACATCTATTTGATGGTCTTTTTCAAATTTTTCAACAGTAGGAATTAATCTTTTAGTGATAAAATCTTTACGAGCAGGAGTATTTACAATAGCTTTATCAATATAAATAGCGGTTTGTAAAGTACCTTTGTCGTTGTATAATAAATTATTGTAAAAAGGCAGTTTTTCAAATAATTGCTTCTTAATTTTATCTACTTCTTCATTTGTAGTAGGTTTTTTTTCAAATAGAGGTTCAAGCACAAATTTTCGTTGTTTTCTATCGGCTTTTAATTCTTTAACATCAGCAATAGAAACGCTAAAAGCTACCTCTTTAACACTGTCTAACTCTTTAACAAGCTTGTTCCAAGCATTAAATTTTATAGGGGTAAAAATAGTAGAATCTTTAACACCTAAAATAACTAAGTTACCTTCTTCGCCAAAAATGTCTAAAAATTGATTGTATTGAATATTTGCTTGATGGTCTTCAGGAAGTAAATTTGCTTCGGTGTAGGAAAAGCGCATGTACTTTATTTGAGTAACTAATAGCCCGGTAATAATAGCGATAGCAATTAAAACAAGATATCTGTTTCTCAATATAAATCCAGCAATTTTAGTCCAAAAAGTCATTTGAAAATTTTTTGCAAAGTTATGATAAAAGTAACAATTAAACGAAAAAAAAGAGTGTCATAACAGACACTCTTTAGATAAAATATGAAAGTAATTAAACAGTCATTATTTCTTTTTCTTTTACGGCTACTTTTTCTTCAATAACTTTACTAAAACTATCGGTTAATTTTTGAACACTTTCTTCTGATATTTTTTTAACATCATCAGAAACATCTGTTTTTTTAATATCGTTATTTGCATCTTTACGAGCATTACGAACACCTACTTTAGCGTGTTCAGCTTCGGCTTTACATTGTTTAGCTAATTCTTTACGACGCTCCTCAGTTAAAGCAGGAACGTTAATAATAATAACATCACCGTTGTTCATTGGGTTGAATCCTAAATTAGCATAAGTAATTGCTTTTTCAACTTCATGAAGCATATTTTTTTCCCAAGGCTGAATGGTAATTGTTCTTGCATCAGGAGTACTTACGTTTGCTATTTGACCTAAAGGAGTTGCTGAACCATAATAATCAACCTGTATATTTGCCAACATTGCAGGAGATGCTTTTCCTGCTCTAATAGTACGTAATTCTTTTTCTAAATGTGCAACTGCATTATTCATTGCCTCTTTGGCAGAATCTAAAATAAAATCAATTTCTTCGTTCATTTTGCTCGTATTTATTGCCCTATAAAAAATGTGAGGGATTCTTTTGATTTATTGGTTGTCAACGATTGTTCCTATTTGATCTCCAGAAACTAATTTAAGTAAGTTTCCTTTTTTATTCATGTCAAAAACAATAATAGGAAGTTTATTTTCTTCACTTAAAGTAAAGGCAGTCATGTCCATTACTTTTAATCCTTTTCTGATAACATCTTTAAAGCTGATACTTTCGTATTTGATAGCATTTTTATCCTTTTCAGGATCTACATTATAAATACCATCAACTCTAGTTCCTTTTAAAATGGCATCTGCATTTACTTCAATAGCTCTTAAAACAGCGGCAGTATCAGTAGTAAAATATGGATTTCCAGTACCTCCTCCAAAAATAACGACACGTCCTTTTTCTAAATGACGGTTTGCACGACGTTTAATATAAGGTTCTGCAATTTCTTTAATTTCGATAGCAGTTTGTAAACGAGTATGAATTCCTTCAGCCTCTAAAGCACTTTGCAAAGCTAAACCGTTAATACAGGTTGCTAACATTCCCATGTGGTCACCCTGAACTCTATCCATTCCTTGGCTAGCTCCAGCAACACCTCTAAAAATATTTCCACCACCAATAACAATGGCAATTTCAATGTTTTTAGCTATTACTTGTTTAATTTCTTGGGCGTATTCTTTAAGTCTTTTAGGATCAATACCATATTGAAGGTCGCCCATTAATGATTCACCGCTTAATTTTAAAAGGATTCTTTTATATTGCATAATCTTGTTGAAAGTTTTGCAAAACTACGCAATTTTTTTGAGTTTGAATTTTGATAAAAGAAAAAACCACCCAAAAAATGGATGGTTTTTAAATATTTTGTGATGTTTAAGAATTATCCTAAAGTAACTCTTACGAAGTTTTTAACTTCTACGTCACCAAAAGAAGAAACATATTCTGCAACAGTTTTCTTTTCGTCTTTAATAAACTTCTGATCTAATAAACATTGTTCTTGATCTAAAGTTGTGTTATCTGAAATAAATCTTTCCATTTTTCCTGGTAAAATTTTATCCCAAATTTTTTCTGGTTTCCCTTCTGATTTCAATTGTTCTTTAGCATCTTGCTCAGCTTGTGCTAAGGCAGCATCAGTTAATTGTAATCTAGAAACATATTGAGGAACGTTCTTTAAAGTTTTACCTAAACGCCCTAATTCAATATTATCTTTAGCAATAGCAGCAATTCTTGCTTCAGTTTCAGCCTCTACATAAGCAGCTTCAAAACCTTTGTAAGATAAAGAAATTGCTCCCATTGATGCAGCTTGCATTGCTAAATCTTTTGCTAAAACAGCAGCATTATCTGCAGGAGCAGATAAACCAACCATAGCAGCAATTTTACCAATATGAGTATAAGAACCTACGTATGGCGCTTCTAATCTTTCAAAAGAAGTAATATCGATTTTTTCACCGATAACACCTGTTTGTTCGATTAATTTTTCAGCAACAGTTACCCCACCAAAATCAGCAGCTAAAAATTCTTCTTTACTTTTAGTATTAAAAGCAATAGCAACAAATTCAGCAGCTAAATCCTTAAAAGAATCATTTTTAGATACGAAATCTGTTTCACATGCTAATACAATAGCAACACCGTAAGTATTGTCATCACTAATTTTAGTAATTGCTACACCTTCAGTAGACTCTCTATCGGCTCTTTTAGCAGCGATTTTTTGTCCTTTTTTACGTAAAACTTCAACAGCTTTATCAAAGTTTCCTTCTGCTTCAACTAATGCATTTTTACAATCCATCATACCAGCTCCGGTACTTTCTCTTAATTTCTTTACGTCTGCAGCGCTAATTTTTACTGACATATCTATTGTTATTTTTTAGTTGTTTTATACTTGTAAAAATAGTTAAAGGTTTCAAATTAATGAAACCTTTAACTGAAAATAAATTAAAATTATTTAGCTTCTTCTGTAGCAGGAGCTTCAGGAGTTGCTTTTACAGCTTTTGCTTCTTCTTTAGCAGGAGTAGCTACTTTTTCTTTATCAGCTTTTCTTTCTGATAAACCTTCAGCAATAGCGTCAGTTACATAAGATAAAACTTTATCGATAGATTTAGAAGCATCGTCATTTGCAGGAATTACAAAATCAACTGGTCTTGGATCAGAGTTTGTATCAACTAATGCAAAAATTGGAATGTTTAATTTTTGAGCTTCAGCAATTGCAATGTGTTCTTTTTTAACATCAATTACAAATACAGCTGCAGGTAAACGAGTCATATCAGAAATAGAACCTAAATTCTTTTCTAATTTAGCTCTCTGACGGTTAATTTGTAATTTTTCTCTTTTAGATAACGCATCAAAAGAACCATCTTGCTTCATTCTATCAATAGTAGCCATTTTTTTAACAGCTTTACGAATAGTTACGAAGTTTGTTAACATACCACCTGGCCAACGCTCAGTAATAAAAGGCATGTTAATGTTTGTTGCTCTTTCAGCTACAATATCTTTCGCTTGCTTTTTAGTTGCAACGAATAATATTTTACGTCCAGAGTTTGCTATTTTTTGTAAAGCTGTAGCAGCTTCATCAATTTTAGCTGATGTTTTATACAAATCGATGATGTGAACACCGTTACGTTCTGTATAAATATATGGAGCCATGTTTGGGTTCCATTTTCTAGTTAAGTGACCGAAGTGCACTCCGCTTTCTAATAATTCTTGAATATTTGCCATTTTAATAAAATGTGTTTACGTTCTGTTTTCACAATATTTCAGTAGTTATAATTAAGTCTGAAATATTTAGATACTAAACTGTTAAAAATAAATTTATAAATAACAGTCTCTATATTGTAAATAAATAACAATGCCTTTGATAAAAGGCATTGAAAATAAATATTAACGCTTAGAGAACTGGAATTTCTTACGTGCTTTCTTCTGACCGAATTTCTTACGTTCAACCATTCTAGGGTCACGAGTTAATAAACCTTCTGGTTTTAATACTGCTTTGTGCTCTTCGTTAATAGCTACTAATGCTCTAGTAATTGCTAAACGAATTGCTTCTGCTTGACCTGTAATACCACCTCCGTAAACATTAACTTTAATGTCATAAGACTCTAAGTTCTCAGTTAACATTAAAGGTTGTTGGATTTTGTATTGTAAAGTTCCTGTTGTAAAGTAGTTTTTATACTCCTTTTTATTTACAGTAATGTTTCCTTTACCTTCTGAAAGATAAACACGAGCAACAGCTGTTTTTCTTCTACCTATTTTGTGTACAGTTTCCATTATTTAAGATCGTTAAGGTTAATAGCTTTTGGGTTTTGAGCTGTTTGTTGGTGCTCAGTACCTGCATAAGCATACAAGTTTTTGTATAAAGCGCTTCCTAATTTATTTTTAGGTAACATTCCTTTTACTGCTTTTTCGATTAATCTTGTAGGATCTTTTTCGAACATTTCAGTAGCAGTTAATGATCTTTGTCCACCTGGATAACCTGTGTGACGGATATAAGATTTATCAGTCCATTTCTTACCAGTTAAAACAATTTTTTCTGCGTTGATAATAACCACGTTATCTCCACAATCTACGTGAGGAGTATAATTTGGTTTGTACTTACCTCTAATTAGCATTGCTACTTTAGAAGCTAGACGACCCAACGTTTGCCCGTCCGCATCAACTAAAACCCACTCTTTGTTAACAGTGTTTTTGTTTGCTGATACTGTTTTGTAACTTAATGTGTTCATAATTACACGATTAGTTTTTGTTTATTAATATATAATTTTATCCTTAAAAAAGGTGTGCAAATATACGTCTAATTATTTTATTGACAAATAGCAGGTTAGTTTAATTTATTTTAAACAAAAAAAAACGTGCAACTGCACGTTTTTTTAATTTTTTATTAAAAAGAGTTTAAATTACTCTGCTTTTTGTTCTAACAATTCAAAAAATTGATTTAAACGAGGTAAAACAATAATTTTTGTTCTTCTGTTTTTAGCCTTATTTTCAGGGGTGTCATTTGCTACTAAAGGAATATAACTTCCTCTACCAGCAGCGATTAATCGTTCAGGGGCAACGCTGTATTTATTTTGTAGTTCACGGACAATTGATGTTGCACGTAAAACACTTAATCCCCAGTTATCTTTTAGTTTAGAGCCTTTAGAAACAGGTGTATTATCAGTATGTCCTTCAATCATTACATCCATTTCTGGTTGTCCATTTACAACCGTTGCTACTTTGGCTAATACTTTTGATGCTTTCTCAGAAATGGTATAACTTCCGCTTTTAAATAATAATTTATCAGAAATTGAAATAAAAACAACTGTTTTTTCTACGTTAATAGTAATGTCTTCATCGTCAATACCTTGTTGTAATTCTTTTTTTAAGTGAAAAGCAACAGCTAAATTTAAAGAATCTTTTTTAGAATTAGCAGCTCTAATTCTGTTTATATATTTATCTTTTTTACTTAATTGCGTTAAAGTTTCTTTAATATTATCATTAGCTCCTTTGGTTAAAACAGTTAAGTTTTCAACTTGTTTTAATGAGTTTTGCTTGTCTTGTTTTAAATCACCTACTGAAGATTTTAAGGTATTTACCTTGTCTTGACAGCTTTCTTTTTCAACTAAACATTTTGTTAAGTTTGCTTTGACTGCTAATAATTCGTTTTTTGTCTTTTGATGTTTTGTTTTTAAAGCATTTAATTCTTTTGATGAAACACAAGATGCTAATAAAAAAGAAGCGGTCATTATTAAAAATATTCTTTTCATTTTAGGCTGTTTTTAAGTGGTGAATTAATTTTTAAGTAAACAAGTGCAAATTTATGAAAATCACTTCATAAAAAAATAGAATTAACAATCTTTTATGAACTGATAATAAATTATTTTTGCCATAAATTTTTAAAATGATTCATAAATTAACTTACATAGTATCTTTTTTTATACTTTTTCTTTCTTGCACACAAAAAAAAGAATCATCAAAAAATAAGTTACAAGGTTTTGTTTTTGGTACAACTTATAATATTACTTATTTTGAAAATGAAAATAAAGCTAATTATCAAAAATCAATAGATAGTTTATTTAGTTTAGTTAATAATTCATTATCTACGTATTTACCAACTTCGGATATTTCAAAGATAAATAAAGGCGATACTACCGTAGTTGTTGATGATATGTTTATTGAAGTTTTTGCAAAAGCGAAAAAAATATATAAAGAAACAGATGGTTATTTTGACCCTACAATTGGTAAATTAATTAATGCTTACGGATTTGGGTCGGGTAAGGAGCGTAAAAATTTATCATCCGAAGAAATTAAAAAATTGATGGTTGGTGTTGGTTTTAATAAAGTGAAACTTAAAAATAACAAAGTTTATCGTGAGTCAAATCAGATTGAATTTAACGTAAATGCTTTTGCAAAAGGATACGGTGTTGATGTTATTGGTCGGTTTTTAGAAACTAAAAACATCCATAATTATTTGATAGAAATAGGTGGAGAAATTAGAGCAAGAGGAAAAAAGAATGATAAATTATGGAAAGTTGCCATAGAAAAACCAAATATTGATGGAACACGCTCACTTCAAAAAATAATTTCTTTAGATAATGAATCAATGGCTACTTCTGGTAATTATCGAAAATTTAAACTAAATGAAAATGGTAAAAAAATTGTACATACTATTAATGCTAAAACAGGTTTAGCTAATGAAAGTAATTTATTAAGTGTTTCAGTGCGATTAAAAGGCGATTGTGCCGATGTAGATGCTTATGCAACAGCTTTTTTAGCCATGGGATTAGAAAAAACTAAAGCGTTTTTACAAAAACATCCTGAGTTAAAAGTTGTCCTATTATATAATGACAAAAATAATGAATTGAAAGAATTTGAAAATTAATTCTTAAAACATACAGGTAAAATTTCGCCTTTCATCAATGCAAATCGTGCTAGTTTTTCTGGTGCGATTTTTTTTGTAAAATCAACTTCATCAACTTTAAAACCTATGGAGCGAAGTTTATCAAAATAATCACGTCCGTAAATACGTACATGGTCGTATTGTCCGAATATTTTTGTGCGTTCCTTTTCATCGGTAATGGAATCATCTTCAAAAGTTTTTTCTCTTGATAAATCTTGCGGAATCTGAAAAATACCAAATCCGCCAACTTTTAGTACTCTGTATAATTCTTGCATTGCTTTTGTATCATCAGAAATATGTTCTAAAACATGATTACAAAAAACAACATCAAATTCATTATCTTTAAAAGGTAAATCGCAAATATCAGCTTTTACATCAGCAATTGGCGATTCTAAATCTGAAGTAATATAATCTAAGTTTTTTTGTTTTCTGAAGATATCTAAAAAGCATTGTTCAGGTGCAATATGAAGTACTTTTAATTTTTTATCCGAAGAGTTTTTTGAAGATAAAAAAGTAGTTTCATTTTGTAAGTACAACCATAATAAACGATGTCTTTCTAAAGAAAGGGTAGAAGGAGAAAGTGCATTTTCTCTTTGAATGCCATATCCGTAAGGTAAAAATTTTCGGAATGATTTTCCATCAATAGGGTCAGTAAAAACATCACCTTTTAACCACCACGCAATTACTGGGCGTACCAAATAACTAGCTTTAATTAATAAAGGACGTGGAATGGTATTTAATATGGATTTGAATATTTTCAACTAGTAATAAATTAAAAAAATCAGCCTTTATTTAAAGGCTGATTTATATTTTTTATGCTCTAAATTCGTCTTCTTCGTTAGTTTCAATACCTAAAGCTTCGTGCACATATTTAAAGGTAGAAAGTAATTCTGGTTTACCATTAACAATAGCAACATCATGTTCAAAATGAGCCGAAGGTTTACCATCTAAAGTAGTAATTGTCCAACCATCATTATGTTGTAATATTTTGTGTGTACCCATATTTGTCATCGGTTCAATGGCTACAACCATACCTTCAACAAACTTTTTACCACGACCTCTTTGACCGTAATTTGGCATTTCTGGGTCTTCGTGCATTACACGACCTAAACCATGACCAACCAATTCACGAACTACTCCGTAACCATGTTTTTCTGTAAAATTTTGAATAGCAAAACCAACATCGCCAACACGATTTCCTACTTTTAATTCACGAATACCAACATACAAACTTTCTCTAGTTACGTCTAGTAGTTTTTGAGTTTCGGCAGGAATTTCACCAACAGCAAACGTATATGCATGGTCTCCGTAAAAATCATTTTTAAGAGCTCCACAGTCGATTGAAATAATTTCACCTTCTTTTAAAGGTGTTTTGTTAGGGATTCCGTGTACAACTTGTGAGTTAGGACTCATACAAAGTGTATTCGGAAAATCATATAATCCTAAAAAACCAGGAATTGCTCCTTGCTCACGAATAAAATCTTCGGCAAGTTTATCTAAATATAAAGTAGAAACTCCAGGTTTTACTTCTTTAGCTAACATTCCTAAAGTTTTTGATACTATTAATGCACTTTCACGCATTATTTCTATTTCTTCTCTAGTTTTTGGTTTAATCATCTTAAAAATATTGAACGGCAAATTTACGCTTATTTTTGATTTTAAAATTATAAATATTTACATCGTTTAAATTAACGAATGTTGCGTCATTTCTTTAGGTTGAGGTACATTCATTAACCTTAAAATAGTAGGAGCAATATCACCTAAAACACCATTTTTTATAGTTTTTAATTCTTTATCAACTAAAACCATTGGTACAGGGTTTGTTGTGTGAGCAGTATGAGGAGAACCGTCAGGATTCATCATTGTTTCACAATTACCGTGGTCGGCAATTACAATAGTTGTATAATCGTTTTCTAAAGCTGTTGTAATTACATCTTTTACACAATTATCAACCGTTTCACAAGCTTTTACTGCTGCTTCAAAAACACCTGTATGACCAACCATATCGCCATTTGCAAAGTTTAAACATACAAAATCAACAGCGCCTTCTTTTAATTCAGGAACAATTGCATCACGAATTTCGTAAGCACTCATTTCTGGCTGTAAATCGTAAGTTGCTACTTTTGGCGATGGACATAATAAACGTTTTTCACCTTTAAATTCTTCTTCTCTTCCTCCAGAAAAGAAAAATGTTACGTGCGGATATTTTTCAGTTTCAGCAATTCTAATTTGAGTTTTACCTGCGTTTTCTAAAACTTCACCTAAAGTATTTTCAATATTATTACTATTGTAAATTACTTTAATATCTTTAAAAGTTTCATCATAGTTTGTCATGGTAACAAAGTATAATGGTAATTTTTTGGTATTAAGTTCAGGAAAATCTTTTTGATTCAGAATTTCAGTTAATTCACGACCTCTATCAGTTCTAAAATTAAAAAAGATAACAACATCATCTTCTTTAATCGTTGTTTTAGGTTGATTTTTTTCATCAACCATAATAATAGGTTTTACAAATTCATCGGTAATATTTTCATCATAGCTTTCTTGAATACTTTTGGTAGCATCAGTAGAAATTTCTCCTTTTCCGTTAACTAAAGCATCGTAAGCTAATTGCACTCTTTCCCAACGATTATCTCTATCCATAGCAAAATAACGACCTGTAATTGTTGCCAATTTACCTGTTGTTTTTTGCATATGCTCTTCAATATCATTGATGAAATATTTCCCTGATTTCGGGTCACAATCTCTACCATCAGTAAAAGCGTGTAAAAAAACATCCGATAAACCAAAATCAGCGGCAGCACTAAGTAATCCTTTTGCATGATTTATATGAGAATGAATTCCTCCATTAGAAACCAACCCTAAAAAGTGCACATTTTTATTGTTTTTCTTGGCGTAATCAAAAGCATTTAATAATTCAGTTTCTTGCGCTAACGTACCTTCATCAACAGCTTTGTTGATTTTTGCAAGATTCTGATATACAATTCTACCAGCACCTAAATTCATGTGTCCAACTTCCGAATTTCCCATTTGTCCTTCAGGTAAACCAACATGATTTCCATCGGTACGCAATTCTGCATGTGGAAATTTATCGTATAACGAATTTATAAATGGCGTTTTGGCATTGTATATGGCAGATACTTTAGGGTCTTGAGTAATTCCCCAGCCATCAAGTATCATTAAAATAACTTTTTTGTTCATTTTTATTGAATTGGACGGTAAAAATAAGAAACATTTTATCGTTTTATAAAAAATAAACAAATGGATTATTTGCTATAAAATTTTTTTGAAGCAATTTCCCGCTTTCCGCACTCGCTTTTTTTTGAAGAAAAATCAAAAAAAGAGCTCAAACAAATGCTTCAATCGGGGCTAGGGTTTTGTACTAAAAAAATGCTTTCAGAAATCATCTAAAAGCATTTTGAGTTATTATTTGAGAGCCTATTTAAATTTTAACTAAAGTCTTTTTTACATCTAAATGTCATGCTGAATTTATTTCAGCATCTCATAAAGTGAAAAACTAATGTAAATCAGGATGTGAAACTGAAATAAATTCAGTTTGACGGATTCGATTTTTTAGATATAAAAGCCTTTTAAATATTTATTTACGATACTTACGAATAGCACTTTTAATTTTTTCGATTCTATTTTCAGGGTCGGGGTGAGTACTTTGAAATTCTGGAGTTCTGTTAGGTCCTGCAGCAGCTTTTAAAATTTGCATTACACTGATTAAACTTTCAGGGTTATAACCAGCATCAAGCATTAATTTAACGCCAATTTCGTCGCTTTCTAATTCGTCACCTCTACCATATTTCATGTTAATAACATTTGCAATTCCTGCCATTCCCTGCGCAGTACTTGGGTCAAAACCAACAGAAGCACCTGAAAGTAAACCTTGAGTTAAATCTTGTTTTGCCATACGAGCTGCCGAATGTCGCCCGATAACGTGTCCAATTTCATGACCTAAAACGCCTGCTAATTGGTCTTTATTTTTTAATTTATTGAATAATGCAAACGTTATAAAAACTTGCCCGCCAGGTAAAGCAAAAGCGTTAATAGTTCTATCATCTCTTAATAAATGAAATTCAAAAGGGTATCCAGATTCTCTAGCAATACTATTATCTACTAATTCTTTACCAATTTTATCTACTAATAATTGAGCGTTATTATTCGGATGTAAACCACCGTGTTGTTGTGCCATTTGTGGAGCACTACTTAAACCGATAGCAATTTCTTGTTTTGGAGAAATAGAAATATGTTGTTTTTTACCTGTATAAGGATTTATTTCTGCACTAGAACAGTATTTAAATAAAGCAAAAAGTGCTATAGCAGCACCAATTAAAAGTTTAACTTTTGCCCCTCCGCGATTTCTCATAATTTATTTTTATTTTTTTGATGAAAGTAAAGATACAAAATATATAATTTAATAAATATCAACTATAAAAAACTTAAATTTACAACGTAAAATATATAATAATATGAATTCTCATTTCGAGTTAAATGAAGTAACTAAAAAGTTACCAAAGCACTTACATAAATTTATTGTAAAACAACCATACAACGAATATACCGCCCAAAATCAAGCGGTTTGGCGATATGTAATGCGTATGAATATTGATTATTTAGGTAAAGTTGCTCATTCATCATATTTAAAAGGATTAGAAAATACAGGAATATCAATAAATAACATTCCTTATATGGAAGGAATGAATCGTATTTTAAAAGAAATCGGTTGGTCGGCAGTTTCTGTTGATGGCTTTATTCCTCCAAATGCTTTTATGGAATTTCAAGCATATAATGTATTGGTAATTGCTTCGGATATTCGTACTATAAATCATATTGAATATACACCAGCACCAGATATTATTCATGAAGCAGCAGGACACGCTCCAATTATTGCAAATCCTGAATATTCAGAATATTTACGACGTTTTGGTGAAATAGGTTCAAAAGCAATTTCATCATCAAAAGATTATGAAATGTATGAAGCAATTCGTTTATTATCAATTTTAAAAGAAGATCCTAATGCGACTAAAAAATCAATAGATGACGCACAAGAAAAGGTAACTTGGTTACAGGATAATATGGGCGAATTATCTGAAATGGCACAAATAAGAAACTTGCATTGGTGGACAGTTGAATATGGTTTAATAGGAGCTACTGAAAATCCGAAAATATACGGTGCAGGTTTATTATCATCCATAGGAGAAAGCACTTGGTGTATGAAATCGGAAGTTAAAAAAGTTCCTTATTCAGTTGCCGCAGCTACTCAGAATTTTGATATTACAAAACCACAACCTCAGTTATTTGTTACGCCAAATTTTGCGTATTTAAGTTTAGTTTTAGATGAATTTGCTAATACAATGGCACTTAGAACAGGAGGTTTAAAAGGCGTTGAAAAGTTAATCAATTCTAAAAATTTAGGAACTGTTGAATTAAGTACAGGAATTCAAATATCAGGGATTTTCACCAATGTTATTGAAGATGAAAAAGGTAAAATAGCCTACATACAAACAACAGGAAATACTGCTTTATCAAACAGAGATAAAGAATTAATTGGTCATGGAATTAGTTATCATGCTGAAGGTTTTGGAAGTCCCGTAGGAAAATTAAAAGGAATTAATTTGCCTATTGAAGATATGAGTCCGCGTGATTTAAAAGCCTACGGAATTTATGAAGGCGAAATAATAAATCTAGAATTTGAAAGTGGTGTAGTTGTTGCTGGTAAAATAATTACAGGAACACGTGATTTACGAGGTAAAATTTTAATAGTGTCTTTAAAAGATTGTACAGTTACTTATAAGGAACAAATTTTATTTGAACCATCATGGGGAATTTACGATATGGCAATAGGAAAAGAATTAGTTTCGGCATATTCAGGATCTGCAGATGTTGTTTCTTTTGATGATATAGGGAAAGTATCTGAAACAAAAACACATAAAATTAAATATTCAGAAGCTGATAATAAATTATATCAAATGTATGCTGATGTTAGAAAATATAGAGAAGAAGATACTATTACTGAAAAACTGATTGAAACTATTTTAAAGATACTAAAAAGTGAATATCCAAAGGATTGGTTATTAGTTTTAGAGTTATACGAATTGGCTTTTAAGAATGATTTTTCGATAAAAATCACCTTAAAAAAATATTTAGAAAGTTTAAAAAGTAACAAGGGTTACAAAGCATTAATAGAAAACGGATTATATTTGTTGTCTGAGAAATAATACAACAAATGGGATTATTTAATTTATTTAGAAAAAAAAACATGGGCGAAAAAATACAAGAATATTTAGGTAACCAAGCAATTATTTTAGATGTAAGAACTTTAGAAGAATGGAATGAAGGTCACTCAGAAGGAGCAAAACACATTGTTTTAACAACAATTTCAGCAAGGTTTGCAGAAATTAAAGAATGGAAAAAACCTGTAATCGCAGTTTGTAGAAGTGGTGCTAGAAGTGGTCAGGCAACTGATTTTTTAGTAGCACAAGGAATTGACGTAATTAACGGAGGTCCTTGGCAAAATGTAGATCAGTATTTAACAAAATAAGTACTGTTTTTAAAATAT
The DNA here is from genome assembly GCF_900239345.1 of Tenacibaculum dicentrarchi. Taxonomy (GTDB): domain Bacteria; phylum Bacteroidota; class Bacteroidia; order Flavobacteriales; family Flavobacteriaceae; genus Polaribacter; species Polaribacter dicentrarchi. Next base: position 107,243 of record NZ_OESZ01000043.1, on the reverse strand, counting down.
AATAAAAGGAAATGCTTTTTGAAGTGTTTCCTTTTTTTGTGCTATTTTTTTTAAAAACTTCTGATGCGCTTCCGATGTTGGATTAAAAGAACGATGTGCCAATCCTTTTTGAATTATTTCAACTTCTTTCATCGTTGTTTTGGTGTTTTCAGAAATCCAAACTTCTATGAATTTTTCCCAAATATAATTGATTGCTGTATTATTTGGATGAATCATATCTTCAGCATAAAAACGATAATCACGCAATTCATCCATCATAATTTCATAAGAAGGAAAGTAATAAACGTTCTTTTTAGCATCAATAATTGAATGAATCGCACTTAATAAATGTGCTTTACTTTGTTGATTTTCAATAAAGCCATCTTTTATGTGACGAATAGGCGAAACTGTGAAAATAATTGAAATATCAGGATTAACAGATTTTGTTAAAGCAATAATAGCATCTAAACTCTCAGTAACTTCATCAATAGTTAAAATTTCTTTTAAAAAATTTTTCTGCGGAATTTTATGGCAATTTGCAACAATAGTATCCGAAGAAATTTTACGATAAACCCATGAAGTACCAAGTGTAATTATTAGATGACTCGCATTTTTTAAATGCTCAAATGTTGCCGAATTTGCAGTGTTTAAATTATTTAAAACTTCTTTTTTATCCGAAGAACTTAAACTAGAATGTGCATCAAAACAATGCCAAGATTCATTGTGTAAAAAAACAGCTTCTTCTGTGTGTTTTTTTTGATTAATAGCATCCGTAATTAATTTTTCAATAGCTTTTGGATGAAATAAAATTCCGAAAGGATTTTGTTCTGATTGAAATTTATAAAATGATAATTTATTTCCGATGTTTTCAGAAAAACAAGAACCTAATAAAAGTAACTTTGAGTTGTAGTTAATTAAATGATGAGGTTGTTTTTTTAAAGGTATTTGTGTTTGAAGTTTCATTTTATAAAAATAATGTGCTTCAAAAATAACTATAAAATGGTCAAATTAGTGAGAGTTTTTATTAAATTGAATGAAAAATGTATCTTTGTTTAATAAAAAAGATAATAAATTGAACAATATTAAAAAATCATTTACAATAAAGGATCTTGAAAATATTTCAGGAATTAAAGCACATACCATTCGTATTTGGGAAAAGCGATATAATTTATTATCGCCAGAAAGAACTGATACCAATATTAGATATTACTCTTCAGAAAATTTATTGAAATTGTTAAATGTTGTTTTGTTAAATAAAAACAATTACAAAATATCTAAAATTTCACAAATGTCTGATAAAGATATTTTGCTAGTAGCAAGAGAATTAGCTTTTAAAAATGCCATAAATGATGAAGCTATAAACTCTTTAAAAATGGCAATGTTTCAGTTTGATAAAGTTTTATTTAATAATACTTATAATCAATTATTGAATAAAAAAACATTTAGAGAAATTTTTAAAGATGTTTTTGTGCCTTTTTTAAATCATATCGGTTTATTGTGGCAAACAGATACATTGCTACATGCACACGAACATTTTATATCGAATTTAATAGCTCAAAAAATTCAAATTAGCACTGAAAAATTGGAATATTCAATAATAGATTCAGATGTTATTTATGTGTTGTTTTTACCCGAAAATGAAGTTCATGAATTAGGATTGATGTATTTAAATTATGAACTAGTTTTAAGAGGAAATAAAACCATATATTTAGGACAGAGTTTACCTTTAAGTAACTTGAATTATTTTTTTGAAAGTGATACCGAAGTTCGATTTATTACATCATTAACCGTTCAGCCTTATGATGATAAAATAATGGATTATTTTCAAGAAATAGAGATAGCTTTAAAAGGTAAAAAACATCAATTTATTGCTGTAGGCAATAAAACATCAAAAGTAAAAGAAGTTAATTTTGAAGCAAATATTTCTCTTTATAATTCTGTTATAGAACTTTTAAAAGTGTTGTAAATTTTTTTGATGTATTTTATTTTGTTTAATTATATCTTGTTTTTGTTAAACAAAAATTGTAGATTTGATCAGCTTCAATTATTTTATCTGTTAAGTATCTTAAAATAAGAGAATTATTAATTTTTATAAAATAGACATACCATTGAAAAAAACAATACATATAATAGGGTCAGGTTTTTCATCATTATCAGCTTCTTGTTATTTAGCGAAAGCAGGATACGATGTTGTAATTTTAGAAAAAAATGAAACAGTAGGAGGTAGAGCTCGTCAATTAATAAAAGATGGATTTACTTTTGATATTGGTCCAACATGGTATTGGATGCCCGATGTTTTTGAAAAATTTTTTGTAGATTTCGGTAAAAAACCTTCAGATTATTATGAATTAGAAAAGTTAGACCCTGCATATCAAGTTTATTTTGATACAGCAGATTCTATAACAATACCAGGTAGCGTTGAAGAGATTTATGAAATTTTTGAAGCAGAAGAAAAAGGTAGTTCTATTCATTTAAAAGAGTTTTTAAAATCAGCAGCATATAATTATGATGTTTCTATAAACGATTTAGTATATAATCCAGGGGTTTCGCCTTTAGAATTGGTAACTCCTGTTACGATTGGAAAAATAACACAGTTTTTTTCAACGATTAGAAAAGCAGTTCGTAAAAAAATAAAAAGTAAAAAATTAATTCAAATTTTAGAATTTCCTGTTTTATTTTTAGGTGCAAAACCAAGTAACACTCCTGCTTTTTATAACTTTATGAATTATGCAGATTTTGTTTTAGGAACTTGGCATCCGAAAGGAGGAATGTATAAAGTTATTGAAGCAATGATAACTTTGGCTAAAGATTTAGGCGTAACTTTTAAAACTGAAGCGAATGTTGAAGAAATTAAACTTAATCAATTAGGTGAAGCTACTGGTTTAGTTGTGAATGGTGATTTTATTACTTCGGATATTATTTTGAGTGGTGCAGATTATCATCATACAGAAACATTATTACCCAAAGCATACAGACAGTATTCTGAAAAATATTGGGATAAAAAAGTTTTTGCACCTTCATCATTATTATTTTATGTTGGTTTTGATAAAAAATTAAAAAATGTTTGTCATCATACCTTATTTTTTGATACTGATTTTGATACGCATGCAAAAACTATTTACGATACCCCAAGTTGGCCAAAAGATCCGATGTTTTATGCAAGTTTCCCTTCATTAACAGAAGATTCTTTTGCGCCATCAGGTAAAGAAGCAGCTACTTTTTTAATTCCCATAGCACCCGGTATTGAAGATACTCCAGAGCTTAGAGAAAAGTATTTTAATTTAATTATTAGTAGATTAGAGAAATTAACACAGCAATCTGTAAAAGAAAGTGTTATATTTAAAGAAAGTTTTTGTGTAAAGGATTTTGTAAAAGATTACAACTCGTATAAAGGTAATGCCTACGGATTAGCAAATATTTTAACACAAACAGCTTTTTTAAGACCAAAAATAAAAAGTAAAAAAGTAAAGAATTTATTTTTTACAGGACAATTAACGGTTCCAGGACCGGGGGTACCACCGTCATTAATTTCGGGTAAAATAGCTTCAGATTTAATTTTAAAACACCATTAAAAATGAAACAATTATTTGATGAGGTTTCTTACGATTGTAGTAAGTTAGTTACTCAAAAATACAGCACTTCTTTTTCTTTAGCCACTAGAATGTTATCACCTAGCATACGTGCCGAAATTTATAATATTTATGGTTTTGTCCGTTTTGCAGATGAAATTGTAGATTCTTTTCATCAATATAATAAAGAAGATTTATTAATCAGGTTTGAAAATGAGTATTATTTGTCAAAAAAAGCAGGTATTAGTTTAAACCCTATTTTAAATTCATTTGTACAAACTGTTGAAAAATATAAAATTACTGATGATTTAATTCAAGCTTTTTTAAAAAGCATGAAAGCCGATTTACATCAAACTGAATATACAACAGAACAGCAGTATAAACAATATATTTATGGCTCTGCCGATGTAGTAGGTTTAATGTGTTTACGAGTTTTTGTAAATGGAGATGAACAGAAATATCATCAATTAAAAGATGCAGCAATGCGTTTAGGGTCAGCTTTTCAAAAGGTTAATTTTTTAAGAGATTTAAAAGATGATTTTGAACTTTTGAATCGTTCTTATTTTCCGAATATCAATCTTAAAGAATTAAATCAAACATCTAAAGAAATTATTATTAAAGATATTGAAGCTGATTTTGAGTATGCTTATCAAAATGGAATATTAAAATTACCTGTAGAAGCTAAATTTGGCGTTTATATGGCATATCGATATTATAAAAAATTATTAAAAAAGTTAAAAGCAACGCCATCATCAAAAATTATGGATACAAGAATTCGAGTTTCTGATGTTATGAAAATTAATTTATTGGCAAGAAGTTACGTGAAATATAAACTAAATCTTATTTAAAATGTTATTTATAATTACAACCCTGCTAACTTTTATAATAATGGAAGCCGTTACTTGGTGTACCCATAAATATATAATGCACGGTTTTGGATGGTATTTACACGAAGACCATCATCAGCCAGGATATCCGAATGTATTTGAAAAAAATGATGCATTTTTTGTGGTTTTCGCCATCCCGAGTATGTTGTTGTTTTACTTCGGAATTAATCCAAAATTAAATTATTTATTTTTTATTGGATTAGGAATTTTATGTTACGGACTAGCCTATTTTTTAATTCACGATGTTTTAATTCATAGGCGTTTCAATTGGTTTAAAAACACCAACAATCAATATTTAAAAGGATTACGAAAAGCACATAAAATACATCATAAGCATTTAGGAAAACCAGATGGAGAGTGTTTTGGAATGTTGTTTGTTCCGTTTAAATATTTCAAGAAAAGACAATCGAAATAATTCTAAAATAATGAGCGAATATCTTTATCTTATATTGAATTTAGGAAGTTTGAGTGTGCCTTTATTGTATAGTATATTCGAAAAAAAGTTTCATTTTATACAATACTTTAAAATTACATTTATAAGTATTTTATTGATAGCTATTCCTTTTTTAATTTGGGATGCTTTTTTTACAAAAATTGGTGTTTGGGGTTTTAATCCTGATTATTATTTAGGAATAAAATTACTCGAAATGCCTATCGAAGAATGGCTATTTTTCTTTTGTATTCCTTATGCTTGTTTGTTTACGCATGAGGTTTTAAAATATTTATACCCTCAATTTAAGTTACCTAAATCGACAACTGTATTGTTAAGTTTTTTATTGATTTTGATAGCATTTATACTATTGGTTTTCAATTTTGGAAAATGGTACACAATTGTAAATTTCAGTGCTTTTTTGCTATTAATGTTCTTCGGATTAAAAAATAATTTAAAAGCTTTACAGGAATATTATCCTAGTTTTTTAGTTGTTTTAGTTCCTTTTTTATTAGTAAACGGAATTTTAACAGGAAGCTTTATCGATGCTCCTGTGGTTTGGTATAATAATGCAGAAAATTTAAATTTTAGAATTTTTACAATTCCTTTTGAAGATGTTTTTTATGCCTTTACTTTATTATTTTCGATACAATTAATTTTTAATTATCTGAAAAAACAAAAAAATGAAACAAAATAAATACATACGATTTTTACTCTTTTTAGTTGTTAATTTTTTAGCATTGGCAATCGGTATTTTATTAATGAAAGATGGTCCACGAACAGAGTGGTATCTATCTTTAAATAAAGCACCTTGGACACCTGCAGGTTGGGTTTTTGGAGCATCTTGGTCAACAATTATGCTGTTATTTGCTTTCTATATGACAAAATTGAGTTTTAAATTTCCTTTTTTAGATAAAAAAATAACAATACTTTTTAGTGTTCAGTGGTTTTTAAACGTAGGTTGGAATTACTTTTTTTTCAATCAACATTTAACCGTTATTGGGTTAGTAATTATTACTTTATTATGGTTGTTAATCGGTTATTTTACCTTTAAAAATTTAAAAGAATTAAAAGGGATTACATTATTTATACTTCCATATTTAATATGGATGACTATTGCAACAAGTTTAAACGCCTACATCGTATTTTATAATTAAAGTTATGGAAAATCAAGAAACTATTACAGAAGATAAAATTATTGAGCTTTATATGAATTCGGTTTTAATTTCAGGAAAACCAGCTTCTATTTATGCTTTTGCTCAAAAAAACGACTTTGAAGAGTCTGAATTTTACAAATATTTTTCAAGTTTTGAAAATTTAGAAAAATCAATATTTGGAGTTTTTGCAAAAGAAACAATCCATTTATTACATAAAACCGAGGCTTATAAAGATTATACATCAAAAGATAAATTATTAAGCTTTTATTTTACTTTTTTTGAATTATTAACTGCAAACAGGTCGTATGTTTTGTGGCAATTTCAAGATATGAAATCGGATTTTTCAAAACTAGCAGTTTTAAAAGAATTACGAGCAGAGTTTTTAAAATATATCAATAAAATTGAATTAGAAAAAATTGATTTTAAGAATGATAAAATCAATAAAATTCAAGATAAAACAATAACAGAAGCCTATTGGATACAGTTATTAATGATTCTGAAATTTTGGATTGATGATGAATCTTCAAACTTCGAAAAAACAGATGTTTTTATTGAGAAATCAGTCAAAGCCGCTTTTGATATTCAGCAAATAACACCCGTAAAAAGCGTTATTGATTTAGCGAAATTTTTATGGAAAGAAAAAGGAACTTCAGTATGAAAAGACTAGATAAAATACCCACGTCAAAAATAGAAAGAACAACTAAATTAGTTACTACAGGACTAAAATTAGGTGTAAACTATGCAAAGTATTACGGAAATAAAATCACAAAATCAGAAGAAGAAGCAAGAGCGCAGTTAAATGAAGATAATGCAACTGATATTTATGACGGTTTAAAAGAATTAAAAGGTTCGGCATTAAAAGTAGCGCAAATGCTAAGCATGGAAAAGAATTTACTACCAAGTGCTTATGTTGAAAAATTTTCGTTATCACAATTTTCTGTTCCGCCACTTTCAGGACCTTTAGTAGTTAAAACTTTTAAAAAATATTTTAACAAAACACCTGAAGATGTTTTTGATACGTTTACAGCAGAATCTGTAAATGCGGCAAGTATCGGACAGGTTCATAAAGCTACGATAGGCGAAAAAATATTGGCTGTTAAAATTCAATATCCTGGTGTTGCTAATAGTATTTCTACAGATTTAGCATTGGTAAAACCGATTGCGATGAAAATGTTTAATATAAGAGGCGAAGGTTCTGATGAATATTTTAAAGAAGTTGAAAATAAGTTATTAGAAGAAACTAATTACGTTTTAGAGTTAGCACAGAGTAACGAAATAGCGAATGCTTGTGCACATATTCCAAATTTAAAATTCCCGAAATATTACGAAGAGTTTTCTACGGATAGAATTTTAACAATGGATTGGATGGATGGAATTCATTTGTCGGAATTTACATCAAAAGGATATGATGAACAAACAGCAAATAAATTAGGACAAGCTTTATGGGATTTTTATATGTATCAAATGCATGTCTTAAAAAAAGTTCATGCCGACCCGCATCCTGGTAATTTTTTAGTATCCAAAGAAAATGATTTAATTGTTATCGATTTTGGATGTATGAAAGAAGTACCTCAAAATTTTTATACGCCATACTTCGAATTAGCTAAACGTGAAAACATTGAAAATCCTGTTTTTTTTGAAAGTAAATTATACGAATTAGAAATTTTGAAAAAAGACGATTCCGAAGAAGAAAAAGCCTTTTTTAAAGAATTATTTTATGAAATGTTGTATTTATTTACATCACCTTTTCAGCAAGAATCCTTTGATTTTTCTGATGGTGTTTTCTTTGGTAAAATAGCCGATTTAGGACAAAAATATGCAAAAAGTACTGAGTTGAAAAAAATGAACGGTAATAGAGGTTCAAAGCATTTTATTTATATCAACAGAACATTTTTTGGTTTGTATAATTTAATGCACGATTTAAAATCGACTCATATAAAAATTAATAATTATAAGAATTTATAAATGCATTTATCAAGAAAAGCTATAGATGATATGAATCATCTGTATAAAATAAATTTGATGAACAGTATTTCTGGTTATAAACCAGCAAATTTAATTGCTACAAAATCGGAAGATGGAATTAGTAATGTAGCTGTTTTTAGTTCAGTTGTTCATTATGGTTCTAGTCCTGCAATTTTAGGATTTGTTTTACGTCCTACAACCGTAGTTAGAAATACTTATGATAACATTAAAAAAACAGGTTTTTATACGATAAACGCTATTAACGAAGCCATAATTGAAGATGCTCATCATACATCGGCTAAATATCCGTCAGGAGTTTCAGAGTTTGATAAAACGGATTTAACTGAAATTTATAAAGATGATTTTTTTGCACCTTATGTAGCTGAATCGCCTATAAAAATAGGAATGAAATTTTTAGAAGAACATCATATAAAAGCAAACGGAACTATTTTAATTTTAGGCGAAGTAACCGATTTGTATTTTAAAGATTCAATGCTTTCTGAGGATGGTTTTTTAAATTTATCCGAAGAAAAAATTGCATCAATTAATGGTTTAGATACGTATATTGTTGCAAAAGAATATAAAAGATTATCATATCAAAGACCAAAATAAACGAATGTAAAACATCAAGAAAATGAAAATTTTAATCACAGGAACAACAGGATATATTGCAAAAAGATTGGTATTAAAATTATTAGATGCAGGTCATGAATTAGTATGCTGTGTCCGTGATTTAAAACGAATTCCTGATGAAATAGAATATAAAGAGAATATCTCGTTTATAAAAGTTGATTTTTTAGAAACCGAACAAATTGTTTTTCCTTCGGATATTGATGTTGCGTATTATTTAATTCATTCAATGGCTACCGATGCTAATAATTTTGAAGATTTAGAGCAAACTTGCGCCAAGAATTTTAAAAATATTGTGGAAAAAACAAGCTGTAAACAAGTTATTTATTTAAGCGGTATTGTAAATGATAGTTCTTTGTCTAAGCATTTGGCTTCTCGTTTTCAGGTAGAGCAAAATTTACAGTCTTTAAAATATAATGTAACAACTTTTAGAGCAGGAATTATTGTTGGAAGCGGTAGTGCATCCTTTGAAATTATTAGAGATATTGTTGAAAAATTACCTGTAATGGTTACGCCAAAATGGTTGAATACAAAATCGCAACCAATTGCAATTAGAGATGTATTAACTTTTTTAGAACGTGCCGTTGGAAATGAAAAATTGTATAATAAATCGTTTGATATTTGTGGTACAGAAGTACTTACTTATAAAGAAATGCTTTTACAATTTGGAGAGGTAAGAGGTTTTAAGCGTTACATTTTAACATTACCACTTTTAACGCCAAAATTATCATCGTATTGGTTATACTTTGTAACTTCTACGTCTTTTAATTTAGCACAAGCTTTGGTCGATAGTATGAAAGTTGAGGTAATTGCCAAGCCAAGTAATATCAATCAAATTTTAAATATATCACCTATTTGTTATAAAGATGCAGTAAACTTAGCTTTTCAAAGAATAGAACAAAACGCTGTAATATCAAGTTGGAAAGATGCAATTAGTAGCGGTGTTTTTCAAGCGCAATTATCGGATTATATTCAAATACCACAATACGGTTGTTTTGTAGATAAACGTACTATAAAAGTTACCGATGGTGCTTTTACGCTTGATAAAATTTGGTCAATTGGAGGTAAAAACGGTTGGTATAGTTTTAATTGGTTATGGAAAATAAGAGGTTATGCTGATAAAATTTTTGGAGGAGTTGGTTTACGTAGAGGAAGAACACATGATACATCATTAGAAGCTGGTGACCCATTAGATTTTTGGCGTGTTTTATTGGCTGATAAAAAAGAAAAAAGACTTTTGTTATTTGCAGAAATGAAATTACCTGGCGAAGCTTGGTTAGAGTTCAAAATAGTAAATGATACTTTACATCAAAAAGCAGTTTTCAGACCTAAAGGAGTTTTAGGACGCTTGTATTGGTATTCCGTTTTACCGTTTCATGCTTTTGTATTTAAAGGAATGATAAACGCTTTGGTAAAAAATAATTAAAAATTATGAATCACAGAGATATAGATAGAATAATAGAAATGGCTTGGGAAGATAGAACCACATTCGATGCTATAAAGTTTCAGTTTGGTTTAAAAGAGCAACAAGTAATCGAATTAATGCGTAAAGAATTAAAGCTATCTAGTTTTAAATTATGGAGAGCAAGAGTTCAAGGACGTTCAACCAAACATCAAGCGAAACGAGCTTTTGAAAAAGGACGATTTAAATGTTCAAGACAAAAAAGTATTAGTAATAATAAAGTTTCTAAGCGATAAATAAAATAACTGCTAATCATAAATATATAAAATATGAAAACAATTGTAATAGTAGGAGGTAGCTCAGGTATCGGAAAAGCTATTGTAAATAAATTAAAAGATACACATAAAATCATCAATATAAGTAGAACAGCACCCGAAGAACACGAAAATGTAACGCATTATTCATGTGATGTTTTAAATGATGAATTACCAGTTTTAGAAGATATTAATGGATTGGTATATTGTCCTGGAAGTATCAATTTAAAATCATTTACGCGACTTAAAGTTGCCGATTTTAAAACAGATTTTGAAATAAATGTTATAGGCGCAATCAATACTTTAAAAGCATACGAAACTAGTTTGGCAAAAAACAACGGAAGTGTTGTATTATTTAGTACAGTTGCTTCTGCTTTAGGAATGCCATTTCATGCAAGTATTGCAACAAGTAAATCGGCAGTTGAAGGTTTAACAAAATCGTTAGCGGCAGAGTATGCAACTAAAATTCGTTTTAATGCGATTGCTCCAACTGTAACAGATACGCCACTTGCAAAACGTTTGTTAAGAAACGAAAAACAGCAAGAGAGTATGCAAGACAGGCATCCGCTAAAAAAATATTTAACACCACAAGAAGTAGCAGGTTTGGCTAGTTATTTATTATCAGAGGATGCAAGTTCAATAACAGGACAAATTATTCCTATGGATGCAGGAATTGTAAGTGTAAAATTATAATTGTACTCGAATGAAATGGCTAATTTTATTCACTATTTTTTTATGTATGAATGATGAGGTAATAATTTTTGATAAAAATACAACACCCCAAAATTGGATTATCACAAATGATGATGTTATGGGAGGTGTATCAACATCTTCTATCAAATTGAATAAAGATAAACAATTTGTTTTTTCGGGAGAAGTTTCTTTAGATAATAATGGCGGTTTTGCAATGGCTCGTTTACCTATCGCTATTAATTTTGATGATAAAAAAACAAATCTAGTTATAAAGTTAAAAGGCGATGATAAAAAGTATCAGTTTAGAATAAAAGCAAAAGAAAATCAGCGTTTTTGGTACGTTCAACCGTTTAAAACGACCAATAAATCAGAAGAAATTATTTTGCCTTTACATAAATTTTATGCTTCGTCTAGAGGTAATTTAGTTGATGTGCCAAATTATTCAGCAACTACCATTTCAGAAATTGCAATTCTGATAGGTAACAAAAAGAACGAAAATTTTAATATATCCATAGAAAAAATAACACTTCAATAAATGAAAACACTTAAAATAACTTTACTTATAACTTTATCAATACTAGTAATTATGGCATTATTTAGTTTTTTATCAAATTCAGAAACAGTATCTCCTAATCAATCTTTATATGACATAGAAATTAAAGGAATTGACGGAAAAAAATTAGATTTAAATCAATATAAAGGTAAGAAAATATTATTTGTGAATGTTGCCTCTAAATGCGGGTTTACCAAGCAATATGATGGATTACAAGAATTATCTTCAAAATATTCTGATAAATTAGTAGTCATCGGTTTGCCGTGTAATCAATTTGGAGAACAAGAACCTGGGAAAGCATCAGAAATAAAATCGTTTTGTCGATTAAATTTTGGAGTCGATTTTCCATTAACCGAAAAAATAGCTGTTAAAGGAGCTGATAAACATCCGTTATATCAATGGTTAACTGAAAAAGAGAAAAATGCTAAAATGGATTCATCAGTAAAATGGAATTTTCAAAAATATTTAGTTGACGAAGAAGGTCGATTAATTGATGTTTTTTATTCAATTACAAAACCAATGAGTTCTAAAATAACAAGTCTTTTGTAAATGATGAATTTTAAAAAACACTCAGGAATTTATACGCTAGAAACAGCACAGGAATTAAAAATTCCGTTAGCAAAAGCGTGGAATTATTTTTCATCACCAGAAAATTTGGCTAATATTACTCCAAAATCAATGGGTTTTAATATCACTTCAAAAGTTGATAAAAAAGCATATCCTGGGCAAATAATAACGTATAAAGTATCGCCTGTTCCGTTTGTGAAAACAAATTGGGTAACAGAAATAACGCAAGTAAAAGAACAAGCTTTTTTTATTGATGAGCAACGTTTTGGTCCTTATGCAATGTGGCATCACGAACATTTTTTTGAAGCTTTGCCAAACGGAAATACCTTAATGAAAGATAAAATATCGTATAAAATACCTTTTGGTTTTTTAGGACATATAGCACAAGTTCTTTTTATCAAAAAACAATTAACAAGTATTTTCGAATATCGATTTGTAACTTTAGAAAAAATGTTTAATGACAAATAAATTAGCGATATTTTGGTTTCGTAGAGATTTGCGCTTAGAAGATAACGTAGCATTATTTAACGCTTTAAATTCATCAAATAAAGTAGTTCCTTTATTTATTTTTGATGAAGAAATTTTAGATAATTTACCCAAAAATGATGCCCGAGTTTCATTTATTTATCAAACATTACAGCAATTAGATACTGATTTAAAAGATGCAGGTTCATCTTTATTGATAAAAAAAGGAAATCCTCTAGAAGTTTGGAAAACAATAACATCAGAATTTGATATTTCAGCAGTTTATACCAATAAAGATTACGAACCGTATGCCTTACAAAGAGATACAGAAATTCATGATTTTCTAAAATCAAAAAGTATTGATTTTTTAAGCTATAAAGACCAAGTTATTTTTGAAAAAGCTGAGGTTACTAAAAATGACGGATTGCCATATACGGTTTACACGCCCTATAAAAATAAGTGGTTACAGAAATTTAATGCCGAAGAAGATTTAAAAAATTATGAAATAAATTTTAATAATTTTCATCAATTTACATCAAAAACACCTTCTTTAAAATCCATAGGATTTAATGAAAGTAGTATAAAAGTAACCCCTTATAATTTATCAAATTTAGCGAATTACGATGAAGTTCGAGATTTCCCTTTTGCTGATAAAACATCTTATTTGTCGCCTTATTTTCGATTTGGCTTGGTAAGTGTTCGTAAAATGGTGCAATTTGCTTTAAAAACCAATGCGACTTTTTTAAATGAATTGATTTGGCGAGAATTTTTTATGCAAGTATTATTTCATTTTCCGAAAGTGGTTACAAATAATTTTAAGCAAAAATACGATGCTGTTCCGTGGAGAAATAATGAAGCTGAATTTGAAAAATGGTGTAAAGGCGAAACGGGGTATCCTATGGTTGATGCTGGTATGCGACAGTTAAATAAAACGGGTTATATGCACAACAGAGTACGTATGATTACGGCAGGTTTTTTATGTAAACATCTGTTAATTGATTGGCGTTGGGGCGAAGCTTATTTTGCCGAAAAACTATTAGATTACGATTTATCGGCAAACAATGGAAATTGGCAATGGGCAGCAGGAACGGGTTGTGATGCTGCGCCATATTTTAGAGTTTTTAATCCTGAAGCACAATTAAAAAAGTTCGATAAAGATTTACAATATATTAGAAAATGGATTGAAAATTTTGATGAATTAACATATCCACAGCCAATGGTTGAACATAAGTTTGCCAGAGAAAGAGCAATTTCGACTTATAAAGAAGCGTTAAATTAATTGCAAAATAAAAAGGTTCAAAGAATTAAATCTTTGAACCTTTTTGAAGTTATTTTTTATAATTATTTGAAGCAATTTCCCGCTTTCCGCACTCGCTTTTTTTTGAAGAAAAATCAAAAAAAGAGCTCAAACAAATGCTTCAATCGGGGCTAGAAATTTCTGCTATCTTTTTTAATATTGTTATTAAACGATATATTCTTTCGCTTTTTCTAAAGCTTTAGGGATTCCGCCAGGATTTTTACCTCCAGCAGTTGCAAAGAAATTCTGTCCACCACCACCTCCGTGGATTAGTTTTCCTAATTCCCTAACAACTTTACCAGCATCATAACCACGTTCTGCAGCTAATTCTTTCGAAATATAACAAGTTAACATTGCTTTATCTGCTTTTTCAGAAGAAGCAAAGAATAAGAATAAATTTTTAAAATCTTTTCCTAATGCAAATGCTAAGTTTTTGATTCCGTTCGCATCTAAAGAAACTTTAGTCGCTAAAAATTGCACACCGTTTACTTCTTGTAATTGATTTCTCAATTCACCCGATAAATTTTCGGCCTTTTCTTTAAGTAACTGTTCTACTTGTTTTTTTAAAGTAGCGTTTTCATCTTGTAAATTAGTTACAGATTTTACAACATCTTTAGGGTTTTTAAATAGTTGTTTTATATCAGTAAAGTTACGTTCAATATCTTCAAAATAATCACCAACAGCTACATTTGTAATTGCTTCAATTCTTCTAATTCCTGAAGCAACAGCTCCTTCCGATTTTATTTTGAAATACCAGATATCACCAGTTTGTGGAACGTGAGTTCCTCCACATAATTCCATTGATTGACCAAATTTAATGGCTCTTACAGCATCGCCATATTTTTCGCCAAATAAAGCAATTGCGCCTTCATCAATAGCTTGTTGCATCGGAATATTTCTTCTTTCAATTAAAGAAAGATTTTCACGAATACGAGCATTTACAAAATCTTCAATTTCTTGTAATTCATCCGAAGTTACTTTAGAGAAATGAGAAAAATCGAAACGTAAATGTTTTGGGCTAACTAATGAACCTTTTTGCTCTACATGAGTTCCTAAAATTGTACGTAACGCTTGATGTAATAAATGCGTAGCAGTATGATTGCTTGCAGATAAATTTCTATTATTTTTATTTACTACCGCTTTAAATCTTTCTGATAAATTTTCAGGTAAAGTTTTAGTGTAGTGAATAATTAAATTGTTTTCTTTTTTAGTGTTTACCACATAAATTAAATCTCCATTAGAAGTTTCAATATGTCCAACATCACCAACTTGTCCACCGCCTTCAGGATAAAAAGGAGTCATATTAAAAACTAATTGATATTGTTCACCATCTTTTTTAGTGGTTACTTTTCTATAACGAGTTAATTTTACATCAGCAGTTAAAGTGTCATATCCGATAAATTCCTCTTCGTCATCTTCAATTAAAACATTCCAATCATCAGTTTCAATAGCTGTTGCAGCTCTTCCTCGGTTTTGTTGTTGTTTTAAAGCTTCTTGATATTCTTCTTTATTATAATCTAATCCTTTTTCAGATAAAACTAATGCCGTTAAATCTTCAGGAAAACCGTAAGTATCTTTTAATTCAAATACTTTTTTTCCTGAAATTGTTTTTTCAGTAGCGTTTGCAGTTATGGTATCTAGTAATAATAACCCTTGCTCTAATGTTTTTAAGAAAGATTGTTCTTCTTCTTTAATAACATTTTTAGCTAATTGTTCTTGTGCTTTTATTTCAGGAAAAGCATCTCCCATTTGGTCGCTTAATGTTGCAACTAATTTATAAATAAAAGGTTCTTTCTGATTTAAGAACGTAAATCCGTAACGAATTGCTCTTCTTAAAATTCTTCGGATGACATAACCAGCGCCAGTATTACTTGGTAATTGACCATCGGCAATAGAAAATGCTACGGCACGAACGTGGTCGGCAATTACACGAATTGCGATGTCTGTTTCATCACCAGCAATTTCAGAATTTTCGTATTTTACGTTTGTAATAGTTTCTATTTCTCTGATAATCGGAGTAAAAACATCAGTATCATAATTAGATTGTACACCTTGTAAAGCCATACATAAACGTTCAAATCCCATACCAGTATCGATATGTGTTTTTGGTAAGTTTTCTAAACTTCCATCAGCTTTACGGTTGAATTGCATGAAAACTAAATTCCAAACTTCTACCACATGCGGATGGTCTAAATTTACTAACGATGCACCAGAAACTTTTGCTTTTTCTTCGGCAGAACGAATATCAATATGAATTTCAGAACAAGGTCCGCAAGGTCCTTGTGCGCCCATTTCCCAGAAATTATCTTTTTTATTTCCTAATAAAATACGGTCTTCAGCAATGTATTGTTTCCAAATATCATAAGCTTCTGTATCTTTTGCTAAACCTTCTTTTTCATCACCTTCAAAAATAGTAACATATAAAATGTCTTTATCTATTTTATAAACTTCAGTAAGTAATTCCCAAGCCCAAGCAATCGCTTCTTTTTTGAAATAATCGCCAAAAGACCAGTTACCAAGCATTTCAAATAATGTATGATGATACGTATCTTTTCCAACTTCTTCTAAATCGTTATGTTTTCCAGAAACACGCAAACATTTTTGAGAATCGGCAACTCTAGCATCAACTATTTTTTTTTGTCCTAAAAAATATTCTTTAAAAGGAACCATTCCCGCATTTACAAACATTAAAGTAGGGTCATTCTTTAACACCATTGGTGAAGATGGAACGATAGCATGGTTTTTAGATTTATAGAATTCTAAAAATTTTGATCTTATTTCTTGAGATTTCATATGTTTTGAGCTCGAAAATTTTGTTAAATAATCATTAAAAAACAGCTAATTAGAAGTAGTTTTAAAATAGTTATTATATTAGTTGCTAAGTATTGTATTTTTATTACTTACTTGAAAAAGACAAAAATAAGATATTTAGTAGTATGAAAGCAAAATGTTTTTTTAATCAGCTTGAATAAAAATAAGATGAATTAAATTTTATTTAAGTGTATTTAAAAAGAACATATTAAGTGGTTTTTTAGCATAAAAAAAATTGATGAAATTAAAAGAAAAGGTAGATTTTTCAGCGTTGTTTGATACACATTATGAAAAATTATATAACTATACTATTAAAATAGTAAAGGATGAGAGTATATCGAATGATTTATTACAAGACACTTTTATAAAGTTATGGGAAAATATCGATTCGATGAAAATAAATCATCGCTCTATAGAATCTTTTTTAATTATAACATTAAAAAATAAAATTATAGATTATTTCAGAAAAGAAAACGTAAAAAAGAAGCACTTAAATTTATATGTTTTAAATAAAGATATTGAAGAAGAAATAAATAATGAATGGGATTTACAAAAAAAAATAGAAGAAGTATATATCTTACTTCCTCAAAAAACAACCGATATTTTTAAGCTTTCAAGAGATAAAGGACACACTTATTCCGAAATAGCATCCATCAAAAATATATCAATAAAAACTGTAGAAGCTCATATTTCAAAAGCTTTGCAAGTTTTTAAAAAAGAATTAGTAAATTTTTTATAAAAAAATATAGGGTACTTGTTGTTGAGAAACGTTTTATAATAAATCTCATTTATGAAACGAGACAAAATAGAAGAAACAGATCTTTGGGCTTATATATCAAATACGGCAAGTGTTACTATTAAAGCTAAGGTTGAGCGATGGAAAAATTCAACAGAATATGATGAGCAATTATTTGAGAAAATAAATAAAATCAATCAAATTACTAAAGAAAATAGTAGCGTACCTAAAGCTGATATAGCAATTAATAAAGCTGTCTTTTTCAAAAAAATAGAAAGTAGGGAAAAGAAAAATAACTTTAAAAAGCTTTTCTTTAAATATGCTGCCGCAGCAATAATAGTATTAAGTACTTCTTTTTTTACCTATTTTATAACACAATCTAAAGAAATATATATAGCAACAACTTACGGAGAACAAAAGGAAGTAACGCTTTCAGATGGATCTGTAGTTTGGTTAAATGCTTCGAGTAAAATTTCATATAAAGAAAATTCTCCAAGAACGATTCGTTTAGAAGGTGAAGCTTTTTTTGAAGTAGCAAAAGATAAAAAACATCCGTTTACGGTAGAAACTTCAGATAATGTTATCGTTAAAGCTTTAGGAACTAGTTTTAATATTAAATCTTATAATGAAAATGATTATTATGAAACCGTTTTATTTACAGGTAAAGTAGCAGTTAATATTGCAGATTCTGAAAAAGATAATATAATAATGTCACCTAATGATAAAATAAGAATCTTAAAAGAAAATAAACAAGTTTTAAAATCTGTTATCAAAAATAAAATGAATACTATTTCTTGGAGAGAAGGTAAAATTCAATTTAAGAATAAAACATTTAAAGAAATAGCAACTGATTTTAAAAATCAATATAATTTGAAGTTTCATTTTGAAAATGAAAAAGTATCAAATATAAAATTTACAGGAACTTTTAAAAAAACAATGCCTATAAGAGAAATTTTAGAAATATTAACAATAACAACACCTTTTGAGTATCATTTTAATACTCAAAAAAATACTTGGATTATCAAATAAAAAATAGGAGAACGGCAATTCTCCTATTTAAAAATGCTGATAAATTTAATTCTAATTCAACAAAATCATTTAACAACATTCAAATCTATGAAAAACAAACAATTTATAACCTCATTGGGGTTAAAAAATGTATCAAAAAAACATTCGTTTTTAATGAAACTCACCTTATCAATTTTTTTATTTTGTTGCTTACAAGTAGTAGCAACGAATACTTTTTCTCAAAATAATGTAACACTAAATCATAAAAATAAAAGTTTAGAACTTATTTTAAATCAAATAGAAAAACAAACTAATTATAACTTTGTTTTTAATAATGATGAGGTTAATGTTCAACAAAAATTTACTATTAATATTGTTAATGAAAATGTTAATAAAGCCGTAGAAATATTATTTAAAAATACATTAGTAAAACATCAGATAAAAAATAAATTAATTATTTTATCTAAAGATAAAGACATTTCTCAAAAGAATATTTTAAAAAAACAACAACTAAAATATACCATTAGTGGAACGGTAAAAGACGCTACAACTGGTGAAACGTTATTAGGAGCAAATGTTGTAATAAAAGATGCTTTAAAAGGAACTATAACCAATGAATATGGTTTCTATTCGATGACACTTTTAAAAGGTATTTATGTTTTAGAAATTTCTTATGTAGGATATAAAAGCAAAGAAATTAAGATAAACTTAAATAGTAATATTAAGAGAAATTTTGAATTAACCTTAACCGAAAATGCATTAGAAGAAGTTGTTGTAAATTCTACAAACAAAAGTCAAAGTCAAGTTAAAACAATTTTGACAGGAGTATCAAGCATAAAAACAGCTGAGATTAAAAAACTTCCAGCATTTTTTGGTGAGCCAGATATAACGAGAGTTATTTTAACACAACCAGGAGTTAGCTCGGTAGGAGAAGGCGCTAGTGGATTTAATGTTAGAGGAGGTAATATTGATCAGAATTTATTGCTTTTAGATGAAGCTCCATTGTATAATTCGTCTCATTTATGGGGGCTTTTTTCAGCAATTAATGCTGATGCTTTAAAAGATTTAAAGTTTTATAAAGGAGGTATTCCTGCACGTTTTGGTGGTAGAGCTTCTTCTGTTTTAGATATGAGACAGAAAGAAGGAAGTTCTAAAATTTTTAAAGGAGAAGGAGGTTTAGGTTTATTATTTTCAAGATTAACCTTAGAAGGACCTATCAAAAAAGATAAACTTAGTTTCTTAGTATCGGGACGTAGAACTTATTTTGACATATTTTTTCCGTTAGCAGGAGATGATTTAAAAAATCAAAAAATGTATTTTTATGATTTAAATACAAAACTATCTTGGAATATAAATGATAATAATAAATTATACTTATCAGGGTATTTTGGTAAAGATGTAATGAGATTTAAAGGAGAAGAAGAAGTAGTATATGATGAAGAAACAAAAACAGAGAAAAAAGAACCAGCAGGTAAAATAGATTTTTCATGGAATAATGCTACTACAAGTTTACGTTGGAATCATGTGTTTTCTAATAAATTATTTATGAATTTATCAACCATTTATAGTTCATATAAATATTCGTTAGCAGCTGAAAATGATGGCCCTTCACAAACAGATTCAGGTAGTTCATTTGAATGGACATCATCTGTAGAAAACTATATTTTTAAACCAGATTTTACGTATTATTTGAATTTAGATACAAAGATGAGATTTGGAATTCATGGAACTTATTATAGGTTTACACCAGCAAAATTAACTAATAATGAACAAGGAATTAAAAATATAGATTTATCAGTAGAAAAAGGCTTAGAGATAGCTCCATATTATGAAATAGAAAAAAAATGGGATAAATTATCTGTAAATATAGGTGCTCGTTATTCTTTTTTCAGAAATATAGGACCTTATGAAGTAGCATCTTACGAATCAGGTTTACCTAAAACACCAAGTACAATAACAGGGCAGGTTAAATATAAAAACGGAGAAACTATAGCAAAATATGGTGGTTTTGAACCTCGTTTATCTTTAAAATATGATGTTGATGATCGAAAATCTTTAAAAATCGGATATAATAAAATGTATCAGTATATACATTTAATGAGTAATAGTAGTGCTGCATTGCCTTTTGACGTTTGGAAACTTTCAGGGAAATATGTTAAGCCTTTAGAGGTAAATCAATATTCTTTTGGGTTTGCTTTTGATAGTAAAAATAGAAATTATAATTTTTCTGTAGAAGGATATTATAAAGATTTTAAAAACTTGGTAGAGTATGTAAATAATGCCGATTTATTTATCAATAAAAATATTGAAACACAATTACTTCCTGCAAAAGGATATGCTTATGGAACAGAATTTTCCGTACATAAAACTAAAGGGAAATTTACAGGTAATTTAAATTATACATACTCTGTTTCTAAAAGAAAAACTGTCAGTGAATTTTCATCAGAAAATATAAATAATGGTGAATATTTTTCATCAAATTATGATAAGCCTCACATATTTAATGCAACGGCTAATTACAAGTTTAGTGATAAATGGACTATGGGAACTTTTTTTACTTTCCAATCAGGAAGACCAACTACATTAATAACAGGAAGAGGTGTTTATGGTGAAAATGAAGATGAAACTGTTTTTACATATTCTGATAGAAATGCATATCGAATGAAAAATACACATCGATTAGATGTTTCATTAACATATACCCCAGAATCTAGTTTGTATTCAAAATGGAAAGGAAGTTGGAGTTTTGGAGTTTATAATATTTATGGAAGAAAAAATGCTTTTTCTAATTATTATACTTTCTCTAATAATGAAAATCAAAATGTAGGGGTATCTAAAACATTAAACAAGAAACAGTTTTCGTTGTTTGGAGCTCCAATACCATTTATTACGTATAATTTTAAATTTTAAAAAAATGAAATCACCATATATATTATTCATAATTTTTATAAGCATATTTACTTTTTTCGGTTGTTCAAAAACCATTCCGTTAGATGATATATACGAACCTCATGTAATAATAAGAGGAGGAATAACAAGAAATAATTTTATTTATGTTGATATACAACAAACTGTTCCTGTAGATGTAATAACTAAGAAACCTATTAATACCGCAAAAGTATCTTTGTATACTAAAGGAGAAAATAATTTAGATACAAAAATAGCCGATTTATTAGTCTTAGATGAAAAAGAGGGAAGATATGTTATCGAAAATCAGTATAATCCGGTAGTAAATAATTATTATTGGATAAAAATAACTTTAGAAGATGGTACTATTTTAGAGTCGGTTCCTGAATTATTTAAACCTAAGGTTGTAATAGATAAAATTACAAAAGAAGAAGAAAATACCCGCATAACTTTTGAAGATTTTTCAGGAGATAAAAAAGATTTTTATTTGGTTACTTATAGCTTTTATACTAAACAAGGTGATTTGATTTTTACTGATTTCTTAATTGAAAATGATGTGTTTTTTGAAGAAGGCGAAGATGCTTTTTTTGAAATAGAAGATATATCAGAAAGTGTAGAAGTTGAAATATCAAGTATAAGCTTTAACACCTATAATTTTCTGGAAAGTTATTTAACTCAAATAGAAACACAAGATATTGATGATGGAGATTTTTTTTCGCAATTATTTTCTGGTCCGCCAGCTAATTTAGAGGGTAATATTATAAATAAAAAGACTGGAAGAAAGGAATTAGGTTTTTTTGAATTATTTAACCCTACAGTTAAAAAACAAGATTTTTAAATAATGAATAATTTTTGTAATTGTAGTAAAATAGAAAAGGAACGTTTTTTAACGTTCCTTTTTTAATCCGTTTTTTGTTAAATTATCATTAAAAAACAACTAATTAAAAGGAGTTTTAAAACATTTTGTAAATTTGTGTGTTTATAAGCAATACTTTTTTAAGAAAAATATTGTTTGAATAAGTAGAAAATAGAACAAATTAGCATTATGGCGAAAGTAAAATATTATTATGACTCTGAAACTTTATCATATAGAAAAATAGAGTCTAAAAAAAGCGAAACTTATAAGAAATCGTTCATAGGAGTTATAGGGGCTTTATTAATTGCATTTTTTGGTTTTATAGGGTTTAGTCAGTTTTTAATGTCGCCAAATGAAAGATCTCAAAAAAGAGAACTAGAAAATTTTAAACTGCATACAGAATTGATGTCTAAAGAATTAAAAATGTTATCGGAGCGTTTATCAGAATTACAAGAAAGAGACGATAATATTTATAGAACTTATTTTGAGGCAAGTCCAATATCTAAAGAGCAACGTAATGCAGGTTTTGGTGGGGTAAATAGGTATAAGCACTTAGAAGGATTTAAAAATACCGCGATGATTACCAATGTAACCAAAGAGATAGAAATGTTATCTAAACGAATGGTGGTACAGTCAAAATCGTTAGATGAAATTGTAGCTTTGGCTAAAGAAAAAGAAAAAATGTTAGCATCAATACCTGCTATTCAGCCTGTAAAAAATCAAGATTTAAAACGAATGGCATCTGGTTATGGTATGCGATTACACCCTATTTTAAAATCATGGAAAATGCACAACGGAATGGACTTTACCTCACCAAAAGGAACGCCTATTTTTGCTTCAGGAAACGGAAAAATAAAAAAAGCACATAGAAGTACTACGTTTGGGAATGTAGTTTATATAGATCATGGTTATGGTTATCAAACTATTTACGCTCACATGAGTAAAATAAAAGCTAAAAAAGGACAGAAAGTAAAAAGAGGTGATGTAATTGGTTATGTAGGAAACACAGGGCGTTCAGCAGCAGCTCACTTGCATTATGAAGTACATAAAAATGGAAGACCTGTAAACCCTATTTATTATTATTATGGAGATTTAACTCCCGAAGAATTTGTTGCAATGCAAAAAGCATCGCAACAAAAAGGACAATCATATGATTAGTATTTAACTAAAATAGCTAAATAAAACGCCAAGTAAATGTATGTAGAATTACCTGAAAAGAGATATTATAAAATAGGCGAAGTAGCAAAAGCTTTTGATGTTAATGTATCATTAATTCGATTTTGGGAACAAGAATTTGACATCATTAAACCTAAAAAAAATCCCAAAGGAAATCGATTATTTACCAGAGAAGACATTGAAAATTTCAAATTAATTTTCAACCTCGTAAAAGAAAGAGGTTTTACCCTAGAAGGCGCTAAAAAGAAGCTAAAGAGAAACCCTATAGATGTTATAAATAATCACGAAATTATTAGTAGATTAGAGGCTGTTAAGGCAACTTTACAAAAGATAAAAAATCAGTTATAAAAATAAAAAAAAGATGAAAAAATTCATACCAATTATTATAGTAGCTATAGTAGCATTTTCAGTTTTTAAATGGGCTGTAAATTTTCAAAATACTGCTGTAGAATATCAAGAAAATGCAAAAACAACTTGGTCTAATGTAGAGAGTTCGTATCAACGTAGAAATGATTTAATCGGTAACTTAGTAAAAACTGTACAAGGCGCTGCCGATTTTGAAAAAAACACGTTAATTGGCGTTATTAATGCAAGAGCTAAAGCAACTTCGGTAAATATAAATGCGGGCGATTTAACCCCTGAAAATATGGCGCAATTTCAAAAAGCACAAGCAGGTTTAAGTGGTGCTTTATCTAAATTATTAGTATCGGTTGAGCGTTATCCTGATATTAAAGCAAATAAGAATTTTTTAGAATTACAAAGCCAACTAGAAGGAACAGAAAACAGAATTAACGTAGCACGCGACCGTTTTAACGAAAGCGTAAATATTTACAATAAATTAATCAAAAAATTTCCAGGATCTTTCTTAGCAGGGCTTTTTGATTTTGATGAAATGAACCGTTACAAAGCAGATAGAGGTTCTGAAAATGCACCAAATATCGATTTTAACTTTAAATAAAAATAAATGCTTCAAGTAGAAAGTTTTCTTACTATTCAAGAAGAACAAGAAATTATTTCTGCTATTCAAATTGCAGAGAAAAACACTTCTGGTGAAATTAGAGTTCACATAGAAGCATCGACTAATATAGTTGTTTCTCAGCGTGCGCTAGAAGTGTTTCATCTGCTAAAAATGGACGCTACCAAATTGCAAAATTCGGTATTAATTTATGTAGCAGTACATGATAAAAAATTTGTTATTTATGGCGATAAAGGTATTGATAAAGTAGTGCCTGAAAACTTTTGGAATACTACAAAAAACACCATGCAAGCTCATTTTATAACAGGGAAATTTAAAGAAGCTATTGTTGCAGGGGTTTTAAAAACAGGACAAGAATTAAAAGCTCATTTTCCTTGGAAACCAGATGATCAAGATGAATTGTCTAATAAAATATCAAGAGGATGATTCAAAAAAAAATAAGGAATAAAATAGTGTTTTTTAGCGTTGCTTTTTTACTTTTAAGTATTCAAACTATTTTTTCGCAAGGCTTTAAAATTCCTGAAAAACCAGCTTTTCAAACTAGTGTTTATGATTATGTTGGGTTGCTTTCTCGTTCACAAAAATCACGTTTAGAAAGTAAATTAATTAAATATTCAGATACTACTTCTACTCAAATAGTGGTGGCAATTATCAATTCGACCGAAGGTGAAAATATTAACTATTTAGCGGCTAACTGGGGCGAAAAATGGGGCTTTGGGCAAGCAAAAGAAGACAATGGTGTTTTTGTTTTATTAGCACATAAAGACCGTAGAATATCCATTCAAGCAGGTAAAGGAACGGAACATTTATTAACCGATTTTATCTCTAAAAGAATTATCGAAAGAAATATTATTCCAGCTTTTAAACAAGGTGATTATTACACGGGTTTAAATAACGGAGCCGATGCTATTTTCAAAACCTTAAATGGCGAATATACAGGTAGCAGGAAAGAAAAAGACGAATTTGACCCTAGTATTATCATTTTTATAATTATTATAGTCGTATTTTTTATTATTATTTCAAGAGGTGATAAAAATAACCGTGGAGGTGGAAAACGATATCGAAAAACAAGCAGTACTGGTAGTATTTTCGAAACCATAATTTTAACTAATTCAGGACGCGGTAGTTTTGGTGGTTCATCAAGCGGTGGCGGTGGCTTTGGTGGCGGTTTTGGCGGTGGTAGTTTTGGTGGTGGTGGTGCTTCTGGAAGTTGGTAGAACGAGTGTGTAGTATAAACTTAAATTAACCTTAAGGAAAACTAGCTTAACTACTTTTGCTGAAAATTAATTAGCAAAACAACAAGATGACAACAAACATTAAAAGGAGAAATTTTTTAAAAAATACTCTTTTAGCAAGTGGTGGAATACTTTTCGCAGCAAATTTTATTAGCTGTACTACTGATGATCCAATAACAAACCCAATTCCTACTAATTTATCCCAAGAAAACTTTAATGAAGGCGTAGCAAGTTTTGACCCTACAAATTCACAGGTAATTATTTGGACACGTTACACAACCTCTAAGCCTTCGGTAGCAATTACCTGGCAATTGTCAACAGATGAAAATTTTGAAAATATTGTACGTCAATCAGAGGTAATTACCGATGCTTCTCGTGATTATACCCTGGCTGTTGAGGTGAAAGAATTAGCTGAAAACCAAAAATTATATTACCGTTTTATCAATATTGAAGAAAAAACAACCTCAGTAGTTGGTAAAACATTAACCTTTGGAGCTAAAACTGCCGATGTAAAATTAGCCGTCACTTCTTGTGCAAATTATGCCTACGGATATTTTAATGTATATGAGGCAATTAATAATTCTCAGGCTGATGTGGTGGTTCATTTAGGCGATTATATTTATGAATATGGCGAAAATACGTATGGCTCATTTAGAACGCCAAATCCGAAAGGCGAAATAATTTCTTTAGATGATTACAGAACCCGTTACCGTCAATATCGTTCAGATAGCAAGCTAAAAGAATTGCATCAAAACAAACCCTTTATTTGTATTTGGGACGACCACGAAGTAGCAAACGATTCGTATAAAGATGGAGCTGAAAATCATCAAGAAAACGAAGGAAGTTATACTGCTAGAAAAAATAGCGCCTTACAAGCTTACAGCGAATATTTACCAAACACGACTAATATTGCTGATAATGAAATTATCTACAGAAATTTAAAAATAGGAAATTTAGCCGATTTAATTTTATTAGACACCCGAATAATAGGACGTGACAAACAATTAGAATACGCTGATTTTTACACTTCAAAAGGCGAGTTTGATGTTGCTTCTTTTCAAAAAGAATGGTTAAATCCTAACAGAACCATGCTAGGAACTACCCAAAAAACATGGTTTACAAATCAAATAGCAGCATCAAATGCGAGTTGGCAAATTATCGGGCAACAAGTTTTAATGGGTAAAATGCTAATGCCTGCCGAATTATTACCAATTTTAGCCCGTGTTTCGGCAGAAGCAGCAGCAATTGGTGGCGCATCGGAAGCAACTTTTGGCGCATTTCAAAAAGCGATTACCGAATTGGTAACGATTAAAACAAGGTTTTTACAAAAAGACCCAAGTTTAACGCCTCAAGAAATAACAAGAATAAAAACTGTTTTACCATATAATTTAGATGCTTGGGATGGGTATTTTATGGAAAGAGAAGCACTTTTAGCTAGCTTCAAAAATAAAAAAGTAGTTGTTTTAGCAGGCGATACTCACAATGCTTGGCAAAGTAATTTAACCAATACAAGCGGTGAAAAAGTAGGGGTCGAATTGGCAACAAGTTCGGTATCATCACCAGGATTAGAAAAATATTTAGGCGCAGGAGCATTGCAATTAGAACAGGCATTAAAACTGTTAGTCGATGACTTAAATTATAGCGATTTTTCACGAAGAGGTTTCATGGAATTGCAAATAAATCAAGCATCGGTTGTTTCAAATTGGAAGTTTGTAAACACGGTAACTAGCGAAAGTTACACTACAAAAACAGGGCATAGCCTAACGGTTTAAAATTAGCCGATTAAATTAAAAAATTAGATAAAAGAGTTCCTTGAAATTTATTTTGAGGAGCTTTTTTTATTTAAGTGTTTTTTGAAGCAATTTCCCGCTTTCCGCACTCGCTCTTTTTTTGAAAAAAATCAAAAAAAGGAGCTCAAACAAAGCTTCAATCGGGGCTAGGGGTATTTGCAAATTATTAAAATTAAGCAAACAAATAAAGTTACTTCTCTAAAAAATAAAATCGTATTATTGCGCTTAATAACCGTGTTTTTTATGAAAATAATAATGATATGTTTTGCTTTTATTTTATTAATTAGTTGTCAAAACTTTGGCGAATTAAAACTGAAATGTAATTTGCCAAAACAACTAGAAGAAGTTTCAGGAATCGAAAAAATAAAGAATAACGAATTACTTTGGATGCTTAATGATAGCGGAAATAAATCCATTATTTATGCTATTGATATTACAGGTAAAATCACTCGAGAAGTTGCCGTAAATGCTAAAAATAATGATTGGGAAGATATAGCATCAGATGAAAAAGGAAACTTATATATCGCTGATTTTGGAAATAACGATAATAAACGTAAAAATTTAAAAATCCTTAAAATAAATCATCAAGACTTATTAGAAAAAGATATTGTTGATGTTGAAAAAATTAAATTTTCGTATGCTTCACAAAATAATTTTCCTCCTAAAAAGAAAAAGCGTTTTTTTGATGCCGAAAGTCTACTATATAAAAACGGATTTTTATATATTTTTACTAAAAGTAGGGTTAAAAATAAGTACGGAATAACAACATTATATAAAATTCCTGCTGAAAAAGGAAATCATGTCGCAAAGCGTATTTCAACTTTTGAAACTTGTAATGATTTACCTTGTTGGATTACCGCAGCAGCAATATCTTCTGATGGAAAAAAAGTAGCCTTATTAAATGGTCAATCCGTTTTTATTCTTACAGATTTTATCGGCGATGATTTTTTATCAGGACAAATTAAAGAATTTCCGCTAGGGCATGTATCTCAAAAAGAAAGTATCACTTTTAAAAATAACAATACCCTTTATATTGCTGATGAAAAAGCTCATAGAAAAGGTGGGAAGTTATATGAATTTTCGATTAAATAAACGCAATCAATAACATAATCCACCCAATAACTAATAACAAACCGCCGATTGGCGTAATTGGTCCTAAAAACGACATTTTTTTTCCTTTGGCATCAGATAAAACTAATCCGTAAATACTAAAAGAAAAAAGGAGTGTTCCTATTATAAAAGACAAACTCATTAATGGGTCGGGAGTTGAAAAAGAGCTTCCGATAAATAATAAAACAATGGCGTGATACATTTGATATTTTACGCCTGTTTCAAATGAATTTAATTGTTCTTCAGATAAAATTTTCTTTAAAGCGTGTGCGCCAAAAGCACCAAAAATCACCGATAATCCTCCAAATAAAGCTCCTGATATTAATACTATTTGTTGTGTAATCATATATTGTTCTTTTAAAATAAAAATTAAAAATTAAAACCTAAAGAAAAAGCTACTTGTGTACCGTCATTACTATTGAATGCAGAAACTTTAGCTGTCATCATATTTGTAGCATTAAAAAATATACCTCCACCAATAGAGGTGTTCCATGTATCGGAATTCATATTTCCCATCCAGACTTTACCATAATCAAAACCTCCGTAAATTCCAACGTACAAAGGTAGTAAACTTGTTTTTAAAGTAGTTAAATTTAAACGAATATCGGTACTATGATAAAAGGCATTTTTACCTGTAAAACGCTCATTTCTATATCCACGTAAACCATTGTTTGCACCTAAATTAGCTCCTTGATAAAATTCAAAATTATTACCAAAAGTAAGATGTCCTTTAAATTTAGTAGCCAGTACTATTGTTCCGCTAGGAATTAATTTGTAATCAAAAGAAATAGACGGAATTGTATAGGCAAAACTATTTTTATTTTCTAAATTATAAGTATAACCAATTTGCAGTGCTGTTTTCATTCCTGTTGTTGTAAATGCAATATTATCGGTATTTTCAAAATGATAACTAGCCTCAGTATTAAAGAAGTTTTTACGATTAAAATTTACTTCTTGTGAGGTAATAAATCTACCAGAAGTTTTATCAATTTTAAATGATTGATAATTAATTCCTAATTTTATTCTTGCATCCAAATCACTTTTCCAATGAATAGAAGAACCTGTAATTAATTTACTTATTTTAACTCTATTATAATCTTTGTTTTTAAGATTTTTAGCTTCTAAATTTATGGTGTTATTTCCAAATCCGAAGAAATTTTTTGAATAATTAGGACTTGTGTATAGTGCGTTAAATCCTAAATTCCAATTACCGATAATATTTGCAAATTCATTCGAATAATTTAATTCAAAACCATTTGTAGCAAAATAATAGGCACCTGAAATTTTATGTTGTGATGTAAATGGATTTCTTTCAAAACCATAAGTTGTATAAGTATTAGAAACGCCAATTTTAAAACCATCATCAGGATTTGCACCAATAATTGGCACTAAAACATTGGTGTTATTTTTTAATTTTTTATAATTGTATGTATTTATTTCGTAGTCGTCTGTTAATTTTTTGCGTCCTTTATTGGTAATAAAAGTATTTTTCTTTGATTTGTAATCGTAAATTTTTACTTTTTTACCATTTCGAATATCATAATTATCATTGTTTTGTCCGCCAATAATTCGAAGTTTAATCAGATTATCTCCGTTTCCTTTTACCACAAAAACATCATCATCATCTAAACCATATATCCATATTTCTTTAGTTTCAGAATGATTATAAGTCCTTTGATGAAAAACAGCCCCTTTTTCTCCTTTTTTAATTCGATATGCAGTAACCTTTGTTTGTCCATTTGGCAATCGATTAATTTTAAACCAATCATCTTTATTCGTTCCTTTAATTACTTGAAATTTATTAATATGATTAAAGTAAATATCAGATATTTTTTGCAGATTTTTTCTTCTTCCTTGTAATTTTTTCTTGATGATTTGAATTGTTTCGCCTTGTACTTCTTCAGGAAAATAATTGAAAGCTTCCGTTATAATTTCATCTGTAATTGTAGCGGTAATTTGTTTTACTTGAGCATCCCAAACCTTTTTATCTGACTGATTAATTAAAGACATATCTAAAGGATACGGCTCTAAATTAAACCATTTTGGACTTTTTAAATCTTCTTTATAGGCTTTCATTAATCGTAAAGCAGGGATTATTCTAGTAGCGATATTTAATAAAAAACCATCACCCATAATAGAAAAAGCTTGGTCTCTATCTCTAGGAACAGGGCGATAAATTGTATGCCCATTTTCTTTAAAAACAGCCCAACGCCATTGGTCTTCGTGCCTGTCCCAATCGCCGATTAGCATATCAAATAAACGAGCTTTTATGTACGCTGATTCGTCTAAAATATGTTTTTCATTTTTAGATAATTTTTTTAATAAATCATCAGTACTAATTATTTTATCAGAAAAACCAAAATTAGCTTTATCGCCATGACCAGAACTAGCACGTTCTTCAATCATATATAATTCATCGCCAAATTCAGCGTTAAAAGAACCTAAAGCATTTTGTTTTGGAATATAATATAAAATAGGTTTTGTGTGATAAATTCCAACAGCGTTTGCTAACGTAGCAATAGTAAAAGGTGCATACGGATGCGAGCCTGTAAATGCGTCTAATAATAAGTTTTCGGTATATGTTTTATTTAATTGACCATTTAAATATTGTTCTTTAAAGGCAACTGCTTGTAAATATTGAACCGCATTTTTTCGCAAGGCACGCATTACATATTCACGTCCTTTTTTATCTTTTAATCGTAATGATTTAGATTGATTTCCACCACCTTTTCTAACGGGTCTTAAGCCACCTAAAAGGGTATCTAAATTTACGGTTGGCACTGTTACTTTTGTTCCGAAATATTTTCGATAACGTTTACCCCAAAAGTATTCGAATGTTTTTGTTTTTTTTACTTCTTTATCTGTGTAAATACTAGCTGATTTTTCTGTGATATTTCGATAAGGATACGTAATGAAATTTTTGTTTTTATCCGCAGGGAAAACAGTAGCTTCATAAACCATTTTATTTTCGTTTACCGAATAAAAACGAACGTTAGAACTTCCATTTTTATAAATATCTAATTGAGCAAAACCTTGGCTTCCGTAAGTGAATTTTGCACCGCCTGTTAATTTAGTTGCACTACTTTTAGAACCAGAACCACTAATAATTTGAGGTAAATTATTTTCAATAATATATTGTAAACTATGTTCGTGACCAGAAACAAAAATGGTCTTATCGTTTTCTTGTGCTAAAGTTGTAATGTGTTTTTTAAGTTCGTTGTATTTTTTATTTTGCAAATCAACATTGGCAATACCAGTGGTTTTTCTTAGGATATTTTTTAGCGTTCCTAAAACAGGAAGTGGGCTTAAATGACTTTTAAAAGAATAATATCCACCGTGAGAACCATTAGTAAACATCGGATGATGCATGGCAATAATTGTTGTTTTACCTCTTGCTTTTTTTATTAATCCTTTAAATTCATCAAAAAACTTTGCTCTTGTTTTTATATCGCATTTGTCGTTTATTTTTGGATGATTATCCCAATTAGTAACATACCAATGCGTATCGACAATAATTAATACGACATCTTTTGAAATACTTACTTTTTTTAATGGACAGCCATTTTCAGGTAAAAATGAGTTTTTTCCTACTGCTTTTTCAACTAATTTTTCTTGTCTTTTTAAGCCATCTAAACCGTTGTACCAATCATGATTTCCTGGGATAAAAATTGAGTTACCAGCAAATTTTTTAGCGATATCTGTTTGTACTTTAATTCGATGTTTTGCTAACGGATATTTTTTTGATTTTTTAGATGGAATTCCTGTTTCATAAACGTTATCACCTAAAAAAAGTAAGGTTGAATTTTCAGAAACTGTATCAATATGTTTATTTAAATATTTTAAAGCAGGCGATATTTTTCCTAAATCAGAATTTCCAGCATCGCCAATTAAATAAAAAGTATGAGCGATTTTTTTATCAGAATTTAGCTTGTTTTTTTTATTCTCAGTCTTTTTTACGGTATTTTTTAGAACGTTTTTATCTGCATATTGAGCTTTAAAAGTTGCACAATTATTTAATAAT
The DNA here is from genome assembly GCF_900239345.1 of Tenacibaculum dicentrarchi. Taxonomy (GTDB): domain Bacteria; phylum Bacteroidota; class Bacteroidia; order Flavobacteriales; family Flavobacteriaceae; genus Polaribacter; species Polaribacter dicentrarchi. Next base: position 74,709 of record NZ_OESZ01000043.1, on the reverse strand, counting down.
ATAACCGTGAAAAAAAGTGCTAAATATTTAATTTTTTTGATAAAATTCATACTTATTTAATTAGAGGATAAATAAAAAATAACTTTAAGAACTACAACTTAAGGTAGAACAGCCAACTTTATTACGAGCCCATTCTGGTCGTTTTGCAAACCATTTTTCATGTTTTGGTTGCTCATCATAAGGGTTTTTTAATAACTCATATAATTCATCAATTAAAGAATAATCACCTTTATTGGCATCATCAATAGCTAATTGTGCCATATAATTTCGCAATACATATTTCGGGTTTATAGTATTCATTTTTTCTTTTCTTACTGAATCAGAAAAAGTTTCTTGTTGTAATCTTTTTAAATAACGGACAAACCAATCTAGCCAATGATTTTTTATTTCATCTTTAACTTCGATAATCGTATAAAATGCAATTTTTATTTTATCGAAAGCAGTTTCAAAAGTATCATCCGAAGAAATTAAGGCTAAATTTCTAAAGAAAAGTGTCATGTCAGTTTCTGTTAATTGTAGCGTTTCTTCTAAGCGTCCAATTAATTCATAATCGTTAGCATCTTCATAAAATAAACCGATTTTAGATGTCATCATTTCTAAATATTTCTTTTGATAAATATCAGCATATTCATCTAAAATTTCTTGTAAAGGTGGCGCTTCTTCAATAAGTGGAAATAACGCATTTGCTAATTGAAATAAATTCCAAACCCCAATTTGCGATTGATTTCCGTAGCGATATCGCTTGTGCTGATTATCGGTTGTATTTGGTGTCCAGCCAGAATCATAGCCTTCTAGCCAACCGTAAGGCCCGTAATCAATAGTTAATCCGAGGATAGACATATTGTCGGTATTCATAACGCCATGCACAAAACCAACACGTTGCCAATCGACAATCATTTCGATAGTTCTGTTTCTTATTTGGGTTAAAAAATCTAGATATTTTTGTTTTCCTTCGGATGTAATTTCAGGATAAAAATTAGCAATAGTATAATCTGCTAATGTTTTTAAAGTAGGATAATTTTTTCTAGATGATAAAATTTCAAAACTTCCAAAACGAATAAAACTTGGAGCTAAACGGCTTACAATTGCACCTTTTTCATAGGCTGAATTTCCGTTGTATAACATATCTCGCAACACATTATCGCCCGATAAACTCAACGATAAAGCCCGAGTTGTTGGAACGCCCAAATGAAACATTGCTTCGCTACATAAATATTCTCTTATTGATGAGCGTAAAACTGCTAAACCATCGGCAGTTCTTGAATATGGAGTTTCTCCAGCACCTTTTAATTGTATTGCCCAGCGTTTTTCGTTGTGTACAATTTCGGTTAAATTGATGGCTCTACCATCGCCTAATTGTCCTGCCCAATTTCCAAACTGATGTCCGCCATAACACATCGCAAATGGATGCGTATTTTCTAAGATTTTATTTCCTGTAAAAATATTTACAAATTCTTCGGATTTTGAATCTTTTTCAGTTAATCCAATTGCCGTTAACATTTCTTGAGAAACATGAAGTAACTTCGGATTTGCTGTTTTTTTAGGTTCAACAAACGAAAAACAAGCATCTAAAACTTGTCTTCGGGTATTTTCTAAAATTTTATCGGCAGGTAATTCTTTTGTAAAAGTATCTTGAATGTTAAGCTTCATTTGTGTTTGGATAAATGGATTGACAAAATTACGGTAAATTACTTTAATTTATGAGCATGCAATTTCCGAAGTGTTGCTAATTTTGGCGAAATAACAAAACTACAATAACCTTGTGTTTGGTTTTGTCTGTAATAATTTTGATGTGCTTTTTCTGCCTCATAAAAAATAGAATATGGACTTACTTCTGTAACAATTTTATCTTCATAAAAAGGAGCAACTTCAGTTAAAACAATTTCTGAAATTTCTTTTTGAGCTTTATTATGATAAAAAATTACAGAACGATATTCTGTTCCTTTATCCGCTCCTTGCTGATTTAAGGTTGTCGGATTGTGAGTGGTCATAAAAATGATTAAAATATCTTGATATGAAATAATATCAGCATCAAAAGTAAGTTGAATTACTTCGGCATGTCCTGTTAATCCGCTACAAACTTCTCTATATGTTGGATGTCCTGGAACGTTTCCGCCAGCATAACCAGAAACTACTTTTTCAATACCTTTTACTTCCTGAAAAACAGCTTCTGTACACCAAAAACATCCACCGCCTAAGGTGGCTACTTGTATATTTTTATTTATCATTAAATTGATTTTTTTAATTTTTATTTAAAATCATTGATTCCGAATTGATGCAATATCTTAAACCACTAGGCTGAGGTCCATCAGGAAAAACGTGTCCTAAATGTGCATCACAACTATTGCATAAAACTTCTACTCGTACCATTCCAAAAGTTGTATCTTTATGATATTTAATAGCATTTTCGGTAATTGGTTGGGTAAAACTCGGCCATCCAGAGTTTGAATCAAATTTAATAGTAGCATCAAATAAAGGGGTATCACAACAAGTACAATTGTATTTTCCTTCATCATAAGAAGTACATAATTCACCCGAAAAAGCGCGTTCAGTTCCTTTTAAACGTGTAATTCTGAATTGTTCATCAGTTAATAATTCTTTCCATTGAGTTTCGGTTTTTTCAACTCTTTTTATTGGTGTCGGATTTCCGTTTACTGCAAAGTGAATAATGTTTTTCCAAGTAAGCATATTAAATTATTTTTTATGTGATGTTAAATATCAACAGTAAGAAGGTCGTTTTAAATACGTCAAAATTACAACTAATAAGAGTAGAATAATATTCTTAATTTAGCAAAAAATCTTTTTGATGGAAAATTTATTAATTGAAGCTGAAAATTTTGTGGTTACTCTTTTAAATGAAAAATTAGCCACGTCATTTATATATCATAATGTATTTCATACACAGCGTGTAGTTGCGAAAACAAAAGAATTAATTGAAGGAGAAAAACTTACTACTGAATCTGCAAATAATTTATTGTTATCGGCATGGTTTCATGATACAGGTTATACCAAATCAATAGAAAATCATGAAGAAGAAAGCGTTAAAATAGCAACATTTTTTTTGAAAGATAAAGGCGTTTCTCAAGCTGTTATTTCAGAAGTTTCACAGTTGATTTTAGCAACAAAAATTTGTGAAAAACCTCAAAATAATTTAGAAAAAATAATTAAAGATGCTGATTGCGCTCATTTAGGAAGTAAAAATTTTAGCGATTACACTTCATTATTAAGAAAAGAGTGGGAGTTAAGTAAACAGCAAGTTTTTTCTGATGAAAAATGGCTAGAAGAAAATATTAAATTCTTAACAAAACATCGTTTTTATACCGATTTTGCAGTTAAAAACTGGAGTAAAATAGCAAGTAAAAATTTAGCGCAATTATTAAAAAATCAACAGAAATTACAACAAGAAAATAAGAAATTACAACAGAAAAAAGAAGAATTAGCTTTTAAGAAAAATAAAGTAGAATTACCAGAACGAGGTATTGAAACTATGTTTCGTGTTGCACTTCGAAATCATATTACTTTAAGCGATATTGCTGATACGAAAGCAAATATTTTGTTATCAGTAAATGCTATTATTATTTCGATGAGTTTATCGACTTTAATTCCAAAATTAGATAATCCGACGAATCATTATTTAATTATTCCGTCGTTAATTTTTATATTATTTACCGTGGCTTCTATTATTTTATCGATAATGGCAACCCGACCAAATGTAACGGAAGGTAAATTTACCAAAGAAGATGTTGCGAATAAAAAAGTAAATTTATTATTCTTCGGAAATTTTCATCAAATGAATTTACCCGATTTTGAATGGGCAATGCACGAAATGATGAAAGACCGTGATTATTTATACGGTTCATTAACCAAAGATTTATATTTTTTAGGATTAGTTTTAAACCGAAAATATAAATTATTACGAACAACTTACACCGTTTTTATGATTGGAATTATTGTAAGTGTAATTGCTTTTGCAGTGGCGTTTCAAATACAAGAAATGGCAAATGCTTTATAAAATAAAATTACTCATTTTTAATATTTAAAATCATCGATTAATTCATCAATAGTAATTGTTCCTTTACAGTCGTAATTTTCTTTATAAATAACCGCCACACGAAGTGCTTTTAAACCAGAAACACCTTGTAAATCTTCCAATTCTAAAGTTTCAATTTCGCCTAATAAATTTTTAGATTGTAGGTATTTAATATATTTTGAATATTCTTTGGCATCTTTATCTTGTGAATAAACAATGGCAATTTTACCAGGAACGGTAAGTCGTTCTTTTGTGCCATTAATATGTGCTTTGTCAATTCTTTTTTTGATAATTTCATAGCGAATATTATACGCACCATCAACATCAAATTGCTTTTCATCCATTCTAAATTTGATAGATAAAGGCGTACTGTGAACTAATATTAAAGAGGCAACTTTCAAATCATGAGTCATAGATTTACGAGCAGTATTTGCTACATTTTCCATTTCGCACATTATTTGCAATTGCCATAAACGAAGGTTATAAAGATATAATTCATCAAAATTTTTCTCTTTAGTTAAAGATTGCCCGATATACATATTATATTCTACGCCATCGGTTTTGTAGCGTTCAAAATAATGCGGAAACATTGCTTGTGCATCTTCTTGTTTGCAATCTATAAATTTTGCTAATTCATCGTTTAATAAAGTAACGCTTTGTTCGTATGCTTTTCGTTTTTCATAAACAACATGTAAATTGCTATCTAAACGATTCATATAAGTATTTACAATTGCTGTTAAATGATTATTAAGCGTTTTTATATGCTTAAAAACAGGATAAATTTCACGTTTTAAAAAGTCTAAGATTCCAATTTCATCTCCAGCTTTTAAACCTGTATTTACATCTTTTAAATAGTCATTTACCCGAAACATTAATTCGTTATAAATAGGTAGTTTTTCAGATATACATGCTTTTTTTAATACCGAAATAGCTAAGGTAAGTTGAGTAATTAAATCTTCTTTAATAGCCTCATTTCTAGCAAAAGATGAGCCTTTTATATCTGATTGACCATATAAAGGATACACATCATTAAATACTATTTGTTCAATTTTCACATTTTCTTTTTCGGCATAAATATCAGCTTGATATTGTTCGGCAGCTTCATAAAATTTCCATTTTACAGTTTCGTGTAAAGAGGTATAATGTTCTTGTATAGTGGCTTCTAAAATGTTCAAATATTCTTCTGATGAGCGATTAATAGCAGCTTTAAAAACAGGAATAATATCCTTTAATTTTTGTTGATTTACAGAATTTAATTCATAAGCTCTTGGCGATGCAATTTCTAAAACGGCTAAATCATTATTTACACTCGCTTTAATTGGTATTAGCAATATACTTCCAATATTTTGATTTCTTAATCGTTGAGAAAACTCATTATTTTTTGATGAATCGGCATAATGTGCTGTATCAGAAATTGCAACTATTTTTTGTTGTTTAAAAACTTTAGAAACAATATGATTACAGAAAAAAGTTGTACAAGCTATTTTTTTTTCATCAGCTAATAAAATAATGCTTTCTGTTTTTTTAATACGTGCCGATTGTAATGATAAATCAGTAATATTAAACACCGAAAAACCAACTTTTAAATCTTTAATATTATAAAATTCACTTAAATTTTTACGAAGTTTATTAAGAATAGTACCATCATCTTTTTGTAGTAAACTGTTTCTTATTGATGAAATATTTTCATCGGCAGTAACATCGAATAAATTCATAATACCAAAACCTTTAAAAATATAACTATTTGGCGGAAATTTTTCTTTCCAAATATCAATATTATCGTAGCTATTTAAAAGTATTTTAATATCTTCTTCGGTAATTTTGGGAGCATTTTTCGAAGGTGTAATTTCCATAAAATCGGCATTAAAAGCCACTCTGTAATGTTTTATTACGTCTAAATTTTTATCAGGAATATCAAAATAAAAAGGACGTTTTAAATCAATTGGATAGTTGTAAACCATGTTTAAAATAAAAGTACATGCCATAATGTACATTTTATTATTTTCAAAATCTCGCACTTTTAAAACATAATTTTCTCCAGCATTTTCAAGAATATTTTCGAGGCGTTTTGTAAATTTAAATGACGTAAAAGAAAATGGAATTGTGGCGGCTTTAATTTCATTTAATGTTAACATTTCAGGAAACAAGGCATCTAATAAAATATCGATAATATCTTCATGTTTTTTTAGCAATGAAATATCAGAAAAACCGTTAATTAGTTCAGGATATTTATCTACTTTTTGAACAAGGATATTTGCCGAGGCATGATAAGGATGTTCCTTTGCGCTATTATTAGCGTATTGTTTGAGCATATTGTATATTTTCTCAAAACTAATATTTAGTTGTAAGGGCAATTCAATATCTTTAAAGGCGTCTAATTTTCTAATTTCCATGAAATCATTTTCTTAAATCTATTACAAATTTACGAAATGCTAAGCAATTATTTTTTTTGAAGCAATTTCCCGCTTTCCGCACTCGCTTTTTTTTGAAGAAAAATCAAAAAAAGAGCTCAAACAAATGCTTCAATCGGGGCTAGGCATTGTTACTAATTTAGTAAATTTAGAGTTTACTTGTTTATTTATAGCCTGTTTAAATTTCATCTGAAAAAAAAATATCACAGAAAAATAAGAAATCGAATCCGTCAACCTGAATTTATTTCAGGTTCGCATCCTGATTTGCGGTAGTTATTCTCTTTATGCGATGCTGAAATAAATTCAGCATGATGTTTATCTGTTTTAAAAAGAAAATAATTTTAAAATAAGCACAAAAAAAAAGTAGTTTTTCAAAAAATGAAAAAACTACTTTTAACTAAATAATTTATAGTAAACTTATTTTTGTCTAAAATAAATAATAATAGGCACTCCGTTAAAGTTATAATGCTGACGCAATTGATTTTCTAAATAACGTCTGTACGGGTCTCTAATATACTGCGGTAAATTTGCAAAAAATGCAAATTGTGGCGTGTATGTAGGTAACTGCATACAGTATTTAATTTTGATGTATTTACCTTTAATTGCAGGTGGCGGATTTTGTTCTAAAATCTCTAACATCGTTTCGTTTAACTTACTTGTTTGAATACGACGTTTTCTGTTTTCAAAAACTTCAACAGCCGTTTCAATAGCTTTAAAAATACGTTGTTTGGTTACGGTAGATGTAAATACAATAGGAACATCACTAAAAGGAGCAATTTTCTTTCGGATATGCGCTTCAAAATCACGCATAGTATTGGTTTCCTTTTCAACTAAATCCCACTTGTTAACAAGTATTACAACTCCTTTTTTATTCTTTTCTGCTAGCCAAAATATTTTTTCATCTTGTCCTTCAAAATCACGAGTTGCATCTACTACTAATACGGCAACATCACAATGTTCAATTGCACGAACAGCACGCATTACAGAGTAAAATTCTAAATCTTCTTTTACTTTTGATTTTTTACGAATTCCGGCAGTATCTACTAAGTTGAATTCAAAACCGTAACGATTGTACTTTGTATCAATAGAATCACGGGTTGTACCAGCAATATTGGTTACAATATTTCTATCTTCACCGATTAACGTATTAATAAATGATGACTTACCAGCATTCGGTCGTCCTACAATGGCAAAACGAGGAAGTTCATTTTCAGCTTCTATTTCTTCTTCTTCAGGAATTTCGTTGGCAACAGCGTCTAATAATTCACCTGTTCCACTACCATTTATGGAAGAAATTGTATGATAATCACCTAAACCAAGGTTATAAAATTCTACTGCATCTGCATCACGCATTGCATTATCAACCTTGTTAACTGCCATAATAATAGGCTTTTTAACTTGGCGTAAAATTTTTGCAACTTCGTTGTCCATAGGGGTAATCCCTTGTTCAACATCAACAACAAAAACAATGATATCAGCTTCATCAATAGCTAACTGAACTTGTTTACGTATTTCTCCTTCAAAAATATCATCAGACCCGACAATATATCCACCAGTATCAATTACAGAAAATTCCTTTCCGTTCCATTCCGATTTTCCGTAATGTCTATCTCTGGTTACTCCACTTACAGAATCAACAATCGCTTCACGACGTTGTACTAAACGATTAAATAAAGTGGATTTACCTACATTAGGTCTTCCAACAATGGCTACAATACTACTCATTATACTAAAATTTTTGCAAAGATACAACTTACACAACTAAGTTACAGTGGAATTTTAAAGAGTATCGTATTTTTAGTACATTGTGACACAATAACTTTTAAATGTTGTTATAATATGGATGATAAATTATATAATCAAATATTTTTAAAGCCACGATTTCAAATTGATTTCGAAATGAATTCAGCAGTGTTAATCGATGAAATTAAACAGCATTTATCTGACGATCCTGCTTATAAAATGAGGATAATAGACCAGCATGTAATCATTGATATACCATTAAAAGAGGCTCATTTTTGGTCACCTCAATTGCAGTTAGAGGTAGAAGAATTAACATCAACAACATCAAAAATAAAAGGATTATTCGGTCCAAAACCACAAGTTTGGACCTTTTTTATGTTCCTACATTTTATGGTAGCGTTCCTTTTTTTAATTTTCGGAATTATGGCGTATAGTAATTGGTCGTTAAAAAGAATAGCAATACTACCCATAGTAATGTTGGTGGTTTTACCAATTATATGGGTAGCGCTTTATTTTGTAGGAAGACTAGGAAAGGCAACAGGTAAAAAACAAATGGATAAATTGAAAAAATTCACCAAAGTTTTATTGAAAAAAATAAATTAGTCTTTATAACCAAAGCGTTTTAATTGTCTATCGTTAGAACGCCAGTTTTTATTTACTTTTACATATAGCTCTAAAAATACTTTTTTATCAAAAAATAATTCTAAATCTTTGCGAGACTCTGTACCTACACGTTTAAGCGCAGTACCTTTATGCCCAATAATAATTCCTTTTTGAGTATCACGTTCTACCATAATTACTGAACGAATTTTGATGATGTTTTCTTCTTCAGAAAATTCTTCAGTTTCTACTTCAATAGCATACGGAATTTCTTTTTTATAGTGTGTTAATATTTTTTCACGTATTTTTTCATTTACAAAAAAACGTTCTGGTTTATCTGTTAATTGATCCTTCGGATAAAAAGCAGGACCTTCTGGAAGTAATTCTATAATTTTAGAAAAAACAGTGTCAATATTAAATTTTTCTAGAGCCGAAATTACATATACAAAAGCATTTGGTACTTTGTTTTTCCAATACTCTATTTTTTCTTCGACTTCTTCTTGCGATGATTTATCTATCTTATTTAATAATAAAATAATAGGAATTTCACTGTGGATAATTCTCTTAAAGAAGGCTTCATTTTTAAGTTCTTTTTCACCAACTTCTACCATATAAATTAATACATCGGCATCATCAAACGCTGCTTTTACAAAATCCATCATTGAATTTTGTAGTTCATAAGCAGGTTTTAGAATCCCTGGAGTATCAGAAAAAACAACTTGATGATTTTCATCATTTACAATTCCTAAAATACGATGCCTAGTGGTTTGTGCTTTGGGCGTAATTATTGATAATTTCTCACCAACTAATGCGTTCATTAAAGTTGATTTCCCAACATTTGGGTTTCCGATGATGTTTACAAATCCTGATTTATGTGTCATGAGGCAAAGATAAGCTGTTTGATTTAAAATTTCTTTTTTTTATAGTGTTGTTATTGTAGTAGTTATGTTTTTTTTGATTTAAAAGTTAATTTTATTAGGGTAGATAGAATAAAAGAACGTATCTTTGCACTCGAAATCGCGGGATAGAGCAGTAGGTAGCTCGTCGGGCTCATAACCCGAAGGTCACTGGTTCGAGTCCAGTTCCCGCTACTAAGCTCAAAGCTTCACAGAAATGTGAAGCTTTTTTTATGCTTAAAATTTAAAAATAAATAAAAAACAATTTTTATTAGGTGGGGTATGTAAAAGTGTGTATATTTGCATTCGAAATCGCGGGATAGAGCAGTAGGTAGCTCGTCGGGCTCATAACCCGAAGGTCACTGGTTCGAGTCCAGTTCCCGCTACTAAGCTCAAAGCTTCACAGAAATGTGAAGCTTTTTTTGTGCTTGAAAATAAAAAATATCAACATTTTATTTGGTAGGTAAGATAAAATCTTGTATGTTTGCACTCACAAATCGCGGGATAGAGCAGTAGGTAGCTCGTCGGGCTCATAACCCGAAGGTCACTGGTTCGAGTCCAGTTCCCGCTACTATTAAAAAGAGTAATCACTTATGATTACTCTTTTTTTTTGTTAAATTTTCAAAATTAGAACATTTTTTTTTGATGTAATCGTATTTTATGTAGAAAGATGTTATTTTTACGAAAAATATAAAACTATTAATCATATAATAATGAGTAAATTACTAACAATTTTAAGCTTTCTATTAAGTTTTGTTTCTTATGGGCAATTGGATAACCCTATAAAATGGACTACGAGTGTAGAAAAAATATCAGAAAAAGAAAGTGAATTAATAGTGACAGCAACTTTAGATGAAGAGTGGCATATTTATTCTCAAAAAATAGCTAATGGTGGACCAATACCTACTTTATTTTCTTTTACAGGAGATCAGCGTTATTTAAAACAAGGAGTGACAAAAGAAGGCGCAGGACAAGTTATTGATGATGAAATATTTGAAATGCGTATTAAATATTTTGATAATACGGCAGTATTTACACAGCGAATTCGATTAAAAACAAATGAGAAATTTGTTATAAAAGGAACTGTTGAGTACATGGTTTGTTCAAATGAAACTTGTTTTCCTCCAGAAGAAGTAGATTTATCTTTTAAAATTAATTAAACCCCCAAATAAATTTCGATGAAAAAAAACTGCATACTACTATTTATTTTATTGATAACCATATCAGTAAAAGGTCAAATATTTAATCCTATTGAGTGGAAGACTAAAGTCGAAAAAACATCCGATTCTAATTATAAATTAATAACTCAAGCGACCATCAAAGAGGGCTGGAGTTTGTACTCGCAAGATGTACCTAAATCAGGACCAATTCCGACCACTTTTTTTTATCAAGAAAAAGAAAATAAGATTAAATTAATCGGAAAAACCAAAGAGCCTAAAGGTAAAACTAAATTTACAAAATTGTTTAATGAGCAAGGAATGACTATTAAATCGTTTGCTCATAAAGCTATTTTTGAACAACAAATTGAGTTAATCGACTCAAAAATAACTAAAATTAATGCTTTTGTTGAATTTATTGCCTGTACAGATGAGCAGTGTTTACCTCCAAAAGAACTTGATTTAGTTTTTGATATCAGTAAGGCTGTTTCTGTAAAATCAGTTGATAAAGATAAAACGAAGAAAGATAAAAAAGGAATGATAGCCATCTTTTTTATCGCTTTTTTATCAGGGTTTGCAGCCTTGTTAACTCCCTGTGTTTTTCCAATGATTCCGATGACGGTAAGCTTTTTTACCAAACAAAGTAAAAGCAAGGCACAAGGAATTAAAAATGCCATTATTTATGGAGTATCAATAATTGGAATATACGTATTATTAGGAACCGTAGTAACGGGTATTTTTGGGGCAGATGCTTTAAATGCGCTTTCTACCAATGTTTGGTTTAACGTTGTTTTCTTTTTAATATTAGTAGTTTTTGCTACATCATTTTTAGGCGCTTTTGAAATTACCTTACCAAGTTCTTGGGCTACAAAAGTAGATTCTCAAGCCGATAGAGGTGGTTTAATAGGAATCTTTTTTATGGCTTTGGCATTAGCAATTGTGTCATTTTCATGCACCGGACCAATTGTAGGAACGTTATTAGTTGAGTCAGCATCAAAAGGAGGAATCGCACCGATTGTAGGGATGTTAGGTTTTTCATCAGCGATTGCTTTGCCATTTGCACTGTTTGCAGCATTCCCAGGTTGGTTAAATTCGTTACCAAAATCGGGAGGTTGGTTAAATACGGTAAAAGTAGTTCTAGGATTTTTAGAACTAGCTTTGGCGTTTAAATTTTTATCAAATGCCGATTTAGTATTGCAATTACACATTTTTGAAAGAGAAGTTTTTATTGCTATTTGGATTGCAATATTCGGAGCTTTATCGCTTTATTTATTAGGGAAAATTCAATTACCACACGACAGCCCACAAAATCATATATCGGTAGGAAGATTGTTTTTAGGACTAATCGTAGGAGCTTTTACCGTATATATGTTGCCAGGTTTATGGGGAGCACCTTTAAATTTAATCAGCGCTTTTCCACCACCACAACATTATAGTGAATCGCCATATGGAGTAGGGTTTACTAAGAAAAGTACCGCATTAGTTTCAATGGGAAAGGTTGAAAAAACACCTACAGGTTTGCCTGAAGGAGCACATATAATGCCTCCACACGATATTATTTCTTTTCACGATTACGACAAAGGATTGGCTTATGCTAAAAAAGTAGGAAAGCCCGTAATGATAGATTTTACAGGACATGCCTGCGTAAATTGCCGTAAAATGGAACAGAATGTTTGGGTAAAACCGAATGTTTTAGATGTCTTAAAAAATAAGGTAGTTTTAATTTCTTTATATGTTGATGATAAAAGAAAGTTGAAAGAGGATGAAATTATAGATTCGAGGTTAAACCCTGGTAAAAAATTAAAATATATTGGGCAAAAATGGAGCGAATTACAAACCATAAAATACAAAGCAAATACGCAACCTTTTTATGTATTAATGGGGCATGATGAAGCTAATTTAATCGATCCAGCTTCTTATACACCCGATGCTACTGAGTATTACAATTGGTTACAAAAAGGGATTTCAAACTTTAAAAAATAGTAAAACCCGTAGTTTATAATTTTAAAAATAGTATAAAATCAAAAAACACTTTAGAAATATCTAAAGTGTTTTTTTATGAATAATTTAATTTTGAGATGCCTTATGTATTTAGTAGTATTCTGGTATGCTGAATTTATTTCAGCATCGCATCAATAGGAAAACCTGCGGCAAATCAGGATGTGAATCTGAAATAAATTCAGATTGACGGATTCCTATTAACAAGCTTATTTCAAAGGATATAATTTTACATCCTTTCCTAACCAAGCTTGTAATTTTGCGTAAATTTTTTGTTGATCTTTATCAGAAAAACTTTTAATTCTCGTTAAGTGCGAACCTCCTTCTAAAACCATTTTCAAAGCATCAACGCCTTCTTTTGGTGTTGGTCCACAAGCAGCCCAAGGGTCGTAAGCTCCCTGAATATATAAAATATTATTTCCTTTAGTTTCTACATAATTACGTACTTCTTTAATATATGTAGGGTTGTAAGTTAAATCTACATTTTTAGGTGCAAACCTACTATTTGTACTGCTTTTAACTACTTTTAATAAATCTTTTACAGGCGCTAAATCAAAACCGTAATAGCCTAATTCTCTCATATGTTGATAAAAAGAAGGTAAGTAATTTTTAAATCCTGCATCGTTGTAAACATGAACACCAGAAATTTTAATTAAATACTTAAATAATTCTTCTGATGATGCCTCTTTTGTAGGTACATCGGCACATTTTCCGCTGCCCCATTGCCAGAAAGAAAAAGGAAATTCTAACACGGCATATTCTAAGGTTTCTTCTAAAGGAACTTGGGTAAAACTCATCTTGTTTTTAGCCGCATAAGTCGCTAATATTTTTAAGATATCCGCTCTGTTTTCTAAAACAGTTCTTTGAAAAGTTTTAATACTCGCTCTACAAGCATCACTACCAACCGAGTTGATTAAATCATTGGTTCTAGGGTCTTCTAAGGTATTTATTAATGGAGCAACATAAGGCACAGCAACATCAATATCTTTCGGATATTTAGCCTTGTAAATTAAGGTAGTTTCTCCTCCTTTACTAATTCCTGACGACAACCATTTACCACTATAAACATTTTTTAATTTGGTAACAATAGTATGATAATCTTCAATAGCGTTATCGTTTGTTAAATGTTTCCAAGGAATAGAATCGGGTCTTGATTTTCCGTACATTCTGTATTCTACAATTACCTGATTTGCTTTAAAAACCTTACTTAATTCCGTGCTTCTATTTCTAGAAGAATAACCATCGGTAATTAAAACCGTTGGGCTGTTGTAGTTGGCATGCGAAACATACATATAATGATCAAAAGTTCCTTCCGCAGGATTTTTAGGATCTAAATTTTGCTTTAAAACCACTTTGTAAGCCTCAGTAAAATGATCTTTGGCTTCAATAGAATCTATCTGGGCTTTAGGAAAAGTAGCTTGTAATTTTTCTTTAAATGATACGATTTTGTTCTCTTTAGTTGTTTTACACGATGCAAAAACGGCTAAAGATACAAGAATAAATAACTGTAAATTTTTCACTTTATATATGTTTTTTGCTAAAAATACAGGCTTTATGGTATTTGTTGTGGTATTATTTTAACAAGTTTACGGCTTATATTAGTCTGTATATAGATAAAATATGTAAAAGTTTTTATAAATAGTTATTTTAGAGCATGGAAAAAATTATTCAAATAGATAGCGATTATATAGAAAATAACACTAATTTTTCAGCACTTATTACTGAATTAAAAGCTGCTTTTTCTTCGCAAGAAACCCTTGTTCCGATGCGTCATCATCACGATTTTGCAAACCCAGCAGTTAATGCAGATTCTACCTTATTATTGATGCCAGCATGGAATCCTAGTAAAAATGCGGGAGTAAAAATAGTAACAGTAAGCCCCGAAAATAGTCAATTCGATTTGCCTTCAATCAACGGAACGTATATTTATTTAGATGCTGTTAAAGGAACAATTAAAGCCATTTTAGAAGCCAAAAGTTTAACGGTAAAACGTACTGCATCGGCATCGGCATTGGCATCTTCTTTTTTATCCAAAGAAAATTCGTCGTCATTATTAATGATAGGAACAGGCGCTTTATCGGTTAATTTAATCAAAGCACACGCCTCGGTTCGTCCGATTAAAAACGTATTTATTTGGGGGCGTAATTTCTCTAAAGCACAAGCAATTTGCAAAACATTAAAAGAGGAAGATTTTACAATTACAGCCGTTCAAACTATCGAAGAAAAAATATCGGAAGTTGATATTATTTCGTGCGCAACGCTGTCAAAAACGCCGTTAGTTTTAGGGAAATATTTAAAAGCAGGACAACATGTCGATTTAGTTGGAGCGTATAAAAAAGATATGCGTGAAGCGGATAATGAAGTTATCAAAAAAGGGGCAGTTTATATTGATACTTATCAAGGTGGATTAAAAGAAAGTGGCGATATTTTAATACCGTTACAAACAGGTATTTTAAAACAAGAAGATATTAACGCTGATTTATTTGAATTGTGTTCATCTAAAGAAATAGCAGAAGAAAAAGGACGTAAAAATGATGATGAAATTACTGTTTTTAAATCGGTAGGGCATGCTCTAGAAGATTTAGCCGCCGCTAATTATTTCTATCATAAATATATAAATCAGTAAAAAAATGAGTAAAACATATCAAAATATACTTTCAAAAACTGATTTTAAACCAAATGAAAATTGGTTGCAAATTAAAACAATCGACATGCACACAGGCGGAGAACCCTTGCGTGTAATTGTTGATGGATTTCCTAAATTAAAAGGAAATTCGGTTTTAGAGTACAGACGTTATTGTAAAGAAAATTACGATAATTTACGAACCGCTTTAATGTTTGAACCTCGTGGACATCCTGATATGTACGGCTGTATTTTATTGCCTCCAAATCCGAAAGAAAACAATCAAAATAACGAAGAAATAGGCGATTTTGGTATTATATTTCTTCATAATGAAGGATATTCGACCATGTGTGGTCATGCGATTATTGCTATTTCTACATTGGCTGTCGAAATGAATTGGATTGATGTTAAAGAAGGTGAAAATATTTTAAAAATTGATGCTCCTTGCGGGCGAATTATCTCGTTTGCGAATGTGAAAAATGGTAAAGTAACAGGCGTTCGTTTTCATTGTGTGCCGAGTTTTGTGGTTGGTTTAGACAGAACTGTGGAGGTCGAGAATTTAGGAACCGTAACCTACGATTTGGCTTACGGAGGTGCTTTTTACGCTTATGTCGATATGGCAAAAAATAATTTTAATTTTGATTTAAGCAGTAATTCGTATCGTGATTTAATTGCCAACGGAATGAAAATAAAACATGCCGTAATGCAAAATGATACCGAAATTATACATCCTTTAGAAGCCGATTTGAGCTTTTTATACGGAACTATTTTTGTTGATAATAACAAACAACCTTCAGGAAACGATAGCAGAAATGTCTGTATTTTTGCCGAAGGAGAAGTCGATAGATGCCCAACAGGTTCGGGAGTTTCAGGAAGAATGGCAATTCATAAAAAAAGAAATGAAATTGATTTTAATCAAACCATGAGCATTGAAAGTATTACCGATTCGGTATTTATTGGTGCTGTTATCTCTGAAGAAAAATATGGTCAATTTAATGCCGTAATTCCGCAGGTATCAGGAACGGCGTATATTACAGGAATGAATACCTTTGTAATCGACCCAAATGACCCGATGAAAGATGGATTTATTCTTCGGTAATTCTTAGGTAATTTTAAATGATTTTGGCTGATTTCGGCTAATCTTTAAAAATAAAATATTTTTTCTTCGGATAAAAAAACAGCATTTCTCATTATAGTTTTATAAAAAATAAGATGGACTACAATCAAATAAAAATAGCAAATCAACAAGCGGAAGAAATTCTTTTAAAAACCTATAATATTAAAGGAACTGCAACTGAATTACCTGGCGAATTAGATTTTAATTTCCGAATAAAAACACTCAGTTCAGAAGGGTATATTTTAAAAATTTCTCGTCCGAAGGAAGACGAAAATTATTTAGATTTTCAACAAAAATTATTGCAATATGTTGCTAAAAATAATGCTGAAATTATTGCTCCGAAAGTTATAAAAGATACTGAAGGAAATGTAATTTCTACTATAATTGACGCTTTTGGAAATGTTCGAAAAGTACGATTATTAACGTGGATTTCAGGGCGTGTTTGGTCGTCTGTAAATCCGCAATTAGATAGTTTGCGTTTTAGTTTGGGCGAGCAATGCGGACTTTTAACCAAGGCGTTACATGGTTTTGAGCATCCGCAGGCAAAAAGAGAATTTGTATGGGACGTAGCTCAATCACTTTGGACTTTAAAACATATTAATTTATTTGAAAACGAGCAAAAAGAAATTATAACTTATTATCAAAAACAATTTCAAAATAATAAAACAAGTTATGATTCTTTAAGAAAATCCGTAGTTCATAATGATGCCAACGACAACAATGTTATTGTGTCAAAAGAGCTTGTAAACCCAACAGTAAAAGCAGCGATTGATTACGGTGATGCCATTTATACCCAAATAATTAATGATGTGGCAATTGCCTGTGCTTATGCAATTATGAATCATAATGAGCCGTTGGAATCGGCGTTACATATTGTAAAAGGCTATCATCAGAATTTTCCTTTACAAGAAAAAGAATTGGCACATTTATACGATGCTATTGCTATGCGATTGGTTATTTCCGTAACAAAATCGGCAATTAATAAAATTGAAGAACCCAACAATAAATATTTACTGATAAGCGAAAAACCAGCTTGGGAAGTACTTAAAAAATGGCGTAAAATTCACCCTGATTTTGCGGAATATAATTTTAGAATTGCTTGTAGTTTTTCGGCACATCCGAATGAAAAAAAGTTTGAAAATTGGAGTTTAAAACATACTTTTTCTTT
Organism: Tenacibaculum dicentrarchi; assembly: GCF_900239345.1. Lineage (GTDB taxonomy): Bacteria > Bacteroidota > Bacteroidia > Flavobacteriales > Flavobacteriaceae > Polaribacter > Polaribacter dicentrarchi. The sequence continues at coordinate 56,966 of NZ_OESZ01000043.1, read as the reverse complement.
AGAAAATCTATTTCCAACAGTTCAAAAAAATAGTATTTTTCCTATTGATTTAAGTATTTCAAGCAAATGGATTGGGCATGAAAAAGAAGCAAGTAATTTGGCACTTTTTCAATTTAAAATTGATGAATTACAAAAAGAAAATCCTACAAAAATTATTGGAGGTGGTTATTTAGAACCTCGTGTTTTTTATACTGCTGATGCGTATCAAAAAATAGGAAATAACGGAAAAGAAAACCGAACAATTCATTTAGGAACCGATTTTTGGTTGCCAAAAAACACGCCTGTTCACGCTATTTTAGATGGGGAAGTTGTTATTTCTTCGGATAATCAAGGCGATAAAAATTACGGTGGATTATTAGTTTTAAAACATCAAGCCGATAATTTTGAATTTTATACTTTATACGGACATAATACGCCCGAAAGTGTACAAAAACATCAAGTAGGCGACCGAATTTTAAAAGGTGAAAAAATTGCCGAACTTGGCGATATTTCAGAAAATGGAAATTGGATTCCTCATTTACATTTTCAAGTTTTATTATCATTATTTGATTTGAAAACAGATTTTCCAGGCGTAGCATATTTAAAAGAAATGGAGGTTTGGAAAAGTGTTTGCCCAAACCCGAATTTATTATTTAAATCGAAAGAATTAAACCAAAATAACAGCATTTCAAACAACGATTTAATCAAGTATCGAAAACAACATTTAGGGAAAAGTTTAAGTTTGCAATACAAAACGCCCATAAAAATGGTGCGTGGTTCAGGCGTTTATTTAATCGACCAATTTGGAAATAAATATTTAGATACCGTAAATAATGTTGCACACGTTGGGCATGAAAATTACAATGTTGTAAAAGCAGGACAGCAACAAATGAGTTTAATTAACACAAATTCACGCTATTTACACGAAAATATCAATGAATTAGCCAAAGAACTCATTGAAACTTTACCGCCAGAATTAAATGTGTTACATTTTGTAAACTCTGGAAGTGAGGCAAATGAATTGGCAATTCGAATGGCAAAAGCTGTTACAGGCGAAAAAGACATTATCGCAAGTGAAATCGGTTATCATGGAAACGCCAATATGTGTATTGATATTTCTTCGTATAAATTTGATGGAAAAGGAGGAAATGGCGCACCAGAACACACGCAAATATTTCCGTTAGTCGATAGTTTTAGAGGGAAATATAGAGGTGAAAATACCGCAAAAAAATACGCTGATGAAGTTCAAAAATGTATCGATACCATTCAAAATAAAGGACGAAATGTAGGTGCTTTTATTATAGAACCAATTATTAGTTGTGGCGGTCAGGTAGAATTACCAACAGGTTTTTTATCCGAAGCATATCAAAAAATTAGAAAAGTTGGTGGCGTTTGTGTTTCTGATGAAGTACAAACTGGTTGCGGACGAATGGGGAAAACTTTTTGGGGTTTTCAATTGCACGATGTTGTTCCTGATATCGTAACTATTGGAAAACCTTTAGGAAATGGGCATCCAATTGCGGCGGTTGCCTGTACTCAAAAAGTTGCTGATACCTTTGCAAACGGCATGGAATACTTTAACACTTTTGGCGGAAATCCTGTTTCCTGTGCCATTGCAACCGAAGTAATTCGAACTGTAAAAAGAGATAAATTGCAAGAAAATGCGTTAGAAGTTGGGAATTATTTAAAATCATCATTAAAAGAACTTTCTAAAGAATTTCCAATTATTGACGATGTAAGAGGGCAGGGGCTTTTCTTAGGAATTGAGTTCGTTGATTCTCAATTAAATCCACTCGCTTCTCATGCCGATTATATCGCAAACAGAATGAAAAATTACGGAATTTTAATGAGTACCGATGGAGCAGACCATAATGTGTTAAAAATAAAACCACCAATTGTTTTCACCAAAGAAAATGCCGAAGAAGTACTTTTTTATCTAAAGAAAATATTAAAAGAAGATTTTATGAAGGTTGTTTAATGTTCTAAAAATAAGAATCATTTGAAGCAATTTCCCGCTTTCCGCACTCGCTTTTTTTTGAAGAAAAATCAAAAAAAGAGCTCAAACAAATGCTACAATCGGGGCTAGGCATTTTAGTTTGTTTTTTACTTATTTTTTATAATAATATTTTTTTAATAAACTATAAAAAAGAAAAAACGCAACTCTTAAAAGATAAAGAGTTGCGTTTTTTTATGAATTTACTGTAATTTTTTAAAATTTATTTTGAAATTCCAAAAGGGTCTTCAATGCTATACATTGGTTCCGTAAACCATTTCGGGCCATTTTCGGTCATATAAATATGGTCTTCATGACGGATTCCAAATTTATTAGGAACACAAATCATTGGCTCATTACTGAAAGTCATTTTTTCGACTAAAACAGTATTGTCATTTTTAACAATATATGGCCATTCATGAATATTTAAACCAATTCCATGCCCTGTTCTGTGTGGTAAACCAGGTAAATCATATTTTGGTCCAAGCTGATGACTTTCTAATGTTTTTCTAGCGGCAGCATCAATATCGGCACAAATATTGCCTAATTGAGCGGCATCAAAAGCGGCTTGTTGGGTTTCTTTTTCAATATTCCAAATTGACCTTTGTAAATCATCCGCTTCACCAAAAACATAGGTTCTTGTAATATCAGAAATATAATCGTGTAAAACACAACCTGTATCTATTAAAACAACTTCGTTTAATGCTAAATTTTTAGGTTTTTTTACACCGTGTGGAAATGATGAATCGACCCCAAAGAGTACGATACAAAAATAAGAACCAGCAGTTGCACCATAACGAATATGTGCTTCGTGGATAAAATCTTCGACTTCTTTAGCTGAAATTCCAACCCTTAAAATACGAGCTGCGGCTTTTTGAACCTCTAAAGTGATGTTCATTGCGTGTTGCATAATGGCAATTTCAGCATCCGATTTTATCATTCTACAACCTGCGGTAATTGGCGTTGCACTTTCTAGGGTAAATACTTCGTTACATTTATTAATCCCATCGACAATGAAAAAAGGTGTTGCTTCATCCATCAAAATAACGCCTTTATTTACCTTGTTTTTTGTCAAGATTTTGGTAAATAATTTATAAGGACTTTTGTGTTCTTCCCAACAATTAACTTCGCCTTTTATCAGCATGAAATCTAAAATTGTTCCTTTTTCAAATTTTGGTGCGATAAAATGCAAATCACCATTTTGAAATAAAATTGCACCGACCATTCGTTCGCTCGAACTCCATTTCATTCCTGTAAAATAGAATAAATTTGTTCCAGCGTGTAGATACATTGCCTGTTTATTTTGATTTTTCATCAATTGGCAAGCTTTGTTTATTCTTTGTTGAAACTCTTCTTTTTGAATCGGTTCAACTAAGTGAGCCGTTGGAGTTATGGCATTTAATTCTGCTTCTATGGTAGAACCTCCGATTCCAAATGTATTCATGTAATTTCTTTTAATTTTTTTAATATTTTTAGCTGTTCATTAATGCTTCAATATCCTTAATTTCGATAGGCATTTTGGCAGTTAAATTGATATTTCCATTTTCTGTAATTAGATAATCATCTTCTAAACGACAACCAATTCCTTCTTCGGCGATATAAATTCCAGGTTCACAAGTAAGTATCATTCCCGCTTCAAAAGGACGAGAATATAAACCAACATCATGCACATCTAACCCTAAATAATGGGCAGTTCCGTGCATAAAATATTTTTTATATAAAGGCTTTTCAGGGTCTTGATTAGCCACTTCATCGGCATCTAATAAGTTTAATTTTATCAGTTCAGCTTCGACTAAACTTGCCATATTTTTTTCATAATCGGCAGGTAAAATTCCTGCTTTTAAAAGTTTACTACCTTCTTTCAAACAATGTAAAACCGAAGAGTAAACGGCAGCTTGTCTTTCAGAGAATTTCCCGTTTACAGGAAAACAACGAGTAGTATCGCTATTGTAATTTGCATAGCAAACGCCGAAATCAAGTAAAATCATTTCACCGTCTTTACAAACCGAATCGTTAGTATTATAATGCAAAGCACAAGCGTTTTGTCCTGAAGCAACAATCGGTTGAAAAGCGTGATGTGAAGCTCCAGATTTGACTAAATTATAGGTTAATTCTGCCTCTAATTCGTATTCATTTTTGCCAGGTTTACATGCCTTTAAAATACGAGAAAAAGATTCTACGCTAATATCGGCTGCTTTTTGTGTTAATTCGTGTTCAATTGTTAATTTTACAGGACGTAAATCACGGGTGATTTTTGCCGCACGATAATATTGATGTAACGGATATTTTTGTTTACACCATTTTATCATTCTATCTTGTTGGGTTTCTTGATTATTGGTAGCTCGTTTATAGTGTTCGTTATGCCCTAAATAAAAACTATCAGCTTCAAAAGCCATTGCTTGTAAAACGCTTTCAAAATCTTTGTTCCAAATTACTCTTGAAATCCCTGAAATTTCAGTAGCTTTTTCTTGGGTTAATTTTTCACCGTCCCAAATTTTGATGAGTTCACTAGTTTCTTTTATGAATAAAATCGCGCGATTTTCTTTTTTATAAGCATCAGGATACAGCACTAAAATAGTTTCTTCTTGGTCAATTCCCGAAAGGTAAAAAAGGTCATTATTTTGTGTAAATCCCATTACATCATCGGCATTGTTGTGTTTCACATCGTTTGATGTTAAAATAGCGATGCTGTTGGGTTGCATTTTGGCTGTAAAACGCTTTCTATTTTCTATAAATAACGAGTTATTAATTTGTTCGTAACGCATAGTATTATTGATTCAGGTGCTGTTAATTTATTGTGTAGCGTATTTTACGCGTATCTTTCTGTATGAAACGGGCTTAAATCGAGGCTTGTTTTTTTATCAGAAATTACTTCGGATATTAATTTTCCTGTTGCGGGTCCTAAACTCCATCCCATCATGGCGTGTCCTGTTGCTACGGTTACGTTTTTCACTTTTGATAAACGTCCGATATATGGCAATCCATCAGGCGAACAGGGTCTTAATCCAGAGGCTACATCGTCAATTTCTTTCTGGCTAATTTTTAAATTTTGATAAAAGCGTTCACTTGCTTTTGCGATGGCATTTACACGTACTTTATTGATATTGGTATTAATTTTATCAACTTCCATAGTACCTGCAAAACGAGTAAAACCGTTCATTGGCGTTACAGCAACTTTTGCTTCCATTAAAATGGCAGGAATGGTAATTCCTGTTTCTTGAGATACATTAATTCGGTATCCTTTTCCAGCTTGAATAGGAATTGTGGTATTCAATTTTTTCATTAGAATTTGCGACCAAGAACCAGTTGCCACGACTATTTCATCAGGAGTAAATTCTTGTTTGTTTGTTTTCAGAGAAGTTACTTTATCGCCAGTTACGTTAATGTCAAGCACTTCTTCATTGGCTAAAATTGTAACGCCATTTTTTTCTAAATATCGTTTTAATTGTGGCATAAATTCACTTGGAGTCATGTGTGAATCGGTGTGATAATAAATGGCACCTTTAATATTTAAACCTGCATTTGGTTCTAATTTCAGTACTTGTTCTTTTGATAAATTTTCCACATTTAAGCCTTCTTGAATGGCACGTTTTCCTGTATTCCATTCTTCTTCACCAGTTTTATCGGTTTGATAACACATTAACAATCCTTTATGCTGATAAAAGAAATCAAAATCGTTGGAAGCTTTAATATCTTCGTATAATTCTCTACTTAAAAGGTTGATATCTTTGATAGGTTTAATTGAGCTTTCTACTTTTTGTTTGGTAGAAGCTTTTTTAAAGAGCCATGACCATTTCACAAAATCATAATCCAATCGAGGTTTCACAGAAAATGGACTTTTTGAATCGAACATCCATTTAATACCTTTGTTTATCATCCCTGGGGCTGCCAAAGAAATAATATGACTTGGCGTAATATATCCTGCATTTACATAAGATGCACCACTTGAGAAATCAGATTTATCAATAACGGTAACTTTGTGTCCTTCTTTTTGAAGGTAATACGCTGAACATAAGCCTATAATTCCTCCACCAATAATTACTACTTCTTTTGACATTTAATATATTATTTTAAACTTACGCTTTTAATTATTTGATTAACGGTAATAATTCTAAAAGTACTAGTATTAACTGTAATAGTAATATTATGTTTTTTGTTAGTAATGTAGAAGTTTTTACCTATTTTTTCGTAGTCATCTAAAGCGGTATCTTCCAATACCTTTTGAATAAGTGTTTCTATTTCAAATTTAGAAAAAGCTATACCGAGCTTTTTATTTATCCGTTGATAAACAAGCTCGGTATAGCAATGATTTTTGAGTATTTTATGTTTTATTGTTTCCAATTTTGTTTTTAAATTGAAAGATAACATTTTTTTTTAGATAACTTGAAAACCGTGTGCATAAGGATCATCTTGGTCATCAATAATAATATTATTGTAACCAAAAACCTTAGCCCAACCTTGAATACTAGGTATAATTGCAGGTTTTCCGTTTAAAGAAGTTTCTTCTTCTACACGCCCAATAAACTTACTTCCGATAAAACTTTCGTGGATAAATTCTTCTTTTAATTGAAGTTTTCCTTTGGCGTGTAACTGTGCTAACCTAGCAGATGTTCCTGTTCCACAAGGGCTTCTATCGATGGCTTTATCACCATAAAAAACAGCATTTCTACCTGATGAAGTAGGGTCAATAGGATTTCCTGTCCATAACATATGGGTTACATCTCTAATGGTATCATTTTCAGGATGAATAAACATATCAGGATATTTCTCATTGATACGATCTCTTACAACCTGCGAATATTGGATGATTTTACTAGCAGTAAAATCGTGTACTCCAGAAAAGTTTTTCTGCGGATCTACAATGGCGTAATAATTTCCTCCGTAAGAAACGTCAAAGGTAATTTCGCCTAATTCAGGGCAATCAATCGTTAAATTCTCAGCAGCTAAATAACTTTTTACGTTTGTTAAACGAACCCAGTCCACTTTTTTACCTGTTTGTCCGTATTCGATATTTACTAAACCTGCGGGTGCTTCCATTTTAATTTTACCAGGAATTTTTGGCGTAATTAAACCTTCTTCAATCGCAATAGTAATAGTTCCGATAGTTCCGTGTCCGCACATTGGTAAACATCCAGAAGTTTCGATAAATAAGATTCCAAAATCGTTTTCAGGATTGTGAGGTGGAAATAAAATACTTCCACTCATCATATCGTGTCCTCTTGGTTCGAACATTAATCCTTTACGAATCCAGTCATATTCTTTTAAAAAATGCTGACGTTTTTCGCTCATATTTGCTCCAATTAAGTTTGGACCACCACCAGCAACAACTCTTACAGGATTTCCGCAAGTGTGTGCATCAACGCAAAAAAATGTTTTTCTCATAGTAAAATTGAATAGCCAGCTTGTATTATTTCTTAGAAAAAACCCTTCAAAATTTCTTTAATAAAAAATACGAAGCTGGCATAGTTTTCAATTTCTTTATATTGCCCAAAAGTACTATATAAGTGATTAGATAATTTAAAGAAAATGTTAATATTTATTAATTTATTTTTTTTTATAAGTAATTAATTAACAGTGTTTACCTGTTAATTTCTTAATTCAGTAGGTAGTAATTCGGTTGGCCAATCTTGAAAACTAAAAGGACGCACCCATCTTTTAATAGCTCCTAAACCTACGGCTGTAAATCTAGAATCTGAAGAAGCAGGGTAAGGGCCTCCATGTGTCATTGATTCGCAAACTTCAACACCTGTTGGAACACCGTTAAAAATAATTCTTCCAACCTTTGCCTGTAAAGCATCTGCTACTGCAGGTAAAGCGTCAAAATCTTCTTTTTCCGCTAAAACCGTACCTGTTAATTGCCCTTCTAAATGGTCAATAACATTTAATAATTCTGCTTGATCTTTTGCTTTTACAACTAATGAAAAAGGACCAAAAACTTCGGTGTGCATTTTAGGATTTGCTAAAAATTCAGTACCTGATACAGCACAAATTGTTGATGCAGCAAAATTTGCTTCAACAGTTTCTGTAATTTGACCAACAACCTGAACACCTGGTTGAGAGGTTACAATTTCAGCATTTGAAACAAAACCGTTTTTAATATTTGGGTGTAACATACACTGTGGTGCAATTGCTACAGTTTTTTCGGCTAAATCTTTTACAAAAGCATCTGTTTGATCTCCTTCAATGGTTAGTAATAAACCAGGGTTTGTACAAAACTGCCCTGTTCCAACAGTAATTGAACCAGCGTATGTACTAGCCGTTTCTGCTGCTTTATTTTTGATAACATTTGGTAATACAACTACAGGGTTGATACTTCCCATTTCAGCAAATACTGGAATTGGTTCGTCTCTTTGTGCTCCTAAATTGTAAAGTGCTCTACCACCTGCAATACTTCCTGTAAAACCAACTGCTTTTACCTTTGGATGTTTTACTAAGGCACTACCAACAACTCTTCCGCTACCTGTAATGTTTGAAAATACACCGTTTGGCATTCCTGTTTTTTCGGCTGCTTTTATAATTGCTGATGCGACTAATTCACCCGTTCCTGAGTGCATTGCATGCGATTTTACAATTACAGGACATCCTGAAGCTAAGGCACTAGCAGTATCTCCACCTGCGGTAGAAAATGCCAATGGAAAATTACTTGCTGCAAATACCACAACAGGTCCTAAAGGAATTGATGTTTTTCTAAGGTCAGATTTTGGTAAAGGCTGTCTTGTAGGGATAGCTTGGTCAATTGTTACATTTCTCCATTGATCTTTAGCAACTAAATCAGCAAAAGCTCTTAACTGCCCAACCGTTCTACCTCTTTCTCCTTGAGCTCTTCCTTCTGGTAAACCAGATTCTGACATATACATATCAGTAAGTTCAGTATCTAAGGCTAAAATTTCATCTGCGATAGCATTTAAAAATTCGGCTCTTTTTTCTCCTGAAACTTTACGATATACTTTAAAAGCCTTATCCGCTAACTCAACAGCTTCGTTTACCTCTTCTAAAGTTGCTTGATAAAAATCTGTTGGGTTTTGTATATTTAACTTCGGATTTACGGTTTTATGCGTCGTTGTTCCTGATGCTTTTAATTGATTTCCTATATAATTTTTTCCTGTAATCATTTGATTTTATAGATTTTGTTATTTTAAATGTAAGTAGTTTTTACAGTAACATTTAAATAGTTTTAATATAATTTTTAAGAGCTTACTTATGCTTAAATAAATAATTATTTGTTGTTGTTGTTAACAAAGTTAAATTAACTATTTAAAGGTACTAAAGTATTTTAATTTTAAAGGCTCTTTTAATGTTAAAAAATAGATTTAAAACAACAAATCATTGTCTTATAAATAAGACAATGATTTGTTAAATTGTATGGCAAATTATCTAACATTCTATAATCTTAAAATTAAAGATTAAAACGATAAATTTCACTTAAAATTAAGCTAAAACCGCTAATTCTTTATATTCAGGTAATGTAGGTCTTGTTTTTAAACCATTTTCAATAATAGCTAAAACGTTTGCTCTTTCTTCACCGATTAATGGTAAACGAGGCTCACGCACATTTTCAGTACCAATACCTGTAGCAACTTCTGCTAGTTTAATATTTTGTACTAATTTAGAGTTGATGTCTAATTCTAATAAAGGTAAGAACCAACGGTAAATTTCTCTAGCTTCGTTACCTCTTCCTGCGTTTGCTAAGTTAAAAATAGCAACAGTTTCAGCAGGGAAAGCACATACTAAACCAGCAACCCAACCGTCAGCACCCATAAAGATACTTTCTAAAGCTAAGGTATCAACTCCTGATAATATTTGTAATCTATCACCAAAACGATTTTTAATACGTGTAATATTTGATAAATCTCTAGTCGATTCTTTTACAGCTTCGATATTTGGGCAGTCACGTAATAACTCTTCAAACATATCTAAAGTAACTTCGATACCATAATCAACAGGGTTATTATACACCATAATTGGTAAAGAGGTACTGTTTGCTACTTTTTTAAAGTAAGTTACAGTTTCTCTGTTATCAGCTTTATAACGCATTGGAGGCAACATCATTAATGCAGATGCTCCATCTTCTTTAGCTTTTCTAGCAGCGTCGATTGCAGCAGTAGTAGTTTGTTCTGCAACATTCATTATAACAGGTACTTGACCATCTACAACTTCGACTGCTTTTCTTACAATGACTCTTTTTTCGTCATCTGTAAGCGTGCTAGCTTCTCCTAAAGTTCCCCCTAAAATAATTCCAACAACACCTGCGTTTAATTGTGCTTTAATATTTAGTTCAAAATTAACTAAATCTAACGTGTCTTCATTTGTAAATTTAGTAGTAACAGCTGGCATTACGCCTTTCCAGTTTATGTTCATGTGTTTTTTTAGGCAAATTTATAATTGATTTTTAAAGCTTAATGCTTAATTTTTAACAAGATAGTATATTATATTATCTTTTTATGAGGTTTTAGTTCTTTTTTAGGTGAATATTTTATAGATTTATACAAAATATTTTACTAGCAATTATGAAGGTTTTACCATTTAAAATACCAAAAACTAAGAATTTAGGTTTAATTTATGAAGAGGATAAAGGTCCTTTTTTTTATGATAAGTTTCATCAACATGAAGAAATTCAAATGTGTTATGTTGTTAAGGGTGAAGGAACTTTAATTGTTGGAGATACTGTTAATGAGTATAAGGCTAATGATATTTTAGTGATTGCAGGTAATCAACCTCATGTTTTTAAAAGTGATAATTCAAAAATAAAAGAATCATTTATGATTTCACTTTTTTTTACTAAAAAATCATTTGGTGACAATTTTTTTGAATTAGATGATTTTAAAGAAATTGCAGGTTTTTTTAATACCGTTAAAAATAGTTTTAGGGTGAAATCTAATCAAAATAAAATTAAAAAATTATTTTTAAAACTTCAAGGAGAAAAAGATTTAATGAAGTTTATTATTTTTTTAAAAATTATAAAACTTATATTAAAATCAGAAATCACATCGTTATCAACATTTGTATATGAAAAAAAATACACAGATAATGAAGGAAAACGTATGCGTGATATTATGGATTATACCTTGAGTAATTTTAATAAAAAAATAGAATTAGATGATATTGCAGCTGTAGCAAATATGACTTCAAATGCTTTTTGCAGGTATTTTAAACAAAGAACTAATAAAACATTTTTTACTTTTTTAAATGAATTACGTATTGAAACTGCATGTAAGTTATTACAAAATAGAGATTATTCGATTATTGAAGTTTCCGAAAAAGCGGGTTTTAAAAATATTTCAAATTTTAATAGAAAATTTAAAGAGTTAAAACATAAAACGCCTTCAAATTATAGGTTAAATTATTAAAATGAAGTTTTACACACTGTAAAAAAAGATTTTAAATATAACTTTTGTTTGTTTTTAAAAGTCTAAAAAGGTTATGTTTGCGTTGTTATATTCTTTTAAAATAATATCTAGAACACTTTTATTTTTATTAATGTAAAAAGTATTGTAGGTATTATTTTTTGATTTATTAATAAGGTTATTTTTTACTAATATTTTTTTTGTTTGTTTCGCTACGGCTTCTCCAGAGTCAATAATACGAACGGTATTTCCTACAATTTTTTTTATCTGAGGAATTAAATAGGGGTAATGTGTGCAACCTAAAACAATGCAATCACATTTAGAAGAAAGCATTAAACTTAAATGTTTCTTTAGTAATTTGGTCATTTCGGCAGAATACATTTTACCATTCTCAATAAGTTCCACCAAGCCATTACCAACCTGTTCCATTATAATAATATCACTATTAATACTGGCGGATGTTTTTTCAAATAAACGACTATTCAGTGTTCCTTGGGTAGCTAATATTCCTATAGTACCTGTTTTAGTTTGAATGGATGCTGTTTTAATTGCAGGCTCAATTCCAATAATAGGAATAGGGTAGTTGCGTCTTAAATATTCAATGGAATTTGTGGTAGCGGTATTGCAAGCAACCACGATTATTTTGCATCCTTTGCTAATTAAAAATTCGGTATTTTTAATAGATAGCGCTAAAATTTCTTCTGTTGATTTTTGCCCATAAGGTGCATTTTTACTATCGGATAAATAAATAGTGTTTTCGTTAGCAAGCAATGTATGTATTTCTTTCCAGATAGATGTGCCACCAATTCCTGAGTCAAAAATACCGATAGGTTGTTGTGTTATCATATATTACAAAAATAAAAATCCTGCTGAATTCAGCAGGATTTTTATAAAATATTTTAAAGTTTTATTTAGAAACCTAATTTTGCTTTTACAGCACCATAAATATCTTCACCTTTTTCGTAAACGATTAATCCTTTACCAGGAGCAGCATCATATACGTAAATAATTCCTTTAGCAGCAGCAACATCTTTAATTGCTTGTTCTGCTTTCTTTAAAATAGGAAGTGTTTTTTCTTGGTATTTTTTTTGCATTTCTTGCCCAGCAGATTGTTCTGCTTTGCTAATACGTTGTCTATCTTGTTGAACTTCGATAGCTCTTTTTTGATTTACTTCTTGTGTTTGACTTTTTCCTTCAGCTTCGTATTTTTTAATTTTAGCCTCTAGTCTTTTGTACATCGCTTCAATATCATCACGATATGTTTTATTTAGCTTTTCTAGCTCAGCTTTCATAGACTTGGTAGCTGGCATTTCAGATAATAATTTATCAGTATTTATATGTGCAGTTTTTTGTGCATTAGCTATACTACCGAATCCAATTGTAAAAATTGCAACTAATAATAAGGTTTTAAAATGTTTCATCTTTGTTTTTTAATTTAATTTACGTTCTCTATTCTTAATTTATATATTCTTTTTTGTCACTACTTTTTTTTAGCTTCTTCTAGTAATTTTTTAGCGGCGGCTTTCTTTTCTTTTAATAGAGCTTTTGTTTGTGCTCTTTTTTTTAATTTAGCGGCTCTTTTTTCTTCGATACGCTTAATTTTCGCTAATAAATCTGCTTGTTTTTTCTTTTTCTGTGCTTCTTTTTTTGTTATTTTTTCCTTTTGCGCATCGCTTAAACTTTCATTTTTAAGCAATTCTTTTTTAGCAGCAACTTTATCTCTTTTTACTTGTTTTTTTTGATCAATATTAATCATTTTAATAACAAGCTCGCTAATATCGTGTTTTTTATTGGAATAAAGCATAACTAAGTCACCTGATTTATCAAAAACAAAATCATATTTCTTTCTAGAAGCAATTGTTTGTACTGCACTGTAAACTTGGTCTTGAATTGGTTTTATTAATTGCTTTCTTAAATTATACATATCTCCTTTAGGCCCAAAGTATAACGATTCTAATCGGCGTAAAGCTTCTTGTTTTAACGTAATATCTTCTTCACGTTCTAAAACCAAGTCTTTTGTTAAAATAACTTTTTCGTTGGTTAAGTCAGTTTTTAGTATTTCGATAGCTCTTGCTTGTTTGTCTAGTGTTGTTTTCCATTGTTCAACTTTAGCATCTAAAGAATTTTGAGCTGTTAAATACGCAGGGATATTTTGAAGAATATATGCGGTATCAATATAGGCTAAACGTTGGCTTTTCTGGGCAATAATACTACTTGTAGTAATAAGTAAAAGAACGATAAATAGAATATTTTTTTTCATCATGCTATAATGTATTTAGAAAAAACCGTGCCAAAAGTGAACATTTTTAAAATGCCTATTTTTAGAACTGTCTTCCGATAATAAAATGTGTTTGCCAACCCGATTTTTGAGTTTTTCCAGGCAATGGATCAAATCCATGTGCAAAATCAATACCTAATAAACCAAATGCTGGCATAAATATACGAACTCCAACTCCTGCAGAACGCTTTAATTTAAACGGGCTAAATTCACTAAAATTTTGATAAGAATTACCTGCCTCTAAAAATCCTAAGGTATAAATTGATGCCGATGGTTTGTCTGTTATAGAATAACGGATTTCCATTTGAAATTTATTGTAAATAGTTCCACCTTCATTCTGCCCATCAGGACCAATAGAAAGCGTGTTGTTTTCATACCCACGAACACCAATAGTTTCTCTACCGTCTAATTGCCCTTGTGCAATTCCGTCACCTCCAACAAAAAATCGTTCTACCGGAGTAGCGCCTAATTTGTCGTTGTAAGAACCTAAATAACCCATTTCAAAATTAGACATTAAAACCAATTTATTTGCCAATGATGTGTACCATTTTCCTTTAGCAGAAATTTTATAATATTCTAGCCATTTGTATTTATCGGCTAAATAATCTTGTCTTTCGGCTGTTGTAGGGTATAAAGGTTCGCTATAATCTTTCCCGTTAATTAAAGAATAAGGTAAGGTCGCTTTTGCTTTAATTGTAAATTCTGAACCGTAGGTAGGAAATATTAAACTTGGTCCGGTAGAGTTACGGCTAAAGGCAACTGTATAAGCTAAATTATTTAAACTACCTTTATTAATAACATCAGTTGATGAACCAACACGGTATCCGTAGTTTTTAAGTTCAATTTGCTGATAGCTAATATTTTGTGATAAAGAGAAATAATCATCAGGCCATTGTAAACGTTTTCCTAAACCGATAGAAGCTCCTAAAATGCTTAAATTTTGATCTTTATCAACTTTATTGGTGTTATAATCGTATCGGTATTGATTCGATAAATAGACAGAGAAAGATAATGATTGCGGTTTTTTACCACCTAACCATGGTTCTGAGAAAGAAAAACTGTACGTATTGTAAGTTCTACTTGCTTGTAAACGCAATGAAAGTTTTTGTCCATCACCCATTGGTAGTGGTTTGTAGGCTTGCTTATTAAATATGTTTCTTAACGAAAAATTATTAAAAGATAAACCTAAAGTACCAATAAATGATCCTCCACCATAACCACCTTGTAGTTCAATTTGACTACCACCTTTTTCAACGACAGAAAAATCAATATCGGCTGTTTTATTTTGATAATCAGGTTTTACGTCGGGCGTTACATTGGCATCAAAGAATCCTAATTGACCAATTTCACGAATAGATCTAATAATGTTTTCACGGCTGAATAAATCACCTGGCTTTACACGTAATTCTCTGTAAATAACATGGTCATTTGTTTTTTCATTACCTGTTACAGTTACTTTTTTAATGGTTGCTTGTTCGTCTTCACGAATACGAACCTCAACAGTAATAGAATCGTTTTGTACGCTAGTTTCTATGGCGTTAATTTGTGAAAATAAGTATCCGTTGTTATGGTATAAGGTTTGAATATCTTGCGAATTAGGTGTTCCATCACCAGAAATACGTTCTTTTAAAACCTTTCCATTATAAATATCTCCTTTATCGATACGTAAAAAACGATTTAAAAAATCATCAGAATAATTTTTATTACCGATAAACTTAATATCATCAAAACGATACTGACGTCCTTCTTCAATAGCAATATCAAGGTTAATGGTATTGTCATTATTCCAAGTAAGTTGGTCTGATAAAATACGTGCATCACGGTATCCGTTTTCGCTATATTTTTCAAGAATACTTTCTAAATCTTTTTTATAATCATCTAAAATATATTTTGATGATTTCCAGAAACGCCCTAAAAACTTACGTTTTGTATTTTTCATAGCGCTACGCAAGGTTTTACCTGCTAGTGCTTTGTTACCTGTAAAGTTAATTTCTTTTATTTTGACACGCTGTCCTTTATCAACAAAAATATTCATACTAACAGTATTGATGTCAGTGCTGTCTTTTTTGGTATTTAAAGATACTTTGGTTTTTAAAAATCCCTTATCGGTATATTTCTTTTTAATGTAATTTCTGGTGGTTGTGACTAAGTTGTCGGTAACCATCATTCCTTTTTTAAGCTCAGTTTCTTTTTTTATCTCTTTTGTTTTAGATTTGCTTAAACCTGAAATAGAAATATTGGTTAATTGTGGTAATTCTGTCACATCAAATACTAAATAAACGGTTTCCCCATCTTTTTTAGAAAGGTACACATCTACTTGGCTAAATTGCTTGCTTTCGTAAAGCTTTTTAATAGCGCTTGTAAGTTTATCACCTGGTAATTTAATAGGTTGCCCATCAACTAAACCAGTATAAACACGAATTGTTTGTTCGCTAAATTTTTGCAAACCAGTAACGGTAATTCCTCCAAGAATATATTGATTTCCTTTGATATAAGGAATAATATTTTGGGTGGTAGTTGTACGGTTGTTATTTACGGTTTTTTGAGCTTGTACACTCGCCGATAAAAAGGCGATTAAAAATACGGCTACATAAGAATATTTATTCATTGATCTCAATCTGTTCGCTTGTTTTTCCAAATCTTCTCTCTCTGTTTTGATAATCTATTATAGCATTAAAAAGGTGCTCTCTTCTAAAGTCGGGCCATAATATATCTGTAAAATATAATTCAGCATAGGCTATTTGCCAAAGTAAAAAATTACTAATTCGCTGCTCACCGCTTGTACGTATCATTAAATCAACGTCGGGCAAATTAAATGTATATAAATGGTTATTTATAATTTTTTCGTCTATATTTTCAATATCTAGCTCGTTATTAACAACTTTTTTAGATATCTTTTTAATTGTGTTAACAATTTCTTCTCTAGAACCATAGCTTAAAGCAAAGGTTAGGGTAATTTTAGTGTTATTTTTAGTTTGATCAATAACATGGGCTAGTATTTTCTGCGCATTTTTTGGTAAACTAACAATATTTCCAATCGCATTTATTTTTACATTTTTACGTTGAAATTCAGGTAGCTCTTTTTTTAAGGTGCTAACCAATAGGCTCATTAAGGCATCAACTTCTAGTTTTGGTCTGTTCCAGTTTTCGGTAGAAAAAGCATACAGTGTTATAAATTTAACACCAGCATCACTTGCTGCGTCAGCTGTTTCTCTAATAGCGGTTAAGGCATTTCTGTGCCCAAAAATACGCTGCATTCCTTTTCCTTTTGCCCATCGTCCATTACCGTCCATAATAACGGCAATATGATTCGGTACTTTTTGCACATTAATGCGTTGTAATTTTTCTTCCATAGTTATTCTGCCAATCCGTTATAACAGGGTGGTCTTCCAAAGCTATAAACAATCGATACTCCTGTAAACATATATACATCGTTTCCAGTTCCACCAAAGTTTAAACTGTTTATTTTATCTGTTGTTAAATCGATATCATCTACCAATGTAAAGCGAGCGCCTATTTCAAAAGCAGCTGCAAAATTTTTAAACAAGCGTCCTTTAACACCAACACCTACAGGTAAAGAATATGAAATTTTATTTTTTAAACGAATGGTATTTGCATCGATTCTTTTAGAAGGGCTCACGTAGTTAAACGCTGCTATTTCTGCTAAAATATATGGGGTGAAATTTGTTTTATAATTGCTGATATTATAATTGAAAAAATTAAATTCGATACCCGCAGCAAACTCGTGTAAGGTGTTTGAGAATTTGAAGCCTCTATTTTTTCGAAATAAATTATTTGATTTTTCATCATTCCCTTCAATAGGAATATACGAATAGGTCGCTCGTAAGGCAATTCGAGGGTTTAGATTGTGTTTATAAATTAAACCACCGCCAATTTTATTAGGATAGATGTAATTAGTACGACCAATATCTCCTACGTAATTAGAACCCCCAACGAAAAAACCTACTTCGTGAGTTTGTGATTGTGTTGTTATTGCCGTAAAAGCAAATAATATGAATAGGTAAATTATCTTCATTGTAAGAATAGCACGCAAATATAGGAAATTGAATTTGCTTTAAAAAGTTAATAATCTGTATTTGGTTAACTTTTTTTTGATAAAATTATTGTATTGTAATTATTTTATAAAGATTCATTTCGAGTATCTTCACCCCATAAAAGCTTGCCTCTGAGTGTTTTTAAATGCGATTGCTGTTCTAATAAAATACTTTTTATAGTAAAAGAAGCTTTTTGTATTTTAATTTTAGTTCCTTCGCTAACAGTTGTTATGCGAGAGTCTAAGGAAATTAAAAAATCCTTTTCACGAGCACTTACCTCTAGTTCAATAATAGTATCGTCAGGAATCACCATAGGCCTAGCATTTAAATTATGCGGGGCTATTGGCGTAATTACAAAGCTTTTCGAATTGGGTAATATTACCGGGCCGTTACAACTTAAAGAGTAGCCCGTAGAACCTGTTGGGGTTGCTATAATTAAACCATCTGCCCAATAATTTGTTAAGTATTCATTATTCAAAAAGGTTTTTACACCAATCATTGAAGTAGTATTTCTACGGGCAATAGTAACTTCATTTAAGGCAAAATCTAGTTCGTTAAATTCGTTTACTTTAGGGGTAGTGGTTATTTGTAGTAAAGTTCGTTCTTGTATGCTATATTTTTTATTTAATAATAAATTTACAGCCTCTTGAATTTGGTTTTTTTGAACGGTTGCTAAAAACCCCAATCGCCCAGTGTTGATTCCTAAAACAGGAATGTTTAAATCACGAATATAAGTTGCCGCTCTTAATATAGTACCGTCACCGCCAATAGAAAATAATAGGTCAAAAGTGTTTGACAAATCGTTAAAATGTGCGTAGGTAGGATATTTTTTTGATAAAGAATTATTTTTAATTAAAAGCGAGTAAAACGCTTCTTCAAAAAAAATAACGATATTGTTTTGTTCTAATGTTGCTACTAATAATTTAATTTCTTTTTCAGCTGAAATATTATAAGCTTGTCCGTAAATGGCTACTTTTTTCAATGGTTATAATGTTTGTTTGCTCAGGTATGTAAATTACATATCTAAATATTTTTTTAAATATGCCGCCCTGTCTTTTAATTCTTCCAAATAAAAATCATCTTCATGTTGTGTAAGCACGGCGTAGTCATACCTACGAAAAGTTTGAATAATTTCATTGATGTCATTTGTAATTACTTTTAAAGTAACCTGAATAGTATCTTGATTTTCCGAAGAAATATACAGCCCTAATAATTTACCGCCACTAACTTCAACTATTTGAGAAATTTGACTCATTGAGTAATCATTTTTAGCTACAATTAACGTTTCACTTTGGTTGTGTAAAAAAGGACTATCGGCAAAAGTATCTAAAATATCACTCAACTCATAATAACCGATATAATTCATTTCCTGATTTAAAACAGGAATTAAATTACAATCATTATCTGCAAATAAAACAATTAAGTCAAGTAGTGTCGCTTTTTCATTACAATGAAAATTATCTAATAGATAAGAATACTCACTTAATTTATCGTCTTTATTCTCTATTGTTTGAATGTCACTTTCAGGCAAACAACCAATTAATTTTTCATTTTCAACAATAGGAATATGCGTTATTGGTAAATTTTCACATACCTTTTGAGCGCTTTTTACAGTGCTTTTTAAGCTAAGTGCTTTAATTTCGTCTAATATAAAGTCATTGATATTCATCACTACGAATATAGTTTAAAAAGTTTTAATGATTTATCTTTGTAGCTTAATTTTATGAGATGACAAAGTTAAGTGTAAATATAAATAAAATAGCAACATTACGTAATTCTAGAGGTGGAAATACACCTAATTTATTATGCGTTGCTACCGATATAGAAAATTTTGGAGCGCAAGGAATTACCATTCACCCAAGACCTGACGAGCGTCATATTCGTTATCAAGATGCCTACGATTTAAAATCAATAGTTACCACCGAATATAATATTGAAGGAAACCCGATAGATAAATTCATGAAAATGGTGTTGGAAATAAAGCCAACGCAAGTAACTTTAGTGCCTGATGCTATTGATAATTTAACTTCTAATGCAGGTTGGGATACAGTTGCTAATCAATCGTATTTAAAAGAAGTAATTACCGAGTTTAAAAACAACGGAATAAGAACCTCTATTTTTATTGATACCGATTTAAAACTGATTGAAGCTGCAGCAAAAACAGGTGCCGATAGAATTGAATTATACACCGAAGAATTTGCAACCCAATACGCTTTAGGAAATAAAGAGGTAATAAAACCTTATGCCGATGCGGCAATTTTAGCTCATAAATTAGGCTTAGGAATTAATGCAGGGCATGATTTGAGCTTAGAAAATATCCAGTTTTTTAAAGAGAATATCCCTAATTTAGCAGAAGTTTCTATTGGGCATGCGCTTATTTCTGAATCATTATATTTAGGATTAGAAAATGTAGTAAATATGTATCTTGATAGATTAAAATAATATGCAAATTTTACATTCTAAAATACTAGGAGCGGGCAAGCCGTTTTTAATTTTACACGGTTATTTTGGTATGGGCGATAACTGGAAAACCCACGCTAATAAATTTGCCGAAGATGGTTTTGAAGTTCATTTAATTGACCAACGAAACCACGGACGAAGTTTTCATTCTGATGCTTTTGACTATGAATTAATGGTCGATGACTTACACCATTATATTACACATTATCATTTAGAAAATATTGTTTTATTAGGGCATTCAATGGGCGGAAAAACAGCCATGTTATTTGCTACCCAATATCCAGAATTGATACATAAATTAATTGTAGCCGATATTTCACCAAAAATGTATCCGCCACATCATCACGATATTTTATCGGCTTTAAATTCTGTTAATTTTACCGTGCAAAATTCACGAAAATTAATTGATGATAAACTAGCTGAATTAATTCCTGAACTAGGTATTCGACAATTTTTATTAAAAAGTGTGTACCGAAAAACAAAAGACGAACTTGCTTTTCGTTTTAACTTAGTATCATTAACAGAAAATAATAATGAAGTAGGCGAAGCATTACCATCGTTTAGTATTTTTGAAGGCGATACCTTATTTTTAAAAGGTGAAAATTCGGGCTATATTTCTGAAGATGAAGTGCCACTTATTGAAGCACATTTTTCAAAAGCGATTATCAAAACAATAGCAAAAGCAGGGCATTGGTTGCATGCCGAAAATCCGACAGATTTTTATACTCAGGTAATTGGGTTTGTATAAAGTAAGTAAACCTGTCAAAATAGCAGTTTTTTATATTTGGTATAATTATCGCATTGCATAAAATGACATGGTAACTATAGCCAATTAAAATCAAAATAAATGAATACATTTTTAAAAATACTATTAACAGCAGTAGCCGTCATTTTATTAGCCGAAGTTTTACCAGGAGTAGTGGTAACAAGTTATACTACGGCAATAATTGTAGCAATTGTAATAGCGTTATTAAATATGTTTGTACGTCCAATATTAGTGATTTTTACCTTACCAGCAACTCTTTTAACATTGGGCTTATTTTTGTTTGTAATTAATGCAATTATTATATTATTAGCAGGAAACCTTATTGCAGGATTTGCCGTAAACGGATTTTTTACAGCACTTTTATTTAGTATATTGTTATCGATATTTAGGTCGTTTTTATTTTCATTATTAAAAGAAGATAAAAAATAATTAAAAAATTTAAGCCTTTTGAAAAAAGGTGAAAAATAATCACACACCCAATTTTAAAGAAATACAATTAAAGATGAATATTACAAAACAAAATGTAAATGCGTTAAACGCAGTTGTGAAAATAGATATCGTTGCTGAAGATTATCAAGCAAAGGTAAATGCAGAATTAGAAGCACGTCGTAAAAAAGCGACACATCCTGGTTTTAGAAAAGGAGAAGCGCCTATGGATCTTATCAAAAAGCAACACGAAATAGAAATCGTAATAGAAGAGGTAAACAAAGTAGTACAAGATTCTTTAAATAAATTTTTAACAGAAGAAAAGTTAGATCTTTTAGGAAACCCGTTACCTGTAGAAAACAAAGATTTCAGATGGGATGCTAAAGACTATTCTTTTGAATTCGAATTAGGATTAGCTCCTGAATTTGATGTAGATTTAGCGCCTGCAAAAAATGTTACTAAATATAGTATTTTTGCTACCGATGAATTATTAGACAAAGAAATTGAAAATATCCAAACTCGTTTTGGTAGTCAATTACCTGTTGACGCTGCAAATGAAGAAGCAAACGTAACTGGAACTTTTGTAAACGAAGAAAAAGAAATTAATAAAAAAGCAACCCTTTCTGTAAAAGAAATTAACGGAAAAGCAAACTTAGAGAAATTTGTAGGTGCTAAAGCTGGTGATGTTTTAGAATTAGGAACAAAAGGTTTATTTGAAGACGCTCACAAATTACAAGAAGTTTTAGGTGTACCTCATGAAGGAGTTCACGCTTTAGATGTAAACGTATCTTTTACTATTGACCAAGTTACAAAAACAGAGCCTGCTCCTTTAGAAAAAGAATTATTTGAAAAATTATTCGCTGACGGAAGTGTAACGACTACTGCTCAATTAAAAGATAAAATAAAAGAAGATGCTGAATTACAATTCGAGCAGCATGCCGATCAGCAATTATTAAACGCAATTACTGAAGAGTTAGTTCAAAATACAAAGTTCGATTTACCAGCAACATTTTTACAAAAATGGTTACAAACTGCAGGAGGAAAAGAATTAACTATTGAACAGGCTGCTGCTGAATATAGCAAATCTGAAAAAGGTTTACGTTACCAATTAATCGAAGGAAAGGTTATGAGAGATAACGATATCAAATTAGAATATGCTGAATTGGTAGATTATGCAAAAGGATTTATCCGTTCGCAAATGGCACAAATGGGTAATATGAACCCTGAGGAAAAAGAATTAAACGATATTGCTGGTAGAGTTTTACAAAATCAGCAAGAAGCGCATAAATTACAATCTCAATTAATTAGCCATAAATTATTAGCTTTTTATAAAGAAAAAATGACTTTTGATACCAAAGAGGTATCTTATGAAGACTTTGTTCAAGAAGTTTACAAATAAGAATAATTACTATTATTTATATTTTAAAAACCTGAATGAAAATTCAGGTTTTTTTAGGTATAAACAGTATTGAAATACTAACTAAATAGTTCTTATATTTACACCATTATAACCCAAAAAACATTTTCAAAATGGATTACGGAAAAGAATTCGAAAAATACGCAACAAAAGAGCACGGAATAAATAGCACATATTTAGGGAAAATAACCAGTAGTTTAACGCCATATATTATGGAAGAACGTCAAATGAACATTACCCAAATGGATGTTTTCTCTCGTTTAATGATGGACAGAATTATCTTTTTAGGTACAGGAGTTAATGACCAAGTAGCTAATGTAATTCAAGCACAATTATTATTTTTAGAAAGTGTTGATGCAAATAAAGATATTTCAATTTATATCAACTCGCCAGGAGGAGGTGTGTACGCAGGTTTAGGTATTTACGATACCATGCAATTCATAAAGCCAGATGTAGCAACAATTTGTACAGGAATGGCAGCTTCAATGGGAGCTGTATTAATGTGTGCAGGAGCAAAAGGAAAACGCTCGGCATTACCACACTCACGTATTATGATTCACCAACCAATGGGTGGCGCTCAAGGGCAGGCTTCTGATATGGAAATTACCGTAAAAGAAATTGGAAAGTTAAAAACTGAATTATACGATATTATTGCAGATCATTCAGGGCAAACTTTTGAAAAAGTACAACAAGATTCGGATAGAGATTATTGGATGAAAGCTGAAGAAGCGAAAGCGTACGGAATGGTAGATGAAATATTAAAAAGAAAATAATACTTCAGAATTACCGATAAAATAAATGACTCTTTTTATGTTTTTTTAATAGATAAAGAAAGCATTAAAAGAGTTTCATTTTTTTAATAATTAAGAATAACAAGTTAGTCAAATGTCGAAAGAAGAAAACTTACAATGTTCCTTTTGTGGGCGTAAAAAACCAGAAACCGATTTATTAATCGCTGGTATGGATGCTCATATTTGTGATAAATGTATAGAACAAGCGCACGGAATTGTAGCTGAAGAAGTAGCTGAAGCAATAGAATCAAGTTTACCAAAAGATTTAACCTTAAAAAAGCCAAAAGAAATTAAAGCTTTTTTAGATGAATATATTATTGGGCAAGATGAAACGAAAAGAGGAATGTCGGTTGCTGTATATAATCACTACAAACGATTATTACAAGCTAAAGATGATCAGGATGAGGTAGAAATTGAAAAATCTAACATTGTTTTAGTAGGAGAAACAGGAACTGGTAAAACATTAATAGCACGTACAATTGCTAGAATGTTAAACGTGCCATTTTCTATTGTTGATGCTACTGTTTTAACTCAAGCAGGATATGTTGGTGAAGATGTTGAAAGCATTTTAAGTCGTTTATTACAAGCGGCAGATTATGATGTAGACAAAGCCGAGCGAGGAATTGTTTTTATTGATGAAATTGATAAAATTGCTCGTAAAGGCGATAATCCATCAATTACTCGTGATGTTTCTGGTGAAGGTGTGCAACAAGCCTTGTTAAAATTATTAGAAGGTTCTGTAGTAAATGTAGCGCCTAAAGGCGGAAGAAAACACCCAGACCAAAAATTTATTGAAGTAAATACCAAAGATATTTTATTTATCGCAGGTGGTGCTTTTGCAGGAATTGAAAGAATAATCAGCAAGCGTTTAAATATGCAAGCGGTAGGGTATAGCGCTTCAATTGATGAAGACAAAGTAGATGAAACTAATTTATTACAATATATTATTCCTTCAGATTTAAAATCGTTTGGATTAATTCCTGAAATTATTGGACGTTTACCTGTATTAAGTTACATGAATCCTTTAGATGCAAAAACATTGCGTGCTATTTTAACAGCGCCTAAAAATTCATTAGTTAAGCAATACACAAAGTTGTTTGCAATGGATGATATTGCCTTTTCTTTATCAGAAGAAGCGATGGAATATATTGTAGAAAAAGCAATAGAATACAAGTTAGGAGCTCGTGGATTACGTTCATTATGTGAAGCTATTTTAACCGATGCAATGTTCGAAATGCCTAGTTCTGATGACAAAGAATTAATAATTACCAGAGAATATGCCGAATCGAAAATAACAAAATCAGGTATTAAAAAATTAAAAGCAGTTTCATAATTTTTTAAAACTATTTATAAAAAAACCATCAATATTTGATGGTTTTTTCTGTTTTATATATCTAGTACTTTTATTAATTACTGCTTGAAAATATCAAAAAAACTGAAATTTATAGCCCTGATTGAAGCAATTGTTTGAGCTCTTTTTTGTTTTTTTAAACAAAAAAAGCGAGTGCGGAAAGCAGGAAATTGCTTCAAATTATTTTTCTA
This sequence comes from Tenacibaculum dicentrarchi, assembly GCF_900239345.1. Taxonomy (GTDB): domain Bacteria; phylum Bacteroidota; class Bacteroidia; order Flavobacteriales; family Flavobacteriaceae; genus Polaribacter; species Polaribacter dicentrarchi. The sequence continues at coordinate 31,915 of NZ_OESZ01000043.1, read as the reverse complement.
GTAATTAATTCGTTTGTTATATTTTTTTATCCAAGATGCTATTTCATCAGGTTTTAAACTATAGGTTTTCATTAATTTATTTTTGATACTTTGTAAATGAGCTTCCTTTAAAACTTCGGATTCAAATTCTGTAATAACTTTTTGTTTAAATTCTTCGGAATGAGTTTTTACAGGAATTGATATAATTTTTTTAGGAGTTGTAACAGGCGCTTTTTGCACAGTATTTATCCTTGTTGTGTAATTTGCCGTGGCATCTTTATACCATCCTTCAGGGGTATTGTTAAGCTGTGTATCGTTTACCAAAATATTTTTTAATCTATTTGTAGTGGTGTCTAAGGTTTCTAATTTTGTACAGGCTTTAACATCTAAATTTGTTAATTTATTATAACTAGCGTACAAAGTTTCAAGGTTTGGATTATCGCCTAAAATTAAACTTTCTAAATTATTGCTATCACAACTTACATAAACTAATTGATTATTGTTACTAAGGTCAAGGCTTTTAATTTTGTTTTCACTACAATTTAAAAAAGTAATAGAGGTACTTTTTGATAAATCTATCTTAGTAATATTATTACCAAAACAATCTAATCGTTTTAAATTAGGGAAGCTTTCAAGCCCTGTTAAATCTTTAATTTTAGAGTGTACGTTGGGTAATAATTTGTTGGTTATTGGGTCGTTTATATTCAAATTAACCACATATTTTGCATCGCTAACCAAAATATTTCCATTTAAACCATTCGAATCAATATCTAAATCAATTAAACATTCTTCTAAACCAATATCAGGAATTATAATGGTTTCTTGCGCCGTTGTATTTAAAGCGATAAAAAGTAAAAAATAGAAGGGTATTGTTATTTTCATAATTGGGGATTTATTGCAAAATTATCTATTTATATGCTTTTATCAACTAAAGTTTAGAAGATATTTATTTAAGTAAAACAAGGGTTAAAATCTGGTATATTTTAAAATTGTACCTTTGCGAGTTGTATTTTATACGATTATGATAACCCAACAAACAATAGATAAAGTTTTTGAAGCTGCCCAAGTTGCTGAGGTAATTGGCGAATTTGTGCAATTGAAAAAATCAGGAAGTAGCTTTAAAGGATTGAGCCCATTTACTGATGAGCGAACCCCCTCGTTTATGGTATCGCCAGTAAAGCAAATTTGGAAAGATTTTAGTACTGGGAAAGGTGGAAATGCAGTGTCGTTTTTAATGGAACATGAACATTATTCTTATCCTGAGGCTATTAAATGGTTGGCTAAAAAATATAATATTGAGGTAGAAGAAACCGAGCAATCTGACCAGCAAAAAGAACAACTTAATGAACGAGAAAGTATGTTTTTGGCATCTAAATTTGCGAAAGATTATTTTCACGATTTATTAATGAATAGCCAACAAGGGCGTGCAATTGGTTTATCTTACTTTAAAGAAAGAGGTTTTAGAGAAGATATTATTGAAAAATTTGAATTAGGATATTGTAAAGACGAGTGGGATAATTTTACCAATGCCGCGCTAAAAAAAGGCTACGATTTAAAATATTTAAAATCGACAGGATTAACCATTGTAAAAGAAGGTGGTACGCAAGACCGAAAATTTGACCGTTTTAAAGGACGTGTAATGTTTCCGATTCATAGTATGTCGGGGCGAATTTTAGGTTTTGGAGGACGAATTTTAACCAATGATAAAAAGGCAGCAAAATATTTAAATTCACCAGAAAGTGATATTTACCATAAAAGTAAAATTTTATATGGACTTTATCAGGCAAAAAAAGAAATTGCAAAGCTTGACAATTGTTATTTGGTAGAAGGATATACTGATGTTGTTTCTTTTTATCAATCAGGAATTGAAAATGTGGTAGCCTCTTCAGGAACAGCATTAACACCCGACCAAATCCGATTGGTAAACCGTTTGACAAAAAATATTACGGTTTTATTTGATGGCGATGCCGCAGGAATTAGAGCCTCTATGAGAGGTATCGACTTGATTTTAGAGCAAGGAATGAATGTAAAAGTAATTTCTTTTCCTGAAGGAGAAGACCCTGATAGTTTTGCAAAATCACATTCAACAACTGAATTAAAACAGTTTTTAGAAGATAAATCGCAAGATTTTATTGAATTTAAAGTTTCTTTATTAATGAGAGAAGCAAAGAATGATCCTGTAAAAAAAGCAGGATTAATTCGTGATATTGTAACAAGTATTTCAAAAATTCCTGACGGTATTCAGCGAGAAGTTTATGTGCAAGAATGTGCGCGTATTATGGATATTTCAGAGAAAGTTTTATTTAGTGAATTAGCGCAGTTGTTAAATAAAAGTGTTGCAAATTCTAATAAACGAAGTGCAAATCAGCCAACGGCATCTTATGCTGAAACGGCATCGCAAGCCTCTATGGGGGTTGTAAAAGGCGGTGGAAAAGGACGCAAAGAAATTAATCAATTAGAGATTTTAGAAAAAGAAATTATCAGAATATTATTATTGTATGGTAATGAAATGGTCGATTTTGTAAATTGGGTGGCTACAGTTGATGAAAAAGGGCAGCCTGTTTTAGAAAAAGAAGAATATCAAAATACGGTTTCAAACGAGTTGTATTTAAATTTACAGGAAGATGAAATTGAGTTTGCCAATGAGCTTTTTAAATTAACCTATTATCAGTTAGTGCATCAATTAAATCAAGATGAAAAAATTTCTATTGATAGATTGATAATGCACGAAAATCAAGAAATAGCAAGCTTGGTAACCAATATTTTAATGGATGAAGAAAAATATTCGTTAAGCGATTGGGAGCGCAAAGAAATTGTTGTTACAACGGCTATAAAAGTATTACCGAAATTAGTTTCTGATGCTGTTTTAAACCTGCGAAGAATTTTAATAGAAGAAAAAATTAAAGAAATAATGAAGGAAGTTCAAGCGCAAAAAATAACGCTTGATTTAGAAGAAATAGTAAACTACACCGACTTAAAAAAACGTCTTTTTGATAAGTTAAACAGAGTGGTTTAGGCGCTTTGTTTTTAAAATATTTAGTGTAAAAAAAGTCTTCCGAAGTTTTAATACTTTTTAGAGCCTGTTTAAAAATTAAAGAAACTGTCAGTTCGAGTGATTTTTTTCCTTCAAAAAAATTGTATCGAGAACTTTTTTGTATAAAGTTCATCAACATAAAAGAACTCAAATTCTCGATACAATTTTAATTCCTTTTAGTCATTAAAACCACTCGAATTGACAAGGGTAATCAAAAAAAGGGAATAACTACGGAAAATCAGGATGCGAAACTGAACTAAATTCAGTTTGACGGATTCGATTTCTTATTTTTATGTTACAAAACGTTTTTAAATGAAATTTAAATAGGCTTTTTAGTTTTTATAAAAGATGATTTACTTTCATCTCTGTTTTTACGTTCAATTCACTAGGAATTTCACAAACAGGAATCGGAATCATTTTATGTTGATTGATGCGATTTAATCGAGTATAAATTTTAAAAACTTCTAGTTCTCTGTTTTCAAAATCACCTTCCGTTTTTCCTGAGTCTAACATTTTCATTGCCCATTCTAATTCATCATAAGAAGCACCAATTTGATCTTCATCTGTTCTACTATCGCCAAAAAGTCCATCGGTAGGTTGGGCATTTTGTATTGAATCAGGAACTTTTAAATGTGCTGCCAAGGCATAAACTTCCGATTTTACTAAATCGGCAATTGGGCTTAAATCGACACCACCATCGCCATATTTTGTGTAAAAACCTACGCCAAAATCTTCTACTTTATTTCCTGTTCCTGCTACTAATAAACCGTGTAATCCTGCAAAATAATACAGCGTAGTCATACGTAAACGAGCGCGTGTATTTGCTAAGGCTAAATCGGTTTTTGCAGATGTTTCTACTTCAGGAACAACGGTTTTAAAACCTTCAAAAACACTTGTTAAATCTACTTCAGCTTCACTAACGTTGCTAAAACGCGCTTTTAACTGTTTAATATGTTCATTTGCTCTGTTTACTTGGCTTTTAGCTTGATGAATTGGCAATTCAACACATAAAACTTTTAAGCCAGTTTGGGCACATAAGGTTGAAGTAACAGCGCTATCGATACCGCCAGAAATACCTACCACAAAACCATTTACTCCCGCTTTATTGGCGTATTCTTTTAACCATTTTACAATATGTTCAGAAACTTTTGGTGTATTCATAATCAACTATATTTTATAAGGGTTTATATAAAAATGATATAAACTATTTTAGTAATTTCGACGTTGTAATATTAAATGTAAATATACTATAAGTTCATGAGAAAATTTTTAGCACTTTGTGTTTTAGCTTTAGCGATAATATCTTGCAAAAAAGAAATTAATTCTAAATTAAAAGTAGATGTTTCTGATATTAAAATTAATCTCAAGATAGATAGATTTGATGTTGATTTTTATAAAACAACTTCTGCCGATTTAGGTAAAACAAAACTGAAATATCCATTTTTATTTCCGCAAGAACCCGACAGTGTTTGGATTAATAAAATAAACAATAAAGATGAACGTGAATTGTATAATGAAACACAAAAAGTATTTTCTAATATAGCTGGTTTAACGGCTGATTTAAATTCATTTTTTAAGCATTTAAAATATTATAATCCGAAGGCTAAAACGCCAAGAGTAATTACGATGCTTACCAATATTGATTATGATAATCGCATTGTTTTTGCCGATAGTTTATTGCTTATTTCTTTGGATGCTTATTTGGGTAAAAAACATCCTTTTTATAGTGAATATCCTGCGTATATAAAACAAAACAATGAAAAAGAACAGGTTATTGTCGATGTAGCAAAAGCCATTTTAAATGTGCATAAGTTTTCTAAAAAACCACGAAGTTTTGTTGATAAAATGATTTATAAAGGTAAAAAAATGTATCTATTAGACGCGTATTTACCAGCAGTTTCTGATTCGTTAAAAATAGGATATTCACAAAATAAAATGCGTTGGGCAGAAAGTAATGAAGCGCAAATTTGGAAATATTTTATCGAAAAAAACATGCTATATAGTACTGATAAAGAGCTAGATATTCGCTTTTTAGATATTGCGCCTTTTTCAAAGTTTTATCTGGAAAAAGATAGGCAATCTCCAGGAAGAATAGGGGAGTTTATTGGTTGGCAAATAGTGCGTTCGTACATGCAAAAGAATGATGTATCTTTGCCAGAATTATTACGTAAAAATGAAGCGGAAATCTTCATAAAATCAAACTATAAACCAAAGAAATAATGGCGATAGAGCACACTTCTAAAGTAACATTTACAATAGGCTTAGACGAAAATAAAATTCCTGAAGAAATTTCATGGAATGCCGAAGATGGAGGCATTAATAATGAATCATCAAAAGCGATTATGTTATCGGTTTGGGATCATAAGAAAAAAGATACTTTACGTATGGATCTATGGACCAAAGATATGCCTGTTGATGAAATGAAGCAATTTTATCATCAAACATTATTGTCAATGGCAAGTTCATTTGAAAGAGCTACTGATGATAAAAAAATGGGTGACACAATGCGTGATTTTTGTGAGTATTTTGCTGAGAAATTAGAATTGAAAAAATAGTTTTAAAACCTAAAAAAGCAGCTTAAAAAGCTGCTTTTTTAGTTATTTTAATCTTTTATGATTATTAATTTTATTAATAATATATAAATAATCTTCTCTATTATTAACAAAATCTAAATCAGAAACATCGATTACTAAAATATTTAATTCAGGTACTTTTTTTATGAAATTACTATAGCCATCTTCTATTTTTTGTAAATAAGTTGCTGCTATATTTTGCTCGTAAGCTCTTCCTCTATGTTTTATATTTTCAAGTAAACGTTCGGTGTTTTGATATAAATACACATATAAATCGGGTTTTTTAACTTCTTTATAAAGTAAATCGAACATTTTTTGATACAAGGTATATTCTTCTTTTGGCAAGGTTACTTGTGCAAAAATTAAGGATTTAAAAATATAATAATCAGAAATAATACAGTTTTTAAGTGTATTAAACTGTGCCAAATCATCGGTTAATTGCTGATATCTATCTGCTAAAAAACTCATTTCTAAAGGAAGGGCATAACGCTCTTTGTCTTGATAAAATTTAGGTAAAAAAGGATTATCGGCAAAACGTTCTAAAACAATTTTAGCCTTAAATTGCTCAGACATTATATTGGTTAGTGACGTTTTTCCTGCACCAATATTTCCTTCAATAGCAATGTATTTGTAAGTACTTGATATTGTATCGGGTGTTTTTAAAGTTGTTTCTATTTTTGAAATTTTAGAGGTATCGGTACAATTTTTTAAGCAATCGTATAATGGTTTTTTAACTGTTGGATGAAGTGTTTTTTTGGCAATTTCAACCAATGGTACTAATACAAATTTACGTTGTAACATTCTAGGGTGTGGTACAATTACATTTTCTGAAAAAATAATTTCATCATTATATAATAAAATATCTAAATCGATAATTCTATCAGTATAACCACCTTTGTTTTTTCGAGTTCTACCTAATTTATCTTCTAAATAAAGAAGGTTTTTAATCAATTTTTCAGGTGATAAGCAGGTACTAACTTTAATACAGGTATTGTAAAAATCGGCACCTTTAAAACCTAAAGAAGGTGTTTCATATACCGAAGCAATTTGTTGAACAGTACCAATATTTTTAGCAATTAAATTAATTGCATTTTGCAAGTTTTTTAGCCGATTACCTTGGTTGGTTCCTATTGATAAATATGTAATTTGTTGTATCTTCATAAAAAGACTACAAAGAAACTAAAAAAGAGTTATTATTTAGCTATTCCTTTTAATTCTTTTAGTTTTTCTTCAGCGTCAATTTTATCGTTAAAGAATAAGTTTTTAGAATTAATAATAATATATTTTTCAAATACACTCGCTGTTTTACTCATTTTTACAGTAGTGTATTTCGTTGTTTTTAGTCTAAAGCTACTAATATCTCCAATTTTATCAAAAGTATAGGTTTGGGGTGTGCGAAATTGTTTCTTTAAAATTAAAGTGTTGTTTTCTGTTTTTGCAGTGCAAACAAATAAAAATAAGTAGCCTAAAAAACTAATAAGTGCTAAAATAATAATACTTCCAAAAATTATTTTACCGTTAATTCCTTGTTTTACAACTGTATTTAAAATACTAGGAATTAATAGTATCGGAATAAATAAACTAAGGTATAAGCTTAAATTTGTGAATTTTGATGATAATTTAATAGTTTTCATACAGTGTGATTTTTTGCGAATATAAAAAAACCGCTAAATAAATTAGCGGTTTTTAATATAGTTTTAAAACGAGATGATTAATCTTTTTTTACTTCTCTAGGCTCTCTTGGAGTTCTAGGTTTTCTATCATCACGATTTCTGTTATCTCTAGGCTTATTTTCTCTTGGTGGTCTTGCTACATAACCTTCTGGTTTTGGTAACAATGCTTTACGAGAAACTTTTTCTTTACGAGTTCTTGGGTCAAGTCCAAAATATTTTACTTCAAATACATCACCCATTTTAACTACGTCAGAAACATTTTCTGTACGTTCCCAAGCTAATTCACTAACGTGTAATAAAACTTCGTTTCCTGGAGCTTCTGCATATTCTACAACAGCACCAAAATCTAACATTTTAATTACTTTTACTTGATAAGAATTACCAACTTGAGGTTTAAAAAGCATAGACTCAATACGGGTAACAACTTTTTCAATTCCTTCAGGATTCGTTCCTAAAATTTCAATAATTCCTTCTTCAGTTACAGCATCTTCAGTAATTACGATTGTAGTTTCTGTTTCTTTCTGTAATTCTTGAATATGTTTTCCACCTGGACCAATAAACGCTCCAATCATTTCATTAGGAATACGTCTGTTAATCATTTTAGGAGCATGTGCTTTTACTTCTTGATTTGCAGATTCAATAGTATCAGTTAATTTCCCTAAAATATGTAAACGACCTGCACGAGCTTGTTTTAGTGCATTTACTAAAATTTCGTAACCTAATCCTTTAACTTTAATATCCATTTGACAAGCAGTAATTCCTTCAGAAGTACCAGTTACTTTAAAGTCCATATCACCTAAATGATCTTCATCCCCTAAAATATCAGATAAAACTGCGTAACGGTCACCATCAGAAATTAATCCCATAGCAATACCAGAAACTGGTCTTGTCATTTTAACACCTGCATCCATTAAAGCCATTGTACCAGCACAAACAGTTGCCATTGAAGAAGAACCATTAGATTCTAATACTTCAGATACAACTCTTACTGTATAAGGACAATCAGCAGGAATCATTCCTTTTAAACCACGTTGTGCTAAGTTACCATGACCAACCTCTCTACGAGAAGTTCCTCTTAATGGACGAGCTTCACCTGTACAAAAAGGAGGGAAGTTATAATGTAAATAGAAATTTTCTTCACCTTCGTAAGATGGCATATCTATTTTGTTAGCATCTCTTGATGTTCCTAAAGTTACTGTTGCTAATGCTTGAGTTTCTCCACGAGTAAAAATTGATGAACCATGTGTTGATGGTAAATAATCTACTTCACACCAAATTGGTCTGATTTCATCAGTTTTACGTCCATCTAAACGTAATCCTTCCGCTAAAGTTAATTCTCTAACAGCACTTTTTTGAGATTTATTGAAATATTTACCAACTAAATCACCATAATCAGCTAATTCTTCTTCAGTAAATGTAGCTTTTAACTCTTCTTTTACTTCAGCAAAAGCATTACTACGTTCTACTTTAGAAGTACCTTTTTTAGCAATAGCATAACACTTATCGTAAGTAAATTCGTTTATTTTAGCTGCTAATTCTTCATCTTCTCGTTCTCCTTCGTACTCTCTTGTTTCTTTCTTTCCGAAAGCCTCAGCTAAACGAGTTTGAGCAGCACATTGTATTTTAATAGATTCATGAGCAAATTTAATTGCATCAGCCATTTCTTCTTCAGAAATTTCATCCATTTCACCTTCAACCATCATTACAGATTCTTCAGAAGCTCCAATCATCATATCGATATCAGATTCTTCTAATTGCGCTCTAGTTGGGTTGATAACAAATTCTCCATTTACTCTAGCAACACGTGCTTCAGAAATAGGGCATTCGAAAGGGAAATCAGATAATTGAATAGCTGCAGAAGCTGCTAAACCTGCTAAAGCATCTGGCATCACATCTTCATCATTCGACATTAATTGAATCATTACCTGTACTTCCGAATGATAATCTTTTGGAAATAATGGACGTAAAACACGGTCTACTAAACGCATAGTTAATATTTCACCATCACTTGGTCTTGCTTCTCTTTTAAAGAAACCACCAGGGTAACGACCTGCGGCAGCAAACTTTTCTCTATAATCTACTGTTAAAGGTAAAAAATCTACTGTTCCTGCTTTGTAGCTAGATACAACAGTACATAACAACATTGCTTTTCCCATTTGAACAACAACAGAACCATGGGCTTGTTTTGCTAGTTTACCCGTTTCTAATGAAATGGTTCTTCCATCTCCTAGGTCAATGACCTCTCTAAATACTTTTGGAATCATAAATTTTAATTCTAAATTTTTAAATTGTTTGTTGTTGTTGTGTTGTTATTTTGTTGTTGCAATGGAAATTCAAAATTGTTGTTAAAAATTTTGAGTTTTTTATATAAATTTCTATTAGTTAGACAGAAATGAATTTTTAGGTATAAAAAAAGAGGCACGTTTATAGAGCCTCTTTTTGTGAGAATTATTTTCTAATTCCTAATTCTTTGATAATCGCACGATATCTGTTGATTTCAGTTTTCTTTAAGTAATCAAGTAAGCTTCTACGTTTTCCTACCATTTTCACTAATGAACGCTCTGTGTTAAAATCTTTACGATTTTTCTTTAAGTGCTCCGTTAAGTGGTTAATTCTAAAAGTGAACAAAGCAATTTGTCCTTCCGAAGTTCCAGTATCAGCTTTACTTTTACCGTGTTTTTCGAATAATCCTTCTTTTACTTCTTTTGTTAAATACATTCCAATATTATTTAAATGATTTTTATGTACATCAATGAGTTATTCATTGAAGTTGCAAATGTACAAATAAAATTTTAGTTGAATTGAGAGAATCGTTGTTTTTGTATAGATAAAAAACAAAAAAGTCAGCAATTTCTGACTTTTAATTTTACGCTCTAATAGGTTGATTTTGTATCAAGTCTATATATAAATTCACTTGTTTTTTTAATTCTTTACGTTCGTAAATTGCGTCTAAGAATCCATGTTCTAATAAAAATTCTGAACGTTGAAATCCTTCAGGTAAATCTTTACCAGTAGTGTCTTTTACAATACGAGGTCCTGCAAAAGCAATTAAAGCATTTGGTTCTGCAATGTTAATGTCTCCTAGCATAGCAAATGATGCTGTGGTTCCTCCTGTTGTAGGATCGGTACATAATGAAATGTACGGAAGTTTAGCTTCGGCTAATTGTGCTAATTTTGCAGAAGTTTTTACTAATTGCATTAAAGATAAAGAAGCTTCCATCATACGTGCTCCACCAGATTTAGAAATCATTAAAAAAGGAATGTTATTTTTGATAGAATAATCAATAGCTCGTGCTATTTTTTCTCCAACTACACTTCCCATAGAACCTCCGATGAAAGCAAAATCCATAGAAGCAACTACTAAATCTTTTTCCATTGACTTACCTACAGCGGTACGTACAGCATCTTTTAATCCTGTTTTTTTCTGAGCCGCTTTTAATTTTTCAGGGTACTTTTTAGTGTCTTCAAACTTTAATGGATCTTTAGCTGATAACTTTGGATCCAATTCTTTGAACTTATTATCATCAAAAAAGATTTCAAAGTACTCTTTACTACCTATACGTACGTGGTATCCATCTTCAGGACTTACGTATAAATTCTTTTTTAATTCGTCGGTATCAATTATTTTTCCACTTGGTGTTTTATACCACAAGCCTTTAGGAGTGTCTTTCTTTTGTTCTGTTGGGGTTTGAATCCCTTTGTCTTTACGTTTAAACCAAGCCATAGTTTAGTTTATGTTTTGTTGTTTGTTAGTAATTAACTCATTCATTTTAAGAAAAGAGCCGACGACAAATGTAAATTATTTTTGCGAACTTTACTTTTTATAAATTAAAAAAAGCACTTAGAGGGTTCTAAGTGCTTATTTATAGTTTGTTATAACAGTATGTAATCAGTTATAATTTATTTTAATTCTTATAAAGTGTTTACGTTGTTTAAGTCTTCAAAAGCTTTTTTTAGACGGGTTTTGAAAGTTAATTCTCCTTCACGTAGCCATTTACGTGGGTCGTAATATTTTTTATTTGGTTGTTCCGAATCGTCAGGGTTACCAATTTGACTTGCTATATAGTCTTTTTTAGCTAAGATATAATCACGAGCTCCTTCAGTAAAAGCGTATTGTAAATCAGTATCAATATTCATTTTAATTGTACCATAACCAATAGCTTCTCTAATTTCTTCTAAGGTAGAACCCGATCCTCCGTGAAAAACAAAATCGATAGTATTATGAGGTACATTGTACTTTTCAGAAATATATTCTTGAGAATTTTTTAAAATTTTTGGTGTTAATTTTACATTTCCAGGCTTGTAAACTCCGTGAACATTACCAAAAGCAGCAGCAATGGTAAACTGATTGCTTACTTTCATTAATTCTTCATAAGCATAAGCAACTTCTTCGGGTTGTGTGTATAATTTAGAAACATCAACGTCAGAATTGTCAACACCATCTTCTTCACCACCTGTAATTCCTAATTCAATTTCTAAAGTCATCCCTATTTTACTCATACGAGCTAGGTATTTCTTACAGATTTCGATATTTTCTTCTAACGGTTCTTCAGATAAATCAATCATATGAGAACTGTATAATGATTTTCCTGTTTCTTTATAAAACTGTTCACTTGCATCAAGTAAACCATCAATCCAAGGTAATAATTTTTTAGCAGCGTGGTCGGTATGTAAAATTACTGGAATATCATAAGCTTCGGCTAATAAATGCACGTGTTTTGCACCTGCAACAGCACCTGCAATAGCTGCTTTTTCATCTTTGTTAGATAACCCTTTACCAGCATTAAATTGTGCACCACCATTAGAAAATTGAATAATTACGGGTGAATTTAATTCTTTTGCGGTTTCTAAAACGGTATTTACGGAGCTAGAACCTACAACATTTACAGCAGGTAAGGCAAATTTTTTATCTTTTGCTAATTGAAATATTGCTTGGACTTCTTTTCCGGTGGCAACTCCAGCTTTAATAGTATGAGACATTGTGTTATGTTTTTTAGTTGTGTTAAGTTGTTTTAGGCGTGTCAAAAATAAGAAATTTTAAATGCTTTTGTTTACAATAACTGCTTGCTACTTGTTAAATTTTTAAAAAGGATAATTAATTCCGATATTTAATATAGAATTTGAAAAATTATGATTTTTAAACCATCGATCATTTTTTAAATAAGGTTCGTGCATTTTAAAGCCTAAATCTAATCTTGCAATTAAAAAGCTAAAATCGTATCGAAGCCCAAAACCTGAGCCAACAGCAATATCTGTTATTGATTTTAGTTGATTAAATTTAGCAACATCATCTATATATTTAGAATTGGTGATATCCCAAATATTTCCTGTATCAACAAATAAAGCGCCTTTTAAAGCGCCAATAACGTTAAATCGATATTCAAAACTCGATAAAAATTTTAAACTTCCTATATTATATTCTAATCCTGGTTGTCGTGTTCCAGGTCCTAAAGAGTAGGTTCTCCAGGCTCTAACATCATTAGAACCACCTGTAAAATAACTGCGTAAAAAAGGAATACTAGCATTATTATAGGTTATAATTGCTCCTAAAAATGTACGATGTGCTAAAACGGTATTATTTCCTAAATTCCAATATTTTTTATATTCAACATCTGCTTTAAAATATTGAGCGATAGGAATTTTTAAAACTGTTTTTTGATTTCGATTATTTGTTTTTTTAGATATAACTCCCATTAAGTTTCCAGCATTAGCAACTCGAAATTTAAGGAAAGAAAAATTAGTGTCTTTGCTATTTAGTTGATTATTATACGTGTAGGTAAAAGCAATTTCAGGGATTAAAAAATCGGAAGTAATAATATTGTATCTGTTAAAAATATTAAGGTTATTCTGATATTTTAAAGGTTGGGTGTTTTTAAACGAACCATCGGTAGCAATATTTTGCATAAATTGTAAAATATCGGCTGAGTTACCAGGCTGATTTGTAGGTAATTTATATTTAGAAGAGGCAGTTGCTACTTGTTTCAGTTTAAAATATTCTGAATTATAAATGCTAAAGTAATTATTAACATTTAAGTTTCTAATATATTGTACATTGAGTAATTCTAGTTGTAATGATTTTTGCTTGTTGTAAACCCATTTATAATCTAAGCCAATGGTAATATTCTGATTATCTAACCCAATATTTTTTTGATTACCCAATCCAATTAAAAATTTTGTTTTAGGAAACATTTTCTTTGGAATAAGTCTTTTTAGTCCAAAAGGTGCTACAAAACGAGGAATTCCTAAAGTAAGGTCAGCGCCAATTTCCCACCCAAGCCCGTTGTTAGAATTAAAGTAAGAGCCAAAAGTAGAGAATTTAAATATTTCAGCACCTTTAAAAGCATTTCGGTTAATTAACGAATATTTTAAAGAAATATCAAAATTTCTAATATTAGAACGAGACAATTCAGCATCAAAACCTAAAGTGTATTTTTCAATAGGTGTTAAAAAAATATTTGCATTTAATTCGGTATCATTTAATTCATCATATCGAATAGAGGTTGTTTTAAAGTTTTTTAATCCTCTTAAATGTTTTCTAGTTAATTTTTTAGAAAAATCACTATAAACCGTATTTGGTTTTATAAATAATGATTGTGCAAGTATTTTAGGATTGTATTTTAATTTTTTATGTGCATAAAAAGTAATTCCTTTGTATAAAACAGTGTCTTTGTAAACGTTGTTTCGTTTATTATAGGTATAATCGGTATATACATTGATTTTCTTTATGTTTTGAACTTTAAAAGGAATAACTCTATCAGAAATATTAATGTTTACTTTTGTTTTCTGATAATTTTGAAGTGTATCATTTTCAAACGAAATATAATTTTCATTAAAATGATAAATTCCTTTATTTCTAAAAAAAGTAACTAGCCTATTTGCTTCTTTAACAAAATGTTCATCTTTATATTGATTTCCTGCTTGAAGAAAACTGTTTTCTTTTGATTTTTTGTACAAAGAATCAAGGGCTGGAGAAGCTATTTTAGTTTTAATTAAACTTAAAAACGAAGGTTTTCCTTTTGTTATTTGATAAGAAATACTACCTTTTTTAGTATCAATAGTATCTTTTTTAAAGGAAACTTTAGCCCTAAAATATCCTTCTGTTTGAAAGTAGGCATTTAAATTATCCGCAGTTTTTTTTGTTTTTTTATCATCAATAATAATAGGAGCTTCACCACTGTTTAAAAACCAGCGATTGATTCCTATAAAAGATTTAGCTACAGATATACTTTGTTTTTCAGAAAATCCTTTCTTAAAAAACGAATATATTTTTGGGTTTTTAAAACCCCATTTCGCGGGTGATTTTGCTCCCTTCGGATTTCCTAAATTATAAAAATACAGTGATAATGGAACTCCTAAGGCTTTTGCATTAGGACGTTGCATTAGTAATTCTGTAATATTTTGATTTGTATTTTTTACACTGTCAATATAAACTGTATTTTTTGTTAGTAATAATTCGTTTTTTTTAACAAATTTTATGGTACTACAAGCACTGAATAAGATGACTAATAAAAAGAAGAAAGAAAGTTTTTTCATTAACTTTACGGCTGGTATTTAAGTATCAAAAATACTGTTTTTTAGTGATTATAATATGTTAAAAAAATAATAATGAGTTTATCTAAAAACAATTTAAAGTTAATAACGAGTTTACAGCAAAAAAAGTATCGACAAAAACATCAATTATTTGTTGCTGAAGGAGTAAAGGTTGTTACCGAGTTATTAAAGTCATCAGTAGAGGTAGCGCATATATTTACGGTAGACGCTTCTTTCGAAATGGCTAATAATGTTCAAAGTACGCTTATTTCAGAAGTTGAATTAAAGAAAATAAGTACGTTAAAAAAACCAAATAAAGTTTTAGGGTTGTTTAAAATTCCTGAAGAAAAGGAGCAAGATAGCGCTAATTTTACACTTGCTTTAGATGAGGTAAATGACCCAGGTAATTTAGGAACTATTATTCGGTTGTGCGATTGGTTTGGTATTACCGAGTTGGTTTGCTCTAAAAATACGGTAGATTGTTATAATCAAAAAGTAGTGCAATCAACCATGGGATCTTTAACGAGGGTAAATATTTCGTACGTTGATTTACCAAGTTTTTTAACAGAAACACCATTAGCCATTTATACTGCTGATATGGATGGCGAAAATATTTATAAAGCAAACCTTCCTGAAAAAGCAGTTTTAGTAATGGGAAATGAGGCAAATGGAATTTCAAATAAAATAGCAGCTATTGTAAAACATAAATTAACGATTCCTAGATTTGGTGATATTCAAAAAACAGAAAGTTTAAATGTAGCTACAGCAACTGCTATTTTATTAAGTGAATTTAAAAGAAGTTTAGTTTAACTTCTTAATTTGAGCATCTATTTTATCAATAATAAATTTTAAATCTTTTTTATTATTGATAAAATCTAAATTATCGACATCAATAATTAGTAGTTTTCCTTTTGTGTACTCACTAATCCAAGCTTCGTAACGTTCGTTTAATCTGGTTAAATACTCAACGCTAATAGCGTTTTCATAGTCTCTACCACGTTTGTGAATTTGCCCAAGAAGGGTAGCTGTATCTGCACGTAAATAAATTAATAAGTCGGGAGGGGTAACTAAGTTTTCCATTAATTCGAATAATGAAGAGTAGTTACTAAAATCACGATTAGTCATTAATCCCATAGCGTGTAGGTTGGGTGCAAAAATATGAGCGTCTTCATAAATAGTTCTATCTTGAATTATTTTTTTTCCAGACTCTCTTAATTCTAAAACCTGACGAAAACGGCTGTTTAAAAAGTATACTTGCAAATTAAAAGACCAACGTTCCATTTCACCATAAAAATCATCCAAATAAGGATTTTCGTCTACTGATTCATAATGAGGCTCCCAATCGTAATGTTTGGCTAATAGATTCGTTAACGTGGTTTTTCCTGCGCCTATATTTCCGGCAATTGCTATATGCATATATTTTGAATTTCAATACGGTAAAATTACATAAAAAAAGTATTGCCAGCCAAAAATTAATGAATCAATTTATGCTGCTAGCTAGTTGTACTTATAGTGTTCTTAGCGTGTTGTTTGAAGTTGTTATTTAAAGTTTGTGTAAAAAAAAACGAGCTGTTAAGCTCGCTTTTTTTTGATGTAATTTTTTTTTATTTCATCATAATTTTACGGGTACTTAGTTTACCGTCATTTTGAATTTGTATAAAGTAAATTCCGCGGCTTACTTTTTTAAATTTAATTTCTTTATTAAAATTACTAGATATTGTTGAAAATGTTTGTGTTTCTAATAATTGCCCTCTTGCATCAATTAATTTAATAATGGTTAGGTTTTTTTCTTTCACCTTAAAGTTTACGGTTAATGTTCCGTATGAAGGTACAGGGTATATTTTTAAATCGGTAAATAAATTTGCAGATGTCGCAAAACTTTCATCAACATTAATAGTATAATCTTCTACTTCACCATCAAAATTAAACTCACAAGAATTTTCTTTGTCGGTAGTTTCTTTTCTGGTTAAAATACGTAAGATTGTTGCGCCTAGTTTTGCATCCTCAGGAATGGTTATCGTAGTGTTATTTGTTGTTAAATTAAATGATTCACTTTCTTCAAATATCAAATTTTGATTCCAATCAATCCATCCGAAGGTTTTTAGTGCGTTATTTCCATCGCTATCAACTTCAATATTTAAATCATATTGCTCACCTCTAACAACAGGTGTTGTAACCGAAGTAAAATTAGAATAACCAGTTGTTTTTGTTGAACTATTATTAATCCCTGCAAAACTAACGTTGGTTAGGCTTATTTTTGAAGTGCTATTTCCTTTTGATTTGCAATAACGGTCATTAACAACAAGTGTTAAGTTAATTGATTTTTTTAGTAAACCAGCAGTTGCTATTACTTTAACGGTATAATTTCCAATAGGGGCATTGTTTAAATTATTAATATGTACTGTAAAGGCTCCTGTTTTGTTAATTGTTGTAGGATTAAAAGTTACAACAGCATTTTCAGGGGCGTTTTCTGCTAAGAAAGTAACGTTTTCATTAAAGTCATTTAATGATTTAAAATCAATTATAAAAGCTACTTTATTCACTGCTTTATTGCAAATAGATATTGCTGGTTTTTGGCTTTTTAATGTAAAATCGGGTGTGATTTTAATGGTATAATCTTCTACTTCACCATTAAAACCTAATTGACATTCGTTTGAGTTTTGAGAGCCTTCTTTTTGAGTTACAATTCTTAAAATGGTTGTTCCTAATAAAGCATCCGAAGGAACAGCAATTTTTAATCCACTATTTTTAGTTGCTGTATTTGCGTTGCTTGTTGTTCCTAAATCATATTTTTCATTAGCATCAAACAAACAGTTTTGATTCCAGTCAACCCAAGCAAATGTTTGTACCGTTTGATTTCCTGCCGAATTTGCATTAACCACTAACGGATACGCTTCACCTTTTATAACCTGAGTATCGATTGCTGTGTAGTTGGTATATCCTGTTGTTTTTGTAGAGGTATTATCAATACTTCCAAAACGAACAAGCGTTGTGCTAATTTGAGAGCTCATACTCCCTGCTGACTTACAAAGCGTATTGTTTACATTAAAAGGAATATTTACTGATTTTTTAATAGAAGATGCTGTAGCGGTAACCACCATTTGGTAATCGCCAATAGCTGCATTTTTTAAGTTAGAAACAGTTAATTTTACGGTGTCATTTTCTTTAAAAGGATTCGGTGAAAAGGTAGCCGTAGCATTTGCAGGAAGCCCTGTAACTGAAAAAACAATGTTTTCGTTGAATTTTACCAATGCTTTATAAGCCATGGTAAAAACTTGCTGATTAGTCGCTTTATTACAAATAGAAAAATTACCTGAAGTATTTGTTAGTGTAAAGTCTGGCTGAGGTTTTTCTGTTACAATTAAGGTATAATCTTCTGTTTCACCCCATTCTTCTTTGTGGTTTGAATCGCAAGCGCCATCACCATAGCCATTAGTAGGGTCATCATATTCTGAAACTACTCTAATTCGAGTGCTTCCTAAAGCGGCATTTTTAGGAATATTAATGGTATATGTTGAATTTACTTTATCTCCTGATTTGGTACCTAAATCATATCTTTCATCAGTAGTATTAAAGATAAAATCTTGATTCCAGTCGATAAATACATAACAATGATCTTGGTATCCATCGGTATTTAAAGTAACGCTTATTTGATGAGATTCTGTTCTTTTTACAGTGGTGTTTTTTGAAGTAAAATCTTCATAACCATCTACCTTATCGTTCCCTGAATTATTATTGATGCTATTAAAAGTTACATTGCTAATGTGGTTGGCACCTCCAGCTTCATCGGTAAATGTTGAAGCACAATAAGAAGGTACTTGGGTTGTAAATTTATAAACCTTAGAAAAAGTTCCTTCAGTACAGGAGTTTTTAGGCTTTATACGCCAGTAATAGGTAGTGCTACCAACTAATGAAGTGGTTGAGGTATATGCGTTGGTGTTCGCTTGTTGGTCAATTACAATAGTTGAAAAATTAGCATCAGTAGCAACCTCTATTTGATATGCAGTAGCATTATCGTCTTGTGTCCACTTAAATTCGGGAGCTATACTAGTATCTGTATCGGCATCTATTGGAAAGATAGGATTAACAGTTGTTAAAACATCTTGAATTACTTGTAATTCTCCTTGAGTTGTTTGGGTAACACTTGCTGATTTCCCTTGAATATTAAAGATGTAATCTTGAGCTATACTGTTGCTGAAATTTTTAAGCATTAGGGTAGCATCGCCATTGGAGTTTATAGTTGCTGGAGTAAAACTAGCGGTAACACCAGTAGGTAAATTAGTAGCACTTAAAGTTACTGTTTCTTTAAGACCATTTAAAAAACTAAAATTAACAGTATAATTTACGGCATTAGTTCCTGATTTACAGGTTGTTTGTTTGGCTGTTTTATTGGTTATTAAAAAAGTAGGATCTGTTGAATTAATAGTGAAAT
The DNA here is from genome assembly GCF_900239345.1 of Tenacibaculum dicentrarchi. GTDB lineage: Bacteria > Bacteroidota > Bacteroidia > Flavobacteriales > Flavobacteriaceae > Polaribacter > Polaribacter dicentrarchi. The sequence goes on along the minus strand of NZ_OESZ01000043.1, from coordinate 12,694 downwards.
TAGTAGGGTTCACATTATAAAAGACGTTATCGGCAGCCTCTACAAGTATTCTAGCCTGTGTTGTGATATTATTTGGTATGGTAATTTCTTCAGATCCATCATTAGGAGTATTCTCTTTTAAAATAATTGGAAAGGTAATACCTCCATCAACAGAAAGTTTAATAGTTACTTTTGCACAGTTTATTGGTGCGCTGTCTGTTGTTCCTTTATTCCATGAAATTGTTTGCTGATCTCCTGTAATCCAAGTAACATTTGTGTTGGGTACTGTTACAGTAAAAGGCGCTGCATCGGTTACTGTAATTTTCATGTCATCTCTTGCCGAATTCCCACCACCTGCATTGTTGTCTCTAACGGTTAATGAAAAATTTAATTCTCTAGCTACCGTAGGAAGAACAATCCATTGGTTAGAAGTTCCGTTTATAACATCTTCAAAAATAGGGAAATATCTTTTAGGTGATTTTGTAGGATTTAAAGACCTAAAAGTAGGGCCTGCTGTACTTGTTGAAACAGGAGGCATTGTTGCTTTTTGAGTATCAATTTGCTCCCAGTTATAGGTAAGACTGTTAAGTCCTTGCGCATCGGTAGCTATTCCTTCTAAAACAAAAGGAGTTCCTTTAGGAATACTTACATTTTTACCTGCATTAGCTGTAGGAGCATCGTTATTAGTGCTTGATTGTGTCGCACAACTTCCACTATTTTGCATATGCGCCCACATTTGAGCAATACTTACTGCATGAAAATACGGATCACTATTTCCTTGAACATTAGGTGAACAAATACCTGCATACCCCATAATTGTCGAACCACTTCCTGGTTCGACAGAGGTTGATGATTTGTTACAGTCGTTATTTTGTGTGTGTGTACCTCCAAATTGATGCCCTATTTCATGGCACACATAGTCAATATCATAAGGATCATTGATGGGTTGTGAACTACCTGTTATACCACTAGCTTTATAGCCGGTAACACATACCGAACGAACTTGTGCTAAACCACCACCACCGGTGCTAAATGTGTGACCTATATCATAATTTGCATCTCCAATAATTGCATCACACTTTGCTTGACTTTCATCAATTAAAGCATCTGCATTATCATCGGTTAAACCATCATCACCGTTATTTTCTAAAAATATTAACTCATCGTTATTATTTACAAGTACCATTCTAACGGCTAAATCTCTTTCATAAACTTCGTTTACACGAGTCATTGTCGTATTAATTGCCGATAAAACAACTGCTTTTTTTACAGCATCGGTAGCTGAACTGGCAATATTTTGTCTGTTTAAATGAAATGATGAATACTCATTAGTACAGGCAATAGCAATTCTAAAAGTTCTTAAAATACCATCATTTGCATTTCTTCTTTTAATATTTGAATTAATTGTTTTTTTAGCCGTGTTTTCTACCTGACATCTAAAATCATTCTCTTTAGTTTTTAAAGCTGATTTTTTATAGATGATATATTGTTTTTTATCAATTGTATAAGGGTCGATATATACGATACTCTTATTAGCTGAATAAATAAGTGCATGTACACCATTGGTACCTAAACTAATTTTAGCAATAGCCGTAGGATCATCAATTCCTTGCCCAGAATAAGACTTAATCATCGGGAATTTAGCCGCTAATTCAGGAGCTAAATAAGAAGTTTCTTTAATAGAAAATCGTTGTAATTTACCTTCAGAATCAGGTAATGTTATAATATGTTGACTTCTTTTTGATTTAAAACCTGTTAAATGATTTTGAAAACCATTTAAATTTAGTGTTGCTAAACGGTATTTTTCAGGCGTATTTTTTCTGCTTAAAGGTTTAACTTGTTGACTAGAAGTCTCTTTTTTTACAGCTGTATTCCAAAAGTTTTGAGAAAAGGAATTTGTTGCTAAAATAATAAAAAATAAAAATAGTATTGAAGGATTTTTTTTAATCATAATTATGAATTGTTAATAGGCATTGTTATAACAGCTTGGTGTTAATTTTAGTACCTTTGGGGGATTGTTTTAGGATACAAATTTATGAATAAAAATATAACAGTTAGTGATTTAGGTCAAAAAGATTATAAACACACTTGGGATTATCAAGCTAAATTATTAGAAAAAATCGTTTCTTTAAAACGAGAAAATAGAAATAAATCCTTGAAAATTAGCACGCCCAATCATTTTCTATTTGTTGAACATCCGCATGTTTACACCCTTGGTAAATCAGGAGATTTAAGTAATTTATTATTAAATGAAGCACAATTAAAAGAAAAAGGAGCTACTTTTTATAAAATAAATAGAGGAGGAGATATTACCTATCATGGTCCAGGGCAAATAGTAGGCTATCCGATACTTGATTTAGAAAATTTTTTCACAGACATCCATAAATACTTACGTTTCTTAGAAGAAGCAATTATATTAACAATTGCCGAATACGGCTTAGAAGCAGGTCGTAGCGATGGCGAAACAGGTGTTTGGCTAGGAGTAGGAACACCGTTTCCTCGAAAAATTTGCGCTATGGGAATTCGTGCAAGTAGATGGGTAACTATGCATGGTTTTGCTTTAAATGTAAATGTAAATTTAGGTTATTTTGATAATATTATTCCTTGCGGAATTAGAGGCAAAGCAGTTACTTCTATGCAGGCTGAATTAGGTTATGAAATTTCAGAAGCTGAGGTAAAACAAAAAATATTAAAACATTTTAAAACACTTTTTGAAGTAGAATCTTATATCAAAGTATAAAACTAAACACAAAAAAAGGGCTGACATAATAAAATGTCAGCCCTTTTTTATGTATCTAAAATTATTTTTTAGCCTTAATATTAAAAGAAATCTCTAACAAATCGTTAATAAATTTATCTTTTAAAGCAGCATCAATTTTTTTAGATTTGTAAGTAACTCCAAAATCAGTTCTATCAATACTAAAAATATCACTTTTAATACTAGCTACACCTTCACTTTGAGTAACCGTTGCAGGAATTGTAATACTCTTTGTAGTTCCTCTAAGTGTTAAATTACCTGTTATTTGTAATTTTCCATCTTTAACTTCAGAATTTGCTATTTCAAACTTAGCTGTAGGAAACTTTTTAACATCAAAAAAGTCAGAACCTTTCAAATGATTTTCTAATTTTTCTTTACCATCAGCAACTTCTAAATCGGCACATAAAATTGAATTCATATCAATAACAAATTCACCAGATTTAAGTACGTTGTTTTCAATTTCAAACAATCCTTTAGTAATACTAACAGTACCATTATGAGAACCTGTTGGTTTGTTTCCTTTCCAGGTAACTGTAGATTCTGCAATATTTGCTTTATAAGAGCTAATTACATTTTCTACTTTTTTAACATCTTTAACTTCTTGGTTAGCTGTTACTTTATTTTTTTCTGATTTACAAGAAACGGCAGTAATTGCTATAAGTGCAATAGCTAAAATTGATTTTTTCATGATTATTTGTATTTAATAATTGATTTTTATTTTAGAACAAATATACTTTAAAAATAGTTTCCTTGGAAATTATTTTTTCGTTAAGATTTTGTTAATAACATAAGAACTAGCTTGTAAGCCAAAAGCGGCGGGCATATAGCTAATAGTTCCATAAAAAGATTTTTTAAAATTAGCGCCATTTGTTAGTTGTAAGCTTTCGGCAATTTGAACTTCTTCAGAGTAAACAGCAGTAATACCTTTGTTTACTTTTCGTTCTTTTAATCGCTTTTTTAAAGCACGTGCCATTTTACAGTTTTTTGTTTTACTGATGTCTTTTACAACTACTTTACTTGCATCTAATTTTCCACCAGCACCCATTGAGCTAACTAATTTTACTTTTTTTCTTTTAGCGGCAACAATTAAATTGATTTTAGGAGTAATACTATCAATACAATCCATTACGTAATCATATTCAGTACTAACTATTTCAAAAGCTCTTTCTGGCGATAAAAATTCTTCTATTGCTGTTAGTTCTATTTCAGGATTTATATCTTTAATTCTGTCGGCAATTACGCTTACTTTTGTTTTTCCAACAGTACTATCTAATGCGGGTAACTGTCTATTTTTATTAGTTTCATCAAAAGCATCACCATCAACAATTGTTATTTTTCCAACACCAGCTCTTGCTATAAATTCTGCTGCAAATGAGCCAACTCCACCTAAGCCAACAATTAATATGTTTGCTTTTTTTAGCTTTTCCATTCCTTCTTTCTGAACTAATAACTCTGTTCTTTCTAACCAACTCATTTTGTAAATATTGTATTAAAATTTTGATGTATATTTTTTTGTAGCTTTTTCATGCTAATTTTTTTGATGTTACTTGCTTTTTCATAAACAGTGGAAATATCAATTTTTGCATCATCTGTTTCTAAGAAAATTTTATCCAACGGAATATTTAAAAATACTTCTTGTAATTTAGTTGATGTTAACAATGCTTTTCCGAAGGATAAAAAACAATCATTTTTGATAAAATCAGTAGCAATTTGATTATTTTTATTAAAACCGTGAATAATCCATTTTTGAGAAGTTTTTAGTTCTTTCTTCAAACGAATTATATCTTGAAAAGCTTTTACACAATGTATAATTAATGGTTTTTTAAATTCTTCTGATAATTTAACATGTTCTTTAAAAACAGTAATTTGAAGTGCATAATTTACTTCAGATAATTTATCTAAACCACATTCGCCAATGGCATAACAATTTTTATGAAGTAGCTTTTTTTTGATAAATAGAACTTCATCTTCAATTCTTTCTTCAAGGATAAACCACGGATGAATCCCGATAGAAAAAGGCGTATTAAAACTTGTTGAATTAGGATAACAATTTAAAATACTAAAATTTTCATCAGAATTAGTATGTGTATGAATATTTATAAATTTCACAAAAAAGACAACTAATTTTCTTTTTCAAAAATAATACTTCTTTCCATATTTTTTTTATAAACATTCTTAGGGATAAGTTCTTTGTTATTTGTGTCTACCATACATTTAATTTGATGGTCAATCATTTTTTCAAAAGGAACAAGAAAATCTTTAGTATCACATTGTTCTAATTCACTTTGATTAAGTAAATTTAAGACTGTATAAACTGATTCAATAGTACTAAGACAAAGAGGTGCAGGTTGTTGTTTAATCGTAAATTTCGATTTTATTTTATTATCAAAGCTTACTCTTTTTAGTTTTTGTAAGTTTTTACTCAATTTTAGCATTTTACGAGCGCAAGGCCATGTTCCATCAAGAATAAAAATATGTGGATTATCACCCATAAATGAAATTATGTCTGAACTTTCTCTTACTGATAAATTAAAAGTATCTTCTCCAGGATAAAGTAAGTAAGAAGAATTTTTTTCTTCAGTCAGTATTTCATTTACACGTTTATTATTTGTGAAATCTACACCAACTATAATTTCAGAATTTTCAAGTTGAAGATTTGTCATACGTCCCGTTCCGTTTCTTTCTTTTTTGTACTCTTTTGGGTGCATAAGAATAATAAAACGAGTTTTGGTTTGGGAACGATTAATGTATTTACAAATACATGAAGATGAAGGCATCATGCATTTGTAACATTTGCTTCTTGGTTTTTTCATTTATACTTTAAAAGTGAATATCTTTTTGTTGAATTGCTACTAACTATAAAACAGTAGTTTTAAACTTTATTTTTACTATCAATAATAATAGTAACAGGTCCATCATTTAAAAGTTCTACTTTCATATCTGCACCAAAATTACCAGTTTGTACTTTTTTACCTAAGTCGTTTTCTACCTGATTTATAAATTGATTATATAAAGGAATGGCGATTTCAGGTTTTGAAGCGTTCATGTAGCTTGGTCTGTTTCCTTTTTTTGTTGATGCTTGTAATGTAAACTGACTAACGATAATTGCATCTTCTTTAATATCAATTAAAGATTGATTCATCATCTGATTTTCATCATTAAAAATTCGAAGATTCGTTATTTTTTTAGATAACCAGTTAATATCTTCTGTATCATCATCATCAGTAATGCCTACTAAAATTAGCAAACCATTTTGAATATCAGCAACTTTTTCTCCTTCAATAGTTACACTTGCTTTGCTTACTCTTTGAACAACTGCTTTCATTTATTCTTTATCTTTTTCCCAAATATCAGTTCGATAATGTTCTTCTTCACCTTCTAAAATTTGCAAATAACTTTTATAACGTTCCCAAGAAATAGTATCTTCTTCTAAAGCATCTTTTACAGCGCATTTAGGTTCGTTAACATGAATACAGTTATTGAATTTACAATGTTGTTTTAGTTCAAAAAATTCAGGAAAATAATCGCCTAATTCATATTTATCAATATCAACAACTCCAAAACCTTTAATACCTGGAGTATCAATAATTCGGGCATCTTTTGAGTTTTCGATGCTTAAATCGAACATTTCTGCAAAAGTAGTGGTGTGTTTTCCTTGATTATGTTGGTCTGAAATTTCCTTTGTTTTTAAGTTCAGATTTGTATCAATAGCATTTACCAAAGTAGTTTTTCCAACACCTGAATGTCCTACAAACATTGAGGTTTTTCCAAGCATCATTTCTTTAATTTTATCAACATTGGTGTTTTCCTTTGCAGATACTTCAATACATCGGTAACCGATAGTTTCATAAATATCTTTTAGGTATAAAATTTCACCACGTTCTTCAATTTCGTAAGAATCTATTTTATTAAAAACTAAAATAGTATCAATTCTGTAAGCTCTTGTAGAAACTAAAAATCTATCAATAAAAGTGGTAAAAGTAGGCGGATTGTTAATCGTAACCAGCAAAAAAACTTGGTCAATATTAGATGCGATAATATGTGTTTGCTTCGATAAATTTACCGATTTACGAACAATAAAATTATCACGTTCATGAATTTCGGTAATTAAACCTGTTTCTTCGTTATTCTTGGTTTCTAATTCAAAATTAACTTTGTCTCCAACGGCAATCGGATTGGTACTTTTAATACCTTTTAGTCGAAATTTTCCTTTAATACGGCATTTGTATAAAACGTCCTCACACTTTACCCAATACCAACTTCCTGTAGATTTATATACGATTCCTGTCATGGCACAAAGATGCAGAAATTTATGTAAAATAATAATATCAAATAGAGTGATTTTTAATATTACTAATGATATAAAAATGATTTGAAGCAATTTCCCGCTTTCCGCACTCGCTTTTTTTATTTTTTCGAAAAGAAAAATAAAAAAGAGCTCAAACAAATGCTTCAATCGGGGCTAGAAACAATAAGTTATCATTTATATTTTTAGTTATTTTTTAAGTAAAGAAGCTAAAAAATAAAAACCTCATAACTTTTTAGTGTTATGAGGTTTTTGATATTAAAAAAAATAATAATTAAATTGTGAATTTGCGTTAAGGATTGAGTGGTTTGTTTGAGCTCTTTTTTTGATTTTTCTTCAAAAAAAAGCGAGTAACGAAAGCCTGACCCTTCTGGTAACGCCCAAAAAATAACTGTTATTATTTTATCCTTTAATAATTTTTTCTTGATGATTAATAGATTCTTGGTGAATTGCTTTAAACATTTTTAAAACAAATTCTTCGCTTAATCCTTTGCTTTCACCTTCAAGAATCATGTTTCCAAGAATTTCATTCCAACGTCTAGACTGTAAAACAGCAACGTTCATATCTTTCTTTAAAGCACCAATTTTATCGGCAACTTTCATTCTTTTGCCCATCATTTCTATTAATTGTCCATCAACAATATTAATTTGAGCACGTAAATTATCTAAAGATTCTCTGTATTCAGAATCTGTTTCTGTTGCTTTTCTAATTTTTAAATCAGTCATAATCTGCTTTAACTTAGTAGGAGTTACTTGTTGAGCAGCATCACTCCAAGCCTTTTCAGGGTCAAAATGAGTTTCAACCATTAAACCATCAAAGTTTAAATCTAAAGCAGTTTGACAAACATCAAAAACCATTTCTCTGTTTCCTGTAATATGCGAAGGGTCACAAATTAAAGGTAAATCAGGAAATCTGTTTTGAAATTCAATAGCAATTTGCCATTCAGGAATATTTCTGTATTTAGATTTTTCATACGTAGAAAAACCTCTGTGAATAGCTCCTAAATTTTTAATTCCTGCTGTATATAATCTTTCAATACCACCTAGCCATAAAGCTAAATCTGGATTTACAGGATTTTTAACTAATACGATTTTATCAGTTCCTTTTAACGCATCCGCAATTTCTTGCATAATAAATGGCGATACTGTTGAACGAGCACCAATCCATAATAAATCTATATCATGTTCTAAAGCTAATTTTACGTGGGCTGCATTGGCAACTTCAGTACAGGTTTTCATTCCTGTTTCTTCTTTTACTTTTTGTAACCACTTTAAACCTAAAGCACCTACACCTTCAAAATTTCCAGGTCTAGTTCTTGGTTTCCAAATTCCTGCTCTAAAATAGTTTACATCAGAATCTTTTAATTCGTGTGCAATTTTTAAAACCTGCTCTTCGGTTTCTGCACTACAAGGCCCTGCTATTACTAGTGGATGCGCTAAATTCATATCATCCAACCATGTTCTTAATTCTTTTGTATTTTCCATTTTAATAATTATTATGGCCTTTATTTTATGCCGTTTAATATTTGTTTTATGTGATTTGTACTTTCCATTTCGTTATGGATTTTAGTAAAATCATCTTCTAGTATTAACTCTTTAAATTGTTGTAAATTATTGATATATTCTTCCAAAGTTTCTACAACGTTGTCTTTATTTTGTTTAAAAATAGCCGTCCACATTGCTGGTGAACTTTTTGCTAAACGAACTGTTGATGCAAAACCAGAACCTGCCATGTCAAAAATATCACGTTCGTTTTTTTCTTTTTCGATAACAGTTTTTCCTAACATAAAAGAACTGATATGCGATAAATGAGATACATATGCAATGTGTTTATCATGCGATTTTGCATCCATATAACGAATTCTCATTCCTAGCTTTGAGAAAATTTCTAAAGCTATTTCTTGTAATTTGAAAGCTGTTTTTTCTACTTCACAAATAATATTTGTTTTTTGTTTAAACAAATTTTCATGTGCTGCTGTTGGTCCTGAAAATTCAGTACCTGCAATAGGGTGTGTTGCTAAAAAATTTCTTCGCTTCGGATGATTTTTAATAGCTTCACAAATGTTTGCTTTTGTAGAACCTACATCTAAAACTAAACAATCATCAGCAATAATATCTAAAACTTTAGGTATTATTGCTATTTGAACATCAACAGGTATTGAAATAATTACAATACTTGCTTTTTCTAATTCGCTAAACGTTGCTTTATGATGAATTACGCCAATTTTTTTAGCTTCATCTAAATGATTTTCGTTGGCATCAATTCCATAAACAACAGCCTCAGGATATTCTCTTTGAATATCTAAAACCATGCTTCCACCAATTAAACCAACACCAATTACAAATACGTTCATATTATTATTTTACTGCATTTCTATCACAGAAATGATATTTTATTTTACCTATTTAGGCAAATCTATTAATTGCTTCTTTAATTACTTCTTTTGTAATACATAATGAAAAACGAATATAACCTTCTCCTTGCGAACCAAAAACAGTTCCAGGAGTAATAAATATATCTTTTCCGTATAAAATTTCATCGGCAGTTTCTTCGGATTTTTTTCCTTCAGGAATTTTAGCCCAAACAAACAAACCTGTTGAATTTTTATTATAAGTACAGTTTAATTTATCAGCAAGTTGAAAAATTAAATTTCTACGCTCTTCATATATTTTATTCTGAGCAATAAACCATTCATCAGATAAATGTAAAGCTTCAATAGCACCTTTTTGAATTCCGTAAAACATACCAGAATCCATATTACTTTTAACCTTTAATATCTGATTGATAAAATTAGCATTACCCAAAACCATACCAACACGCCAACCTGCCATGTTAAATGTTTTACTTAATGAATTTAATTCTAAAGCAATCTCTTTAGCGCCATCCACTTGTAAAATACTGATAGGATTATCATTTAAAATAAAACTATACGGATTATCATTAACAATTAATATTTGATGTTTTTTACCAAAAGCTACTAATTTTTCAAAAGTTTCTAAAGTTGCGTTTGTTCCCGTTGGCATATGCGGATAATTTACCCACATAATTTTTACGTTTTCTAAATCTAACTTTTCTAATTCTTCAAAATTTGGTTGCCAGTTAGTTGTATCACTTAAGTTGTAAAAAAGTGGTGTTGCACCTACTAATTTAGTAACAGAAGTATAAGTCGGATAACCAGGGTTTGGAATTAATACTTTATCGCCTTCATTTAAAAAAGCCATAGAAATATGCATAATTCCTTCTTTACTACCCATTAAAGGTAATATTTCATTTTCAGGATTAGAGGCTACTCCAAATTTTTCATTATAGAACTTAGAAATTGCGTTTCGTAATTCTGGTAATCCTTGATAGCTTTGATATTTATGTGCAACGGCGTGTTCAAAACTTTCCTGAATTGCGTTTATTACGATTGGCGGCGGCAATAAATCGGGGCTTCCGATTCCCATATTGATAATTGGTTTCCCTTGGGATGCTAATTCTCTAACTTCTCTTAATTTTTTAGAGAAGTAGTATTCTTGTACGGTATTTAATCTTTTTGCTGGTTGAATCATTTTCTTCCGTTTTTGTATGCTCCTAATATTTTCAAATTTTCCGCCATTATTTCTATAATTGCGATTGCTTTTTCATAGTGTTGATATTCATCAAAAGTAACATCAACGAAGAAGGAATATTTCCATGGAGCTTCTATTACTGGTAGCGATTGAATTTTTGTTAAATTCATTTTACAATCGCTTAATACGTTTAATATGGTTGCTAAACTGCCTCTTTTGTGGTCTAGTTGAAATTTAAGTGATGCTTTATTGCTATTTTTGATAGTATTATCGCTATTATTTTGGTGATTTCTTTTTTTGGTTTCTAGTATTACGAATCGGGTTGCATTTTCTTTGATTGTTTGAATGCTGTCTTCGATAATGTTTAGGTTAAATATTTCTGCGGCGATTTTTGGAGCAATTGCAGCGACTCCTTTCAGGTTATTTTGAGCGATTCTTTTAGCGACTTCAGCGGTATCGACATCTTCGATTAGTTTTATTTTCGGATATTTTTTAAAAAATTCTTTACATTGCAGGAGTGCCATTGGATGTGAGCAAACTTCTTTGATATCTTCAATTTTCTGATTGGGCAATGCCATTAAATGGTGATGAATATTTAAATATTGTTCACCTATTATTTGTAAATTATGGTTATCGATGAGTGCATAATTCGGAATAATCGAACCAGCGATGGTATTTTCGAGTGCCATAATTCCGATAGTTGCTTTTTCATTTAGCAGATTATCTACTAAAGTATCAAAGGACATACATTCTATTATTTGTGTTTTTCCGTAAAAGTCACGAGCTACTTTATGATGGTTAGAGCCTTCTGCTCCTTGAATTGCTATAATTTCTTTCATTTTTAGTCAAAAAAAAAGCCTCGATATCGAGACTTTATAATTATATATGTTATTTAACATTACGATACAAAGTCTCAGTTCTTATTAAAGAAATAAAAATAGAAATAGAATCCTTTGTTATTATTTTGTAATGTCATTTTTGTTTTTGTTGTGTCTGACAAATCTAAAGATTAATCTGATAAAAACAAATTAGTTCGGTTATATTTATTAAATAGGGTTAATTATTGTAGTTTTTGTTTGATTTTTTTGGAGCTATTTCCCGCTTTCTGCACTCGCTTTTTTTTGAAGAAAAATCAAAAAAAGAGCTCAAACAGATGCTTCAATCGGGGCTAAGTCTATTTACGGTGTTTGTTTTTAGCTATTTAGTTTCGTTTTTTATACGCTATCGCGAGCATCTTGCTTGTGCCGATAGTAATAAGAGTTAAAAATGGGGAAATTGATGTCGTTCAAATTTTGTTTATGATAAATAATAATTAAGGTTTAATGCTTTGAAAATCAGTGGTTAGTAAAATACTTTAAAAATAAACAAATAAAATCCCTTGTCAGTCCAATAAAAGGGCGTAGATTTGCAACCGCTAACAACAAAACGCAAGTTTAAAAGTTAACAAGGTTCATTAAAATATCGTTAAGTATTACATTAATAAAATGTAAAAAATAAGTTAAATTTAACTTGTTTAAAACAAATTAAAGAATGTATATTTGCAACCGCTTTCAGAAAGCGACACGATTAAGAAATTTGGAAATGACTTTAAAAAGTCAGTTAGTTCGATTCTAACGTTTCTACAAAAAATGATAAGAGTAAAATCTTATCTGTAACTAAATAAGTTACGTTCATTGAAAATATTGAAATTGACAGCGTAAATAAGAGTAGAATAACCATAACTTTTAATTAAGTTAAATTCTTTTGAAACTTATTCATTAATATTATTTAAAATATACAATGAAGAGTTTGATCCTGGCTCAGGATGAACGCTAGCGGCAGGCTTAACACATGCAAGTCGAGGGGTAACATTGTGCTTGCACAGATGACGACCGGCGAACGGGTGCGTAACGCGTATAGAATCTACCTTGTACAGGAGGATAGCCTTTAGAAATGAAGATTAACACTCCATAATGTAGTGATTCGGCATCGAAACACTATTAAACATTTATGGGTACAAGATGACTATGCGTCCTATTAGCTAGATGGTAAGGTAACGGCTTACCATGGCAACGATAGGTAGGGGGTCTGAGAGGATTATCCCCCACACTGGTACTGAG
>NZ_OESZ01000042.1 GCF_900239345.1 Tenacibaculum dicentrarchi | reverse complement strand
GTAACATTAAACGGAACAACAGTTCCAAGTGAAGTAACTTTAAATGCTGATGGAACGATAACTGTAAACGCAGGCTCTCCTTCAGGAACTTACGAAGTTACTTATGAAATCTGTGAGAATGGAGCAAATCCAGCAAATTGTAAGAGCAATACAGCGACAGTTTTAGTAGAAAATCCATTAGTAGCAACTATTGATGATTTTACAGGAACTGCTTTAACCATCGGAGATGATAGTCCATCAGTAATTGCTGATGATACTTTAGATGGCGTAGCTGTTGTAATTGGAACAAATCCAGGTCAAGTAACTTTAAACGGAACAACAGTTCCAAGTGAAGTAACTTTAAATGCTGATGGAACGATAACTGTAAACGCAGGGTCTCCTTCAGGAACTTACGAAGTTACTTATGAAATCTGTGAGAATGGAGCAACTCCAGCAAATTGTAAGAGTAATACAGCGACAGTTTTAGTAGAAAATCCATTAGTAGCAAATATTGATGATTTCACAGGAACTGCTTTAACCATCGGAGATGATAGTCCATCAGTAATTGCTGATGACACTTTAGATGGCGTAGCTGTTGTAATTGGAACAAATCCAGGTCAAGTAACATTAAACGGAACAACAGTTCCAAGTGAAGTAACTTTAAATGCTGATGGAACGATAACTGTAAACGCAGGGTCTCCTTCAGGAACTTACGAAGTTACTTATGAAATCTGTGAGAATGGAGCAAATCCAGCAAATTGTAAGAGTAATACAGCGACAGTTTTAGTAGAAAATCCATTAGTAGCAACTATTGATGATTTCACAGGAACTGCTTTAACCATCGGAGATGATAGTCCATCAGTAATTGCTGATGATACTTTAGATGGCGTAGCTGTTGTAATTGGAACAAATCCAGGTCAAGTAACATTAAACGGAACAACAGTTCCAAGTGAAGTAACTTTAAATGCTGATGGAACGATAACTGTAAACGCAGGCTCTCCTTCAGGAACTTACGAAGTTACTTATGAAATCTGTGAGAATGGAGCAACTCCAGCAAATTGTAAGAGTAATACAGCGACAGTTTTAGTAGAAAATCCATTAGTAGCAAATATTGATGATTTCACAGGAACCGCTTTAACCATCGGAGATGATAGTCCATCAGTAATTGCTGATGATACTTTAGATGGCGTAGCTGTTGTAATTGGAACAAATCCAGGTCAAGTAACTTTAAACGGAACAACAGTTCCAAGTGAAGTAACTTTGAATGCTGATGGAACGATAACTGTAAACGCAGGGTCTCCTTCAGGAACTTACGAAGTTACTTATGAAATCTGTGAGAATGGAGCAACTCCAGCAAATTGTAAGAGTAATACAGCGACAGTTTTAGTAGAAAATCCATTAGTAGCAACTATTGATGATTTCACAGGAACTGCTTTAACCATCGGAGATGATAGTCCATCAGTAATTGCTGATGATACTTTAGATGGCGTAGCTGTTGTAATTGGAACAAATCCAGGTCAAGTAACATTAAACGGAACAACAGTTCCAAGTGAAGTAACTTTGAATGCTGATGGAACGATAACTGTAAACGCAGGATCTCCTTCAGGAACTTACGAAGTTACTTATGAAATCTGTGAGAATGGAGCAACTCCAGCAAATTGTAAGAGTAATACAGCGACAGTTTTAGTAGAAAATCCATTAGTAGCAAATATTGATGATTTCACAGGAACTGCTTTAACCATCGGAGATGATAGTCCATCAGTAATTGCTGATGATACTTTAGATGGCGTAGCTGTTGTAATTGGAACAAATCCAGGTCAAGTAACATTAAACGGAACAACAGTTCCAAGTGAAGTAACTTTAAATGCTGATGGAACGATAACTGTAAACGCAGGGTCTCCTTCAGGAACTTACGAAGTTACTTATGAAATCTGTGAGAATGGAGCAAATCCAGCAAATTGTAAGAGTAATACAGCGACAGTTTTAGTAGAAAATCCATTAGTAGCAACTATTGATGATTTCACAGGAACTGCTTTAACCATCGGAGATGATAGTCCATCAGTAATTGCTGATGATACTTTAGATGGCGTAGCTGTTGTAATTGGAACAAATCCAGGTCAAGTAACTTTAAACGGAACAACAGTTCCAA
>NZ_OESZ01000041.1 GCF_900239345.1 Tenacibaculum dicentrarchi | reverse complement strand
CGATGAATAATTTGAGTTCTAATGTTACTTTTTCGTACGTTTTTTTTCGCCAGGGTTGTTTTTGTAATTTCATAAGTGACTATCAATAATTGATGAATTTTTAGTCAACCTATTTCAGTAAAATTCATTTTGGGTATTGCTTACAACGTGTTTGTGTATGCTTTGTTGCGTTGGTTTAGCGTAAATTTAGCAAATAAAAACTGAATAGAAAATCCGCGAGGATTTTCGTAAGTTGGCTAAAAGAAAGCGATAAAATATACACGGTGTTAGGCACTGGCTTTATTTTAATTCAATCTTTTTTAATAAAATTCTTAAATTTTCTTTATTTGTTTCTGTTGGATTATATTCAAACGATATTCCGCAATTATTTCCACTTCCTGAAGGTGAGCCCCATTCAATTAGATTTTCATTCTTGTCATAAAAATTAAATACTCCATCTATTCCTCCAGATTCCCATCTTCCTTTTTTCCATAAACCAACTCCAGGAATAGAGTCAAACTCATACGTTCCATTTCCTTTTAATGTTAGAAATCTCTCTTTGTCATATAATCCGTTTCTTTTCAAGAATTTCGTTGATTTAATTTTATGAGTTGAATAAACTCCAACAAAATCTTCAGATATATTTTCATTGGAATTCGGAATTATAACTTTATACCAAAATTGAATTATTCCATAACAAAAAACAGGAATCATTAATAGAACTATACCAGTCATTTTCATTTTTCTTGATTTTCTAATTAGTCCAATTAATAATACTATTATCGAAATAATAAATCCGATTATTCCGATAAAGGATAAAATCATAAATATTATACTTTCTATCATTATTTTTTGAGTTGAGTGAGTGCTTGTGCCTAACGTTTTTGTATATGGTTTGTTGCGTGTTTCAAGCAACTAATTTAGCAAATAATTACCGACCAAGAAAGTCCTCGAGGACTTTCGCAAGTATGCAAGAAGCCAGTAATAAATTATATACGGTGTTAGCAACTGGGCTTTATCGTAATGTTGTTTTTCTAATGACTTCAAAAAATTCCGATTCAACTTTGTCGTCAGGAACTCCTTTACAACAATTTGCTGTTTTTCTAATTCCATTTCTTTTAAAATCAATAGTCCATCCGTTTCTTTTTTTAATTTTAAGCATTTCATAATTATCTCCGTTTGAGTGACCTGTCCAATTATCATCATCAACTTGAACCCAATCAATATCGAAATTCAATCGGTCTATGGCTTGTCGAAAATCGTTACAGTTTTGATATCTCGTTCCTTTTGTCTTATGAATTGATTTTTTTAAAATCTTAATAATTTTTTCTGGAATATGTGGTAAAAATACTCTTGGTGGAAATTTATCTTGTTTTACTGCTTTTTTCCATTCTTCAAAATTCGTAAATACAAAATCTAATTTATTTGTATTGTTTAAAAGTCTATAAAAGGTAATTCCTGTTGCGTAGATGTCAGAAATTCTGTCCATTGGATTTCCTTCAATTACTTCTAAAGGTTGATGTGGTCTATAACCATCAATGTTACTTGGTTCAGCGTGATAATTAATTGCTAATCCAAAATCTGAAAGCTTTATTTCGTTCAAATCTCCAAATAATATATTGGCTGGTTTTATGTCTTTATGAAGAACGTTATTGTTGTGTGCGTGTTCAAGTCCTAAAAGAGTTTGTTGAATTATTCTACAAGAATCTTTTGTTGTTATAAATCTTTTTTCAATATGTTTTTGAATGGAACCTTTTGAAAGGTATTCCATTACAATTATAACGACTTGCTCGCCTCTAAAAATTACAGAACGAATATCTTTAACATCAACTATGTGTTTATGTCTACAAGCATCCAATGTTTGACCTTCTTTTACTGCATTTACAAATTTGTTTGGGTCAGTTACTTTTATAATTTTAACTGCAATTTCTTTTTGTAGAAATGGGTCATAACATAAAAACACGTTACCAAAGTGACCACTACCAATATGTTCAATAATTTGAAATTTATCTAATTGTTCTTTAGCCATTTAGAAAATATTAAACCAAGCTACTAAAACAGCATCTTTCATTGCTTTATTCCAATAAGGTTTGTGTATGCCAATTATTGGGTCAATATATTTGTAAACATCAGTTTTCTTTGGTTTGTATTATACTGATATAGGTTGACCTTTTTTTAGGTTAATTTATATCGTTCAAACTATTTTTTTAGCCGTTTATAATGCAAAAAATAATTTGAACTAGCTTTGTTTTTAAATAGTTAGTTCGGGTAAATTTACATTATTTTTTCGATATGATTTATATTTTATATTAGGGTTTAAATGTACTTCTGCAGGTTTTCTTAAATTTAG
>NZ_OESZ01000037.1 GCF_900239345.1 Tenacibaculum dicentrarchi | reverse complement strand
AGATTAGTTTATTTACCCAAAGTTAAAATTCTTATTAAATAGTAGTGAGTTAGACCTCACAGGTTTTGAAACCTGTGAGGTCTTTTTTGTTTTATCGTAGTCCCTTTTTGATGGGATGCTGAACTAACTAAATTCAGCATGATGTTTGTTTAATTTTTGAAGGAAAAAATTACTCGTACTCGGACTAACAGGGTAGAGATTGGTGGAATTATAATTGATGTATCGATTTATGAAAATTAGCAAAAATGCCTAGCCCCGATTGAAGCTTTGTTTGAGCTCTTTTTTTGATTTTTCTTCAAAAAAAAGCGAGTGCGGAAAGCGGGAAATTGCTTCAAAAAATAGAAATGTCTTGCACTAAATTGAACTAGAAATGGTAAAATTATAATTTTTTAAACTAAAAGAACCTGTCGTATTCAATATTTTATTTAATTAGATAGCGATTTTTATGATCCTCTTTTTTATTGTTAAGCTTTTTTAAATAATAATTTTCTTGATTTTATGTCAAAAAGCAGCGGATAAAAGGCTTTTTTTTATTCATTCTAAATTTTTTATAAAAAATAATTCGCATTTGTATAGTGTTTAAGAAAATACATTAACCTGTAGTTCAGATTATTACATTATGAGTTCCATAGTATTTTAAATGAAAGAGTTGTTAGTATTATATAATTGTTAAAATAATGTGAATTTCAATCTTTATTTAGAATAAATAAATATAAATTTGCGCAAAAATAATCAAAACATGTTGTTTAGTAAATCTATTAGGGGTAATAAAATATTCTTTATTAAAAGTATTCTGCTCTTCTTTTGTTTAAATTTTAGTTTCTTTTTGTCGGCACAAAATGTATCTATAGGTGGTGGTGGAAGTACTGGTGATAATTCTGTTATTAATATTCGAAAAAGTAATAATTATAGTCAGATTATTTATTTAGGTTCGGAGATAAAACAAAGCGGAAAAATAGAAAGTCTTACTTTTAAATTAAATACAACTGGTAATATAGATATTAGTTCATTTAGAAATTGGACAGTTCGATTAAAGTTAATTTCAAGAAGATCAAGTGAATTTGATTACGGTAGAGGTCAGACTGTTAAGAAATTTAGTGGATTTACTGAGGTATTTAATGGGAGTATTCAATACGATAAGAATACAGGCTATGTAAAAATCCCTTTTAGTTCTAGTTTTAATTACGTTAAACATAAAAATTTAGTCGTAGAAATTACAGAAAATACCCCTGGAGCAATGTACATACCATATTACCCTCCTACTCCTTCGCCTAAATTTAAGGTTTTTTGGCCGGGTGGAGATAGATTTGGTTATAGAACTGCATATAGTTATATTACTCATGATCAAATTAGGTATGGTTTACTAAAAGAAAATTCTACTCCTCAAGTAATCATAGGGTTTAAAGCTGTTGTAAATACTCCGCCTGTAAAAGCATCGGAATTACATTCTACTCTTAGTGTTGACAAGCCTGTAATTGGGGCTAATAATAAAGAGATAGCTACGATTACTGTTGTTCTAAAAGATAAAGATGGGAAAAAATTAAATAAATCGGGAGGGAAATTAAGTTTTTCACCTGTTGGCATTTCAAATATTACAGATAATGGGGATGGTACTTATACTGCTAAATTTAAAACAAACACTCCTAATGATTATAGTTTTACAGCTACTATTACTAGTGCCGATAAAACCAAAGTAACAATAAAAACTCCTGCAAATATTAAAGCTACTAAAGTTATGGAGGTTACTGTAGGTACTGGTGGTTGTGGACAATCGGTACAATCTAACAGTCCTGCAAAATATGATAACGGAAGTTGGAATGGCGGCAAAAAAAATAGTTGGTCGCTAATGTTATATAAGGCAAGTGATCTAAATAATTTAGCAGGAAAATTAACTACGATTGGTTTTTATACTGATTGTAAAAATAAAGCATATAAACGTGCTAAAAAACAGCGTGTTTATGTAAAGGAGGTTAGCGAAAACGAAATTACAAATAATAGCCATCCTGATTTGAGTACTTTTACAAAAGTATTTGATGGTGAATATACTTGGAAATCAGGTGCTAGTTTTGATACTTCTAGAAGTGATATTACACTAACGGAAGAGTTTGTGTATTCTGGAACAAAAAATTTATTAGTCTATTACGAAAATGAGTCAGGAATAGCAATGGGTATGTTTAGTTCTATTTCATTTTTATGGGATAATAAAGGAGAGAATAGAGTTGCTTATGCTGGATATAAAAACAATAGTAAAAAAACGACTAAAGGAACTATTTCTAAAGAGCTTCCTATTGCTTATTTTAAATTTAGCCCCGCGTCAATACCAATACAGCCTGTAATCAGCATGCAAAACCCGGCAGAGGCGAGTATTTGTGAAAATAACAGTTTTACTTTTTCAGATATAAGTGTTACTGAAAATCCAAATTTAAAATGGAGAACAGATGGTTCGGGTACTTTTGAAGATGATGCCAAATTGTTATCAAAATATACACCTAGCGATCAAGATGTTATTAAAGGTTTTGTTACGCTTAGTTTAACAGCTACAAAAGGAAAATTAAGCGATACTAAAACGTTTAAATTAAATATTCAAGCCGAAGCAAAAAGTGCAGGATTAGATGGAACATTAACTGTTTGTAAAGGAATAAATCCTACAAATGATGAATTATTCGCTGCTTTAAAAGGAAATCCTGAATTGGGTGGAACTTGGGCAGAAAATGGATTGGTACATACCTACACACAAACTACTAAT
>NZ_OESZ01000033.1 GCF_900239345.1 Tenacibaculum dicentrarchi | reverse complement strand
ATATGCGCTCATACACTTTGTTAACGTGCGTTTTTTCTTTTTTAATTAAAATACCGTTATAAAATCACACATTTTTCAGCGTTTTTATTCGGCGTTTAACTTGTCTAAATTTTCATATAAACTTACGTGAAAAAATCTAAAATCGGGAATATTCCGAACATTTTTTCATTTTTATTTTCGATTGCGTAAACGAGCTAAAAAGTCCGCCATTTTCATTTCGGAATTATAAGCAAAATCTTACGTAATATTTTTTAAAATCTGCTGTTTTACGATTCCGTTTCTATTGCGCAAACGAGCTAGAAAGTCCGCTATTTTCATTACAAACAGATTCACGTAATCTTTGTCAGGATTTTACTTTTCGAAAACGCTTAATTCCGTTAATATTCCGTGTAATTTGGCTTAATGCAGGTTAACGTTTTGTATATGGTTTGTTGCGTTTTTGAAGCACTAAATTAAGTAAATAAAAACGGAATAGAAAATCCCCTAAGGATTTTCGTAAGTAGGCGAGCACTAGCAATAAATTATATACGGTGTTGTGCAACGTACTTTTTTGCGATTATTTAATTCTTTCCGTGTATTTTTTCATTATCCAACCAGTTTCTGGTAAATTGTCATTCGGATTTAAATAACTTATATAAACCCATTTATGATTTATATTAAGAACTACAAATTCAAACCCTTTCTCAATATTTACAACAACTTTCGACTTTGATTTTGGTTTTAGGAAAACTTTGCATTTTCGATTAGTTATTCTGTATTCTTTTTGTTCCTTTAATTTCTTTTCAAAATATGTAAAATGTTTGGTTATAGTTTTATCAACTTCTTCCTGTGTTGCAAATTCAGGTTTTGGTGTCCAATTTCTTATTTCACTTGTAATTGCTAAAATAAAACTTATCAAAGCGAGTACTTTCCAAAATATGGCAGAAGAGCTTTTCTCTTGATTATTTATTTTAACTTCAATTCTGTTTAAAAATTCATTTAAATATTCAAGATTCTCATTTGATAATCCTTCCTCTTCAATTATTCTATCGTTTATAGAAACTACTTCTTCTGTTATTTCGTCAAAGTCTTCTAAAATGTCCCACTTTTGTTGTGATGACGCAATTTTCGCAAGTTGAGCAGAAAGTCCAGATAAAGCAAGTTGTAAATTCGGAATTTCTATTGCAGTTGTCAATGATTTTGAAAGTGCTAAAGCACTATTCATTCCTTCAAATAATCGACTATTTTTATTTCCGATTGAATTTAATAAATCTAAAGTTGTACTTGGAATAGCAAAATTTGGTTGTGCATTTATCTGCTTTGTCATTTCATAAGCAGATGAACTAATGTTATTATAAGATGAAACACCTTTTAAAAGTGCTTCAGTCATTTTTAAAGTATCAGGTTGTTTCATCCAATTTGTAGAACTCAAAATTTTTGTTATTGAGTCAAATGGGTTTATTTGATTATTAATTTTTTGAGCAAAATTTTGGGTTTTTAGTATGTCGTTTAAATTCATAATTTTTAATGCTCAAACGTTGTTCTTCGGTTTTTCAGTATGTTGCACAACGGTTTGTGTAAGAATAGTAAGGGATTAAAAAAGTACTTAATATTCGGTTTATTACTTAGCGAAATTTACAATTTTTCTTTTAAAAGACTACACACAAAATTGTGAATTTTGCGGACTTTGTAAAATGCACTGAACTTTGGATTAAGCATCAAAACCCTTATTATTTTTACACTTTGTTAGGGTGCGTTATTTTTATATTCATATTCAATTTTTTTCAGCCAATCAATTAATAATTCCCATTGTGGTTCTACCCATTGAGAAGTCAAATGATAATTAGCACAAAAGATTTCTCTCGAATAATATCTTGTTCTACCATATTCATCTTTGATTGGACGACTTTTGTTTTTTAGAATTTCGTAATTTGAATTAAAAGTCAGTTTAGAATATTCAGGTTTTTGCAACTGATTTATCTCATTTAAAGATATTAAGTTCTGTTCATAGGCTTTTCTAAAACTATGTTGTGCAAATTGTCCGATTTTCATTCCATTTACTTCTCTTTTTTTACTTAAAACTCTCGGAACATCTGGTTTGGAAATAACTTCTTTTGAATTTACTTTTCGGTTATCTAATTTTAATAATTTTATTGCTCGTGAAAATAATTCAGCCGTGTCGTGTTCATCATCTGTATTTTCAATTAATGGGTCAACTATTTCTGAATAAAACTGTTCGTTAGATATAAACTCGATAGTAATAAACTCGTCATTTATTACTTCTTTTGCTTTAATCATCAAATCGTCAATCAAAACTTTTGTTGCAGGATTTACTTTTGGTGTAATAAAATAAGAATTGAATTTTTCATTTTCGTTGAAGAAAGTTTGCATTATAAAAACCGTCCTGAAAATCTTTTTTATAATTCTAAAAGCAGTTTCCTCTTTGCTTCCATAATTTAAACCAGCAGAATGAAAAGCAACGTCTATTCCGTAAATAGTGTTTTCAGTCGTATTTATTCCTAAAACGTCAATTTCAGCCTGTTTAATTAATTGCTCAAACGAACTATTTTTAAATATTCCTGTAAAAAATTCCGAGTTTGAAATTTTGTTAAATAATGATTTTGCTCTTTCTTTTTCATATTCCGTTATAATCCATTTTCCGCTTGTCATCCAATTTGTTTGTACAAATCGACAACCTTCATTATGTTTTAAATAACTATAAATTAATGATTCAGCAATTTCTATTTTCATTGATTTTTATCGTTTGTTCGATTTTTTGTTCTAATGCACCCTAACGGTTTATATATGGTTTGTTGTGTTTTTCGAGCAACTAATTTAGTAAATAAAAACGAAATAGAAAATCCCCTAAGGATTTTCGTAGGTAGGCGAGCATTAGCAATAAATTATATATTTTGTTAG
>NZ_OESZ01000044.1 GCF_900239345.1 Tenacibaculum dicentrarchi | reverse complement strand
CAGCTACGCCATCTAAAGTATCATCAGCAATTACTGATGGACTATCATCTCCGATGGTTAAAGCAGTTCCTGTAAAATCATCAATATTTGCTACTAATGGATTTTCTACTAAAACTGTCGCTGTATTACTCTTACAATTTGCTGGATTTGCTCCATTCTCACAGATTTCATAAGTAACTTCGTAAGTTCCTGAAGGAGACCCTGCGTTTACAGTTATCGTTCCATCAGCATTTAAAGTTACTTCACTTGGAACTGTTGTTCCGTTTAAAGTTACTTGACCTGAATTTGTTCCAATTACAACAGCTACGCCATCTAAAGTATCATCAGCAATTACTGATGGACTATCATCTCCGATGGTTAAAGCAGTTCCTGTAAAATCATCAATATTTGCTACTAATGGATTTTCTACTAAAACTGTCGCTGTATTACTCTTACAATTTGCTGGAGTTGCTCCATTCTCACAGATTTCATAAGTAACTTCGTAAGTTCCTGAAGGAGAGCCTGCGTTTACAGTTATCGTTCCATCAGCATTCAAAGTTACTTCACTTGGAACTGTTGTTCCGTTTAATGTTACTTGACCTGGATTTGTTCCAATTACAACAGCTACGCCATCTAAAGTATCATCAGCAATTACTGATGGACTATCATCTCCGATGGTTAAAGCAGTTCCTGTGAAATCATCAATATTTGCTACTAATGGATTTTCTACTAAAACTGTCGCTGTATTGCTCTTACAATTTGCTGGATTTGCTCCATTCTCACAGATTTCATAAGTAACTTCGTAAGTTCCTGAAGGAGAGCCTGCATTTACAGTTATCGTTCCATCAGCATTTAAAGTTACTTCACTTGGAACTGTTGTTCCGTTTAATGTTACTTGACCTGGATTTGTTCCAATTACAACAGCTACGCCATCTAAAGTATCATCAGCAATTACTGATGGACTATCATCTCCGATGGTTAAAGCGGTTCCTGTGAAATCATCAATATTTGCTACTAATGGATTTTCTACTAAAACTGTCGCTGTATTACTCTTACAATTTGCTGGATTTGCTCCATTCTCACAGATTTCATAAGTAACTTCGTAAGTTCCTGAAGGAGAGCCTGCATTTACAGTTATCGTTCCATCAGCATTTAAAGTTACTTCACTTGGAACTGTTGTTCCGTTTAATGTTACTTGACCTGGATTTGTTCCAATTACAACAGCTACGCCATCTAAAGTATCATCAGCAATTACTGATGGACTATCATCTCCGATGGTTAAAGCAGTTCCTGTAAAATCATCAATATTTGCTACTAATTCTCCAACTACAAAAACCGTTACCGTAGCTTTTGTACAGTTGTCTGGATTTGCTCCACTTTCACAAATTTCATATTCTACATCATAACTTCCTGTTGGCGTATTTGCTGCAATAGTTACATTTCCATCGGCATCTATTAAAATATTTCCTGTCGTTATTGGCGTTACATCTGTAGTTGCTGTCGTTACTTGAACGCCGTTTAAAGTATCACCTGTTAAAACTTCACCCGCTGAAACATCTGTTGTTCCTGATGATAATGGCGTTGAAGCAGTTCCTAATGTATCGTCATCTGCTAATAAAGCATTCTTAACAATTATCGTTCCTGTTGCTTTTAAAGGCTTACATGACCCCGTTAAGTCTATTTCATAATTAAACGTTCCTGAAACTGTTGGGGTACCACTAATTGTTATTTTATCCGATAAAAAACTAGCGTTTACTCCTTGTGGTAATCCATTAGCTCCTGAAATACCATCATTTGAGATTCCTGTAGCCAAGGTAGTTGTGTGAGTTATATTTGTAAGTGCCGTATTTATAGTTGTTACTGTTTGTGGTACAGTTGTAACAGTCATATCTGCTGTTACTGTAATTTTCCCTGTAGCATTAACAAGAGTACCACAACCTCCTGTTAATGGAATTGTATAATTAAATACTCCACTAACCGTTGGTGTTCCTGATAGTGTAATTATATTATCAGAAGTAAAAACAGCAGTTATACCCGTAGGTAAATTTTGTGCAACTCCAATACCTGTAGCCCCTGTTGTTTGATGTGTTATATCTGTAAGAAGTTCATTTATACATAAAGTTGGTGTGTTTGAAGCTGCTGTCACAGAATTACCTGATACAAATACAGTTACCGTACTTGTATCATTTACACAAGGCGTTGTTGCTGTAACGGTATAATCAAATTGATAAACACCTCTTGCTGTTGGATTATATGTAGCGGTACTTGCATTAAAATCTGCTGCTGGGTTATTTGGTGAACCAGCTGAAACACTCCATACTCCTGCCGCATCTTGTCCTGTTAATAATGATGATAAATTAACGGAAGCATCTCCAACACAAACATAACTGTCAGAACCAACACCTGCTTTAGGTTTAGCGACTGCTGTAATTTTCTTTATTACTTCTGTAACACATCTAACACCGTTATCGGCTTGTAATCTAATCCAAGTATCTTCATTAAATATTCTTGAAGGGCTTAAAGTTTCATTTTCAAAAGGTGCCCAAGGACCTGTGTCACCAACTGTACTATAAGACCACTGATAACCACCTAAAGCTCCATTTAAACCAATTCCATCAACTAAAGAAACAACTGAATTTATATTAAGTACAGGAGGAACAAAAGGAACCACATATATAGAAGCAGTAGAAGCAGTACATGAATTATCCTTTATTTCTACATCTATAGAACCACTTGAATGCGTTACGACATTCCCTAAACCGTCATCAAATTTAATAACAGCTCCTTTTAAACGACCAACATCCTGACCTACACAGTCATATATTTGAACAGCCCATCCTCCTTTACGAGCATCTTCACTATTAAGAGTAGACCAATCGATAAAAGTTGGAGCATTAGAAGAGTCACGATTTTCATAATAACTATTAAAAATACCTGAAAGTGTAGTTGGTTTTGGAGAACTACACATGGTAAAAGTACCTGCCCCTGGATCATTAGTAAATGTTAATCCTGATACATTATCACCGCTATTACAGGAGTTATCAACATTCGGTACTAATATTATTGCATCTCCTCCACCTGTAATTGGTCTTGGATCACCACCTGGAGGTATTAAATAAAAAGCTAGATCTGATATATAAGTATGCGTTGCATCAAAAGTTACTGTTATTTCTGTTGTTGGTGTTAAAATTAAAGGTCTTGGTCTTGGGTCATAATACGTGTATTTCGGATTTGTAACAGAACCTACTCCGTTTAAATTAATAGTATCTCCAGCACAAACGGTTTCATCTGCCCCAATATTTAAACTTAATGAGGTATTCCATACCCAAGCTCTTCCTTCTACAACTGTGCCTCCATCATTTCTAACAACTAAATAACCTCCATCAATTAAACCTGTTTGAGTTGCTGTTGAATTTAACGCATAAGTATCATAAGAGTTAGATGCTGGATTAAATTTATACCAATCATATATGGTACCTGCAGCTCCCAATGGAGAAGTTAACTCACCACTTCCACTTGTAAATAAAAAGATAGGGTCATCAGAATTAGATGAATACAATGGATTTGTATATTCTGTTAACAATTCTCCACATGATGTTGATGAAGTTAGCCCTATTTCATTATTACTTATTTTTATAATTACAACTGTAACCGTTGCTTTATTACAAGGAGATATTCCACTTACTTCATATCTAAAAATTGTTCCACCTAATGGTAATAAACTTTCATCTACAGTACTACCAGATAATGCTCCTGTACTATCTACATCAACCCAAGTACCTCCTGCATCTTGCGAGCCATCTAAAGCTGTAAACAAATCTATATTTCCCGAGCCTTCAAGAACAAAAATAGGTCCATTAGTTTCTCCAGGTACAGGTCCTACAAAAACAGGAAATGTAGTTTTTGCTATATTTGAAACAACACCATTTATATCTGTTAATTGAACCTCTAAAATTCTGTTAACTGTTGTATTTGGCACTGCTGCGTTGTTTTTATAAAAAATATCATCTAATGAGTTTCTAAAAGAACTATTAGGTGCTGTTCCATCATTTTTAAATGTTAAAGAAGTTGTATTATTTCCTAAAACTATTAAACCTAAAAAAGCCCCTTTCATTGTTAATTCTTCATCTCCTATATTTTGAGAATTTGTTAGTGTAACAGTCATTGACTCTATGCCAAATGGAGCGTTTAATATAGAAATTGCTCCCGTATTGGTATTATCTAAAATTTCAGAACCTGTCGAGCAAGCTGATGAATTTAAGTCAATACCTCCTGCCCCTGTAATATTAGCACTGTCTAAACGTATAAAAGGGGTTGGCGCTAGATTTAATGTAAATGGCTCTGATGAAACTGCTTCCGTTTCATTGGTTACATAATACTCAACCGATATACTTGTTACGGCAATATTACTTTCTACCAGCCAGTGAGTTCCTACTGCAGTCGCTGAACCATCAGAAATAAAATGCACAGATGACGTATTGTTATTTTCTATAGAATGCCCTACTTGTCCGTTTACAAAACTACCAGAAAATTGAGCGCCTGCTGTTGTACTAGAAATTTTTATATTTTCATTTCTAAAAAACTCGCTATGTTCTTCTGAACTTATTTTAATAAATACAGGTTCACTAAATATATATGTATATGTATTACCCGATATTCCAACAGTAGCTCTTGCATTATTAAAACTATTTGTTAAAGTTAATGATGGAGGTACTGCATTTATAGGACCTCCTACTGTTGATGAATTTGTTCTAGTAACATCAACCTTAACAAGTGATGTTCCATCTGCTATAGATGAATAACTACTTGTTGAAAAATTATTTTCAGGAATAGACCCTGATAAATTACCCCAAGTTGAAACAACCTGAGAATTAACAATTATAGGAAATAAGAAAAATGCTAAACAAAAGGTATTAGCTAATAATTTCAAGTAACTTTTTTTCATAAATTTCTATTTTAATAATTTTATTAATTTTATTTCCAAATATTTTTAATGATGCTATTTATACACACAAAAAGTATTTTTCAGTCTCTAAAAACAAACACAATAGTGAATATAATATCTTTTTATGCTAAAATAATACAATTGAATTACTTTTTAAAAAAAATGATTATTTAACTAAAGTATTCAATATTTTTTGTAAAATATACTATAATGACACTTTTTTTAAACTAAAGTCACATTCTACATTCATTATTCCAAATTATCTGAAATAATATAGAACAAATATTTTTTTACTTTATTATCTACCTCTGTTAGTACATATCATCAAGATTTCAAACACTTTTCTTAAGTTTAACAACTAACAAATATATTAAAACACACAAAAACAGCTACTTATTCTTCTTTAAAAAAGAAATAATTAACCTTTTCTTAATCAAAAACAAGTAAACAATTGATTAACAGACAACTTTTATCTAAGCTTAATATAAAAACGTGTTATTTCCTTAATATTCTTAAAATTGAATTATTATTATAAAATTAAATTTACCACAAAAAAATATCTGTTCATTTATAAATGAACAGATATTTTTTAATACATAACCCTAAATAAAAATCATCTTTTTTTACATTCAATAATATGAAACTTTTTAGTGTTTCCTATTATTTTTATATTGGTAAAAACTTTCTCTAAATGCGTTTTGTAATTCAAATGTGTATTTGCTACTAATACAAAACGTCCGCTTGATTTTAAACAACGTGCTACTTCTTTAAATAAAGCAATTGTTACTTCTATATTATTTTCATGTTCAAAATGAAAAGGCGGATTAGAAACTACTAAATCAAAACTTGCTGTTTCTAAATCATCTAAATTATCGGCACAGACAAATTTTGCATTTTCTGCTGTTATATTTAATTTAGAAGAAGCAATTGCTATATTAAAATCATCAACTAAAGTTACCGCTGCTTTTGGATTTTTGTCTAAAACATCATAAGCAATAACACCGTTACCAGAAGCAACATCTAACACTTTTAGTTCATTTTCTTGTACTTCTAAATTCTCTAAGAAAAACTGTGTTCCATAATCAATTTTATCCGAAGAAAAAACCCCGTAATATTGTTTTATAGAATCATCTTTCCAAGGAATTTCATTCAATAATTCTTTTTCTTGAATAGCTGTTTTAGGTGTTTTTAAAACTAACAACCTTGCTTTTTTCCAAGCATTGGTTTGTTCTACTTCTTCAAAATATCGTTCGGCTTTTTTAAGATACGCACGAGAAAAATATTTAGTCATAAAACCACAAACAACTACTGTATTTTCATTTGCTGATTTATAAATTTGTTGTAAAAACAGTTCAAATAACTCTACTGATTTTGGTAATTTAACTAAAGCTAAATCAACCTTTTCTAAAGTATCTAAAGGAGTTTTATAAACAACATCCGTAGATAAATTATTTAATTTTAAATTTTGGGTAATTGCTTTTTTCTGACTTGCATATGCCCAAATAGTAGTTAATTTTTTAGTATTTAATAAAGTATTAAAAACACCAAACCTATCATTATATATATGAATATTTTCAATCTCTAAATCGGTAATATAATCAAGCGTTAATAACTCAACATTGCTCCAAGCACGTAACGATTTATCATCAGTTTTAGGATACCTTTCTAATTGATATTTTTTAGCGTTTAATTGTAATTTTGTTTCCATTATTTTGATAAATTCTTTATGTATTTAGAACTTGATATTTAATTAATTTTTTATTGTAAATCGTACACAGCATCTAAAGACTGAATTTCTCCAGCTTTATTTCTTCTAAAAATATGTGTCGCATTAACATCTGAAATTGATTCTTTACCCATAGCTGCCACCACTTCTTTTACGGCATCAATCGTTTTATTATGGTAATTTTTAACACGAATATTTTTATCACCAACCACTAAAGCTTCTACCAAGTCTTCTTCTTGTGTTGCAACACCAACAGGACAGGTATCTAAATTACATTCACGTGCCTGAATACAACCTAAACTTAGCATA
This sequence comes from Tenacibaculum dicentrarchi, assembly GCF_900239345.1. Taxonomy (GTDB): domain Bacteria; phylum Bacteroidota; class Bacteroidia; order Flavobacteriales; family Flavobacteriaceae; genus Polaribacter; species Polaribacter dicentrarchi. The sequence goes on along the minus strand of NZ_OESZ01000044.1, from coordinate 205,297 downwards.
AAACTACGTGCCATACCAATTGCATCAGCACCTAAAGCTTTGTATTTTACAATATCAAAAGCATCAATAGCCTTACCACTTGCTATAATTTTTATTTGATTTCTTAATTTATATTTTTTCAAAGTTTTATTAACAAAAGCCAAACCATCTAATAATGGCGTTCCTATATAATTAGAAAATTCTATTGGAGCAGAACCTGTACCTCCTTCACCTCCATCAACTGCAATAAAATCAGGATAATTATTAGCATCAGCAAATGCTTTTATCATTGCTTCAATTTCATCGTTATCACCTACACAAAATTTAATTCCAACAGGTTTTCCTTCGGATAAATCTCTCACTTTTTGAATAAATAGAATCATTTCATCAAAATTAGAAAAAGCCGAATGCCCTGGAGGAGAATCTACACGTGTAAAAGGTTCTACAGCACGAATTTCTGCAATTTCTTCGGTGTTTTTTTTAGCGGGTAAAATTCCGCCATGACCTGGTTTAGCTCCTTGTGAAAACTTAATTTCAATCATTTTTACTTCAGGACGAATGGCATTTTCTTTAAAAATTTCGGCATCGAAAACACGTTTTCCGTTTACACTTTTTCCTGCTCCAAAATAACCTGTTCCTACTTGAAAAATTAAATCACCACCTTGTAAATGATGTGGCGATATTCCACCTTCGCCAGTATTATGAGCAAAATCAGCCATTTTAGCACCTTGATTTAACGCCATAATTGCGTTTTTACTTAACGACCCAAAAGACATCGCCGAAATATTAATAATAGAAGCATCGTATTTTTGAGTACATTTATCAGAACCAAAAAGCACTCTTTCACCATCAATATGATGATGGTCTTTTGGAAATAACGAATGTTTTACAAACTCATATCCTTTTTCATATAAATTATGTTGCGTACCAAAAGGAACGGTTTCAATTTCTTTTTTAGAACGCTGATAAACAAGACTTCTTTTTTCTCTATTAATTGGTGTTCCGTTTAAATCATCTTCAATAAAATATTGTTGAATTTTTTCACGCTCTTCTTCAAAAACCCATCGCAAACGAGCTACCACAGGAAAAGAACGCATTAAAGAATGATTTTGTTGAATAAAAGCATCATATAAAGCTAATAAAGTTACTGCCGATGCAATTGTTAATAAAATAAAATTCCCCATTTCAGGCATAAAATAAACCAATATACCGCACAAGGCATTAACAATAATAATAACAGCAAGAATTGTATCTCTCATTTTTATAAATTTTGTAGGCTAAAATACAAGATTTTCAGCATAAAAAAAGCTCTAACTAGTGTTAGAGCTTTTAAATATTGTAGATATTTGAAATTACTTCTTGAATTTCGCATATTTATTTTTGAACTTATCAATACGTCCAGCAGTATCTATTAATTTAGATTTACCTGTATAGAAAGGGTGAGAAGTTCTTGAAATTTCTAATTTGATTAATGGATACTCTGTTCCTTCTACGTCTAAAGTTTCTTTAGTGTTAGCAGTTGAACGTGTTAAAAATACATCTCCGTTAGACATATCTTTAAAAGCTACCATTCTATAATTTTCTGGATGTATTCCTTTACGCATCTTAAATGACTTTTAAATTGTTTATTTTTTTTATCAAACATTGTAAAAATGGTAAGGTTTTACACTAAAAATAAATTTTAGCTGTTTGAGATTGCAAATTTAACCATATTTTTTAATTTTCAAACAAATAAATTGTTTTAATTTGTAGTATAATCGAATAAACAAGAAATCAAACCATAAAATATGCGTATTTACTCCTACTTAGCCTTCGCTTTATCAATAACGTGCATCACTTCTTGTAGTCAATCAGACTACAAATTTAAGTTAGATACCTCTAAAAAAACTACTTTAGGGCAAAAAGCTGCTATTAAATTCGAACAAATTAAAGGTGAAAAGATTGATTCTGTTCATTTGTTTATCAATAAAAAACGTGTAAATAAAACTCAAACAAACGTTAGCATTAATACTGCCGATTTTGGTGTTGGTAAACATACGGTAACTGCGCTAGCTTTTTATCCGAAGAAATCTAAAAAAATTACTGGAGCTATTGAAATTTTAGCCCAAAATGCACCTGCCGTTTATAGCTACAAAGTTATAAATACCTATCCGCATGATAAAAAATCTTATACTCAAGGCTTAGAATTTAAAGATGGTTTTTTATACGAAACTACTGGGCGTAGAGGCGAATCTACCCTACGAAAAGTAGCTTTAAAAACGGGGGAAGTTCTTCAGAAAATTGATTTAGATAAAAAATATTTTGGTGAAGGAATGACTATTTTTAACAATAAAATTTACTGGTTAACCTGGCAAGCTCGCAAGGGTTTTATTTACGATTTAGAAACTTTTAAACAACTTGGCAAATTTGATTATAAAAACAGTAATCAAGGCTGGGGGTTAACGCACAACCAAAATGAGTTGATTAAAACAGATGGAACCAATAAAATATGGTTTTTAAATACCGATAATCAAGCTGAAAAAAGAAATATTCAGGTTTATACCAATAAATATGCGGTTGATAACTTGAATGAAATTGAATTAATTAACGGGAAAATTTACGCCAATAAATGGCAACAAAACTCTATTTTAATTATCAATCCTAAAACAGGAGCTGTTGATGGCGTTGCTAACTTAAACGGGTTAAGAGATATCGTTGCAAAAGAGCAAACTTTAGATGATAATGACGATGTTTTAAACGGAATTGCTTTTGATGCAGCAAACAATCGTTTGTTTGTTACCGGAAAACATTGGGGTAAATTATTTGAAATTGAACTGATTAAAAAATAATATTTTTACTGTTTTAATTATTATTAGCGTCTGTTTAAAGTTCATTTAAAAACGTTTTATAACTAAAAAATCGAATACGTCAACCTGAATTTATTTCAGGTTAGCATCCTGATTTGCCATAATTATTGGCTTTTTTTGATGATTCTTGTCAATTCGAGTGATTTTAATGACTAAAAGGAATTAAAATTGTATCGAGAATTTGAATTCTTTTATGTTGATAAATTCTAATTCACTTTAATATTAAATAAGTTCTCGATACAATTTTTTGAAGGAAAAAAAATCACTCGAACTGACAGTTTATTTAATTTTAAACAGCCGCTTAACTTAAAAAACTAACAACATTTATATATGAGATATTTATTACTGATTTTAGCTAGTATTAGTTTAATTGTTGTTAGTTCTTGTAGAAAAGATTTTAATATTGTTGCTAATTTTGGAAAATTAGAATTTTCAAAAGACACCGTTTTTTTAGATACCATTTTTTCGAATATCGGCTCTACAACGCACACTTTAAAAGTATATAACCGATCTAATAAAGCTATTACAATTCCTGAAATTAAATTAGAAAACGGAGCTACTTCTAAATACCGTTTAAACGTTGATGGATTGTCGGGTAAAAATTTTACCGATATTAATATTTTAGCCAAAGACAGCATGTATATTTTTATAGAAACTACTGTCGACTTCAATAATATTCCAACACCTTTATATACCGATAAATTACTTTTTGATAACGGAAATAAGCAGCAAAAAGTACCATTAATTACCTTAATTAAAGACGCTTATTTTATATTTCCTTCAAAAAACAACAGCAATTTTAAAACACTTACTATCGATGGTAAAAACACTAAAATAGCCTGTCGTTTTTTAACTGACGATGAATTAAATTTAACCGATAAAAAACCCTATGTAATTTATGGATATGCGACTGTTCCTTCGGATAAAAAACTAACAATCAATGCAGGGACAAACATTTATTTCCATAAAAACTCAGGTTTAATTATTGATAAAAAAGCCCGCTTAAAAATTAACGGAACACTGGATAAAAAGGTAACCTTTCAAGGCGATAAACTAGCACATCATTACCGTAAAACTCCAGGGCAATGGGGCTGTATTTGGCTGCGTTCAGGAAGCTTGAATAATGAGATTAATCATGCCATTATAAAAAATGGAACTGTAGGTGTTTTAGTCGATAATATTGGGCAAAAAAACAGCCCTACTCTTCTAATTAAAAACACCGAAATTTATACTAATTCCTACTACGGTATTTTAGGAAGAGATACACATATTGAAGCCGAAAACCTAGTTATTGGTAACGCAGGAAAAGCATCTTTAGCATGTATTTCTGGTGGAAATTATAATTTTACACACAGTACATTTGCCAATTATTGGAACAATAGTATACGTCAAAAACCAACTGTTTTTATAAATAATTATAACACTTTTACAGATGATAATCAAACAGTAAAAACCATCACAGAAGATTTAATAAACGCTAATTTCATCAATTGTATTATTGAAGGAAATAACAATACCGAACTTATCTTTGATAAAAAAGAAGATGGTATTTTTAATTATCGTATTGAAAATTCATTAATTCGTGGCGCTTCTAATAATTCTTTAAACTTTAATGATGCCACACATTTTAAAAACATCCTTTTAAATGGAAACCCAAATTTTAAGGATGTTGATGAAAACGATTTTAGAATCGGCGAAAACTCCGATGCTATTAATAAGGCAAAAAAAACAAGTACATTTAACGATATTTTAAATATTTCAAGAAAAACAAATCCTGATATTGGCGCATATCAGCACATAACATTTAAAAAAGATGAGTAAAAACATAGTAATTACAGGAACTAGCCGAGGGATTGGTTTTGAGTTGGCACAAAAATTTGCAAACCAAGGACACAACGTATTAGCATTATCAAGAAACACAAAACCTTTAGAGCTTGTAAATCATAAAAACATCACAGCTTTATCGGTTGATTTATCAAATAATGATGATTTAAAAAAAGCCACTGATTTTATTAAAAAACAATGGAATAATGTTGATATTTTAATCAATAATGCTGGTAAATTAATCAACAAACCTTTTACCGAATTAACAACTTCCGATTTTGAAGAAGTTTATAAGGTGAATGTTTTTGCAGTTGCCGAAATAACAAAACAACTGATTCCGTTTATGAAAAAAGGAAGTCATGTTGTTACCATTAGCTCAATGGGTGGAGTTCAAGGAAGTTTGAAATTTGCAGGTTTGGCGGCATATAGCTCGGCAAAAGGTGCGGTAATTACCTTGTCAGAATTATTAGCGGAAGAATATAAAGAACAACAAATAGCCTTTAATGTTTTAGCTTTAGGAGCTGTACAAACAGAAATGCTTGAAGAGGCTTTCCCTGGTTATATTGCACCTTTATCGGCAAAAGAAATGGCTGACTATATTTTTGATTTCTCATTAACAGGAAGTAAATATTACAACGGACAAGTATTACAGGTTTCTAGCTCTAATCCATAAAACATTTCAAAAAAGCATAAAAATTAATTTGATATAAAAATTATGAATAGCCTTCAAGTAGAAAATAAAAACATCACTGTAAATAGCAATCAAAAAAGCGTAGGGATTTCTTTATTACTAACAATTTTTCTAGGTCCATTAGGGCTGTTATATTCAACAAATACAGGATTTATTGTTATGTTAATTTTTAATATTTTCCTTGCAATTATAACAACTATTAGTACACTTTTCTTAGGTTTTTTAGGATTATTTATTTTGATATTTGGTTTTTCTGTAATTTGGATAATACAAATTATATGGGGTATAATAGCGGTTAATAATTATAATTCTCAAAACACTAATCATTAAAAACATACTCCTTAAATATATTCCCGAAAAAGCGGTTCCGTTAGTTGAGTATTTAATTAACGAACATAAAATCAATCTAAAAATTGTAAATCAGCGACAAAGTAAACACGGTGATTTTAGAACTTTTTCGAACGGAGAAACACAAATAACTGTTAATAATAATTTAAATAAACATCAGTTTTTATTAACTTTAATTCATGAAATTGCACATCATATTACGCATAAAAAATTTGGACAGGTACAGCCTCACGGCAAAGAATGGAAAACTATCTTTCAACATTTAATGTTACCTTTTTTGTATCCTGCTATTTATCCGAAGAAAATACTTCCTTACTTGGCTAATTATCTTAAAAACCCGAAGGCAAGTACCGATTCCGATGTTCATTTATCGCTAGCTTTAAGAGATGGAAAAGCTGAAACTGGTAAAAAATTTATTTTTGAAATTCCGAAAGAAAGTACTTTTCAATTTAAAAATACCTTATATAAAAAAGGAAATAAGCGAAAAACACGTTACGAATGCTTAAATTTAACAAATAAACGAGTCTATCTTTTTAATCAAAATGCAGAAGTTATAAACCTCTGACATTAAAAAATTAACAGCTTATGAATAACAATTATTACGCAGTAATTATGGCAGGTGGTGTCGGTTCTCGGTTTTGGCCTGTAAGTACACAAGAATATCCGAAGCAATTTCATGATATGTTAGGTACTGGTGAATCGTTAATTCAACGTACTTTTAATCGAATTAATCAATTAATTCCTGCCGAAAATATTTTAATTTCAACCAATGAACATTACGAAGAATTAGTTTTAAAACAATTATCAAAAACTAGCAAACGGCAATTATTATTAGAGCCTACAATGCGAAATACCGCACCGTGTATTTTGTATTCAGCTTTAAAAACATACGCTCAAAACCCTGATGCGGTACTATTAATTGCACCTTCCGATCATTGGATTGAAGATGAAATTGAATTTTTAAATAACATAAAAACAAGCTTTGAAGTATCTGAAAAAAATGATATTTTAATGACCCTTGGTATTCAGCCCAATGCCCCAAACACAGGCTATGGTTATATTAAGTTTGAAGAAAATTCTGTAGAAGATTCAACCATTAAAAAAGTAAAAAAATTTACCGAAAAACCCAATTTAGAAACTGCAAAAGAATTTTTAAAAAATGGTGATTTTTTATGGAATGCGGGAATTTTTGTTTGGTCGGCTAAGAGTATTTTAAAAGCTTTTAAAGATCATTTACCTGAAATGTTTGCTATTTTAAATACTGATAATAATATTTATAATACTAATTTAGAAGCTAGTTTTATCAAAAAAAATTATGAAAAATGTGAAAATATTTCGATTGATTACGGCATAATGGAGCGTTCAGATAATGTATATGTATTACCCATTAATGTTGGTTGGAATGACCTCGGGACTTGGGGTTCATTATATCAAAAATTAAATAAAGATACTCAGCAAAATGCTGTTGTAGGTGCAAATGCTATTTTTAGAGATGCAAATGGAAATATGGTTAGCACAGAAAATGGTAAAAAAATAATCATTCAAGGGCTAAACGATTTTATTATAGTCGAAAAAGAGGATACTATTTTAATTTGCCCTAAAAAAGATGAACAAGACATTAAGCAAATTAGCGCATTAGCAACTACCGAGTTTTCAAAATTAAACTAAAAAACAGCGCCTTTTTAACTAAAAAAAGGCGCTGTTATCTTTTGAATTACTTTCAGCTTATTCTCAAATTAATTTTTAATTTTAATAAAACCTAACTTACTCAAAAAAAGCATAATGCAATAAGTCACATCAATTTCATGCCATCTTACACCACCAAAATTAGCACGACTTCCGTGGGCATGATGATTATTATGATAGCCCTCGCCCATCATTAAAAAATCAAAAGGTAATAAATTTTTAGAAGTATCGCTTACTTTAAAGTTTACATAACCGTAAATATGTGCAAACCAATTGATAATTACTCCATGAATTGGTGCCATTAAAAAAGCAACAGGTAATAATAACCACTGCCACCAAGCAGTTGCAAAAAAAACAAAAAAGACCACATACAATGCCGCCCAAACTAATCTTGAAAATTTAGAACTTGCAAAAGTATCAAAACTTTTCCATTGTGGTACGTTTTTAGTAAATTTAGCCTGAATTTCAATTCGTTGGTTATTAATATCTTGATATACATTTTTAGTACGCCACATCATTTTAAATAAATTACTATCGTATTTAGGCGAATGTGGGTCTTTTTCAGTATCGGCGTAGGCATGGTGCATTCGGTGCATTACCCCATAGCCGTAAGCGCTCAAATAATTAGATCCTTGAAAAATCCAGGTAAGTACAAAACATACTTTTTCTGCAAATTTTGACATCGTAAAACTCTGATGTGCAGCATATCTATGTAAAAAAAAGGTTTGAAAAAACAACCCTGAATACCATAAAAAAATTATAAAAATTACTATTGTCATTCTTGTACGTTTAAAACACAAAGAACCTACTTTTATAGCACAAAAAAAATGAACCTAAGTTAAGTAATTCGCCTTCTGATACGACTTAAAGCTTGCGCTGTAACACCAATATAAGAGGCTATATATTTTAATGGAATTGCTTTTATAAGCTCTGGGCGTTCATCAAATAATTTCAAATAACGCTCTTCGGCTGTTTCGTTTAATAACGATTGTTCTCGCTTCGATTTTATTAAATATAAGCGCTCTGACGAAATTCTACCTAAAGCATTTCCGATACTTGTTTGCTGATAAACCTTTTGTAAATCATCGTATGACATACTCCACATTTCAACATCGGTAAGGGTTTCTAATTCATATAATGACGGGGCTTGTGTTAAAAAAGAATCATAAGCACTTACAAATTCATTACTAAAACAAAAACCGAAAGTAATTTCTTTGTCTTTATCCTGGTCTTTTCTAGGGATAAAAAAACGAACAATCCCTTTATCTATAAAAGAAATAAAATTTTCGACCTCGCCTACGTTTAAAAGTTTTGTGCGTTTTTTTACCTTTCTTAGTTTTAATCTAGAGGTAAAAAATTGCCAATCACTATCATTAATTAATAATGATTTTTCTAGATAGGTTCTAATATTTACAATACTCATGTTTAGCTACAATCTGTTATCAATAATCCTTGCAATACCTCAGAATTTTATAACATAGAAACATCGCCTAAATTATCTAATTCGTTATGTACAATTTTACGCAAGATACAACGCATAATTTTACCTGACATTGTTTTTAATAAACCTATTGTAAACTGAATTTTATATAACCGCTCATTAATTTTATTCTTTTTAACTAAAAATAAGACATTAAGCTAAAAAAACTTAAAAGAGAGCAAAAAAATAAAATTACATCTATATATATTGTTTTAAGCGGTGTTTATTATTTTTAAATAGTAGTACTTAAAAAAACTCTAAAAACACCTTAAAAACACATTTAAAAGCTTATTATTTTTTTGATTTTGATAAAAAAGACGAATATGTATGCTAATTCTTAAAAACCAATTTCTTAACAGTAACTTTATTTTCATACTAAAAAGATAACAATAACAAAAACAGAAGATAAAGTAATTAAACGAACTTTAGTCTTTAAAATTTCAATAAACAAAATGAAAAGTTAACAGCATAAAATAATTCCCCCTTAATTAATTTAACCTAAGAGATCAATGATACAAAATAATTTAATTTTTCAAAGATACTCAAAGAGCAACAACAATACTTGAACAATCGTATTTATAAATTGAACGATTGTATTAATTATTTAAACAATACTGCTTTCTAAAAAATTAGACAATATTCATTAATCTCTTTAAAAAATATTTAAAACACTATGAAATCCCTTCTTCAACACCTTAAAACAAGAAAACTTGCTTCGTTTATTGAAAATAAAACGATTTATACTTCTCCCTACGCCGAATTAACTATTTTTAAAACCAATAAAGTTACTAAAAATATTTTTTTAGATTTCGATGCTCCTATTATTGCTAGCATCATAACAGGTAAAGCTATTATGGATTTTGAAAAAACAATGCCATTCTCTTTTATCCCTGGAGAAACATTAATAATTCCTGAAGAAAATAGTGTACGTATTGATTTTCCTGAGGCTTCAGAGCTTAATCCAACGGTATGTTTAGGGTTGGTTATTGACCCGAATAAAATAAATGATGTCATTTCTAATTTTAACGAAAAAACTATTCTTCAAAGAGAAAATAATAATTGGGATTTTAAAAAGAAAGCCGCACATTTAAATAACAATATCGAAATAGATATTCTTGTAAAAAAAATTACAGATACTTTTATTAAAGATACAAAATCAAAAGATGCTTTATTAAATCTGATGATTCAAGAATTGATTATTCGCTTGTTACAAAGTAAAGCACGCAAACTTATTTTAAGAAAAGAAAACGATGAATTTAGTGATACTCGTATAAGCTATGCTGTTAAATACATTCAAGAAAATTTAACCAAAAGTAATTTAACGCTAGACAAAGTTGCCGAAAAAGCCTGTATGAGTAAATCTCATTTTTTCAAGAAATTTAAAAGCACTTTAGGCATTACTCCTATTGATTATATCAATTCTGAAAAAATTAAATTTGCTAAAAAACTGATCAAGAAAAACCCTAACCAAAACATTTCTGATATTGCTTATAAAGCAGGTTTTAATAATGTAACCTATTTTAATCGCCTTTTTAAAAAGAATGAACTACTAACACCTCAACAATTTAAGATATCTTTGTCAAAAATAACGGCATACAACTATTGATACTACTCCTTGATACTTTTTTTTTAAACTGGCAACTGCTATTGCTTTTTTTTGGGATTGCCATACTATACGCTTCTGTTGGTTTTGGAGGTGGTTCTAGTTATTTAGCAGTATTAGTACTTACTGGCATTGCCTATTCACAAATAAGAGCTACCTCATTACTTTGTAATATTGTGGTAGTATTTAGCAATGTAGTATTCTTTCAAAAAGAAAAATTAATACATTGGAAAAAAATAAGCCCCTTGGTTTTTTGTAGTGTTCCGATGGCTTTTTTAGGCGGTTTTATCAAAATTAATCAAACGGCATTTTTTATTATTTTAGGAATTACATTATTTATTGCTTCGCTTATTATGTGGTTTTCAAACACTACTACTAACCACAAAAAGCAATATAAAACAAGTAACTACAAAAATGCAAGTTATGGAGCTGCTATCGGTTTTATTTCGGGGATGATAGGAATTGGTGGCGGTATTTTCTTAGCGCCTTTATTACATTTAACTCATTGGGATACTCCTAAAAAAATTGCCGCAACAGCAAGTGTTTTTATTTTAGTAAATTCTATTTCCGGGCTAATTGGACAATCATTAAATACTAATTTTACTATTGATTGGAATTTAACAAGTCTTTTATTAATTAGCGTAGCTATTGGCGGACAAATTGGGCAGCGAAGTAGTCATAAATTACTAAATCCGATGCAATTAAAAAAGGCAACCGCTATTCTGATTGCCTTTGTAAGTATTCGTATTTTAATAAAATATTTGTTTTAAATATTACTGATCTGTCAAGGTTTTCATAAAATCAATTACTTGTGACACTTCTTTTTTCGATAAGCTTAAACTATCGAAAGGCAAGGTTTGATATTCACTCTCAAAACCTAAACCAGCACCGCCGCCTTTATTATAAAAATCCATCACCTCATCTAAAGTTTTATAAACGCCATTGTGCATATATGGCGCTGTTTTACCTATATTTCTAACAGTTGGTGTTTTAAAGAAATGTTTACGTTCGGCGGTTTTATACAAATTATATCTTCCTAAATCAGAAGAAATTTTAGGATTAATACTATCTGTGGACTCTGGAACACCTATAAATTCTAACTCGGTATCTTTGTAGTTAGGCGGCACTGTTCCATTAAAAAGAGGTGGAAAATGACACGATGCACACAATGCTTTTCCCATAAATAAATTAAAGCCTTTTTTTTCATCTGCAGTTAAGGTTTGTTCTTCTTCTCGTATATTTTTATCAAATTTAGAATTAAACGTATTCAAGGTTCTTATATAAGATGCAATTGCATGACGTATATTAAAATCGATTCTTTTATTACCGTATAAAGTCGCTAGTGAATTTTTGTAATTTTTATTTTTGAAAACACGCTGTACTACCGAATCCATCGACATATTAAACTCATTATGATTTTTTACAACGCCAATAACCTGCCCTTCTAAACTACCTGCTCTGGCATCCATAAAAAAACTTCTTTGGTAAGCAGCATAGGTTAAAGTTGGGCTATTTCTTGTTTGATTTTTATTGAATTTTTTTCGTCCATCGGTAAAAGCCAATTCTTTAACATGACAAGTTGCACACGCCATATCGTACTTTTTAGAGAGCGATGTATCGTTAAATAATTGCTTACCAAAAACTATTTTTTCGGCAAGTTTAGTGGTATCGCTTAAATGATCAGAAAAGTAATTTATATTTAATGTTTTATCAGAAAAAAGCGTTGACATATTGTTAGACAATGCCATTTCAAAAGGATATTTTACCTTCCAATCTTTTTGAATTTCAAGGAGTATTTTTAATTGATTATTGGTGTGATTTTTTATAAAACTAAACCTATCAAAAGTATCAAAATCATGGTTTAAAGCTTTTTGAGCACTTTTTATAGCATCTTCAAATTTATTTAATAATGCTTTTGAAGTAAACTTGTTTTCATTAAATTTAATAATAGTAAGCAAAGTTTGATAAGTATATGAACTCTCTACTAATGATTGATTTAAAACAGGCGAATCAAAACCTGTAATACCTGTAGTGGCTATTCTGGTAATTTGATCTCTTAACAACCACATTACGTGATATCCTTTTAACTTTAATGTTGCATTTTTTCGAATTAATTTTAAGCGCGCACTTGTAATATTGATAGCTCTTTTTAAAACTAAAGAATCGCTATTTTCATCAAAAACAGCTTCTTCTATAACCTGAAAACCTATCGGATTTACAATACGAGTATCATTACTTGCCTCGCCATGAACCCCAATAATATTTGGCGCATTTAACGACTTGTAATTGTCTTTATCAGAAAAAGCTAAAATTGGTTCTGATAATTTAAAATATTTCCGAGCTAAAATATAGTGTTTTTGTTGTGCTTTTGTTGATTTGAATTCCATGCTATCTAAATTTTCAATAGCTTTAGAAAGATGACTCAAATATAATTTTTTAACAGTGTCAGAAAATTCAGTAATTGAAGAATATTTTTCTGATTTTTGATTGCAGGCTACTACTAAAAGCAAAAGACATACACAAAGGTATGTCTTAGCTTGACCCAATAAGTCTTTCATTTTCTTATTCTTTTTATCCTTTTTTTTATCTTTCTAAACCTGTAATTAAATGTAAAACAGAACCTTCTTTTCTGTTTTCTAAATCGGTATTTGCTTTGGGGTCTGTAAACGAGGTTCCATCGGCAGGTTCCCATCCGTGGTTTTGAGTTGTTACTAAAAATGACGACGTTCCATTGTTTACAATATCGGTAACATCAACCATTCCTGTAATTTCCCAATATTTAGAAGTTCTACCATATCCTAAGCTTGCCGCTCTTTCTTGGTCGCATTCTAAAACTGTTTTTACAACACCTGTGTTTAAGTTGTATTGATACAATTTAGAATAGCCAACAATAGCCGAATTTACAGCAGCATATCCGTTAGGATCTTCTTGAATATAGGCGTAGTTTTCAGTAACTACAATATTATCAGGAGAATGGAAACCATCGGCTTTTCCTCCTACAATATCAGCATCTAAAACACAGGTAATTTTAGCAGCTCCTGTTGGATCATTCTCATTTAAAACCACTTTATACACACGTCCTAAAATAGCACCTTTACCTACTAAACCTGGTTTGTTACGCCCTGTTACTGCAAAATAAATTTCTCGGTTATTTGCCGCTGAACCTCTTCGCCAATCAATATCTTCTAACCTAGAAAACCCCATAACACCTTTGGTTTTACACTCGGCATCTAAAGCAGCAATTTCTCTTTCTTCTAATTCCACAAATTTTGCATCGTACGAAGTTCCTTGTTTCATATCTACCTCATAAGAAACATTAGCCGAAGTTACTTTTAAACCATATAATTTTCCGCCTTCTAAATCACCTCTATTACCAACATACATTCCTAATTGCCCTGAAGGGATTTCGTTATTTGCATTATCATCTCCAATAAAAGCAACAGTTTTATCAGCATAGGCATCTTTACCAATAACCACCGCATTTTCAGTAGACCATTGCCCCATTGCCGTTAGCATTTTACCCGTACTTGCTTGGGATGCTGATTTATAAGGATCGGTAACAAAAACACCTTTTGATGCGCCACCCCATTCACCTCCTGATAAATATAAAGGACCAAAACCATGCTCTCCAGGTGTAATCATAGACCCTGAACATTGTGCTGTTTCGCCTGTTGCCGTTGCATTTAAAATATATTCAGCTGCAAATGGTCTTAAATTTTTGTTTAATTTAATTCTGGCAATCGCATAATCTGCTTCAATATTATTAATTAAAGTAAAAGTACCATCTACCTCAGGCAATAAACCCGAACCATCTGCCATAGAACCGTACACGAAGTTTGGCGAATTAGGAATTACATCTTCTGATGATAATATTGGCGTAATTTTCAAGCCAACAAAATCACTGGTTACTTTTAAAAAATTTGGCGTTTTAGATACTGTTAAAGGCATTATAGCATCAGAACCATCTGTACCGTTAGTTCCGTTTGTTCCATCTGTACCGTTAGTTCCGTCCGTTCCGTTTACTCCGTCAATACCATTGGTTCCGTCAACAGGTGTTTCACACGATGTGAACGTTGTAAAACTAATTGAAATTACTAACAAGGCAAATACGCTCAATTTTAAATTTTTCATTATTATACTTTTTTTTAAGTTTTTTTTGATGTTACAAATTAAAGGCGCATTTGTAAAAGTTATAGGCTTCCTGTTTTATTAGCACATCATTAAAAGATGAATTTTATTAAGAGAACTTAAATAATTAGATTTGTTCTAAATAAATAACACAGCTGTTCAGTATTACATATCTTGTTTTAAAAACACTTTTTGCTTCAATTGTTTATTGATATATTTGACACTATAAAATCAATTAATTTTAAACCATTATGCTAGGAATTCTTTTTACGTTATTAATGCTAATTTTATTACAAGCCGTTTTAGGGTTTGATAATTTATTATATATTTCTTTAGAATCTAAAAAAGCCCCGCAAGCGGATAGAAAAAGAGTTCGAAAAGTGGGTATTTTAATCGCCATTGTTTTAAGAATTGTATTGCTTTTTATTTTAGTCTCTATTATTGATTTCTTTCAAGATCCTTTTTCATTTTTAACAGGAGGCGTTAAAGATATCATACATTTTGCATTTAACGGACACAGTATTATTGTGTTACTTGGTGGTGGATTTATTTTATATACCGCCATTAAAGAAATATGGCATATGATTGGAAGTAACGATTTAGCTCATGATATTGAAGGTGGAAAAAGCGCAAAATCATCCAATGCCGTTATTATAAGTATTGTTATTATGAATTTGGTCTTTTCTTTTGATTCTATTTTAGCTGCAATCGGGCTTACCAGCGAAATTAAAAACAGTACCACCGCCTTTATTGTTATGGCAATTGCCATTGTTATCAGCGGATTATTAATGCTTGTTATGGCTGATAAAATTTCTACATTTTTAGCTAAAAACCGTATGTACGAGGTTTTAGGCTTATTTATTCTTTTTATCGTAGGAATTATGCTAGTTACCGAAGGCGGACATTTAGCACATTTAAAATTGTTTGGAAACGAAATTGTTCCGATGAGTAAAACAACCTTCTATTTTGTATTGGCAATTTTAATTATTGTAGATGTTGTACAAGGACGTTATCAGAAAAAAATATTAGCAGAAAATACGGTAGCTCTTTCTGAAGATAAAAAATAATTTTAAAATTATATTCATAAAAAAAGGCAATCGTAAATGATTGCCTTTTTTTATTTTCAAGAAGTTTTTTACTGTGTTTTAATAAATTCTATCCTAACCAAGCGTTTAACATCCACATTGTTTTTTCTTGCTCCGCGATAAAATCACTCATCATTGAATTTGTTCCTTCATCATTTGCATCATCAGAAATAGCTAAAATAGCACGCTCTATTTTTAATAATTCTGATAACGAATCAGCTACTAAAGCCACTGCTTTTTCATCATTTGAAATATCTTTTCCTATTGATACTGTTGCTAATTTTATATAATCATCAAAAGTATGTAAAGGTGTTCCTTGTAAGGTTAATATTCTTTCGGCAATTAAATCAACCTTTTCTTGTGCATCGGTATATAATTCTTCAAATTTAACATGTAACTCAAAAAAATTTTTTCCTTTAATATTCCAATGTAAACCTCTTACATTTTGATAATACACTTGAAAATTAGCCAATAATGTATTTAATTCTGTTACTAATTGTATTGATTTTTTACTGTCTAAACCTAAAACTGTTGTGCTCATAGTACTTTTTTTTAGTATTATTATTTATATCTTATTGTTAATCTGTTATTTTGATACTTCAAAAGTACAGGTAAATAACTGTCAAAAACTATAAAGGTTATTGATAGTTTTAATATCTTTATCAAAAAAACTGATACAATGACCATCACGCAATTAAAATACACCCTTGCTGTAGCTGAATATAAAAATTTTACCATCGCTGCTGAACACTGTTTTGTTACTCAGCCTACTTTAAGTATGCAAATTCAAAAATTAGAAGACGAATTAGAGGCTAAAATATTTAATCGTTCAAAAAAACCCATTGAATTAACACAAGTTGGTTTAAAAATTATAGCACAGGCGAAAATTATTGTAGATGAAAGCAGTCGTATTAAAGACATCGTGCATCAGCAAAAAGGCTTTATAGGTGGCGAATTTAAATTGGGAATTATCCCAACAATTATGCCTACATTATTGCCAATGTTTTTAAAAACATTCAGTAAAAAGTACCCGAAAGTTCAATTAATTATTGAAGAATTAACCACTGAAGAAATTATCAGAAAATTAAGCGACGGGCATATTGATGCTGCTTTAGCCGCTACACCGCTTGAAAACGAAGCCATAAAAGAACGTGTTTTATACTACGAGCCTTTTGTAGGATTGATTCCTGACGAACATCGTTTGTATAAAAAAAAGAAGATAAAAGTAGAAGATTTAGATGTTGATGATATTTTATTATTAGAAGACGGGCATTGTTTTAAAAACAGCATTATTAATTTATGTAGAACCCATAAAAAGAATTTAGTACAAGGTTTTCAATTACAAAGCGGTAGTTTCGATACGCTAATTAAATTATCAAAAGACGGCTTAGGGATGACTTTATTGCCTTATTTAAACACCCTTGATTTGAATGAAAAAGACAGCAAAAATTTAAGAGAATTTGAAACACCGCCACCCGCAAGAGAAGTGAGTTTAATTTATCATAAATCGCAGCTTAAAATGCAATTAATTGATGCCTTAAATAAAACAATCGATAGCGTGGTAAGAGGCGCAATTGCCTTTAATGATGTTCAAATTATTAGTCCGATTCAGAAGATGTAAAATTATAATCAAAAAAAATCCCGCAATTTCTTGCGGGATTTTTTATAGTTAAAATACTAAATTAAAATTTATATTCCGATAAAGGCTTCGGAAATGCTTCTGGATTTTCTGCTAAATGATAGCGAGGGTCATCAACATCTTCAATAATTACATTTTTAAAAGTATCACTAGCCTTATACATTAGCACCTTACAGTCTTCACTTAAGTGTTT
Organism: Tenacibaculum dicentrarchi; assembly: GCF_900239345.1. Lineage (GTDB taxonomy): Bacteria > Bacteroidota > Bacteroidia > Flavobacteriales > Flavobacteriaceae > Polaribacter > Polaribacter dicentrarchi. The sequence goes on along the minus strand of NZ_OESZ01000044.1, from coordinate 187,795 downwards.
TAATTTGATTGTTTTTCCTGCGGCTTGGTATTTTTCAACCAATAAAAACAAGGCTTCTAAAGCCGAATGGTCTGAAATTCGCGATTCTACAAAATCAATTTCTACATTTTCAGGATCATTTTTAATATCAAACTTATCGTTAAATTCGGTAATACTTCCGAAGAATAAAGGACCCCAAATTTCGTACACTCTTGTTCCATCGGCTTTTAAACGTTTTCTAGCTCTAATTTTCTTAGCGCTCGACCAAGCAAATGATAATGCCGAAATAATAACCCCTACAAATACGGCAATTGCCAAATCAAAAAATACCGTTACCGCCGATACAATAATTAAAACAAAAGCATCCGAAGCAGGTATTTTTTTCATAATTCGAAAACTCGACCATGCAAAAGTTTCAATAACCATCATAAACATTACCCCTACTAATGCCGCAATTGGCACTTGTTCAATGTATTTATCAGCAAATAAAATAAAGGTTAATAAGGTTAACGACATCATTACTCCCGATAAACGCCCACGTCCGCCAGCGTTAATATTTATTACCGTTTGCCCAATCATACCGCAACCTCCAGTACCACCAAATAAACCACTAACCATATTACCAGCTCCTTGAGCGATACATTCTTTATTTCCATTTCCTCTAGTTTCTGTTAATTCATCTACTAAATTCATGGTCATTAAGGTTTCAATTAAACCAACCGATGCTGCTAAAAATGCGTACGGTGCAATAAATTTTAAGGTTTCTAAATTGAAAGGTAAATTACTCCAAAGTTCTAAAACATTTAAGTTTTTTGATAACTCTGCTATTCCATTTAAACCTGCTCCGCCTCCATCTCTAATAAAATCACCTACGTTTATGGCATTTAATCCACTAAAAATTGAAATTAACGTAACAATTAAAATTGCAGTTAAAGCCGCAGGAATTTTTGTGGTAATTTTTGGCAATCCCCAAACGATAAGCATTGTTAATAAAACCAAACCAATCATTATATAAAGCTTTTCGCCTTGCATTGCCGATTTTACAACACCAGAATCTTTAACCGAATAAAAACCGTCTTCTTTTACATTAAAAATAACTTTTTTAGTTGTCGGATTAAAAACTTGCCCATCAGAAATAATAAAATCTGCTGATTTTGTTTGATTATTTATAACCGATGCATCTTTTATAGTATACAAAACAGTACCCGATAAAACATCTTTTACTTCATTATTGTTTACATTATAAACCAGTTCTTTAGATGTTGTTTTACGCTTGTTCTGCCCAAAAAAATCTTTAGTATTTTCGGTAAACATTCCTAATTGAGCCATAAAAATAACGATGGCAAGTCCGTTTACAAATCCCATCATTACAGGGTGTGGAATTAACCTGACAAACTTACCGAGCTTAAAGAGCCCCGCAAATATTTGTATAACTCCCATTAAAACCACGGCGGCGAGTAAATAAAAATACCCCATATTTTCGACAGGGTTTTCAAATAATAAGCCTTTGGCGTGTCCTTCTTGAATCATGTGCACAAAAATAACTGCTACTGCTCCTGCTGCACCTGAAATTAATCCTGGGCGCCCACCGAAAATGGCAGAAATTATTCCTACTACAAAAGCTCCAAATAACGCTACAATTGGGCTAATTTGAGCAACAAAGGCAAAGGCAACCACTTCGGGAATCATTGCTAAAGAAACTGTAATACCCGCTAAAGCATCGTCTTTAATGTTAAGTTTCTTATTTTTAAGGTATTTCATCATAATTATATCCGTTTTGCTAAATTTTTTCTAAAAGATGGCAAATGTAAAGATAATTTTATTCATATAATTTTATGTTTGTTTAAGTTTAATTTTGCTTAACTTTAATTTTGTTCACTTAATTTTTTACTTTATTTTTGACGCTCAACTATCAAGCCAATTTGGTAGCAAATCATGAGCAGGAAAACACTACTTACTTCAAAAGAAATTGAAATCATTCTGCATCGATTAGCCTGTGAGTTAATCGAAAATCACAACGATTTTTCTAATACCGTTTTAATAGGATTACAACCAAGAGGAAGTTATTTGGCAAAACGATTAGCAAAATTGTTAACGGATGATTATCAAATTAAAAACTTACAATTAGGGCTTTTAGACATTACTTTTTATCGAGATGATTTTCGACGAAGAGATGCTCCTTTAGAAGCTACATCAACAGAAATTGACTTTTTAATCGAAAATAAAAAAGTGGTTATTATTGATGATGTGCTTTATTCAGGAAGAAGTGTACGAAGTGCTTTAACAGCAATTCAATCGTACGGGCGACCAGAAAACATTGAGTTATTGGTACTTATTGACCGCCGTTTTAGCCGTCATTTACCAATTCAACCTAATTATAGAGGACGACAAGTAGATGCCATTAATGAAGAAAAAGTGGTGGTTAACTGGCAAGAAACTCATGAAAAAGACACCATTTACTTAGAAACTAAGCCTACCAAGGTAGACTCGCAATTATAAAACAAAACGACGATGAAGCAGTTAAGTGTTGAAAATTTATTAGGTATCAAATACCTTAACAAAACTGATTTAGAGCTTATTTTTGAAACTGCTTCTCATTTTAAAGAAGTTATCAACAGACCCATTAAAAAAGTTCCTTCTTTACGAGATATTACCATTGCTAATCTGTTTTTTGAAAATAGTACTCGTACAAAATTATCATTCGAATTAGCTGAAAAACGTTTATCTGCTGATGTAATTAATTTTTCAGCAGGACAATCATCAGTAAAAAAAGGAGAAACATTAATTGACACGGTAAACAATATTTTAGCCATGAAGGTTGATATTGTTGTAATGCGTCATGCAAGTGTTGGAGCTGGTATTTTTTTATCAAGACATGTAGATGCTAAAATTATTAATGCTGGTGATGGAACTCATGAACATCCTACACAGGCATTATTAGATAGTTTTTCTATGCGAGAAGCTTTAAACAGTAATTTAAAAGGTAAAAAAATTGTTATTGTTGGTGATGTTTTACACTCACGTGTAGCACTTTCTAATATTTTCGCTTTGCAATTACAAGGTGCTGAAGTTAAAGTTTGTGGACCAACAACTTTAATCCCTCGATATATTGGTAGCTTAGGTGTTCAAGTAGAAACTGACCTAAAGAAAGCCCTAGAATGGTGTGATGTTGCCAATGTTTTACGTGTACAACACGAACGAATGGACATTAAATATTTCCCTTCAACCAGAGAATATACACAGCTTTTTGGTATTAACAGAGAAATTTTAGACGACCTGAATAAAGACATCGTTATTATGCACCCAGGACCAATAAACCGTGGTGTTGAACTAACAAGTGATGTTGCCGACAGCAAACAAGCTATTATTTTAAATCAGGTAGAAAATGGTGTTGCCGTACGTATGGCGGTTATTTATTTACTAGCTCAGCAAATAAAAAGATAATTATTACTATGAAAACTAAAGAAAAAAATAATTATATTTTAATTACTTCTGATGAAAAAAGTTTTCAAGATTTTTTCTTAAACTTTGAAAAAGAACACCTTAAGTACATTAACAATCATATTATTATTGAAGTTTTAGGTGATTTTACCAGTTCAAAAGAAAATATTTCACTATTTTTGGAATATGCTGATAAACATCAAGAAAGTGGCACATCTTTTGTAATTATAGTTAAAGATATAAATATTGATGATTTTCCAGAAACATTTAACATTGTTCCAACTTTAGAGGAGGCACAAGATATATTATTAATGGAAAATATACAGCGTGAATTAGGCTTTTAAATAGTTATAATCATTAATTCCTAAAATTAAGATATATGGTTAAAAAAATACTTTTTTTATTTTTATTGGTAACAGTTGCTGGTTTTTCGCAAGAAAAACAGTTAGATAAACTCGTTGCTTCTCCAAATCCCTTTAGGAATAACACTACTATTTTTATCGATTCAAAAAACAACCAAACCGTATTTTTATCTGTTAAAAATATCCTAGGGAAAACTGTTTTTTATAAAGAAATTAAAATAGAAAGTGGGCGTAATAAAATTCCTTTTGAACGCAACGATTTAAAATCAGGGATGTATATTTACGCTATTCAAAGTAATAAAGAGGTTATTTCTAAACGATTTGTAATTAAATAAATGAGTTTTCAGTTAAGTATTTTAGGTTGTCATTCAGCAACTCCGAGAGTAAATTCTCACCCGACATCTCAATATTTAGAAATTAACAACAGTCATTTTTTAATTGATTGTGGCGAAGGTACCCAACGACAAATGCGGAAATATAAAATTGGTTTTTCTAAAATCAACCATATTTTTATTTCTCATTTACACGGCGATCATTTTTTTGGATTAATCGGGCTTGTTTCTACTTTTGGTATTTTAAACCGTGAAAAAGATTTACATATTTACGGACCTAAAGGAATTAAAGAAATTACCCTTCTTCAATTAAAATTAGCCAAATCGTGGACTAAATACAAATTATTTTTTCATGAATTAACATCCACAGAAAGTGAATTAATTTTTGAAGACGATAAAGTTACCGTACATACAATTCCTTTAGATCATCGTGTTTATACCAATGGTTTTTTATTTAAAGAGAAAGAAAAACCACGAAAATTACACATCGGAAATATTGAATTGTACGATGGCGAAATAAATAGAGCCGATTATCATAATATAAAAGCAGGGAAAGATATTACACTCGCTACAGGCGAAATTGTTCCTAATACTGAATTAACCATTGCTCCAGCACCAGCAAAAAGTTATGCTTTTTGTAGTGATACCGCCTACAAACCCGATATTGTTCCTATTATTAAAAATGTAGATTTATTATATCATGAAGCTACCTTTTTAAAAGATAGGGAAGATTTGTGTGAAAAAACAAAACATTCTACTGCCGAACAAGCTGGAAATATTGCTAAGCGAGCAAGTGTAAAAAAATTAATTATCGGGCATTATTCTAGCAGGTATTCAAATATTGAGGCTTTTAAAAAAGAAGCACAAACTGTTTTTGAAAATGTTGAGCTAGCAGAAGCAGGAAAACAATATACCACAAGTAATAACTCAATCAATATTAATAATTAATATTGATTCGCCGATAATAATACCAAGGTGCAGGCTACTTCATATTCAATTTTATTTGCTAATAAAAGAGCGTAAAATTCCTTATTTTCTGTTCCTGGATTAAAAATTATACGCCTAGGCTTTAACGAAATTATATACTCATAATAGGCTTTTTGACGCTCAGGGTTTAAATATAATGTAACGGTATCAATAGCAGTAAACGCTGTTTTTTTTGTGGTTATAATTACACCTAATATACTACCACTTCTTAGACCGATAGCTATTACCTCAACCTGTTTTTCAACCAATCTTTTTATAGCAATATTTGAATATCTTGTAGGATTTAAAGAAGCTCCTATGACCAATGTTTTTTTCATTACAAATGTTAATAATTTATTAAATATAGTTAATATTTGTAACAAAACAACTAATAATAAGTCTTGTAAGTAGTATTACACCTTATTATATATATAATTATTAAAAATACAAAAGAAAATTAACCAACAAAAAAACAAAATGAAGAATTTTTTTCTATTCCTTTTTATAGTATTTAGTGTTAGTTTATTTGCTCAAAATAAAAAACCTCTAAAAATTGGTATTATTTCGGGTAAAGTAATTGACGAAGTATCAAAAGAAGCATTGCCTTATGTAAATATCATAATCAAAAATACTTCTAATAAAATTTTAACGGGTGGTATAACAAATGATAATGGTACTTTTAGTATCAAAAATATATCTGAAGGAAAAAATACAATCGAAATTCAATTTATAGGATACAAAACAGTATCTAAATCAATTACGATTAGTAATAAAAACAAAAAAGTATCTTTAGGTACAATTTCTTTATCCGAAGATAGTACGGCTTTGGATGAAGTTATAGTACGTGCAGAGACATCTACTGTAACTCAAAAAATAGACAGAAAAGTAATTAACGTAGGTAAAGATTTGGCATCGGCAGGTGCAACAGCATCTGAATTATTAAACAACGTGCAATCAGTAAGTGTCGATAGCCAATCGGGCGCATTAAGCCTTCGTGGAAATTCAAATGTACGTGTTTTAGTTGACGGAAAACCAACCAATATGAGTACGGCTCAATTATTACAGCAAATACCCGCAACTTCTATTAAAAGTATTGAATTAATTACCAATCCATCAGCAAAATATAATCCTGAAGGAATGAGTGGAATTATCAATATCATTTTAAATAAAGGCGCTAATATTGGTTTTAACGGGGCAATTAATACCGGAATTACACAAGGAGAAAACACCCGTTATAATGCTTCATTAAATATGAATTATAAAACGGGTAAAGTTAACTTCTATACTAATTTAGGCTACAATGGCGGTAAACGCCATAATTATGGTTCAATTGTAAGAACAGGAGAAGGAGCTTCTAGTCAAAATTTTATTTTTGATAACGACAGAGAATCATATTTAGTAAAACTCGGTGCTGATATTTATATTAATAATAAAAATACTTTATCATTTTATACTACTCAAAACAGAACGAATGGTTTTAACGATGGGGTGGTAAAAGTATATGACCTTGCAAATACACTTGCTCAAAATGCCCCTAATACTTCCGATAACAACAATAATTCGGCAAGTTATAACATGAATTATAAAATCGACTTTAGCCAAGAAGGGCATAATTTAGAATTTGAAGCAACTTATTCTGATTCAGAAAATGATGAAGATGCGACAAATGATGAAACTATTATACTAGCAACTGACCCTGAATATAAATTCTTGAATTATTTTAATACCATTAAAAACAAGGCAAATAATACCTTAATTAATCTTGATTATACAAAGCCAATATCAAAAAATGGTAAATTAGAACTTGGTTTAGAATACAGAACAAACCAAACCAAAAATAATAACAATACAGATCAAGATGGTTATAAAATAGATACTAATGGTAATTTAGTGCTTGACGCTAGTGATGTACCTATTATAGAGGCTATCGGAAAATCAGCTTTTACTTATAATCGAGATATTTTTTCTGGTTATATTAACTACGGACACCAATTTAACAAATTAACCATGCAATTAGGTGCTCGTATTGAACAATACGACGTAAAAGGAAGTTTTACCAATAAAAATGAAACTAAACCTTATACTGATAATATTTTCAGCATTTATCCTTCTGCTTTTTTCACCTTTAATCCATCAGAAAAAAATCAGTATCAATTAAGTTATAGCCGTAGGGTTGACAGACCTTCTATTAGCCAAGTAAACCCGATTAGAGAATGGAGTACGCCTTTAATTACATCGGTTGGAAACCCTAATTTAAAACCGCAGTTTACCAATTCATTTGAGTTAAATTACACCCGTAAAATAAAAGGAGGTTCGCTTACCTTTGGTACATTTTACAGAAAAGTAACCGACGAAATTTCAACTATTTTATACAAAGATCCTTCGGATAATACCAATACAAAACAACTAAAATCAGATCAGAATTTTGATGGAAATAACCGATATGGTTTTGAAATGTCTAGTAATTATCGCATTACAAAATGGTGGAGTACCAATGCCAGTTTAGACCTTTATTCGCAAACATTAAAAGGGCTTGTTAGCAATGTTGAAAAACAAGTAGAAAACACTGCTTTTAATGCACGATTAAGCAATAGTTTTTCGGCTTCTAAAAAATTAAAATTTCAATTATTCGCTATGTATCGAGGTGCGAATAAAAATTTACAATTTAATGTTGACCCAATGTGGATGGTTAACACAGGCGCTCGCTACAGTATTTTAAAAGGAAAAGGAAGCCTTTCGTTTAAAGTAAATGATATTTTTAAAGGCATGAAATTTAGTTTTAATGCAACAGACCCATACACCCAAACAGGGCAGTTTAATTGGGAAAGCAGAACAGCTTATTTAGGTTTTAATTACCGATTTGGTGGCGGTAAAAACAAGGCTAAACAAAGAAGACGTAGAGATAATAATGAAAAACAAGGCGGTGGTTTTATGTAGCCTTTAATTTAAACATCAAAAAAAATCCGAAGATACGTTCTTCGGATTTTTTTAATATATTTTTTTTGGAGCTATTTCCCGCTTTCCGCACTCGCTCTTTTTTTGAAAAAAATCAAAAAAAGGAGCTCAAACAATTGCTTCAATCGGGGCTAAAAAACTACCAACGAATTACAACAGAACCCCAAGTAAATCCACTACCAAAAGCAGCTAAAACGACTAAATCATTGTCTTTAATTTTCCCTTGTTCCCAAGCTTCGGTTAAGGCAATAATTACAGATGCCGCCGTCGTATTTCCGTATTTCATGATATTATTATACACTTTATCGTCAGACAATTGAAATTTCTTTTGAATAAACTGTGCGATACGTAAATTTGCTTGATGCGGAATTAACATATCAATATCTCCTTTCTGTAAATCGTTTGCTTGTAAACCTTCTATAATCGCTTCCGAAAAACGTGTTACAGCGTGCTTAAATACAAACTGCCCATTCATATATGGGTAATAAGAAATATCATCTGGATCGTTATTTTTAATTAATTCAGGAACCCATCGACCTGTAGATGGTCCTTCTAACATTAATTCTTTAGCGTGTTTACCTTCTGAATGTAAATGAGATGATAAAATCCCTTTACCTTTCTCTTCAGTTCTTGATAAAACAGCTGCTCCTGCCCCATCACCAAAAATTACAGAAACATTTCTTCCTCTTGTTGATTTGTCTAAACCACCTGAATGATTTTCGGCACCAATTACCAAAATATTTTTATACATTCCTGTTTTAATAAACTGATCGGCAACCGACATGGAATAAATAAAACCAGAACACTGATTACGGATATCTAAAGCTCCGATTGTTGGTAAATCTAACATTTCTTGCACCTGCACGCCTCCTCCTGGAAAATACATATCAGGGCTTAAGGTTGCAAAAATAATAAAATCGATATCCTCTTTTTGTAATCCCGAACGCTCAATAGCTATTTTTGACGCTTTAAAACCCATAACAGCAGTTGTATCCTCTGTTTTAGGATCTATCCAACGACGTTCTTCAATTCCTGTTCGCTCCTGAATCCATTCATCTGAAGTTTCCATGAATGCTGTTAAATCATTATTTGTTACCACATTTTCTGGCACATAATAACCCAATCCTGTTATTTTTGAACTATACATATATTTTGGTTGATTTCTATTGTTTGCTTGTTTGTAGACTACAAAAATAGGCATTTTCATTAGGATATAAAACTGACTTAAAAATGTCATTTTGTCATATACTATCGTTAAAACTTCTTTTGGTATTTTTTTTGACTAATTACTTATCAGAAAATAATATCAAACAAAATATATAATTATGAGCAAAGGAAGTATTAATGTGTCGGTAGAAAATATATTTCCACTGATTAAAAAGTTCTTGTATTCTGATCACGAAATTTTTTTACGTGAGTTAATATCAAACGGAACAGATGCAACTACTAAATTAAAGCACTTAATTTCTATTGGTGAGGCAAATACTGAATTAGGAGATGCTAAAATTGAAATTAGTATTGATAAAGATGCTAAAACCATCACTATTAAAGATCAAGGTTTAGGAATGACTGCTGATGAAGTTGAAAAATACATCAACCAAATTGCGTTTTCTGGAGCTGAGGAATTTTTAGACAAATACAAAGACGATAAAAACGAAACTGGTGTTATCGGACACTTTGGTTTAGGTTTTTATTCTGCTTTTATGGTAGCTCATAAAGTAGAATTAATTTCTAAATCTTTTAAAGATGCTCCTGCTGCTCATTGGACTTGTGATGGTTCTCCTGAATTTACTTTAGTTGAGCATGATAAAGCTGACAGAGGGACAGAAATTATTTTACACGTTGCTGATGATTCTTTAGAATTTTTAGAAGAAGCTAAAATTGGTGGTTTATTAAACAAATACAATCGTTTTAATCAAGTGCCAATTAAATTTGGAACTAACAAAATAAACGACCCTGAATTTACTCCTGCAACTACTACAGATGCTGATGGTAAAGAAACTACTGAACCTCACAGACAAATTGAAGTTGATAACATTATCAACAACACAAACCCAGCTTGGACAAAAGCACCTGCTGATTTAAATGATGAAGATTACACGAACTTTTACAAAGAGTTATATCCTACGCAGTTTGAAGAATCTTTATTTCACATTCATTTAAATGTTGATTATCCGTTTAACTTAACAGGAATTTTATTCTTCCCTAAGTTAACACAGAGTTTAGATATGCAAAAGGATAAAATCCAATTGTATCAAAACCAAGTATATGTAACTGATAATGTTGAAGGAATTGTTCCTGACTTTTTACAGATGTTAAAAGGTGTTATCGATTCTCCTGATATTCCTTTAAATGTTTCTCGTTCTGGTTTACAAGCAGACGGAGCTGTAAAGAAAATTTCTGGTTACATTACTAAAAAAGTTGCTGATAAATTAAGTTCTTTATTCAAAAAAGATAGAGCTGATTTTGAGCAAAAATGGAATGATATCAAAGTAATTATCGAATACGGAATGTTATCGGAAGATAAATTTATGGATAAAGCTAAGAAATTTGCTTTATACCCAACTGTTGCAGATACATACTTTACTTTTGATGAATTAGTTGAAAAAACTAAAGATAATCAAACAGATAAAGACGGAAATCACATCGTTTTATACGCATCTAATAAAGAAGCACAACACAGTTATATTCAAGAAGCTACGGCTAAAGGATACGAAGTTGTTGTTTTAGATTCTCCAATTGTATCGCATTTAATGCAAAAATTAGAAACTGCTGGAGAAACTAAAGTTCAGTTTGTACGTGTAGATTCTGATTTTATTGATAACTTAATCAAAAAAGATGAAGCGGTTATTTCTAAATTAACTGATAAAGAAAAAGAGGCTTTAAAACCTGTTATTGAAGGTGTAATTGCATCACAAACTTATACGGTTCAATTAGAAGCTATGGACTCTTCTTCATCTCCATTTATAATTACCGTACCTGAGTTTATGCGTAGAATGAAAGAAATGCAAGCTTCTGGTGGTGGAGGTGGAATGATGGGAATGGGTAATTTACCTGAAATGTATAACTTAGTTGTAAATACAAATTCTCCTTTAGTTTCTGAAATTTTAAATGCTGATGAAGACAAAAAAGCAGATTTAATTACACAAGCTTTCGATTTAGCGAAGTTATCGCAAAACTTATTACATGGTGAAGCTTTAACGAACTTTATCAAGCGTTCTTACGAATTAATCAAATAATAATATTACTTTTTAATATCTAAAACCTCTTTGTTAACTCAAAGAGGTTTTTACATCCTTAATCAATACAAACATCCCCCAATTATGAAAAAATTACTGTTACTTTTATCAATCGGTTTAGTTAGTTTATCATGTAGTAAAGACGATGATACTATTACCGAACTTAACGAAACTGAAACGCAAACACAGACGCAAACCCCTAGTAAAAATCTTAGTGCAGAACAACAAGATTTCTTATTAGAATATGAAGCTATTGTTGATGATTTAAAATGGACAAAAGAAATTTCAATCTTTTTAGATGGAAATATTACATCCGAATATAAAAAGATCGTAAAAGAAGTTTTAGACACTTATAATCCATTATTTTCTGATGGAACAAAAATTAGCTTGGTAAAAAGTGCAAAAGAATCGAATGTACATTTGTATAATTCTACTAAAGATGAATTAGCTTCTTTTTGGTCAGATATTTATAGTTATACAGGCGGTGCTATTGGTTACGGAACTACCTCATGGTCATCGAGTTCTTATGCTGGTGAAAGAATTATTAATGAAGGTAGAATTTGGGTAGAAACAGGTAGTAATACCTCGCTATTATTTCACGAATTAGGACACGTTTTAGGATTAGGTCATAGTAGTGACAAATACTGTAGTTCTTCTGTTATGTGCGGCGTACCAACGGCTAATACATTATCTGCTTTTGATAAAGCAATGATAAAAATACGTTATCATTCTGATGTAAAATCGGATACTACTTTTGAAGAAATGAAACCTGTTATTGAAAAATTATTACTAAACAAAGAAGTTGTAATAGAGTAAATTTTCAATTAAATAACCCTATTTTTTCTAAACCTCTTTGTTTATTCAAAGAGGTTTTTTTGGCGAATAACTTGTAAGCCTTATTTATTGATTCCTATTATTTTGTACCTATTATTTTGTACCTTTAGCTAAAAAAACATGAAAAATCAATTTAGCTTAGAAATTAACACCGCCTGTTCAGAAAAATTTAACGAATTTAAACCTACAAAATTAGGTGGTTTTTGTAATTCTTGTGATAAAGAAGTAATTGATTTTACAAAAATGACCGCACAAGAAATTAGCTATTATTTTAAAAATAATACATCTAAAAATACTTGCGGACAGTTTAATAAAAAACAATTAACAACTTATAACGAAAAACCTATCCGAAGAAAAAAATATGGTTTTTTAGCAACTTTAGGACTTGCTGTATTGTCTTTATTTTCTTTTAATACAACTCAAGCACAAAAAAAAAATACGCCTATTGATAAAAATAATATCGACCTAAATAATGAAGAAAAAGATATTCTTGTAAAAGGAGTTGTTTCTGATGAATCAGGGCCTTTGCCAGGTGTAAGTGTTATTTTAAAAGGAACTACTTCTAGTACAGAAACAAATTTTGAAGGTGATTTTACATTTCCAAAATTACTAAAAAAAGGAGATGTTTTAATTTTTAGTTTTGTAGGAATGGATAATAAAAAAGTAGTAATTCAAAATAATAATTCTGTAAATACTCTAAATTTAAAAGTTACTATGACTCAAGACTCTTGTCTATTGATGGGTAAAGTCGCTGTTAAAAAAGTGTACCGTTCTAAAAAATCTTAAAAATAAATTAGAATGAAAAAAAGTATCGGCTTGTTTTTTATTATTTACGTCAATTTAATAAATGCCCAAATATCAGATTTTAAAGATATTAATTTTACCAAAGCCGATAATATTGCAAAACTAAATCGTAACGAAAACTTAAAAAACTTACCGCTACTCTGTTATAAATTAACACATAAACTAAGTACCGATGTTGAGAAATTTAGAGCTATTTACACTTGGGTTGCTACAAATATTAAAGCAGATGCTAAAACGCATAATAAAGTAACTAGAATGCGTGAAAAGTTTAAAAATGATAGTGTTTCTTTATCTAATTGGAATACTAGTTATAAAAAAATAGTATTTAAAAAATTGGTGAAACATAAAAAAACAATGTGTACTGGTTATGCCTACTTAATTAAAGAAATGGCTAGTATTGTAAATATTGAATCTAAAATTATTAATGGTTACGGCAGAACGGTATCTTCTAATATTGATACGCTAGAAAATATAAATCATTCTTGGAACTCAGTTAAACTTAACAATAAATGGTATTTATGTGATGCTACGTGGTCTAGTGGGTATATCGATGAAAATGGCATTTTTATTACAGATTATAATACAGGATACTTTTTAACAGACCCTGTATTATTTTCTAAAAATCATTATCCTTTACAGCAAAAATGGTTGCTAAACACGACACAAACCGTTTCAAATTTTACAGAATCTCCTTTAGTTTATGGTGAAATTTTTAGACATAAAATAGTACCATTATTTCCTAAAAAAATGAACATAATAACCAAAAAAAAACAGGTTATTAATTTCATTTTAAAATCATTAAAAGACAATTCATCTAAAAAAATTACATTAGTTTATTTTTCAGGTGATGATTTACGGCAATTAAAAATATACGATCTTAAAAAAAATAATACGCTGATTTCTTTTAAATACAAATTTAAAAGAAAGGGTAATTACGATATTCATTTAAAAATTGACACTAATATTATAGCTACCTATGTTGTAAAAGTTACTGATTAATACTTCAAAAAAATAGCATTAAAAATATTGCTAATAAACAATAATTATCGATGCTATTTTATTTATTTAGCAAATCAGAATACCCTTAATGAACTCGATATAAACTTGAAAAACGTAAAACCCGTAGCCCCGATTGAAGCAATTGTTTGAGCTCCTTTTTGTTTTTTTCAAACAAAAAGAGCGAGTGCGGAAAGCGGGAAATTGCTTCAAAAAAAAATTATATTTTAATAAATCTACTTACTAAATTATTTATCTGTTCTGAAATTGAGAACTTAATCACTATAAATAAATACACAGGAATAATTATAATACTTTTTAAAATGATGTTAATTAATGGATCGATTCTAATGCTTTTTATTGAAAATTCAGGTATAGAAAAGTTCCAGAAATAAAAAGATAAAAACAATACTAAAATGATTAAAGTCATTTGTAATGTTTTTAAGGTATAAGGAAACATTTTTAATTTATTGTTTACAAACCAAAGCTTAAAAGCATTAAAAGTTAACACTGCTAACAAAGTTGCTAAGGCTAATCCTTCTGTTCCCATTCCTATATCGTTATAGAAAAAAATATTTAGGTAAGTAACCATAAACGCCATTCCTAATCCGATAGGCATGGTAATTCTATAAAATTTTGAATTTTGAATAATAGCACCATTATTTCCTAAAGACATCATAAATAATTTTGCTCCCGAAATTAATAAAACGACTAAACCACCGCCAGCATAATTTTTATTAGGCATTATTTTAAATAATTCATCAACATTACAGTTAACCAAAATAAAAAACAAACCTCCAACTAACAATAGATTAATAGCACTTTTATGATACAAACTATTGGTTTCTTTTTTATTATTTTCGTTAATAGCTTTTGATGTTAATGGCTGTAAAATTTGCCCCATCGCCCTACTTGGCGCTTCAATAAAACTTCCTATAAATAATGCTACTCCGTAATATGCAGCAGTTGCAAAACCTTCTTTTCCCGGTATCATTACTTTATCAATATCTAAAACTAATGCACCTGCACTTCCTGCTAAAAGAATATAAAATGAATAACGTAAAACTTCTTTAAAATTATAAGGCAATGTAAAACTTAGCTTAGGCGTGTATAATTTAAACGCATAAAATAACATCAAAAAAGTTCGTATTATATAGGCTAATGTCATATAATATAAAAATTCTTGTTTGGTTATGATATCAAAATTCACAGCAAATAATAAAGTCATAATAGTGACTCTATTATAAAGTTCTTTTAAAATATTCCCAAAAACCGATTGCATTTGTACTTTTGCCCACGAATAAAAGACTTCAAAATACGCACAACAAACGGCAATTATATAAATATAAATCGTGTAATTTTCGATAATTAAATTACCTTCAACATTACTTTTTGCAATATAACTCATAATTAAATTATGAAAAATATCCCAACAAAAACCAATAGGCAAGGCTACTAATAAGGGTAAAAAAAGTATGGAACTTAAAAAACTATCTTTTTCTTTTTTGGTCTTATAGGCAGAAAAAAACTTAATAATAGTAAATTGAATACCTAATGCCATAACAGGCATTAATAAATTAGAAGCTGCAAATACATAAGTTGCTAAACCATAATATTCATCTTTTAAAAAACGAGCATATAAAAATATAGTATTTATCCCACCAATTAAAAATCCTAAATAGATAATTATGGTGTTTTTAAGTGATTGTTTTAATACGATTCCCAATTTATGCGTTTATTAATTTAATGATTGATTGATATATTTTTTCGCCAACATTATTACCGTATAATTCTTCTTTAAAACTCTTTTTTAAATTTAAAAAATCGGTATAAGCAGTCGTTATTTCTTGCGGATTTGTAGCCGTAATTTTAGCATAACCATTACTTATAAGCTCTGTCCATTCAGTTTCTTCTCTAGCAATAATGCAATGTTTTTTGTTAAAAAAAGCTTCTTTTTGAAGTCCGCCACTATCGGTAACCACTAAATTACAATTTTTTAAAAGTTCGAGCATATCAAAATAACCAACAGGATTTATAAAAGTAATTTTCGGTTTTAGTCCGTATAAATCGAGCATTTTTTTTGTCCGAGGATGCAACGGCATTATAACTTTTTTTGTTTTGTTGATTTCTTCTAACCCTAAAAAAACGTTGGTCAATTTTTGTTTATCGTCTGTATTTTCTTGACGATGAATAGTTGCTAATACAAAGTCGTTTTTTGTCAAGTTTAAATCGGCAATAACTGTTGATTTTTCTTCGGAAAAAGCACCGTAAAACTCCACAGCATCTTTCATAATATCGCCATGTTTTTCAATCCTAATATCTAAATTATCAAAACCTTCTTTCTTTAAATTATCCACAGCAACTTGTGTCGGACAACTTAATAAATCGGCAATTCTATCAGTTATAATTCTGTTTATTTCTTCGGGCATTTGCATATTGTACGAACGTAAACCAGCCTCGATATGCACCACTTTTATATGTAATTTCTTTGCTGATAAAGCGCCTGCAACCGTAGAATTTGTATCGCCATAAACCACAATTGCATCAGGTTTTTCTACTAGTAAAATTTCTTCAATTTTTTCTAGCATTTGCCCAGTCATTGCGCCATGATTTAAACCATTAATGTTTAAATTATATTTTGGCTTCGGAATTTGCATTTCATCAAAAAAAACAGCGCTCATATTGGCATCAAAATGTTGCCCTGTATGCACAATTACTTCTTCAATTTCTCGATGATTTTTTATAACTCGGCTTAATACTGCTCCTTTTACAAACTGAGGTCTAGCTCCTAATATAGTGACTATTTTTTTCAAGAATTTACGACTTGTTTAAGTATTACTGATAATTTTTTGGTTAACTCTTTTCTATGATATTGTTCGATATTTTTTGATGAAACTTGCAACCTATTTTCTTTATAGCTTTCATACAAACTTAAAACTGATTTTTTAATTGCTTCTTTATCGTCAAAATCAACAATAGTTCCTGAATTGGTGTTTTTTAAGATTTCTGATAAATCGCCATCTTCAGGGCCAATTGCTAAGATAGGACGTTTTGCTTGTAAATACTCAAAAATTTTACCTGTTATAATTCCCTTAGCACTTGGCACTTTATTTACGGCAAGCAATAAAACTTGTGAATTACGCTGATATTTTTGGACTTCTTTGTGTGGAACGTAATTTATTTTTTCAACATTTTTAAATTGATGTTTTTCTAAATCAGCAATTACATCATCCGATAATTTACCTATTAATTTTATCTCTAAATCATTTTTAAAAGTGTTATTTTCTTCGGATAATTCAGACAAAGCTTTCCATAAAATAATCGGATTTCTATCAGAATTCATCAAACCGATATGCGTTATTGAAAATTTCTCATCTAAAACAACCTTATTTTTTTCATTTTCTGATGAATCATATCCATTGGTTATTACATGAATATTTTTTGAAAATTTTTTGTAATTTTCTTTCATAGTTTCGCCAACTACGAGCGTTGCATCCGCATTTTTTAAAACTTGTTGTTCTAATTGATGATGTTTTTTAATGGCTTTTTTAGTTAACGGTAACTGATGAAAATAATCAATATCTGTCCACGGGTCACGAAAGTCTGCAATCCATTTTATGTTTAATTTTTGCTTTAATTTCAAGCCGATTAAATGCAAACTATGCGGAGGGCCCGTAGTAATAATGGCATCAATTTTATTTTCTGATAAATATTTTTCTAAATATTTTACGGATGGTTTAATCCAAAATTTACGAGCATCAGGAATAAAATAATTTGCTCTTATATATTGTAATATTTTTCCAAAAAAAGTTGGATTCGGATTTAAAAAACCCGCACTTGTTTTGGTTTCCTTCTTTTTAAATATTGATAAAAAATCGTTCGGTTCATAAATACCTTTTTTGATAACTTGTAAATTATCAGGAACATCATTTTTTAATGATTCATCAATAATTGGATATTTTGCTTCATCAACAGTATAAACAAGAGGTTCGATATTAAAATCACGTAAATATTTTACAAATTTTAACCAACGTTGTACTCCCGAACCTCCTGCAGGAATCCAATAATAAGTAATAATTAGTACTTTCAAATTATAAATTAGCGTATAAATTAATTAATTCTTCTGATGTTTTATCCCAAGTAAAACGATTGTTTACAAACTCTTTTCCGTTAATTGCTAACGTTTCTATTAAAGAAGTATTATTGTATAATTCCAAAATTTTTGCTGTAAAATCGGCTACATTTTTTGCCTCATGTACTAAACCAGAATTTACACGTTTCACTAAATTTTCTTGAGCTGTTGCGTTGCTAACCAACAAAGGTTTGGCTAAACTCATATATTGAAACAATTTATTTGCGTACGTTGTATCGTGATGAATATTTCTGTGTAATGGCGATAAACAAATGTCACTATCAATAATATATTTTTGAAAAGTACTTTCATTTTGCCATCCTTCAAAAATAACTACATCATTTAAAGCTAGTTTATTTACAGTATTTTTAAGAGCTAAACTTACTTTTCCAACAATTACAAATCGTATATTTTTAATACTCTTTTGTAATTCTGGTAAACTTTCTATAACTGTTTTCAAACCTCTTCTTTCGCCTGTATCGCCGATATATAGTAAGTTAAAAGTTGTATCTTTTTTAGCTGATGTTTCAATATTCTGATAAAAAGATTTTCGAACCGTATTAGGAACAACTGCAATATTTGTAGCATTTATTTTAGTTCTGCTTAAAATTTCTTTTTTTGCTTCTTCGGTTACAACAATCAGTTTTGATGCTTTATTGATAAGTTCAGTTTCTTTACGTTGCCATTTTTTTACTGATATTAAAACATTGGCAGGAAACTTTTTTAAATGCGGATAAAACTTCATTATCTGCGGACGATTTTCGTGCAAATCTAACACTACAGGAAGTTGCTTTTTATTCGCTAAAAAGACAGCTTCAGCAACCACCATATCGTGTACATGAATTACATCAATTTTATAAACAGCTAAAAAATCAGCAATTTTATTTTTCATCAAATAAGAATAAAACGGAATTGTATAGGCTAAAGCCGATAATTTATATTCTATTTTATTCGATGAATATCGAACTACTTCAATACCATTTATAAGCTCATTTTTCTTTTGATTTCCGTAAGTTAAACAAAACAAAAACACTTGATGTCCTTGTTTTAGTAACTCAATTGCTTCGTTTTCAACTCTAGGGTCGGGCGGAAATGTTTTATCTAAAATCATTCCTATCCTCTTACCTATTTTGATGTTTTTTTTCATGTTTTTACGACTCTTTTTCTGCGTAAACAGCGTAATATCTTGGCGTAAATTTCCTTAAAATTGGTCTAATTCCTATTTGATTTATTGGACTTGTCCATTTATTCGTATCTAAAATTTTCCAACCCGATTTTTCTAATAACCAATCATATTGCCAATCTTCAAATTCATGATAATGTCTATCCCACATATCAGTTTTACTTCTATATGCATCTACAAACCATAATTTTAAAGGTACAGTTGTTACAATTTTTGTAGTTTCAATAGCTCTTAAAACATTAAAAGGAGCTAGTAAATGCTCAAAAATTTCAAAAGCCGTTACAACATCTACTTTATAATTTTTAACTATTTCGGGCAACAAATCTAAATCTTCACCTTCTGTATTATATACAGTATAGCCATTTTCTTCCATTATTTCAGAAAAAGGGTTTCGAACACCTAAATCTAAAATAACTGCGGGTGCAGGCACATTTTTCTTTAAAAATTCTAATGTATGATGATATCTTTTTTTCGGGAGTTTTTTGTACATTTTTAGTATTTAAACAACAATTGTAAGTTTACTTTTTATTTTTTTTCTTTCGGATAAAAAACCATCCCATCGGAATAAACAATAATAAAGCGTATGAAAATAAAGTTATTTTATTTCCTGTTTGTATTATTTTTGGTTCGTATTTAAAGATAATTTCATGTTTTCCTTTTGGTATTTCCATACCTCTAAGGACATAATTAACTTGATAATGTTCAGTTTTAACGCCATCTAAATAAGCATTCCAACCATCTTTATAATAAATTTCTGAAAATACAGCAAACTGATTTTCTTGTGTATCAGTTTTATAAACTAAGGTTGTAACATCATTTTTTATTAATGAAATTCTAGCTGTTGAATCTGTTTTAAATTGATTATTAAAATCCATATATCCTTGTGGACTTCTTTTTAATTCTCTTCCATTAATTACCGCTGATGTTTTAGTCTTTAAACTATCTAAAGCAACTATTTCTTCATCTGCCGATGTAACAATTTTTAAATTATTTACAAACCATGCATTTCCATTTGCATCAGTATTTTCTTGTAATTTATCATCACCAACAATAAAGTATTTTGCATTTAGCATGTTTAATACTTCAATATTATTTTTAGAAATTTGATAATCAAATAATTCTTGATATCGCTTCATTTTAGCTGCATGATATCCTCCTATCGAATTATGAAAATACGATGTTCTTCCATCTTGCATAGGATTTACACTAAAATTTGCAACACGATAATGACTCTTATCTTTTAAAATTTCTTTATCAGTTTCCGTTGCCATAAATGGTTTTAACACTTTTCTTGCTGATGTAAAATCTTCTTTATTTACATATTTAATATCAACAGAAACTAAATCGAAAACAATTAAAACACCTAAAATTAGTATAACAGGAATTTGTTTTAATTTTCCTTTCAGATAAAACCATAATAACCCCGCTGATACTAAAATCAATAAAAAAGAACGAACACTATCATTAAATAACATGGCTTTTCTATCGGAAATTAAAGCATCTATTAACGTTGGTAATTGTTGATATTGTGCATCTCTTAATCCTTCAAAAGTAAAAAAGATGTAACGTCCATCAATACTACTAGCTCCAAAGATTGCAAAAAAGAGAGTTACTCCTCCTAAAACATAAAAGGCATTTTTTAAGGCATTTTCTTTTTCTTCGGATGCTACTTTTGATGAAAACAAATCACGTAAAGCAATAATTCCTAATAACGGAACACATAATTCTGCGATTACTTGAATCGATGAAACTGCTCTAAACTTATTATACAACGGAACATAATCAATAAAAAAGTTAGTGATTCCAGTAAAATTTTTTCCCCAACTTAATACTATTGAAAAAATAGTTGCCGATAGTAACCAATATTTTAAACGTCCTTTTACCAAGAAAACACCTAGAAAGAACAAGAAAAATAAAATTGCTCCAATATATGCGGGAGCTTCTACAATTGGTTGTGTTCCCCAATAGGTTAAAACTTGTTTCGAATATTCTTTAGCTACATTTCTACCTGCATTTTTTTCTAAAGTTTGATAAAATTCAGAACCTTCCCCCAATTCTTCAACAGTTCCACCGCCCATAAAACGAGGAATTATCAAATTAAAAGTTTCAGCAATTCCGTAACTATATTCTGTAATATACGCTTTATCTAATCCTGTTGATTTTTCTTTTGGAGAACCATCTGGGTTAATCGTTAATGCCGATTTTCCTCTCGTACTAAAATCGCCATATTGTTTCATCGATAATAATCGAGTTGAATTTACACCTAAACCAATCGTCATCGCTACAACTAAAACAACAGCTTGTTTTACAAATACCGATAAATTTTTAGTTTTAAAAGCTTCAATAAATTCAACAATTGCCAATATCAGTAAGCAAAAACCTAAATAATACGTCATTTGCGGATGATTTGTATAAACTTCTAAAGCCATCGCTATCGCAGTAATTACAAATCCTACTAAATATTTTTTTCTAAAGATATATAAAACACCCGCAATTACCATCGGCATATAACCGATTGCGTGGGCTTTTGCATTGTGTCCTGCACCAAAAATAATTATTAAATAGGTCGAAAAACCAAAGGATAAACTTCCTAAAACAGCTAATTTCCAATCGACTTTTAAAGCCGTTAATAAGATAAAAAATCCAAAGAAATATAAAAACAAATAATCTGCAGGACGTGGTAAAAAACGAATTGCTTTATCAATATAACGTACAAAATCATTCGGATAATAGGCACTTACTTGATATGCAGGCATTCCGCTAAACGCATTTCCTAACCAATATGGTTCTTCTCCTTTTTCAATTCGATAGTCTTTTACTTCTTTTGACATTCCTATAAACTGAGTAATGTCGTTCTGTTTTATTTGTTTACCGCTTAAAACTGGGTTAAAATACAACAACGATATAATTGCAAAAACAACAAGTGTAATTGCAAAGGGCATCATTTTTTTATAATTCATAATTACTCTAAAAGTATGTAAAAGTTAATCTATTTCTTCAAAATCAACATATTCTCCTACCGAATTATTGCTTTGTTGTATATTTTGTGGTTTTTTATCAACTACTGTTTTTCCTGTTTCAACATCATTTTGTTGTTGCTGTTGTTGCTGATTGTTAAATTGCTGTTCCGCCTTTTTCTGAACTTTATTTACTGCCTTTTTTAATAAGTAAGGACCAAATAATTTCATTAGAAATTTAGAAATATAATAAAACGCCAGAATATATAGTATCATTTTAAAAAGACCTGCTATTCCTGCTTCATTGATGTGTGTCATATTCACTTTTTAATAAAAAATTAATCAAAAATAACAATTTGAAGCAAAACAAACCGTTAAGACTTTACAAAACTTATATTAAATAGTAATTTCTATTTTATGTATGTTTGTATTAATTGTATAAATCAATGTTATAACATGATTAAGAAACTCCTTTTGCTTTTTATTTTTTGCACTTGCCCAGCTGTGAATGCTCAGTACACAACGGTTATAAACTCAAATCGTCCAGGGTTTTCTGAAAGCCCTTATAGTGTTGGCCTAGGTGTTTATCAATTTGAAACAGGAGTGTTTTTTAGAAAAGCAAAAGCAACGCCTACCTTTAGTAATCCTCAAGCCTTAGGATTAAATCTTTTATTTAGAACAAGTTTTTTTACGGAAAAATTAGAATTTAACATAAACACAAGCCTTCAAAAAGATAAAATTGCTTTTAAAAATGTCTTTGAATCATATACTAGTAAAATAGGCTTAAGTAAACTTACTTTAGCAGCTAAATATTTAGTGTATGCGCCTAAATATGACGATAAAAAAAAAGAAATTAGAAGTTGGAAAAAAAGACATTCTTTTGATTATAAAAGATTAATTCCGCATGTTGGTGTTTATGTAGGTACTAATTTTGGAAGTGTGTTAACAGATTACCATCAAAAAGGAGGCTTCAATGCAAAAGCAGGAATCTTACTACAAAATGAATTATCAAACAAATTATATGTTATTACAAATGTTTTTTATAATTATATTAGTAGTGATTTTAAAGAATTATCATACATCGTTACCGCTACCAAAAACTTAAACGATTATTGGTCTGCTTTTGCGGAAATAGAAGGAACATCTAGTCAATATAAAAACAAAACAAATATAGGTGTTGGAGCAGCTTATTTATATAATGAAAATTTACAATTTAACGCAAGTCTTAGAGGAACTTTACAACAAAATGAAGTTGGAATGTATGCTGGTATAGGTGCTTCTTACCGATTAAATAAGCACCAAGATAAATTTTTAGAAGTAGATGAGTTTGGAAATAAAATTGAAGAACAAGAAGAAGAAAATTATGACGAAAACAAAGGTTTTTTTGGTCGTTTAATCGCCAAAGTTAAAGGTTTGTTCAAAAATAAAAACAAACAAACTATTACTGTTAAAAATGGTGAAAAAGAAGAAAAAATAACCATTGATAAACCTAGAAGAACTCGTTCTAAATCATTAATTGAAATGATAACGAAAGAGGATAAAAAAGAAAAGAAAAAAACAATAAAAGAAGCAAAGAAAGCAGAAAAAAAAGCTAAAAAGAAAGCAGAAAAAAAACTAAAAAATATAGAAAAAGAACGTTTAAAAGCTGAAAAAGATAGAAATAAAGAGACAGAACGCAAAGAAAAAGAACGATTAAAACTTGAAAAAAATATTCAGAAAAAAGCCGAAAAAGAAGCTAAACGTAAAGAAAAAGAACGATTAAAACTCGAAAAAGAAATAAAAAAACTTGAAGAAGACTTAAAGAAAGAAGAAAAAAAGGACGATTAAAAATATTACATTTGCTCTATGATTAAAATTAAAGAAATATTTTCTAAAAAAGAAATGAAACAATTTGTAAAGTTTCCTTTTTCTCTTTATAAAGACAATAAAAACTGGGTTCCTCCTATTATTAATGACGAACTTGATAATTTTGACAAAGATAAAAACCCTGTTTTTGAATATGCAAATGCACATTTTTTTATCGCCCTAGAAAATAATAAAATTGTAGGAAGAATTGCAGCAATTATCAACACCTATGAAATTGAAAAACAAGGCATCAAAAAAATGCGTTTCGGTTGGTTTGACGCTATTGATAATATAAAAGTTACCCAAGCTTTACTCAACAAGGTCAAAGAAGTTGGGCAAGATAATAACCTAGAATTTATTGAAGGACCCGTTGGTTTTAATAACTTAGATAAAACAGGTGTTTTAGTCGATGGTTTTGACCATATCGGAACCATGATTACTTGGTATAATCACCCGTATTATGCAAATCATTTTGAGCAATTAGGCTTTAAAAAAGAAAAAGAATACTTAGAAAATAAATTCCTTTTTAAAAATGTAGATGAAGTAAAATATGGTAAAGCAAGCAGCTTAATTCAAAGAAGGTACGGCTTAAAACCCTTAGATTTTACTTCAACAAAAAAAATAATGCCCTATGTTGATGAAATGTTTGAATTGTTTAGCAAATCATACTCTAAATTATCAACATACGTACCTATTTCTGATGCACAAATAACACATTTTAAAGAAAAATACATTAGTTTTATCAATCCTGAATATATAAAATTTGTGGTTGATAAAAATGATAAATTAGTTGCCTTTGCCATTGTTATGCCCTCTTTTTCAGAAGCACTTCAAAAAGCTAACGGTAAACTTTTTCCATTCGGATTATTTCATTTATTAAATGCTCGTAAAAATTCAAAAGATGTTACCTTCTACTTAATTGGTGTAGCTCCTGAATATCAAAACAAAGGTGTTATTGCTATTATTTTTAAACAATATTGTGAAACTTTTGCTAAAAAAGGCATCATAAATTGTATTCGAACTCCTGAATTAGAAGACAATATAGCAATTCATCAAATTTGGAAAGATTTTAATCCGACAACTCACAAAAGAAGAAGAACTTATAAACTTAATTTATAATAATGCAGTTATTTTTTAATCCTGATATTACCACAGAAACAACACAAATTACTTTTGATAAAGAAGAAAGTAGGCATATTGTACGTGTTTTAAGAAAAAAAGAAGGCGATATTTTACAAATAACCAATGGTGCTGGTTTTTTATTTTCGGTATCAATAACAATTGCTAATGATAAAAGATGCCTTACAACGGTTGTAAAATATGAAGAAAAACCAAATAATAGAGATTATTACCTACACATTGCCATTGCCCCAACTAAAAATAACGATAGGTTAGAATGGTTTTTAGAAAAGGCTACCGAAATTGGTATTGATGAAATTACACCTATTATTTGTGATAATTCTGAAAGAAAAATCGTTAAAATTAATCGATTAAATAAAATTGTACAGGCAGCAATGAAGCAATCTTTACAATTTACATTACCTAAACTAAATGAGCCTGTTAAATTATCAGAATTTTTAAAACAAGATGTTACTTCTAAATTATTTATAGCACACTGTGAAGAAAATATTGAAAAAAAATTATTGAAAAATATTGCTGATAAAAATGAAAAATACACAATTTTAATAGGACCTGAAGGAGATTTTTCATCAAAAGAGATTGATTATGCTTTAAATCATAATTTTAAGCCAATTTCGTTAGGTGATAACAGGTTACGAACCGAAACCGCTGGTTTAAATGTGGTACAAAGTATTGCTTTTATTCATCAGTAACTGTATATTTGATACCAAAAATTTATAGTGAATATTAAAGATATATTTGATCTCTTTCTAATTGTTAGCGCTTTACATGGTTTTGCGTTTAACATCATACTTCTTTGTTCTAAAAATGGAAGAGAAAAAAGTATGAGATATTTAAATTTATTAATTTTTGTTATCTCTTTGAATAATATTCAATCTTGGGGATTGGAACGAAATTTAATACAGCATAAATTTTCCTTAAATTATCTCCAAATTCCTTGGCACTTTTTAGCGATGCCTTTTTTGTATATGTTTTTAATTCACTATTTAAAAATAGCTAAAAAATCGTACAATTTATTAAAAATAATACTCCCAATGTTTTTAATAATCGTAATTACACAGGTTACTTTTATGTATAATTACAATATTCCTGATTCTCCTGAAAAATTAAACCGTATATACGAACAATACAGTTCATTTGAAGAAGGACTTAGCTTATTGGTTTCATTAATTATTTTTATTTATTCTTTTTTTGTACTTAATAGAAAAGAAAAAATCAAATCTAAAATTATTGCTTTTGATAGTCTAAAATGGTTGCATACTTTTTTTAAACTAACCGCTGTTGGATATGTACTATGGTTATTTGCACTTTCTATTAAAATAAAATTGAACTTTACAAGTTTTATTTTTTCTTATTATCCACTTAGGGTTTACACAACAATACTCATATACTGGCTAGGCTATCAAGGATTAAGGCAAATAAGAATATCAAAAGAACGTAAACAAATAAGAAAAACATTATTAACAGATTCAGATACAGATTTTAAAACAGACCTAAATACTAATTTTAAAACAGATACTGATAAAAAACCTACTACTACAAGCCCAAACATAGAAAATATCAATATTGATAAATACAAAGAACAGTTTTTAGAAATAGATACTTTTATTACTAATAATAAAAAATTTTTAGTTCCTAAATATACTTTACAACACCTTTCAAAAGACACAAAACTAAGTTCTAGTACACTTTCTTTAATTATAAATAAAGTTGCTGGTAAATCTTTTACCGATTATTTGAATGAAAAAAAGGTAAAACAAGCAAAAATACTTTTACTAGACCCTAATTATTCAAACTATACAATTACCTCGATTGGCTTAGAATCGGGATTTAATTCAAAATCAACTTTTTTTACTGTTTTTAAAAAACAGTCTGGTTACACCCCTGTTCAGTTTAAAAAGGCCTCATTAATTAAAAAATAATTGAAATTACTTATAAAAATAGTTCGAAATCATCCAAAATGGATGATTTCGAACTATTTTTATACTTTTAAACTTAAATTTGTAACTAAAAAACATATTTACGAAATTATTAAGTTTATTAATAATGAAAAAGAAGAGTATCCTATTAAAAACACCAATCGCTATATTGGTGTTTTTTATTGCCTAATTCTTTGTTTACTTTTGTATAAAGATTTATTAGATGAAAAACATATTATTCTTCATACTATTGATAAACTACTCTTTTAGTAGCGCACAACAACTTGCAGTTTTAAAATATAAAGGTGGTGGTGACTGGTATGCAAACCCGACAGCTTTACCTAATTTAATTAACTTTTGTAATAAAAATATTCATACTGCTATTGATTTAAAAACTCAAACAACAACGCTTGATGATGATACTATTAATAATTACCCTATTGTTTTTATAACAGGGCATGGTAATATTTTTTTTTCTGAAGAAGAAACAATTATACTAAGAAACTACTTAACCGCTGGTGGATTCTTACATATATCTGACAATTATGGTTTAGATAAATACATCCGAAGAGAGATGAAAAAAGTGTTTCCTACACTTAATTTTCAAGAAATACCTAACCAACACCCTATTTATCACCAAACATTTTCTTTTGATAAAGGACTGCCTAAAATTCATGAACACGATAAAAAACCTGCCCAAGGATTTGGGTTATTTTACAAAGGTAGATTGGTTGCTTTTTATGATTATCAAAGTGATTTAAGTGATGGATGGGAAGATTATCAAATTCATAACAACCCTGAAAAAACAAGAATAAAAGCCTTAAAAATGGGTGCAAATATTATAGAATATACTTTTAAGCATTAATTTTAAGCATCAAAAATAGCCCTTTTATAAAAAAATTACTCTGCCATTAAAATAGCATCTTGAATATCTTTTTGAATTTTTGTTCGGATATTACTTTTAATTAACTTTCTATTTCTCATAGTAGGATATACCCTGTTTGATAAAAAAACATAGACAATATCTGTTGCCGGATCAACCCAAGTATACGTTCCCGTAAAACCGCTATGCCCAAAACTTTTATCAGAAACACAACCACAAGTAGCCTTTACTCGGGGGTTTAATTGCGGCTTATCAAAACCTAAGCCTCTACGTACTTTTCTGTTTTCATAATGACGTTTATTAAACTTATCAATAGTTTCTGGAGCTAAATATTGGATACCGCCATAATTTCCTCCTTGTAAAAAAAGTTGCATTATTTTACCAATATCATTAGCATTTGAAAACAAACCTGCGTGACCTCCTACCCCACCAATCATAGCAGCACCCATATCATGTACATAACCATGCACTAATTGATTTCGATAATAATTATCACGTTCTGTTGGTACAATATCCGATTTTTTAAACTTTTCAAGAGGCAGATAAGTTGTTCTATTAGCTCCTAATGGACTGTAAAAAGATTCTTCTACCAATTTATTTAAAGGTTGCTTGTATTTTAATTCTAAAATTTCTTTAAACATATAATAGCCTAAATCACTATATTTATATCCTGGTTTTTTTCGTTGTTTTGCGTCTACAATATACTTATATATTGAATCTTTATAAGTATTTTTTAAATACAGGTTTTTAGCTACTTTAATATTAAAATCTACTGTTCTTTTTTTTCGGTAATACTTTGCTGAATTTTTACCTGTTTCGCTGTCCTTGGTTTGTAAATAAAACGGAATCCAAGAGCGTAAACGACCATAATGCGACAGTATTTCTTTTAGTAAAACAGTGTCTTTATTCGAGTTTTTATACCGAGGTAAAACATCGCCTAAATTAGAGTATAAACTTATTTTTTGTTCCTCTTCAGCCTTCATTATCATTGGTAAAGAAGCTAGTATTTTTGTTAAAGATGCTACATCGTAAATATCTGAGCTTTTTACGGGCATTCTTTTTAAAGAAGTATGATGTCCGAAGCTTTTATTATAAATTACTTTTCCATTTTTAGCTACAAATATTTGACCACCTGGCGCCATCCTTTTCATTAAAATAGTATCTATTCTTTTATCTATTATTGATAATTTTTCTGATGAAATACCTGCTTCTTCAGGAATTGTGTATTGTAAAACATTAATTCCTTTTACAAAAAGACCCGTACCTTCTTTAATATTTTCATTAATAGATACAGGTAATTTCCCTTTCAAATTAAAAGCTCCAAACAATGCTTGTGCCGATAATTCTTGTGATAAAACACTATTTTGATACGAAACTACAACGCCTTCTATATTTTCAAAAGAAGGTATTTTTAGCAAACTATAAGGACTGGTAAATACATCTAAAATAACTTTTTTATTTTTTGCTATTTCCTGTAACCAAACCATATTTTTATTTGAAAAATGATAGCCTTTCCAAGGGTTTTTATTCGATTTATGAAAACCAACAACAACTAAGTTATATTTTTGTAATTTCTGTAATAAAACAGTTATATTTTTTGCAGAAACCACCTCAACGTTTGTATAATTTTTTAACATTGATACAAATGAATCTCCTTTAGCATCGCCTAAAGATACATAAGCTATTTTTTTATCTTTTAAATTTTTAATAGGTAAAATAGCCTCGTTATTTTTTACTACAGTAATGGCATTTTTTATCAATTTTCTGTGTAAAACTTCATCGTAAGGCGAATTTATATCTGAAGAAATATTTTCTGTTTCAACAGATTTGTATTTATGTAAGCCTACTAAATATTTGGCTTTTAATATTTTTTTAACCGAAAAATTTAAGCGTTGTTGTGTTAAATCCCCTGCTACTAAAGCGTCTTTTATTAATCGTATCGTACCAGGAACATCTTGAGGAATTAGCAACATATCATTACCTGCTAAAATTGCAGCTATATTAATGTCAGCTGCTGTTGCATAATTGGCAGCTCCTTTCATGTTTAAACCATCGGTAATTACCAAACCTTTAAAACCTAGTTCTTCTTGCAGTAAAGTAGTCACCACTTTTTTTGATAATGAGGTTGGTAATTTTTCGTTCGGCTCTAATGCAGGAATACTTAAATGTGCCGTCATAACACTTGCCAGTCCTTGTCGAAACATTTTTTTATACGGATATAACTCTACTGAATCTAAACGAAATTCATCAAAATTAACCGTTGGCAATGTTAAATGCGAATCGGTAGCGGTATCGCCATGCCCAGGAAAATGTTTGGCATTTGCCAATACACCAACACTTTGCATTCCTTTTGTAAAAGCGATTGCTTTTCTAGTAACATTTTGTTTATTTTCACCAAAAGAACGATTTCCAATAATCGGATTTTTTGGGTTTGTATTGATATCAACTACGGGGGCAAAATTAATATGAATTCCAACTCTTTTACAGTGCTTCCCTATTCTTTTACCTGTTGCTGTTAACAATTCATCATTATTAATAGCGCCTAAAGTCATGTTCCAAGGAAAGCGATAGGTATTTTTTAAACGCATATCTAAGCCCCATTCACCATCAAAACCGATTAGCAATGGTACTTTTGATATTGCTTGATATTCATTATTTAAGTGAACTTGTTTTTCGGGAGTTCCTTGCATAAAAATTAAATTCCCTACATGATATTTACGAATCATGTTATTTATAAAATCTTGATGCTTTTTACCTTTATTCGAATAGGCTTGTATCATAAATAACTGTCCTATTTTTTGATCAATAGACATATTTTTTAAAATACTATCTACCCATATTTTTTGATGTTCAATATTTTTAGCCAATAAAGGATCTGTTGGAGCTTGTATTGATTGTTGAGCTGTTAATGTTTGTGTAAGTGCAATTGTTAGTAATATCAATATCTTTTTCATAATCTTTCTGCGTACTTTTATTGACTTTAATTATTATTTACACAATAATTAAAGTCAATTTCAAATCATTTAAAAATGAATTGAGGAATTAAAATATCTAAATTATACTAAAAATTGTTTGTGCCAGCTTTTATTAGCCGTTACTTCCCAATTTGTTTCAAAATCTTCTTTTGTATTTACCATATTGTTAAAAACTACGGTTTCTGATGTAATTTTTTTATCTTTAGCTAATTCCTTAAATTTTGATAATTTAACTATATTAATATCATCATCATCTTTAAAAGAAACATTCATCTTATCCATTAAATCAATTCTTAATTCTTTTTCTAATTCTTTAATAAAACGAACAGAAGAATCAATAGAACAACCAGATACACTGTTTACGTTTTCGTCGACACCTAACACAAAAAACTGATTGTATTTTATAGTAAATGAACCCTTTAAATCAGCACCATGACGAGTCCAGCTATCAATAAAAAGGATTGCTTTTGCACAAATATACTCAACCTCTTCTATATTAAATTCTCTATCAGCTTGATAAACCCAAACTCTTGAGTTACTTGGTAAATTATTATATTCTGTAAACATTTTTTATTGATTTTGATACCTATTATAAAATTTTTATTTTAAAAATGGTATAATTATTAAAATTATCTTAAATTAAATTTTTGTTGTAGTGCTTGTAATTTTTCAGTGTCGCTTAATTGCTTTTTTGGCACTACCATACGTGCTTTAATTTCTCGCAATACTTTTTTGGTGTACAACGGAAAATCAGCATTTTGAATCCATGAATTGTAACCTGGGTTTTCTTTAAATACTTCTTCAACAGTTCGCCCTTTATATTTTCCGAAAGAAAAAATCTCTTGATTTTCTTCATTTATCAGAATAAAACCAGCAAAATCGGCACGTTTACCGTGTGTTGAATATTCACTTAACGCATCTACAGTATTCTGAATATCTTCATATTTATCTAACTGTGCTAATAAAATTTCGTAAGTAGCATTGGTATCAGCCTCTGCTCCATGTGCACCAACTAATTCTTTACCACAGTAAAATTGATAACCAGCGCTTAAAGTACGTTGTTCTTTTTTATGAAAAATTACTTGAACATCTACCGCCTTACGGTCAGTCATATCAAAATCAATGCCAGCACGCATTAATTCTTCGGCTAAAACAGGAATATCAAACCTATTTGAATTAAAACCTGCTAAATCACAGCCTTCAATCATTTGGTTAATACTTACTGATAACTCTTTAAAAGTAGGTTCTTTTGCCACTTTTTCATCAGTAATTCCATGAATTTCTGATGATGCTAAAGGTATTGGCATTTCAGGGTTTACCAACCATGTTTTGCTTTCTTTGTTTCCGTTTGGATACACTTTTAAGATAGCTATTTCTACCACTCTATCTTTTGCAATATTGATTCCTGTGGTTTCTAAATCAAAAAATATAATTGGTTTTGTTAAGTTTAATTCCATTTGTTTTGGGCAATTATTCGTTATTTAAGTAAGCTATTTTATAGGTAATTTGTATGAAAAATTATAGAAATTGGATTTCTTTCAAAGAACTTAATTACATGATAAAAATACAAAAATTATGCTTTTAGTATTCATTTTTTCACAAAGAATCATTAATTTTTATAATCAATAATTCAATTAATTTTTTAGGTGTTTTTTTCGATGGATAAAACCCCATTTTTTAAAGTTAATTTGATTTTGATAAATTAATATTTACCTTTACAAAAAAGTAAAAATGACCTACCATAAAACAACTTTAAAAACTAAAAAAGAAGTCTTATCGCTCGATGAACTTCATTTAAGTAAAAAGGTGAAAAATAGCATACATCAATTAATTGAGGAGTTTAGTTATATGGAAGCGCTTGATAAATATAATATTCCTGTTGATAATAAAATAATTTTACACGGGCATACAGGCTGCGGAAAAACAGCTACGGCAAATGCGATTGGTAAGGCATTAAACAAAAAAGTAATTACCCTTAATTTAGGTGGTTTTGTATCATCTAAATTAGGAGAAACAGGTAAAAATATTTCTGAAATATTTAAGGAAGCCTCTTATGAAGATGCCATTTTATTTATCGATGAATTTGATTTTATCGGTAAAATGAGAGATTATGACGCTAAAGATTCTGGTGAAATGAAACGCTTAGTAAACACTTTAATTCAGCAAATGGATAATTTATCCGATACTGCCATGCTTATTGCCGCAACAAATCATATTGCTATTATTGACAGTGCTTTATTAAGACGTTTTCAGTTAAAATTAAAATACAAATTACCTAAAAAGAAAAAAATTGATGCGTATTACGATGCTATTTTAGCACAATTCCCTACAAATATCAACGCAATAAAACGAAGCTATAATATATCATACGCCGAGGTAAAAGACATTGTTTATCAGCAAGTTAAAAACAATATTATTCAATTTGAAAAACAAAAAAATAAGGCTCTTCATTAAAACCACTTTTTATCGGGTATTTTCTGAAGGATAAAAAATATAAAACCACTTATAAAATATAAAAGAACATCAATGCTATCTGCTGTATATCTTAAATAAAATTTAGGCAACAAATATTCGTACAAAAAGGCGTAAAAACCACATATATACAAAATAATCCAAAGCGGAATTTGATAGTTTTCATTGTTTTTACTCCATCTTAAAATGAATAAACTAATGGTTAATACGATTGGCATAATTAAAAAATCATTCATATAAAATTGAACAATTCGAGGAAGTTTAAAGCTCATTTTTTGAGCAACATAAATTGCTGTTCCTAAAAAAAGTGAAAAGACAGCATAGATATAGCTAATTTTTCTCATATTAACCAGCTGCAAGCATTGCTATAAACCAAGCTAGCCCTGCACCTATAATACTCACTAATAAAAAAGCAGAATATAAAACCCAACCTAGTATTTTGTATAAAAAGAAAGGATGCTTTTTTAAACGTTCTGCCAAATTCGGATTTGCTATTTTTTGCTTCGCTTCTGTTAACTGTATTTTTTTTAGAGCTTCTTTTTTTAAGGCACGCTTTTTTTTATCAGAAATTAAGGTATTACAGTTTTCACAATACTCTTTATCGGTATTAAATAACCCGCATTTTGGACATTTAATATTTCTTGTAACACTCATTTTTTATTATTTACATGGTTAAAATACTTCCTATATAAAGTAAAAACAACTTTATCATTCTTAAAAAAACACTAGACTATTACTTCTTTTTATTTTCTTTGATTAGAAGCTATACAAACTTACTTAAAAGTTAAATTTTATTCTTTAAATTCGCCATTTACTTCTTAAAAAATATTTGCTTAACTATAAAATAGCCTATGAAATTTAACTTTTTTAAAAAGAAAAAAGCTGAAAAAATAATAATTAAATGCAATATTGATTTTATTACCATCAATGAAATACCGATTACTTTTCCTACAAGTTACAACACTCTAGTTACTATTTTAGGTAAGCCTGAAAGAGAACTACAAACAACAAATCACTATCTTTTTTGGGACATTCATGGCATTTATTGTAGCTACACAAATAGCAATAATATTTTATCTATAAATGCCTATCAATATAGTAATAGCAATATTAAAAGTAAGAATATTTATACCACTAAAAAATTATTTAAAGGCGAATTATATTTAAACAATCAGCCTATTACTTATAGTGAATTTGGTAAAATTCCTTTAGGAAGAGTTGCCATTCATAGACTTGGGACAGATAATGATTTTCGATTAGGTTTTAATTTAGGCGTTAACAAGGTTTATATAAAAAAATAATTTTAAAGCTCTTTTAACTCCCTTTTTAATTCTTGAATTGCTTTAGTACTTGTTATCAATTTATTAATAATTATCTCTCTTAAAATATCAATATCTTGCTCAAAATAAGTTGCCCATTTATATTCTTTAAATAAAGTTTGAATCTGTTTTAAACGCTGATGTGCAAATTCTGATGTCATTAAAAAGTAATTGCTTTTATCTTCGTTTTTTAAACGCTGAATTTTAACTTGCTTAGTTGTATAATCTACTTTTAAATAAAATACTTTATCGGAATTATTTAACGGGTAAAAATCATTCCAATTAGCAAAACCTACATAATAATCTTGACTTTTATACACTTCAATTCCTTGAATTTTCCAGCGACAATTTGCCACTCTTCCCCAATGATTTGAGTATCGATACACGCCGTTATCGGCATAAAAGTACAAACTGCCTGATTTACTTTTATAATGTGGCGTTTTATCATCAAAAAAAGTAATTTCTTTTGATTCAAATTCGCAATAAGTATGTTTAAAAAAATTAAATTTATGAAATTTCATGCTTAAAATTAATTGACAATAAAAAAGCCAAAACTACAAATTAGTTTTGGCTTTTTATCAAATTAAACATCAATCTATAACTTAGAAAGCTTTAATGTTTTACCACAATGCTTACTTTCTATTTTAAAAATAACTTTTCCTTTTCTTCCTTTATTTGCCCAGCGTACTTCTTTACCAACTTTACAAGAAATACTTGTTTTAGAACCTTTATTTAAACTTACAAATCCAGTACCTGTATAAATAGAAACCTTATCTTTTGTATCATTTACTAATGAAATGCTACTTCCTAGTGTAATTTCTTCTTTTTCAATTCTTAAATTTTCAGTTGCGTTTTCAATTGTTGTAAAACTCATTAAACTTACTACTGAAATAATTACTAAAACTATTTTTATTAATTTTAAATTTATTCAAATATACTTTAGATTCCGTTTTATGAAACAACTAAAAATGAAAAAACCCATTACAATTTCTTGTAATGGTTTTTTAAATATGTTAGAGGTTAAAAATTACTTAACTTCTTCGAATTCTACATCTTCTACGTTATCAGCTTGGTCATCAGCTTTAGGCTGTGCTGCTTGCTGAGCTCCTGCACCTTTATCAGCATACATCTCTTCAGATGCTGCTTTCCATGCGTCATTAACGATAGTTAAAGCACCTTCAATTCTAGAAATATCTCCAGCTTCGTGAGCAGCTTTTAATTCAACTAAACCAGCTTCGATTGGCGCTTTTTTATCCGCAGATAATTTTTCACCAAATTCTTTTAATTGCTTTTCAGTTTGAAAAATCATAGAATCAGCTTCGTTGATTTTTTCAGCAGTTTCTTTTGCTTTTGCATCCGCTTCAGCATTTGCTTCAGCATCTGCTTTCATTTTTTCAATTTCTTCTTCTGATAATCCTGAAGAAGCCTCAATTTTAATATCTTGAGTTTTACCTGTAGCTTTATCAGATGCAGATACTTTGATAATTCCGTTAGCATCAATATCGAAAGTTACTTCAATTTGAGGAACACCTCTTTGAGCTGGAGGAATATCAGTTAATTGGAAACGTCCAATAGTATTGTTATCAGCAGCCATTGCTCTTTCACCTTGTAACACGTGAATATCTACAGATGGTTGATTATCTACAGCCGTAGAAAATACTTGAGATTTTTTAGTAGGAATAGTAGTATTTGCGTCAATTAACTTTGTAAATACGTTCCCCATTGTTTCAATCCCTAAAGATAAAGGCGTAACATCTAATAATAATACGTCTTTTACATCTCCAGATAAAACTCCCCCTTGAATAGCAGCTCCTAAAGAAACAACTTCATCAGGGTTCACTCCTTTACTTGGTGATTTTTTAAAGAAATTTTGAACAGCTTCCTGAATAGCAGGAATACGAGTAGAACCACCTACTAAAATTACTTCATCAATTTCATCAATAGATAAATCAGCATTTTTTAAAGCTGTTTGACAAGGCTTAATAGTTCTTTTTACTAAATCATCAATTAAAGCTTCAAATTTAGCTCTTGTTAAAGTTCTAACTAAGTGCTTAGGTCCTGAAGCAGTAGCAGTAATATAAGGTAAGTTAATTTCAGATGAAGTAGTACTAGATAATTCAATCTTAGCTTTTTCAGCAGCTTCTTTTAAACGTTGTAAAGACATTGGGTCTTTACGTAAGTCCATTGCTTCTTCAGCTTGAAATTCTTCTGCTAACCAGTTAATAATTTTTTCATCAACATCATCTCCACCTAAGTGAGTATCACCATCAGTAGCTAATACTTCGAATACACCGTCTCCTAATTCTAAGATAGAAACATCATGTGTTCCACCACCAAAATCAAAAACAACGATTTTTTTATCTTCACTTGCTTTATCTAAACCATATGCTAAAGCAGCTGCAGTTGGTTCGTTAATAATTCTTCTAACTTTTAAACCAGCAATTTCACCAGCTTCTTTTGTAGCCTGACGTTGTGCATCGTTAAAGTAAGCAGGTACAGTAATTACAGCTTCAGAAACATCAGAACCTAAATAGTCTTCTGCAGTTTTCTTCATTTTCTGTAATACCATTGCAGAAATTTCTTGTGGCGTATATAAACGACCATCAATATCTACACGTGGAGTATCGTTATCTCCTTTTACAACGCTATAAGGTACTCTTGCTGCTTCTTTTGAAGAATCAGAAAATTTATTCCCCATAAAACGTTTAATAGAATAAACTGTTTTTGTAGGGTTAGTTACTGCTTGTCTTTTTGCAGGGTCACCAACTTTACGCTCTCCACCTTCAATAAATGCTACGATAGATGGCGTAGTTCTTTTTCCTTCTGAATTAGGGATAACAACTGGTTCGTTACCTTCCATTACAGAAACACATGAATTTGTGGTTCCTAAATCAATTCCTATAATTTTACTCATAATACTATATCTTAAATTTTAATTCAATTTTACAAGTTGTAATAGTCAAAGTGTGTGCCAACAGTTGATTACTTATGTTTTGGCAGAAAAATAAACTTGTTTCTTATTAAAAATGACAGAATGACACTATTTTTTTCTTTTTGGAGCTATTTCCCGCTTTCCGCACTCGCTCTTTTTTTGAAAAAAATCAAAAAAAGGAGCTCAAACAATTGCTTCAATCGGGGCTAAAAATTTGTGCACTCTATTTTATAAGAGTACTAAGCGAGCCTACTAAGTTTCTTTAATAATTGTATTTTTGCAAACAAAACCAATAAAATCAGCATCGTTTTAACCGAAATTGTACTAATTATTGGTTTATCATTAACAAAAACTTTATACATTTGCGTTATGGACTTCAACAAAGACACAGCAAAAAAAACAGCAGCGCATCTGCTACAAATTAAAGCAATTAAACTAAGCCCTAAAGAACCATTTACTTGGGCTTCTGGCTGGAAATCTCCAATTTATTGTGACAACAGAGTTACCTTATCTTATGTACCTGTTAGAAACTTCTTAAAAGAAGAAATTGCAAAATTAGTCATCGCAAAACACGGTAAACCAGATGTTATTGCAGGTGTTGCCACTGGAGCAATTGCAATTGGAATGTTAGTAGCACAAGAATTAGGTGTTCCTTTTATATATGTACGCCCCGAAGCTAAAAAACACGGACGTAAAAACCAAATAGAAGGTCATTTAGAAAGCGGGCAAAATGTAGTGGTTATTGAAGATTTAATCAGTACAGGAACAAGTAGTTTAAATGCCGTAAAAGCTTTAAAAGAAGCTAAAGCAACAGTAAAAGGAATGATTGCTATTTTTTCTTACGGATTTCAAATTGCTTCCGATAATTTCAAAAAAGATAATATTGAACTTACCACGCTAAGTAATTACGAACATTTACTTGAGCAAGCTCTTGACAGTAAGTATATTACTAATCAAGAATTAAGTACATTAGAACAATGGAGAATTGCACCTAGCGAGTGGAAACAAAACGAAAAATAAGACCAAAAATAATCAACAATGAATATTGCAGGAAAAAAAGTAATTGTACAAAAATCAACCAAAGAAATTTTTGATTTTTTAATGAAATTAGAAAATTTTGAACAATTAATGCCAGAAAACACTCAAAAATTTGAAGTAGATGGCGATAGTTTTATTTTCGGTTTAAAAGGCATGCCAGAAATAAGATTAGTTATCAAAGAAAAAACTGAATTTTCAAACATTACTTTAGGTGCAGCAAGTAGTAAATTACCATTTACTTTATCATCAGATATTTGCGAAGTTTCAGAAAAAGAAAGTGAGGTTATTTTAAATTTTAATGGTGAATTTAACCCAATGATGGCAATGATGGTGAAAAAACCATTAACCAAATTTATTGATACCTTAACTGAAAATATTTCAAAATTATAAACTAAAATTAGTTAAGCAAACGAAACTTCTTTAATTCCAAATTCTTGAATTGTTTCATTTTCTAATTCAATTTGGAGTTTTCCTATATCGGAAACACCAATAATTTTACCCATAAATAAAATGTTCTGATTTGTTTTAAACATACTCGGAACATTTTTTTTATACAAAACATTTAAATATTCTTTTTCTAAAGACACATATTCTTTTTTATTTAAACGTACTAATTTTTTTTTTAAGATTAAAAGCAATTTATCTAATAATAAATCAAGGTCAATATCTTGCTCTTTTTTTAAAATACGTTTAACAGATGAAGCATTCGGTAACGCATCTGAAAAAATATTTTGATTCACATTAAGCCCTATTCCTATAATTGAGGTACTAATATTTTTTATATTTAAGGTGTTTTCAATTAAAATTCCTGCTATTTTTTTGTTTTCTGACAGAATGTCGTTCGGCCATTTAATAGC
The DNA here is from genome assembly GCF_900239345.1 of Tenacibaculum dicentrarchi. Taxonomy (GTDB): domain Bacteria; phylum Bacteroidota; class Bacteroidia; order Flavobacteriales; family Flavobacteriaceae; genus Polaribacter; species Polaribacter dicentrarchi. Next base: position 148,235 of record NZ_OESZ01000044.1, on the reverse strand, counting down.
CAGCCTTGGTAATTTTAAAGAAATAAGCAGTTCATAAACACTTAAAGAAACACTATAATTCAAATACTTAAAGTCGGCAATACAAAGTGCTTCAGGTCTACAAAAAACACTAAAAGTCAAGTTCTTACCACCTTCCGATTTCCAATTTGCATTCACCTGCCCCCTGCCTAAAGTTTGATTTCTAGCTACTACAACTGTAAAATTATCTAACAGAACTTTTGCTGACATATCCTTTAAAAAGGAATTCGTAGAGCCAATGGCATCAAGTTTGATTATTTTCATATAAGCTTTGCGAATAAAACAAGTATTAATATTAGGCAAATTACTCGCAAAAATATAATAACTTTGCTAAAAATATAATTTTTTTGATGACTAAAAAACAAGCAAGCACAGACGAATTGATTTCTGTGATTATAAAAGGGATTGAAGAGGTAAAAGGAGAAAAAATCCAATTACTAGATTTACGAGAAATAGAAAACACTGTTTGCGATTATTTTATAATTTGCTCAGGAAACTCAAACACACAAGTAAACGCCATTTCTGGTTCTGTTCAGAAAATGGTAAGCAAAGAACTTAAAGATAAACCTTGGCATATTGAAGGACAAGGAAATTCAGAATGGGTTTTAATGGATTATGTACATGTTGTTGTACATATTTTTCAAAAAGAAGTACGTGATTATTACGACATTGAAAGCCTTTGGGGTGATGCTAAAATCACGGAAATTAACACACTATAATTCCTACTAATTTAGACACATTGTTTTATGAGTGATAAGAAAAAAAGTGCTCCAAAATTTACGTTTAATTCGTTTTGGATATATATTCCAATATTAGTAATCTTATTAGGGTTAAGTTTTTTTAACTCCAGTAATTTAGGCTCTCGTAATATTTCAAAAAACGAATTCAATAAAATTTTATTAGAAAATGATATTGAAAAAATTGTTATTGAAAACAATAATGTAGCCCAAATTTTTTTAAAGAGTGAGGCTGAAAAAAAAGAAGCACATAAAAAAATAACAAATTCTCCTTTATACAGAAAAGGAGCACCTTTATACACTTATAATTTTGGTGACTTACAAAATTTCGAAAATGAAATCAAAAAAGAAAAAGCACAAAACAATCTTGATTTTGACAGAAAAAATGTAGAACCGACAAGTTTAGTAACAACCATTATTGAATTTTTACCTTTTATCTTAATGATAGGTATTTGGATTTTCTTTATGAGAAGAATGTCTGGAGGTTCTGGTTCTGGAGGTGGCGGTGGTCAAATTTTTAATATTGGTAAATCAAAAGCAAAACTTTTTGACCAAGATACTAAAGTTAAAACAACCTTTAAAGATGTTGCTGGTTTAGAAGGTGCAAAAGAAGAAATTCAAGAAATTGTAGACTTCTTAAAAACACCAAAAAAATACACGAAATTAGGAGGTAAAATACCTAAAGGTGCTTTACTTGTAGGACCTCCTGGAACAGGAAAAACATTATTAGCAAAAGCCGTAGCTGGTGAAGCTGGTGTTCCTTTCTTTTCATTATCAGGATCTGACTTTGTTGAAATGTTTGTTGGTGTAGGTGCTTCTCGTGTTAGAGATTTATTTAAAAAAGCACAAGAAAAATCACCTTCAATTATTTTTATTGATGAAATTGATGCTATCGGTCGTGCTAGAGGTAAAAACAGTATGACAGGTGGTAATGATGAACGTGAAAACACACTAAATCAACTTTTAACAGAAATGGATGGTTTTGGAACTGATACAAATGTTATCGTATTAGCTGCTACGAATCGTGCAGATGTGCTAGATAGTGCCTTAATGCGTGCTGGACGTTTTGATCGTCAAATATATGTTGATTTACCTGATTTACACGAGCGTAGAGAAATTTTTGAAGTACACATAAAACCATTAAAATTAGCTCAAAATGCCGATTTTGAATTATTAGCACAACAAACACCTGGTTTTTCAGGAGCTGATATTGCTAATTTATGTAATGAAGCTGCTTTAATTGCTGCTAGAAACAATAAAGAAGCTATTGAACATCAAGACTTTTTAGATGCTGTTGATAGAATTGTTGGTGGTTTAGAAAAGAAAAATAAGGTAATTACACCAAAAGAAAAAGAAGTAATTGCTTTTCATGAAGCAGGGCATGCTACGGTAAGTTGGATGTTAGAGCATGCAGCTCCTTTAGTTAAAGTTACTATTGTTCCTCGCGGACAATCATTAGGAGCAGCTTGGTATCTTCCTGAAGAAAGAAAAATTGTACAAACAGAGCAAATGCTTGATGAAATGTGTGCTACTATGGGAGGTAGAGCTGCCGAAAAATTGATTTTTAATAAAATTTCAACAGGAGCTTTAAGTGATTTAGAAAAAGTAACTAAACAAGCACGTGCAATGGTTACTGTGTATGGTTTAAACGAAAAAGTCGGAAACATTACTTATTATGACTCTTCTGGAAATGATGGTTTTGTAAAGCCTTATAGTGATGATACAGCTAAAGTTATTGATGAAGAAATTTCTAAAATAATTGAAAATCAATATCAAAGGGCTATTGATTTATTAACCAAACACGAAGATAAACTTAGCCAACTTGCAAAATTATTACTTGAAAAAGAAGTAATGTTTAAAGCTGATTTAGAAAAAATTTTCGGTGAAAGACCTTTTGATAAAAAAGACATAAAAAAAACCACCGTAATTGAAGAATAGTTTTTATTTCAATGAATTTTTTTAAAAAATTATATAAATCCTATAAAAAATCATCTGATGATAAATTAATTAACGAACAGGAAGTTAATTTATCATTAGATGATTCCTTTGTACATAACTTTATCAGCAAAGGTGGTAAATTTTTATACTGTACTTCTATTGATGAAGTATCTATTAATTTAATTCAAATTTTACAAGAAAATAACTGGAAACAACTTACCTGTTCTGATTTTAACCTACTAAAAATCACTAAAAAAACAGGAACTTATACACAAGTAAAAGCTTCTAAAGAAATTCCTTTTTTTACTTCTTGTGAACATTTAATTGCCAATAATGGTGATATTTTATTTTCTTCAAATCAATTAGGCAGTGAAAAATTACCCTACCACTCAGAAAACTTTATTGTATATGCTACAACAAGTCAGTTGGTAAAAAATATGAGCGAAGGTTTAACAGGTATAAAAACACACTTTAGTGGTAATATTCCTACCAATATTTGTTCAACAACAAATTATAAAATAGAAGTTGAAGATGGTAGTTTTTTAAGTTATGGTAATAGTAACTCAAAAAACTTATATTTACTTCTCTTTGAAGACTTATAAACTATGCGAAACCTAATAACTAGAAGTATTTCAGGACTTGTTTATGCTATAATTTTCATATCAGCAATCCTTTTTTCTGCAGAATCATATATTGGATTAATTGCTGTTTTTTCAACTATTTGTGTTTTTGAATTTTCAAAAATATTACAAGTAAAGAACGTATTACCTTATGTACTTTTAATTGCTATTATTTATATTTCTACTATTAAAATACCGCTTTATTTTAGTGGTTTTTTAATCGGATTTTCTTTTCTTGGTTTAATAGGATTATTATATTACTTAATTACTACAAAACCAATAAAAACGAAACAAACATCACAAAAAATAACTTTACATATTGTTTACCTAATTTTACCTTTTTATTTTTTAATAAAACTACCATTTATTAAAGAAAATTATCATCCAAATATTATAATTTACATAATTTTATTAATTTGGACAAACGATAGTTTTGCCTTTTTAGTTGGTAAAAATTTTGGAAAACACAAACTTTTTGAATCAGTATCTCCTAAGAAAACAATTGAAGGTTTTATGGGGGGTATGTTTTTTGCTATTTTAGGTGCTTTTTTAATTGGGGAATTCGGAGAATATCCGAAGTATTTTTCAATATTAAATTGGATATTTATAGCAATTATTGTTACTGTATTTGGTTCTTTAGGTGATTTAGTAGAATCTAAATTTAAAAGACAAGCAAATATAAAAGATAGTGGTACAATTATGCCTGGTCATGGAGGCTTATTAGATAGGCTTGATAGCTTATTCTTCCTTGCTCCTTTCGTTTATTTATACATACACTATATAATATAATTATATTTTTTTATGCTAACTTTAGACATACAATTTAAAGAAGCTTACGAAAAAGCTTCTAGTATTAAAGAAAAACTACCTCCTGATACCATGCTTAGACTTTACAGCTACTACAAACAAGCTGTAAAAGGAGATATGTTTTCTTTTAATGAAAACGATAATGATAATCTAAGGAATGGCTTTAAATTTAATGCATGGATACAATTAAGAGGCATGAATGAAAATCAAGCAAAACAAGAATATATCAACTTAGTAAATTCAATTATAAAATAATTATCATGAAAAAAATCATTTATTCTTTATTCGTACTTTTCGCTATTGGAAGCTTAATTTCTTGTAACTCGACTCCTAAAAAAGAAACAACAAATAAAAAAGAAATTATTGCTGAAAAATTTGCTTTTGTACTACAAGATGCAAATAATGCTATTAATTGGACAGCTTACAAAACAACAAAAAAAGCACCTGTAAATGGTATTTTTAAAAAAGTTACAATAACTGCTAATGGAAAAGGAAATACTGTTAAAGAAGCAATTAATAATTCAGAGTTTTCAATACCTGTGAGTAGTGTTTTTACAAAAGAATCAAGTAGAGATTTTAAAATTAAGAAATTTTTCTTTGGTATTATGGACAATACTAAATTACTTTCTGGTAAATTAGTCTTAGAAAATGATACTAACGGTTATGCTGATATTACCATGAATGGCGTCACTAAAAAATTTCCATTTACATACACAATTAATGGAAAAGTTTTTAACCTAACAGGGAATTTAAAAATTACTAATTGGAATGCTGCAAAAGCATTAGCCTCTTTAAACGAAGCTTGTAAAGACCTACATAAAGGAGATGACGGTGTTTCTAAAACATGGGATGATGTAGCAATAAACATCACCTCTACTTTTAAATAACACTTAAATTTTTAGTTTATTTTACAAAAGCCTTAGATAAAATCTAAGGCTTTTTTGTGTTAAAAAATAACTATATTAAAATAAATCAGACTCCTCTAAAGAAAAGATTACACTTACTTCAACATCAAAAATATGAGCTAATTTTAACGCTAAAACTGTTGATGGAACATACTTTCCTAACTCTAAAGCATTTATTGTTTGCCTACTAACCTTAGCTAATTTAGCCAACTCCGCTTGAGTAATATTTTTTTTGGCTCTTTCAACTTTTATAGTATTCTTCATAATTAGCTGATTTTTAAAGTTTATAAATTTTCCAATTAAATCTTATTATAAAAAATAATAAGACCGTAAACATATTAAAAATCATAACCCATAAAAAGGAAAGATCGTAAATAAATAAAAAAGAAAATAAAAGAATTCCATAGTTAACATATACTGCCCAAACTAACGACTCTAATCTTATTTTCGAAATATATTCATCTTCTATGTCCTCTCTAGAAAAAGCAACAAGTAAAGAGCTTATAATAATTAAAATTCCTAAAATTTCATTTAAAATATTATTTTTAACCATTCCTACTTTATTATTTTCATCTATAAAAATAGCAGGGACTTTAAAATTTAAACAATTTGGTTCATACTCGTAAATTAAGCTAACCAAGCCAATAATAACAGAACTAACAAATAGAATCCAGCCTGTCTTTTTAAATTTATAAGGAAATAAATAATCTAATTTCATAATAATTATCGTTTAAAAGTTTATCAAATGTAAAACAAACGATACAATTAGACAAGTAAACATTACATTAAGTAATCAGGTTTTCAATTATTAAAAAAATTAATCATCAAATAAAAAAATCGTATATCAAACTCTACAGCATTGATATACGATTTTTTTTAACATCTAAAAATTATTAAAAATAAATCTTCTAGATAAAATATTACAATTTCATATCGGTACTTTCAAAAATTTTATCGGCAGAACCTGCAATAAAACCAGAATATAATTCACCATTTTCCATAGCATGACGGAAAGCAAACTCATAATAACAAGATGTAATTTCTTTGGTAACTTTTTTAAAAGCTACAGGAATTCTATCAGCTAAAACACTTGATTGTTCTAAAAAAACGGCTGGAGTTCCTTTAATTTCACCACCAGAAGTATTCATTTTAAAACCGTTATCTTTTAAAAATTCGTTTACTTCTTGTAACGATTTAAAAGTGTCTAACTTATTTACATCTACCGTAAAGTGATTTGAACAAAATCCGTTTACATATAACCATGCAGCATATTCAGTTTCTGCTTGTAATTTTTCATAAACTTCAAAAGAAGGTTGTTCCCATAAACGACCTTTAAAAACTAATTCGGCAGGATTTAAGTCTTCTTCTGATAATCCATCGATTAAATCTTTAACCGTTGCTTGTAATTCCGTAGAAAACTCTTTTGTTTTTAATTGACTAATAAATACACGTGGAGCATTTTTATCAGTTGTGTGCTCGTAATGTTTTGCATATAATTTTTTAGCTTCAAAGGTATATTCTCCACACTCTTTATAACCAACTTCTAAAAATGGTGTTGCTAACACTTCAATATTTACACGTACATCATCAAAAGTTCGAATAGCAATATGGTCATTGTATACCGTATTTCCTTTTTCTGTAAATAAATCTTTAATTTTTTGAGCAGAAGGTGTACGCTCTGTGTACTCTTTCCATAATTTGTCAAATATTTGTGTAGTTGTCATGTTTTGATAATTTTTACTACAAATAAAATCATATTCCTTTTAATAAATACTAAAAATGACTAATTTTACATCACATAAAGTTATTTTATGGTAAAACAATAAATTAAACCATAAAAAAAAACCAAAATAACATTATCTTAATTAAAAAATAGAAAATGAATAATCAATTTGATTATATCGATAAACAAATACTTTTAAAACTACGTTCAGATGCTCGAAAAGCCTATTCGCAAATAGCAGAAGAATTAAAAGTTTCTAATTCATTAATTCATCAGCGGATAAAAAAACTCACCACCGAAGGACTTATAAAAAATGCCGAATTTATTTTAGACGAAAAAATGTTAGGCTATAAAACAAAGTCATATACAGGAATTCGATTGCGGGAAGCTCGTTTTGCTAAAGAGGTTATGAAGGCTTTAGAAAAAATTCCTGAAATTACCGAATGTAATTTTGTATCGGGTAATTATGCTATTTTTATCTTAATTTATGCCAAAGACAATGAGCATTTACAAAAAATATTATACGATAACGTACATTTAATAAACGGTGTTGCAGGCACTGATACTTTTATTTGCTTTGATACCTGCTTTAAAAGAAATATCCCTATTGAATAACTGAAAGATGACAGAAAAAACACTATTATTAAAGTTAGATAAAAGCTTAAAAGGTCAATTATTTTTTGATGATTTACATAAAACTTTATATGCTACAGATGCCTCGGTATATAGAAAAATACCGTTAGCCGTAGCCTATCCGAAGGATTCAGAAGATATTAAAATACTAATTGATTTTGCTACCAAAAATAAAATTACGTTAATTCCAAGAACTGCGGGAACTTCATTAGCAGGACAATGTGTTGGTGATGGAATTGTTGTAGATGTTTCAAAACATTTTACAAATATATTGGCTTTTGATGAGCAAAAAAAAACAATAACTGTACAACCTGGAATTATTCGAGATGATTTAAATCGATTTTTAAAACCCTACGGATTATTTTTTGGACCAAATACCTCAACATCAAACAGATGTATGATTGGTGGAATGGTTGGAAATAATTCATCAGGAAGTACTTCTATTCGCTACGGAGTTACTCGTGATAAAGTCATTTCTATACAAGGGATTTTAGCTGATGGAAGTGATGTTTTTTTTTCAGAAATTACTTCACAAGAGTTTCATCAGAAAAAAATAAATCAAACTTTAGAAGGAACTATTTATAAAACTATTTATAACGAACTTTCTCAAGAAGCAATTCAAAAAGAAATTATAAATGAATTTCCAAAGCCAGAAATACACAGAAGAAATACAGGATATGCGGTTGATGAATTTTTAAAATCTGATTTATTTGGCGGAAATGAAACAACTATAAATCCTGCAAAATTTTTATCAGGAAGCGAAGGAACGTTGGTTTTTTCTACAGAAATTACCATACAATTAAACGACTTACCTCCTACTTTTAGTATTATGGTTTGTCCACATTTTACAAGTATCAACCAAAGTTTAAAAGCTACGGTTACTGCTATGAATCACAAATTGTATGCCTGTGAATTAATGGATAAAGTTATTTTAGATTGTACCAAAAATAACAGAGAACAAGCTAAAAACCGATTCTTTTTAAAAGGTGATCCTGAAGCTGTTTTAATGTTAGAAGTTTCTTCGGATACTTTAGAAGATGCCAAAATTCAAGCTGATAAATTAATTGAAGATTTAAAAGCGAATAATTTTGGACATTATTATCCTAAAGTTTATGGCGATGATATAGCAAAAGTACATCACTTACGAAAAGCAGGTTTAGGCTTATTAGGAAATATTGTTGGCGATATGAAAGCCGTTGCTTGTATTGAAGATACAGCCGTTGCTTTAGAGGATTTGCCAGAATATATTGAAGAGTTTACTCAAATTATGGATAAATATCAGCAAGATGCCGTTTATTACGCACATGCTGGTGCTGGTGAATTACATTTACGTCCGATTTTAAATCTGAAGAAAAAAGAAGACGTTGTTTTATTCAGAAAAATAACCACCGAAACTGCCGAATTAGTAAAAAAATATAAAGGTTCATTTAGTGGAGAACATGGTGACGGAATTGTACGTGCCGAATTTATTCCGTTAATGATTGGTGATAAAAATTATCAATTATTAAGAAAAATAAAAAAAGCCTTTGACCCTAATAACGTTTTTAATCAAGGAAAAATTACCGATGCTTTTCCGATGGATAAAAATTTACGCTATGAAATTGACAGAAAAGAACCTGTTATAAAAACATTGCAAGATTTTTCTGAAAGTGAAGGAATTTTAAAATTAGCCGAAAAATGTAATGGCTCTGGAGATTGTAGAAAATCGCCAGAAGCAGGCGGAACTTTATGTCCAAGTTACAGAGCAACCAGAAATGAAAAAGAAACAACTCGTGCAAGAGCTAATATGTTACGAGAAGTTTTAACAAATAATACGGCTAAAAACAAATTCGACTCTAAAGAATTAAAAGAAGTTTTAGATTTATGTTTAAGTTGTAAAGCATGTGCCACAGAATGCCCAAGTAATGTTGATATCGCTTCGATGAAAGCCGAATTTTTATATCAATATCAAGAAACAAATGGTTATTCTTTTAGAAGTACTTTGTTTGCCAACAATGCAAAATATAATAAACTAGGAAGTAAAATTCCTGCTCTAACCAATTTTTTAACCAACACTTTATTAGCTAAAAAAATAATGGGTGTTGCCACAGAACGAACTGTTCCTAAGTTAGCAAAACAACCGTTATCTGTTTGGTTAAAAAAGCATCAATCTAATAAAACTAAAAAAATAGTGTATTTATTTAACGATGAATTCACTAATTTTTATGATGCTGAAATAGGAAAAGATGCCGTATTTGTACTAGAAAAACTAGGCTATGAAATTAAAAACATAGCACACGAAGAAAGCGGAAGAAGTCATATTTCTAAAGGATTTTTAAACGAAGCAAAAACGCTGGCTAATAAAAATGTAGCTATTTTTAAAGATTTAATATCTGAAGAAACTCCATTAATAGGAATAGAACCTTCGGCAATTTTAACTTTTAGAGATGAGTATATTCGTTTGGCTGATGATAAATTATCTGCTAAAAAAATAGCTAAAAATGTGTTTACTTTTGAAGAATTTTTAGCATCTGAATATCAAAAAGAAAATATAAATACAGCATTATTTACAACAAATACTAAAACACTAAAAATTCATGGACATTGCCATCAAAAAGCATTGTCATCAACTCATGCTAGTTTTTCAATTTTAAACATTCCTAAAAACTATAAAGTTACCATTATGAATACAGGGTGTTGCGGAATGGCTGGTTCTTTTGGATATGAAAAAGAACATTATAAAGTAAGTATGCAAGTTGGTGAAGATACCTTATTTCCTAAAATTAGAAATTGTAATAGCAACACGGAAATTGTAGCTTCAGGAACAAGTTGTCGTCATCAAATTTTTGACGGTACAAAACGAATAGCAAAACATCCTATTACTATTTTAAAAGAAGCATTGTCTTAATTTTTAAAACAAAAAAATCGTAATAATAGCACAAATAAAAAATCAATAAGCTCTTTATAGCCTGTTTAAATTTCATCTAAAAAAGTTTTACAACGGAAAAATAAGAAATCGAATCCATCAAACTAAATTTACTTCAATTTCGCACTCTGATTTACCGTATTTTTTAGTTTTTTTTTGATGGTTCTTGTCAATTTTAATGACTAAAAGGAATTAAAAATGTATCGAGAATTTGAATTATTTTATGTAAAAGTTCTCGATACATTTTTTTTTAAGGAAAAAAATCAATAAAACTGAGAATTTATTTAATTTTTAAACAGGCTCTTAATTGTTCTTTAAATATATTTTCCATATTATTGAATAATAAAACCTCGATTGTTTCGGGGTTTTGTTATTTTTATAACCTATGATTCTAAAAAAACAAATAGAAGGTAAAAGCGTTTTATGGCTTCAAAATAAAAATCAATATATAGTTATTGAACATGTTGTTGCTCAAATAATAACGCTTTTAAATAATAATTTTTCAAACAAAGAAATTGCCCATACTTTAGCGGATAAAATAACCGTTCCTGAACAAGAACTTATTGATTTTATTCAAGACATTTCCGAAAATATACTTTCTGAAAACAAAACAGATAGCAAAAATAATAGCAATACTATTATTCTTAATATTCCTCAAGAATTTGAGTATCATTATTATTATAAAATGAATACTGTTATTCTTAAAGTGAGTTTTTTATCGGATTATGAAAAATATTTAGTGCATCCAAAATTTGCACATTTAGAAATCGAAAATCCCGAAAATAGCTTTAAAGAAACGCATCATTACAAAGTTTATAGCACTGAAAATCACATCTCTTTTTCCATTGATAATCAAATTATTGATACTTGGAATTTAAATGAAGTTCATTATTTTCAAGGAAAATTTTCTATGAAAATTGTAGAGCATATCCACCGAAAAGAAGAAGCGGAATGGCTGGGAGTTTTTCACGCATCAGCGATAAGTAACGGTAAAGAATCAATGCTTTTTTTAGGTGATTCTGGTAACGGAAAAAGTACGTCATTAGCCTTATTACAAGCAAACGATTTTACCTGTTTAGCTGACGATTTTGTGCCGATTGATGCCGAAAAAAATCATATTTATAGTTTTCCGTCTGCCATTTCTATCAAAAAAAATAGCTTGCCCACCCTACTTCCTATATATCCTGAATTGGAAACTTCGGCGGAATATAATTTTGAAAGATTAGGTAAAATTGTGCGGTATTTAATCCCAAATAATACCGATTATCAGCAACATTTACCATGTAAAGCATTGATTTTCATCAAATATAAAAAAAACAGTGATTTACAAATTACTGAAATATCAAAATTAAATGCTTTTGAACAATTAGTGCCAGATTCTTGGTTGTCGCCAATTCCTAAAAATGCTGAAAAATTTATGAACTGGTTTGAAAAATTACCTTGTTATCAACTTACGTATTCTGATAACAAAAAAATGATTGCTACGGTGCATAAAATTTTTAATGATGAATTATAAAGAAACGTTATTTTTTATCGGGAAATGTTTAACGATTACTCATGAAAAAGACAATCGTATTTTAGTTGAAAAACAATTAAAAACTGGCGATATCAATTGGGATAACATTGTTAAAATAACGACTAGTCATTATGTATTTCCTGCATTATATTGCAACTTAAAACGTGCTGATTTCCTGCATTATTTACCCGAAGATTTAGTCGAGTATATGAAATATATTACAGACTTAAATCGGGATAGAAATCAACAAATAATTAAAGAAGCTAAAGAAATAAATACACTATTATTAGCCAATAATATTACGCCTATTTTCTTAAAAGGAACAGGGAATTTATTAGATGGTTTATATGACGATATTGCCGAACGAATGGTTGGTGATGCCGATATATTAATAAATAATAACGATTTTAGAAAAGCAATACGTGTTTTAAAAGAAAATGGGTACGGTGAAAAATCGGAAAATTTTGTTGATAATACGATTGTTAATCGACATTATCCTAAGCTAACAAAAAAAGGTAAAATAACTGCTATTGAAATTCATTATAAAATGGTTCGCAATGAAAAAGGGTTTACTTATAACGATGTAAAAAAGAGTTTAAAAACCTTAAAAGATACCACAACAGTATTATCTTATAATAACCAATTATTATTAACCTGTTTTAATAAACAAATTAATGATAGAGGACAATGGACTAAAAGTATTGCTTTTAGAAACTTTTACGATGTGTATTTATTATCAAAATTCACAAATACAAAATCAGTAATCAGTAATTTTAAACATTATGAATCGGGTTATTTGAATAATTTTATAGCAAGTACCAATTATTTTTTTAATGCTCCGACTTCTTTAGAATATTCAAAAAAAAAACAGGCTAAAAGTTTCGTAAAAAAACAAGTTTCATTAATGAAAAGACCAAAAATTTTTACTTTAAATAAAAATTTCTGGTCTTTTTATTTTACATCTAAAGAAACTTTATCAGTAATGATAAAAGCATTTTATCTAAAAGAATATAGAACCTATATTTTTGATAGAATAAAAGAACTTAAAACATCTAAACAAAATTAAATCAAATTCTTAACCTCATCAAAATTTAATCCTCCGTAATTACCAGAACTCATTAATAATAAAGCTGTATTTTCTAAATTTTGATTAAATAAAAATTCTTTAAAATCTGCTGGATTTGTATAAATAATTAAATCATCACGTTCAAAAGCGGTTGCTATTTGTTGCTCTGTAACTTCTTCTAATTGTTTTATTTTTACTGCATCAGGTGAATAAAAAACAACTGCTTTATCAGCTTTAGTTAACGCACCTTTGTATTCTTTTAAAAATTCTGCATTTAAGCTAGAATACGTGTGTAATTCTAAACACGCTAAAACAGTACGTTCTTTATATTGATTTTTTACAGCTGTTGTAGTTGCTTTTACTTTACTTGGGCTGTGAGCAAAATCTTTAAAAATCACCGAATTTTTATTCTCTGCAACTTTTTCTAATCGTTTACTTGCTCCTTTAAAACTAGCAATTGCTTCATAAAATTCATCTTCATCAATTCCCATATGCTGACAAATCCACTTTGCTCCTGCTATATTTTGTAAATTATGTTCTCCAAAAACTTCTAAAGGCAAATCTCCATCTGAAGTATCAATATAAGTAACTCCATTATCAATAAAATATTCAGGTGTTTGATATGGATATTTTTTTATCGGATTAGTAGAGTTTTCTACAATGTCTTTTAAAACAGCATCTTCTTCATTATACACCATCATTCCGCCATTTATTAGCGAATCTGTAAAAATTTTAAACTGCTCATTATAGTTTTCAATAGTTGGAAACACGTTAATATGATCCCAAGCAATACCGCTTAACAATGCAATATTTGGTTTATATAAATGAAATTTCGGACGCATATCTATTGGCGAACTTAAATACTCATCACCTTCTAAAACAATAAAATCATTTTCTTCGGTTAAATGAACCATGGTTTCAAAACCATCTAACTGCGCTCCTACCATGTAATCTACTTCTCTTTCATGATAATTCATCACATGTAAAATCATCGAAGTAATGGTTGTTTTTCCGTGAGAACCACTAATAACTACACGAGTTTTGTCTTTTGATTGCTCATATAAAAACTCAGGATAAGAATAAATTTTAACACCTAATTCTTGTGCTTTTAACAATTCTGGATTGTCTTTTTTTGCGTGCATTCCTAAAATTATAGCATCTAAATCAGTGGTTATCTTTTCAGAGAACCAACCAAATTCGTTTGGTAATAATCCATATTTTTCTAAACGAGCTTTAGATGGATTATGAATTGTATCGTCACTTCCTGTTACGATATCTCCTTTTTGATGTAGCGCAATTGCTAAATTATGCATTGCACTTCCGCCGATTGCTATAAAATGTACTCTCATTTAACTATTCTAAATTTTATGTAAAGATACTAAACTATGAAAATGCTTCTATTATTTTTATAATTGTTTTATAAAAAATTAACAGCTTATTTTCTTCGGATAAAATAAAAAGAAAAGAATTTATTGAAATTTATCATCAGAAAAAAAGGTTAATTATATAAAAACCAAAATAATTGGCTCGTTTTTTGTTTGGATAGACTTACTAAACAATTGCAATAGTTTCACTATTATTAATTACCTTTAAAGCTAGACTAAATTAAAGAACAATATTAATTTACTTGTACTTTAAATACTATAAAACATCCGTTATGAAAAAAATCACAACACTGTTATTTATGATTATATTTTTTGCTACTACACTAAACGCTCAAGAAAATTACAAAGGTCTTTGGGAAGAGGTGCAAAAATTTGAAAAAGAAAATTTACCAAAATCAGCTTTAAAAGTAGTAGAAAATATTTACGCTAAAGCGGATGCTTCTAAGAATTCGCCACAAATTATTAAAACGCTATTTTATAAAAGTAAATTTTCATTGACTTTAGAAGAAGATGCACAATTAAAAATTATCAATCAGTTTAAAATACATATTGATAAAAGTAGTTTTCCTACAAAAAATGTATTAGAAAATGTGTTAGCAAATTTATATTGGCAATATTTCAATCAAAATAAATGGAAATTTTATAACAGAACAAAAACAAGTGAAAAAGTTGATACTATCGATTTTAGAACTTGGAATTTAGATACACTTTTTGCCGAAATTCACACCTATTATCAAAAATCATTAGAAAATAAAACAGCCTTACAACAAACCGATATTCGTGAGTTTAAAGATATTTTATACATTGTAGAAGGTTCAAAAGAATATCGTCCTAGCTTATTTGATTTTTTAGCACATAACGCTCTTGATTTTTATAAAACATCAGAAACAAATATTACAAAACCAAATTATCAGTTTAAAATTGATAATTCAGAATTAATAGTAACTGCAAAAAAATTCATTAAAATAAATTTAGTTACAAAAGATGCAACATCTCTTCAATTTAATGCATTAAAAATTTATCAAGAATTAATAACTTTTCATCTAAAAAACAAAAATTTAAAAGCCTTAGCTACGGTAGATTTAGAGCGTTTAAATTTTGTAAGTAAGCATGCTATTTTTAATGATAAACAAGATTTATTTTTACAAACATTAAAATCATCCGAAGAAAAACAGCATAAAAATGCTACTTCAGGATTATATAGTCATCAAATTGCAGAAATTTATAGACAACAAGCAAATACTTATCAACCTAATAAAAATGAAGATTTCCGTTTTAAAAATAAAGAAGCATTAGTTATTTGTGATGCTGTAATTTCGAAATTCCCGAAGAGTGTTGCATCCCAAAAATGTAAAGCTTTAAAAGGACAAATAACAAACAAATCACTATCACTTTTATCAGAAAAATTTAGTCCTATTAATACCGCTTCTCGATTATTAATTACCTACAATAATATTGATAAACTTTATTTTACCGCTTATAAAATTGACAAAAAGAAAATAACGGAATTAAATAATTTTTACAAGGAAGAAGAACGAATCAATTTTATTAAAAAACTGACTAAAGTAACTTCTTGGAGTGATAAATTAAGAAATAAATTCGATTATAAACAGCACACCACAGAAATAATTGTTCCGAAACTTCCACAAGATAATTATTTAATTGTAGCACATGAAAATAGCATTTTAAACAGTGATAATTTATACGCTACTGCAAATATTCAAGTAAGTAATTTAGTGTTAATTGAAAATACTGATAACAATATAAAAACATATCAAGTTTTAAATAGAAATACAGGAAAACCTATTGAAAATGCCCAATTAATATTACAAAATAATAAACGTAGAGGCGAAAAAAAACTACATCAAAAATTAATTACAGATAAAAATGGTTTTGCAACCTATATAAGTAATAATAGATATTATAATGTATCAATAACAGTTACATCGAAAAATGATACTGCTATTTTTGGCGATTATTATTTATATAAACATCAAAAAAATAGGATTAGAAAAAACATCGAAAATGCTATAATAAAACCATTTATTTTTACTGATAGAAGTATTTATCGACCTGGGCAAACGGTTTACTTTAAAACGATTTTAATTCAAAAGAAAGGCAAAAAATCAGCAGTTTTCAATAATGGATTTGTAGAAATTACATTAAATGACGTTAACGGGCAAAAAGTAAAAACGCTAGATTTAAAATTAAACGAATTTGGTTCGGTTTCTGGAGAATTTATACTTCCTAATAATGGATTAACTGGAGAATATTATTTAACATCAAAAATTAAAAATCAAAATAATTTAACACATAATTTTAATAATAATCGTTTCCATTTTTCAGTTGAAGAATACAAACGTCCAAAATTTGAAACCGATTTTAAACCCGTTACTCAAACTTTTAAGGTAAACGATAATATTACCGTAAACGGATTTGCAAAAGCTTTTTCTGGTGCAAATGTTACTGATGCTAAAGTTGTATATCGTGTGCATAGAAAAGTGCAGTATCCAAATTGGTGGTATTGGCGTGGTGCTAATTCGTCGGTAGAAGCTCAAGAAATTACACACGGAGAAACCGTTACAGATGCATCAGGTAATTTTTCAATTCAATTTAAAGCAATTCCCGATTTAAGCACAAACAAAGAAAGTTTGCCTGTTTTTAACTACGAAATTACCGCAGATATTACCGATGTAAACGGCGAAACACGAAGTACAACCATTATTGTAAATGTTGGATATCATGCTTTATTGGCTTCGTTACAAATTAATTCGATGCTTAATAAAGACAAAAAACAGCACGAAATAACCATTACAACCAACAATTTAAACGGGCAGTTTACACCTAGTAAAGGAACTTTAAAAATTTACAAGCTTCAAGCACCTAAAAATCCGTTGCGTAAAAGACCTTGGAATACACCTGATTATCAAGATATTTCTGAAAATGAATTCAATAAATTATTTCCGCATGATGCTTATTCTAAAGAAGAAGTAAATCAAACTACGTGGAAAAAAGGTACGCTTGTTTTTGAAGAATCTTTTGATACAAAAAAATCAAAAAAACTTATTTTAAAGAAGTTAAAAAAATGGACTTCGGGAGCTTATATCGCTGTTTTAAATACTACAGATAAATTTAATCAAAAAGTAACAGATAAAGCACATTTTAATATTACGAGTACATCCGAAGAAAAAGTAGCTGATAATCAATTATTTTTTATCAAAACAGATAAAAAGTCTTATAATATTGATGAAACTGTTTGTGTACAAATTGGCTCGGCATCAAAAGATATGACCGTAATTATTGAGGTTGAAAAAGATTATAAAACGATTGACACTAAATTTATTCATCTAAATAATGAGATAAAAACAATTGAAATCCCTGTTCATAAAGAGGATATTAAAGGTTTTGCTATCAAATATTATTTTGTAAATTATAATTCTTTTGATACTGGATTATTAAATATTTCAGTAGAAAACGGGCAAGAAAATATCAGTATTGAAACAAATACTTTTAGAGATAAATTACAACCTGGAACTACCGAAAAATGGAGTTTCACTATTAAAAATGATAAGAAAAATAAAGTAACGGCGGAAGTTTTAGCAAGTATGTACGATGCTTCTTTAGATGAATTTAAGTCTCATAATTGGCAATTTAACCCAATAAAAACAGCTACTTATTATTCTCGTGGAAATTCGGCAAGTGCTTATCATAGTTTTGGAAATGAACATTTTCGAGTTTTTAATAGACAGTATTCAAATAGTTATTCGAATCAACAATATGATGAACTAAATTGGTTTGGATTCCGATTTGGTGAAAATTATCGTCGTAGAACGATGATGAGTAAAAGTAGTAGTCGAGGAATGAACATGAATATTTCTAAAATTGAAGTTATTGAAGAAGAATATGAAGAGGTTGAAGAAACTGTTATTGAATCAACAGAAACTGATGAAAGTGAACTAACCGAAATTAAAGATAGTTCTTTTTCTAAAAACAAATCTAATGTAAATGATAAACCAAAAAACAGCTCTTTAAAAGGAATTAAAATTCGTAAAAACTTACAAGAAACGGCTTTCTTTTATCCGCATTTAACTACGGATAAAAAAGGAAACATCACCTTTAGTTTTACCACTCCTGAGGCATTAACCAAATGGAAATTGCAATTATTAGCACACACAAAAGAAGCTTTATCATCTACTAAAACACTTACAACCGTAACTCAAAAAGAGTTAATGATTACACCAAATGCACCACGATTTTTAAGAGAAGGCGACAATATAACATTGAGTGCGAAAATTTCGAATTTATCCGAAGAAAAACTAGACGGAATTTCTCAATTAATTTTAACGGATGCCATTACAGGAAAAGAAATTCAGTTATTAGATAACTCAACAAAAAATCAAAATTTCAGTGTAAATTCAAAAGGAAATACTAGTGTTTCTTGGAACTTAGCTATTCCTGATAATATTCAGGCTATTCAATATAAAATTGTAGCAAAGGCTGGCAATTTTTCTGATGGAGAACAAAATATGTTACCTGTTTTATCAAATAGAATGTTAGTTACCGAAACCTTGCCGATGTGGGTGCGTTCGAATCAAACAAAAACTTTTACGCTTGATAAATTAAAAAACAATACTTCTACGAGTTTAAAACATCATAAATTAACCTTAGAAATAACTTCAAATCCTGCGTGGTATGCAGTGCAAGCTTTGCCGTATTTAATGGAATATCCGTATGAATGTAGCGAACAAACTTTTGCAAGATATTACGCAAATACCTTGGCAAGTTTTATAGCAAATTCAAATCCGAAGATTCAAGAAGTTTTTAATCAATGGAAATCGAGCGATGCGTTATTATCAAATCTTGAAAAAAATCAAGAGTTAAAATCGTTGATAATTCAAGAAACACCTTGGCTTCGTGATGCGCAATCGGAAACTGAACAAAAGAAACGTATTGCTTTATTATTCGATTTGAATAAAATGAAAAATGAGCAAGAAAATGCTATCGACAAACTTAAAAATATGCAAATGAGCAACGGAGGTTTTCCTTGGTTTAAAGGAGGAAATTATCCAAATACTTATATTACGCAACATATTGCAAGCGGATTTGGACACTTAAAAAAATTAGGCGTATCTAATTTTGATAACAAAACAACACAAGTTTTAGAAAAAGCAGTTCGTTTTTTAGATAGAGAAATAGCAATTCAATATGCTGATTTATTAAAAGAAGCCGATAAAATAAAAGCCAAAAAAGGACAAAGTGCATCTGAAGAATATCTAAAGAAAAATCATTTAAATTATGCGACTATTCAATATTTATATATGCGTAGTTTTTATCCTAAAATAAATGTTGCTTCTAAAACCAAAACAGCCATTTCGTATTATAAAAAACAATCTGCTACTTTTTGGAAAGATTATAATTTATACGCACAAGGGCAAATATCTTTAATTCAATTTAGAAATAATAACAAAACTTTTGCCTCTAAAATTTTAAAATCATTAAAAGAAAACAGTATTACTTCGGATGAATTAGGAATGTATTGGAAAAGTAATGTCGCTGGATATTACAATTATCAAGCGCCAATTGAAACGCAATCTTTGTTAATTGAAGCTTTTTCTGAAATTGAAAATGACACAAAAACAGTTGATAACTTAAAAATATGGTTACTTAAAAACAAGCAAACAAATCGATGGAAAACAACCAAAGCAACTACCGAAGCCGTTTACGCATTACTTTTACAAGGAAGTGACTGGCTTTCGATTACCGATATGGTAGATGTGAAAATTGGAAATAACAAAATTGAAGCATCAAAACTAGAAAATGTAAAAGTAGAAGCTGGTACAGGATATTTTAAAACATCGTGGAATGGCAACGAAATTACACCAAATATGAGCAAAGTTACTATTTCTAAAAAAGGAAAAGGTATTGCTTGGGGAGGTTTATATTGGCAATATTTTGAAGATTTAGATAAAATTACATCGGCAGAAACTCCGTTAAAATTACGTAAAAATCTATTCAAAAAAATAACTTCGGATACAGGAAAAGAACTTATAAAAATTACAGATAAAACAACCTTAAAAGTTGGTGATTTAATTACCGTAAGAATCGAATTACGCTGCGATAGAGCTATGGAATTTGTACACATGAAAGACATGAGAGCTTCAGGAGTTGAACCTATAAATGTACTTTCGCAATACAAATCACAAGATAATTTATATTATTATGAAGCTACAAAAGACGCTGCAACAAATTTCTTTTTTGACCGTTTACCAAAAGGTGTTTTTGTTTTCGAATATGATGTTCGTGTAAATAATGCTGGTAATTTTAGCAACGGAATTACAACCATACAAAATATGTATGCACCAGAATTTAGTAGTCATTCAAAAGGAGAAAGATTGGTTATTAACAACTAATCAGTTTATCTTTTTACTCTAAAAAATAATATACACCTCACCTGTTTTAAAACTTGTGAGGTGTTTTTACGAAATAACAAAAACTATGCTAAAAGATTTCAGTAAAATTTGTATCATGTATTCGCATAAAAAAAAAATTAATTATTAATATTTCTTCTAAAATGGTTATTAAATTAAGATTAAACAGTTTCTAAGAATATTTTTGAGCAACTAAATGCCCCCAGTCTGCAATCGATTTAATTAATGGAATTAAGGTTTTGCCGAAATCTGTAAGTGAATATTCTACTTTTAAAGGTGGTTTAGGAGTATATACTTTTCGATTAATTAAACCATGCTCTTCTAATGCTTTTAATTGTAAACTTAATGTTCTTTCAGTCACTGTTGGCATCGTTTTTCTTAATTCATTATATCTTAATTTTTTATTTACTAAATGAATAAGTATAACCGTTTTCCATTTACCGCCGATAATTCCCATTGTCAAACTCGTACAACAAGGATATTCATTTCCTTTGAATTTAAGTGTTTTTGGTTCTTTCTCTTCCATAAAAATATACTATCATTTTTGACCGTTATTGCAAATATAAAATACTATAATTAAGTTTGCAACTATAATTAATATAGTTTATAATATGACTTTTTTAGAATTAATGCAAAACCGCTATACAACAAAAAATTATAACCCTCTTAAAAAAATTGATGAGGGTAAAATTGAAGAATTAAAAAACATTTTACAACTAAGTCCTTCTTCAATAAATAGCCAGCCTTGGAAGTTTATTTTCGTCTCTGACAAGAATAAAAAGAAAATGCTTGCGAATGTTTCTTTGTTCAATACTGGTAAAATTGTTAATAGTGATACGGTTGTAATTTTTTCTCGAATTAACAACATTGATTTATTCGAACAACAAATTAAGCAAGAACTTTCAGAAGGAGCGGTCAATTATTACAACGAATTTATAAAACCTCAATCAGAATCAGAAATTAAAGCTTGGTTCGATAAACAAGTGTATTTAGCTTTGGGTGTTTTTTTAAGTGCCTGTGCTGAAATGGGTATAGATACTACACCAATGGAAGGTATTGAATCTAAAAAATATGATGAAATTTTAAATCAGACTGACTACTCAACCCTTATGGCTGTAGCAATTGGTTATAGAGATAAAGACGATTTTAATCAGCCTAATAAAAAACCAAAATCAAGAAGAGATTTTAATAAAGTAGTTGAAACAATTTAAAATTAAAGAAACTATCAATTAAAGTAATTTTTTTTCTTTCAAAAAAATTGTATCAAGATATTTTTAATCATTAAAATAACTCGAGTTGACAAGAATCATCAAAAAAAAGTTAAAAAACACAGCAAATCAGAGTTAGAAACTGAACTAAATTCAGGTTTACTGCCTCAAAATATTAAATAAAAATTAACCTTGTGAATAAAATTATAAATATTGGAGTAACAGACCTTTCTTTTCATCATCTTACAGCATCATTAGTTTCAAATGTTTTAATCCAAATGGGATTTAAGATTAATAGAATATATTCATCTCATAAAGAAAATTTTGAAAAATTAAAATCTGGTGAAATAGATCTGTTATGTTCTGCCTGGTTACCTTCTAGTCATGGCTTATATAAAAATGACGTAGAAAAAAATGTTCCGTTATTAACACTCGGTTTGCACTATGAACCGTATACATTATGGGGAGTTCCTGATTATATTCCTTTCAAGAATGTTTCTGAAATTACTGACTTATTAAAACCAGAAGTTCATCAAAAAATGAATAAAAACATTCAAGGAATAAATGCAGAAGCAGGAATCACTCGCTTTTCTATTAAAATGATGAAAGAGTATCGTTTAGACAAAGCAGGATATACTTTTCATACAGGAACAGAGAAACAGTGTTTTGATGCTTTTGAAAATGCAGTATCTAGAAAAGAATGGGTAATACTCCCTTTATGGAAACCACAATTTTTACATTATCAATACACTATTCGTGAACTAAAAGAGCCCAAAGGACTTTTAGGAACGGTAGATAAGGCTGTTTTATTATTAAGACAAGACAGGCAACATTTGTTTACAAAGGAAGAAATTACAAAATTAGATTCTCTTCGGTTTTCAAATGACATAATCTCTAACTTGGACTATAAAGTATCTAGAGAAGAAAAAAACATAGATAAAACAACAAAAAAATGGCTAAATAAAAGCTTATTTAAATTTTAAAGAACTAATTATTAGTGAAAAAATTGCAAAGATAGATTGTTCGGTAAATAAAAAAGATATAGTCGATATTCAAGAAACAAAAATTATTTTTTGTTTTAAGTATTTTATACTTATATTCTAAAATACATCTTAACTTCAAATTTAGTAGTTATTCAAAAAAAGAAAACTTAATTATAATAGTTTGGCATCTAAATTGTAGTTATACGTATTCTTAAAATTTAAAATTATGAAAAAATTATTTTTAGCCTTTGGTTTTTTAACCTTAGGAGCAGTATCTGTAAATGCACAAGATATTTCAGAAAACGCCATTGGTGTCCGTTTTGGCGATAATAGCGGATTTGGAGCAGAAATTTCATATCAAAGAAAACTAAGCGATACCAATAGATTAGAAATTGATTTAGGTATTAGAGGCAATAATAATTATAGCGGAATAAAGGCTACAGGGCTTTATCAATGGGTTTGGCAGTTAGAAAATGACTTTAATTGGTATGCTGGTTTTGGTGGTGGATTAGGAACTTGGAAAGTAAAAGATAAAACTATTTCAGGAGTCAAAGTAAATGGAGATTCTGAAACTTATTTATTCGGTGCAGGTGTTATTGGTGTTGAATATAATTTTGATTTTCCATTAATTATTTCTTTAGATTTTAGACCAGAACTTGGTTTTGGTGATTTTTACGAAGGCTTTAATTCAGATTTTGGATTAGGTATTCGTTACCAGTTTTAAACATTTTAAACTTTTAAATATAAAAAACCTCCAATATTTGGAGGTTTTTTATATTTAAAAATATTTTTATTTTATTGAACAGCTTTTAAGGCATCAATATTTCCATACCCAAACTCTGAATTTTTATTCGGATAAAAAGAAGCTGACTCTTTCATTTTTTGTAATACTTGATTTCTATTCCAAGATGGATTTTTAGCCCATACCAAAGCGGCAATACCTGCTGTTGTTGCTGTCGCTGCCGATGAACCACCTATATAATTTGCTTGTTCATCAAAATAACTTAATACCGCTATAAAATTACCCGCACCAGTTTTTCTCTGCATTTGAACAGTAAAATCAATTTGAGACCCTGTATGACAAATATCACATTGATTATATTCTTCTCCTTCCATTATACCTGTTACAGCAACGGTCTCCTTCATGCTTGCTGGAAAAATAACACCATACCAAGTTGTGTATGATGTTGAAGTTCCTCCTGCAGCTAAAATCATTTTACCCTTACTATAAGCATACTTTATAGCATCTTCTATTTTACCAATACCAAACGGAAAACCTATAGACATTGAAATTACTTTTACATCAGCCCTATCAGCTAAAGCAATTAAAGCATCTGCAACACCTTTTCTTTCATGATAATCATCTATAACAACATTTTCAACAGCTCTATAAGTAACTAAATTTGCATTATACGCTACTCCTACAGGTAAATTGTCATCATTTCTAGGAGCTGTAGCTATCGCGGCCATTTTTGTACCATGACCACAACCATCATCAACACCATCATAATTTTTTGACCAAATTAACCACGAATCTATAAATGTACCATATTTTTCAACGGTTCTTCCTGATGAATATCCGTCATTAAAATATTCGTTCATCCATTTTTGTTCTGGTGATAATCCTGAATCTATAATTGCAACTGTAACTCCCTTACCTGTACTATAATCCCAAGCAGCTGGAATATTATGTGCATCAAAAGTCCAAGGAACTCTTGCACCAGGTAAAACTGTTCTATAATCATTTTGTTCTAAAACTGCCGTTCCATAGCCGCATCCCGAGCTTCCTGAAGATGATTTTGCCGTTAAACGTGCTGATGTTTTAGTTGATTCTTCAAATTGATAACCACCTGGTTCAATATAACGTACTCTGCTATCTTTTAAAAGTGCTGCTATAACCTGTTTATTAGTTACTTTTATATCTAAAACATTGATTACTTCATCAGCATATAATTCAGTATTAGCTCCTCTAGCTGATGTTTTTTGAAAACCACGTACTAGTTCAATAATTTCAGATTTTACATCATTCGATTTAGAGCTTCTTGCAAAACTATTTTTAGAGTTACCATAACCTATTGTTAAAACATTTTGACCATGTTTTACTGCACTCCAAATTGTATTTACACTTTGTGTATTCCAATTAAAATGTCCTGTAGTTTTTAATGATTTCTCAATAATCGTATTAATTTCCTGTTTTGAAAGCTCTTTATTTTGCTGTACAGGCATTTCTAGTACGTTATCGTTAGTACATGAAAACATTGTAATAACAATAGCTAAGCTTACTAATTTTTTTTTCATCTTTGAAGGATTTTTATTTTAATTAAACTACTGCGAATATAATAACCTCTATAATAGAATCATTTATTAAGCAAGATAAATTTCAGACAAAAATTACTCTTCTAAAACAACCCTTGTAGGCGTATCTTTTCCGTTGATAATACTCTCTGTTCCTTTTGCTACCGCTTTAATCGTTTGAGTAATTACCCCCATATTTAAGGTTTTTGCTTCATCTGAAACCTTATGATAATATTTATCAACATCAATTGGCGTAGTAGAAAACGTATGACTTGGTACTCCTAAACGTGCCAAAGAAGCATTGTCTGACCTAAAAAATAAATTAAATTTCTCATACGGATCAGGAAATAACTGATACCCTGTACCTACCAAATTCTTTTGGATAATTTTACCAAAATCAGAACGTTCAAACCCTGTTAGCCAAGCGGTATTTTTACCAAAACTTGGCGTTTTACCTATCATTTCTAAATTAATTCCTGCAACAAATTTGGTAGGGTCGATTCCTTTTCCAAAAAAATCAGAACCAACTAAGCCCATTTCTTCAGCAGTAAAACACACAAATAAAATAGTACGTTCATTTGTACCTTTTTGAGCAAAATATTCGGCTAATGTTAGCACTCCAACAACCCCTGAAGCATCATCATTTGCACCGTTAAAAATCACATCTCCTTCTACCGATTTTTTTACACCTAAATGGTCATGATGCGCAGAAATCACTACAATTTCTTCCTTTTTACTTTTACCTTCTAAAACCCCAATAATATTACTCATTTTAATGCCTTTATGCGTAAAATTCTGGCGATAAGTAGCCAAATTTCTATAGGTTTTTAACCCAATACGCTTAAACTGGTTTTCAATATAAACAGTTGCTTTTTCCATCCCTTGAGTTCCAGGTTTACGCCCTTGCATTTCATCCGAAGCCAAGGTGTATAAATGTTTTTTAACCGATAATGAATCAAATACAAAAGCCTTTTTCACACTCTTTTTAGCTGTATTTGTAATTACTTCAAATGAAGGTTTAGCCGTTTTATTCTGATCATTTTTCACTGTTTTACATGACGATAAAAACATCGGAATAAAGGCTGACACGTATACTATTTTTTTAATATTATTTTTCATTTCAGTATAATTTGGGTGTAATTTTTAGGGTCGATTCTTATTTAATTTAAAACCGCTAAAATAGCTAAATTAATTTCTTAATTTTGTTGAAAACCTACAACTTAAAATCATGGATTTAAATCTTATTCCGAATATAAAACATACTGATGCTAACAATTTTTTCCTTTTAGCAGGTCCTTGTGCTATTGAAAGTGAAGAGATGGCAATGCGAATTGCTGAAAAAGTACTTACAATTACTGATAAATTAGAAATTCCTTATATTTTTAAAGGAAGTTTTAAAAAAGCAAACCGAAGTAGAATTGATAGTTTTACGGGAATTGGTGATGAAAAAGCGTTAAAAATTCTAAGAAAAGTTTCTGAAACCTTCAATGTTCCTACGGTTACTGATATTCACGAAATTTCAGATGCCTACAAAGCTGCCGAATATGTCGATGTTTTACAAATTCCTGCTTTTTTAGTGCGTCAGACCGATTTAGTAGTAGCTGCCGCAAAAACTGGTAAAGTTGTTAATTTGAAAAAAGGGCAGTTTATGAGTCCTGAAGCAATGCAACACGCCGTTAAAAAAGTTCACGATGCAGGAAACCAACAAGCATGGATTACCGACCGAGGAACTATGTTTGGCTACCAAGATATGATTGTCGATTTTAGAGGAATCCCAACCATGCGTGAATTTGCGCCTACGGTTTTAGATGTAACTCATTCGCTACAACAACCCAACCAAACAAGCGGTGTTACTGGTGGAAGACCCGATATGATTGAAACAATCGCAAGAGCTGGAGTTGTTAATAATGTCGATGGATTATTTATTGAAACACATTTTGACCCTGCAAATGCAAAAAGTGACGGTGCTAATATGTTACACCTTGATTATTTAGAAAAGCTATTAACAAACTTAGTAGCCATTAGAAAAACTGTCAATAATTTATAGGCACAATTTTTGATAAATAAAGTTGTTTTAAACTCTTGTTATGAAGCAACTTTATTTATTTTTAGCACTCCTTATTACTAGCACTACCCTATCGGCTCAAGATTTTTCAATTGTTGATGCCAAAATAAAAACCTACCCTAAAAGAATTACCGCCAAAAAATTAGCTAACAAAATTTCTACCGATTTTACTTCTGATAATGAAAAAGTCAGAGCCTTATTTAGCTGGCTTGCTTTTAATATTCGATACGATTTAATTGCATTTAATAACCTTAGTGCCAGAAAAACACAGTTTAGCTATAGAAACGAAGCTGAAAAAAAAGCGAAAATTAAAGCTATAAAAGGTGCTATTGTAAAAAAAACATTAGCTAGAAGAAGTGGAATTTGTGAAGATTATGCACAAACATTTGCTAATATTTGTACGCTTTTAAATATTGAAAACGAAATAATAAAAGGTAATGTTCGAATTTCTTCAAACGATATTGGTAAGGTAAATAACCAACCGAATCATGCTTGGAATGCTGTAAAACTGAACAATAAATGGCTATATTTAGATGCTACTTGGGCAGCAGGAGCTGTTAAAAACGGACGTTGGCAACGTAATTTTAATGATTATTATTTTAATATTCCTAAAGAAAAATATTTTTTAACCCATTTTCCTGAAGATATTTTATGGCAATTACGTGTAAAACGAATGTCTTTAAAAAGCTACTTTCAGCAACCAATATACACCACTGATTTCCTTAAAAAACAATACATATTAATAGCTCCAACTACTGGTATCATTACTAAAAAAACAAATACACCCATTACTTTTATCCTTGAAAATATTGCTAAAAACCAATCTATATATTGTGGATTTAAAGGTGTAAAATATGCTCAAAAACCAAAAATTTCTTTCGAAAAAAATCAGACAATTGTAAGTATTCTTCCTCCTAAAAACAGCAATGAAGTTTTTTTACTTATTGACAAACAGGTTGTAGCAATCTTTTTAATAAAATAAATTACTATTTAAATAAAGATTTTTTAGAAGCTATTTCCCGCTTTCCGCACTCGCTTTTTTTTGAAGAAAAATCAAAAAAAGAGCTCAAACAAAGCTTCAATCGGGGCTAGGAATTTAGTACATCAAACTTTATTTTTAACTAAAATTGAATAATCCTCTTCAAATTATCGATACTATTTTAATTCCTTTTAGTCATTAAAATCACTCGAATTGACAAAAATCATTAAAAAAGCTAAAACATGGCAAATCAGGATGCGATGCTGAACTAAATTCAGGATGATGTTTAGCTATTTAAAATAAAAAAAACATTTTTAAGCGCATTAATAAAGAAAAACAGTAATTTTAAACATCTACTAATTAACACTTTATAAAAAACAAAAAAGCTATGGAACAAACTATTATTTATCTTATTGTAGGCGTGCTACTCGGCGCTGTTATTGGTTGGTTTATCGGAAACTTAAAAACAAATTCGAAAATTAATTCCATTAAAGAAAAAGCTCAAACAGCATTTAATTTAATCGATAAAGAATTTGATTCTTTTAAAGCGACTTCAAAACATCAGCAAGCACAACAAACTGCAACTATTTCCGAAAAAGAAAAACTAATTACAAACAAAGAAAATCAATTAAAAGCATCCGAAGAAAATAGGTTATTTTTAGAAAAAGAAAAAGCAACATTAGTAGCAAATAATAATTCAATATCAAAAATACTTTTAGAAAAACAAGAATTTATTATCAATTTAGAAGAACAAATTATTCTTAAAACATCAGAAAATAAAAACCTATCAAACGAATTATCTACTAAAAATGCCAATTTTAACGCTGCTAAACATACACTTACACAACATGCTGATACTATTGAAAAACAAACATCAGCATATGATAACCTAAAAGAAAAGTTTAATGCAATAAATGAACACTTAGCCACTGCAAACGCCAAAATTGTTTCATCAAACGAAAAACTAAGCCGAGAAAAAAACGAAATTAAAGAACTTAGAAATCAGTTTAATACTGAATTTCAAAATATTGCGAGTCAAATTTTAAAAGAAAATACCAAATCTTTTTCAGAAGTTAATGAATCTAAAATTAAAGAATTATTAAATCCTTTAAATAAAGATATTAAAGAATTTAAAACTAAAGTCGAAGATGTTTATAATAAAGAAAGTAAAGAGCGTTTTTCTTTAGGTGAAAAAGTTAAGGAATTAGCCGAAAAAAGTGAACAAATTAGTCAAGATGCCATCAATTTAACAAATGCGTTAAAAGGCGAAGCAAAAACCCAAGGAAACTGGGGCGAAATGATTTTAGAGAGTATTTTAGAAAAATCTGGCTTGCGTAAAAATGAAGAATATTTTATGGAGCATGAGCTAAAAGACGAGAACGGAAAAGCAATTCGTTCCGATGCTGAAGATAAAAAAATGCGCCCCGATGCGGTTATAAAATATCCTGATAACAGAAATGTAATTATCGATTCGAAAGTTTCGCTGAATGCCTTTACCCGATATATTGCTAGTTCAGATGTCGATACGCAAAAAAAAGAATTGACAGCGCATATTTCGGCAATCAAAAATCATATTGTTGCACTGAGTACAAAAGGCTATGATGATTATAATAAATCCTTAG
Organism: Tenacibaculum dicentrarchi; assembly: GCF_900239345.1. Classification (GTDB taxonomy): domain Bacteria; phylum Bacteroidota; class Bacteroidia; order Flavobacteriales; family Flavobacteriaceae; genus Polaribacter; species Polaribacter dicentrarchi. The sequence goes on along the minus strand of NZ_OESZ01000044.1, from coordinate 118,402 downwards.
ATTTTGTAATGATGTTCATCCCTAGTGAGCCAGCATATATTGCGGCAATGCAAGGCGATCACAACCTTTGGAATTACGCTTACGACAAGCGTATTTTATTAATGAATCCAACAAATTTAATAACTTCATTAAAGTTAATTGTCGATTTATGGAAGCGTGAATATCAAAATCAAAACTCGATTGCTATTGCCGATAGAGGTGCTAAATTATATGATAAATTTGTTCTTTTTATTGAAAATTTAGAAAAAGTAGGGAAATATATCGACAACGCACAAACATCTTACAATACCGCATTTAAACAATTAAGTACAGGAAATGATAATTTGGTTTTACAAGCAAGTAAATTACAAAAATTAGGCATCAAAAATAAAAAAGAACTCTCTAAAGAATTGAAAAATAAAGCTGCTAATCAGCTAGAAATAATCTAAAAAAAATCCGCTGTTATTTTGAAATAACAGCGGATTTTTATATGAATAAAAAATTAACTTCTAATTTTTCGTAAAATATCTTCCAAACCATTTAATTGCATTTCATAAACCAAGCCCATCATTTTACCTAGTTTCCCAGCAGGAAAGCCTTTGTTTTTATACCAGACAATATAATGTTCAGGTAAATCAACCAAATAATAACCTTTATATTTTCCAAAAGGCATCCGCATTTGGGCTGTATCAATTAAAAATTGCTTGTCTGCTAACATACTTATTATTCTTCGCCGTTTACATAGGCTTGTAAATAGGCATAACGCTCGGCTAATTTTCCGTTTTTTGTGGTCATTTTAGCGCGTTTTAAAACACCGTCTTTATCGTCATTGAAAAAAGCTGGAATTACGTTTTCTAAAAACATTTCTCCAAATCCTTCACTGGCATCTTTTGGTAATTCACAAGGTAAATTATCAACAGCCATTACAGTTATGGCATTTTCAGATGTAAAACAAACCTCTTTTTCGGTTTGAGCATCATAGCCATAAATAGGATCAGCAATTGTTGACGAACGAAGTGTTGTTGCTACCGGACCAGCAACATCACAAGAAATATCAGCGACATATTTAATTTTAAAATCAGCATGTTTTGCATCTTGTCTAGTAAATAAATACGGCGCTCCATCACCATAAAAATGACCTGCTATAAAGAAATCAGTCACTTTTGCATAGGGCATAAAATTACTTTGATAACCGCTCGGGTCTTTATAAAAAGCAAACTTCTCACCTACTTTACCATCGATGCGCTTGTTATATTCCATCACATCCGACACGCAATATACAGGCTCGGTAAAATCAGCCGTTAAATATAAAGCATCACTAATTTGTTTAATTTTTAAATAATCTAAAATTTCTTTAGCTCCGTGTGCTACTTTACCTGTCCCAGTAAGTAAAATTTTAATATTTGGCAACGTAATTTTGTCTAATTCAGCTTTTACAGCATCTAAATCAGTAAGAGTTTCTACTTTTGGTAAAGTGAATAATTTTTCACGTAAACCTAAAGCCCTAAAACCATTGTAAGCACCTACTAAACCTGCATAACGTCCAAAACCAATTAATCGAGCACCATTTTCTTTAATGATGGTTTCGTGATCGTACATTTCAATGTTTTTTGCTAACATTCCTTGTAATAACACACGGTTGTAAGGTTGCTTTTTAATGGTATGTGAAAAGAAAAAATATTTTTTATTCGGAATTAAAGCCTCTAAAGGAACTTCTTTTACCCCTAATAATACATCACAATCAGACATATCGCTTACAACTTCTAAGCCTGCATCTTTATAAGCTTGATCGCTAAAAACACGAATATCTGAACTTTCTACTACTATTTCTGCCGCTGGAAATTGCGCTTTAAATTCTTGTAACTTTTCAGGAGAAAATACCACTCTTCTATCTGGTGGATTTTTACGTTCTTTAATAATTCCGAATTTCATGTATGTGTTTTGTATAAAATTAAACAAATAATCTACAATTGTTGAAAATACAACAATTTAAGCGAAAATACTTGATTTAAATGTATTATACAAGTAGTTTTTTTATTACCTTTGCATTCTGTATTCAAATATATTAATAATATTTGATACTATTTTTTTAAATTTTATCATTTTGGGGACGACTGGTTTTGACAGCGAGACCAGCGATAATGTAAGCATGCCGAGCAGTGAATAGAAACTCGTAAATCTTTATTTCAACTTTTTAAACGGCGAAGATAACTACGCTTTAGCTGCATAATCCGAATCATAGTAAGATTAGCCTCGGCACACAAGGTGTGCAAGCTTTATGTCCACGAATAGCCTTGATTTACGGCGCTTCACTTTTGGATATCGTAAAAGTAAATATAGAAAACCTGAAGCTTCGACAGATTTTTGAAACTAAAGAAGATAAGCTTTTAACAGATTGTTCTTAATCAGTTACTTGTCGAAAATTAAGAAAGAAATATGTATGTAGAAAGCATTTGAACTGCTTGTTTGGACCCGGGTTCGATTCCCGGCGTCTCCACTTTTACACCCTGTAAACCTCGTGTTTACAGGGTTTTTATTTTTAGGTGTCAATTTAGGTGTCAAAAAAAATACTAACTAAACTTTTTTCTTACTACTATTTAAGTAGTCTTTTTGTCTAGAAAAAACTTAAAACAACCTCATATCTAATAAAATTAAAACAACATGTAATATATTTTTTAAATTTCTAAAAAATTATAAAATGTAAATCTACATGGATAAGTTCATCCATATTCAATTATATATATTAAATTGCAGTGTAATTAATATATATTAAAATATATGATTTTAAATCAAAAGTCTTATAGATTCTCAGGACATGACACTTTTCATTGCAAAGAGCAATGGATTTTAAAAGGAATAGAACTCATTAAAAATCAATACATTGATGGTTTTTCAAACGAAGAAAAAGCAATCCCTTTATTAGGTGTTGGTAAAAATATGGTTAGATCAATTCATCACTGGCTAAAAGCTTTTGGTATTTTAAATAAAGAAAATAATCTAAGTGAATTTGCTAACTTGCTTTTTGTAACAAAAAAACTAGACCCTTATTTAGAAAATGATGGTTCTTTATGGTTACTACAATATTATTTATGCAAAACAAATCACGCATCAATTTTTAAATTAATATTTTCTAATTACTTTTCAGATAAAGCTACTTTAGAGTTTTCTGAATATCAGATTTTTAATTTCATCAATAGAATACTTATTAATGAAAATCTAAAAGAAGTCGCTGAAAAAACTTTAAACTCCGATTTTAAAGTTTTTGTCCGAACATACGTTTCACCTATTAAAAATGACAAAACAATAGAAGATGATTTTAACACCCCACTTCTTAGCTTAAACTTAGTCGTAGATACAGGTAGAAAAAACAATGCAAATCAAACCGTTTACAGGTTAAATAGAAATAATCACGATAGTCTTTCTCCTGAAATTTTTGGATACTGCTTATTAAATGAATTTGAAAATGAAAACGCTGTAAGTTATGATAATATCAGAAAAACAGTTGGAGCTTATTTATGTTTATCGAATGAAGGTTTAGAAATTATTATAGATAAATTATGTGAAAAGTACAAAAATTTTATTTATAAAGATGATGCAGGAGTTAGACAAATACAATTTAAAAAGAACTCGATAGAGTTTAAAAATAAACTTTTGAAAAAACACTATGGAGTACAGTAATAATATTTCAACCAATATCGTTAGGGACGAATCTAAACTAATAGATTACGTAGTTACACCAAATACTAAAGAAATTTTTGATAGAATTTTCATTAATAATCACAGTGCAAATAAATCATTTAATTTAATTGGTAATTATGGAACAGGTAAATCAACTTTTATTTGGGCTCTTGAAAAGAATTTAAAGCGAGAGAAAATATTTTTCAATAATATAGAAGCTGAAAAAAACAGTGTAATAGATTATGATTTTATTAAAATAATAGGTGAAAATGATTCTCTTTTAAATGTAATAGCTAAGAAATTAAAAATTGACGGAGTTATTAATAACTCTAAAATAATTATTGCTTTAGAAAAAATAAGAAAAAAAGCAGAAACAGCTAAAAAGGGTATTGTATTAGTTATAGATGAATTTGGAAAACTCTTAGAATATGCCTCAAAAAATAATTCTTTAGATGAATTATTTTTACTTCAACAAATTTCTGAATGGGCAAATAATGACTTAAATAACACTTATTTTATAATAACATTACATCAAAATTTTGCTAGTTATGGGAATAATTTATCTAGTCAAGATAAGTCTGAATGGGAAAAAGTAAAAGGTCGTTTTGTTGATTTAGTTTTTAATGAACCCATAGAACAGCTTATTTACTTTGCTAGTAAAAAATTAAAAAAAATTTCACTACCTAAAAATATTCAAGGTGATTTTAAAAAATTATCAGTACTAATTCAAAACTCTAAACTCGTTAGTCATAATAAATTAGTAAATCAAAAATTAACAGAATCTTTATATCCATTAGATTGGCTTTCTTCAAACATTCTTGTTAAATCTTTGCAACGTTATGGTCAAAATGAACGGTCTTTATTTTCATTTTTAAATGATACTACAGACTATTCTATTCATAAATTAGAGGAAGATTTTTATACCGTTTCTAATGTATATGACTATTTAGTAAATACTTTATCAACAGAAATTAATAATTCTAACAACCCACACAGAACTCAATGGCTAACTACATTTAGAGCTTTAGAAAGAGCCGAATTAATCTTTAAACAAGATTACTTACAGGTTTCTAAAGTTATAAAAACTATAGGGTTAGTAAATATTTTTTCTAAAATAGGTGGGCTTTTTGACAAAGAGTTTATAACTAATTATTTTAGCTTAACTAAAAATGGTAATGTATCATCTTCTTTAGAAAAACTAGAAAAAGCTGGGATAATTAGATTTTATAAACATAGTAATAAAATAAATTTCTTAGAAGGAACAGATTTAGACCTTGAACAAGAATTAATTACTGTTAGTCGAGAAATTAATCCAGATTTCTCTATTAGTTCAGAAATTAAAAACCTTATAAATTTACCTGTTTTACTTGTTAAAAGATATTCTTTTGAAACAGGTACAAGACGTTTTTTTGAATATAGAATATTTAATAGATTTCAAGAAGTAACAAAACCTGAAGGTATTATCGATGGTTATATTAATTTAGTTTTTGATGATTTGAATATTTCTGATGTCAAGAAAAAATCAACCGAATTTGTTGCTAATATTTTTGTTTTATATAAAAATTCATCACAAATAAAAAATGAAATTTTGATGATTCTTAAGTTTAATAACTTATTAGAAAAACATCAAAATGATAAAAACGCTTTAGAACTTTTAAATTCTGAACGAAAATTTCATTTACAGCAACTAGAAAATCTTGTTATTAATCAATTATTTAATAATGATAAAAATATTTGGGTTAATAATGGCGAAACAATGCCAATTGTAAGTAAACATAAATTATATGAATGGCTGACAAAAATATGTTACCAAATTTATGAAAAAACACCAATTTTCAATAATGAACTTATAAATAAAGAGTTTCTAAGTACTCCTATAAATACTGCAAGAAAATATTTAACGAGAAGTTTACTTGCTAATAAACATCTAGAAAATTTAAATTTTCCAGCAGATAAATTCCCTCCTCAAAAAGCCATTTACATTAGCTTATTGAAAGAATCTGGTATTCATCAAAAAAATAAAAAATTAGGTTATTATGAATTAAATCAACCAGATAAAAACAGTAATTTATATGATTTATGGAATTTATCTGAACAGTTTTTAAAAAGTTCGTTATCTAATAAAAGAAACTTGCTTGAGTTTTATGAAATATTAGAACAAAAGCCATACAAGCTAAAAAAAGGATTTATAACTTTTTGGATTCCTATCTTTTTAATTGCTAAAAAAGAAGATTATGCTTTATTTCATACTAACGGAGGGTTTGTTCCTTTCATTACAGATGATACTATTGATTTAATCTATAAAAAACCACAAGATTTTTTAATTAAAAGCTACGATGTTTCTGGCTTAAAAGTTAATTTATTAGAAAGCTATAAGGAATTAGTTCAAATTGGTGATTCAAACTCAAAAGGTACGCAATCTACTTTTTTAGCTATTTTTGGAAACTTTTTAAAATTTCAAAGAGGATTAAATAAATACACGCTAAAAACAACTAAGTTATCAATAAAAGCTACGAAATTAAGAGAAGCTATTCTAATTGCAAAAGACCCAGAAGATGCCTTATTTAATTTATTTCCTACCGCATTAGGGTTTCACTCTTTAGCGATAAAAGAAGATCCCGAAGTACTTCAATCTTTTACTAATCATACACAAGATGCTATTAGAGAAATACGAAATGCTTATGGTGAATTGTTAAATAGAGTAGAAAAAATAATAATAGACTCTTTTTATTGTAAATCATCTAATTTTGATGTTTATAAAGATGAAATTCAAGCTAAAATTAACGGAATTAATCCTGCTACTTTAGGTAAAACACAGAATGTTTTTTATAAACGACTAATATCTCCTTTAGATGATAGAATAAGTTGGATTAAATCGGTTGCTGATGTTGCTTTAGGTAAAGGTTTAGATACATTAATCGATGAAGAAGAACCTTTATTAATGAACTCAATAAAGGATTTATCTTTAGGGTTGATAAAAGCTTCTGAAATTCGTAATTTTAATAGTAACTCAAATAAAGAAACGCTATATTCTATTCGATTCTTTGGCGAAACAGGAGAATTTATTGATGATACATTGGTTGTAAATACAAACACTTCTAAAGAGTTCAAATCAATCAAAAAATCGATAAGTGACACCATTAACAAATTAGATACAGCTAAAAGAAAAGAACTTTTAATTGAATTACTATCTAAAGAAATGCATATTTAACAATGAAAAAGGTAAAACATTTATTAGGTATTTCAGGCGGTAAAGACAGCGCCGCTTTAGCTATTTATATGAGTCAAAAATACCCAGAACTTGACACAGAATACTACACCTGTGATACTGGAAAAGAACTCAAAGAAACCTATGATTTAATAGGTCGGTTAAATTCTGTTTTAGGTAAAGATATTGAGTTATACAAATCTATGAACGAGGATAATTCTCCAATGAAAAATCCTTTTGACCACTTTTTAGCAATGTATGGAGGTTACTTACCTTCTGCAACTGCTAGATGGTGTACTAATAAAATGAAATTACAACCTTTTGAATCTTATGTTGGAGATGAACCTACTATTTCTTATGTTGGAATTAGAGGAGATGAAAATAGAGAAGGTTATATTTCTAAAAAAGAAAATATTCAAACGATATTTCCTTTTAGAAAAAATATTTGGAGTGAAGATGTTATAAAAAAATTATTATCAAATTCAAATATAGAAGCTCTTAAAGATTATTATAATAATTATGCAGAAGAAAATGTATTAGCGAATGCATTACAATATATTGAGCAACTTATCTCTCCTAAATTTACACAAACACAGAAGCTAAATGCTTTAATGGATGTCGATTTAAAATTATTCAATAAAGTAGTTTTTGAATTTCTAAAAACTACCGATTATCCAATTGGTAAGTTAGAAGTATTTCCTTTAATTGAAAATGATGAAATTATTGGGATTGATGATGTTTTTCAAATTTTGGAAGAATCAGGAGTTGGTATTCCTGCTTATTACAAACCTATTGAATATCAAGTTGAAATTGATGGAGAAATAAAAAAAGGAACGTATTCTAGAAGTCGTTCTGGTTGTTTCTTTTGTTTTTATCAGCAAAAAATAGAATGGGTTTGGTTATTAGAGCAACATCCTGAATTATATACAAAAGCAATTGAATATGAAAAAGAAGGATATACTTGGATGGCAGAATCTTTAGAGGTTCTTAATAAACCCGAGCGTGTTGCATCTATAAAAAAAGAACATTTTTTAAGAATGAACAGGCAAAAAAAGAAATCTAGAACAGGGCAGTCTTGGCAAGATGAAATATTAGACGCTGAAGGTGAAGGCTGTGCTAGTTGTTTTATCTAATCGTTTTAAAAACTTAATTCTTATAATTTGTAAAAAAAAGAGCTTATTTATAAATAAGCTCTTTTTTATTTTAAGTTAAACCTCGCTTAATACTTTTTCTTCTTTTAAATTCGCTTTCAAAATAAGGTCAAGCATACTTGTATTTATAGTAATATCTAAATTATCTTCTTGTATTTTTTCTTCTAGAAAAAGTAATCCGCCATTAGTATAATTTTGCAAAGTTTTGTGTAAACGCTTCTTTATAGCCTCTACTGTTTTTTTTCCTTTATCTAATTCGATTAAATCATCTTCAATACCTTGTGTTTTGGCTATAACCGCCATAAAAATATACTGTTGAATATTTGAGAAATCACTTCTACTAATACTTTTAGTACTTCCCCAATATTGGATTGGCTGACTAAAATCTTTTAATTCTGCATTTTCTGGAAGTTTTTCATATTTATCATTGTATAAACCTAAGAAAAAAGCATAAATATATAATTCATAATTATTACTAAAAATTTTCCCTTTATCTTCTCTATCATTTTCAGCACCTCCACCTTTTCTACTTAAAGAATCAAAAAGGTGCTGTAAATTTTTATCAAATTTAGGCGTAGATTTTTTCCACTCATCGAATAATTTATCCATAATTTATAGTTCTATTACAACAGAATTTATAGTTTCAATTTCATTTATGTTAGAGTTTTCATGTAGCTTCACCCAGAAAGATTTATCTTTATGAATATCTTCTCTATAAAAACTTTTATCAATACTTATTTTTTTGTTCTCATCTTCTATGATAAAGTCTTTTATAACAATAATAGCTTGTTCGGTATTTTCTTTAAACGAATCAAAAAACAACGAATATTTATTTCTATCAAAAGTAGATAGTGGTGCGTCTAAAATTAATGGATAACTTTCATTTGCTTCTTTTTTCACCATTTTTGAAATAGCTAATAATAACGATGTATGCGCCAATACTTCTTGAGAACCACTCATATCAAATGATTTATTAAAATTATCTACAACTTTAAATTCAACTTGATTTTGATTTCCTATTTTTGATTTTGATAATTTTATTTTTCCAGTAAACCCATCTTTATTAGTTGATTTATAAATTTCATTAGCTTGATTTTCTAAATAAATAACTAATGAATTAAATTCTCTTTCAGTAGTTTGAGTTGTAATTTTTAGTATATCTTTTAAAAGGTCACTTGTTTGTATTAAGTACCCTGATACATTTTTTGTATCAATTTCATCTTTTTCTTCTTGAAATTTAATTAATTTTATATTTTCAATCTTAAGGGTTTCTTCTATTTTTCTAAGCGATTCTTTTTCATCTTCATTATTTCTACTTAAACCTTTATAATTTTGCAATATTGTAGCGGAACTTTCTGCTTTTAACCCTGAATCGCTAATAATTTTAGCTCTTTCTTCTTCTTCTTTTTCTTTTTCTTTTATTTTTTTATTGATATTTTTCTTTTGAAATTCTACAAACTCAAAATTTTCAGAAATAACAGCTTCCATTTTAATAATCTTAGCAATATTTTCATCTTGAGCATCAGATATTTTAGTCAAAGATTTAATAAAATCACTTTTGAAAAGATATTTTTTTTCTGTTTTGTTTTTTTCTACAGATTCAATATACTCTTTCAATCTATTGTTCATAAATTGATAAGCTTCCGAATCTTTTTGAGCTTCTCTATTGCAGACTTTACAAAGTTCATCAGCTAACATTTCTTCCATATGCGACCTAGTAGGAGCACCTATTGGCAAAGGAATAATATTATTTTTCAACTTTTTTATAGCATTTTCTTCTCCTATTTTTTGCTGATATTCATTTTCTAATTTTCGTTTATTTTTTGAAATTTCAGCAACTTTTGTTTTGTACTCTTCAAATATCGGTTTGTAATTTACTAGAATCCAATTTTCATCAAATAAATCTTGTGTATATTTTTCAGCTTTGTGAACCTTTAGTTGAAGTTGTATAATTTCATCTTCTTTTTTATTAATCCTTTTTGTGTGAGTTTGATATGCATCGGCATTATCAATAATATTCTCATAACTATCTATTGAATTTTTATTTTTTTCAATATTAATTTCGTGCTGTTTTTTCTCAAGCTTTTTATCAGTTATTGTTTTTTTACAATTAGTGATTTTATGGCTTAATGTTGTATATTTTTTTTTATCATTTACATTTTTATTTGCACTTTTAGTTACAGCATCATCAGCACGACCAACAAAATATTCTGATTTAGATATGTATTTTTCTAAATGTTTAGTATCAGAAAACATTCCTATCAGAGTTAAAAGAGCATCTTTATCTTGAAAAACTTTTAAATCTGTTTCTCCTTTAAACATGCTATATTTTCTGATTCTATTATCAAATATTTCACTTCTTAATCTCTCAGGAGAATCAACATAATCTCTTTCACCTGTTTCCTCTTCTCTAATTCCTTTTAAAACAGGTTTAGATATATCAATACCATTTTCAATTTTACTTGCAATAAACGATTTTTCAAGTGTTTTGACTTCTTTGTTTTGATATACTGTTAATCTTACAGAAACTGTTATATTCTCTCCATTTTCAAGATTATTATAAACTGCTTTTCTACTTAGAAGACTTTCTAAATAAGTACTAGAATCAGAACTATTAAAAAGCCATTCAATAGCTTCAAAAAACTTCGTTTTCCCATGTCCATTTGCACCATGAATAATATTTAAACCTTTTTCAAAATTAAATACATTTTCACCATAATAACTTTGATAATTGGTAATTACTATTTGTTGAATTATCATAGTTATATATTTTGAGTTAGATAAATATTTATTTTATTATACAGAGCGACATTATTAATCCCTGGGTTATTTTCTAATTCTTCGACTAGTGTAGCAATTGTTTTGATAATAGGAATTTCTGAAGCTAGTGCTTGTGTTATGTTGTTTGGTATATCTACTTTATTTATACCATATTTATCAATTATCAGTTCATGACTAATAAATTTTCTGAAAATTTTATTTTTTCTCATTCTGCAATTATTTTTTATTATCTATTTCATTTATGTTGTAAAGGCTAATATTGTAATATTCACAAATATTAGAAAGTTTTTCATATACTTCTGCTTTATTTATTGCTAATGAAAAAAAGTTTTCAACACGTTTCATTTCATTTAAAATAAAAGACCTTTCAATATTATATGTTTCATCATTTTTATCCAAATTTAATTTAGGTATTACCACTAAATCATGAATATACGCAAATTGTTTTCCTTCTGATTTTCTTAAAACTCTTCCTCTTCTTTGAATAAATTGCCTTGGATTCCCTGTACTAGCACAAAAAAAAGCTAATTCTGACCTTGGTACATCTACACCTTCGTCTAAACATTTCATCGAAGTTAAAACATCTAATTCGCCGTCAGAAAACTTCTTAATCACTTTTTTTCTATCTTTTGTTTTAGAAGTAAATTTTCTAGCCATTATAGAAAAATCAATTGCTGTAATTGCTTTTGTATATTGGTCTATCAAATAAATATCTTCTTCATTTTCAATATAATTATCTTGAATATTACTGTTATTTTCTTCAAGAATACCTTCAGGAGTATAAATTAGTGTATATTTAAGATTACCTCTTTTTTCAAATTCTTTTTGTATAATTTTTTTAAATAAAGGTAGTTTATTTTCAGCCTTATGAATTATTCTTTTTCTTTTTAATAAAAGAATTTCAACTTCTTTACATTTTTTAAAAGATTTTGTTTTCGGGTCTATATATTGTGCTAGTTTTTTTGAAATAGCTCTATATTTTTCAAACTCTTCTTCTATTAAAGAAACAACATGCGGATAGTAATAATATTTACATAAATACTCATCTTCAATCGCTTTTTTCATACTAAAATTATAAACGTACGGAGCTTTATCATTAAAAAAAGAATCAATAGAAACATTACCTATATCATCATAAACTCTGTTTGGAGTTGCAGATAACCCTATTCTTTTTTCTAGATGAATTTTAGGTAATAATTTTGAGATATTAGGTGCTCCAATATTATGTACCTCATCTGCTATAAAAATAGTATCTTTTGATAAATCTTTAAAAAAGCTTTGAAATTTCTCTTTTACAAAAGATGCATATGTAGTTATCACAATAAAAGAAGGATTATTAAGCCTTGAAACCGTGTTATAAAAAGATAATTTCTCTTTCCAAATTTCCTTACTACTAACACTAATTATATTTGAATAATTAAATTTTTCACATTCTTCTTTCCATTGTGCTACAAGTTCAAGAGTTGGAACTAAAATAATAGCTTTGTAAGACATTTCTTTTTTAGACTCGTTCAATAAACAATTGAGGGCAGTCAATGTTTTACCTGTTCCTGTAGCCATTGCAAATAACCCTTTTTTATCATTTTTTATCCAACTTGAATAAGCCTCTTTTTGATAACTTCTAGCTCCTTCAGGATAAGGGAATTTAGGTAAATCCTCTTCTCTTTCAAAATTTTCAATTTTTTCAAGAGCAAAATTCACAGACTCTTTTATTTTAGGATTATTAAAAATCTTATCTCTTTTATTTAATAATTCTTTTTCTTTCTTTAATAATTCTTTTATATTTTTATTTCCAAATTCATCCATTATAGCAATTTTTACTTGTTCAATATCTAGATATTCTACTTCTTTAGAATTCCCTGAAAAAACCTCATCAAAATATTTAATTTGCTTTACTATTGCTTTATTAGACCTTTCATCATCCCAAGACATACGACAATCTAATTCTTCTAAATTTTCAATAAAACCGTAATACGTAAAGTTACAAGAAGATTTATATCCTATGCTATTTTTTCCATCTGAAAAAACTCCTGATTTATAATGAGAAATCCCATTAGTTCCTTTAGGTTTTATAATTTTAATCTCTATTTTGTTCTGATGAATTAACCAAGAAAAACACTCAAAAAAATGCGTACTATTTTCGTCTAAAGACTTATGTAAATCTTTAATATTTTCAAGATTATATATTGTAGAAATAAAATCTTTATTTTGTCCATTAGCAATGGCATTTTTATCAACTTCTGAAAGTACATTATTAATAACAACTCTCATTTTTCCACCAGAATAAATAAAATTTGCAAAACCTAATGATAATAATTTAATAGCAGAAGAACTAAAATATCCTAATAATAAATCAAAAGTTGTACTATTACATAAGGCATCTAAATAAAACTGTAAGGGTTCGTCTTCACTTCCTGTTTTATAATCTCTATCTATTGCCCAATTTACTTTTTTAAGCATTTTTTAAATATTTTTTCAAAGCAAAACAAAATGAATCAATATTTTCTATTGAACAAAATTTATCTATTGATATTCTTAGCGAATTATTCTTATTAAATCCATTCGGTTTCATAGCTTTTAACACATGTGATTCCTCTATTAATTCAGAATTACAAGCCGAGCCATTACTTACTGCAATATTTTTAAAACGACCAATAAAAATATCCGATTCTAATTCAGGAATAATTAAATTTATAATATTTGGAACTCTTAATTTTTCACTTGATACTATCGAAAAATTTGTGATTTCACTTAGTTTATGTATCAAATACTCCATTAACTTATTCATTTGTAAATGAACCTCTTCCATTTCATCTTTAGCAATTTCACATGCTTTTCCTATGCCGATAATAGAAGGTGTATTATATGTTCCTGACCTTGAGCCATTCTCTTGACTACCACCATGAAACAATGGAGTTAATATTATTTCTTTTCTTTTATAAAGAACACCAATACCTTTTGGTGCGTTAATTTTATGCCCAGAAAAACAGAGCATATCAATATATTGATTCTCAACATCAATATTAATTTTACCGATTGCTTGTGTAGCATCACATAAAAAAGTGATATTATTATTGCTAGTAAACTCCCCTATTTTTTTAATAGGTTGAATAACTCCTGTTTCATTATTTACATACATAATTGCCACAAGCGAAGTATTTTCTTTTATTGATTTTTCTAATTGTTCAAATAAAATGACACCGTTTTTATCAACATCTAAATACGTAACTTCATATCCTCTAGTTTCTAGATATTCACAAGTAGCTAATACCGCTTTGTGTTCTGTTTTTACAGTAATAATATGATTTCCTTTATCTGAATTAGATTCTACAAACCCTTTTATAGCAAGGTTTATTGATTCAGTTGCTCCAGAGGTAAATATTATCTCTTTACTATCACAATTAAGAATATTAGAAACTTGAATTCTAGCTTTTTCAATCGCATTTTTTGCTTTTACACCAAAATGATGCTTACTTGAGGAATTACCGTAATATTCAGTGAAATATGGAATCATTTCTTTAAGCACCCTAGCATCTATTCTTGTTGTTGATGCTGTATCTAAATATGTTATTTCATTTTCTAGTAAATCCAAAAATTGTAATTTAATTATGATAAAGTTTATAAATCTAAGTAATAGTAAGTAGATGTCAAAATATTTCTATTAAAATAAATAAGATAAATGAGTTTAGTTTTTAATAAACCTCTTTTATCACTTTTACATACTATTTATATAAATTCTGCTTTTTCGGAAAATTCAGGGAAAATATACAACATAATACAGACTATTATTCTAACTAAACAATCAAATTACGGTACACACCCTACTCTATTTTCGATAAATTCTGCTTTTTCGGGAAATTCATGAAAAACACACTACATAATACAGACTATTATCCTAGCTAAACAATCAAATTACGGTACACACCCTACTCTATTTTCGATAAATTCTGCTTTTTCGGGAAATTACTATTTAATAACAACACTAAAATAGATAAACTAAAGTTCATGTTGTAATGTTGAATAAATCACTAAAATCAATACTATAAAAGAGCGCAAGCTAAAAACAGTAGTTCAACAGTCCGTCAACAATAAAATAATTAAACCTGTTGACGGATTGTTGAACTACTGTTATCTGCTAAAACTCTTTCTGTATATGCTAATTATTGGTGTTTGTCAACAATCAACGGCATCTCTATAAAATCACTTTTCTGAAACTCGTAATATCGTCCTTTTTTAGTTTCAAAATTTACCATTGTTTTTTGCAACGTATTTAAAGAAAGAAAATACTTTTGGTAACTTCCATTTAAAGAGGTTAAGTTATAATCATCTTTTAAGCTTTTAGTAATTTTAAAACGAGTAGTTTTAAAACCTTTACTTAATTTATCAAATAAATCTGTTGCGGTATATTTTAATACATCAACTTCAAAAGTGATAAAATCATCCATTAAAATTTCTCTAATTTCTTGACTTAAATATGTTTTATTTCCTTTTACAACTTTATCTAACGCAGGTGTATAAATTTGTTGCTTTGTAAACCACATTCTTGTTTTTCTTTCTGATATAATTTTTCGATTATTTAAAAAATATAAAAAACTCGAAATTTCATTGCTAAGTTTTTTTAGCATATCAACATCTTCTTCTTTAAACGAATTTACTTTAATCACCCAATATCGAATTTCTTTTTCATCTATCTGAATAAAATTTTCTTCATTATTAGAACACAATATAAACTTTCCAAAAAAATTAGATTCAACTTTATCTTTTCCTTTAGATTCTGTTTTATATGAACCCGCTGTAGAAAGGTTTTTAATACGCTCACTATCTTCTCTCCTATCTAAAAGAACCTCATCTACAGAAATAATTAATTTAGATGCCCAATCACTATTAAATCGACTTCGAAAATCTTCATTTTTATTAATTGTCATATTTCCTTGAAACAACAATTTCAACCAATTTAAAAAAGATGTTTTTCCTGTATTCCTAGAATTACTAACCAAACATAAAATTGGTAAAATTTGCGTTGGTTGTTGCCATAATATGGTCAGATAATCTAACCCTAATTCATACTGTTCTTTAAAAATATGTCTTAAAAACTCTTCGGTTTTATCAAAATTACCTTTTACTAATTTATGCCCTATTTTTTCATACTGATTATAAAAAGAATTTATTTCCTGTTTATAATTTTGATGTGCAGGAATAGTAGTAAATCCATCATACTTTTTTATAGATTTCAAAAAATCTTTTCCTTTATCTGTAATTATTTCTCCTTTAGCCCATTTAATTAAAGTCTTTGCAGTGTCCCCGCTTAAAAGAGGAACACTACAAATTTTAAAATAATCTGTACCTATTCTAACGTATTCCATCATTATTTAAAGTTTAAAATTAAGTAAAACTCTATTTGAAACTATACTTTCTTTCCAATCAAAAATAATATTTGCTCCTGTTAATGATTTATCTTTTTTGAAACTAGAATCTATTTCTTGTTCTAATAATTGCCATTTAAACCTTGGATTATTAACTGCTAAAATTTTAATTTTATCTATTTCTTTAGTATAAAAATCTAAATGCTTCATTAGTAAAAAATCCGATGCTCTATTGAATTTTAACTTATACATTTCTGCTTGTAAATTATCGGCTATAAGAATTAAATTATTCTTATCTACTTCACTTTCTATGTTAAAATCTTCCATCTTATCTACGATATTTTAAAGATTTAACTTCGTTTAGATTATTTTCTAAACTCTCTAAATTAATCACAATTCTACGTCCTATTTTAGAAGCATCAATAAATCCTTTTTTTATATAATTCCTTATTGTTAGTTCTGTAACGTTTAACCTTTTTGCAGCTTCTTTAACCGTTACATTTTCCTTCTGTGGATTTAATTTATTATTAATCAATTCCTGTAAAGGATTAATTCTTTTTGATATTGCTAAATCAATCATTCCAGAAAGTTCTTCTGATGTTGTTACTATTATACTTGCCATAATATGTTTTATTTATATAAATTAATATTTAAAAACACATCATATTCAGTAATTACTAATATCCATGGATTGAATATTTATGTTTTATTACTGCAAAGATTGTATATATAAGTATAACAAATAAAGTTCAAATGGTTACTTAATGACACTAAAAAAAACTATAAACAAATAAAAAACAATGATTTAAATATAAATAAAGAACAAAAAATTATATTATTTTGATGGTGTTTATTTCCTATGTTTATACATTTTAAGACATGAAATAAAATTTTTTATACCCTTTACATCTTTAATTTTACTTAAAATAACATCAATCATAATATTTTTATCATAATTAGACTTTCTTGATGCGTTGACCCCACTTAAGAAATAATTATATTTACCTTTACCTGTTATTGCCTTATTAATGTCTTTTTCTTCCAAAATTCCAGAAACTAAAGACAAAACTCTAAAATATTCTGGACTTGGCTTCTTATAATTTTCTTTAACAAATCGATGTAATAACACATGTAAAAGAATCATTTTTTCATTTTGAGTTAAAGCGTACATTGATTCTTTTCTTATATCAACTTGTTTCTTAATTTCTTTAATATTAGCAAGAGTGTGTAATTCGTTTTTTTTCTTTACAATAGTTAAAAAATCTCCAATATTCCTTGAAAGAAACTTTTTATTTAATTCTTTATCGTTGTTCCTTATAAATATAAAATAACGACGAATTACTTCCCATTCAGAAAATAAAATGAGATAATCTAAATAATTTATTTTTAAGTTATCTTGTTTTTTCTGTAATATAAAACCTTCTTTTACTTCATCATTAATTAAAGAAATTGTTATATCAGAAATGTAATTGTATCTATAATTATTTAGAAATTTATGACTTTTTTCAAATATCTCTGACCTATTATTTAATGATTTAATAATTAATTCCATCTCTTTCAATAAAGGCTCTTCAATTAATTCTTTTGCTTTTCTAAAGGAATAATTAGTACTATAATAACTTTCAAACTGAATAGTAGATTCTGAAAGTATCTCCTTAAACTTATCATTAAATAATTTAACAAATTCTTCTCCGTAATTCATTTTTATTTTTTTAAGATTTATTTTTTTCAGGAATAATTAAATCAAAAGTTTCATCAACAGCATCTTTTACATCTTCATTTGTAACTTGATAATATTGATTCAATGTTTTCATATCATTATGACCAGAAATTTCTGCAATTAATTTATCACTTTTACCTTTTCTTTTCATCATCGTAATAAATGTTCTTCTAGCTGTGTGAGAACTTATTCTTTTATAAAAAGGAATTTCTTCTCTTATTACTTCTTTACCTCTAGTAGATGTTTTCTCTACATTATGAGTATAACCAGCATATTCAAAAACATCTTTTATATAGTCGTTATATTTTTGATTTGCGATTAAAGGTAAACTGTAATCATATTTTTCTAAAATGTATAACGCAATACCACTTAAAGGAATTTCTCTACTTTTTTTACCTGATCCTTTTTCTTCTTTAAGTAATAATGTTTTTCCATTTATGTTATTTTTAGAAACAAACTTTAGTTCTCCAAACCTCATACCTGTAACACAAGAAAAAATAAAAACATCTTTTACTTTTTCTAATTTTTTAGAACTCATTTCTACTTTTAATAACGTTTCTAAATCCTCTTTTCTAAGTGCTATTTGATTTGTAATTACTTTTGGTTTCTTTTTAAAATTTATAAAATCAGCTTTATAAGTATATCCATTTTTTAATGCCCAGAAAAGAAAAGTTTTAACTAAACCTACATTTCTTGAAAATGTATTATTAATATGTCCTCTACCTACCATACAAAAATGAGTAAATTCTGTATAAAATTTTTGATTAATTGTATCAAATGTGATTTTATATTTTTTAGTTTTCTCAAAATCTTTTAGCATGTTTTTTATATTATCATACCTTTTTATTGTTGCAACAGACCATTCTTGATTCTTTTGTTTGAAAGACATAAACTCATCATACGCATCATAAAACTTATCCTTACCAACAGCAACTCTCTTAAATTCTTTATCAAACTCTTGTCTAATTTTTTCTATAGTTAATTCCTGATTTGTATTTTTATAGACTTCGGTAATATGTGTAAATAAATTAGAGTATCTATCTAATTGTCTTTTTATGGTTCTGTGACTTTCTGCTTTTGAGGTTCTTCCTTTTAAATTATTTGGTTGCCTGTTTTCAAAATCCCATTCTTTTGGATGAATAGATTCTCCTGTAGAATAAACAAACCTTCTACCCTCTTTTTTAAAATAAGCTTTTAGATAAATTAAAGTTAGTCCGTCTTTATTTTTCTCTTTCAAATTAAATACACTTGTCATATAGGTGTCAATTTAGGTGTCAGTAAAGGTAACATTTAACCGATAAAAGAGTCTAAAGTAAGTAATAAAAATTTAACAAACCTAACATAGATAGTATATACAGCGGTGCTTTAGCGGTAATAAGCAAAAACAAGGTCAATACCCGGCGTCTCCACAATTTAAAAACCCTGTAAATTTTATATTTACAGGGTTTGTTATTTTATACTGACAATTTTACTGATTTACTAACTTTTTATTTTTTAAAACTTTTACTTCCAAGAGAGAGATAATATCTCAGTCCATAAAAACATATTCAAAAACCAAAAGATTCAGAGCAAAAATAAATTTTAACTAAACCTTCCTAATCTAAAAAAGTAATATTTCATTTTTTTTTTTAATTGTTTTTGTAAATCTATAAATTCTTTCATATTAAAATTAAATACTTTTACACCTCTGAAAACTTTGAACTTATGTGTGTGCTTTTTTTTCACTATTGAGTCTTTTAATTTTATTTTTTGAAAAAAATAATTGTAAACATATACTCTTTTTCCATTATTAAGTGTTAATACAGGACTATTGTTATTTAATTCATCTACACTTTTTTTAACAACAATTCCATTAAATTCCATATTACTACTATAAACTAAAGCTTCTTGATGAAGTTCATTAATTATTTTATTAGGATAATTTTCTTTATAAAGAAACCCTCCAATAATACAAAAAAAAACTACTCCTAAAAGAATCTCTAAATAAAAATCATATTTTTTTTCTGAAATCATATTTTAAAAATTAAACGCTTTATAAGTATCTACTTTAGGAGGAGTAACAAAGTTAAATTCATATATATGTTTATTACTAAATACCTTAACTGATAAAGATCCTTTCTTTTTTACAATAGAATCATTTTCTTTTATTTTCTCATAAAACTCTTCCTCCATAGCAATTTTTCTTTTATTTTTAAGTATTAATATAGCTGTATTATGATTTTTTTTATCTCTACTTTTTTTAATAACAACCCCTTCATAAAAGTCATTTTCATACATACGCAAATAATCTTCATAATTTTCTTTAGTATTATCCTTTAATAAAGAATATGCTACAACAATTACGAAAATTAACATTGCTTTTTTTAAAAGTATTTTTAACATTGTCTCTGAAAACTCCATAGTTTATTAATTAACTTTAAATATAATCTCATTATAAGAAATGTTTTCTTTATCCTCTAAAAAAGATATTTCTATGATAGATAACCACCAGTAATATTTATAACTACTAGTTGTATTTCTGAAAATAGTATTAATAGGAATTAAATTCATTATTTTAAAATTAAAAAAGACACATAACTCTATTAGCAAGTTACAAAATGATTCTCTAAAGATAAAAAAAAGGTGCAACCATGTAGATTGCACCTTTTTTTAAAATATTGTGTTATTTGCTATTAAATAGTTTCTCCTAATTCTTTTAATTTAGAAGTGTTTTCTGCAAGCATTAACTCATCAATAATTTTCTGAATATCACCATTGATAATATTTGATAAATCATATAAAGTTAAACCAATTCTATGGTCTGTCATACGTCCTTGCGGAAAATTGTAAGTTCTAATTTTAGCACTTCTATCACCAGAAGTAACCATTGAACCACGTTTTAAAGCATCTTCTGCTTGTTTTTTGGCAAGTTCCATGTCGTATAAACGAGAACGTAATACTTTAAAGGCTTTTTCTTTATTCTTATGTTGCGATTTTTGATCTTGACATTGTGCTACTAAACCAGTAGGAATGTGTGTTAAACGTACTGCTGAGTAGGTTGTATTTACCGATTGCCCTCCAGGTCCTGATGAACAGAAAAAGTCAATACGTACATCTTTAGGATTAATTTCTACATCAAATTCTTCAGCTTCAGGAAAAACCATACAAGTTGCTGCCGATGTATGTACACGACCTTGTGTTTCGGTTTGTGGTACACGTTGTACACGGTGTACACCTGCCTCAAATTTTAAAGTTCCGTAAACATCATCACCAGAAACTTCAAACTGAATTTCTTTAAAACCTCCGTTTGTTCCTTCAGAATAATCTACTGTTGATACTTTCCAGCCTCTACCTTCGCAATATTTAGTATACATTCTAAATAATTCACCTGCAAAAATACTTGCTTCATCACCTCCAGCACCTGCTCTAAGTTCTACAACGGCATTTTTACCATCTTCAGGGTCTTTCGGAATAAGCATAAACTTAATTTCATCCTCTAAAACAGGAATACGCTTTTTAGCGTCATCCATTTCCATTTTAGCCATTTCCATCATTTCAGCATCGCTTCCATCGGCTATAATTTCTTTCGCTTCTTCAATAGAGTCCGTTAAACTTTGGTATTCTTGTCCTTTTTTAACAACCTTACCTAAATCTTTATATTCTTTACTTAATTTAACGTAGCGTTTTTGGTCCATTATAACTTCTGGCTGGATAATTAAATCCGAAATTTCGTCATAACGTTGCTTTATAATTCTTATTTTATCTAACATCTTCTAGCTTTTCTGGTCTGCGAATTTACGGATTTTATCGGAATTATTTTTAAATTTAACCCAACTATATTTTTAGGGTAAAACTCATTTTTTATCATTAAAATAAAATCTACTATTTTATATGGTTTATTTATCTCTAAAAAACAATAAAACAAAGCATTTATAGGTGTATTAAAATACCCGTACTTACTGTATATTTACAGCTTATATAAAGTTGAAAATTATGCAAAACAGTAACATGCAAGAGTATATTAATGAAGTGCTAAAAAACATGCCTACCGATTGGTTAAATTTAACAACACATCGACTAGATATTTACAATGAAAAATTAGCAAAAGTTGAATTTACAAATCAGTTCGAAAGCTTATTTAATAACAATAACAGTCAATTATCGGCGCTAAGTGAACTGCCTACCGCTTACGATTATATTCGACTTGGACATCCTTTGTCGTGTGTTTTAGAATGGGTTATTTCAAAAATGAATGATTTAAATTCTGAAAACATCATCAGTTTTTCTTCTACTACAATGCCTATTTTAGCCATTCTTAGAAGTAATTTACAGCAAAATAAAAACACCCAAATTATTTATTCCGATAAATTGCCAGCTGCTTTTAATGCCGATGTTTTACAAAATGTTTATGGGTATAAATTTGAACTAAAAAAAATTACTGATAAAATTTCTAATTTCGATGGTAGTACTATTTTAATATCCGAAGAAAAAGAAATTTGTAATTTCAATATAAATAGCAATCCTAATATTGATTTTTTTATCAATATAAACACAAAATTAGGAAGCGTTTTAGCAGTAAATAAAAAGGAAAATCAAGAATATATTTCGGAAATTCAACACGTCAGACGTAGAGAAAGTATTGCGATGACTCCTGCCGATTCACTAGCTGTTTTACAATCATTTGTAGTTAAAAAAGCAAATTCAATTTCTTCGGATATTCCTAAAAGCAATTTATTAGAAGATAAGGCTTCGGTTTTAAAAAGTATCCAAGAAATTACCGATAGCACCATAACCCCGCTGGTTGCCTCTAGCGGACTGTCTATTCAATATGCTATTTTAATGGGATTAGTTGACCATGCACAGCAAAATAACAACGGAAAAACTATTAAAATTGTCGTTCCACCAAATTGTTACGGAGGTACCAACGACCAAGCAAGACGTGTTGCCGCTTGTCTTGAAAATGTAGAAATTGTTGATTTATTAGTCGATGGCGGTAACGATATGGTAAAGAGTATCGATGCTGTGTTGGCTAAAATAGCCCTAGAAGACGCTGTTCCTTTTATCATTGCTGAAATTCCTACCAACCCAAGAGTTGAAGTTCCTAATTTAGATGATTTAAAAACTGTTTTAACTAAAAAACGTACTACAAACTCAGGAACAATCGCTGTTGACCCTGTTTTTATTTTAGATCAAACTTTTTGTCCGAACGTTCACTTTTTAGGAGAAAATGCCATATTATCAAGCGTTCGTACTATTTCATTTGCTAGTGGCTCAAAATTCCCTAGTGGCGGAAAATGTACCACAGGTTATTGTGTTGGAAACAAAAAATCGGAAACCTTAATGGATAAAATAGCCATTCATTTAAACGTTACCGATAACCAAGCAACGGCACTTCAATACAACATATTGGCAAAGCAATTACCATCTATGAACCAACGAATTATAGATGCGTATAAAAACACCCGTGAATTTGTAACTTTTATTACCGATAATTTACCAGGCGCAAAAATAAATTTTGTATCCGAAGAATTAGCTTCTCAAGGCTTTACGCCGTCTGTTTTCTCTTTAGATTTACCGACAAAAGGAAATTCTGATGCCGAAAAAGAGACTTATAAAAGAGCCTTAAATTTAAAATTAATCAACCTAATGATTACCGAAATACCTACCGAAAGTAAATTTTGTGTAAGTTACGGACAATTAAAAGGATGCTACTGGACAATTCCTGCAACCTCAACCCAAGGAACTACCAAAGAAGGCGACAAAGATTATATTGTACGCGCCTCACTTTCGGCAAATATGGATTTAGAATTGCATAAAAAAATATTTTTAGACTTTGTAAAAAGCATCTAATATTTGTTTTTAAAATACTTAGAGCCTGTTTAAAAATTAAATAAACTGTCAGTTCGAGTGATTTTTTTCCTTCAAAAAAATTGTATCGAGAACTTTTTTGTATAAAGTTCATCAACATAAAAGAACTCAAATTCTCGATACAATTTTAATTCCTTTTAGTCATTAAAATCACTCGAATTGACAAGAATTATCAAAAAAAGGGAATAACTACGGAAAATCAGGATGCGAAACTGAACTAAATTCAGTTTGACAGATTCGATTTCTTATTTTGATGTTACAAAACTTTTTTAGATGAAATTTAAACAGGCTCTTAGAACAGTCTTCACATTTTTTTAATATGAAGGCTGTTTTTTTGTGTATTACTAAAAATTATTTGAAGCAATTTCCCGCTTTCCGCACTCGCTTTTTTTGAAAAAAATCAAAAAAGAGCTCAAACAAATGCCTCAATCGGGGCTAGGCATTTGTACTAAAAAGTAAATATAGTTAACCTAACTATATTTATCAGCAATACATCTTTCAGAAAAGAAATTAACAACAAAAAAACCAGCCTTTAATTTTACATCAAAGGCTGGTTTTTTATTCAATTTTAGTTTCTATTATGGCTGAATTACTTCTTCTGAAGCCATTAAACCAAAAAACTTATTTAAGTTTGGTAAAATAATTATTTTTGTTCTTCTGTTTCTTGCTCTGTTAGCTCTTGTTTTATTATCAACCAAAGGTAAAGATGAACCTCTTCCTGATGCAATTAATCTGCTAGCGTTAACCTTATATTTATTTTCTAAAATACGTACAATTGACGTAGCTCTTTTTACACTTAAATCCCAGTTATCTTTAATTACTTCGTTATGAATACCTCTTGAATCGGTGTGTCCTTCAATCATCACATCCATACTTGGTTCCGATTTAATGATATCTGCCAATTTTTTAAGCGTTTTATACGCATTTCTATTTACATTATAACTTGCTGTTTTAAACAACATTTTATCTGAAATAGAAATCATTACTACTGTTTTATCAATGTTTACATTAATATCGTCAGAGTTTTCTAATTCAGCAACATTTATCGATTTTTTCAGATGATAAGAAACCGCTAAATTCATAGAATCTTTTAACGTTTTAGTATTTGCTAATAAATTAGCATCAACATTTGCTAAAGTTTTACGCATCTTAACTTTCATAGCATTAGACATTACAGCACCTTCTACCATATCTAATTTAATATCATTTTCTTTTTTTAATTCTGAATTAATGCCTCTTAATGAATTTATTTTGGTGTTATAAATAGCTACTCTATTTTCAATTTTCGAAAATTTTGCTGCTAACGCTTCTTTTTCTAGAGTTGTTTTTTGGAGTGTACCTTGGGTTGCTTTGTATTGTTGTTCTAACTGAACATATTTTTTCTTTGAAACACATGATGTTACTAATATAGTAGCAACCATTAAAATGGAAATTTTTTTCATTACTTAATATATTTAATTGATAGATAGCTAAACTTAACTTTTAAGGTTTTAGTATGCAGTATATTTATTTTTTTAAAAACACCTCAGCCATCATACAGCGGGCACTTCCACCACCACAGGTTTCAATAACCTCTAACGAACTGTGTATTATACTGGTATGTTTATTTATTTCCTGAAGTTGGTTTGCAGTTAATGAATTATATGCCGATGAACTCATTATTAAAAATTGCTCATCATTTGCACCTTTTACCTGTAACATGTTTCCTGCAAACTGTACTACCTGCTCTTCTGTAATTGCAATTACCTGTTTTCCGCTTGTTTTTAAATGCTTAACAACCGATT
Source organism: Tenacibaculum dicentrarchi (assembly GCF_900239345.1). Taxonomy (GTDB): domain Bacteria; phylum Bacteroidota; class Bacteroidia; order Flavobacteriales; family Flavobacteriaceae; genus Polaribacter; species Polaribacter dicentrarchi. The sequence continues at coordinate 92,891 of NZ_OESZ01000044.1, read as the reverse complement.
TTTTTTCTTTCTTATCATCAATTGAAGCTAAACAAACAATAGCAAATGTTTCGGCAACACACATCATTACATTAGTATGATAAATTGCAGCAACTTCTCCATTTACGGTTTGATTTGCGGTAAAAATTACGGGTGTATATTCAAAATCTTCACAAAATTCAATAAACAACTCTTCATCAGCTCTTGGCGATAAAGCGCAATATGCTTTTCTATTCACACGATCTAAAATCATGCTTCCTGTACCTTCTAAAAAAACATCCTGTTCTTCGGCTTCAGAATAATCAACAATACTATTTATTTTAAAACCCTGTTCCTCTAAAATAGTCAATACATCTTCTCGCTTTTCTAAACGCCTATTTTCGGCAAACATTGGGTAGATAGCCACATCGCCATTTTCATGAAAAGAAATCCAGTTATTAGGAAATAAGGCATCAGGAGTATCTGTTTCTTTGGTATCTTCTACTACAATAACATCAACCCCTACTGCTTTTAATTTTACAACAAAAGCATCAAATTCTTGCTGTGCTTTTGCGTTAATTGTAGCAGGTAACATATTGGCTAATTCTTGCTGATAATAATTATTTACAGCCGTTTGCTCGTTCATTCTAAAACTAGCAGGACGCACCATTAATATGGTATTTGTAGTTTGTTGCATCTGTTTAAAAGTATTGAATTTAAAATATTTTATATAAGAAATTTATTTGTTTTTGATGATATCCGCTAGGTAGCTCGCATCATTTGCCACCCCTCCTAAGGTTGCCGATCCACGGGTAAACATCCAAGGTAAACCGATAAAATATAAACCTTCAATAGTACTTACGCCTCTGTAATTTTTTGGATACCCGTCTTTGTCTAACTCTAAACTTTCAATCCAACTAAAATTTGGGCGATATCCTGTTGCCCAAACAATATTTTTAATGCTAGAAACCGTTTGTTTTTCAAAAGTAATATCGGTGTTTAATGCACTATTTGTACGTCCTACAGCAATCACATTTTTTCGAGAAAGAATCTCTTTTACGTCCGTTCCAATAACAGGCTGTATTGATGAATTTATTTTTTTACCAATCCAGCTATATTTGCTGTAACTTAAAAAACCGATAAGTGTAAACCACCACCATAATGTTTTTCCTAAAAATTGCTGTGGTAAAGACTTTACATTGGTATCTCCCGAAAAATAAACCGTTCGAGAACCATCTTTCGACAATTCGTTTAAAATTTGATAACCAGAATCGCCTCCACTCACAACAAGCGCATCACCATTTTGTAATTGACTGTCATTTTTATAAAAATTACTATGCATCTGCAAAACACTTTCAGAAATTTTAGTGTGGCAAGGTGGCGTGTACGGAATATGAAAAGGACCGGTAGCTACAATAACATTTTTGGTTTGAATTTCACCATCTTTATAGCCTACCAAAAAACCATTTTCATTTTTTTTAACCGATGTTACCAAGGTGTTTAACTGTACATTGATATCAAATTTTTTCACGTAGTTTTTAAAGTAATCACTCACCTCAACTTTTGTTGGATAATGTCCTTTTGGAGCATCAAATTTAAAACCAGGTAAATGATTATATTCTGTTGGTGTAAATAATTTTAAAGAATCCCATCTGTTTAACCAAGAAGCCCCAATTTCTTTCTCACCATCTAAAATGATGAATTTTTTGCCTATCTTTTTTAAATGATACGCCATTGATAATCCAGCTTGTGCTCCTCCAATTACTACATAATCTAACATCTGTTATCTTTTTATAATTTACCCTTCAAAGATAGGGAAAATAAGGGGCATCAATTTTTAACACTAAAAACATATTGATAGTCTTTAGCGCTTAATTTTAAGCTATTTTTATTTTAAATGATTAATTCTATGAAAATCAATAAAATAATTTCCTTTTTAAGTGAATTTAATAAATAGAGACGCAATAAATTACGTCTCTACCTATCTCTGTTTTAACAGAAAATTTCATTTAATAATTTTGCCAAACGCAAGCCTCCTTTTTGTAACTGTTCTCTTACCACAGGAAAATAATCATACGAATAACGGTAACTTAGTTTATCGCCTGTTTTTACAGAACCATATACTTTTTTCGTTAATGTATGCGTGTCTTGCATCCAGTCGATAACAGTTCCTTTTTGAAGTACTTTAATTTGTTCTTTTGATAAACGCTTTGCATTATCGGCTAATTCTAAATAGCTCATATCCCACATATTTATTAAATCGCCATCCCAAACTCTATGCAGGTTAGACCCCTTTCCATGCCATTGTACCTGTATTGCATTTCCTCCTTTATTTTCTTTCTGCCCAATATGTAATGGTTGGTGTAAATCACCTATTAAATGCACTAGCATTTTTAAATAAAAACGCTTGTCTTTAATACTACTATTTTTATCTTTTAAAATTTTCACACAGGCTTTAATTCCTGTAATTAAATCACCTTTTGGATTTTTAGCAACCTCACTATATTTTGCATCTAACGGCATGTTTATATAATGCCAAGTGTAAAATTCCCCAAATTTTTTTCTATCCGATTTTATTTCATCAGCATATGTTGACACAAACGCCAAGCTTTCGCCTTCTAATAATTTATCAATCTGACGTTTTGCTTTTTTCGTTAAATTATTTTGTGCAATTTCTCCTGTTGCCCTATGCCCTGTTTGTCCCCAAAAATCTTCATTATTTGCGATAGCCGATGTGCTTATTAAAAAAACACAAAACAATACTAATACCTTAAGTTTCATAAAAATTACTTTAAATTTCTACAAAAATATACATTTATTTACTCAGACATTTGGTTTTAACAAAAATTTAAACATATCTTTACGATATCATTTTGATATCACTTTAAATTAAAAAAAATGCAAAAAGAAAAAATTATCAATCCAGTAAACGGTTATTTAATGTTCGCAATCGTTTTACTGCTCGTTATTAGCGGAATTGTAGTATCAATAATCAATGAAAATATCGGTTTTATAGTCATTTCAATAGCAGGTTTTATACTTTCGCTTGGCTTTATTTTGGTAAATCCGAATTCCTCTAAAGTATTATTATTTTTTGGTAAATATGTAGGAACGGTAAAACAAAACGGCTTGTTTTGGGCAAACCCTTTATATAAAAAGAAGACCATTTCATTACGAGCAAGTAATTTTGATAGCGAACGTTTAAAAGTAAATGATAAATTAGGAAACCCTATAATGATTTCTACGATTTTAGTATGGCGGGTTACCGAAACCTATAAAGCAGCTTTTGATGTTGATAATTACGAGAATTTTGTCCGTGTACAAACCGATGCTGCCGTGCGTAAATTAGCAAGTATGTATCCGTATGATAATTTTGCCGATGAAGGACACAAAGAAGATATTACCCTACGTTCTAGTATTAATGAAGTTAGTCAAGCTTTAGAAAAAGAAATAGAGGAGCGTTTGTCTATTGCAGGTATTCAGGTTTTAGAAGCTCGTATTGGTTATTTAGCCTATGCCCAAGAAATTGCAAGCGCTATGTTAAAACGTCAGCAAGCAACCGCTATTGTTGCGGCACGTCATAAAATTGTGCAAGGAGCCGTAGAAATGGTTGAAATGGCTTTGAATGAATTAAATAAAAAACAAATTGTCGATTTAGACGACGAACGAAAAGCCGCAATGGTTAGTAATTTATTAGTTATTTTATGTGGCGATAAAGAAGCCTCGCCTATTGTAAATACAGGAACTTTAAGCCATTAAATAAGATGAAAGTATTTAAAGAAGCGCAAAAATTTACACAAGTTTGGGTTATTTTACTCTTTATTTTGTTGAATAGTTTTTTCCTATATGGAATTTATCAACAATTTATTTTAAAAATTCCTTTTGGAGACAATCCAATGCCGAATTCAGTTTTAATACTATCGACTGTTGGTTTTATACTATTAACACTCTTTTTTTTCAGTATGAAATTAAAAACAACAATAGATGAAACAGGTATTTATTATCAATTTTATCCGATACAATTAAAAGCTAAAAAAATAAGTTGGAGCGCTTTAAAATATGCTAGTGTTGTAACATTTAACCCAATATTAGACTATGGAGGCTGGGGAATTAAGCACAATTCATACACTGTAAAAGGTCGTATTGGCATACAACTTGTTTTAAAAAGTGGAAAAAAACTACTTATTGGTACTCAAAAAGAACAGAATGCCACACGAATTTTAGAAACCTATCAAAAAAAGATGAAATGATTGCAATTATTACGCTAATAATAGTCGTTATTTTTAATAGTATCATTTATTTTTCAAAAAAATAACAATGGCAAAAAAGAAAGCATTTGCACTTCGTATAAATGAAGACATGATTAAGGTAATTGAAAAATGGGCTGCTGATGAATTTCGTTCAACAAACGGACAGATTGAATGGATGCTTATGCAAACACTCAAGCAAGCCAAACGTGAACCTAAAAAGGACGAACAGTAATTTTGTTTGTCTTTCTCTTATAAAAACAAAAACCTCTTAATTTAATATAAATTAAGAGGTTTTTAAAATAAACACTAATAATTTAAAACAGAAACACCTACTTTTAACTTTTAATATTCCCTTTTTTTATGCTATTAATTTTGATACTTTAGCCAAAAACTAACATATTAATGACAGCACCAATTATTACAAACGATGCCATTGTTTTCGGAATTTTAATGATTTCTTTAGGCTTTGTATTTTATACCGAATCAAAAACTAGCGGTTTTTGGCATAAATTTTACAAAATAGTTCCAGGATTATTTATGGCGTATTTTATACCCGCACTTTTCACCACTTTTGGCGTAATTTCCCCTGAATGGGAAACCTTAAATTCCGCAGGTGAAATTGTAAAAGGAAAATCTCAATTATATTATGTGGCGAGTCGATTTTTATTACCCGCTGCTTTAATTTTAATGACCATCAGTATCGATTTAAAAGCCATTTTCAACTTAGGTTCAAAGGCTTTAATCATGTTTTTTACAGGAACTGTCGGAATTATTATCGGTGGACCAATTGCTATTTTATTAATCTCTATCTTTTCGCCAGAAACTGTTGGAGGAGCTGGTTTTGATGCCGTTTGGCGTGGGCTTTCTACCCTTGCAGGAAGTTGGATTGGCGGAAACGCAAACCAAACAGCGATGTTAGAAATTTACAAATACAACCCGCAAAAATACGGAGGAATGGTCTTTGTCGATATTGTCGTTTCTAATATCTGGATGGCTATTTTATTAATCGGAATTGGTAAAAAAGATAAAATTAACAACTGGTTAAAAGCCGATACCTCAGCAATTGAAAAGCTAAAAGAAACCATGTCAACCTTTACAAAAGGCGTGCAAAGAAACCCAAGCTTAACCGATTTTATGATTATGCTAGCCATTGCCTTTGGTACTGTTGGTTTTGCACATTTTACAGCAGGGTATTTAAGTGTTTTTTGTAGTAATTTAGTGGCAGGAATTCAATCAAAAGGTTGGCAGAATATCTTTTCATTTTTAGGGGCAAGCTTCTTTTGGTTAATTAGTGTTTCAACCATTATTGCTATTGGATTATCGTTTACAAAAGCCAAAAATTACGAAGGCGCAGGCGCTAGTAAAATAGGAAGTATTTTTATTTATATATTAGTTGCATCTATTGGAATGAAAATGGATTTAGCCATGATTTTTGACAACCTCGGATTAATTGTCATTGGCGTAGTTTGGATGGCTATTCATGCAGGATTACTAATTTTAGTGGCAAAATTAATTAGAGCACCCTATTTCTTTTTAGCCGTAGGAAGCCAAGCCAATGTTGGCGGTGCCGCTTCTGCCCCAATTATAGCACAGGCATTTCACCCATCGTTAGCCTCGGTTGGCGTATTATTAGCTGTATTTGGATATGCAATTGGAACTGTTGGTGCAATTATCTGCACAATTTTAATGGAATTATCCGCTACTTTATAACAGAATTCAGCATATTTGCAACTCAAAAATTATACTTATTATGAAAAAAATCATCGCAGTTTTAGCGTTTTCTATACTGGCTTTCGCATGTTCTTCTAAAAAAGAAGGAAATATGATTGTTAAAGGTCAAATTAAAGGATTAAAAAAAGGGACGTTATATCTTCAAAAAATGAACGATACCGTTTTGGTTTCTGTTGATTCTGTTGCTTTATTAGGAAGCGATAAATTTACTTTGTCAGACGATGTAAGCTCGCCGGTAATGTATTTTTTAACTTTTGATGGAAATACCGATAATAAACATATTATGTTTTTTGGTGAACAAGGAAACATTACTATTAACGATAACTTAGACGAATTTGGTTTTAAACCTGAAATAAAAGGCTCTAAAAATCAAGAAGTAATGGATAAATTTAATAAAATAGACACAAAATTTAAAGATTTACGTTTAGGTTTTATTAAAAAAGATTTTGATGCACGTGCCGCCAAAGACACTGAATTGGTAAAGCAATTAGAAAATGATTATAAAAAAATGATGAAGCGTCGTTTTTTATTTTCTACTAATTTTGCCATCGCAAACGCCAATAGCGAAGCTGCTCCTTACATTGCTCTATCTGAATTATTTGATGCCAATGTTGTATTGTTAGACACCATTAATAACAGCCTTTCTAAAACTGTTAAAAGTTCTGATTATGGAAAACGTTTACAAAAATTTATTACCGAAATTAAAAATAAAGAAACTGAGTAATTCGATATTTCTTACAATAACAAAAAGCTCGATATTATAAAATATCGAGCTTTTTTTACTATATTTTTATGGAGCTAATTCCCGCTTTTCGCACTCGCTCTTTTTTGAAAAAAATCAAAAAAGGAGCTCAAACAATTGCTACAATCGGGGCTAGGCTTTTCGTACTCATTTATTATTAAAAAACTAAAATACCTTATATTTTAAACGATATTATCGGTAATTTACTATGATTAGCGATATCTTCAGAAATACTTCCTTCAAAGAAATGAGAAAGCCCTTTGCGCCCATGTGTTGCCAGAGCTATAATATCGACATTGCTTTTATCTGCAAAATATAATACACCACTTTCTACGGTATAATCTGAAATAATTTTTACATTTTTTACACAGGAAACATCTTCACCTGCTTTTTCAAAAAAATCAAACATACTTTGCTCAATTTCTTTACTGCTTTTAAAACTAATAGTAGGCGTGCTTACATATAATAACTCTAGTTCGCAATCTAGTTTTTTAAAGAAATTTTTAGCCGTTAAATATGAACCTACATCATTAATTGAAAATTCACAAGCAAATACTGCTTTTTGTAATTCCGAAGTAATTGGAGTTTCTTTTACAACTAAAACAGGCGTAGTTGCGTATCTAATTACCTTTTCGGTATTTGAACCAATAAACATTTCCTCAATACCACTTGTACCTTTAGATCCTATAACAATTAAATCTACATTTTCACGCTTTGCTAAGGCATCTAATTCTGTAAAAATTTTAAAATGTTTAATAATTGGTGTTACTTTTATTTCCGATAGATAATCTTTGTCTAAAAATTCGGTAAACTTTTTTTTAGCCAATTCTAATAAAAAAACCGATTCTAATTGCGTAAAATTTGCCGATTGATTCATCATAACATGCGACAGTTCTAACATATGAACAACAACAATTTCCGCATTATTTTTTTTAGCTAAAGAAGCGGCAGTTTTTAAGGCATTTTCAGAATAAACTGAAAAATCAACGGGAACAATTATTTTTTTCATCTTAGTATTTATTTAGTTTAGTACTCACTAAAGTTACTAAATTTAATTGATAAAAAGAGCTATTACTATGGCTAATTCAATTTAATGACAGCCTTTAATTGGCACTGTTAAATTACTTACTGGCAATGGAGAAACATAAGGTATTCCTAAGCCCAAGCCTCGTAAAATAAATAATATCCCTATAAGAACTACTACATAAGGAATGACTTGTTGTATTCTTTTTCGAATTAAAGCATTGGCAAAATTACCAACATATACAATTATGGTCATTAACGGAATTGTTCCTAACCCAAAAATAAACATATATAAACTTCCTGACAAAGCATTTGTGGTAGCCACTGCACCAAAAACAGCCATATAAACCAATCCACAAGGTAAAAATCCATTTAAAAAGCCAATAGTAAAAAAAGTATCATTTCCTTTCTTTTTTAATTCTTTTCCTAATGATGATTTTATTTTCATTACCCATTTATTAATCGATTTTGAAAAATTATATTTTTGAAACGTTTTTGGTAAAAGAATTACCAAAATCATTAAAATACCTACCACTATTGAAAGTTGCTGCTGAAATCCGAAGAAATAAAAACCTTTTCCTAATAACCCGAATAACAATCCAATTAAGCCATAAGTGAATAATCTTCCAAAATGATAACTTAAAATTTGAAAGAATTGTTTAATTTTATTGCTTCTATCAACAGGCAACATAAAAGCTATGGGTCCACACATTCCTATGCAATGAAAACTTCCTAATAGTCCAAATATAAGCGCTGATAAAATCATTAATAAATTAACTCTTGCTCAAATAAATAAGGTGTATTTTTGTAATTCCAAGAAACGATAATGTTCCATCGACCACCCAATAAACGTTTCTCAGGCACGAGCAAATATGTATTAGAAATTGAAATAGGCATTTCAAAATCTAATTGTTTATTAGATGGTCTGTATAGGAACACTTTTCCTTTAATATCAGTAGGATTAAATGCTGTTGGAAAATAGATTTTTAATCCTTCTGATACTCTTTGTACTTTAATATTTTCTGATAATTCTTTAGCATTTTTAGTAGCGTCTATATCGCCCTGAAAAACCAATTCTTTTTGATAATATTCTTCTGATACCAAATCATGATTGTAATTATTTCCTGTACTCATTGATATAACAAAATACAGAATAAAACTCATAAATGCGATAATTGCAATTACGATACCCGCGCCCCAGTTTAGTTTCATCTTAAGTGTTTTAATATGATTAAAAATAAAGCAAGCCGCTTATAAAAAACAACTTACTTTATTTGTATTTTTAGTTAGCTATAATAGCTATCGATAACTTCTTGGTCCTAAAAAGTTAGTTTTTGTGGTTTCTATTAATTTATCGCCACTATAAACACCAATTCTGAGATGTACTTTTTCATCTTCCATTTCTGCTTGGTGCATTTCAATAAATAAGGTTCCTTCTGCTAATCCTTGCCTTGGAATTTCAAAAGCCTTTTGAGTTACTGTTTTTATCGTCCCTTTATGAGAAAGTAATTTATACGTTACATTATCAATTTGTTTGGTTGTTTTATTAATAACCTTAAAGGTATAAACATTACTAATTATGTCATTTTTTTTATGTTCGTATAATCGCCCTGGTAATCGTAAAATAGTAGCTTCTACGTCATTTCTTAAAAATAACATTCCTATTAAAACAGCTATTAAAATTCCTAAAACAGCTGTATATCCTTTCATTCTAGCGGTAAATTGAAAAGGTGTTTTCTTTTCAATATTTTCTTCACTTGCAAAACGAATCAACCCTTTTGGTAAACCTACTTTTTCCATCATATGGTCACACTCATCAATACATGCGGTACAGTTTACACATTCTAATTGTGTTCCGTTTCTAATATCGATTCCTGTAGGACATACATTTACACATTGAGCACAGTCAATACAATCTCCTTTTCCTGTAGTTGCTCTGTCTTCTTTTTTACTAAATTTTCCACGTCCTTTTTCACCTTCTCCTCGTACATGGTCATAGGCTACATTAATTGTTTTATTATCTAACAAAACTCCTTGTAATCTTCCGTAAGGACAAGCAATAACACATACTTGCTCTCTAAACCATGCAAAAATAAAGTAAAAAACAGCTGTAAAAATCAATAATGAAATTAACGTACTTGTATTATCTAACGGATTACCTGTTGCGTATTCAATTACGGTATCGCCTCCTATTAAATAGGCTAAAAACACATTAGCTATTAAAAATGAAATGATAAAAAAGATGCACCATTTTAAAAGTCGTTTTTTTATTTTTTCGGCATTCCAGGCTTGTTTTTCTAAGCGAATTTGTTTCCCTCTATCGCCATCAATCCAATATTCAATTTTTCTAAAAACCATTTCTAAAAAGATGGTTTGCGGACAAATCCATCCGCAGAAAATGCGCCCAAAAACAACGGTAAATAAAATAATAAACACCACACCCACAATCATAGAAACTACTAATAAATGAAAATCTTGTGGCCAAAAAGGGAATCCAAAAATATTAAATTTTCGCTTTATTACATTGAATAATAAAAACTGATTGCCGTTAATTTTCACAAATGGTGCAGCTAATAATAGTAGTAATAAAAAATAACTAACATACGACCTGTATTTATAAAATCGTCCGCTTGGTTTTTTAGGATACACCCAAGCACGCTTACCTTCTTTATTGATGGTACCTATACTATCTCTAAATTGTTCGTTCTTGGGTGTTTCCATTATCAACTATTAAAAAAATCAATTATACTTATTTTGTCTTTTATTCAACAACTACAGGAGCAGGCTCCTCTTTATGTAATTCTCCTTGTGGTGCTTTTGGGTTTGCAGGTGTTGTTCCTTGGAAAGACATAATATAACTTGCTACTTTTTGAATATCTTTAGGTTTTAAAGTTTTACCCCAAGCAACCATTCCTTTTCCATCTCTACCTCCATTAGTAATAGTGGTAAATACATTTTTAATACCTCCACCTAAAATCCAATATTTATCGGTTAAGTTAGGTCCAATACCTCCACCACCATCAGCAATATGACATGCTGCACAGTTTAAGTTAAAGACTGCTTTACCTCTTTTTAAATCACTTTCAGAAGTTAAAACAGTAACAGTTTCAGCATCAATAACAGCTTCTTTTGAAGTTGATTTATAAGCTTCTAATTCTTTTTTAGCAAGTGCAATAGACTCTTCATATTCCATTACTTGTGTATATCCATCTAAAACTTCAAAACGTACTAGATAAACTACAGCAAAAATAATTGAGATATAAAATAATCCTACCCACCATGGTGGTAAGGTATTGTCTAACTCCCTAATTCCGTCATAATTATGGTCTAAAACAATTTCAGCTTCTTCTTCTATAGCTTTTGCTTTAGTCCATTTAGATATTAATTTTCTTGCCCAAGCAAAATGATCTACTTCATCAGGATTAATTCCTGCTTTAATCATTGCTATTTCTTCAACTTTTTTAACACCTATTATTGTTAAAGCTTCTTTTGCTAAAACAACCAATCCGAAGGCTATAATTCCAAGCCAAACTAATGGATTTTCTAAAATATTATAAGGATTTTCATATGAACTAATTGCTTTAGCTAATGCAAATGGTGTTAAAAAGATAAATAAAAATGATATTGCCGATTGAACTCTTGTATAATTCTTTGGCATTGCATCATTCACCTTATTTATTAAGGTATTAGATAATACTTCTTTTAGAAGAACTACCAAACCTAAACCTATTGTAATATACCAAACTATTGGATTTTCTAAAAAATTAAAAGGTTCTTTGTATGCCTTAAATGCCACTGCTAATATAAACGGCATTGAAAAAACAAAAAGAAAAGATACTATTGATTGTATATATTTTTTCATAATAATTTGTTTTAGTCGTTTAAAGGTAAATCGCTTACCTTACTTATGTATTCTTTTTTAGCGGTAAATACCCACCAAAATAACACCACAAAAAATGTAAAGAATATTGTTAATGAAATCAAAGGGTATATTTCAATACCAGCAATGCTATCCATATGATTTTTTACGAATTTTAACATCTTTTCTATTTTTTACTTAGTTGTTTTTGAACATCTTTTACTTTAATATCAGTACCTAAACGTTGTAAATAAGAGATTAAAGCGACAATTTCTCTATCTTTCATTTCGATAAATTCTTGTCCGTTTTCTTTCGCATATTTCTTGTCAGAAGCATAATTTTTAGCAAAATCAGGATCTTGATGTAAGTTTTCTTGAATTTTAGCACCTTGTGCATCCATACTAGCTTGCGCATTTGCTATTTCTTGCTCAGTATAAGGAACTCCTAAAGTTACCATAACTCTCATTTTATCTTCAGTACTACTTTTGTCTAACTTATTTCTAACAATCCATTTATATGATGGCATTATTGAACCTGGAGAAGTACTTTGAGGGTCATACATATGATTTAAGTGCCAGCTATCAGAATACTTACTTCCAAGCCTATGTAAATCTGGTCCTGTACGTTTAGAACCCCATAAAAATGGGTGATCATAAACAAACTCTCCTGCTTTAGAGTATTCACCATATCGCTCAACTTCTGATCTAAATGGTCGTACCATTTGAGAGTGACATCCTACACATCCTTCTCTAATATAAAGGTCACGCCCTTCTAATTCTAGCGGCGAATATGGTTTTACACTCGATATGGTTGGTATGTTTGATTTTACTAATATAGTTGGTACAATTTGAACTAAACCACCTATTAAAATAGCAACAGTTGCATAAATAGTTAATTTAATTGGTTTTCTTTCTAACCAAGTGTGCCATGCTTCTCCTTTAGTTCTGTGCTTAGATACTTTTGTTAATGGTGCTGCTTCGGCTAAATCGTCAGTAACTTCACTACCAGATTTTATGGTTCTTACCATATTGTAAATCATCACTAATGCTCCTGCAATAAACATACTTCCTCCAATAGCACGCATCCAATACATTGGAATTATTTCGGCTACTGTTTCCAAAAAGTTACCATACGCTAATGTTCCATCAGGATTAAATTGTTTCCACATTGATGCTTGTACAAATCCTGCAACATACATCGGTAGTGTGTACATGATAATTCCTAAAGTACCTATCCAAAAGTGAAAATTTGCTAAAGCTGTAGAATATAATTTTGTTTTAAATAACCTTGGTACCATCCAGTAAATCATCCCGAAGGTAAAGAAACCATTCCATGCTAATGCACCAACGTGTACGTGTGCAATAATCCAATCAGAAAAATGTGCAATTGCATTTACATTTTTTAAAGATAACATTGGTCCTTCAAAAGTAGCCATACCGTAACCAGTAATTGCAACTACCATAAACTTTAAAACAGGATCGGTACGTACTTTATCCCAAGCACCACGAAGTGTTAATAATCCGTTTATCATTCCACCCCAAGACGGCGCTAATAACATTATTGAAAATGCAACTCCTAAATTTTGAGCCCAAGTTGGTAAAGCTGTATATAATAAATGGTGAGGTCCTGCCCAGATATAAATAAATATTAACGACCAAAAGTGAACAATTGATAATCGATAAGAATATACCGGTCTATTTGCTGCCTTAGGAACAAAATAATACATCAATCCTAAAAACGGTGTTGTTAAGAAAAATGCTACTGCATTATGTCCGTACCACCATTGTACTAATGCATCTTGCACACCTGCATATACTGAATACGATTTTAAAAACCCAACAGGTAAAGCTAAACTATTAAATATGTGTAATACTGCAACTGTTACAAAAGTTCCTAAATAAAACCAAATAGCTACATATAAATGACGCTGTCTTCTTTGTAATATTGTCCAAATCATGTTTACACCAAAGGCAACCCAAACAAGTGCAATTGCGATATCAATAGGCCATTCTAATTCGGCATATTCTTTAGAACTTGTATATCCTAAAGGAAGTGTAATTGCTGCTGCGACAATAATTGCCTGCCATCCCCAGAAATTAAAATTACTTAAAAAGTTACTCGCCATCCGTGCTTTTAGTAATCGTTGTAACGAGTAGTAAACTCCTGCATAAATAGCATTCCCTACAAAAGCAAAAATCACTGCATTGGTATGTAACGGACGTAAACGCCCAAAACTCAACCATGAAATTCCTTCTGTAATATTTGGGAATAAAAACATTAATGCCAATAATAAACCTACCGAGAAACCTACGATTCCCCAAAGTAGTGTGGCGTAAATGAATTTTTTTACGATTTTGTTATCGTAATAAAATTGTTGCATTTCCATAATTTAATTGAATTTAATATCTATTGTTAATTATTGTTTTTTTGTTTCTTCTTTAATCAATTCGTCATCAAAAAGCATACGAACTGACGGGGTGTACGAATCATCGTACTGTCCATTTTTTACTGAAACAATAAATGCAATAAAAAAAATTAATGCCACTAAGATGCTTAGTGTAAGTAGTAAATAAATAACGCTCATATCTTGCCTGATAATTGTAGTACAAATTTAGTTTTGAAGGTCTTATTAAAATATGATATTTATCATGTTTTAAGATTTATTTAGCATTTTATAAAAAAGTATTCTAACTAAAAAATAAAGTTAAAAAACCCAATATTATTAAAAGAAAAAACCTCTTTTTAAGAGGTTTTTTGATGTGTTATTTATGTTTATTTTTACCAATCTCTATTTCTTGTTAATATTTCAATATCAGCATTTTCATATCCATATATTTTTGAAATATTTTCAAAATCAGACATTATTGATTCTCGAGCTACAGTTTCAATTTCACTTTCATTTTTGTAAAATTCATCTTGAATTTCATTAAATTCTTCCGTATATTTTTGTCCTAATTTATATAAATCTTCTAAGTTTACTATACTTTGAAATTCAATTTCTTTACAAAAATTAAACAAAATGCCTTTACATTTATCTACTAAAAAATCAGGAAAAAAATTATCAGAATACATCTCTTTTAAAAAATTATATTCTTGTGCTTTTTTATTTTTTAACTCTTCTACTTTCATTATATATTTTTTAATTTATCGGCTAAAGTAATCAATATTAATATTGTTTTTTTATCAATAAAAAAGCTATAAGAATACCTGCTACAGCACCAAAAAGATGTCCTTCCCATGAAATATGACTTTTTAAAGATGGAACTAATCCCCAAATTAATCCACCATAAACAACAGCTACCGAAATAGAAACAAGTATGGGAATAAATTTTCGTTCTAAAATACCATTTGCTATCAAAAATGAAGCAAGACCATATATAAGTCCACTAGCGCCAATATGATTTGCACTTCTAGCAAATAACCAAACAAGCATTCCTCCAACTAAAATTGTAAATATTATTACAGATAATGTTTTCTTCGGATAAAAAAAATTAAGCACTGTTAATAAAACAATTAAAGGAAGTGTATTTGAAATTAAATGCCAAATTCCACCATGTAAAAAAGGGGATGTAAAAACACCTATTAATCCATTAAAAGTACGTGGTATAATTCCGAATTGAGTAATAGGAATAAAAAAACTTATCGCATGAACAACATATAAAAAGACTATTAATTGAATAGTATATTTGTGTTTTTTAGAAATCATACATTGATGTTTTTTCCACAATGTGGACAGTTACAGTTTTTTTCTTTAATTTTTTCTTCGGATTTTTTTAGCTGTTTTTCAGATTGAATTTTATCAATAAAAGCCGAACTAATAATTCCCGTAGGAAGTGCTACAAAACCAATTCCGATTAATGCAATAACACCACCCAATAATTTACCCCAAGGCGTTACAGGATAAACATCACCATATCCAACGGTTGTTAATGTTGCTACTGCCCACCAAAAAGCATCGCCAATGCTTGCAAATTTTTCTGGCTGGTCATCATGTTCTATATGATACATAAGCGTAGAGGATAAAACCATTAAAACAAAAGTTACAAAAATAGTAATAGACAACTCTGCTTTTGTTTCCTTAAATATATATTTTATGGTTTTTAAGGAGCTTGAATATCTACCTAATTTAAAAATTCGTAACAACCTGAATAAACGAAGAATACGTATAATTGCTAAATCAAAAGGAAAAAATAATGGTAAATAAAAAGGAAGTATTGCTATTAAATCGATAATTCCTGCAGTAGAAAAAGCAAAGTTTAAACGTTCTGTTTTATCTTCTTTTGTAATATCAGAAACCCAAATTCTGATAAAATATTCAATAGTAAATACCGTTACCGAAAACAGTTCAAAAAGATGAAAAAAAGACCTATATTTTATATTTAATTCATGATAAGATTCTAGAATTAAAACAATAATATTCAACACAATAAGTGCATAAATAAACTTTACAAAATACTTATTATAATTAATAAAATTACGTGCTTTTTTTTTCATTAAACCCAATTTTTCTTAATGTGTTTAGCAATTGATTTTGGTAAACTATTTACCACTAATGCTTTTTTAGGATTATTTTTATGATAGATTATCCATACTTTTTTAGTTCTAATTTTTTTTATAGTACCTAAACAAGTGGTTGCATATTCTATTTCTTTATCCTCAGAAAAATAAGCAAATTTAATTCGATAACTATATTTACCTTTTACATTATTAGAAAAATAGAGTTCTTTCCCCAAATATCGTCCTTCAGTAATAATACCATTACTTAAAATTGTAATTTCTTTTACGGTGTTTCGAATATATAATCTAAAAATAAATAAGGTAATTAATGGAAATATCAAATAATAAAAAAATGGATTTCCATTAGGTATGTAATCAAAATTTTTAATAACACTATATGTAGGTTTTTCAATATTATAAATAATATTTACCTCATCACCTATTTTTAAATTAGCTGTAGAATTATAAGATACCCATCTATGATATTCTTTATCAATAGTATATTCAAATTCATAGGCTTTTACCATTGCTTGAAATTGGTCGTCTTCTATATCTGTAAAATATACTTCTGTAATAGTTGCTTTTGTTTCGTTTGTATTGATGTTTAAATAAAAATACTCTCTAAAATCAATATTTTTCATATTAGATTTAAGCGATAAAAAACTAAAATAAAGAAGAATAAGTATAAAAATTGTAGAAAACCCTCTATAAAGCAATCTAATTTTTAAATTTATAGGTAGTGATTTTGTTATTTTTTTATACATCTATATGATTTATTTTATTGATAAATAAATCTAGCTTTTCTTTACTACAACTACTCAATTCAATATAACTTTTACCACTTTCAGGAAACGTATGTATTGCTAAATGACTTTCACCTAACAACCAAAAACAGGTATATCCTTGCTTAGGAAAATGATGTTCATTAAAAAGAATAATTGTAAAACCAGCCTCTTTTAATAAGCGTTTATACCTTGTTTTTAGCACTTTTGGAACAGTACAAGTATCCCAAATTTTATGACTGTATATATTTGCTTCTATATGTTTGTAAGATGTATTCATAATTAATATAAATCCCAATTACCGTTTAAATAATATTTATAAAGAACGGGATTGTGTACTTTATTAACTTCAATACTATCTTTAGAGTTAAAAAACTCTTTTCCAAAAGATGTTATCAATTGCATTGCTTCGTTATTTATCCAATTGGTTTTAACATTTTTGAATTCAATTTTTCGTAATTTATCTTTTAATTGATTCGAACTAATATTCTTATTTTTTGTTCCAAGTATCCAGCCCCATTCTCCCATCGATAATACTTGATTATGAAGTTTTACCGTATTAAAATCAGCAGATGTTATTGTTTTATCAATACAATTATAGGCATTTGTTGCAAAATACGGACTTCCTGCTTGTGTAATAATTAATCCGTTAGGTCTTAATTTTCTGTTACAAAGTGAATAAAATTCATGTGAATATAATCTTCCTAATTCAATATTTCTAGGGTCTGGTAAATCAATAATAATGATATCGTAAAAATCACCTTTATTTTGTTCCAAATGAATATAAGCATCTTTGTTAAAAATACTCAATTTATCATTTTTCATGCTTTTTTTGTTGATTTTCTGCAATACAGGATGATTCAGCCCTAAATCCGTCATTTTTGGATCTAAATCGACCATATCAATTTTTTCAACACTTTTGTATTTTAATATTTCACGAACAGCACAACCATCACCACCACCCAAAATTAATATTCTTTGCGGATTTGGATGTAATTGCATAATCGGATGTACCAACGGTTCATGATACATTTTTTCATCAATAGAACAAAATTGCAAATTTCCGTTTAAATATAACCAATGTTCATTTTTCCATTCGGTTACTACAATTTTCTGATATTCTGTTTGTTCGGCATAAATAACTTTGTCTTTATATTTCTTTTGTTCTCCCCATTGAATAATCGGTTTTGTAAATGAAATACCTGTCATTAAAAACCCAAAAACAACTACTAAAACTGCTTTTAAACGAATAATTTTACGCTTATTTATTTTTTCTTTAAAGCGATAAAAAACAATTAATGCCACTAAAAAATTAATAATTCCTAATACAAAAGGCGTGTACGCTAAACCTAATATCGGCAAGCCGATAAAGGCAAAAAACACCCCTCCGATAAGACTTCCGTAGTAATCTTTTTCTAAAATAGAAGAAATATTACTTTTTAAATCTTCGTATTCTTTATTTATTCGAACAACTAACGGAATTTCTAACCCAATAAGTAAACCAATAAGCATACTCAAAGAATAAATTACAAAGCCGTAATAATCGCTTACCGAAGCCAAGGTATAAACCAAAACCGACGAAAATGCGACAATTAAAGAAAGTGATATCTCTAAAATTAAAAAATTTTGAATTAAGTTTTTTTTGATTAATTTACTTAATCGACTACCTAAACCCATGCAAAAAAGCATCAGTGAAACAATCATCGTCCATTGAAAAATGGAGTTTCCAATAAAATAAGTTGCTAAGGTAGATAAGGTATATTCAGCTACTATTCCTGCAAATCCTGTGGCAAAAATAGCAGCTTTTAATACAAAAGAATTCTGTTTTAAATACTCCATGTAATTAATATAGCAGCCCCGATGTAAGCAAAAGCTTCCATTAAACCTGCACCAATATTTGGTTTTTCTTGATTGATAATTTCATCTGTAAGTTTTCTTCCTGGTAATAAAATTTTATCAGCAAAAAGACGCATTATTGGCAATAATAAACAGCCTAATAATGTTTGTAAACTAATATCGATAAGTGTTGTTGTCCAGTCTAAAAATGGGTCTAAAATTGCATTCATTGTGATAATTCCAATAGCAAGTATAGCACCCGAAAAACTAACTCCAGCAGCAACATTGTCTTTTTCTATTTGATTATGAATATCATAACCCATCCAAGCAATAAATACTTTAGAACCAATTATAAGTACTATATTTCCTATAATCCAATAAATTAAGAAAGTTAAAATACCTGATATTAATGTTTCAGATTCACCAATTAAAGCACCATATAAAATAAGTCCGTTTGCAATATAAATTGATGCTTCAATAACACCTGCACCTTCATTTTCATCAGTAATAATTTCTTTTTTTAAATCGAACTTATTTAAAATTACTTTATTGCTAATCCAAACAGATAAAAGCAATAACGCTATAGCAATTATTCCGTAGATAAAAATATGCTCAATATCAGTTATAAAACCATAACTTTCGCCAATAATAGCACCACCAATAACAATAATTAAGGCTGTAAAATATCCGACATAAGAAATAATAAATGCAAAATTATCTTTTTCAACTAATTCATCTTGAATATTGATACTTGGATGTAGCATTTTATACGCTATTTTTCCAAGGATAAAAATGATAAATCCACTTATAATATATCCTAAGGAATGATATATTTCTATAATATTTATATATTCATTAATGTATTGATTCATGTTTACGAGCATTTTATACAATTATTTACCATATCCTCCACTTCTAGAGCGAGAAGAACTTGAACTACTATATCTGTTACTACTTCTTGTAGTTCGGCTAGAATTTCTACTAGAATTTGAGTAACTTTTGCTAGAGCTATATCCTTTCGATCTTAAAGAAGTCGCACTTCTTTTTACGTTACTTCTTACCTTATCTTTAAACGATTGAGGTTTAGAGTTCCAAGTACTACTAGTATTTCCTGTTGATGATGTTCCGTAGGTATTATTTCTTCCGTAATAACTAGTTCTTCCTCGGTTATTAGTTCTATAATAATCATAATCACTTCTTCCGTAACGATTAGACCCACCTAAAAGGCTACTCATAAAATGATACTGTCCATAAAATGCCCAAAAAGACGAACCGTTACTTTGTCTTTCCCAACTTCCGTATTTTTGATTACCTACATAATTATTATAACCTGCAGGAGTCGATTTTTTATCTAAAACACCATTTTTCTTTGATAAAACAGTCATTCCTAAATCTTTTTGATGCTCTTCAAAAGTGATTGCAGAAACTTTTTTCCAATCAGTACGTTTTATATCAAAATCATCTTCAGTCGGTTTAGTTGTTTTATTATTTTTTTCAAGGATAATTTTATATTTATGAAAATAAGCATCGCTATCTTCTTTATAATCCATATCTGTTAAAATAACGCTGTAATTTTCTACATCAATATAAGTAGTAATAATTTCATCTAAAGGAGATTTAAGATATTTTTTTCGTTCTGCTCCACAAGAAACTATAAGTAGTAGTATGCTTGAAATAATTAATGTTTGGAATATTTTCATTGTAATTAATTTGACACCAAATTTAGTATTTTAATATTAATAAGTATCTGCAACAGGTAATATATTAGAAACAGCAAGTTCACTAATAATAATCCCTTTAGTTACCTCAAATTCATCTTCTCCGTACTGTTCTATACAAAGTGTTTTTTGTTCATCTTCATCTAAATAATCGTAAGAAATTAACTCTTCCCACTCTGAAGCGTCTAGTTCTTTACAAAAACCTGGTGATTTTTCATCTAAAAAATAACGAGTTCCTTCAAAATCAATTTTTTTAGGTGGTTTTTGATTTTCATCAATATAATCACAGACCGTTTCGCCTAATTTTCTTAGTTTTATTTTTTCTGATAAAGTAACTACTAAACCTCCATCATCTTCAAGATGTAAAAACTTTTCCGTAGTTCCATTTTTGATAACAAATTCACGAGTAAAATAATTATCGCCCCAATCGTATTCGAATAAAGCGGTTACCGTCCAAGTTTCGATGGCATATTCAAAAATATAACCTTTTCCTAAATCTCTAATTGTAATATTAGTTGGATCAAAATGTCTTTCTGTTTCTTTTTTCTTAAAAAAATCAAGTATTCCCATGTATTTTTTTCTATAAAATTAATATAATGTTTCTTAAAAGTAAAATTATGTTGCTAAAATTATTTTTACGTAACCTTTTTTAACAATTAAGCGCTTCTTTAAAAATAAAGAAACGCTTAATTTATCAAATAAAATTATTAAAATTAGTTTTAAGTAATTTTACAATCCCATTTGTTTTTTTAATTCTTCAAGATTGTTTGCTGCACTTGTTTTTTTAGTACCTAATGCTTTGTCTAGCTCATCATCAATACTTTTTGATTCGTTAGCAATATCTCCATAAGCTTCAGCTAAAGCTTCTTCTTCAGATACTTTTTCTTTCATTTTTTCTAGCATATTTACAGTACTAGAACTATCGATAGCAGCCATTTGTTTGTTTAAATTCTTGGTAGCTTTCGATACTTTTACACGAGCTTTAAGCGTTTTTAATTCGTTTTCCCATTTGCTAATGTTATTTTTTAAACTATTAACATTTGCTTCTAGTTGAGATACTGATTTTGAAAAATTAGTAACCTCAATAGTACAACGATTAACATGCTCTGTATTTTCTTCTTTTTTAACCAATGCTTCTGTTGCTAAACGGTCTGCATCTTCAGAAGCAAGCTCACCTTTTCCTGCCTTTTGTAAAAT
Source organism: Tenacibaculum dicentrarchi (assembly GCF_900239345.1). GTDB lineage: Bacteria > Bacteroidota > Bacteroidia > Flavobacteriales > Flavobacteriaceae > Polaribacter > Polaribacter dicentrarchi. The sequence continues at coordinate 71,298 of NZ_OESZ01000044.1, read as the reverse complement.
TAACATGGCTTTATTTTGATAATCTTTAGCTTTTCTTTCAAATTGAGTTTTATCATTCTGAGAACGAATTAACATAGCTTTTACTTGTGCAAGACCTTCTAATGCTTGTGTTAAGTCATTTTTCATATCTTTAATTCCTTGCTCAGTCATTTTGATAGGGTTCTCCATTTTATCAATTGCTGAATTTGCTTCTGCTTTTCCTACGTTAAATAATCTTTTAAATATATTCATTTTATATCTGTTTTTTTAGTTTGATTTTTTAATTATGCTTTAGAAAACTGAATAATGTTTTCTGAATATTCACTTAATAATAAACTTAATGAGTTAATAGAACCTTCTAATTCGTTTAAATCAAGATTTTCAATTTGTAAGGTATCTCTAAAAATTACTTTAGTACCCGTTTCATCTAAAACAAAAGCACCGTGAACGATGTCTCTATTTTTTTGTAATAATTGTTGAAAAATATTTTCATCAAAATTTCTGATTTCAAAAATATATTGTTCAATAATTAAAATTGGATTTGCAATTCCTATAATCAGATTATTAATTCCTTCATTTTCATTCTGAATCATTAAAATACCTTTTTCATGGTCTTCATGAGTAATATTATAGTTTAACTCTAACAAGTAATTTTTAATAATGTTAAATTGTTTTTTCATCTATTTTATTCTTTTACAAATTTCTTAAACATATAATTGTACTATTTTTTAGTTTTTCAGAATTATTGCTAATCATTTTAGAACTAACTAATTTTACTAGCTAATTTTAGTACTTTTGACTTGTCAAATATAATACTATTTAAGTTATTTGCAAATAAAATTAGCAAACTATGTCGTTTTTTGGAAAAAACATAAAAAAAATACGAAGTGTAAAAGGACTTAGTCAACAAGCTTTTGCAGATATATTCTCTCTAAAAAGAGGTACACTAGGTGCTTACGAAGAAGAACGTAGTGAACCAAAAATTGATACCATCATAAAAATTGCTAATTACTTTAGCATCTCAATAGATGATATTCTTACTAAAAACATTACTGTAAATCAATTATTAAGTTTTAATGAAGGGATTACGACAGATATAAATCAAGTTATAAAAGCTAGTTTTACTGATATTCCGTTTGTAAATTCACTGAATAGTAAAATGTTTATAGATAATTTTAAAACAACAAAAAGCTATCAAAACTTACCTGTTATTAAATTACCTATACCTTCAAACTCTCAATTATTAGCATTTACAGTAACTAATTTATTTATGGTATCTAATGAAGAAGGATTATTTCCTGAAGATATTGTAATTGGAGAAAAAACCATTCCTGAAGATTTAATTAAAGGAGATGTAGTAATTACATTAGCTAATGATATGTTATTTATTAGACGTTACAACACTGACGGTACTAATTATTATTTATCAGCCGACCATGTAAACATACCTCCAATAATAATACCTCATGAAACTAATATTGATTTTTGGAAAATATCTTATGTATTTTTAAAAAGGTATCCAGAATTTACTTCTAAATTAGAAAATCAATTAAATCAATTAAGTACCGAACTAAAACGATTATCAAAATAGTTTAATTTACTCTTTATTTTTGTTCTCCTTTAATAAACATTCATAAGCTCTAATTTTATCATATAATTTTTGACAATCTTTTTGCTGTTCAAAATTAGAAAACAAACCCATTATTGCATTTATTTTAGGTTCTTTTTTAAAATCATCTATATTTACTAAAATATAATCGAGTATCTTTTCATTTTTAATCTCTTCTAAACTTAAAGGTTCATCAGTTAAAAGCATATTACCTTTACCTGTAATTAACCAATTAAAATTTAAATCAGGAAAATTATCGGAAATTGATCCGAGCCATTTTGAATTAATTTCTGTTCCTTTCTTTAAAGCATTACGTAAAGTACCATCACTAGCACCAATAATTCGCTCTAACTTACTAACAGCCACCCCTTTAAATCTTATAAATATTTTAATCCTACTCGCTACCATATTTATTCGTAAAATAATACGTAAATTATTTTCATAAACGGAAAATAATACGATATTTGCATCGTAATCTAAACAAAGGTACAACTAATAAGTATTAATTTTTTTCATTTAACACATTGTAAACTATTTGACAACTAAAAAATGGAATTTAATTGATATAAAACACTTATAGCGAAGTAAATAATTGTTTTCACAAAAAAGTTATTTATTTGTTAAAAAAGAACGTTCAATAAAAAATAATTAAAGGAATTAGTTTACGTATTATGAATATTGTGAAGGGTGTCATAAGAAATAAACTATATAAATCCTTTTTTTTAAACTAAGGCTTGTTTTATCAAGCCTTGGTTTCACACTTCTTTGTTTTATAAGTATAAAAGTTCCTAAATTGTCATCGAAAACAATTTTGTTTCGGGCTTATTATTATGTAAACGCTTATCAAACGCCATACAAATATTTCGTACATAAGGTCTTGCTTTTTCAGGAACTGTTAGAGTATTTCCATCGATAAAAACCAATCCATCAGCCTGCATTTCTTGTAATTTTTCTAAAAGGATTTCAATACCTTTAACCTTTAAATTTTCAGCATCCCACGAAGTGGTAAAATGACACATAATATTTAAAATATGCTTTCGGATAATTAAATCTTCTTCAGATAAAATATGTCCTCTAAAAACAGGAATTTCTCCTTCGTTCACTATTTTTTGATATTCTTTTACCGTTTTTACATTTTGTGCAAATCCGTACCAAGAATCAGAAATTGACGACATTCCTAAACCAACCATTAACTGCGTTTTATTGGCAGTATAACCCATAAAATTACGATGCAATGTTTTTTTCTGAGTTGCTTTATATAAACTATCCGTTTTTAACGCAAAATGATCCATTCCTATTTCAACGTAACCCATTTCGGCAAATAGCTCCTTCCCTATTTCGTATAATTCACGTTTTTCTTCATTCTTTGGTAAATCTTTCTCATTAAAACCTCTCTGCCCAACACCTTTTACCCACGGAACATGTGCGTAACTGTAAAATGAAATTCTATCAGGCTGTAATTCTTTGGTTTTATTAATGGTATGAATTACATTTTCTTTGGTTTGAAATGGCAATCCGAAAATTAAATCGTGACTAATAGATGTATATCCTATTTCTCTTGCCCAAATGGTTGCTTTTTCAACATTTTCAAAAGGCTGTACTCTGTGTATTGCTTCTTGAACCTTTAAATTATAATCTTGCACTCCGTAACTTACTCTTGTAAAACCAACATCGAATAAGGTTTGTAATTGTTCTTTTGTGGTATTATTCGGATGTCCTTCAAAACTAAATTCGTGCTTCGGATGTTTTTTAGCGTTGATAAATAAACCATCAATTAACTTCTTTAAATTTTCTTTTGAAAAAAAAGTAGGTGTTCCGCCACCTAAATGAATTTCCTTGATAATTGGCGTTTCATCTACTAAATTGGTATATAAATTCCATTCTTTTAAAACGGTATCAATATAATCTTCTTCTACTTCATGTCTTTTTGTAATATGTTTATGACAGGCACAAAAAGTACAAATACTCTCACAAAAAGGCAAATGAATATACACACTAATTCCTTCGGATGAATTACTTTCTATAAACGATTTTTTAAAAGTTTCAATCCATTTATCTTTAGAAAAAGTTTCATTTTCCCAATAAGGAACCGTTGGATAACTCGTATATCGAGGTCCTGGAATATTGTATTTTTGTATCAGTGAATTCATGTGTCTTTTTTTTTAAATATCAGCTTAATTAGCCTAAAAAATTAGCGCATCAATAATAAGTTGATACGCTTTAGGTAAACAACCTTTTTTAATAATTATCATTTTCAGAAAACCCTTTAGTAACCAAAGAAACCCCTGCTGATGTTCCTAAGCGAGTTGCGCCTAGTTTAATATATTTTGCTGCTGTTTCGATATCTTTAATACCGCCAGCTGCTTTTATTTGCACGCTATTTTCAACCGTAAATTTCATCAATTCAACCTGTTTAAAAGTAGCGCCACCTGTAGCAAAACCTGTCGATGTTTTTATAAAGTTAGCACCTGCATTTACCGCGAGTAAACAAACTGTTTTCATTTTTTCTTCGGATAAATAACAATTCTCAAAAATTACTTTTAAAACATTATTTCCGATGGCTTTTTTTATCAGCCTTATTTCGTTTTCAACATAATCATACTCGCTAGCTAACAATTTACCAACATTAATAACCATATCAATTTCTGATGCGCCATTTTCAATACAATTAACTGCCTCAAAAATTTTAACCTCGGTAGTCATTGCCCCTAAAGGAAACCCAATAACAGCGGCTATTTTCACATCAGAATCCACTAAAATTTCTTTTGCTAGTTTCACATAACAGCCATTTACACAAACGGCAAAAAAACCATATTGCTTGGCTTGTTCACACAGTTGTATAATATCGTTATCTGTAGCGGTTGCTTTTAGTAAAGTATGGTCTATATAGGTATTTAATTGTATCAATTTTATATATTTTATACGTTTTCAACTCTTTTTAAGGTATCTAATTTAGATAATGACAACCTAACAATACTTTCATCTAAAGCTGTTAAATTATGAACTACCTGAGGTTTTAACGAAATTAAATCGCCTGTATTTAATTGTTTTATTTCATTATTTACACCAAAATCAATACTGCCTTTTATCACCTGAACAATTATTGCAAAAGGTGCTTGATGGTCTTCCATAACTTGTCCTTTTTTAAAGACAACACGTATTTCTTTGGAAAAATCAGTATCCAATAATAATGATACGGCAGGTTTATTTTCATTAAACTTAATATCTTCTAAAAATGAGGCTACTTTCATAATAATTATCTTTTAAATTATTTTATTTTTTTCCCTAATAAATTTGTTGCAATCGTTGTAAACAAAACAATACTAATAGAACTTAAAGGCATTAATATTGCTGCAATTACAGGTTTTAATTGTCCTGTTGTTGCAAAATATAATCCGATTAAATTATAACATAATGATAGTATAAAACTATACTTAATTATTTTGATTGCTTTTTTTGATGCTTTTATGTACCCCGAAATTTCATTAAATTTTGAGGCATCTAAAATAGCATCACAAGCAGGTGAAAACACATTAATATTTTCTGATAACGAAATCCCAACATTACTTTGTGCCAATGCCCCCGCATCATTTAAACCATCACCAATCATAATTACGCTTTGCCCTTTATTTTGTAAATCTTCAACATAATTTAATTTATCTTCTGGTTTTTGATTAAATAAAAAAGACGTGTTTTTTGGTAAAAAATCTTCTAAAAATTTCTTTTCTCCTTCATTATCACCAGAAACAACTGCCAAATTATAATTCGTATTTAATTCAGAAAACAATTCTTTTACACCATTTCGGTACGCATTTTTAAACACATATTTTCCTTTATAAATTCCATCAAAACTAATATGTACCGAAGTATCTAAATTGAGTTTTTCTTTGGTATTATTTACAAAAGATGACGAACCTATTTTTACATCTATTCCGTTACATATAGCTTCAATTCCTTTTCCTGTGTATTCTTTAAAACTATCAACAGGTAACATTTCTACTGATAAAAAACCGTACAACATCCTACTTAACGGATGATTTGAAGCTCGTAAAGTACTTTTTAATATTGCTTTTTCTTCGGATGATAATTCACTTCCTTTATAATCAATTTGATTTTCTTTACTTGTTGTAAGTGTTCCTGTTTTATCAAAAATAACACTATCAATTTCAGCTAATTGTTCTACAACGGTGGCATTTTTTAGGTAAAATTTCTTCTTCCCAAAAATCCGAAGCATATTTCCTAAAGTAAACGGAGCTGCTAAAGCAATAGCACACGGACAGGCAATAATTAAGACAGCCGTAAATACATTTAATGCTTTACTTGAATCAAAATACAGCCAAAATGCAGTGGAAATAAAAGCAATTATTAAAACTGTAACTGTAAAATTCTGACTTATTCTATCTGTTAATGTTTTAAATGATGAATTTTTATCTTTCTTAAATACATCATTACTCCACAATTGCGTTAAATAACTTTGCGAAACCGAGCTTAAAACTTCCATTTCTATAACTCCCGATAATTGCTTTCCTCCTGCGAATAATTTATCGCCCGATTTTTTAGATACAGGAACTGCTTCACCTGTAACAAAACTGTAATCTATTTTTGCATTTCCGTTGATTAAAATTCCATCAACAGGAATTAATTCTTGATTTCTAATTAATAGTCTATCACCTTTTTCAACATCATAAATTTGTACATTTTGTTCTTTTCCTTCGGATGAAATTCGGGTTACCGCAATAGGAAAATACGATTTATAATCTCGTTCAAAAGACAAGAAATTATATGTTTTTTGTTGAAAAAACTTTCCTAATAACAAGAAGAAAACCAAGCCTGTTAAACTATCAAAAAAACCAGTTCCGATATCAAAAATAATTTCCGCAGAACTTCGGATAAATAAAACAGCAATTCCTAAAGCAATCGGAACATCAATATTTAAAATTTTAGAGCGTAAACCTTTATATGCCGATATAAAATAATCTTGCCCCGCATAAAAAACTACAGGTAATGAAAAGAAAAACATCAACCAACGAAATATTCCTTTGTATTGTTCTAACCAAAAACCAGATACTTCAAAATATTCTGGAAACGATAAAAACATCACATTTCCGAAAGCAAAACCTGCTATTCCTAGTTTATAAATTAAACTTCTGTCAACTTTCTTTTTTCCAACTTCGTAATCCTCTAAACTGATATAAGGTTCATATCCGATAGAACTCAACAATAAAACAATTTCTTTTAAAGAAATAATTTCAGAATTATACGTAATTCGAACTGTTTTTTTAGGGAAATCAACTTGTGATGAGCTGATATTTCGTTGTAATTTATGTAAGTTTTCTAGTACCCAAATACAAGAACTACAATGTATATGAGGTATATATAAATTAACAACATGTAAATTACCATCATTAAACTCTAGTAGTTTATCGGTAATTTCTTTATTATCAAGAAAATCATATTTTCCTTGAATTTCTTCTGGAATTGCTCCAGGATTGTTTTGAAAATCATAGTAACAGGTTAAATCATTTTCTGAAAAAATTTCAAAAACCGTTTTACAACCATTACAACAAAAAGATTTCTCTTTTATAGTGATGGTTTTGGTATCACATTCGTTACCACAATGAAAACATTTTGCGTTTTCCATATTTACTCGTTTGCCTAGTGCAAAGGTCTTATAAGAATTGCAATTAAAATATGATATATATCAGCTTTTGATTATATTTGAACTAGCTTAATGAAGAACTATTATGAGTAAATGTGAACAATGTATTATTCGTGAATTTAACTCTCTAAAATCACTCACAAAAGATGAATTAATTAGAATTTCAGGATGTAAAACTTCTAAAAAGGTAAAAAAAGGTGATGTTTTATTTGAAGAAGGTGAACATATAAATGGTGTTTTTTGTATTAAAAATGGTATTTGTAAAGTCTCAAAAATGAGTGATAATGGTAGAGATCAAATTGTAAATTTGGTAAGAAAAGGCGATTTATTAGGCGAACGGAGTTTAATTAATGATGAAGCTTCTAACTTAAAAGCCATAGCCGTAAATGATATGGAGATTTGTTTTATCCCTAAAGAAGAAATTGTTAGAGATTTAGAAGAGAACCAAAAATTTACTATGGATATTCTTAAAACAATGGCATCTTCTCTTAAAACTGCAGATGATTTTATTGTTGATATGGCACAAAAAACGGTTAAACAACGTTTAGCTTCTACTTTATTAAACCTTGATAATAAATTTAAAAATAATGAAAATGGGGCTTTAGGGATTCATTTATCAAGAGAAGATATTGCTAATATTATCGGAACAGCTACAGAATCGGCAATTCGGTTACTTTCTGAATTTAAAAAGAAAAAATTAATTGATTTAAAAGGAAAAGAAGTTTTTATTCTTGATAAACAAACGTTAAAAGATATTTCTATTGGGTTTTAAATTGCAACTAAAAACTTATTTATATAAAAAAACTCAGGATTCTATCCTGAGTTTTTTTATAACCTATTTTTAAAAATTAATTAACATCTTTTTTCATTTTCAAAGCACCAACAGTTACTTTTATAACAAAATAACAGAAATAACCAATTCCTACTGAAAATACGGTATCTCCAATCATACGCATCCATTTTAAGGTTTGCACTGTTGGGCTGTATAATAATTCCGCATCTCTTGCAAATGAATATCCTTTGGTAATTGAAGTATATGCCTGTATAATTCCTACAGGAAGCATGCTTAATACAATCATCAAAATTAAACCGATATTTAAAAGCCAAAATGAATTTCTAATTAGTTTTTCATTCCATAATTCATCTGAATAAAAACGTAAACATATCAAAATAAATCCCATTCCTAACATTCCATAAACTCCAAATAATGCAGCATGTGCATGTACAGCAGTGGTATTTAATCCTTGAATATAGTACAATGCAATTGGTGGATTAATTAAAAACCCTAAAACTCCTGCCCCTAACATATTCCAAAATGCTACTGATATAAAGAAATATATAGGCCATTTATAACGCTGTATCCAGTTATTTCCTTTTAATAAATTCCAGTTTTCACGAATTTCAAAGCCCATTAAAGTTAATGGAACTACTTCTAAAGCACTAAAAGTTGCCCCTAAAGCAATTGCCTGTATTGGTGTTCCTGAATAATATAAATGATGAAGTGTTCCTATAATTCCTCCTGATAAAAATATAGTTGCTGATGCTACCGATACTTTCCCTGCTGTTTTCATTGATATTACTTTCATTCTTGAAAAAATATAGGCAATTATTACAGTTGCAAATACTTCAAAAAATCCTTCTACCCATAAATGTACCAACCACCAACGCCAGTAATTAATTACAGGTAATGTACTATTTTCGCCATACATCAATCCTGAGAAAAAGAACATCCCAATAGCAATTACTGCTATTAATAAGATAATTAATAAATGTTTTGAATCATCTTTTTTACGAATTCCATATAGTACGTGTCTTCCAACCATAAACATCCATAAAACTAAACCAATACCTAAAAATATTTGCCAAAAACGCCCTAAATCCATGTATTCATACCCTTGGTGCCCAAAGAAAAAATTCGTTGTTAAGTCTAAAAACTGATGAATTCCTAACCATTCTCCTAGCATAGAACCTAATACAATTATCAATAAAGCTACGAATAAAAAATTAATACCAAATACTTGATATTTCATTTCTTTTCCACTAATTATAGGTGCTAAAAATAATCCTGTTGCTAACCAAGTGGCAGCAATCCAAAAAACTGCTAATTGCGTATGCCAAGTTCTAGTTACTGAATACGGTAAAAATTCTGATAAATTAAAGCCAAAAAAAGCCTGTCCTTCTACCGTATAATGTACCGTTACAATACCTAAAATTACTTGTAATGCAATTAATAATGAAATAACAATAAAATATTTTAATACTGCTTTTTGCGATTTAAACATTTTCATGTTTAATAACGGATCTGATTTTGGGTTGGTAACTGCCTCTCCTTTTTCATGATTTACAATATAATAATAAGTTAAAAGCCCTATAAATAATAGTAATAATATAATTGAAAAACCTGACCATAATTGAGAATCGGCTGTAATCGTGTTATCAATTAATGGTTCGTGAGGCCAATTTGACGTATATGTATAATCTTTATTGGGTCTATTGGTACTCGCTGCCCATGATGTCCAGAATAAAAAAGCATTTAACTTACTTAATTTATCAACATTAGTTAAAGCTCCTTTTGGAATTGCATATTGCTCATATCCTTCAGAAAAAATACTAGCATAATATTTTGAATTTTCTTTAATCGCTAGTAATCTTTCATCTGATATTTGAATTTTTCCTGTACTTGTATCATAGGTATTGGTTTTAATATTTTTAATTAATCGTGCTTTTAATGCTGCTTTTTGCTCTACATTTAAAACATCATATCCTGTATTAAAATCTTTTTTCGCCCAATAATTTAACAGAAATACGGCTTCTTTATGAATCCAATCGGCCGACCAATCTGGAGCAACATAACTACCATGCCCCCAAATAGAACCTACTTCCATTCCTCCTATTGATTCCCAAACATTTTGCCCTATTTGAATATCTTCTTTTGTGTAAACAACTTCGCCTGTATTTTTTACCGTTACCATGTTTGGTATCGGTGGCTGGGTTTGATAAACTTCCGTTCCTACCCAAATTAACGCCACAAAGGATAGTACTACTACAGCTATAAACCATGTCCAAATTTTTCTCATTATTATTTTTTATTTAATTTTAATTATTATTTTTAATCTACACTACATAAAAGTATAAAAAGATACTTTTATCTTTTATTAATATAGATTTTAGATTTTGGTTACCTCTTTAACCAAAAAGTATTCTTTTTATCTTCTGAATATAAAATATCATATAAAGTGGTTTCTTCTAGCATTACTTTTAAACTTTCTCTTATTTCGATAAACTTTATATGTAAAGGACACGGTGAGTTATGGTCACATTGTTTTAATCCTAAAGCACATCCCGTATAAATAGTATCACCATCTAATACTGATACGATATTACTTAGTTTTATCTTTTTTAAATTTACTTCTTCAATAAAAAAACCTCCATGTGGTCCTTTTAAAGAACTTGCTATATTATTTTTCGTTAAAATTTGTAATATTTTACCTGTAAATGGTTCAGGAGAGTCAATAGCACTTGCAATTTCTTTAAGCCCTACTTTTTTCTTCAAACTAGATTGCTCTGCGATATAAATAGCTGCTCTTAAACCATATTCACAAGATTTTGAAAACATATATAATTTTTACAAGTTTTAAAATTCAAAAGTAAGAAATAATTCCTAATAAAAAAGATAATAATATCTTTTATTAAAATTTGATAAAATAAAAAAACGTCTAATTATAGACGTTTTTTATTTTTTAAGCTTCCCCTGTTGTTCCTCCAAAATTCATTGGAATAGGTGGCTGTTCGTAATCTTTTATTTCACCATTTGTTTGTTCAAATTTTTGAACATTTTCAACCAAAGCTTTAGCAAGTCTTTTAGCATGTTGTGGTGTTAAAATAATTCTTGATTTTACCTTTGGTTTTGGAATACCTGGCATAATATTGATAAAATCAACGATAAATTCTGATAATGAATGATTGATTACCGCTAAATTACTATAGGTTCCTTCAGCAATATCTTGATCTAATTCAATATTTAATTGTGGGTCTTTATTGTTTTCCATAATATTAATAAAAAAAAAGGCCTCTAAAAATTTAGAGACCTTTAGGTATTAAAAAATTATAAATTTTCTTCCATTTCTTCTCTAGGTCCTACAATTTGCTTATCGTAAGATCTCATTCCTGTACCTGCTGGAATACGTTTACCAACAATTACATTCTCTTTTAATCCTTCTAAGGTATCAATTTTACCGTTTACTGCGGCTTCATTTAATACTTTAGTAGTTTCCTGGAACGACGCTGCCGATATAAATGATTTCGTTTGTAACGAAGCTCTAGTAATCCCTTGTAAAATTTGTTCAGCTGTTGCTGGTTTCGCTTCACGAGCGGCTACTAAATTTTTATCTGCTCTACGTAAAATAGAATTTTCATCTCTTAATTGACGTGCCGAAACAATCTGTCCTGCTTGTAAATTTTCAGAATCTCCTGCATCTTCAACAACTTTCATTCCGTAGATAGCATCGTTGTCTTTGATAAAGTCATTTTTGTGAATTAATTGATTTTCTAGTAATAAGGTATCTCCAGAATCAATAATTCTAACTTTACGCATCATTTGACGTACTACTACTTCGAAATGCTTGTCATTAATTTTTACACCTTGTAAACGATATACTTCTTGAATTTCATTTACTAAATATTCTTGTACCGCTGAAGGTCCTTGAATATTTAAAATATCTACTGGAGTAGTTGCTCCATCAGATAAAGGCATACCTGCTTTAATAAAATCGTTCTCTTGAACTAAAATTTGGTTCGATAATTTCACTAAATATTTAGTAATATCTCCTGTTTTAGATTCAATAATAATTTCACGATTACCTCGCTTAATTTTACCGAAAGATACTACACCATCAATCTGAGCAATTACTGCTGGATTAGATGGGTTACGTGCTTCAAATAATTCTGTTACACGTGGTAAACCTCCTGTAATATCGCCTGCTTTACCAGACTTACGTGGAATTTTAACTAAAGTATGACCTGTTGGAACTTTATCACCATCACTAACCATTAAGTGAGCACCTACAGGTAAACTGTACGAACGTAACGCATTACCATCAGCATCTTCAATAATTAATGAAGCAATGATTTTTTTATTTTTAGAGTCAATCATTACTTTCTCTTGGAAACCAGTTTGCTCATCAACTTCAACAGAGTAATTAATACCTTGTTCTAAGTTGTTAAACTTCACTCTTCCTCCAAATTCAGAAACAATAACCCCGTTAAATGGATCCCATTGACATACTGCATCTCCTTTTTTGATAGTTTTCATATCTTTATTAAAGATAATTGAACCGTAAGGAATAATATTAGTACTTAATACGATTTCTGTCTTTTTGTCGATAATTTTGATTTCAGCAGTACGTGAAATAACTATTTCTATTTCATTTCCTTCTTTATCTTTACCAACAACAGTACGTAAATCTTCTATTTTAACGTTACCTTCATATTTTGCAATCAACTTATTCTCTTCAGAAATGTTTCCTGCTACCCCTCCAACGTGGAAAGTACGTAATGTTAACTGTGTACCAGGCTCTCCAATAGATTGTGCTGCAATTACACCAACTGCTTCACCTCTTTGAACTTTTTTACCTGTTGATAATGATTGTCCGTAACATTTTTCACAAATTCCTCTTTCAGATTCACAAGTTAATGCCGAACGAACTTCAACTTTATCAATACCGCTTGCTTGAATTTCATCTGCTAATTTTGATGTAATTAACTCACCTGCAGCAATAATTATATCATCATAATTAGGTGCATATACATCATTTAAAGATGTACGACCTGTAATTCTATCGCTTAAAGATTCAACGATTTCATCATTTTTCTTTAAAGGAGCGACTTCTAATCCTCTTAAAGTACCACAATCAACTTCGTTTACAATAACATCTTGCGATACATCTACTAAACGACGAGTTAAATAACCTGCATCGGCTGTTTTTAATGCCGTATCCGCTAAACCTTTACGAGCACCGTGAGTTGAGATAAAGTATTCAAGAATTGATAACCCTTCCTTAAAGTTAGAAAGAATCGGATTCTCAATAATTTCTCCACCACCTGCAGTAGATTTTTTAGGTTTTGCCATTAATCCACGCATACCTGTTAACTGACGAATCTGTTCTTTAGAACCCCTTGCACCAGAATCAAGCATCATGAATACCGAGTTAAACCCTTGTTGGTCTTCACGCAAACGTTTCATAGATAATTCTGTTAATCTGTTATTTGCAGACCCCCAAATATCAATTACCTGATTGTAACGTTCTTTATTTGTTAACATTCCCATGTTATAGTTAGATACAATTGCATCAACCTCTTTATTGGCTGCAGCAATCATTCCTTCCTTTTCTTCAGGAATAATAATATCTCCTAATGAGAAAGATAAACCACCTTCAAAGGCGTATTTATATCCCATATTTTTAATTTCATCTAAGAAATCTCCTACAGCAGGAATATTAGTTACTTTTAAAATGTCACCAATAATACCTCTTAATGATTTTTTAGTTAAAACCTCATTAATATATCCAGCTTCTTTTGGTACTTTTTCATTAAATAAAACTCTACCAACCGTAGTTGCTACAATTCTAGTTACGTGCTCTCCATCTACAACATCTGCTGTACGAACTTTTATACCTGCGTTTAAGTCTACTCTTTCTTCATTTAAGGCGATAATTACCTCTTCTGGAGAATAAAAAGTTAATCCTTCACCTTTAATAATCACTTCAGGTGTAGATTTTCTTTCTTTAGTCATATAATAAAGACCCAATACCATATCCTGAGATGGTACCGTTACTGGTGCTCCATTTGCAGGATTTAAAATATTGTGAGAACCTAACATTAAAATCTGAGCTTCTAAAATAGCTTCAGGTCCTAATGGTAAGTGAACAGCCATTTGATCTCCATCAAAATCCGCATTAAATGCCGAACATGCTAATGGATGTAAACGAATCGCTTTTCCTTCAATTAATTTTGGTTGAAAAGATTGAATACCTAAACGGTGTAATGTAGGGGCACGGTTTAATAAAACAGGATGTCCTTTAATTACATTTTCTAAGATATCCCAAACAACTGGTTCTTTCCTATCTATAATTTTCTTTGCAGATTTTACAGTTTTAACAATACCTCTTTCGATTAATTTTCGAATAACAAAAGGCTTGTATAATTCTGCTGCCATATCTTTTGGCAATCCACATTCGAATAATCTTAATTCTGGTCCAACAACAATTACCGAACGTGCAGAATAATCAACACGCTTACCTAATAAGTTTTGACGGAAACGACCTTGTTTCCCTTTTAAACTATCAGATAAAGATTTTAAAGGTCTGTTAGATTCTGTTTTTACTGCTGATGATTTACGTGTGTTATCAAATAAAGAATCTACTGATTCTTGTAACATACGTTTTTCATTACGTAAAATAACCTCAGGTGCTTTAATTTCCATTAATCGTTTTAAACGATTATTACGGATAATTACACGACGGTATAAATCATTTAAATCTGAAGTAGCAAAACGACCACCATCTAATGGCACTAAAGGACGTAATTCTGGCGGTATAACTGGTACAGCCTTCATTATCATCCACTCAGGATTGTTTTCTCTATTTTTTTGAGAATCTCTAAAAGCTTCAACAACATTTAAACGCTTTAATGCTTCGTTTTTACGTTGCTTAGAAGTTTCAGTATTTGCTTTATGACGTAATTCAAATGATAAAGAGTCTAAATCAATTCTTTCTAATAAATCGATTAAACATTCAGCTCCCATTTTAGCGATAAACTTAGTTGGGTCGCTATCATCTAAATACATATTTTCTTGTGGAAGTGCATCTAAAATATCTAAATACTCTTCTTCTGTTAAGAAGTCCATTTTATTTAATGACTCTCCTTCAGCAGTTTTAGCATCACCTGGTTGAATTACTACATAACGTTCGTAGTAAATAATCATATCTAACTTTTTAGACGGTAAACCTAAAAGGTACCCCATTTTGTTAGGTAATGATCTAAAATACCAAATGTGTGCTACTGGTACTACTAAATTAATGTGACCTACTCTGTCTCTACGTACTTTTTTCTCAGTAACTTCAACTCCACATCGATCACAAATGATTCCTTTATAACGGATTCTTTTGTATTTACCACACGCACACTCATAATCCTTTATAGGACCAAATATACGCTCACAAAATAAACCATCTCTTTCTGGTTTATGTGTACGGTAATTAATAGTTTCTGGCTTTAAAACCTCACCTCTTGACGCCTCTAAAATAGACTCAGGTGATGCTAAACCAATTGAAATTTTGTTAAACTTTTTAACAGTGTATTTTTCGTTCTTTCTTGCCATAATAAGTAATGGATTCGAATTAAAAATTGCCTCTAAATGAGACGTATATTTAAAATGATTTATCATTCGGTAAATTTAATTACCGAATGATATTTCACTGTTTGTTATTCCTCTAATTTAACATCTAATCCTAAACCTTTCAGTTCGTGCATTAATACATTAAATGATTCTGGTAAACCTGGTTCTGGCATAGTTTCACCTTTTACGATTGCTTCGTAAGTTTTGGCTCTACCTAATACATCATCAGATTTTACGGTTAAGATTTCTCTTAAGATACTTGATGCACCATATGCTTCAAGTGCCCAAACTTCCATCTCTCCAAAACGCTGACCTCCAAATTGAGCTTTACCTCCAAGTGGTTGCTGCGTAATTAATGAGTAAGGTCCAATAGAACGCGCGTGCATTTTATCTTCAATCATGTGACCTAACTTAATCATATAAATAATACCTACCGTTGCTGGCTGATCGAAACGTTTTCCTGTACCTCCATCATATAAATATGTATGTCCGTAACGTGGAATTCCTGCTTTATCAGTTAACTCGTTTATTTGGTCGATGTTTGCTCCATCAAAAATTGGTGTTGCATACTTCTGATCTAATTTCTGACCTGCCCATCCAAGAACAGTTTCATAAATCTGACCAATATTCATACGAGATGGTACCCCTAATGGATTTAATACAATATCAACAGGCGTTCCGTCTGCTAAGAAAGGCATATCTTCAGCTCTAACAATACGAGCAACAATACCTTTATTTCCGTGACGTCCTGCCATCTTATCTCCTACTTTTAATTTACGTTTTTTAGCAACATAAATTTTGGCAAGTTTTAAGATTCCTGCTGGTAATTCATCTCCTACAGAAATTGTAAATTTCTCACGACGTAAAGAACCTTGTAAATCGTTAACTTTAATTTTATAATTGTGAACTAATTCAACAACTAATCTATTTAAATCTTTATCAGTAGTCCAAGTTCCGTGTAAGTGCGTAAAATCACCTACAGAATTCAACATTTTTTGAGTGAATTTTTTACCTTTTGGTAATACTTCCTCTCCTAAATCATTAAATACCCCTTGAGAAGTTTTTCCTGTAATTAGATTAAATAATTTTTCAATTAATAAATCTTTTAAATCTTCAAACTTGTGTACATAAGATGCTTCTAAAACAGCAATAGCTTCTTTATCTCTAGCA
The DNA here is from genome assembly GCF_900239345.1 of Tenacibaculum dicentrarchi. Taxonomy (GTDB): domain Bacteria; phylum Bacteroidota; class Bacteroidia; order Flavobacteriales; family Flavobacteriaceae; genus Polaribacter; species Polaribacter dicentrarchi. The sequence goes on along the minus strand of NZ_OESZ01000044.1, from coordinate 54,486 downwards.
CGTTTTGTTTTATCTTTTACAGCACGTTGGAATAATTTTTTATTAATTACTACCCCTCTTAATGATGGAGAAGCTTTTAGTGATGCATCTTTTACATCACCTGCTTTATCACCAAAGATAGCTCTTAATAATTTTTCTTCAGGAGTTGGGTCAGATTCACCTTTTGGAGTAATTTTACCAATTAAGATATCACCTGGATTAACCTCTGCTCCAATACGAATCATTCCATTTTCATCTAAGTCTTTAGTAGCCTCTTCTGAAACGTTAGGAATATCGTTTGTTAATTCTTCAGCTCCTAATTTCGTATCACGAACATCTAAAGAATATTCGTCAATATGAATAGAAGTAAAGATATCTTCACGAACAACTTTTTCAGAAATTACAATCGCATCCTCAAAGTTATACCCTTTCCAAGGCATAAAGGCTACTTTCATATTTCTACCTAAAGCTAATTCTCCTTTTTGTGTTGCATATCCTTCACAAAGTACTTGACCTTCTTCAACTCTATCTCCAACTTTAACAATTGGTTTTAGGTTAATGTTCGTACCTTGATTTGTTTTTCTAAACTTAATTAAGTTATAAGAAATATCATCTGAATCAAAGCTTACTAAACGCTCTTCATCAGATCTATCATACTTAATTCTTATTTTATTCGCATCAACATACTCAATAACACCAGGTCCTTCAGCATTAATTAAAATACGAGAATCTTTTGCAACTCTACGCTCTAATCCTGTACCTACAATTGGAGACTCTGGACGTAATAATGGAACTGCTTGACGCATCATATTCGATCCCATTAACGCACGGTTGGCATCATCATGTTCTAAGAAAGGAATTAATGATGCAGATATAGATGCAATTTGATTAGGTGCAACATCCATATAATCAATTTCAGTAGGTATTACCACAGGGAAATCTCCCCCTTCACGTGAAATTAATTTATCTCCAACAAAATCTCCAGCTGCACTTACCTCTAAATTAGATTGTGCAAACTTCATTCCTTCTTCTTCTTCAGCACTTAAATAAATATGCTCTTGGTGTACATCTACGTTTCCTTCGATAACCTTTTTATAAGGAGTTTCGATAAAACCTAAACTGTTAACCTTTGCAAATACTGCTAAAGATGAAATTAATCCAATATTCGGTCCCTCAGGAGTTTCAATTGGACATAAACGTCCGTAGTGTGTATAGTGAACATCACGAACCTCGAATCCTGCTCTTTCTCTAGATAATCCTCCAGGTCCTAGTGCTGATAAACGACGTTTGTGTGTAATCTCAGCTAATGGATTGGTTTGATCCATAAATTGAGATAACTGGTTAGTTCCAAAAAACGAATTAATAACTGAAGATAAGGTCTTCGCATTAATTAAATCAATAGGAGTAAACACCTCATTATCACGCACATTCATTCTTTCACGAATAGTACGAGCCATACGAGCTAAACCTACACCAAACTGACCTGCTAATTGTTCACCAACAGTTCTTACACGACGGTTAGATAAGTGATCAATATCATCTACTTCTGCTTTTGAGTTAATTAACTCAATTAAGTATTTGATAATGGTAATAATATCATTTTTAGTTAATACCTTCTGATCAATCGGCTCATTTAACTGTAACTTGGTGTTCATTCTAAAACGACCAACTTCACCTAAACTATAACGTTGCTCAGAGAAGAATAATTTTTCAATAATTCCTCTTGCTGTCTCCTCATCTGGCGGTTCAGCATTACGTAATTGTCTGTAGACGTGCTCTACTGCTTCTTTTTCAGAATTCGTAGGATCTTTCTGCAGTGTATTGTGAATGATGGCATAATCGGCCATGTCGTTATCTACCTTATGTAATAAGATAGTTTTAGCACCTGCATCAATTATTTCATCAATATGTTCTTTCTCTATGATTGTATCACGGTCGAAAACAATTTCGTTACGTTCAATAGACACCACTTCACCGGTATCTTCATCTACGAAATCTTCATGCCAAGTTTTTAGAACCCTAGCTGCTAGTTTACGCCCTAATACTTTTTTTAATCCTGCTTTAGAAACCTTAATTTCTTCTGCTAAATCAAAAATCTCTAATATATCTTTATCTCTTTCAAAACCAATGGCTCTGAATAACGTAGTTACTGGTAGTTTTTTCTTTCTATCAATATAAGCGTACATTACCTGATTGATATCAGTTGCAAATTCTATCCAAGATCCTTTAAAAGGAATTACTCTTGCAGAATACAACTTAGTTCCATTTGCATGGAAAGATTGTCCAAAAAACACCCCTGGTGAACGGTGTAATTGAGATACAACAACTCTTTCAGCTCCATTAATAATGAAGGTTCCAGAATTTGTCATATAAGGAATTGTTCCTAAATACACATCTTGAACAATAGTTTCAAAATCTTCATGCTCAGGATCTGTACAATAAAGTTTTAACCTTGCTTTTAAAGGCACACTATGTGTTAAACCTCTTTCAATACATTCTTGAATGCTATATCTTGGTGGATCTACAAAGTAGTCTAAAAATTCTAATACAAATTGATTACGGGTATCTGTAATCGGAAAGTTATCCATGAAGGTTTTATACAAACCTTCTTCACCTCGCTCATCAGCTTTGGTTTGCAATTGGAAAAAATCTTGGAAAGATTTCACCTGAATATCCAAAAAGTCTGGATAATCGGTACCTAATTGCGATGATGCGAAGTTAATTCTTTCAGTAGTGTTTATCGTTGCCAAAAGAGATGCTATTTTTAAATTAAAAATATTATTTTTTGAAACTATTTCGTTTCAATAATGCAATTTTAATTGCTTTGCTAACTTAACGTTAGCTCTTTACAGTCGTACTATTACAATGTTACTTATGTAATAAAATAAAGAACGAATATATACACAAAATGGTTTAGGACCAGAAACAGATGTTTCTAGTACCTAAACCTTAATTGTTTTACCTAGTTAAAACCAGGAATATAGATTACTTAATCTCTGCTTCAGCTCCTGCTTCTTCTAAAGATTTTAAAAGACCTTCAGCCTCATCTTTAGATACTCCTTCTTTTACTGGTGCTGGTGCGCTATCAACGATTGCTTTAGCTTCTTTTAACCCTAATCCAGTTAATTCTTTAACTAATTTTACTACAGCTAATTTAGAACCACCTGCTGCTTTTAAAATAACATCAAATTCAGTTTGCTCATCTGCTGCATCTCCTCCTGCTGCTGGTCCTGCTACTGCTACAGCTGCTGCTGCTGGCTCAATACCATACTCATCTTTTAAAATATCAGCTAATTCATTAACCTCTTTTACTGTTAAGTTAACTAATTGCTCTGCGAAATCTTTTAATTCTGCCATTTTAATTGTGTTTTGAAATTTATTATTTAGTTTATTTGTGCGCGTGCTTATTTATCTGATAATGTCTTTAAGATACCAGATAATTTGTTACCTCCTGATTGTAATGCTGAAACAACATTTTTAGCAGGCGATTGTAATAATGAGATAATATCTCCAATAAGTTCTTCTCTAGATTTAATGTTAACTAATGCGTCTAATTGGTCATCTCCAACATAAACAGACTCTTCAACAAAAGCACCTTTTAATAGAGGCTTTTCTGATTTTTTTCTGAACTCTTTGATAACTTTAGCAGGAGCGTTAGACACCTCTGAAATCATCATTGAAGTATTCCCTTTTAAAACAGCTGGTAAATCTCCGAAATCTTTATCAGAAGCTTCCATTGCTTTTGATAGCAATGTGTTTTTAATAACAGATAATTCTACGTTTGCTTTAAAACAAGCTCTTCTTAAGTTTGAAGTAGTAACAGCATCTAATCCAGAAATATCTGCTAAATAGATGGTACCTGTATCTGCTAATCTTGCTGTTAAATCTTGTATTACTTGTAATTTATCTTCTCTTGTCATAATTAAAAGTTTAAGTGCCTATGATATAGATTTTTCATCTACAGCAATACTAGGACTCATAGTTGAAGACATAAATATACTCTTTATATAATCTCCTTTAGCCGCTGTTGGCTTTAATTTAACTAACGTTTGTAATAACTCATTTGCATTTTCCTGAATCTTCTGAGCATCAAAAGACACTTTTCCGATAGCAGCATGTACAATACCTGTTTTATCAACTTTAAAGTCAATTTTACCAGCTTTAACTTCTTGTACTGCTTTTGCAACGTTCATAGTTACTGTACCTGTCTTTGGGTTAGGCATTAAACCTCTTGGTCCTAAAACACGACCTAAAGGACCTAACTTCCCCATAACACTAGGCATAGTTATAATCACATCAACATCAGTCCAACCTCCTTTAATTTTTTGAAGGTATTCATCCAACCCAACATAATCAGCACCAGCTGCAACAGCTTCTGCTTCTTTATCAGGCGTAACTAATGCTAATACTTTTACATCTTTTCCTGTTCCATGAGGTAATGTTACAACTCCACGTACCATTTGATTTGCTTTACGAGGATCAACTCCTAAACGTACTGCTAAATCTACAGATGCGTCAAATTTTACAGTTGTAATTTCTTTAACTAAGGTTGCTGCATCGTTTAAGCTGTAAACTTTAGAGCTATCTACCTTAGAACGAGCTTCTTTTTGCTTTCTAGTAATTGCCATTTCTAAATATCTTTTAAAGTTTAAGCAGGTGCATTACCTGTCACTGTTAATCCCATAGAACGAGCGGTTCCGGCTATCATTTTCATTGCAGATTCAACTTTAAAGGCATTCATATCTACCATTTTGTCTTCTGCAATTACTTGAATTTGATCCCAAGAAACACTTGCTACTTTTTTCCTATTTGGTTCCCCAGAACCTTTCTTAATTTTGGCCGCTTCTAACAATTGTACTGCAGCTGGTGGTGTTTTTACAACAAACTCAAAAGATTTGTCTTTATAAACAGTAATCACAACAGGTAAAACTTTACCTTGTTTGTCCTGTGTACGAGCATTAAATTGCTTACAGAACTCCATGATATTAACACCGGCAGCACCTAAAGCGGGTCCAACTGGTGGCGACGGATTCGCAGCACCTCCCCTAACTTGTAGTTTAACTAACTTACTTATTTCTTTTGCCATTGTTTAAGATTTAAAAACGATATATTTAAAATGGAAGCTTTAAACACATCTAAATATAGGTGTAACGATTATATTTTTTCTACTTGCATATAGTTTAATTCTAATGGAGTTTTTCTTCCGAAAATTTTAACCATTACTTCTAACTTACGCTTTTCCTCATTAACTTTTTCAACAATTCCATCAAAACCATTAAAAGGACCATCAATTACTTTTACTGTTTCACCAGTATTAAAAGGAATTGCAATATTTTCATCTTTTACAGAAAGTTCATCAACTTTTCCTAACATCCTATTTACTTCTGATTTACGCATAGGCACTGGTTCACCACCTTTTGTTTCACCTAAAAAACCAATAACGCCTGTTACTGATTTTATCACATGAGGTACTTCTCCAGCTAAATTAGCTTCTACCATTACATATCCAGGAAAATAGACTCTTTCTCTGTTAACTTTCTTTCCGTTTCTTACTTGAATAACTTTTTCTGTAGGAACAATAACTTTACTTACAAAATCAGACAAACCAAAACGAGCGATTTCTGTCTCAATATAGGCTTTAACCTTATTTTCTTGACCACCAACAGCTCTTACCACATACCACTTCATTACTGAGTCAGCCATCATTAAAACATTTTAAAGAAATTATCTAATCCTGTTTGAAAAACCTTATCTACTCCTGCTACGACTAAAGCAAAAACAATTGTAAACGCCGCAACAATTACAGTAGACTTTTGCACCTCTTCACGAGAAGCCCATGTCATATTTGTATTTAATTCTTCAAAAGAACCTTTGATGTATTGTATAAAGTTATTCATTTTGTTATCCTTTTAGCGAGTTACAATTTATCATTATAACTCGCTTTAATTATGCACGGACGGAGAGATTCGAACTCCCGACAGCTGGTTTTGGAGACCAGTGCTCTACCGCTGAACTACGTCCGTATTTTATTTTAAAAGGAGTCTCTCATTTAAGAGACTCCTTTTTTAGAATATAAACTAATAAATTAGTCTAAAATTTCAGTAACCTGACCTGCACCTACTGTTCTACCACCTTCACGGATAGCAAACTGTAAACCTAAGTTTAATGCAATTGGTTGGATTAATTCAACTGTAATAGTTAAGTTATCACCAGGCATAACCATTTCTACACCTTCTGGTAAGAAAATATTTCCTGTTACATCAGTAGTACGTACGTAAAACTGAGGGCGATAGTTATTATGGAATGGAGTGTGACGTCCACCTTCTTCTTTTTTCAATACATACACCTCAGCCTTAAACTTAGCGTGTGGAGTTACAGAACCTGGCTTACAGATTACCATTCCTCTTTTAATATCTTCTTTAGCAATACCTCTTAATAAGATACCTGCATTATCTCCAGCCTCACCTCTATCTAAGATTTGACGGAACATTTCAATACCAGTAACTGTAGAAGCTAACTTCTCAGTACCCATACCGATAATATCTACAGCATCACCAGAATTGATGATTCCTGTTTCAATACGACCAGTTGCTACAGTACCACGACCAGTAATAGAGAATACATCTTCAATAGGCATTAAGAAATCTTTTTCAGTCTCTCTTAAAGGCTCTTCGATCCAAGCATCAACTGCTTCCATTAATTCTAAAACAGTATTAACCCATTTCTCTTCACCATTTAAAGCTCCTAAAGCTGAACCTGAAACTACAGGACCATTATCCCCATCATATTCATAGAAAGATAATAACTCTCTTACTTCCATTTCTACTAACTCAAGTAACTCCTCATCATCAACCATGTCAACTTTATTCAAGAAAACAACCATACGAGGAATACCTACCTGACGACCTAATAAAATGTGCTCACGTGTTTGTGGCATAGGACCATCAGTTGCAGCTACTACTAAAATAGCTCCATCCATCTGAGCGGCACCTGTAACCATGTTCTTAACATAATCGGCGTGACCTGGACAATCTACGTGTGCATAGTGACGGTTCTGAGTCGCATATTCAACGTGAGAAGAGTTAATTGTAATACCTCTTTCTTTTTCTTCTGGAGCATTATCGATTTGATCAAAATCTCTAGCTTCAGAGAATCCTGCATCAGCTAATACTTTTGTGATAGCAGCAGTTAATGTAGTTTTACCGTGATCTACGTGACCAATAGTACCAACATTTAAGTGGGGCTTCGAACGATCGTAAGTTTCTTTTGCCATGATTATTAATTTTAATTCTTAGTTAAATATATTTAGTATTACTTTAAATCCTTTTTTAAAAAACTCCAAAAAAGAGCCAATGATCGGATTTGAACCGATGACCTCATCCCTACCAAGGATGCGCTCTACCAACTGAGCTACACCGGCGTAGATTTTAGAGCGAAAGACCAGGTTCGAACTGGCGACATTCAGCTTGGAAGGCTGACGCTCTACCAACTGAGCTACTTTCGCATATTTTTAAAACTTTTCATCAATAATCAAAAGTTGAAGCTTGACACATTGACTAATAAGTTTTAAAAAAGTGGGGAGAGCAGGATTCGAACCTGCGAAGTCGTAAGACAACGGAGTTACAGTCCGTCCCAGTTGGCCGCTTTGGTATCTCCCCTATTTTTTTTGGCACTTAATAAATAATGAACTTTTTGTTTTATTGAGCCAATGGAGGGACTCGAACCCACGACCTGCTGATTACAAATCAGCTGCTCTAGCCAGCTGAGCTACATCGGCTTTTTAATTGTCAATAAAAACAATCCGCTATTTCTAACGGATTGCAAATGTATAAAGTAATTTCTATATTTTAAAACTTTTTTCAATTTATTTTTAAAAAACTTTTAATTTTTTATTAAACTAAAATCGTTCTTTGCTTCTCTTTTGACTTTTTCAAACTTCTTTTTAATGAATCAATCGCAATGTTGACGCCTTCTTCAAAGGTTTTTGTTTGTTTTTTCACCATAAATTCATCACCTGGTATATTTATTTTGATTTCTGTTATTTTATTTTCCTTCTCACTAGTTTTCTGTACTTTTAAATATACTTCTACATCAACTATTTTATCATGGAACTTTTCTAGACCTTCAATTTTCTTTTCAATATAATCGATTAAACTTTTATCTGCTGTAAAATTTACTGACTGTGTGAATACTTTCATAATTTTTCCAATCTTTATTTTAACTCTCTAGGATGAGCTTTATTATACACTTTTTTTATTTGCTCCAAGCTATTATGCGTATATACTTGAGTTGAGGCTAAACTTGAATGCCCTAGCAATTCTTTAACCGAATTTAACGACGCACCATTATTTAATAAGTGAGTAGCAAAAGCATGCCTTAATATATGGGGGCTTTTTTTAGCTTTTGTAGATACCCTACTAAAGTACACATTTATTATTCGGTACACAAGTTTTTCGTAAATTTTAGTTCCTTTTTCTGTGATCAACAGCGCCTGTTCACCTGCCACCTCGTAAGTTCTTTTTAAAATTAAATACTCGTTTAATGTTTTTAACACTGTTGAAAGTAACATTACATAGCGTTCTTTGTTTCTTTTACCTAGTACTTTTATTACTTGTTTGCTAAAATCAATATCTTTCTCTTTAATATTAATCATTTCAATTCGTCTCATCCCTGTAGAATATAGCAATTCTACAATCAATTTATTTCTTACCGATTCGAAATTATCAGGTTCACTTAAAAGCGCAATTACTTCCTGTATTTCATCAATATCAAAAGGTGTTTGTATTTTTTTTTGAACTTTCAATGCTTTGTGTTTTGCCATTGGATTATTTTCAATAGCAGCTATTTTTTGCAAAAAAGTATAAAATGTTCTTAAAGAACTCATTTTTCGGTTTACACTTCTGTTTGATATTTCAGCATTAATAAGTGAAACGATCCAGGTTCTTATCTGATTGTAATGAATGGTTGCCAAATCTTCTTGGTCAAATTCGGTGATGCAAAAATCTTTAAAACCAAGTAAATCTATCCGATAGGCATTAATCGTATTTTTTGAATAGTTTTTTTCGTGTTCTAGGTAGTCTAAGAAAGCCGTCAATAACATAAAGCCTATTTTAATATTTTGATACTGCTACTCTAACAGCTTTTGAAAAATAAATATACAAAAAAACCTGCATTGAAATTAATCAATACAGGTTTCTGTAAATTAATAAACTATTTCTAGCTTACTTCTTCTTTAGTTCTTAGTCCTTGAACGTAAGACGCTTTCTTCATTTGAGCACGTTTAACAACAGACGGTTTATTGAACTGTTTTTTATCACGTAGTTGTCTTAAGATTTTTACATCTCTAAACTTTCGTTTGTAACGTTTTAACGCTCTATCGATATTCTCTCCCTCTTTAATTGGAATAATTAACATATATTAGCACCTCCCTTCATTGTAGTCTCTAAATTTTTATTTTTAGGACTGCAAATGTACTGAGTCTTATTTTAATCTACAATTATTTTTATACTTATTTTAAAGTTGGTCACTGCATTAGCGATTGAAACGGCATCCTTTTTTATTTTTCATAAAAAAGATATAGTGGAAAGCGCGACCTGCAAGGGAATGCCCAAAACATCTTTTTTATAGTAATTCAAAAATTAGGTTGCCGGCTTATACTCTTTTTTATCGATAATCATTTTAGCGATAATCTCTTTTAGAATTTCTGAAGTTCCGCCACCAATAGGACCTAAACGGCTATCTCGTAACAAACGTGCCAACGGATACTCTTCCATATACCCATAACCACCCAATAATTGCAAAGCATCATAAATAACTTCATCCGCCATTTTGGTAGATAGCATTTTACTCATACTCGCCTCTTTTACTACGTAAACGCCATCGTTGAGTCTTTTTGTAATCGAATAATTATATTCTCGACACATATCAACTTTTGATGCCATTTCTGCCACCTTATGACGCAAGGCCTGAAACTTGTCTAGGGTTTTACCAAAAGCTTCTCTTTCGCTCATGTATTGCAAGACATAATCAACCGCATATTCGGCTCTTGCATGTGCATTAATTGCCATAATTAAACGCTCTAAAGCGAAATGTTGCATAATATAAGGAAACCCTTTTCCTTGTTCTCCCATTAAATTTTGAGCAGGAATTACCACATTGTCAAAGGCAATTTCGGCGGTATCGGAAGCTCTCCATCCTAGTTTGTCTAATTTAGTTGCTGAAACCCCTGGGGTATTTCTATCAACAATAAAGATACTCATTCCTTTGTGTTTTTCCTGCAGATTTGTTTTAGCAGCAACCACTAAATAATCTGAATATATTCCGTTGGTAATAAATGTTTTTGAACCGTTAATTACATAGGTATCATCTTTTTTAACAGCCGTGGTGCGCATTCCTGCAACATCGCTTCCCCCAAAAGGTTCTGAAATACATAGACAGCCAATTTTATCACCGTTAATACTTGGTGTTAAATAATCTTTTTTTATACGAGCATCTCCTTCTTTATTTAAATGTGTCATTGCCAAGTAAGCATGTGCCCACATAGCAGCAGCAAAACCTCCTGAGTTTACTTTTTGTAATTCTTCTAAAAAAATTACGGTATAAAAAAGATCTAATCCTAAACCTCCATATTCTTCTGGCTGATTTAATCCGAAATAACCCATTTCACCAAATTTCTTCCAAATAAAACGTTCTACCGTTCCATCTTTTTCCCATTTATTTATATGAGGAACTACTTCTTTCTGTAAAAAGCTTTTAAAACTTTCACGAAAAGATTCGTGTTCTTCTGTAAAGTACATAGTATTCATCATTATATATTCGTTTGTTGTTTGTTTATTCTGCTTTCAAATATAAAACTATTCTATCATATTTATCGATTGGAAATTGAGCGATATTTTTTATTTCTGATATATCTTGAAGTTCTGCAACTTCTTCTCTGTATTCAATAATCTTTTTACAAAGTTGATAATTAACATAAGGAATTTTTAATATTTGTTTAAATGAAGCAGTATTTATATTAATTTTAACGATTCGTTTTTCTGTTTTTGATACAGGTTTTTCTGAAAAATTTACAGCAGAAAAATCAGAATAATTTGAAGTGTGTCTTTTTTTTACTACTTCTTTTTTGCGTTTTAGTACCCAGTCTGGGAATTTAAAATACGGCGAAATTTCACTTAGTAAACTATCGGAAATATTGGTTATTTTCTGAAATTCTATCGCTGAATTTACAAATTTACCTTGTTTTCTGTAGGCGTGTAATTTATCAATTTCTAACAGACTCATGCCTAATTTACTTCCTTTAAAATCCGTTATATAATTGGGATTAAAAGGGTGTTTTTTTGGTTTTTTAACTGCTAAAGCGATTGTTTTTAAACTGTCTATTTTTTGTTGAAAAGCATGAATTTCGATTGAAGTTGTAGTTATTTTTTTATCCGAGGAAAAAGCCATATAAACATAGATAACTTGAAGGATAAAAAGGATAATACACAAAAAGAAAGTCCCATTTCTTTGGCGTTTGTTATACCAGAAATGGGATTTAAATAATTTCATTTTTATATTTTTTTATCTTTAATAAAAAGATTTAAAACTCTTATAAATTTTTAGCTTTAATAGCATTTAAGTAAATTGTTAACTCTTCTTTTACCTTTGGATATAAGAAAAATAACCCAACAAGATTAGGTACTGCCATAGCAAAAATCATTGCATCAGAAAAATCTGTTACCGCTCCTAAACTTGCTGCTGAACCAATAATTACAAATAAACAGAATAATATTTTATACGCATAATCTGCTGCTTTTGAACGACCAAATAAAAACATCCAACCTTGTAATCCGTAGTAAGACCACGATAACATGGTTGAAAAAGCGAACAATACTACTGCCATTGTTAATACATAAGGAAACCAAGGAATTACCGAAGCAAATGCTTTTGAGGTTGCCAAAACACCGTCTGGAGATTTTGTTCCGTAAGTCATAATACTTCCGTCGCCATTGGTAATAATAATTACTAAAGCGGTCATGGTACAAACCACAACGGTATCAATAAATGGCTCTAATAAAGCGACTAAACCTTCTGATGCGGGGTATTTTGTTCTTACTGCCGAATGAGCAATTGCAGCCGAGCCAACTCCTGCTTCATTTGAAAATGCAGCTCTTTGAAAACCAATAATTAATACTCCTAATATACCTCCTGAAATTCCTTTTGCATTAAAAGCACCATCCCAAATTTGACTGAAAGCATTTCCTATTAACGAAAACTTAGCAACTAAAATAATTATAGCAGCTAAAACATAAATACCTACCATAAAAGGCACAATCTTTTCTGTAATATTTCCAATTCTTTTGATTCCTCCAATAATTACAACACCTACTAATATAGACATTACAACACCAAATGTTAAAGCAGTTGATAAATCTGTTGAACCAATCATACTACCAAATTGCTGTGCTGCTTGGTTTGCTTGAAACATGTTTCCTCCTCCAAAAGAACCACCAACAACCATAATAGCGAAAATAACGGCTAATATTTTACCTAAAGTACTTTTACCTACATCGGCTAATCCTTTTCTTAAGTAATACATCGGTCCACCGTAAATGGTACCATCTTCGCCTACATCTCTATACTTTACCCCTAAAGTACACTCTACGAATTTTGACGACATTCCTATTAAACCTGCAATAATCATCCAAAAAGTTGCTCCTGGTCCTCCTAATGATAAAGCCACCGCTACACCTGCTATATTTCCTAAACCAACAGTTCCTGAAAGTGCTGCTGTTAATGCTTGAAAATGAGAAACCTCACCATCTGTTCCTTCTACCCGAATGGTTTCAATCGCGTCACCACCTGGGGTTGGGTCTCCTTCCATAACATCTGTTGTTACATGGTCAATTTCGTCATACTTTCCACTAACAATGTTTATAGAAGTTGGAAATAATCGGATATTTACAAATTTGAATAATATTGTAAATATTAACCCCGACATTAATAACATTATTATTACTAGAGGTATTTTTACTCCTCCTCCTAATTCTATTGAGTAAAAAACAAAACCACCCCAAGCATCAGCAACAGGTTTAAACCCTTCATTTATCTTTTCAGCTAAACCTTTTTCTTGTGCGAACGTGAACATCGGTATTATTAATAATAACAATGTAAGAAGTCTTTTATTCATATAAATATGTTTATTTTTAGTTTGTAATTCGCAATATCATAAAAAAATGTACTTACAACAAGTTTTAAACCTTAAAATATCGCTTTTAGGATAACTTCTTTTTAAATTTTTGTAAATTTTCTTTAAATGATTTTGGATAAAACTGCAATATTTCATTAGTCTTTTCCAAATCAAAACCTGTTTTAACTGGTCTGCTTGCTGTTTGCTTCAATTCGCTTGTTTTTATAGGCTTAATTAGACTTTTATCTAGCTGAAAAACTACTGCTATTTGCTGGGCTATTTCATAAATGCTCAACAGTGTATTTGATGAAATATTAAAAATTCCTACTGCTTTTTTATCAATAGATAATTTACATGCAAATGCTAAATCCTCCACGTAAGTTGGCGTGCGGTATTGATCATTAACAATGGTAATTTCTTTTTTATCTTCTAGTGATTTTTTTACCCAAAGCACAATATTACTTCGCGACATATCAAAGACTTTTCCATAGACCAAAACAGTTCGAAGAATTGTATAATCTATGTTTGATTGGGTTAAAATTTGCTCTGCTTTTAATTTTGATATTCCGTAATAATTAACAGGATTTGGCGTATCAGTTTCTTTATAAAAACCTTTTTTACCGTCAAATATGAAATCGGTAGATATGTGAATTAAATGTGTATTATTAGCTGATGAAAAGTTTCTTAAAGTATCAACTACATCAATATTTAAAAGATCACAGGCTTCTTTACTGTTCTCACAAGCATCAACATTTGTCATTGCTGCGGTATTTATAATAACATCTGGTTGATATTTTTTTAATTGCTTATTCAGACAGTTTTTATTTGTAATATCAATAGGAACATAGTTAAAATCGGTTCTACCACTTCTATTTTTTCCTTTTGAAAAACCAATTACTTGATATTTTTGGGTTTCTTTTAATAATAAATTAACTAAGCTTTGCCCTAACAATCCATTACTTCCTGTAATAACTACTTTTTTCATTAAAATAATTGTCTTAATTTTATAATTTGCTCAGGACGTCCTAATACAATTAAATTTGCGCCTGCCGAAAGTTTTAATGACGCTTCCGGATTTATAATGTATTCTTTATCCGCAGTGCGATACCCAATAACAGTACATCCTGTTTTTTTTCGTAAATCTAAATCTAAAATAGTTCTATTTAGGTATTCTTTAGGTAAGTTATCTATTTTTATTTCTTCTAAATTTGCTGTAGTATCGCCTTCTATGGTTAACCGATCTACAAATTCAATAACATCAGGAGTTACCACTAATGACGCCATGTGTGCACCACCTAATTTATCGGGCATAATAACATTATCGGCTCCTGCAATTTTAAGTTTACTACATGATGATTCTTCCGAAGCTCTACTAATAATTTTACATTTTTTATTTAACTGACTAGCGGTTAATACTACGAATAAATTATCGGCATCCGAAGGTAAAACAGTTATTAAATTATGAGCATTTAAAATTCCTGCTCTTAGCAAGGCTTCATCCGTAGTTGCATCGCCTTCAATATTTAATATTTCATGTTCATCTAGTTCTTTAATCACATTTTCAAATTTTTCAACTACTACCAATTTTTGATTGTAACTATTTAATTTTGAAATTGCTTGTTTTCCATTTCTACCGTAGCCACAAACAATGGTATGTCCTTGTAACTTTTCAATTTTTTTTTGCACTTTTTTTGTTTTTAATTGATAAAAAAATTGCCCACTTATTAAATATTCTGAAAATAATGAAACGGCATATCCGAAGGTAAATAAACTTGATACTATTAAACCTATAGTAAATATTTTTTCGCCAGTTCCAAACGGGTAAACTTCACCAAAACCAATAGTGGTAATGGTAATTATAGTCATGTATAAGGCATCAATAAAAGAATACTTAAATAGCCACATATACCCGCCTATCCCTATTAGTAAAATAAGCAACGAGAATAAAACCGCCTTATATAATTTTGATTTAAAGAGGCTCTTTATCATAAATCAAAAACAGAAGTTCGTTTAGTATAAATCATATCTTTTAGGCGTAATAAAAACGCCAAGGTTAAATACAAGCCAAACGACAAACCAATGGTTACGAATGAAATATAAATAAAAAATAAACGCACATTAGTAGCACGCATTCCTAATTTATCTGCAAACCGAGAAGATACCGCAAAACCATGATGCTCAAAAAAATGACGCACCGAATGAATAAATTTCATCTTAATTATTTTAATTGCAAGATACCTAATTACAATGATTTTATTGCATCTGCTTTAAAACAAATTTGGTTTCTGTAACTTTGCTTCTTTGGTTAAATTTGGTAAAAAAAGTACTTTTGAAAGAACAAGAATATATTGAAGTTTACGGAGCTAGAGCACATAACTTAAAAAACATTGATGTTAAAATCCCTCGTGAAAAGCTCGTAGTTATTACTGGGCTAAGTGGTAGTGGGAAATCATCACTTGCTTTTGACACTATTTATGCCGAAGGACAGCGTAGATATATTGAAACTTTTTCGGCATATGCTCGTCAGTTTTTAGGAGGTTTAGAAAGACCTGATGTTGATAAAATTGATGGTTTATCGCCCGTTATTGCTATCGAACAAAAAACCACAAATAAAAGTCCACGTTCAACAGTAGGTACAATTACAGAAATCTACGATTTTTTACGTTTACTTTTTTCTCGTGCCTCGGATGCTTACTCATATAATACTAATGAGAAAATGGTCAGCTATTCTGATGAACAAATCAGAAAATTGATTTTAAAAGATTTTAACGAAAAACGTATTGCTATTCTTGCGCCTTTAATCAAAAGTAGAAAAGGACATTATCGAGAGCTTTTCGAACAAATAGCCAAACAAGGTTTTGTAAAAGTTCGAGTTGATGGTGAAATAAAAGATATTGAAAAAGGTATGAAGCTTGACCGCTACAAAACTCACAATATTGAAGTGGTTATTGATAGGTTAATTGTAAATCAAAAATCAGAAAAACGCTTAGAAGAAACCATAAAAACAGCCTTATATACAGGTGATAATATTTTAATGGTTATTGATGTTGATACTGATGATAAACCACGTTATTTTAGTCGTGAATTAATGTGTCCTAGTACAGGAATTGCATATCCAAATCCCGAGCCAAATTCTTTTTCATTTAATTCACCAAGAGGTGCTTGTACTTGTTGTAACGGATTAGGACTTACAGATGAAATTAATATAAAAAAAATAATTCCTGATAATAATATCTCTATCAAAAATGGAGGAATTATACCTTTAGGAAATCAAAAAAGTAGTTGGATTTTTAAACAATTACAAACAATTGCCGATAGATACAATTTTAAACTTACCGACCCAATAAATAAAATTCCTGCAAATGCCTTGGAAATCATTTTACACGGAGGAAATGAAAAGTTTAAAATAAACTCCAAAGAACTTGGTGTTACTCGAAATTATGAAATTGATTTTGAAGGAATTATCGCCTTTATAAAAAATCAGTATAAAAATGCTGAAAGCACTACCATAAAACGCTGGGCAAAAGATTTTATGGATGAAGTTAATTGTTCTGTTTGCCAAGGAAAAAGATTAAAAAAAGAAGCACTTCATTTTAAATTCAACAATAAAAATATTAGTGAGTTAGCTCAAATGGATATTAGTGAGTTAGCTAATTGGTTTAAAGATATTGAAAATAATTTATCTGAAAAACAATTAATAATTGCTAGTGAAATTTTAAAAGAAATACGCACAAGAATTCAATTTTTATTAGATGTTGGTTTAGATTATTTAACATTAAACAGAACATCAAAATCATTATCAGGTGGAGAAGCACAACGAATTCGATTAGCCACTCAAATTGGTTCGCAATTAGTTGGTGTTTTATATATTTTAGATGAACCAAGTATCGGTTTACATCAGCGTGATAACGAAAAATTGATTCAATCACTTATAAAACTTCGTGATATTGGAAATTCTGTTTTAGTGGTTGAACACGATAAAGATATGATTGAACAAGCCGATTTTGTTTTAGATATAGGTGCTGGAGCAGGAATACATGGTGGTAAAATTGTAAGCCAAGGAACTTTTGAAGATTTAAAATTACACAATACATTAACTGCTGATTATTTAACAGGAAGAAAAAAAATTGCCATACCAATAGAACGCAGAAAAGGAAATGGTAATTTTATTAAACTTTCTGGAGCATCAGGAAATAACTTAAAAAATGTTACTGTTAAATTTCCTTTAGGACAAATGATTTGTGTTACAGGAGTTTCAGGAAGTGGAAAATCTACTTTAATAAATGAAACTTTATATCCTATTTTAAATGCACATATTTATAATGGCGTAAAAAAACCTATGCCTTATAAAAAAATTGAAGGCTTAAAACATATTGATAAAGTTATAGATATTGACCAATCTCCAATTGGTAGGACTCCTCGCTCGAATCCAGCAACTTATACTGGAGTATTTGGAGAAATTAGAAGTTTATTTTCTAAAACTCCTGAAGCCGTTATTAGAGGTTATAAACCTGGTCGTTTTAGTTTTAATGTAAAAGGTGGACGCTGTGAAACCTGCAAAGGTGGTGGTGTTAAAGTTATTGAAATGAACTTTTTACCTGATGTTAACGTAACTTGTGAAACTTGTCAAGGAAAACGTTTTAATAGAGAAACCTTAGAAATTAGATATAAAGGAAAATCTATTTCAGATATATTAAATATGACCATTAATGATGCTACTGATTTCTTTGAAGCAATTCCTAAAATACACAGAAAATTAAAAACAATTAAAGATGTTGGATTAGGATATATAACACTAGGACAACAATCTACGACTCTTTCTGGAGGAGAAGCACAACGTATTAAATTAGCATCAGAACTATCTAAAAGAGACACAGGAAATACTTTTTATATTTTAGATGAACCTACTACAGGTTTACATTTTGAAGATATTCGTGTTTTAATGAACGTACTAAATAAACTTGCTGATAAAGGAAATACCGTGCTAATTATCGAACATAATATGGATGTTATAAAACTTGCTGACCACATTATTGATATTGGTATGGAAGGTGGTAAAAATGGTGGCGAAGTTTTAACCGTTGGTTCTCCTGAAAAAGTAGCCAAACATAAAACGAGTTATACTGCGAAGTTTTTAAAAAAGGAATTGTAGTTATAAAGAGATAAACGTCATACTGAATTTATTTCAGCATCGTATCAAAAGGAGAACTTCGGCAAATCAGGATGAGAAACTGAACTAAATTCTTTTTAATGAATTCGGTTTCTTATTTTTCTGTTCTATTTTTTTTCAGATGAAATTTAAATAGGCTATATCTATCAAAGAGAATAGACTTTAATATCATTAACCGATGTTTAAAGTTTTATGTTCGTTTAATCAAAATTTTTTACAACTTAAAAATGGTTTTAAAGGAAACTTAAAAAAAGGAATGTTTGCTAATGCTCGTTTTGAACTTACAGAACGTACACTTTTTGATTTACTCTATGATAAAATGGACAATTGGTTAAATCCAATTACATAATTCTTACTATTATTTCTCTCAAAACCGAAAATTATTTCTTCTATAAACTAGATGAAATAATGAAACTTCAAAAGAAAATATGAAAAACTTAAAAAATTTAGAACGCTTACAACAATTACATAATTTAATTACCAATGAAAATACAGGTACTCCAAAAGAATTGGCTAATTTACTTTAAATAAGCCAGCATTCTGTGTATTTATTGGTAGAACAACTGAAAGATTATAATGCGAATATTTGTTATAGTAGAAGTAGAAAAACGTATCATTATTGTAATGATTTTGATTTTCAAGTATCTATTTCAGTAAGTGTATTGACAAATAATGAAGTAACCCAAATTTTTGGAGGTAGCTATTTTTCGAAAAGTAATTTACACATCGCAAGTTAATTGCAGTGAACACGGTTATGTTTGTGGTCTCAAAACAAATACAATCAAAAAAAAGAAATAGTAATTTATAAAAATGTAATTTTATGAAAAATTTAGAAGGTTTTGGGGTTCAGGAATTGAACACGAAAGAGATTAAAGAAGCTAATGGAGGTGGAGCTTGGGTGCCTTTTGTTGTTTTAGGAATTTATCTTTATGATAATAGAGATAGATTTGCAGAAGGTTTTAGCTCAGCTTTTAATTAAAAAATAATATATTTTAAAATGGAAAAATTAATTAATAATAATAATTTAGTATCTTTGAATCTACATGAACAATTGAATACTTATGGAGGAGGAGCTGGAGATGCAGCTGCTGCATTTGGTTGGTTTCTAGGAACAGTAATTAGATATACTACACCTGTTGGACCTCTATATCATGCCTATAGAAATTGGTAATTAAATAATTTAAAATGAAGAAAAAAAGCTTTAGTATTTTAATAATTATTATATCAGTTATTTATTTAATTGATAATAGAGATAAATTTATAGAAGGTTTTATATCAGCTTTTAATTAAAAAAATATTTATGTTTGTTTTTACTTTCAATATACTATTTCTGTATATTCTTAATTTTATTTATAAAAAAACCTTTTATAGATGAAGATGATTTTTCAAAATTAACTATTGGCATTTTTGTTACATATGTTTTTTTGATTCCTTTAATAGAAGAGTTGTGTTTTAGAGGTGTTTTAAGTTTATCAAAAAAAATATTTTTTGTATCGCTTGTAGCGATTTTAATTGTTCTTTTATGTTTTTTTAAGTTCAATTTTATTTCATTATCAATTATTAATTTAGGTATTCTAACTTTAGTTAATAATGATTTAATTTTCCGAATTAAACGTTTCGTTGATGAAAATATTATTATTGTAATAATAATAACTGCTATATTGTTTTCTATTGCTCATCTTAAAAATTATGAAAGTATAAACGTAGAAGCTTACTTAAAAAGTATACCAAAATTTACTGGAGGTCTTTATTTAGGGTATATTGCTTATAAATATGGAATATCTAGGTCGTATATTCTTCATGGAATAAATAATTTAATTCCTTTTATTATTATTCTAATTGTAAAATATTTTAGGTTTTGATTATTTAAACTAAAAAACTCTTCCCTGCAAATAAATTGCAGTAAACAAAGCTTTCTTTGTCGTTCTTAAATTGAAAAAGAATGGCAAAAATCACTATAAAACAACACGATATTACCGATTGCGGCGCAGCATGTTTAGCATCTATTTCGACACATTATAATTTAGAGCTTCCTATTGCTCGTATTCGTCAGTATGCAGGTACTGATAAAAAAGGAACGAATGTATTAGGTTTAATAGAAGCATCAGAAAAATTAGGTTTTGAAGCAAAAGGTGTCCGTGGTGAATTAGATAGTTTGTTTAAAATACCAAAACCAGCCATAGCCCATATAATCGTTAAAGAACAATTACAACATTATGTGGTTATTTACGAAGTTACTAAAGAGTACATAAAAATTATGGCCCCAGGAGATAGGAAAATCCATAAAAAAACACATTCAGCATTTTTAAAGGAATGGACAGGCGTTTTGGTATTGCTTTTACCAAAAGAATATTTTGTTATAGGTAATGAAAAAGTATCTGTTTTAAAGCGGTTTTGGTTTTTATTAAAACCTCATAAATTTGTGTTATTACAAGCTTTCGTAGGTGCTGTTATTTATACTTTATTGGGTTTTTCTACATCTATTTATATACAGAAAATTACCGACCACGTATTAATCGGTGGTAACACCAAGCTTTTAAGGATTTAACACCTATTTAGGTGAAAATGGTGCAACATTATCAGGAGGGCAAAAACAACGAATCGCTATTGCACGAGCTTTATATAAGCAACCCGAAGTTTTAGTTTTAGATGAAGCAACATCTTCCTTAGATTCGACTTCCGAAAATTATATTCAAAAAGCGATAGAAAAACTACGTAAAGAAAATAAAACAATTATAATTATCGCTCATAGATTGAGTACAGTAATTAATGCGGATGAAATAGTCGTTTTAGAAAAGGG
This sequence comes from Tenacibaculum dicentrarchi, assembly GCF_900239345.1. Taxonomy (GTDB): domain Bacteria; phylum Bacteroidota; class Bacteroidia; order Flavobacteriales; family Flavobacteriaceae; genus Polaribacter; species Polaribacter dicentrarchi. The sequence continues at coordinate 33,369 of NZ_OESZ01000044.1, read as the reverse complement.
AAAAGTATTAGAACAAGGAAATCATGCGGTTTTATATGCTAAAAAAGGACATTATTATAATTTATGGCAACAACAAATTCCGAAGATAATTTTATAAGAAACTTCCTTTGCGTATTTCTCCGTAAAAAAATAGTTTTAAGTTAAAAGATAAATTCTTTAAAAAAAAATCATTTTTTTATTGCTATTCTCATTAAAAAAAGTACATTAGTAAGCTTGCTGAAAAAGTAATTTTAGCAGTGTTACTTAGTACATAAATTATAAAAAACGAGAATATGAGCCCGAATGATGATAGAAAAATTAAAGAAAAATTACAACCAAAAACCTGGAACGAAATAAAAACAAACGACTCTTGGGCTATTTTTAAAATTATGGCTGAGTTTGTAGAAGGATATGAAAAATTAAGTAAAATTGGTCCTTGTGTGTCTATTTTTGGTTCTGCAAGAACAAAACCTGAAGATAAATACTACAAACTAGCTGAAGAAGTTGCTTTTAAATTAACACAAAATGGTTTTGGGGTAATTACTGGTGGAGGTCCAGGAATTATGGAAGCTGGTAATAAAGGTGCACATCGTGGGAAAGGAGTTTCGGTAGGTTTAAATATTGAATTACCTTTCGAACAGCACGATAACCCTTGGATTGACCAAGGAAAAAGTTTAGATTTCGATTACTTTTTTGTTCGTAAAGTAATGTTCGTAAAATACTCACAAGGTTTTGTAGTAATGCCTGGAGGTTTTGGTACTATGGATGAATTATTTGAAGCAATTACCTTAATTCAAACTAAAAAAATTGGACGTTTTCCGATTGTTTTAGTAGGTAAAAAATTCTGGGGTGGTTTATTAGATTGGATCAAAAACACCTTAATTGAAGAAGGAAATATTAGTGAAAAAGACCTAAATTTATTTAGAGTTGTCGATACCGCCGATGAAGCGATTGATCACTTAAATAAATTTTATGCAAAACATCAATTAAAACCAAATTTCTAAAAATACCAAAAGCTCGTTGTACTAAAATTCAACGAGCTTTTTCTTCTTATTATTTAGCCTGTTTAAATTTCATCTAAAAAAAATAGAACAGAAAAATAAATAATCTAATCCGTCAAACTGACTACATCCTGATTTGCCGTAGCTATTTGCTTTATGCAATGCTAAAATAAATTCAGTAGGACGTTTATTTACCTTGAAATAATAAAATAAGTCTATCTGATAAAAATCAAATTTGTAACAACAATGAGTATTCATCGAATTTATAACTTTATAAGAAGATTTTACTTACATATAATTCAACAAAATAGCTTTTTAATAGCATTAATTTAAAGAATATTCAATAAATACGTAAATTTTTAAATTTAGACTAAAAAAACTATCTTTGTAACCAGACCAAAAAACAGATAATTATGACGCAAAAAACCGAAATAGCCAGTACAAAACAACTTTCTTTTGAAGATTTTAAAAACGATGTTTTAAACGATTATCGAATTGCACGATTGAGTAGAGAATGTAGTTTGTTAGGGCGTAGAGAAGTTTTGACAGGTAAAGCAAAATTCGGAATTTTTGGTGATGGTAAAGAAGTACCTCAATTGGCAATGGCTAAGGCGTTTAAAAATGGTGATTTCAGATCAGGGTATTATCGTGATCAAACCTTTATGATGGCAATTAACGAATTAACTCCGCAACAATTTTTTGCAGGTTTATACGGGCATAATAGCATCGAAGTTGAGCCGATGTCGGCAGGTAGGCAAATGGGGGGGCATTTTGCTACACATTCGTTAGATGAAAATGGAAAATGGAAAAACTTAACCGCTCAAAAAAATTCGTCATCAGATATTTCACCAACTGCAGGGCAAATGCCTCGTTTATTAGGTTTGGCACAGGCTTCTAAAATTTATAGAAATGTAAAAGGTTTAGAACATTTTACTGATTTTTCTGATAAAGGAAACGAAGTTGCTTGGGGAACTATCGGAAATGCAAGTACTTCAGAAGGCTTGTTTTTTGAAACCATTAATGCTGCCGGTGTTTTACAAGTGCCGATGGTGATGAATGTTTGGGATGATGAATATGGTATTTCGGTACATGCAAAATATCAAACAACCAAAGAAAGTATTTCTGAAATTTTAAAAGGATTTCAAAAAGAAAACGATACCAATGGGTATGAAATTTTTGTGGTAAACGGTTGGGATTATGTACAATTAATTGACATCTATAATAAAGCAGGGAAAATTGCTAGAGAACAGCATATTCCTGTATTAATTCATGTAAAAGAATTAACACAGCCTCAAGGACATTCAACTTCAGGGTCGCATGAGCGTTATAAATCGACAGAAAGATTGCAATGGGAACAAGAGTTTGACTGTATTTCTCAAATGCGAAAATGGATTTTAGAATTTGAATTAAAAGATGAAAATGGAGCTATTTTAAAATTTGTTAATTCTGAAGAAGAATTAATGGATATTGAAAAACAAGCTAAAAAACAAGTAAGCAAAGCAAAACGTGATGCCTGGAACGCTTATACAAACGAAATAAAAGCCGAAGTTGCCATGGCTGTTTCTTTATTAGAAACTGTTGCTGAAAAAAGTAACAATGGCTCTTTTATTACCAAATATAAAAATGATTTAGCAAGTGTTCTTGAGCCAATTAGAAAAGATATTTTAATTGCAACGCGTAAAAGTTTACGTTATTTAAAAGACGAAGATTTTGCAGAAAAGAAAATACTTCAGAAATTTATTAAAGATGCTATTGATAATGCGGCTGTTAAGTTTTCGTCACATTTACTGAGCGAAACCACTTTTTCTCCTGAAAAAATAGCAGCGGAAGCGCCTAAATATGCCGCTGAAGATAATTTAGTAGATGCACGTCTTATTATGCGTGATAATTTTGATGCCATTTTTAAGAAATATCCTGAAACAGTTATTTTTGGTGAAGATGCTGGTTATATTGGTGATGTAAATCAAGGTTTAGAAGGTTTACAAGAAAAATATGGCGAGCTAAGAGTTTCAGACACAGGAATTCGTGAAGCTACTATTTTAGGGCAAGGTATTGGAATGGCAATGCGTGGTTTACGCCCAATTGCTGAAATTCAATATTTAGATTACCTATTATATGCTTTACAAATTATGAGTGACGATTTAGCAACACTTCGTTACCGTACTTTTGGAAAACAAAAAGCACCATTAATTATTAGAACCCGTGGGCATCGTTTAGAAGGAATTTGGCATTCAGGTTCGCCAATGGGTGGAATTATAAATAATGTTCGTGGAATTCACGTTTTAGTACCCAGAAACATGACCAAAGCAGCTGGTTTTTACAATACTTTATTACAAGGCGATGACCCAGCTTTAGTTGTAGAATGTTTAAATGGATACCGATTAAAAGAAGAATTACCAATTAATTTAGGTGATTTTAAAACGCCAATCGGTATAGTGGAAACCATTAAAGAAGGAACTGATATGACCGTAATTTCTTACGGTTCTACTTTGCGAATTGTAGAAGAAGCAGCAAAAGAATTAGCCCAAGTTGGTATTGATATCGAAATTATTGATGCCCAAAGTTTACTTCCTTTTGATATCAATCATGACACGGTAAAATCGGTAGCAAAAACAAATCGTTTATTAGTGGTTGATGAAGATTTACCTGGTGGAGCATCGGCGTATTTATTACAAGAAATTCTTGAAAATCAAAATGGATACAAACATTTAGATAGCAAGCCACAAACCTTAACAGCAAAGGCACACAGACCTGCTTACGGTACCGATGGTGATTATTTTTCAAAACCATCTGCTGAAGATATTTTTGAAAAAATATATGCTATTATGAATGAAGCAAACCCTAGTAAATATAAAAGTCTTTATTAATTTTTTATTTTAAGAAACAAAAAGATGTAACATCAATGTTACATCTTTTTTGTTTATAGATACTACGAATTAATTATTCCGAAACCTCTATATTATTATCTATCTTTTGATTTTTAGCTTTGTAATCTTCTATTTTTTCTTGTAATACAGCTATAAGATTTGATGATGAAAAATCAGCATTATTAGTAATTTTCTCTAATGCTTTTATTTTATCAGTCATTGATCCTGAAGCTATTGCTAGTCCTGCAAATTTAGCAACAGCAACATCTACTGAAGCTTCAGATAAATTTCCTGATTTAATCCAAGCCTCTTCAATATACTGTCCTTCAGCTCTTTTACCTTTAACATGTATCCAATCATCTTGTGTTTTTAAAATAGCAATAATATCCATTGCACTATATTTTTTATTCGTTTTAGTTAATAAATCAGGTCTTTTATAAACATTTGCTTCTTTAAGTAATGTTGAAACCTTACCATTAACAGCTAAAAAAGTTGCTCTAGTCCAACCTTCTTTTCCATCAATTAACCTTACTTTATAGTATAATTTTTTAGAAACAGAATCAGTCACTTCCTCCCCTGTAAATTCAATTTTTTCCCCTAAACTCATCGAGGTAATCCATTTTCCTTTTGATTTAGGAGTAACTCTTACAGAAAGCTTTTCTAGCAAACAAACAGCAGGTGTTAAAACTTCTTTTTTTTGCGATTCTACAATTGTTTCTATATTTTGAGAATTCGTTTTTTCTTTATCATTTTTACAACTTAACAAAACAAAAGCAGCCGAAATTACAGTAATAAATATTTTTTTCATAATAATAATTTACAACAAATATATACTCTTTATTACTCATTTTAAAGCTTAAACTATTTTAATTATTTTTTATATTTCTTGTTATTTATATACAAAAACACATTATTTATATAATAAATTCTTACCGATATCACATTGTAAACAACGTTTTTCAGTACAATAATTATTTTTAAGTTCTAATAAAGCTTGACTTTTAAGAGCATTTTCTGATTTTATTTTCAAATCTGAAAATTTTGAAATAATCGTATTTTTTTCTGGTTTTAATTGTTTTATCAAGTCAAAAAAATCTGCTTCATTTACCTCTCCTCTATTTTTTTCATAAACATATTTTAAAGGAATAATGGTATTTATCAGTAATAAATCAATAAATGATTTTGTTATTTTTTTTGATGATTTTTTAGATTCAGTTTCAAAAGTGTAATGTATTTTCCAAAAATCATTTACTTCAACCGAAAACAACTTATAAAAACCTGCTATTTTTTTGGTTTCTATTAGTTGAGAAAATAAATTTTGATGTTTATGAAATAAAGCAACTAATTGAGCGATTCGAATAGTTGGAAAATTTGTAGGTCGCATTCTAAAAAATTGAAATAAATTATTAGAAATAGGTGTTAAATTATGTTTATGACTAATAAAATTATACTCATTCTTTAATTGAATAAAATACTCATTTTCTATTTCATCTTCAAAAAAACCAGCCTGACCAAATAATAATGCTGATAATTCTAATTCATTAAATCTAGTTTTTCGTAATACAGAAAAATCAAATGATTGTGATAATCTTAAAAAAGAATCTCCATTTATTTTTAATCCGAAATTTTTAGCTAATAATTGAAATAATACAGCTTCATAATTATTATTTGAATTCGATAATAATTCTTTAATAAAAACTGATTTACGTTCTAAACGCTGTAAATATAATTTTTCTAGCCAATTATTAATCAAAATAGTATCAACAGAATTAATTTGATTTTCACATAAAATCCAACTCGATTTTTTTGAAAATAACTTTTGATAATTTTCTAAAAGAGCTATATCAATAAAATCTTTTAATTGAAGCGTTGGCAAAGGCTGATTATTCTTCATAAAAATAACAGTATCATGTTGCCAAACTACGTGTAAAATTATGGCTTCATAGTTTTTATCTTCTTCATGTTTATGTAAATACCAATCGGATGAATTTATATGAATTTCAACATTTCCAATCCATAATTGATTGTTTATTTTTAAGTGAGCAGTTAAAAAATCAGGTCCTGTATTTTGGTTGTGTAATCCTGATTTAATTATTTTGATAGTTTCATTAGCTATCGATTTTAAATTAGTTGTGTTAAACAATTTGTATTTCCACAAAAAATGTAAAAATTCTTCTTTCATAACTGTAAATTAACTTTTTTTTTCAGTGTATTAATATATAAAAAATATAGCTAAATCACTTCTTATCAATGCTTTTACTTTTTAGTACTTATTGATTTTATAAGATAAATTTTTCTCAATATTTTATAAATTAGATAGATTAAATAAATTAAGTCATCAATTTTATTAATAATCAAACCTTAATTTGTATTAAAAGCAGTTGTATTTTTGTTAGGAAACTAAAACATATAATATGAATACTATAGAAAATTTAAAATGGCGTTATGCTGTTAAAAAATTCGATGAAAATAAATCACTTTCTGAAACACAAATAACCACTTTAAAAGAAGCCTTTAATTTAACCGCTTCTTCTTACGGATTACAACCTGTTAAAATGGTAGTGCTTCAAAATAAAGAAATTCAGCAACAATTAGTTGCACATTCTTGGAATCAGCCACAAGTTGCACAAGCATCTCATGTATTAGTTTTATGTATTCCTAAAGAATATGATATCAAAAATATTGATACTTATTTTTCATTAGTAAAAGAAACAAGAAATACTCCTGATGAAATTTTAGCGCCGTTTAAAAAAATGCTTACAGATTCTATTAGTAACAAAACTCAAGAAGAATTAGCTGTTTGGAATAAAAATCAAGCTTATATTGCTTTAGGAAATTTAATGACTGTTGCTGCAAATGAAAAAATAGATTCTTGCCCAATGGAAGGTTTTATTCCTCAAAAATATGATGAAATTTTAGGTTTAGACAAACATAATTTAACATCGGTATTAGTATTACCTGTTGGTTTTAGAGCCGAAGATGACTATATGAAAGACCTAAAAAAGGTTCGTAAAAATATAGAAGATATAATTATTGAAATGTAATTTAATACTTACAAGTTATGAATTACGATAAACTAAATTAGTACTTTCGTAATTCATAACTCGTAATTAAATTATATGCAACCACTACATATTGTACTCCTGATTCTTGGTTATTTTGGAGTTTTAATTCTGATTTCTTTCCTTACAGGTAAATCGGCAAATAACAACACTTTTTTTAAAGCAGATAATTCTTCACCTTGGTATTTAGTCGCCTTTGGTATGATTGGCGCATCACTTTCTGGCGTTACTTTTATTTCAGTTCCTGGCTGGGTTGAAGGGCAACAAATGAGTTATATGCAAATGGTTTTTGGCTACGTGGTAGGTTACGCCGTTATTGGTTTGGTATTACTTCCGCTTTATTATCGCTTAAATTTAACATCAATATATACTTATTTAGAAGACCGTTTTGGAAGTTATTCCTATAAAACTGGTGCTTCTTTTTTCTTATTATCAAGAACTATTGGAGCGGCTTTTCGCTTATTTTTAGTAGCCAATGTTTTACAATTAATTTTATTTGATGCTTACGGAATTCCATTTTGGGTAACTGTAACGATTACCATTTTATTAATTTGGTTATACACTTTTAAAGGCGGTATAAAAACTATTGTTTGGACAGATACGCTACAAACTTTATTCATGTTAATTGCCGTTGGTGTTTGTATTATTATGATAAAAGACAGCTTACAAATTGACAGTTTATTTACCTATATTTCTGAAAGTAAATCGGCTAAAATGTTCTTTTTTGATGATATAAAAGCAGGGAATTATTTTTGGAATCGGTTTTTATCTGGAGCATTTATAGCAATTGTTATGACAGGATTAGACCAAGATATGATGCAAAAAAACTTAACGTGTCGTAATTTAAAAGATGCTCAAAAAAATATGTTTTGGTTTACAATTGTTTTAGTAATCGTTAATTTTTTCTTTTTAGCTTTGGGCGTTTTACTTACAGATTATGCCAATATTAACGGATTAGACGCACATAAAGACCAATTATTTCCGATGATTGCCATGAGTGGCGATTTAGGTTTGGTAACTTCTTTATTCTTTTTATTAGGATTAATTGCCGCCGCCTATTCAAGTGCCGATAGTGCATTAACATCATTAACAACATCTTTTAGTATTGATATTTTAGAAATCGATAAAAAAACAGATGAACAGGAAAAAGAGAAAATCCGTAAAAAAATACACATTTTATTTTCATTTATATTAATCGCAACTATTTTAGTTTTTAAATATTTTATTAAAGATGCTAGTGTAATTTCTAAAATATTTCAATTTGCGGGTTATACTTACGGACCTTTATTAGGTTTATATGCCTTCGGATTATTTACAAAACTGAATATAAAAGATAAATTAGTCCCTATAATTTGTATTGTATCTCCTATTTTCACATTTTTAATAAGCTATTTTAGTAAGACATTATTCAATTTCGATTTTGGATTTTTCGTATTAGTTTTAAACGGATTGCTTACTTTCTTAGGTTTATTAATGATAAAAACATCAAAAAAGAATCAAAATGCCTAAAAAAGGAAAAGCCAAAAACACCGTAAATAAAGCAAAACACACTCGCTTAATGAAACAAAAAGAAAACAAAGTTAAACTTGAAAAACTTCAAAATAAAGAGCGTTTAAAAGCATTAGTTAGAAAAATGAATGAGCAGAAGGAATCGAAGGGAATTAAGGAATAGGTTTATCTAATTTTATTTGTTTTTGATTTGTATTTTGATAACTTGGCTGAGCTTAAAAGAACAGTTATTAAATTAAAAAAATATGGAAACAGGTAGTATTACAGAATCTTTAGATGTTTTTGATTATAGAGAACAAAGATTTTCAGAACAGACATTTATTATTGCTATTAGAGATAATAGAAATGAATATAATATTAAACCTTTAATTGTTTTAGAAAACAAAAACCTTGTAGATTTAGATCCTTATGATTTTGAAAATAATATCTACGCTACAAGACCAGGGTATAACAATCCACGAAATGTACAAGATTTACCATTAAGTAGATTTCATACAAATGAACTAGTAAAAATAGATTATGGTACAATAATCGAAAACCTAGGTACTGATAATCCAAGTTCACCACGTATTAGAACATATAATGCAAATGTAAATCCTTTAAATGTAAATCAAATAATAGAAATTTTTGAAGGAACAATAAAAGAAAAAGAGAATTTATTTACACCAACATCTTCTGCTTTTTTTGAAATAATTAAAAATGTATATCTTGAAAATAAAAATTGCTTTTTTATAATTGAAAATAATAAAATTGTTGGCCCATTTCATGTTCAGCAAATTAATGGAGTTAATGGAGATTCTTTTCATATTGAAAAAGATGATTTTTTAAAATTTGGAAAATATGAATTTAATGATAATTCTTATATTGAATTTGAAGCAAATGACCTTCTAAGAAAAATATATATACCAAAAACAAATGAATTATCCTTAACTTTTATAGCAGAACTTGAATTTTTAAATGATACTGAACTTTTCGATAATTTTAAAAATGATGTAAATAATAATAAAGATTATTTTAATGATGAAAATTTAAATAATGCATTAAAAGTTTTAAGAAAAGCAATAGGAAAAAGCCCTATAAGTTCAAAAATTAAAAATAATAAAAGATTAAAAGAACTTCTAAATAAAGGAGGAAAATCATTATTATATGATATTGATTTAATGAATAATATTCCTGAAATTAAAAAAGAAAAGGAAAAAATTGAGGAAGAATCATTGAAATCTAAAAATGAACTCGAAAGAATAAAAATAGAAAGTGAAGAAATTAAAGAAGAAAAGGAAAATCTAAAAGCAGAAATTTTACTTCTTAAAGATGAAATCAAAAACCTAGAGGAAACAAAAAAAACAGAATTAAAAAATAAAAAATCTAAGTTAGATTCTGATATAAAAGAACTAGAAGAAGAAAAGCAAAAATTAGAGATAGAAGTAAAACAAAAGAAAGAATCTTTAATACAAGAGAATAAAAATAATGAAACTATAAAAAAATATTTAGAAGATAATATTAGAGAGCTCAAAAAACAAATTGAAAATCTTCGAAAGAACTTTAAAAATGAACAAGGAGAAGCACAACAAACATTAGAAAATTTAATTGAATCTAAAGTTCATTTTGATTTTATAAGTGGTAGAGATCTTTCTAAAGAAAAAGATAAGCAAGAAAAGCACGAAAACTTTCAAATTGAAAATAAATACACCGAAGATGAATATTTTAATTTTCGAAATGAAGTAGTTGCTATTTTAAAAAATAACAATAGAGAATTTGAAAAGCATTTTATAGATAATTTACTTATCTCTATTTATCAAAATACATTAACCGTTTTTGCTGGAGTTCCTGGTACTGGTAAAACGACTTTAGCTAGATTATTAACAAGTATTTTATCGCCAAAAGAAAAAATAAGAGAAGTTTCTGTTAATAAAGGTTGGTCTTCTCAAAAAGATTTGATTGGTTACGTGAATCCTTTATCTAAAAAATTTCATTCTTCCTCTACAGGTATATTTTCTTTATTGAAACAAATGGATTATGAAGAAACGAAGAATAAATCTTTAAATACGCCAATGTCGTATGTTGTATTGGATGAAGCTAATTTAAGCCCCTTAGAACATTATTGGTCTTCATTTTATAATCTTACAGATTCTTCTGGAATGCTTGAAATAAAGTTAGGACATGACGAAGAAGTTAAATTCCCTAATAATTTGAGATTTATTGGAACTATTAATTACGATCATACTACGGAAGAATTATCGCCTAGAGTTTTAGATAGAATTAATATTATTCAACTAAATAAAGCAAATGACATAGGTTTTGATACCGTGAAAAAAGAAGCGATTGACAATATTAATATTACATTTCAAAGATGTCAAGATTATTTTGAAATTGCAGAAAAAAAAGAATTATCAGAAAAAAACATAAAAAACATTGAAGTATTTAACGAAATTAAAAATGAGTTTAGGAAACTAAAAATATTTATTAGCCCAAGAGTAGAAATAGGAATTAAGAAATATATTATTATTGCTTCAGAATATATGTCTGATGTAAACAAACCATTCGATTATTGTATTGCACAAAGATTATTGCCTTTAATTAACTTACAAGGTGATGATAATAAACAAAAACTAAGAGTATTAAAGACTTTTTTAGAAGATAAGAAATATGATTTATCAATAAAAATACTTGACAACATCATCGCTATAGGAGCTGAAAATGGAATGTATGAAGATAATTACAATTATTTTTTAACGCTTTCTAATGTTTAAATTATATCGAATTAATCAAAATAATAAAGAAGAAGTTTTACCACACAATGGAATTTACATCGTATATGAATTATATGAATATGAATTGGAGTATAAAGGTAAAATTGATAGGAATATTATCCTTATTGAAGATGAAATTCTTGACAAAAATAATTCATTCTTAACTTATACAGAAAAAGGAGTTTATTCGAAGAAAAAATGGAGAATTTTTGAAGATTGTTTTGGGTATTTGACTCTTAAAATTAATGATAATCAATATAACTTTGAAGCACGTATTGAAAAATTAAAAGTTCCTGAATTTGAACAGATTTTATTATATATTTGGAATAATAATCCTGCTATATTTGATAATTTTTTATCAAAAAGCACACTAAAATCTAAATTAGTTAAAGAGAATGAAGAGAAATTTGATTTTAGCTCAAAATTTGTAAATATTTTCAATGAATTTCATTTGTTTTTTAATCAAAAGTATTACACTTTTAAATCGATGCCTCATAGTGCATTAAGAAGTATTCAAAAAATAGTAAATTATGAAGACGCTAATGTGTCGGATACTTCAATAGATTGGTTGCTGAATAATTTAGATGAGTTACATTTTGATTACAATTATAAAGATGCGCAAAACTCCATTAAAATTGAGAATAATTATGCCATTACCGAAAAAATATTAACAGACCACAAAAAATCTTGTTACAACGTTTACGAAAATCAAATAATTCTTGGAGCTTTTGATTATGTATTGCTGGAAATTTCAAAAATAAAAAGAAAAATAACAGTTGACATTCCTAATAATCAATATTCAGATAAAGAATTTTATAGTATTGACGAATTACGAATAATACCTTTTTTACTTCTTAAAAAAGATTTAAAAATAATAGAAAAAAGAATAAAATTATTAAAAATAAAATATCAAATTATTTTTAGTGATTCTAAATCAAAAAATTCATTACCTAAATTAACACCCGTATTTTCTAACAAAAAACACTATCATGAAGCTTATAAACAAATCATAAATATCAGAAACATTCATATAAATCTTGATGGTGTATCAAATTTAATAAATATCAAAAAAGTTAGTAAATTATATGAAATCTATAATTTATATTTATTATTAAATACATTAATAGAGCTCAATCCTATAAAGAAGCCAAAAAAAATAAAAGGATTTTCTGAGGGAAATCAAGAATTTTATTTTGAATTTAACTCCTTTTCAATTTCGCTGTATTATGATTTTATTGTAAATAATAAAACGAGTAAAACAGGGCTTCAGAAAATATCCGAAGGACATTACAAACCTGATTACATCATCAAAAAAGAAACTAATGGTTTAATTAATTATTATATTTTAGATGCAAAATATTCATCAGAAAGTACCGTAAAAAGTCGCCATTTGAATGAATGTATAAAAAAATACATCTTAGATATTGGTATTACTGACAATGTTACATCTAAAGTTGATGAGTTAATTTTACTTTATCCTGGCGAAAAAGAGCAAACTCTTTATGGAAATACTGTTTTTAAACCGATGATTAGTATTATTCCATCAAAAGTTCATTTAGATAATTTGAAGAATTTTATTGAACAAATAACAGCTTAAAATATCAATACAAAAAAATCCCAAGCCATACAGCTCGGGATTTATTATCTTTTAAACAATAGTATTATTTATCAATAGATCCTAAAACACGCTTCATAAAAGTATTCAACGCTTCTTTTTTAGGAGTACCGTCTTTTATCATTTTATCAACCTCGATAGCTCCGTACATATTGGAAATTAACTCACCGATAACGTCTAATTCTTCATCTTTTAAAGATGAAACCTCTGTTAAAGCCTCTAATGTTTCAATAGTTTCTAGTACGTAATCTTGATCGTTTTGCTCAATAAAAGAAGTCAAATGTTTTATTACTGGTAATTTCATAACGCTATTTTAATTTAAAACTATACAATCTCTTTAACTTCTTTAACCTCATTAATTAACTCTTTTAAAGAATCAAATTTATTGGTTTGTACTTGGTTTACAAATTTACCATCTACAAAAGTTGCAAATGTTGGTAAGTTACTAACGTCTGCTAATTGTCTACTTTCAGGAAATTTTTCTGCATCAACAACAACAAAAACCATTTGTTCATTTTCAGAAGCTAATTTCTTGAACTTTGGTTTCATAATACGACAGTTACCACACCAAGTTGCTGAAAATTGTACAGCTACTGTTTTGTTACTTGCTACTAAATCTGCTAAATTATCTTGACTTAATTCTTGTATCATAATTTTTAAATTTTAAGAGAAAGGAGTTCGTGCATATAATCCCCCAATCAGTACACGAACTAAGCCCTTTCATTATATTGTATTAGTGAGATGCTAAATATGCAGCAGTTCCTTTTGCATTTGGTTTCATAGCATCTTTACCTTCTTCCCAGTTTGCAGGACAAACTTCTCCGTTTGTTTGAACGTGTGCATACGCATCAATTAAACGTAAAAATTCGTTTACATTACGCCCAACTGGCATGTGGTTAATTCCTTCATGAAATACCGTTCCTTCTTCATCGATTAAATAAGTAGCTCTGTAAGTTACGTTATCACCAACTACTTGTACCGTTTGAGTTGCTTCGTCAAAAACCTCATCAGTGATATCTAAAATACCTAAGATTGATGATAAGTTACGGTTGCTATCTGCTAATAAAGGATACGTTACACCTTCAATACCTCCATTATCTTTAGATTGATTTAACCATGCAAAATGAACCTCAGGAGTATCACAAGAAGCACCAATTACAACAGTGTTTCTGTTTTCGAACTCACCTAAAGCAGCTTGAAAAGCGTGTAATTCGGTAGGACAAACGAATGTAAAATCTTTTGGATACCAAAATAACAATACTTTTTTCTTGTTCTTTACAGCCTCTTCTAATACATTTACTTTAAATGTATCACCCATTTCGTTCATTGCATCTACACTTAAACCTGGAAACTTTTTACCTACAATTGTTGACATTTTTTTATTTTTTTATTGATTATTATTCGTTTTCACAAGTACAAATATACCAAGCAAAACAACTATAAAGTAAAAAACTTAATGCTAATTCTTTATGTTATCATAAGTTTTTCTTATACTTTATTGAATCTTAATTACTTTATCTTATTTACTAGCAAATAATTTTACATCTTTTTCAGATATTTCTTGTTCACCTAAAATAATTAAACGCTCTACTACATTTCTAAGCTCTCTAATATTTCCTGTCCAGTCATATTCTTGTAATAATTTAACTGCTTGTTTTGAAAATGCTTTTTTAGGAGTTCCTTGTTCTTCAGAAATTTTTGAAGTAAAAAAATCTATTAATAAAGGAATATCTGTTCTTCTATCATTTAACGAAGGAACTTTAATTAAAATAACCGCTAAACGATGGTATAAATCCTCACGAAAACGACCTTCTGAAATCTCTTTCTTTAAATCTTTATTGGTTGCCGCTACAATTCGCACATTTACTTTAATGTCTTTGTCAGAACCAACGCGTTGTATTTTATTTTCTTGCAAAGCTCTTAATACTTTAGCTTGTGCCGATAAACTCATATCGCCAATTTCATCTAAAAAAATAGTTCCACCGTTTGCGGCTTCAAACTTTCCTGCTCTATCTTTATTTGCTCCAGTAAAAGAACCTTTTACATGACCAAATAATTCACTTTCTATTAATTCTGATGGAATAGCTGCACAATTTACTTCAATCATTGACGCTTTTACTCTGTCTGATTTTTCGTGTAACCAATGTGCAACCAGCTCTTTTCCTGTTCCATTAGGTCCGGTAATTAAAACACGTGCATCCGTAGCTGCTACTTTTTCAATGATTTCTTTAATCTGAGTAATCGCATCACTTTCACCAATCATTTGATAACCTTTACTTACTTTCTTTTTTAAGCGTTTGTTTTCTACAATCAACTCTTTTTTATCCAAAGCATTACGAACAGTATTTAATAATCGATTTAAATCTGGTGGTTTTGAAATATAATCAAATGCCCCTAAACGCATTGTATTTACTGCGGTGTCTAAATCGCCATGACCAGAAATCATGACCATTGGCGTTTCAGGCTTTAATTTTTTAGCTTTTTCTAATACCTCAACACCATCCATTTTTGGCATTTTAATATCACATAAAACCAAATCGTAGTCGTTATTTTTAATCATTTCAAAACCAATTAAACCATCTTGGGCTTCCGATACTTGATAAGCATCGTTTTCTTCTGAAATAATTTTTGTTAAAACTCTGCGGATTGCCGCTTCATCTTCTATTATTAATATTTTGCTCATATTTTTCATTTTCTGCACTACTATTACTATGCAATAATCACGCCATCTAATTTATTGTACTATCTTTACTTTATAATATGAATATCTCGTTGTGGAAACGGAATTGAAATATGGTGTTCTCTAAACAGTTCATCAATTTTAAAACGCAAATCACTTTTAGGTATTTGCGCCTGAAAACTATCATTTAAAGTAAATATTAATTTAAAATCTAACGAACTATCTCCAAAGTTTTCAAAAATTACTAAAGGAGCAGGATGCTGATATATCTTCGGATGTTCGGTTGCTGCTTTTAATAATAATTCTTTTACCAATTGAACATCGGTACCATAAGCAACTCCTACTTTTACACTTTCACGAGTTGTAGTACCGTTTTGTGTCCAGTTATACAAGCTACTTGTTAAATATTTATGATTCGGAATTACCAGTACTTTATTATCAATAGTAACGGCACGAGTGGTTCTTAATTTTATCTCTTCTACCCTACCTACTTTATCATCTAACTCAATAATATCACCTACATGCACACTTTGATCTACGATAATAAAAATACCTGATATTATATCTTGAAAAAAAGTTTGTAATGCCAAACCAACTCCAATTAATAAGGCTGCTGAAGCTGCAAATATAGCCGTTACATTTACACCTAATGAATTTAAGGTAGTTAAGAAAATAATAATGTATAACAACCAACTAGCAAAAGAAAAAACAGTGCTAAACTTGTTTTCGTCTTCATTTTGAAGTCTTTTTTTAACAAATTTTTCAAAATATTTTAATAAAAAAGATGCCAAAATTAGTACAACTATTAGCATTAAAACTGCTTTAATACTAATACCTATTTCTTTGTTAAATTGAACAGTGTAGTTCAATATTTTATTCAATTCTTTCATGGAACTAAAATTATAATAAATTGTTCATTTTAGCCACAAAAAAAGCAGTTATTTTAATAATAACTGCTTTTCATATTTAATTAATTTAGTGCATCGATTTTAACTACCGTAACGCATCCATTTCCATAAATCTTTATAGGTTGGTTTTTTACCATACATTAAAATACCTACTCGGTAAATTTTTGCAGCACCCCATACAATTGCTATAAAACTAAAGACTAACAATAACATTGATAAAGCAATTTCCCACCAAGCAACACCAAAAGGCACACGCATTAGCATTACAATTGGCGATGTTAACGGAATGTAAGAAAAAATTACAGAAACAGGACCATGTGGGTCATTAACCACCGTAAAAGCACCCACATAAACAGCCAGCATTAAAGGAAGCATAATTGGCGTCATAAATTGTTGGGTATCTGTTTCGTTATCTACTGCTGCTCCAACAGCTGCAAATAAAGAACTGTACAGCATATATCCTCCTAAAAAGTAAAATATAAATAAGAAAAATAAGGTAAACCAAGGTAATTTTCTGATTTCTAAAAATAACTCGGCTTTATTTCCCATTAATGCTTGCATTTTTGCCACTTGATTGGCATCAATATCTTGCGAAAAAACCTGTGAAGTATCAATTCCTATAAATAAAGAAACGACAACAGCTCCAAGTAATAATAAAACTCCCCATATAAAAAACTGTAACAATCCTGCGGCTCCGTTTCCTACAATTTTACCCAACATTAATTGAAAAGGCTTTACTGATGATACAATTACCTCTACAATTCTACTGGTTTTTTCTTCAATAACACTACGCATTACCGATGTTCCGTACAAAATCATAAACATCATTAATAAATAACCAGCAATGGTTCCTACACCAATTTTCATGTTATTAATCATTTTTGATGATTTTTCACCCGAAAAATTATACATTTTTATATCCGAAGAAATTTTAGCGGCTTTTATTTTTTCTAAATTAATGCCTAATTCCTTCATCTTTAAATTTCGTAAATGCGTATTTACGTTGCGTTCTATGTTTTCTATGGTATTTAAACCTGGCGTATCTTTTGAATAAAATTCTACTGAATTTGCCAACAATTCTAAACTATCTTGTTTGGGGATAATTAAAACACCAAAATGATCGCCTGCTTCTACTTTCTTTTTAGTTTCTTCGATGCCAAAAGTGGTAAAATCTTTGTATTTTATAGTTTCGGTATCTTTAAAATTATCTTTTGAAAAAATACCTGAATTATCGACATATACAATGTCTTTAATTTTCTGATCGTTTTGTTTCATCAAAAAAACAATCAACGCCATCATGGCAATCATTATTACTGGGCTTAAAAAAGTCATCATAATAAATGACTTATTTTTAACCTTCGCTTTAAATTCTCTTGCTATTATTAATTGTAACTTACTCATTTTCTTTTAACTATTTTTACGTATTGACTCAATAAAGATATCGTTGGCGGTTGGTATTAATTCTACAAAATGTTGCACCTGTCCTTGGGTGGTTAAAAATGACAACAAATCGTTTGCTGAATTTCCTTGGGTTAATTGTATTTTTAATTTCAAACCGTCATTTAACAATTTAAAATCGGCAGGTAAAACCTTAAAGTTTTCTTTTAATTTTGCTTCTACTTCGGATGGGTTTGCCGTATTTACACCTACTTGAAAGGTATTTGTTCTAAATTGACGCTTAATATCGTGTAATTTACCGTCTAATATTTTGTTTGATTTATGAATCAAGGCAATTTCATCACACATTTCTTCTACCGATTCCATTCTATGCGTCGAAAAAATAATGGTTGCCCCTTCGTCACGCAATTGCAAAATTTCTTTGGCGATTAGTTGCGCATTTATCGGGTCGAAACCAGAGAAAGGCTCATCAAAAATTAATAATTTAGGCTGATGCAATACTGTAACAATAAATTGTACTTTTTGCGCCATTCCTTTTGATAACTCTTCTAATTTTTTATCCCACCAGCTACTTATTTCAAATTTATCGAACCAATATTTAAGGCGTTTTTTTGCTTCGGATTTAGTCATCCCTTTTAACTGTGCCAAATATAAAGCCTGCTCGCCTACTTTCATCGATTTGTACAAACCACGTTCTTCAGGTAAATATCCGATGTGCTCTATATGATGTGGCGCTAGTTTTTCGCCATCTAAAATAACTTCACCACTATCGGGCATGGTAATTTGATTAATAATTCGAATCAACGATGTTTTTCCTGCTCCATTAGGCCCCAATAAACCGAAAACACTTCCTTTTTCAATACTAAGCGATACATTATTTAACGCCGTATAATCGCCATAACGCTTTACTACACTTTTAATTTCTAATAAATTACCCATTCTTTTTATCGTGATTTTTTTTTAGTTATTTTTTTAAGCTTGTAACACAAACTTACATATTTTTATACGGATTAGTCATAAGTTTACGCCAAACGTTACACTTTACGTAAATGTTAAATTTACTATGCACGCATAATTTTTACAAAAAAATACTATGCACGCATAATAAATTTCTGTATCTTTGGACGAACATGGATAAAAATAAATCAATCGATCATCAATTAAGAGCCACTTGGCAAGCTGTTGCAAAAATGTACAATGAACAAGCTGCAAAGCATGAAAGTACCATGGCAACTGCTTTTGTATTATTAAATATCGATTTTGAAACAGGAACTCCTTCCACCGCATTGGGTCCTTTAATGGGCATGGAACCAACAAGCCTTTCTCGCTTATTAAAAACAATGGAAGACAAAGGTATTATCTGCCGAGAGAAAAACCCTAATGACGGAAGAGGCGTTATTATTAAATTGACAACTTACGGTAAAGAAATGCGCGAAATATCAAAAGGACACGTATATCAGTTTAATAATCAAGTAAAAAAACATATTACAGAAGAAGAATTAAATCTTTTCTTTAAAGTAACATCAACCATAAACAAACTTATTACAGAAAAGAAGGTGTATATTGATGCCGACAATAAAACTGTATAAAAAAACCTAAAAACAAATGACAAGAAGAATTAAAAAAGTAGCAATTATCGGTTCGGGGATTATGGGAAGCGGTATTGCATGTCATTTTGCTAACATTGGCGTTGAAGTCTTATTATTAGACATCGTTCCTAGAGAACTTAACGACAAAGAGAAAGCAAAAGGACTAACGTTAGAAGACAAAGCTGTTCGTAATCGTTTGGTTAATGACGCTTTAACGGCTTCTTTAAAATCGAAACCATCGCCAATTTATGCTAAAAAATTTGCTAGTAGAATTACTACAGGTAATTTAGAAGACGATATTGCCAAAGTTGCCGATGTTGATTGGATTATGGAAGTTGTTGTTGAACGATTAGATATTAAAAAAATCGTTTTTGAAAAATTAGAAAAATACCGTACTCCTGGTACGATTATCTCTTCAAACACTTCAGGGATTCCTATCAAATTTATGAACGAAGGACGAAGCGAAGATTTTCAAAAGCATTTTGCGGTAACTCACTTTTTTAATCCTCCACGTTATTTAAAATTATTTGAAGTTGTTCCTGGTCCTGACTGTAAACAAGAAGTTACTGATTTCTTAATGGATTATGGTTCTAAATTTTTAGGGAAAACTTCGGTTTTAGCTAAAGATACTCCTGCTTTTATTGGTAACAGAATTGGAATCTTCGGGATTCAATCTTTATTTCATCAAGTAAAAGAATTAGGTTTAACCGTTGAAGAGGTTGATAAATTAACAGGCCCTGTAATTGGTCGCCCAAAATCGGCAACTTTTAGAACGGTTGATGTTGTTGGTTTAGATACTTTAGTACACGTTGCGAACGGTATTTACGAAAACTGCCCGAACGACGAAGCACACGATTTATTCAAATTACCAGGTTTCATCAACACTATGATGGAAAATAAATGGTTAGGAAGTAAAACTAAACAAGGTTTTTATAAAAAAGTTGTAAACGCTGAAGGAAAGAAAGAAATTTTGACCTTAGATTTAGAAACGATGGAATATCGTTCTAAAAAACGTGCAAAATTTACTACTTTAGAATTAACAAAAACTATTGATAAACCAATTGACAGATTTAAAGTGTTGGTTGGCGGAAAAGATAAAGCGGGAGAGTTTTACCGTAAAAACTTCGCAGCAATGTTTGCCTATGTTCAAAATAGGATTCCAGAAATTTCTGACGAATTGTATAAAATTGACGATGCCATGAAAGCTGGTTTCGGTTGGGAAAATGGGCCTTTCGAAATTTGGGATGCCGTTGGTATCGAAAAAGGTATCGAATTAATGAAAGACGAAGGAAACCAACCTGCTACTTGGATTACCGAAATGGTTGCTAGTGGGCAAAAATCTTTTTATTCTGTTAAAGAAGGAGCTACCTATTTTTATGATGTTCCTACAAAAACTCAAACTAAAAAACCAGGGCAAGATTCATTTATCATTTTAGATAATATCAGAAAAACAAAAGAAGTCTTTAAAAATTCTGGCGTTGTTATTGAAGATTTAGGTGATGGTATTTTAAACTGTGAATTCCAATCTAAAATGAACACCATTGGTGGCGATGTTTTAGCAGGATTAAACAAAGCAATTGATTTAGCTGAAAAAGATTTCCAAGGATTAGTTGTTGGTAATCAAGGAGCAAATTTCTCGGTTGGAGCAAATATCGGAATGATATTTATGATGGCTGTTGAACAAGAATATGACGAATTAAATATGGCTATTAAGTATTTTCAAGATACGATGATGCGTATGCGTTATTCTTCAATTCCTACCATTGCTGCGCCTCACGGAATGTCGTTAGGTGGTGGATGTGAATTATCATTACATGCCGATAAAGTGGTTGCTGCTGCTGAAACTTACATGGGATTAGTAGAATTTGGTGTTGGAGTTATCCCTGGTGGTGGTGGTTCAAAAGAAATGGCGTTGCGGGCTTCCGATACGTTCCGTACAGGAGATGTTCAGTTAAACGTATTACAAGAATATTTCTTAACTATTGGTATGGCAAAAGTAAGTACCTCAGCACATGAAGCTTTCGATTTAGGCTTATTACAAAAAGGAAAAGATGTTGTTGTAGTAAACAGAGAGCGTCAAATTGCACAAGCTAAAAAACACGCCGTATTAATGGCAGAAGCTGGTTATACACAACCTGTAAAACGTGAAGATGTTTTAGTTTTAGGAAAACAAGCCTTAGGTGCTTTTATGGTCGCTACCGATTCTATGCAAGCTAGTAGATTCATATCAGAACACGACCAAAAAATCGCCAATAAACTAGCGTATGTAATGGCTGGTGGAGATTTATCAGAACCAACAAAAGTTTCTGAACAGTATTTATTAAACCTAGAGCGTGAAGCATTTTTAAGTTTAACAACAGAGCGTAAATCATTAGAACGTATTCAACAAATGTTGAAAACAGGAAAACCATTACGTAACTAAACTTCACCCTAAAACATCAGAAGAAAAATGAAAACAGCATATATAGTACAAGGATATAGAACCGCTATCGGAAAATCAAAAAGAGGAGCATTTCGCTTTAAAAGAGCCGATGAACTAGCGGCAGAAACCATTGAATATTTAATGGAAAAGTTACCCGATTTTGACAAAACTCGTATTGACGATGTTATTGTTGGTAACGCAATGCCTGAGGGTTCGCAAGGATTAAATATGGCACGTTTAATTTCTTTAATGGGATTAAAAATTGATGACGTTCCAGGAGTAACGGTAAATCGTTTTTGTTCATCAGGATTAGAAACTATTGGTATGGCAGTGGCTAAAATTCAGTCAGGAATGGCAGAATGTATTATCGCTGGTGGTGCCGAAAGCATGAGTTCTGTACCAATGACAGGTTTTAAACCAGAATTAAATTATGATGTAGTTGCTGATGGGCATGCTGATTATTATTGGGGAATGGGAAATACTGCCGAAGCGGTTGCTGAAAAATATAATATTTCTCGTAAAGACCAAGATGAATTTGCTTTAAATTCACACTTAAAAGCATTAAGAGCACAAGCTGAAAATCGTTTTCAAGACCAAATAGTTCCTATTGAAGTTGAAGAAACCTATGTTGATTCGAACGGAAAAAAAGCCACTAGAAAATATACCGTAACAAAAGATGAAGGACCTCGTAAAGGTTCAAATATTGCTGGTTTAGAGCGTTTACGCCCTGTATTTGCTACAAACGGAAGTGTTACCGCTGGAAATTCATCACAAACAAGTGATGGAGCAGCATTTGTAATGGTGATGAGTGAAGATATGGTGAAAGAATTAAACATCAAACCAATTGCTCGTATGGTAAGTTATGCCGCTGCTGGTGTACCGCCAAAAATTATGGGAATTGGTCCTGTTGCAGCTATTCCAAAAGCATTAAAACAAGCAGGATTAAAACAAGAAGACATCAGTTTAATTGAATTAAACGAAGCATTTGCTTCGCAATCATTAGCGGTAATTCGTGAATTAGGATTGGATGCAGACATCATCAATGTAAATGGTGGTGCAATTGCTTTAGGACATCCTTTAGGTTGTACAGGTGCTAAATTATCTGTTCAATTATTTGATGAAATGCGCAAGCGTAACATGCAAGGAAAATACGGAATGGTAACCATGTGTGTAGGTACAGGACAAGGTGCTGCTGGTATTTTCGAATTCTTAAACTAAACTAACAATAAAAAAAACAAAAATGGCAGATTTATTAAGAGGAGGTCAATTTCTAGTAAAAGAAACAAAATGTGAAGATGTTTTTACTCCTGAAGATTTTACCGAAGAGCAAAAAATGATGAAAGAAGCGGTTAGTGAATTTAACGACCGTGAAATTATGCCTCATAAAGCACGTTTTGAAGCGAAAGATTACGCCTTAACCGAAGAGGTAATGCGCAAAGCTGGTGAACTAGGATTTTTAGGTGTTTCTGTTCCTGAAGCCTACGGCGGATTAGGAATGGGATTTGTTTCTACCATGTTAACATGTGATTATATTTCAAGCGGAACAGGTTCTTTTAGTACTGCTTTCGGGGCGCACACAGGTATTGGAACTATGCCAATTACTTTGTATGGAACCGAAGCTCAAAAACAAAAATATGTACCAAAATTAGCAACAGGTGAATGGTTTGGAGCTTACTGTTTAACAGAACCAAGTGCTGGATCGGATGCTAATTCAGGAAAAACAACTGCTACCTTATCAGAAGACGGAACGCATTATAAATTAAACGGACAAAAAATGTGGATTTCAAACGCAGGTTTTTGTAACGTAATGATTGTTTTTGCTCGTATTGAAGATGATAAAAACATTACTGGTTTTATTGTTGAATATGATAAAGACAATAACAATGGTATTGTTTTAGGTGAAGAAGAACATAAATTAGGAATCCGTGCTTCTTCTACTCGTCAAGTATTTTATAACGATACTATTGTGCCTATTGAAAATATGTTATCAGCAAGAGGAAATGGTTTTAAAATTGCCATGAATGCCTTAAATGTTGGGCGTATTAAATTAGCAGCTGCTTGTTTAGATTCTCAAAGAAGAGTAACAAGTATTGCTATTAACTACGCAAATGAACGTAAGCAATTTAAAACGGCTATTTCTGAATTTGGTGCTATCAAAATGAAATTAGCCGATATGGCAACCAATGCATATGTAGGAGAATCAGCATCATACAGAGCTGCTAAAAATATTGAAGACAGAATTGCATTACGTGAAGCGGAAGGAAATACACATCAAGAAGCAGAATTAAAAGGTGTTGAAGAATATGCTATTGAATGTTCTATTTTAAAAGTTGCTGTTTCTGAAGATGTACAAGCTTGTGCTGATGAAGGAATTCAAATTTTTGGAGGTATGGGATTCTCAGAAGAAACTCCTATGGAATCGGCTTGGAGAGATGCGCGTATTGCTCGTATTTACGAAGGGACAAACGAAATTAACAGATTACTTTCTGTTGGAATGTTGGTTAAAAAAGCCATGAAAGGTCATGTAGATTTATTAAATCCTGCAATGGCTGTTGGCGAAGAATTATTAGGTATTCCTTCTTTTGATACGCCTGATTATTCTGAATTATTTGCAGAAGAAAAAGAAATGGTTGCTAAATTAAAGAAAGTTTTCTTAATGGTTGCAGGGTCTGCAATTCAGAAATTTGGTACCGAATTAGAGCAGCATCAACAATTATTAACCGCGGCTTCTAATATTTTAATTGAAACCTACATGGCAGAATCTGCTATTTTGAGAACTGAAAAAAACGCCAAACGTTTTGGAGAAGATTCTCAAAAAGAACAGATTGCGATGACGCAATTATATTTATATAATGCGGTAGATATCATCATTAAAAACGCTAAAGAAGGTATTGTTTCTTTTGCCGAAGGTGATGAGCAACGTATGATGTTAATGGGCTTAAAACGTTTTACAAAATACGCAAATCAGCCAAACGTAATTGGATTACGTAACATGATTGCTGAAAAATTAAAAGCAGAAAATAAATACTGTTTCTAAATAAATAAGATATCAGGGCAGTAACTGTTTTGATATCTTATATAAAAAATCTTCTAAAACTCTTCATAATAAGTTTTAGAATTTAGTTGTTTGTTTAAAAGGTCGTCAATTTATTTTGACGACCTTTTTTTTGGTTGAAATAAATTAATTTAAAGTTTTAATATCTTTTGTTTTTGTGATAATAGCGTTACTTATATTTTCAAAAAAATAATGAAAAACCACAAACAAGTGTCTATCTCCTAAAAGCTTTTGACAAAAATAACAAATAACTACGCTATTTTAATTAATATATAATATTGTATATCAAAATTTTATATTAGTGAAAAAATTATTAGATTTGGTAAAAAGAGAAAGTAAATTTTTACTAAATAATTAAAAAACGAAGATAGTGTTAGAAGAAGGAATTAAGCTTAAAATACCAAATTTTGATCATAATCATGTATTACCACCTCATTTAGGTAATCCAACTCAACCAAAAGATTTATCACCATACCCATGTAATACATTAGAATTATGTGAGAGATTTTCATTTTCTAAAGAAAGAAAAAACATTTTGAAGAATTTTTTAAAATTTAGAAAAAAATTAAATGAATTACATATAATTGAAGGATTCCAATGGTTAGATGGAAGTTTTTTAGAAAATATAGAAATGAGTGAAAACAGAGCTCCTAATGATTTAGATTTAGTAACTTTTTTTAAAAACATTTCATTTGAAAGACAGTTCGAAATAAATAATATTTTTCCTGATTTTGCAAGTGCAAGTACATCAAAAGCTAATTTTTTATTAGACCATTTTATCGTAGATTATTCATATAATCCTGATGTAGCTGTAGAATCGACAAGATATTGGATTCAATTATTTACACATAATAGAAATGGTGTTTGGAAAGGAATGATTCGAATAGAGTTAAATACACCAGAAATTGATAACTTAGTAATAGAGTACCTTAACACATTATAGTTATGAGTTTATTTAATAGAAAACAGCAATTAATGTCTCAAATAGTTGAAACAAAAAATCTACTTCAAACTATTGGAGAACACCCTATAATGTCTATAAGTATAAATGAGAAATTAAATACGTTAAGACAAGAATTAGAATCATTACCACAGATTATTAATGAAGCATGTGTGAAGTTGTTATTTAGTGGAAAAGCGGTAAATGGCTCAAAAGGAATTAATTCAAAATTTTTAAGTAAGACTTTAGATCCATTTTTAAAAATGGTTAAATCTGAGGCAAATATAATTAGGTTTGGTAAAATACAAGGAAAAGGTTTTTCAAATAAAGCAGCTAATACAGATTTATATTTAACCTCACTGCCTGTAGGTTCGTTTGGTATTGAATTAAAACAACTTGAAACAAATGACTTACTAGATGAAATTGAAGTTAGCGAGGGAATCTCAAAAATAATTGATTTAATTTCAATCGCTACAGAAAACTCTGATGAATCGTTATTGACATTAACCAATCAACCAAAAGAAATTATTACAAACCTAAAAAACTTTTTAGAACCAATCGTAAAAGCAGATTCAGTAATTAAATTGGAATCTGGTCATAAATACATTGAAATTTCAAAAGAAAAAGTTAAAATAGCATATGATAAAATTACTAACTCAATTAATGAAGATGTTTTAATTAAAGTCGATGGAATTTTAAAAGGATTTTTATTGCTTTCGAATAAATTTGAATTGATTGATGATAGTGGTAGAAAAATTTCTGGAACAATTTCAGAAAAAATACCAGAAAATCTTCTAGTTGAATATGATAAAAAATTTTTAAATTGTAGATGTGAAATACATATGAAGTTATTTAAAACAGAATTTATAACAGGCAAAATTACGGAATCATTCGAATTAATCGAAATAAAGGCACCTAACTCAAATATTACTTTTTAAAATATTTACATATTATAAAAAGCACATAATTATTAGATTCCCACAAAAAAAGCCTCCGTCAAACGGAGGCTTTTTTCATTTATATAAAACACTTTTATTTAATAATTAAAAGCACCAAACTCACTATTTATGGTCAATTTTTTAGTTTCAGAAGCTTCTACCCTACCTACAATTTGAGCATTTACATTATACGATTTTGAAATCGCTATAATATCGTCGGCAACCTCTGGCGATACATAAATTTCCATTCTATGCCCACAGTTAAACACCTGATACATTTCTTTCCAATCTGTTTTTGATTGCTCTTGTATCAACTTAAATAAAGGCGGAACAGCAAACATGTTATCTTTTATAATATGCAACTCATCAACAAAATGTAAAATTTTAGTTTGCGCGCCACCAGAACAATGAATCATTCCGTGAACCGTATCAGCATTAAATTTCGATAAAATCTCTTTAATAATAGGTGCGTATGTTCTTGTTGGCGATAACACTAATTTACCCGCATCGATTGGCGAATTTTCAACAGCATCTGTTAATTTTGTTTTTCCAGAATACACTAAATCCGCAGGAACAGCCGAGTCAAAACTTTCAGGATATTTAGCTGCTAAATAGTTATCAAAAACATCATGCCTTGCCGATGTTAATCCGTTAGAACCCATTCCACCATTATACTGCGTTTCATAAGTTGCCTGCCCGAAAGACTCTAAACCAACAATTACATCGCCTGCTTTAATGTTTGCGTTGTCAATTACATCAGTACGTTTCATACGTGCTGTTACGGTAGAATCTACAATAATAGTGCGTACTAAATCACCTACATCGGCAGTTTCGCCACCTGTTGAATGAATCGTTACACCAAAACCTTTTAAATCGTCGATTAACTCTTCAGTTCCATTGATAATTGCTGATAAAACCTCTCCAGGGATTTTACTTTTATTACGTCCTATTGTACTAGAAAGTAGTATGTTATCGGTTGCTCCAACGCATAATAAATCATCAATATTCATGATTAACGCATCTTGTGCAATTCCTTTCCAAACAGAAATATCGCCTGTTTCTTTCCAATACATATAGGCTAATGACGATTTTGTTCCTGCACCATCGGCGTGCATTATTAAACAATAATCTTCATCATTGGTTAAATAATCAGGTACAATTTTACAAAAAGCCTTTGGAAACAACCCTTTGTCAATATTTTTTATAGCATTATGAACATCTTCTTTAGATGCCGATACGCCTCGTTGTGCGTAGCGTTTAGATACTTCGTTACTCATGTGTTATGTTGTTGTTAATTGCAAATTTAACAGAATTCAAAAGGGTTTCCTATTTAATTTTTAGTTAATTGTTTTATCTGATAAATAATAATTCTCTATATTTTGTTAAAGGCCATAAATTATCATCTACTAATAATTCTAACTTATCACAATGATAACGGATTTCATCAAAAAACGGTTTTACTTTATTACAATAATTATCGGCATTTTTTTGCCCAAAAAATTTGTTCGTTTTTTTACGTTCTTCGGTCATTTTTTCAATTTTAGAATTGATTTCAGCAAGATGCCCCGATATTTTTTTAATTAAATCAAGCTGTTCTTTAGCATATTGCTCAAAGCCTTTTCCAAAAATTTCTTTCAAGCCTTTTACATTTTCGATTAAGGTATTTTGATATTGAATTGCTGTAGGAATTACATGATTCCTAGCAACATCTGCTAAAACTCTACTTTCAATTTGAATTCGTTTTGAATACTCTTCTAATTCAATTTCATGACGAGCAACCACCTCTATTTTATTCATCACATTCATCTCTTCAAAAAGTGAAATTGATTTTTCTGATATTTTAGCTTTTAAAGCCTCAGGCGTTGTTTTATGATTGCTTAAACCACGTTTTTTAGCTTCTTTTTCCCATTCAATTCCATAGCCGTCGCCTTCAAATCTAATTTTTTTAGATGCCTTTATATATTCTCTTAATACATTAAAAATAGCCTCATCTTTTTTCAAGCTTTTTGCATCTATTAAGGTATCTACTTCAATTTTAAATTCTTTTAGCTGTTTTGCTATAATCGTATTTAAAACTGTCATCGGCCCTGCACAATTAGCCCACGAACCAACGGCACGTAATTCGAATTTATTTCCTGTAAAAGCAAAAGGAGATGTTCGGTTTCTATCGGTATTATCTAATAATATTTCTGGAATTTTACCGACAATATTTAGTTTTAAATCTGTTTTTTCTTGAGGCGATAATTTTCCTTTGGTAACGTTTTCTAATTCGTCTAATACTTCGGATAATTGCGAGCCAATAAACACCGAAATAATTGCTGGTGGCGCTTCATTTGCTCCTAATCTGTGGTCATTACTAGCACTTGCCATCGATGCTCTGATTAATTCTTCATAATCATGAACTGCTTTAATAGTATTTACAAAAAAGGTTAAAAACTGTAAATTTTTCATCGGGGTTTTTCCTGGGCTCAATAAATTAACACCTGTATTTGTTTCTAACGACCAGTTATTATGTTTCCCTGAACCATTAATTCCTTCAAAAGGTTTTTCATGAAACAATACTTTAAACTGATGACGTTGCGATACTTTTTCCATCACATCCATTAATAATGAATTGTGGTCAACCGCTAAATTAGCTTCTTCAAAAATAGGCGCTAACTCAAACTGATTCGGCGCAACTTCATTATGACGTGTTTTTACAGGGACTCCTAAAAGCATCGATTCCTGCTCTAAATCGCGCATAAAACTCAGTACTCTATCAGGAATTGACCCAAAATAATGGTCATCTAACTGCTGTCCTTTTGCAGGAGAATGCCCTAAAAGTGTTCTTCCTGTCATCATTAAATCAGGGCGAGCAGCAGCTAATGCAGTATCAATTAAAAAATACTCTTGCTCCCATCCTAAGGTTGCGTTTACTTTTGATACATTTTTATCAAAATATTTGCAAACTGCGGTTGCCGATGTATCAACAGCTTGTAAGGCCTTTAATAAAGGCGCTTTGTTGTCTAAAGATTCGCCAGTATAAGCAACAAAAACTGTTGGAATACACAACGTTGTACCATATACAAATGCTGGTGATGTAGGATCCCAAGCCGTATAACCACGAGCTTCAAAGGTATTTCTTATCCCGCCATGCGGAAAACTAGACGCATCAGGTTCTTGCTGTACCAATTGCCCACCATCAAAACGCTCCATAGCACCACCGCCTTCAATAGTTTCAAAAAAAGCATCGTGTTTTTCCGCCGTTGCCCCCGTTAATGGCTGAAACCAATGCGTATAATGAGTCGCATTTTTAGACAGCGCCCAATCTTTCATACTTACCGCAATTTGATCGGCAATTTTTCTGTCAATTTTAGTTCCAAATTCAATGGCGTTCATCACACTTTTATACGCATCTTTTGTCATATACTGACGCATTGCTTGTTCGTTAAAAACATTTTTCCCAAACAATTCTGAACGACGCCCTTTTTGTTCTATAAAAACAGGTTTTCTGTGTAAAGTTTCTTTTAAAGCGCTAAATCTTAAAGTTGACATAAATATAAGGTGTGAATTTGAGGTCAAAAATACATAAATTTATCAAAATTAAAGAACACCCCCTAAAAAAACAGGGGTTACACAGGTAAAAACTAATATTAAATATTTTACCCCTATAAATTTTAGCATATAATATAAATTATTTATTTTTGCTTTGAATTCAATTCTAAATAATAGATTCTAGTATCATGGCAAAAATTAAGTTAGAGTATATCTGGTTAGATGGTTACAAACCGACTCAAAACCTACGAAGTAAAACAAAGGTTGAAGAGCATGAAAATTTTCAAGGAACTTTAGAAGAGCTAAAAAATTGGTCTTTTGACGGGTCTTCTACAAAACAAGCTTCAGGAGGCGCTTCTGACTGTGTTTTAAAACCTGTTGCAATTTATCCTGATCCTGCTCGTGTTAACGGATATTTAGTAATGAATGAAGTAATGAATGCTGACGGAACTCCGCATGAATCTAACGCTCGTGCTACTATTAATGATGACAATAACGATTTTTGGTTCGGTTTTGAACAAGAATATTTTATTATGGACAACGCAACACAACTTCCTTTAGGATTTCCTGTTGGCGGATATCCAGGACCTCAAGGAATGTATTACTGTTCTGTAGGTGGTAGAAATACTCACGGTAGAGATTTTGTTGAAAAACATGCCGATTTATGTATTGATGCTGGTTTAAATTTTGAAGGAATTAACCAAGAAGTTGCTTCAGGGCAATGGGAATTTCAATTATTTGCAAAAGGCGCAAAAATAGCTGGTGATGAAATTTGGATCGCTCGTTATTTATTAGATAGATTAACAGAACAATATGGTTATTATATTGAATATCATCCAA
This sequence comes from Tenacibaculum dicentrarchi, assembly GCF_900239345.1. Lineage (GTDB taxonomy): Bacteria > Bacteroidota > Bacteroidia > Flavobacteriales > Flavobacteriaceae > Polaribacter > Polaribacter dicentrarchi. The sequence continues at coordinate 2,282 of NZ_OESZ01000044.1, read as the reverse complement.
AACCTGTAAAAGGAGACTGGAATGGTTCAGGAATGCACGCAAATTTCTCTAACACTACCTTAAGAACTTGTGGATCAAAAGAAATTTACATGAAAGTATGTGAAGCTTTTAGACCTGTAACCAAAGAACATATTGACATTTACGGAGCTTACAACGACCAACGTTTAACAGGTTTACACGAAACTGCTTCAATTACCGATTTTAGTTACGGAATTTCTGACAGAGGTGCTTCAATTCGTATTCCTATTTTAACAGTTGACAACGATTGGAAAGGATATTTAGAAGACAGAAGACCTGCTTCAAACGGAGATCCTTACAAAATTGCTTCAAGAATTATACAAACAGTAAAGCCTGTTTGCGATAGCTTATAATATATTTTCCATTACAACACAACCAACAACAACAACAACAACAACAACAACAACAACAACAAAAGAGGCCTTTAAATTCGTTTAAAGGCTTTTTTGTGCGATATATTTTATAAGAAAAAGGATTATTTGAAGCTATTTCCCGCTTTCCGCACTCGCTTTTTTTATTTTTCAAAAAAAAAAAATAAAAAAGAGCTCAAACAATTGCTTCAATCGGGGCTAGGGATTTTTGCTGTTTTTCATAATTTTACAGAACCTGTTTAAAAATTAAATAAACTGTCAGTTCGAGTGATTTTTTTCCTTCAAAAAAATGGTATCGAGAACTTTTTTATCTTCAAAATCAATATAAAACAATTCAAATTCTCGATACAATTTCAATTCCTTCTAGTCATTAAAATCAATCGAATTGATAAATACCATCAAAAAAAGCTAAAAAATATGGCAAATTAAAATGCAAAAATGAATTTAGTTCAGTTTAACGGAATTCAATGTATTATTCTATGTTAGAAAAGTATTTTTAGAACCTATTTAAAATTTAAATAGGCTAATAGATTTTAAATTAAAACATTTTATTATTTACTGCAAATTTTATGCAGTGGAGAATATTAATATTGCAATGTGGTAAAATAAAAAGGTGCACATTTTAGTTTTGAACACAAAAAATATTTTTTAATCTAAAAATTTAACAAAATGAACAATTTAAGTAAATTTGGAGTTCAAAAATTGAACTTAACAGAAATTAAGAAAATTCAAGGTGGATGGAGATGGTTTGGTTCTGAAACTGATTCGCATACAGGAGGATGTGCTACAACAACCTATAAAAGCCATTATTTTTTAGGAATTCGGACATCTCACAAATTAGTCAGTCTTGAAATTGCTTGTTAACTCTATCATTCTTCAAATAAATCTGTGATTTTTTTTCACGGATTTTAAAATACTATTTATGAGATTATTTTTTATATTATTGACTTTACCTTTGTATATTTTCGCACAAAAAAACATAATAATTATTGATTCTATAACTAAAAATCCAATAGAATACGCAACAGTATTATTTAATAATAGTGGCGTTTACTCTGATTCAAAAGGAAGTATTGAATTACCTAATGATATTTCAAAAATAAAAGTTTCATCTATCGGTTACAAAAACAAGGAAATACATCACTTAAAAGACACTATATTTTTAGTAAAAAAAATAGAATATTTAAAAGAAGTTATTATTACGGTGATTCCTAAAACAAAAAGAGTAATAAATAAAAAAAAGAGTAAATTATATGTAAATGCTAGTTCAAAAAGTGAAGCTGGATATTTTTCAAAACTTTTTTCTTTAGCCAAAACTTCTAAAATAGAAAATGCTCACTTTGATATTCTAAATGATTCAAAAGAAAGATTGTGTAGATTACTTATTTATGAAGTTAAAAACACACTCCCACATAAAAATATTATACACCAAAATATTATAAGAAAAATCCCGCCAAATAGCGAAAATTTTGAAATAGATTTAAAAGAAAATGATATCGTTTTAGATAAAGGAGATTATCATTTAGTTTTAGAAGTTTTTGATATAAAAATTAATAAATCTTCATTTAAAATAGGTTGTTACAAAACTCAGTCAAAAAATAATAGCATGGTTAAGGGGGTTTTTGATAAAAGTGAATGGGAATCTATAAAAACATTAAACAAGAGAAAAGTCTTTGCATTTAATTTTTTCCTAACAATAAAAGATTAAAATAATATCAGATGCAATAGTCAGTTCGAGTGATTTTTTTCCTTCAAAAAAATGGTATCGAGAACTTTTTTATCTTCAAAATCAATATAAAACAATTCAAATTCTCGATACAATTTCAATTCCTTCTAGTCATTAAAATCAATCGAATTGATAAATACCATCAAAAAAAGCTAAAAAATATGGCA
>NZ_OESZ01000030.1 GCF_900239345.1 Tenacibaculum dicentrarchi | reverse complement strand
CCTTGTGGAACGCCATACAACATCATGACACCAGATAACGATGGTGAAAATGATAGCTTCTTTATTTCTTGTATTGATAAGCCCGAATACGCAAATAATACTGTAGAGATATTCAATAGATGGGGAAATACAGTTTATAAAGCTTCAGGGTATAATAATGAAAGTGTTTCATTTAAAGGAATTTCAAACGGAAGAACAACACTAGTTGTTGATGAAAAATTACCATCAGGAACTTATTATTATGTTATTGATTTAGGAGATGGTTCAAAACCAAAAGTAGGTTGGTTATACATTAATAGATAAAAAAAACAATATGAAAATTAGATATTCAATACTATTAATTCTATGTATAATCAGCGGAATTAATGCACAACAAGATCCACAATATACACAGTATATGTACAATACAATGACCGTAAACCCTGCTTATGCAGGGTCAAACGGACATAGTATCATTAATTTATTAGGAAGAACTCAATGGGTTGGTGTTGATGGAGCACCTGATAGTCAGACATTAAGTTATGACACTCCATTAGGTTATAGTGGAGTAGGTTTAGGAATCAACTTAACAAATGATCGAATAGGTCCATCAAATGAACTTTATTTAGATATCAACGGGTCTTATACAATTCGTACAAGCGAAGAAGGGAATTTATCTTTAGGATTAAAACTCGGAGGTCGTAATTTGAATATTGATTGGAATAAAGGACGTATTAAAAATACAGGAGATAAAAAAGTACAAACGAATATTAATAAGTTTTTACCAACCATTGGAGCAGGACTATATTACTATACAAATAATTGGTATTTAGGAGCAGCAATTCCAAATTTTATAAACACCGATCATTATGATGACACTGTTAATGGTGGAGACATAGCAAAAGAACGCAAGCATTTATTTTTTATCGCAGGATATGTTTTTGATTTAAGTGATAACATAAAGTTTAAACCCGCAGCATTGGCAAAAGCAGTAAAAGGAGCGCCATTATCAGTAGATGTGTCAGCAAATTTTATGTTTAACGAAAAATTTACAGGAGGTTTGGCTTGGCGATGGGATGATTCTATAAGTGCTTTGTTAGGATTTCAAGTAAATAAAAGTTTATACTTAGGTTTTGCATATGATTTAACGAGCTCAAATTATAGTAATTATAATTCAGGAACTTATGAAGCAATGCTACGTTATGAAATACTTAAGGAACAGGCTATAAAATCTCCAAGATTCTTCTAAAGATAAAAGAAAAACGAATTCAGATGAAAAAAATAATATACATACTAATTTTATTAATAAGCACAGCTAGTTTAGGGCAACGTAAATATGCTGCAGATAGATATTATAAAGAATTTGCCTATAAAAAAGCTTCCGAATTATATGAGTCAATTTATAAAAAAGGCGATAATTCTTATTTAGTATTAAGTCGTTTAGCAGATGCTCAATATTTCAATTTTGAATTTACAAAAGCAGAAAAGTATTATGCAAAATTAATGGAACTTCACGAAGAAAACGTTTCTTCTAAACATTTATTTAGATACTCTCAAGTATTGAAAACGAATGGTAAAATAGCTGAATCTGATACTTGGTTGTTAAAGTTAAAAGGAGAAAATAGCAGTGATAGTAGAGTTAAATCATTAGAGAATAATAAAGATTATTTTGCAGAATATTCCAATACAAAAAAAACGTATATTAATATTCATAATGTATCAAGCAATACAAAATATTCTGATTTTGGTGGTTTTATTTATGATGACGCACTTTATTTTGCATCAACGAAACCAAAAAATAAAAGAGATAAAAAGTTATATAAATGGAATAAACAACCATTTTTGAACATCTATAAGGCAAAGCAAAAGAATATAGTATCTAAAAAAATGCTAGATTTAGAGAAATCAGAAATGCTTGAAGGATTAAGTTCAAAATATCATGAATCTAATATAATTATCACAAAAAACGGAAAAAAAGCCTATTTTACAAGAGATAATTACGATGGAAGAAAATTAAAAGGTGATGAAGATCAAGTATCTCATCTTAAAATTTACAGTGCCGATAAAATAGGTGAAATATGGGGGAATGTTCAAGAATTACCTTTTAATAGCAATGATTATTCATGTGGTCATCCAGCTTTAAGTTTAGATGAAGAAACTTTATATTTTGTATCAGATATGCCAAATGGATTTGGAGGTACAGATATTTATAAAGCAAGAATTTTAGGCGATAATAAATTTGGAAAATCAATCAATCTAGGAAGTGAAATTAATACAGAAAGTAGAGAAATGTTTCCATTTATCGGAACAAACAACGAGTTGTATTTTTCGTCAAATGGTCATTTAGGTTTAGGAGCTTTAGATGTTTTTGAAGCAAAATACGTTGAAGGGAAATATGAAAATCCTGTAAATTTAGGAAGTCCAATAAACAGTGCATTTGATGATTTTTCATTTGTAATAAACCAAAAACATTCCCACGGATTTTTCTCATCAAACCGCAAAAATGGAAAGGGAGATGATGATATTTATAGTTTTATAATTTATCAATGTAAAGAGGATATCAAAGGAGTAATTAGTGATTCTCGTACAGGAGAACCAATTTCTAATGTTGTTGTTCAATTAATGAATCCAAAAGGAGAAGTTGTATCATCATTAAAAACAGGACGTACAGGTTCTTATATTTTTAAACAGAGAGATTGTGAGCATAATTTTGTAGTTGTAGCATCAAAAGAAGGCTATAAAAATGTAAATGAACAAGCAGCAACCCTTGATGTTAATCAGCAAGATGTTATTGTAAATCTTAATTTACAGTCATTAATAGTAGGAAATCAGATAGTAATTAATCCTATTTATTTTGATTTTGATTTATGGAACATTCGAGAAGATGCCGAATATGAACTAGAAGATATTGTAAGTGTAATGAATACGTATCCTGAATTGGTTATCAAAATAGAGTCTCATACTGATAGTCGTGGAAGTAAAACTTACAATAGAAATTTATCTGATCGAAGAGCAAAATCAACGCGCGATTATATAATTTCAAGAGGAATTGCATCAAACAGAATAGAAAGTGCGATTGGTTTTGGAGAGGACGATTTATTAAATGATTGTGATGATGCCAACAGTAAAAAATGTACGGAAGAAGAGCATCAGAAAAACAGGCGTTCTTATTTTTATATTGTTAAAGGAAATGAAATTGTAAAGGCAGTAAACGAGTAAAAAAAGTAGTTGCTAAACGCTTAAAAAATAAGTTTTATAATAAAAAAACACGA
>NZ_OESZ01000028.1 GCF_900239345.1 Tenacibaculum dicentrarchi | reverse complement strand
CTAAATTTAAGAAAACCTGCAGAAGTACATTTAAACCCTAATATAAAATATAAATCATATCGAAAAAATAATGTAAATTTACCCGAACTAACTATTTAAAAACAAAGCTAGTTCAAATTATTTTTTGCATTATAAACGGCTAAAAAAATAGTTTGAACGATATAAATTAACCTAAAAAAAGGTCAACCTATATCAGTATAATACAAAAAACATTCGTAAACAATGAAAACTGTAGTTTTATTTTTGTTATTGACAATCCAACTTAATGCTCAATGCCAAAAAGAATTAAATTCTTACGAGCATTACCAACTCAAAACAGAAACAGACACGATAAGTTATTCAGTTTATTCAAAAAACGGAATTAATTCAGTTTCAAAAATACTTCTATTTATTCAAGGTTCAGGAGCTTTTCCATTTTATGAAGTTGAAAAAATCACCGATGGAACTGTTACTAATACAACAATGCCATTCGACTTGGAACAAATACCAGAAGAATACGGCTTTGTATTGATTTCAAAAAAAGGAATTCCGTTCTGCATTCGGAAAGAAGATAAATTTGAAACGCCAGATATATTTTACATAACTGAGGGTTTGGATTTTAGAGCTAATCGAATAAGTAAAGTGATTGACCATCTTACTGCAAAAGAGATTCTAAATCCAAAGAAAATTGTTGTAATTGGACACTCAGAGGGAAGTGACGTAGTTGCTAAATTAGGCACAATAAATAAAAAAATTACCAATATTGGTTATTGGTCAGGTGGAGGAAATACGCAGTTTTACGATTTTACATTATTCATTCGGAAAGATGTGGCTAGCGGTAAAATGACTGAAGAGCAAGGAATTCAAAGAATAGATTCAGTCTTTAAAAAACTAACCGAAATAATGAAAAGTCCAGAATCTACAACCGATTTTTGGCAAGATAATAGTTATCGAAGATGGCTTAAATTTTCAGAACCACCAATCAACAACCTATTGATGATAAATATCCCGTTATTTGTTGCTATCGGTTCTAAAGACCAAGCTGTTCCTGTTGAATCAACTTACCTTATTCCAATCGAGTTTATTAGACATAATAAAGAAAACTTAACTTTTAAAGTTTATCCCGACTTAGACCACGGATTTGAAAAGCTACTGGAAAATAGCGAATATGAAGACCATTGGAGTGATGTTTTCAATGATTTTATGAAATGGGTAGAAACAAACAAAACGGAATAAAACGTATGCTAACAATGTATATAAAACATAGCTAGTACAGGCTTTCCGAAAGGTTTGTGTATATTTATGAAGACCGCCAAATTTTTAAATTTGGCTTTTAGTAAAATAAAGATAAAAAGAAAAATTTAAAAATTCGGCTCGTGTATAATCCGAAACGATAGTGTCTTTTTACACGCTACGTTTCATATACGGAGACGTTAGCACCAATAAAAAAACAAAATAAATAACCAAATTGGTAACTTTTTATTATATTTGCATAAATTAATATAATTTGAGAATTATTGCAAAACGAACTTTACGAGATTTCTGGACTAAACATTCAGATTCCGAACAACAATTAACAGCTTGGTATAGAGAAACCGAAAAAGCAAATTGGGAATCCTTAAACGAATTAAAAAAAGAATATCCAAGTGCTAGTATTTTAAAAGAAAATAGAGTCGTATTTAACATCAAAGGAAATAATTATAGATTAATTGTTAAATTTAATTTAGAATATCAAATTTGTTGGATAAGATTTATAGGAACTCACGCCGAATATGATAAAATAAACGCAAACGAAATTTAAGATGAATATTAGACCAATAAAAAACGAAACAGATTACTTAAACGCACTTGAAAGACTTGAAGTCATTTTTGACGCAAAAAAAGGAACAAAAAAAGGAGATGAGTTAGAAATACTTTCAATACTAATTGACAAATACGAAAACGAAACTTCTCCAATTGGATTTCCTGACCCAATTGAGGCTATTAAATTTAGAATGGAACAAATGGGGTTGAAACAAAAAGATTTAGCCGAAGTTGTTGGATTTAAAAGTAGAGTTAGTGAAATTTTAAATAAAAAAAGAAAATTGACATTGGAAATGATTAGAAACTTAAATTTAAAATTACACATCCCTACTGAAGTTTTAGTACAAGATTATTAAAATTACTGGTGCTAACAACATATATAATTTATTGCTAGTAGTTATCTACTTACGAAAATCCTTAGGGGATTTTCTATTCCGTTTTTATTTAATATATTTAGAACTTGAAATACGCAACAAACCATATACAAACCGTTAACCTGCATTAAGCCAAATTACACGGAATATTAACGGAATTAAGCGTTTTCGAAAAGTAAAATCCTGACAAAGATTACGTGAATCTGTTTGTAATGAAAATAGCCGACTTTCTAGCTCGTTTACGCAATAGAAACGGAATCGTAAAACAGTAGATTTTGACAAATATCACGTAAGATTTTGCTTATAATTCCGAAATGAAAATGGCGGACTTTTTAGCTCGTTTGCGCAATAGAAAATAAAAAAATGTTCGGAATATTGCCGATTTTAGATTTTTTCACGTAAGTTTATATCAAAATTTAGACAAGTTAAACGCCCAATAAAAACGCTGAAAAATATGTGATTTTATAACGGTATTTTAATTACAAAAGAAAAAACGCACGTTAACAAAGTGTATGAGCGCATATTTTCCTGGCGGAAAAATACGCCACATACACATGGCGTTGGTTACAATGTGAAAATTGACTTTCTGAAAATTAATTGTATGAAAATAAAAAATATCCTATCAACATTATTTTTTTTAGCTTTTATAACATCTTGTTCTGAAAAAAAACTGAAATTAACTTATTACAAATACAATAACGTGACAATCACACGAATAAATAATTACCCAAAAGACTTTTTCTATTATGGAGAATTTACCGAAAATAACCTTCCCGAATCTTACATCAAATCTGAATTTTCAGGACGTGATGGAGGAATGGGAGCTTATATTAAATTTAAGGAAGATAACTCTGTAGAAATAATTAGAGTTTATGATAATTTTGAGAAAATTGGTTTAAATCCAAAATTGGAATTGAAAGACGAAATGAGTAATTTAAGCTTTATAGAATGGAGAGAAAGTATAGAAACAAATTTTAAAAATGTAATTTATGTTTCAGACGTTTTGAAACTGGAAAAGAAAATTAACGAAAAAGGAAAAACAAAAGTGAAAGTTGAATATTTAGAATAAAAAACACTGTAACCAACACCGTATAAAATTAATTGCTAGTACTGGTTTACTTACGAAAATCCTTTCGGATTTTCTATTCGGTTAATATTTACTAAGTTTATAACTAAAACCACGCAACTAACCTTATACAAACACGTTGGCAATAATTAGAATAATGAATTTTACTGAAATAGGTTGACTAAAAATTCATCAATTATTGATAGTCACTTATGAAATTACAAAAACAACCCTGGCGAAAAAAAACGTACGAAAAAGTAACATTAGAACTCAAATTATTCATCG
>NZ_OESZ01000014.1 GCF_900239345.1 Tenacibaculum dicentrarchi | reverse complement strand
TGCGTAATATTTGTCAAAATCTGCTGTTTTACGATTCCGTTTCTATTGCGCAAACAAGCTAGAAAGTCCGCTGTTTTCATTACAAACAGATTCACGTAATCTTTGTCAGAATTTTACTTTTCGAAAATGTTTAATTACGTTAATATTTCGTGTAATTTGGCTTAATGCAGGTTAACGTTTTATATATGGTTTGTTGCGTATTTCGAGCAACTAATTTAGTAAATAAAAACGGAATAGAAAATCCCCTAAGGATTTTCGTAAGTAGGCGAGTACTAGCAATAAATTATATATTTTGTTGCCAGCAGTACTTTTTTAGTTATAATGGAATCTACATTTTGCAATTAAGATTTCTCCTTCTCGATATTGGTAAATCAATCTATGCTCACTATCAATTCGTCTTGACCAAAATCCTGCGTATTTATGTTTTAGTGCTTCTGGTTTTCCAATCCCATCAAAAGGATTTCGAGCAATGTCTTTTAGAAGTTCATTTATTTTTTTTAACTTTTTTTTGTCTGTTTTTTGCCAATACAAATAATCTTCCCAAGACTCGTCAACGAATGTATACTTCATTTTAATTTTCGATTAGGTCTTTGTTTAAGGTCATTCCGTTTTTTAGTTTGTCAATTGCAGAGTCTAATCTTAATTCATTTTTTCGTGAAGATAATTCATGATTTGTAGCCATTAAAGAATTGTATTCCTGCAATGACATAACTACAATTCCAGAATCTTTTCCGCGATTTATTATTAATGTTTCAAAGTCTTTGATAACTCTGTCTAAGTAACTTTTAATATCTTTTCTGAAGTCAGAAACAGTTGTTATTTGCATAATGTTGTGTTTTATTAAGTACAAATATATGTACAAAATATGATTTATGCAATTTTTTTTCGTATTGCTGGCAACGCCTAGTGTATGTGGCGTATTTTTCCGCCAGGAAAATATGCGCTCATACACTTTGTTAACGTGCGTTTTTTTCTTTTTTAATTAAAATACCGTTATAAAATCACATATTTTTTAGCGTTTTTATTCGGCATTTAACTTGTCTAAATTTTCATATAAACTTACGCTAAAAAATCTAACATCGGGAATATTCCGAACATTTTTTCATTTTTATTTTCTATTGCGTAAACGAACTAAAAAGTCCGCCATTTTTATTTCAGAATTATAGACAAATTCTTGCGTAATATTTTTCAAAATCTGCTATTTTACGATTCCGTTTCTATTGCGTAAACGAGCTAAAAAGTCCGCCATTTTCATTTCGGAATTATAAGCAAAATCTTACGTGATATTTTTCAAAACCTACTGTTTTACGATTCCGTTTCTATTGCGCAAACGAGCTAGAAAGTCCGCTATTTTCATTACAAACAGATTCACGTAATCTTTGTCAGGATTTTACTTTTCGAAAACGCTTAATTCCGTTAATATTCCGTGTAATTTGGATTAATGCAGGTTAACGCCATGTGTATGTGGCGTATTTTTCCGCCAGGAAAATATGCGCTCATACACTTTGTTAACGTGCGTTTTTTCTTTTTTAATTAAAATACCGCTATAAAATCACACATTTTTCAGCGTTTTTATTCGGCATTTAACTTGTCTAAATTTTCATATAAACTTACGCTAAAAAATCTAACATCGGGAATATTCCGAACATTTTTTCATTTTTATTTTCGATTGCGTAAACGAGCTAAAAAGTCCGCCATTTTCATTTCGGAATTATAAGCAAAATCTTACGTGATATTTGTCAAAATCTACTGTTTTACGATTCCGTTTCTATTGCGTAAACGAGCTAGAAAGTCGGCTATTTTCATTACAAACAGATTCACGTAATCTTTGTCAGGATTTTACTTTTCGAAAACGCTTAATTCCGTTAATATTCCGTGTAATTTGGCTTAATGCAGGTTAACGGTTTATATATGGTTTGTTGTGTTTTTCGAGCAACTAATTTAGTAAATAAAAACGAAATAGAAAATCCCCTAAGGATTTTCGTAGGTAGGCGAGCATTAGCAATAAATTATATATTTTGTTAGCTTTTCGTTTATTTTTCCTTTTTTACAATTAAAATACCGATATAAAACCACATATTTTTCAGCGTTTTTATTCGGCGTTTAACTTGTCTAAATTTTTATTCCTAATTTCGCAAACAGGCTAAAAGTCCGCCATTTTCATTTCAGAATTACAGACAGGTTCTTGCGTAATATTTGTCAGAATCCCACAGTTTTTCATTTCCGATTGTATAAACAGGCTAAAGTCTGCCGTTTCCATTTCAGAATTACAGACAGATTCTTGCGTAATATTTTTCAAAATCTACTACGTTAAAATTCCATTTCTAATTGCGTAATATTTATCAGGATTCTACTTTAGGAAAGCGCTTTATTTTTCCAATTTCACGCATTTTTTTTGTTAATGAAAGCTAACGTTTTATATATGGTTTGTTGCGTTTTTGAAGTACTAAATTAAGTAAATAAAAACGAAATAGAAAATCCCCTAAGGATTTTCGTAAGTAGGTTAGCACTAGCAATAAATTATATATTTTGTTGTACTTAGTACTTTTAAATTTTTAATTCTTTTCTAAAATAATTTTCTGATATCATATCTTGATACGTCTGAGGGTCATTTTTTTCAGCCATTTCAATAGCTCTAGATTCTCCATAAATTGGTGCATCTATTCGAACAGCATGAAGAAAATTTTCAAACCGTTCAAATGTAGGAGTTTCTGCAAGTTCAAATAATGATGATTTTGATAACAATAAATGTTCTTTTTGGTTGGAAATAATTTTTAAAGATTCGTAGTGTTTAAGTTTAGCTGAGTTTTGTCCGCTTTTAGCTCCGTTTGCTTTATTCCATTTCGGTATTTCTCCGTTTGTTTGCCTAAAGGTTTCTATTAATACACCTTCTTGATGTTTTATCGAGCTACTTCCTTCGTTTCCAAAATTGTTTTTATAATCGGTTGATGCTTCAGAGTAGCTTTTATTTTCTCTTTTTACCTTAGAATTAAAAGGTTGGGAAATTGTTGATTGAACTAAAATTGAAAATCCAATTTTCTCATTTATTTTGAAATATTCCTCAATTTGTTCAAGTTTACAAGTCTTCCTGTCAATGCTTGGATAAAAGCCGTTGTGCTGTTTGAATCTTTCGGTTAAATCCGAGGCTAATCCTATATAAAGAACTTCATGAGTTCTATAATCCCAATAGGCATAGACTCCAGCGGATGCCCAGCCGTAGTTTTCATTTGGGTGACATAATTCATTTAATGATTCAGCTACCTTTTGTATTTCTTCTTTTCTATATGATTGAATAATTATTGTTCCTAGCATTTTTTTGTATTAAGTACAACGCCATGTGTATGTGGCGTATTTTTCCGCCAGGAAAATATGCGCTCATACACTTTGTTAACGTGCGTTTTTTCTTTTTTAATTAAAATACCGTTATAAAATCACATATTTTTCAGCGTTTTTATTGGGCGTTTAACTTGTCTAAATTTTCATATAAACTTACGCTAAAAAATCTAAAATCGGGAATATTCAGAACATTTATTCATTTTTATTTTCGATTGCGTAAACGAGCTAAAAAGTCCGCCATTTTCATTTCGGAATTATAGACAAATTCTTGCGTAATATTTTTTAAAATCTACTGTTTTACGATTCCGTTTCTATTGCGTAAACGAGCTAGAAAGTCCGCTATTTTCATTACAAACAGATTCACGTAATCTTTGTCAGAATTTTACTTTTCGAAAACGCTTAATTACGTTAATATTCCGTGTAATTTGGCTTAATGCAGGTTAACGTGTTTGTGTAAGATTAGTTGCGTGTTTCAAGCAACTAATTTACTAGATTAATCACGAACGGCGAAATTCCGAAGGAATTTCCCAAGTGAGCTTTAACTAGCAATTAATTTTACACGGTGTTAGGCACAGTTTTTATTTTTTCGAATTAAAATCTAAAATTTTGCTAACTATCTCTTTTTTCGCATCGTCAGAATCTTTCATTGTTTGGGCTACTCTAAATGCAAAAAGTGAATTATGTATAAAAATTTGTCTGCTATAAAAATTTGTCTGCTATAAAAATAGTTCAATTGAGTTATTGAATTTTTATAAATCCATAAGAACAAACCTGAAATTAATTCTAATACTATACCACTTGCAATTGTAATGAATTTGATTTTTTCAGAAACTTCTATATTGTCTATTTTTAGAATATTTGAAGGAATCATATAAATTATAATTCCGAATATGATTAAAAGAAAACCAATCCACATTGCAAGAATACTATACTTATAACTTTTCTGTGTTTGACTTAATCCGAGCTTATAGTATGTTTCTAGTTCAAGTTTACTGTAAGTAATTAATGGTATTAATAGTTCCGAATCTGTTTTTTCTAGTTTATCTTCATAAGTAAGTCTTTCTTTGTCAATTTCATCAAGTTTCTTTTGAAATTCTTTTTGGGCATCATTTGCATATATTTCAAATATATCCTCTATCCAACCAAAAAAAGCACCTAACAATGCTAAAGGCACAACAATTAGCATTAATGCCCCATAAATAGCTGTAAATCCACTCCAGAATCCACCATCTGTAAAAACCCAATTCCAGAGCTTAACAAGAAGATAATAACAGAAAAAATATGATGCAGATATTATTACAGTTAGAAATAAAACGGTACTCAAGATAATCATTACGAATCTCAACCATTTATTAGTATACTTTAACCAAGTTACAAAAGCAGAAGGTTTTCTTTCTTCTTCAGAGTCTTTTTTTTTCTTATTCATAATTGTGCTTTCTGAAGTCGAAGTATCTGTAATTATTTCGTTTTCTGTCATTTATGATCTTGGTTTAAATTGTGCCTAACGCCTAGTGTATGTGGCGTATTTTTCCGCCAGGAAAATATGCGCTCATACACTTTGTTAACGTGCGTTTTTTCTTTTTTAATTAAAATACCGTTATAAAAACACACATTTTTCAGCGTTTTTATTCGGCGTTTAACTTGTTTAAATTTTGATATAAACTTACGCTAAAAAATCTAAAATCGGGAATATTCAGAACATTTATTCATTTTTATTTTCGATTGCGTAAACGAGCTAAAAAGTCCGCCATTTTCATTTCGGAATTATAAGCAAAATCTTACGTAATATTTGTCAAAATCTGCTGTTTTACGATTCCGTTTCTACTGCGCAAACGAGCTAGAAAGTCGGCTATTTTCATTACAAACAGATTCACGTAATCTTTGTCAGGATTTTACTTTTCGAAAACGCTTAATTCCGTTAATATTCCGTGTAATTTGGCTTAATGCAGGTTAACGTTTTTGTATATGATTTGTTGCGTATTTCGAGCAACTAATTTAGTTAATAAAAGCGGAATAGAAAATCCCTAAGGATTTTCGTAAGTAGGCTTGTACTAGCAATAAATTATATACGGTGTTGTAGCCAGTTATTTTTTAATCTCAAGGCTTGGATATTCAAAAATAATATTACCTTTTTCATTTTCAAATATTTCCATAGATTTTTCACTAATTTTTAATTTTAATATAGTTTCTATATTTTTAAAATGCTCATTTTTACTAATAATGTCTTCAATACGAGAAATCCAATGTAGAATATTATTACTTTTCGTAACAACTTGAATATTATAACCGTTAGTAGCTTTTCCAATTCCTGGGCATAAATATGTTTTTCCATTTATATTCATAAAGCCAGATGATATACCATTCTCCCATATTTCTTCTCTTTCCGATGTTGTGAAGTTTTGTTGAACAGTTGGTAAGTCAGGAGCTAAATATTTATTCAAAAATTGTGGATAATTTTTTTCTAAAATTTCAAGCCACTTTATATTACTAAATGAGTTTTTATGTTTATCAACTCCAAGAAAAATAATATTTTCATTATCGATATAAGCAAATAATAAGAGATTCCCTCTTTTTATAAATTTAGGTTTCCTATCTGGTTTTAATGATAAGTGAAAATGAAATATATTCCATTCATTACTTAAATGGTCAATTTGCTTAGATTGAATAATCTTAACAGTTTGAAAACAATTCAAATTTTCACCTGCTTCTGCATATTTTATAATTGTTTGGATTTCTAAATTCTTATGGTGTTTTTTAATTATCTCCTTAAAGTTTGGAACTATAAATACATTTCTTTTTTTAGGTTCTAAAATCTTTGATTTTAAATTAAAAAAGTCCATTAATATTTTTTGAATATTTTGTTCTAAAGAAATATTTATTCCAGAGTTATTTAAAATTTCTGAAATTTCGTTTTTTAAATCAAGATGAAAGTCAAAGTTACTCATCACAATTAATTATTGACTTTGCTGTGAATTTTAATGCTTTTTTCGAAGATATAAAAATCACCAACTTTTTCGAGTCCTTTACCTTTTATATTTTCTCCATTTACTCCTAATTCTTCAATAACTTTTTGAGATTGTTTTCCTTTAGGAGTGTATAATACATTGATTTCAATTGAATCTTTTATTTTTTCGATTTCAGTTAATGAGTTATCAAATTCTTGATTTTGTTTTTTTATGTCATTATATTCATTAATCCACTTTTTATCATCTACTTTAATTTTAAAAGATATTTGTCCATTCTTTTGAGATTCATTATACAAATAAGCTAGTTGTCCTGCGTATTGTTCATTATTATTCTTTCGAGTATAATCTCGACTAGCAGTTACTGTAAATGATGTTTTGTCAGGGAAATTGGTTTTTATGTTTACATCAACTTCATCTTTTGAAATATCTTTAGTAGTAATTTGAATTTCATAATTTTTAGAAACTGTTTCTTTTTTATTTTTCGTTTTGCAAGAGAATAATGTTACTGTTAGAATTGCACAGAATATAATTTTTTTCATAATTTTTTATTTAAGTTCACATTTTTTTTTAATTGGCTACAACGCCATGTGTATGTGGCGTATTTTTCCGCCAGGAAAATATGCGCTCATACACTTTGTTAACGTGCGTTTTTTCTTTTGTAATTAAAATACCGTTATAAAATCACATATTTTTCAGCGTTTTTAT
>NZ_OESZ01000027.1 GCF_900239345.1 Tenacibaculum dicentrarchi | reverse complement strand
ATTAACTGTTTGTAAAGGAATAAATCCTACAAATGATGAATTATTCGCTGCTTTAAAAGGAAATCCTGAATTGGGTGGAACTTGGGCAGAAAATGGATTGGTACATACCTACACACAAACTACTAATTTAGGTTGTAATAATAAATCAGCAAGTGTAACTGTTGATGAAGAATCCGAAGCAAAAAGTGCAGGATTAGACGGAAGATTAACTGTTTGTAAAGGAATAAATCCTACAAATGATGAATTATTCGCTGCTTTAAAAGGAAATCCTGAATTGGGTGGAACTTGGGCAGAAAATGGATTGGTACATACCTATACACAAACTACTAATTTAGGTTGTAATAATAAATCTGCAAGTGTAACTGTTGATGAAGAATCCGATGCAAAAAGTGCAGGATTAGATGGAGTATTAACTGTTTGTAAAGGAATAAATCCTACAAATGATGAATTATTCGCTGCTTTAAAAGGAAATCCTGAATTGGGTGGAACTTGGGCAGAAAATGGATTGGTACATACCTACACACAAACTACTAATCTAGGTTGTAATAATAAATCTGCAAGTGTAACTGTTGATGAAGAATCCGAAGCAAAAAGCGCAGGATTAGATGGAGCATTAACTGTTTGTAAGGGAACAAATCCTACAAATGATGATTTATTCGCTGCTTTAAAAGGAAATCCTGAATTGGGTGGAACTTGGACAAAAAACGGATTGGTACATACCTACACACAAACTACTAATTTAGGTTGTAATAATAAATCAGCAAGTGTAACTGTTGATGAAGAATCCGAAGCAAAAAGCGCAGGATTAGATGGAGCATTAACTGTTTGTAAGGGAACAAATCCTACAAATGATGATTTATTCGCTGCTTTAAAAGGAAATCCTGAATTGGGTGGAACTTGGACAAAAAACGGATTGGTACATACCTACACACAAACTACTAATTTAGGTTGTAATAATAAATCAGCAAGTGTAACTGTTGATGAAGAATCCGAAGCAAAAAGCGCAGGATTAGATGGAGCATTAACTGTTTGTAAGGGAACAAATCCTACAAATGATGATTTATTCGCTGCTTTAAAAGGAAATCCTGAATTGGGTGGAACTTGGGCAGAAAATGGCTTGGTACATACGTATACACAAAGAACAGATTTAGGTTGTAGTAATAAATCAGCAAGTGTAACTGTTCATGAAGAATCCGATGCAAAAAGTGCAGGATTAGATGGAACATTAACTGTTTGTAAAGGAATAAATCCTACAAATGATGAATTATTCGCTGCTTTAAAAGGAAATCCTGAATTGGGTGGAACTTGGGCAGAAAATGGCTTGGTACATACGTATACACAAAGAACAGATTTAGGTTGTAATAATAAATCAGCAAGTGTAACTGTTGATGAAGAATCCGAAGCAAAAAGTGCAGGATTAGATGGAGTATTAACTGTTTGTAAAGGAATAAATCCTACAAATGATGAATTATTCGCTGCTTTAAAAGGAAATCCTGAATTGGGTGGAACTTGGGCAGAAAATGGCTTGGTACATACGTATACACAAAGAACAGATTTAGGTTGTAATAATAAATCAGCAAGTGTAACTGTTGATGAAGAATCCGAAGCAAAAAGTGCAGGATTAGATGGAGTATTAACTGTTTGTAAAGGAATAAATCCTACAAATGATGAATTATTCGCTGCTTTAAAAGGAAATCC
This sequence comes from Tenacibaculum dicentrarchi, assembly GCF_900239345.1. Lineage (GTDB taxonomy): Bacteria > Bacteroidota > Bacteroidia > Flavobacteriales > Flavobacteriaceae > Polaribacter > Polaribacter dicentrarchi. Next base: position 2,692 of record NZ_OESZ01000027.1, on the reverse strand, counting down.
TGAATTGGGTGGAACTTGGGCAGAAAATGGCTTGGTACATACGTATACACAAAGAACAGATTTAGGTTGTAATAATAAATCAGCAAGTGTAACTGTTGATGAAGAATCCGATGCAAAAAGTGCAGGATTAGATGGAGTATTAACTGTTTGTAAAGGAATAAATCCTACAAATGATGAATTATTTCAAGCATTAAAAGGAAATCCTGAATTGGGTGGAACTTGGACAAAAAACGGCTTGATACATACCTACACACAAACTACTAATTTAGGTTGTAATAATAAATCAGCACGTGTAACTGTTGATGAAGAATCCGAAGCAAAAAGTGCAGGATTAGACGGAAGATTAACTGTTTGTAAAGGAATAAATCCTACAAATGATGAATTATTTCAAGCATTAAAAGGAAATCCTGAATTGGGTGGAACTTGGACAAAAAACGGCTTGGTACATACCTACACACAAACTACTAATTTAGGTTGTAATAATAAATCAGCAAGTGTAACTGTTGCTGAAGAATCCGAAGCAAAAAGCGCAGGATTAGATGGAGAATTAACTGTTTGTAAAGGAATAAATCCTACAAATGATGAATTATTCGCTGCTTTAAAAGGAAATCCTGAATTGGGTGGAACTTGGACAAAAAACGGCTTGGTACATACCTATACACAAACTACTAATTTAGGTTGTAATCCGAAATCAGCAAGTGTAACTGTTGATGAAGAATCCGAAGCAAAAAGCGCAGGATTAGATGGAGCATTAACTGTTTGTAAAGGAATAAATCCTACAAATGATGAGTTATTCGCTGCTTTAAAAGGAAATCCTGAATTGGGTGGAACTTGGACAAAAAACGGCTTGGTACATACCTATACACAAACTACTAATTTAGGATGTAACAATAAATCAGCAAGTGTAACTGTTGATGAAGAATCCGAAGCAAAAAGCGCAGGATTAGATGGAGCATTAACTGTTTGTAAAGGAACAAATCCTACAAATGATGAATTATTCGCTGCTTTAAAAGGAAATCCTGAATTGGGTGGAACTTGGACAAAAAACGGCTTGGTACATACCTATACACAAACTACTAATTTAGGTTGTAATCCGAAATCAGCAAGTGTAACTGTTGATGAAGAATCCGAAGCAAAAAGCGCAGGATTAGATGGAGCATTAACTGTTTGTAAAGGAATAAATCCTACAAATGATGAGTTATTCGCTGCTTTAAAAGGAAATCCTGAATTGGGTGGAACTTGGACAAAAAACGGCTTGGTACATACCTACACACAAAGAACAGATTTAGGTTGTAATAATAAATCAGCAAGTGTAACTGTTGATGAAGAATCCGAAGCAAAAAGTGCAGGATTAGATGGGAATTTAACTGTTTGTAAAGGAACAAATCCTACAAATGATGAGTTATTCGCTGCTTTAAAAGGAAAACCTGAATTGGGTGGAACTTGGACAAAAAACGGCTTGGTACATACCTACACACAAACTACTAATTTAGGTTGTAATAATAAATCAGCAAGTGTAACTGTTGATGAAGAATCCGAAGCAAAAAGCGCAGGATTAGATGGAGCATTAACTGTTTGTAAAGGAACAAATCCTACAAATGATGAATTATTCGCTGCTTTAAAAGGAAATCCTGAATTGGGTGGAACTTGGACAAAAAACGGCTTGGTACATACGTATACACAAAGAACAGATTTAGGTTGTAATAATAAATCAGCAAGTGTAACTGTTACTGAAGATACAGCAAGAAATGCTGGTGAAAATGGAATGTTAACTGTTTGTAAAGGAACAGTTTTAACAGAAAAACAATTGTTCGATGCTTTAGAAGGTTCTCCTGATCTTGGTGGAACTTGGACATCAAACGGCTTAATATATACCTATACACAGGTGGCTAGTTTGGGATGTAATCCTAATTCTTCAAGAGTAATTGTGATGGAGCAATCCGAAGCAAAAAGTGCCGGAACAGATGGAACTTTAACTGTTTGTAAAGGAACAAATCCGACGGGGAAACAATTATTTGATGCTTTAGGAGGTTCTCCTGAAACTGGCGGAACATGGAGGAATAATGGCTTAGTACATACCTATACACAAACTACAAGTTTAGGTTGTAATCCGAAAAAAGCAACTATTACAGTTAAAGAAGAAACGGATGTTAAAAGTGCTGGTGAAGATGGTGTTTTATCAATATTACAAGGTTATGAGCCAACGGAAGAAGATTTATTCACAGCCTTAAAGGGATTCCCTGATACGGATGGTTCTTGGTCTAAAAATAATAGTAATACTTACACTTATACTGTAACATCGACCAGCCCATGTACAAAAAATAAAACAGCTACAATTCGTGTAAAAAGGAATCAAGAAGTGGCTAATGGATTTTCACCAAATGGTGATGGTGTGAATGATACTTGGATAGTACTGCCAGATGTTGCAAATAAATATCCAAAGAATATTATGCGTATTTACAACAGACACGGGAATTTAGTGTATAAGGCGCTTACCTATAATAATGATTGGGATGGTACTTCTAACGGAAAAATAACGATAAATAAAGAATCAAAACTTCCCGTAGGTTCTTATGTCTATATTTTAGAGTTAAACAACGCTACAAAAAAGGTTTTAAAAGGCTGGGTTTATATAAATTACTAAACAAAAATGATGTTATTAAAAAAATTAACCTTCGTGCTATTAATCACG
>NZ_OESZ01000026.1 GCF_900239345.1 Tenacibaculum dicentrarchi | reverse complement strand
ACAAAAAAAATGCGTGAAATTGGAAAAATAAAGCGTTTTCCTAAAGTAGAATCCTGATAAATATTACGCAATTAGAAATGGAATTTTAACGCAGAAGATTTTGAAAAATATTACGTAAGAATCTGTCTGTAATTATGAAATGAAAATGGCAGACTTTTAGCCTGTTTATGGAATCGGAAATGAAAAACTGTGGGATTCTGACAAATATTACGCAAGAATTTGTCTGTAATTATGAAATGGAAACGGCAGACTTTAGCCTGTTTATGCAATCAGAAATGAAAATTTAGACAAGTTAAACGCCGAATAAAAACGCTGAAAAATATGTGGTTTTATATCGGTATTTTAATTGTAAAAAAGGAAAAATAAACGAAAAGCTAACAAAATATATAATTTATTGCTAGTGCTCGCCTACCTACGAAAATCCTTAGGGGATTTTCTATTCCGTTTTTATTTACTAAATTAGTTGCTCGAAAAACGCAACAAACCATATATAAACCGTTAACCTGCATTAAGCCAAATTACACGGAATATTAACGGAATTAAGCGTTTTCGAAAAGTAAAATCCTGACAAAGATTACGTGAATCTGTTTGTAATGAAAATAGCCGACTTTCTAGCTCGTTTGCGCAGTAGAAACGGAATCGTAAAACAGCAGATTTTGACAAATATCACGTAAGATTTTGCTTATAATTCCGAAATGAAAATGGCGGACTTTTTAGCTCGTTTACGCAATCGAAAATAAAAATGAATAAATGTTCGGAATATTCCCAATTTTAGATTTTTTAGCGTAAGTTTATATCAAAATTTAGACAAGTTAAACGCCCAATAAAAACGCTGAAAAATATGTGATTTTATAACGGTATTTTAATTAAAAAAGAAAAAACGCACGTTAACAAAGTGTATGAGCGCATATTTTCCTGGCGGAAAAATACGCCACATACACTAGGCGTTGTAGGTAATTCCCACAAAAAATACTATTGAAAATTTATAGCTATCTAAAAAATGCAAAGAGAAATAATTACTGTTCCGAGTCATCTAATATTTGACAAAACACTTGAGTTTATAAATACTTTTAAAAACTTAAGAGAACAAAGGGAATATATTTTTGATTTTAAAAACTTGAAAAGAATCGACCCTTTTTCATTGCTTTGCTTAAGTAGTGAAATGGCAATATTCAAAAATAATAATATTGAATCTAAATTTTCTGCTAAAAACTTTGAACATAGAACCTATGAAGCCCATATGGGATTTTTCAAATCATTTGGTCTGAATTTTGGAAAAACACCAGGAGAAGCTAAAAATAGCCCTAATTACATTCCTATTACTTTATATTCTGTAAAAGAAATACTTGAAGAATCTCGGGAATTGATGATACCTCCAGGAGAATTTTTGACGAATAAGGCTGAAGAAATTAGTAAAGTTCTAACAAGAAATAATAATGATGAATTACAAGAAGTTTTAACTTATTCAATTCGTGAAGTATTCAGAAATATTGTAGAACATAGTCATACAGATACATTTGGTTTTTGTGCTCAATATTTACCAAGTATGAACAAAGTAATATTTGCTGTATTAGACCGTGGAATCGGAGTGAAAACATCTTTAGCCGATAATCCTAAATTAACTTTGAATTCTGATAAAGAAGCTATAATGAAAAGCTTAGAGCCTGGGATTTCAGGTAAAGTTTATTCTGGACAAAAACGCAAACCAAAAGGTGAATGGGCTAATTCAGGCTATGGATTATATATGACAAGTAATATTTGTAAAAAAGGAGGTTTATTTTTTATTGCAAGTAATACGAGTGGTATGCTTTTGAGTAAAGACAGTTCTAAAGAGTTTAATTTCAACTTAACAGGTACAGGTTTATCTTTAACAATAGATACAAACTCTATTGACAAATTAAATGAGATGTTAAAAGAATTAAGAAATAATGTTCCGGAAAAAGTGAAAATAAAAGCTTCTAAATCAAGTATGAATAAAATATAAACTACCTACAACAACGTATATAAAAAATAGCGGGTTTTATCTTAAAATGAAATTATTTTCATAAATTAGTCTTTTAAGTAAATGAAAAGTCGCTACTTTAAATTTCCGCTACTTTTCATATACAAAAACGTTAACCTGCATTAAGCCAAATTACACGGAATATTAACGGAATTAAGCGTTTTCGAAAAGTAAAATCCTGACAAAGATTACGTGAATCTGTTTGTAATGAAAATAGCGGACTTTCTAGCTCGTTTGCGCAATAGAAACGGAATCGTAAAACAGTAGGTTTTGAAAAATATTACGTAAGATTTTGCTTATAATTCCGAAATGAAAATGGCGGACTTTTTAGCTCGTTTACGCAATCGAAAATAAAAATGAAAAAATGTTCGGAATATCCCCGATTTTAGATTTTTTAGCGTAAGTTTATATGAAAATTTAGACAAGTTAAACGCCGAATAAAAACGCTGAAAAATGTGTGATTTTATAACGGTATTTTAATTATAAAAGAAAAAACGCACGTTAACAAAGTGTATGAGCGCATATTTTCCTGGCGGAAAAATACGCCACATACACATGGCGTTAGGCAACATTAAGAAAAAATACTCCGAAAAAGAATTAAAAAATGGATAGAAAAATATTATTTGCTACATACCAAATAAGAATTAAAAATAATAAAAGAGACTATCAATTTTTAGATAGGTTTAATGGAGAAGATGATTTTCTTGATACATTCAAAACATATACCGAACATATTTTCGAAAATACTAAAACAATAGTAAGCAAAAACATTAAAAAAAAATTCACATTAAAAGAACCTTGTATTATTAATGAAACTGACAGGACTTTATTTGGCTATTTTAATGCAGGTTTAACTGGGGTAAAAAAAATAATTAAAAACGACGAAGCTCCTGAAGAAGGTGAATTTAATCAAGAAAAATATCACACTTCTTATCAACCTATTTTTTTTTATTTATATATTCCAAAAGGAAAAAAAGAGGCACATTTAGTACTTCAAAAAGATGTTAACTTTGGAATAAAAACAAACTTATACAATACTTTAAAAGATTATATTCTCTATTTAGGTTACCTTAACAATAGAATAGAGTTTAGTAACACACTTCACCATTCTGTTTATAAAAGAATGATGAAATATGGTAAATTAAAAAGCATAGAGCTTATAAAGAAAAGAATACCATCAACTCCTGAAGAATTAAATTCACCAATTAAATACACGAAATCAGGGAAATTTATAACTTCTTTAACATCGTCAACAGGTTTAGGAGATGTTTATAAAAAATGGATTACAGAATTAAATGTCTTTGGAGATAAGTATAAACAAGTAGAAATAAGAGAAATGGATGATACTGTCGATGAAGTAGAGTTTGAGTTAGAATTAGGTGGTTCAAAAAAGAAATTTTACGTTGCAGATACAAGAAAGCCTATGCCCTATGTTGATGTTACAGACAGTTTAGAATTTGATGATTTTGAAGAACCTACAAAAGATTCTTTAATAAGAAAGGCAGAAGAATTAATTAAAGAAATGATTAATCCTCAAATCTAAATTATGCCAAAAATAAAAATTGGAAAAATTATTAAGTCACATTATAAGACTTTTTATATTTTAGAAAATGAAAATGAAAAAATTTCTATTTCAAGTTATTTACTGTATTTACTAATTCCTTTTGTAGGTTCTATAATATTGACATATTTTGGATATACAATGGAATCAGAAATTAATAATCTTATTGCTGCTATTTCTATTTTTGGAGGTTTCTTATTCAATCTCTTAGCTATAATTTACACCCAAGTAGACAAAATATTAATTGCAATTGAAAAAGATGAAATAAAAGCTGAAAAAGGGGAATTAGGTATTTTCGATAACACAAAAAGAGATTTAAAAAATAAAAGAATTTTTGCAAAAGAAATTAATTCAAATATCTCATATTCAATAATTGTAGCTTTAACTATAATAATATTTTTACTTTTATTAAATGTCGAATTACCTAAAATTATACTTTTCAATTATACTCACTTTATAAAAATGATGTTCATTGGAATTAATTACTTTTTATTAAGCCATTTTATATTAACACTATTAATGATTATAAGTAGAGTTTACATTTTATTGAGCAGAGATATGGAATAAAAAAACGTTGCCTAACACCGTATATAATTTATTGCTAGTGCTAGCCTACTTACGAAAATCCTTAGGGGATTTTCTATTCCGTTTTTATTTACTAAATTTAGTGCTTTAAAAACGCAACAAACCATATACAAACCGTTAACCTGCATTAAGCCAAATTACACGGAATATTAACGTAATTAAGCGTTTTCGAAAAGTAAAATCCTGACAAAGATTACGTGAATCTGTTTGTAATGAAAACAGCGGACTTTCTAGCTCGTTTACGCAATAGAAACGGAATCGTAAAACAGCAGATTTT
>NZ_OESZ01000025.1 GCF_900239345.1 Tenacibaculum dicentrarchi | reverse complement strand
AATAAAAACGCTGAAAAATATGTGATTTTATAACGGTATTTTAATTAAAAAAGAAAAAAACGCACGTTAACAAAGTGTATGAGCGCATATTTTCCTGGCGGAAAAATACGCCACATACACATGGCGTTCTACGCAATTTAAACCAACAACATTACAATTTATGAGAAACCTGATTTTAGCGATATTAATCCTTTTAAATTTTTCTTATGTCAATTCACAGGAAAATAAAATTGACCATAATAAAGTTAAAGAAGACTTAAACGAAATTATAAATGACCTTTCACAGAATTATATTTATTTAAAAGAAAAAAATGTTGATTTAAAATGCATTCAAGAATATTATGAGAGACAAATTCCTAAAATAAAATCAAAAGAAGAAATCGTACTGTTCTTCGAGTATTTACTCAATGAATTTTCCGATAGTCACGTACATCTAAATACAGCTTACAATCCCTCTTATCGTTTGTTCTCACCAATTTATGCAACAGTAAAAAATGAGAAAGTAATTATTTCCAACGTTTGGCAAACCCAAATTAAAAATCTCGACCAAAATTTAATTGGAACGGAACTACTAAAAATAAACGGAATTGATTTGAATAAAGCTATTGATAAGTTTCCAACTCATTGCAATGATAAAAGTTCTCAAAAACTTAGAGAGTGGATTTTAAATAAGATTTTAGCGGGACGCTATAATCAACCAAGAATATTAACTTTAAAAGTGAAAAATAATCAAATCATTGAATTTGATATAGATAAACTCAAAACATTAAAGAATTCTACACTTTTAACATCAAAAACAGAAAACAAAATTGGAATAATTAGAATAAATAATTCTTTGGGAAATAACAACCTAATAAATGAATTTGATAAGGCACTTGATAGTTTAATGCATACTAAAGGATTGATAATTGATTTGAGAAATACTGTGGATGGAGGAAATTCTTATGTTGCTCGTGGAATTATGAGCAGGTTTATAAAAGAACCGAAACCTTATCAAAGACATTTGACGACAGAACAATATGATGGAAACCCTAAAATTGTACGAAGTTGGGTTGAGTATGTAAGTCCAAGAGATATACAATATAAAAAACCAGTTGTGATTATAGTTGGTCGCTGGACAGGAAGTATGGGAGAAGGACTTGCAATCGGATTTGAAGGAATAAATAGAGCAGAAATTGTTGGTTCAGAAATGGAAAGATTAGCAGGAGAAATGAATGGGTTTTCGTTTAAACATCGAAATTTTGGATACAGTCTTTCAACAGCAAAACTTTATCATATAAATGGAATACCAAGAGAAAAGTATGTTCCAACTAATTATGTGAAACAAACAACAATTGAAAAAGACGAATTTCTTAAAAAGGGAATTGAACTGATTAACAAAATGGCGGAATAAAAACTGCGTAGAACACCGTATATAATTTATTACTAGTTCAAGCCTACTTACGAAAATCCTCGCGAATTTTCTATTCCGTTTTTATTTACTAAATTAGTTGCTCGAAAAACGCAACAAATAATATACAAAAACGTTGGCAATAATTAAAATGATACTCCTCCATTCAATAACTTAGATGAGATAATGAAACAAATAAAAATAATAATTACCTTATTAATTACTTTAGTTTTCAATGTTAGTTGCAGTCAAGAAACTAAAGAAGACACTTTTGATATTGCAAAAATAAAACTTACTGAATCAGAAGAAACAAGGTTAAACAAAAGCCTTGACTACATAAACAATTTAACTTTAGATGAAATAAAAAAAGAATTTAAAAAAAATATTACATCTATAAAAAAAGCAGTTTATACAGAAAAAGAAACTGTTTTTAATAAAGATAGTATTTTAGAAGAAGAGTATATTTTACCTTTTAGATTATATTTAAAAGGGATAAAAAAACAAGTAGAAGTTCTTAAAAAACACACTTATTTAATTCAAAATTTTAAAAATGATAGTACCTACCTTAAGTTTGATACAAAAAATCAATATATCACAAACTACCACGAAGATAGAACAGTATTTGAAGATATATATACATTGAAGAAAAAATATTTAAATACTAAAGAAATTGATACTATTTTTAATAAAGAAGCATATTTCAAGTTTGGTCGTTTTGATATAGAATATGGTAAAGCAAAATATATAGACAGTTTATTAGTTACTGCTAATATTAACTACACTAAAGCATATGATACAATTGTTTTTGGTAAAAAAGAAATACTTAAAAATAAAAAAGGCATTATAATAAATGAAATAACAAATAACTATGTTCATTTTCAAAATATTGACAATGTAGATTTTTTTAAAATTGAAGCTTATAACAATAAAGGCAAAAAATTAAAAGAAAAAGAACAGAGAAATTATTCTCCAAATACATTAAAAAAAGAAAATAAGGAACGTTTAAAAATAGCAGAAAAGACCTATCAAAATATTAAAAATATAGAATCTCTCGAAATCGTAAAAGAAGAAATAAAAAAAATATTTTATAAATACATCTTATTAGAACGTAAATACAATAGTTCACAATATAGTTTTCAAGGTAATATTGATAAAATAAAGTTTTATATAGAAAAAGAAAGGGAGAATTTAGATTTCGATTTCATTGTTAAAAATAAATTTCCTTCAACATTTTATTTAAATCAATTGGAAAAAGAAACTTTGGTAATGAATACTAAAAATGAATTACTCTTTACAATTCCTGAAACGAATCTTAGTTACTTAACATTTGACGGTTTTGATAAAATTAATCAATTTTATCTAAAAAATAAAGAAGATGAAAGTCAATACTTTTATTTAAATCCAAAAACAAAAATATTTAAAAAAATAAAGGACGTTTATATTAGGGCACTTACAACCAATTTTGTTGAAGTTGAAAAAAGTGACAATGAGTTTTATGCTATTTATAATAATGAGTTTGAAAATGTATCAGGATTTATATACATAAATATTGAAGTACAAAAATACAATGACGAGTTTTATATTATTGCACAAAAAGAAGATAGAACATATACATTTATAAACAACAAAGGAGAAGAAATAGGAACAAAAGGTTTAACTAATATTAGAACAAGTTATTTTGAGTATGCTCCTATTGTTTCTGCAATTAAAAACAATAAAATAGGTTTTGTAGATGGAAATGGTGAAACAAAAGCACCCTTTATATATGATATTTATAATGTCCAGTTTTTAGATCTACAAATAAAAAAAAATAATTTGTATGGTCTTATGGGATATAATGGCAAGCCTTCAATTCCATTAATTTATGACAAATTAGAAAGGTTTTACAACAACTTATACATTGTAACAAAAAATGGAAAACAAGGTATTGTAGATAGTAATAACAAAACTATCCTACCCATAAAATATACAATTTGGAAAGAAGAATTAGAAAAATTACATATGGTTACTTGTAATGGAAAAGCAGGTTATATTAACAGAAAAGGGAAAATAACTATCCCTGTTATGTATAAGAGAGGTAGGTTTAGTGGCTCTTATGGCTTTAGCGATGGTTTTGCTAAAGTTAGGAGAATAGAAGATAATAAAAGCACTATAATAAATGAAAAAAACGAAGTTGTAATACCTTGGACTTACACTACAATTAGTTATAAATATCATAAAGGGGGAAAAAGAACTTATACTATAGGCTCTAAAAAATACAATCATCTATTACAGTTAATTGAATAATATTTAACAGATTGGACATAATAAAACTATTGCCAACACCGTATAAAATTAATTGCTAGTTTTAGCCAATTTACGAAAGTCCTCGCGGACTTTCTATCTGTGATTTATTTGCTAACTTTAGTGCTTAAAATACGCAACTAATCTTATACAACAACGTTAGCTTTCATTAACAAAAAATACGCAAAAATTGAAAAAATAAAGCGGTTTAAAAAAGTAGAATCCTGATAAATATTACGCAATTAGAAATGGAATTTTAACGCAGAAGATTTTGAAAAATATTACGTAAGAATCTGTCCGTAATTATGAAATAGAAACGGTGGAATTTTATCCTGTTTATGCAATCAGAAATGAAAAACTGTGGGATTCTGACAAATATTACGCAAGAATCTGTCTGTAATTCTGAAATGAAAATGGCGGACTTTTAGCCTGTTTGCGAAATTAGGAATGAAAATTTAGACAAGTTAAACGCAGAATAAAAACGCTGAAAAATATGTGGTTTTATATCGGTATTTTAATTGTAAAAAAGGAAAAATAAACGAAAAGCTAACAAAATATATAATTTATTGCTAGTGCTCGCCTACCTACGAAAATCCTTAGAGGATTTTCTATTTCGTTTTTATTTACTAAATTAGTTGCCCGAAAAACACAACAAACCATATATAAACCGTTAGCTTTCATTAACAAAAAAAATGCGTGAAATTGGAAAAATAAAGCGTTTTCCTAAAGTAGAATCCTGATAAATATTACGCAATTAGAAATGGAATTTTAACGTAGTAGATTTTGAAAAATATTACGCAAGAATCTGTCTGTAATTCTGAAATGGAAACGGCAGACTTTAGCCTGTTTATACAATCGGAAATGAAAAACTGTGGGATTCTGACAAATATTACGCAAGAATCTGTCTGTAATTCTGAAATGAAAATGGCGGACTTTTAGCCTGTTTGCGAAATTAGGAATGAAAATTTAGACAAGTTAAACGCCGAATAAAAACGCTGAAAAATATGTGGTTTTATATCGGTATTTTAATTGTAAAAAAGGAAAAATAAACGAAAAGCTAACAAAATATATAATTTATTGCTAATGCTCGCCTACCTACGAAAATCCTTAGGGGATTTTCTATTTCGTTTTTATTTACTAAATTAGTTGCTCGAAAAACACAACAAACCATATATAAACCGTT
>NZ_OESZ01000032.1 GCF_900239345.1 Tenacibaculum dicentrarchi | reverse complement strand
ATAAAAACGCTGAAAAATGTGTGATTTTATAACGGTATTTTAATTAAAAAAGAAAAAACGCACGTTAACAAAGTGTATGAGCGCATATTTTCCTGGCGGAAAAATACGCCACATACACATGGCGTTACCAACAAGCTAAAAAAAATTCTACTTATGAACCAACTTTCTACTGAAAACTTAAATTCACTTCCAAACCCAACAGAATTAAAAAGGATTTGTAAATCAATTTCTGCTTTGGAATCTATCATTTGTCAGGAATGGGAATTTAGATACTATTCTTTTCAAAAAGATTGGAGTGAGAATGAAGAATTTTGCGAAATGCGAAACGGAGAAGGCGACCAACTTCTAATCAGTTTCGGAAAAAATGGAACTTGTATAAACGGATTTGCTCATGAAAGCGAAATGAATGGCTGGAATGAGAACTCAAAACAAGAAATTTCTGATGGAGTTGTTGACGAATTGCCAGAAGAATTTAATGAGTTTATATTTGGAGAACCTGTTAAAAGCATCGGAACAACATTTTGCATTTGGAAAACCGAAACAGATAATAATTGGAAAATAGGAAAAGTCAATTTACCTAAAGATGAATACAAAGATGGCTCAACTGATTTACTTCATTTATTAGACGGAAAACCATTGACATACAAAAATTGGGCAGAAGAATATTATGAGGAAAATTTTGAGGAAAACGAGCTGAAATTAGAACTTGTAGAAAAGATTTATAATGGAACTATAATTACAAAAGATTTAGTTCTTGAATTAAATCCTGAATTAGAAGATTTTGAACAATTAAAATCAGATTTAGACGAAATTGGATATGAACATAAATTGTAAAAAAAAGCCAGTTGGTAACACTGTATATAAAACATAGCTATTTATTGCTTTACCGAAGGTTCGTACGTATTTACGAAGTCCGCCAAATCTGCGATTTGGCAATAAAAAAAGAAAAAGGTAATTGCAAAATCGCAGATTTGGCTAAGTGCTAAACAGGAAATTTATTGTATATTTATACGCTACGTTTCATATACCAAACGTTGGTAGTAATTAGAAAAAAGAAAACTCTATATAATAATTTTACTATTTAGTTTAAATATTTATTCACAAGAAATCAAATGTTCCGAATTTTTAAAATTTATAGAATTGAATGGGAAATTGAAAAGTAGGTTGAATAATTCTGAATTAAATTCAAATTAGTTATTCAAAATTTCTGAATACAAATATGATAATATCAATTATATAATAACAGAGATCAAAAAAGACAAAAATAGTATTTCAACAAAAAAAAATATTTACTGTGAAATTCCAGAAACTAACTGGAATAAATTTAAGAACAGTGGAAATAGAATTTCTGACGATTTTGGTAAATGTTTTTTGGGAATATATAATCGAGTATAACTGTAATTAATTAAAAAAATGACATTGAAAAATATTTTAACAATCACCCTTTTCATTTTTTGTTTCAATAGTTATTCGCAAGAAACAAATATTGCTTCAAACAAAAAGCAACAATCTATATTAAATAAAATTGATTCTATTCAAAATACGAAATCCGAAACTGACAAAACAACTCAATTCAAATTAGGAGAATTTTACTATGATTTATTCGCAAATGAATTTGATTGGTATGGAGGAAACGATTTTGATAAAGTAAAAGCAAAAAATTGGTTTGAAAAATCAATAATTCTACTTGAAAAATCAGCAAAACAAGGCTTTTCAGAAGCATATCTTTCTTTAGGAAAAATTTATGAAAACACACCAGATTATAATGGAGATATTTACAATTACAACGATACAAACAAAGCTATTTATTGGTTTAAAAAACTTTTAGAGCAAAGAACGTATGAATATCCTGGATATATAATGCATGAATTAGGCCTAATTTACAAAACAGGTCACAGAGGAGACACAAACTTAAAAGATGATAAAATAGCTCTTAAATGGTTTGAAAAAGCAGCCTCAAATGGTCGTATTGAATCTATGAAGAAATTAGGAGATATGTATTATTATGGCAATGGTGTTTCCGAAGATGATGAAAAAGCTTTTTATTGGTATAAAAAATGTGTTGAAGAAAGTGATTTTACTATTTATAATAATGATTTAGCGGTAATGTACTATTATGGAACAGGTACAACCAAAAGCATTAAAAAAGCCTATGATTTGTTTAAAGAATCTGCTGAAAAATCTGGTTATAAAATAGGTAACACCAATCGTTATCATAGCAATGCAACTGCATGCTACTATATAGGAATAATGTATTATTTGGGGGAACATTTAGAAAAAAATTATGATAAATCTTTTTGGTGGATAGAAACTGCTGCGATGAATGGAGATACTGATGCAAGCTCATTATTAGGTTATATGTACTATTATGGACAAGGAACTTTGGTTGACAAACAATTAGCATTTACTTGGCTAAAATATTCAGAAAAGAATAAAGATAATTGTTCTCAATACCTTTTAGGCACAATGTATTATTATGGAGAAGTGACGACAGTAGATTATAAAAAATCTGCTTATTATATGAAAAAAGCATTTGAAAACGGAAGCAAAGAAGCAAAGGAGTTTTGGGATAAAAAAGAGCTTTGGAAATACAAATAACTACTACCAACACCGTGTATAATTAATGGCTAGTTCTCGCCTACTTACGAAAATCCTCTCGGATTTTATATTCGGTTTTTATTTACTAAATTTATTGTTTAAAACACGCCACTAATCATACACAAGCCCGTTAACCTGCATTAAGCCAAATTACACGGAATATTAACGGAATTAAGCGTTTTCGAAAAGTAAAATCCTGACAAAGATTACGTGAATCTGTTCGTAATGAAAATAGCAGACTTTCTAGCTCGTTTGCGCAATAGAAACGGAATCGTAAAACAGCAGATTTTGACAAATATCACGTAAGATTTTGCTTATAATTCCGAAATAAAAATGGTAGACTTTTTAGCTCGTTT
>NZ_OESZ01000024.1 GCF_900239345.1 Tenacibaculum dicentrarchi | reverse complement strand
ATATGCGCTCATACACTTTGTTAACGTGCGTTTTTTCTTTTTTAATTAAAATACCGTTATAAAATCACACATTTTTCAGCGTTTTTATTCGGCGTTTAACTTGTCTAAATTTTCATATAAACTTACGCTAAAAAATCTAAAATCGGGGATATTCCGAACATTTTTTCATTTTTATTTTCGATTGCGTAAACGAGCTAAAAAGTCCGCCATTTTCATTTCGGAATTATAAGCAAAATCTTACGTAATATTTTTTAAAATCTGCTGTTTTACGATTCCGTTTCTATTGCGCAAACGAGCTAGAAAGTCCGCTATTTTCATTACAAACAGATTCACGTAATCTTTGTCAGGATTTTACTTTTCGAAAACGCTTAATTCCGTTAATATTCCGTGTAATTTGGCTTAATGCAGGTTAACGTTGTTGTGTAAGATTAGTTGCGTGTTTTAAGCACTAAAGTTAGTAAATAATTACTTAATAGAAAGTCCCAAAGGACTTTCGTAAATTGGCTAAAACCAGCAATTAATTTTACACGGTGTTGTAGCACGTTTTTTTTTATTCTAAATGTTTCTTAATTATTAACGAAGGGTCAGTTTTTATATTTGTCCAATCCGCAATACTTGGATGAGTTGCAATAATCACTTTCACATTGTTTTCGTTTTTATAAACTTGAGTTTTCCAATTTCGTTTATTATTCTCAATAAACTCGTCAATTAAAATACTTGCTCCCAATTTCTTTTTCACAAAATTCCCAGGCGTTTTTCCGAAACATAGAATAGTTTTAATACTTAAATCGTTAATTACTCTTTCGTGGAAATTCCAGCATTTTTCAGCGTATTCATTGTATAATTCTTTTATTTCTTTTTCTCTCGATGAACGAACAAATACAACATTACTTGCAGGAACTTCGTGTGCAGATAATTCCAGTCTTTTCAATAAGTGTAATATTCTCGGTTGTAAACCTTGTGTTCCGGGAACGTATCCTCTCCAACTTTCATCTTTATATGCTGACCAATTCGATGATTTTTCCGAAAGAACTTTTTCTGTATGCCATTTCAAAGTTTCGGTTTTTTGCCTTTCGATATTTCCTCCGGGATTTATTCCTAATAAATATAATTTCTTTTTTCCAGAAAAGGCATTTCGTCCAGAATAAAATACTGAACCCGAAATTTCTCGCAAGTCATTTGGAATTATTTCAGCAAATTTTTCAATCATTTCTAATGGTTTTGAGTTTTTTCGTAAATGTGCTACAACGTTTTTGTATATGATTTGTTGCGTGTTTTAAGCAACTAACTTAGTAAATAATTACTAACCAAGAAAGTCCGCAAGGACTTTCGTAAGTAAGCGAAAAGCCAGTAATAAATTATATACGGTGTTGGTAAATCGTTTTTATTTTAACAATTAATTCATTTTTTTAATTCTTAAAAATTTATTTCATAATCTAGATTTTCTTTATAATTGATAATTTTCTTTGTAATAATGTTCGGCCATTCTGTTTGTGTTAATGTTGTAAATTTTTCTTTTTTATACAATGAAGATATTTCGGTCATAGCTTCTAATAAATATATTTTATTTTTTTTATTTGAAATATTATTAAAAACATATATAAAAACGGTATGAACAGTAGAACTTAGAGGGTCAACCATTATAGTTCCCATATCTAAATAGATATTTTCCTTCCCAAATTTTTTAAGTTTTATGCTTTTTTTTGATTTTAATCTACTTGGCTTTGAAATTATATTTAAAAAAGTCAACATTCGATTAATTGTTTGAAGTTGATTACTTGAGTTTTTAAATGACTGATAAAATTCACTATAGACTTCCAATAAATTATCTTTCTCTTTCTTAGAGGATAAAACTTTTAAAATTCTCGAATAAACTAATAAACATAACAATATTAATTTCTTATCTTCAATAGGTTTGTTATTTGATAAAATATCAAATGACGAATATTCACTTGATAAACTAATCTCTCCAATTAGTATAGTTTCAGGCTTCTTAAATAAATTTTTTAAAAACATTTTTTTGATTTTATTTTTTACTAGTACTTGAATAATTAATGCAATTATATAAGCATTTTCTATATTTTTATGATTATATTTTTACCAATAACTTAATTTTCACCTTATCAGTTTCTTAGTGGAATATTGCTAAATGTTTGCCAACGGTTTATTATATTTTTAAAGCCCTAAATTTCGTAAGTACTTTAGAGTGATAAGTTATATATTTTCTTAGTGATTTTTTTTCATTCGAGGTTGTAATTCTCCTCCTTTTCTTTCTCTTTTTCAGTTTTTAATAATTCAAAATAACAAGAAATTGCACCTACAATTCCAGATATGATACTAATATTAGAAAAGTATTCACTTGTCAAAAAATTTGCTGCGAAAAATGAAATTCCTGACATTATACCAAAAATAATTGTTAATATTAGAGCTGTTTCTTTTTTAAAATTCGGCGCAATATATACTCCAAAATAGACGAATGATGCACCACTTAATACTGCACTTAAAATATCTACAAAAACCAACTTCCATAAAAAATTATCTTCAATATACAGAGCTGGTGATATTAAAAGTAATAACGACCATATAATATTTATAATAAATGTGGATAATACTGCGATTGGTAAAACACCAATCCATCTTAAAATGGTCATTTAATCATTTTTTAAGGTTAATAATTGAAATAAATATTCTAGATTGTCTGTTCAAGTACAATATTATGGATATTTATCATTTTTGGTTCATATGCTATAATAAAATTATAAAACTTTGTTTTTTTCATTATTTAATTTGTTGTCAAGATTCAACGCTTTTTTTTAAGATACCTGTTCATATAATAAATAGAATAATGATTACGAACACAAATATATTTCCTTAATCTAATAAATCATCATTTTCTTAAATGTTTACCAACGTTGCGTGTATGGTTAGTGCGGGAATAGAAAGTCAAAGAACTTTCTGTTTAGCACGAGGCAAAGCATTTTGTTTGCCTTTATTTTTTTTGTACTAAAGTCAAATCAAAATGATTTGACGGACTTAGTAAATATACACAAAACTTTGGATTAAGCACCCAACCCGTATTAACTATACACATTGTTGCCATTAGTTTTTTATTCTTCACTAAATAATTTAGTTAATAACCAAGTAGCTAATAATACTCCACCAATAGTTAATGCTGCATTAATTACATCATTGTCATTTTTGTCGTTTAAGAATTTTTCGTATTGCCCACTTGTTATATTACCATTCTTATACAGAAGAGTCATATATTCTTTCTTATCTTTTTTACTCGCATTATCATTTTTAATAAGTCTTTTCAATTCAAGCAAACGATTATAGTCTATGTTTTTCATTATTTAGATGTTTTTCGTTCATTTAATGCTTCAATCAATTTTGGTACCAAAGTGTCCATTTGACTGCCTATTTGGTCAATTACTTGCTGTTGTAAATCATCTTTAGACTTTTGTTCTGTAAGTTTCAACTCAAGGTTATGTAGTTTAGTTCTTATATCATCATTTTTATCTCTTATGTATTCTTTTAATTTATGACGTGTTCCTAAAAATGTACCAAGAGCGGAAACTACAATACCTACAATGTACAATATATCTTTTAATCCAAATTCCATTATAATTGTTCTGTGATTAATCCTTTGACAATATTAATAATATTTTCTGCACCAAACCTGTTTAAAACGGTATGATTTAAAGTAGGTGACCAGAAACTACTAATCCAAAGAGTATGATAATCATATTTGTTTGCTACTTCATCAACTTTTTTTACTGTCATTCCGCCAGTTCTTGTAGCGCAAATAATTATATTACATTCTTCAATTGCTAATTTTTCAATTGTGTTATCGTAAATCATTCTGCTATTTGGGTCTCCTTGGCTTTCAAACCCAATTTTTACTTTACCAATAATAATTGTTAAAAAAATATCTCCACTATAATTAATATTTGGAATAGAAGATTTTGCATTAGGATATAAATCTAAAATTAGTTCACAAACTTTTTTTATAGACTCAGATTTTCCTTGATTGGATTTTCCGTGAACTGCAATTATAGTTTTATTCATGTTTAGACATTTTTTATTTTCGTTTTTCTTACAATTAATGGCAACGGTTTATATATGGTTTGTTGTGTTTTTCGAGCAACTAATTTAGTAAATAAAAACGAAATAGAAAATCCCCTAAGGATTTTCGTAGGTAGGCGAGCATTAGCAATAAATTATATATTTTGTTAGCTTTTCGTTTATTTTTCCTTTTTTACAATTAAAATACCGATATAAAACCACATATTTTTCAGCGTTTTTATTCGGCGTTTAACTTGTCTAAATTTTCATTCCTAATTTCGCAAACAGGCTAAAAGTCCGCCATTTTCATTTCAGAATTACAGACAGATTCTTGCGTAATATTTGTCAGAATCCCACAGTTTTTCATTTCCGATTGTATAAACAGGCTAAAGTCTGCCGTTTCCATTTCAGAATTACAGACAGATTCTTGCGTAATATTTTTCAAAATCTACTACGTTAAAATTCCATTTCTAATTGCGTAATATTTATCAGGATTCTACTTTAGGAAAACGCTTTATTTTTCCAATTTCACGCATTTTTTTTGTTAATGAAAGCTAACGGTTTATATATGGTTTGTTGTGTTTTTCGAGCAACTAATTTAGTAAATAAAAACGAAATAGAAAATCCCCTAAGGATTTTCGTAGGTAGGCGAGTACTAGCAATAAATTATATATTTTGTTAGCTTTTCGTTTATTTTTCCTTTTTTACAATTAAAATACCGATATAAAACCACATATTTTTCAGCGTTTTTATTCGGCGTTTAACTTGTCTAAATTTTCATTCCTAATTTCGCAAACAGGCTAAAAGTCCGCCATTTTCATTTCAGAATTACAGACAGATTCTTGCGTAATATTTGTCAGAATCCCACAGTTTTTCATTTCCGATTGCATAAACAGGATAAAATTCTGCCGTTTCTATTTCATAATTGCGGACAGATTCTTACGTAATATTTTTCAAAATCTTCTGCGTTAAAATTCCATTTCTAATTGCGTAATATTTATCAGGATTCTACTTTAGGAAAACGCTTTATTTTTCCAATTTCACGCATTTTTTTTGTTAATGAAAGCTAACGCCATGTGTATGTGGCGTATTTTTCCGCCAGGAAAATATGCGCTCATACACTTTGTTAACGTGCGTTTTTTCTTTTTTAATTAAAATACCGTTATAAAATCACACATTTTTCAGCGTTTTTAT
>NZ_OESZ01000010.1 GCF_900239345.1 Tenacibaculum dicentrarchi | reverse complement strand
CGAGAACTTTTTTATCTTCAAAATCAATATAAAACAATTCAAATTCTCGATACAATTTCAATTCCTTCTAGTCATTAAAATCAATCGAATTGATAAATACCATCAAAAAAAGCTAAAAAATATGGCAGATTAAAATGCAAAAATGAATTTAGTTCAGTTTAACGAAATTCAATGTATTATTCTATGTTATAAAAGTATTTTTAAATAAAATTCAAACAAGCTATTAAACATAAACCTCACAGGTTTTAAAAACCTGTGAGGTTTGTTACTTTTATATAGTAGTTTTTCTAATAAAACCCCATACAACCAATTTCTTAACTCAATTTTAAATATACAAAAACAGTGTAAGAAACTAATAATATAATTCCGTGCACCCAATTTAAGCGTAATTTCTTTGGAAAAAATGCAAATGGCAATATGATAAACGAAATGGCAAGCATCCAATAAATATCATTATTTACCAAACTTAAAGCATCAGCACCTAATTTTATCGGTGTAATAATGGAAGTAATTCCTAAAACTGCCAATATATTAAAGACATTCGAACCAATTAAATTTCCTAAAGAAATGGCTTTTTCTTTTTTCAAAACCGCAATGATTGATGCCGCTAATTCTGGCACACTTGTTCCTACAGAAACCACGGTAACACCAATAATAGCATCACTCACACCCATGCTTTTTGCTAAGTTTGTAGCACCGTCAATTAACCATTCCGAACCTAACCACAAACAGAAACCACCAATACTTAAAAATAATACCACCTTATATAAAGGTAACTCTTCATCATCTTCAGGCATTTCATCGACTACTGCTGTTTTTTGAAAACGCAATAAATACACTAAAAACACCACTAACATACTAAATAAAATAATTCCTTCGTATTGCTCAATGGTATTATCAAAAGCGATAAAAAAGTATAATAAACCTGAAGCCACCATCATTACAGGCCAATCGGTTTTATAAAAGTTTTTTTCTACTTCAATAGTTGATAAAATTAGCGTAATCCCTAAAACCAAGCCAATATTAGCAATATTAGAACCAATTACATTCCCTACTGCCAAGCCTGGAGCGCCGTTTAATGCCGATTTTATACTTACAATTAACTCTGGTGCTGAGGTTGCAAAAGAAACAACCGTCATTCCGATTACTACTTTTGGGATGTTTAATTTTAATGATAATCCAACGGCTGCTTTTAAAAGCCAATTCCCTCCAAGAACTAATAATAACAATCCTAACGCTATATATACAATATCCATCGATTCTATTTTTTCTTGCAAATATAGAACTTTGACATCAAAATAAACAAGTGCTAAAAGGCTTAAAAAAAGAACAAACACCAAAAAATAAGCTTTGTAAACACCTGTTTTCCTTTATTTTCTTTAAAAGAATTATAAAACTCCAGTATTAAATTATCATTAAAAACATAAAAGTAAGTTTTTGATTAAAAATAAAAACACAAAACAAGTAAACTACCTTATAAATTAAAACCATTTATCACCTTTTAACTTCTTATTTAAATCTAAACCTATTAAATGCTAAATATCTTTTTGGAAGCGAGCTTTTCTTTACGCTATATTCATAAAAAATTAAGAATTATAAACCAATTAAAAACACCAAACAAATGATTGCTATTACATTAAAACTAATTATTATCGCAATAAAAATTGCAACGATTATCGCTTTATTATCATAACCAACTCTTAAAACCAAACTATATTTTATGCTAACATTTATCGGAGTATTATTAATTATTACAGGGCTAACAACGATGTTATTAAGCTCAATTATTAAAAACAACAAAATTTTAACTTGGTTTACTTTTCAAAGAAGTATTCAATTAACAGCCCTTGGTGCTTTTATGAGCATTATTACAGGAATGTTTTTTTATGCAGATGCAGGTACTGCTTATGCGGTACAATACGTTTCTGGTGGCGATAAAATGATTACCACCCAAGGATTAAAATTAAAATGGTGGGGGCGAATTATTCCTTTATCGTATGAAACCTCTATAAAAGATATTATTGTTAAAGAACAAAGTGAATTACCAAAAAGTGACCGAGGTATTTATAACCGAAAAGCACAAAAATGGGAATTTAGCGATGCTATTAAAGCTGAAATAAGCACTTCTGTTATTGTAGGTGTAAATATTAATGATGAAGCGGTTTTTTTAAACATGGCAGATAGAAACAGAAGCGAATCTAAATTAATTTACGGAAGAGTTTTACCAAATATTGATGCCGCTATAAAAAACACCTGTAAATTGATGGATGCACAAGATTATATTTCTGGGCAGGCTTCTGATTTTGATAGGTATTTTAGAGATCAATTAGAAAACGGAATGTATCAAGTAGAGCAATATTACGAAGCTGAAAACAGCAATGAAGTTGTAGGTGATACAACCACTATTCGAAAAATAAAAATCGGAAAATCAAGTAAACAGAAAAAATTTAGAATAAAAAGGACCAAAGATGGTACTATTATTAGAGATGATTCTAATACATTAAAACAATATGGTTTAAAAATTTACCAAGCACAAGTAACGGGTATTGATTGGGAATCTTCTTTTGATGAGCGTTTAGATTTACAAAAAAATGAAGTTGCCCAAACACAGTTAGAAAAACAACAAGCCGAACGTGAATATTACAGAGCTAAAAAAGAGGTTGCTAAAGGAGAATCTGAAAAAGCAAAAGAAAGAGCAAGGTTAGAAAAAATCCAAATTCAACAAACAATTGAAGCCGAAACAGAAGCAAAAGTAGCTGGGTTTAACTTAATCAAAGAAAAAAAGCAATTTGAAGTTGAGCAATACAAAGCCAAAAGTAAAAAAGTAGCTGCCGAAGCGCAATATTATGAAAACGCTAAATTAGTTAGTGCTGGTTTAACCCCACAAGAAAAAGCAGAATGGGAATATAAAACAGCCGTTGGTGTTGCCCAACAAATAAAAGACCTACAACTTCCTGCTACTTATATTGAAGGTGGAAATAGCGGAGGAAACGCAAACGGAAGCTTATTACAGTCATTAATTGGTGCTGATTTAGCCAAGAAAATGATGCAAAGTAAAAAATAAAATGACTTTTATTACTAAGGGCAACCTATCTGGCTTTATGTTACCCTTAGTAATACATTATTTTTCAGTATTTTTGATATAGAATCAAATATATCAATGAAAAAACAATCTTTTAAAGCTTTAGCAAAACTAAACAAACTACTACTACCCTCTTTTACAAAAAGAGCGTTAGATATTTCTACAGCTTCGAAATTTCAATTAGCTATTATTGGATGGCGAGCATTTATTACTATAAACTCATTAGATTAACATATTAAAACTTAAAATTATGAAAGAACACGTAAAAGTATACACAGGAACTTCAATATTAGCAAACAGGCTTGCTTTTTTATTAGATGAGGCTAAAATTCCAAGTTTAGTTAAAGACACAAAAGAATCTGGAAGATTAGCAGGTTTTGGTGCTACAGGTGACTCTTGTGAATTATTTATATATAGATCTGATTTTCAAGGCGCTGAAGAAATAATAAATAACTTCAAAAAAGAATTAAATTAATTTTTGAAAAAAAAAGTAAAAAAAACTTGAATTTATTTTTTTTATCAATAAAACAGTTGTAGATTTGCACTCGCAATACGGCCATGTGGCGCAACTGAATAGCGCACTTGATTACGGCTCAAGAGGTTGCAGGTTTGAATCCTGCCATGGTCACAATACAAACACCTTAATTACTTGAAATACAGTATTTAAGGTGTTTTTTTATTCGTGTTATTCCGAAATAGTTCCGAAAAAGTCCGAAGCTTTGAAAAAAACACTAAAAAACGAACCGTAAAAGAAATCTTGACTGTTCAAAATTTTAAGCCTTATGCAAAGAAATTTTGAACACGGTAAAAAAAAGAAGCCCCATTTTTAAAACTGCATCTAAAATAAATACATTCATACTGCCAAGGGCTTTAATAAATAACAAAATATACTATTGCTTTTTTACAATTGCTTAAATCGTTTGTTTTGATGAGGCTTTTAAATGAAGAAGAAGCAATCTAAGTTTTATCTTGAGTAACTAAATTAATCTTCGGAAGTAGATGTTTATTTGTGATTTATAAATTAAAATATCATTACAATAAATTATCATAATTAACACAAACAAAGGGCGGACACGCTAAAAATGATAATTAAAATTAACATTGAATTACGCTAAATGATGATTAAAGCGTTTTAAAGCCCTGTATTTGTGTTTTGATGTTCTTTATTTTCTAATTTAATAAGAGGGCTAAGAGTAGCCAAAAAGCAATAAAAATAAGCAAGATATTAATCAAATAAAGTTTTTGGGTTTACAAATTTATCAAACTTTGATAAAATTGTAAATCCGTACTTTCTATTACATAAACCATATTTAACAAACTTAATTAAACAATTTTGAAGTGCCTGCAACTCTGTTTTAAACCCATCTACTGCCGTGCCGTATACTTTTTGATTACTTAATTCTAAAATATTACTTTCAAACCCATAAGCCCACAAGCCATTTGGCATTTTCACGGTAGAAACATACAGGAAAAAATAAACGCCTGTTTGTCTAAAAAAAAACTCCTTGTAATTACCTGATTTAAATTCCTGTAAAACATAAATAATATATTTTTCGTCTTCATCTGGAATAACTGCAAACTTTTTATTTTCAAAATTCACTATTTTTGACATAATATTTTTTTTTTAGAATCCTAAATATTTACATTTTTACTACTAAAAAGATTAGGCGTTTCTTTTTTTACGGACAAATTATTTTCTAATTTCTTTAATTCTCTTTTTGCGGGTATTCCTAAATACGTGTGAAAAGTCCTATAAGAAATTAAAAACTCGGGTTGGATAAACTTCCAATAAAGCTCTTTGTATGTTATGTCTTCATTTTCGTATTGTTTCTGTAATACAATTTTTTGAACTCTTATAATTCTTTTTAATAGGTTCTTTTGATTATATGCCATTTTTTGTATTTATTTCAGATAGTAATTTTCTTGCACGGTAACTGTTTAATATAATTGGCGGTGCATTTTTTCGGTGTTCTGTTACTAAAACTTTTTGTACTGATTTAATCCAATCTTTAGATGTTTTTATTTCTGATTGCTTTAAGGTATCGGTATAAATTCCCGAATCTGTTTTATAGCTAATCATTAGCCACATTTTATTTTTAGGGAGTATTTTTAGTAATCTTATTAAATCCTGTTTTTCTTGTACTATTCTTTTTCTGTTTTTCATTGTCCTAATAATTCCGTTAGCTTTATTATTACATTTTTTACTACAATATTTTGCCGATACTCTTTTATGTGAAATATCATTCTCACAACTTTTACAAATACGTTTTTTTACTATTGCTTTTTGGTGGCTTTTTGGTGTTTTATTTGTAGTATTAGTTTTACTCTTAATGTCCACTTTGTAACCGTGTATATTAACTGTTAAAAAGTGGACATTTATATTTTTTTGATGCTGATTTTTATCAGTTGCAACCCCTGTTAAAAAGTGGACATTTTCGGCTGTTAATTCATCCCATTTATTAGCGATTAATACAGATATTTCTTTTTGAGTAGTTGAGCCGTGCTTATCCATTAGCCGTGCTAATCGTTTCTTTGCTAGTCGCCTTTGCTCTTTGTTGTAGTCAATCCAATTTCTAGGATTTCCTAAATAAATATAGCGTCTTCTTTTTTCTTCATTAGATAGGCATCTTATATTAATACTCTTATCATAGTAGATAATTTCCGACCACCTATCAACAAGGCAATTTATAAGAGGTTTTATTTTACTTAAATCAGCTAAATCAGTAAGGTTTTTAATTTCGTATAATTGCGGTACTGCCTTACTTTTAACAAGTGAACTGATAGCGTCTTTAACGCCTTGCATACGGTCAAATGATAACTCAAAACGAGCAAGGTTTTTACTTTTTAAATTAAATTCTTTGCCTTTGTCGTAGTATTTTTGCGTTTGGCGTTGTTGTTCTATTATTTTACCTACTGTTTGCCGTCTGCCTTTTGAACCTATACGCATTGGTATAAATTCATTATTTTTAAATACTACTAAATTTTTAAGTAACTCGTTTACTGCTATTGGTATATGAATATTTACACCAATTTCAAAACCGTGTAATATTACTGTATTAGGATTTATGTTAAATTTAGTTTCTAAATCTACTAAAACGGCTTTTAGTTGCTCTATTGTAAAATCGTTATAATTATGTTTGCCTTTGTTGTAATACCTATGTAACGAACCTTTAACCTCTAATTTGTAAGGCTCTAAATCGTTTTTTTTATCCACCCATACTATAAAATGTAAACCCCAATATTTAGCCAAATAAAAAGCACCGTTATAGTTTTCAGCGTTCACACTATCGTGATAACTAAAATCTAAATACGAGTTTTCAAACCATTTTTGAGCGTGGCTTTTATTTACTTCTATGTTTACACCATCAATCAATTAACTATCTTTTTGCTTGTTTAAGTCTTCTACTTTAAAAGTTAGTTCTACTTTTTCGGGAGTATCTTCGGAGTCTAAAAACGAATACTTTAAAACTATTTTAGCACCGTAATTTTTAGTTATTAAATCTTTCGGGAACTCTAAACCTCTAAGCAAAAGCAATCTTTTAAAATCGGTAATTACTGCCGTTAATGGGTTGTTTTCGCATATCAATACATACGGTTTATTATATTCGCTACATATTCCGTCCGTGGTTATCTTATACATTTTATAGAAGTGTTTTTTATAGCATATAATAAGCTGATTGCTATCTCATTGTTTAACTGAATTATTTTCAATGTTTCAGTATAATTATTAACACCTATCAAACATAATTTACAGGCATTGCGGACGTTAGAAACACACAAATAAGCTCCTAATAAATTAGGGTGCGGAATTACTGAACCGCCTTTTTTACAAGGTTTCTTATAAGAAGCTAAAGCGTTAATAATTTGCTGTACAACGGCTTTTTTAAGTTCCTTTGTATGATAATTAAATGTTGCCGTTTCATCCATTACGGACTGAATAACCTGTATATTATTTTGTATCATTTTGACTTTTTTAAACATTCTAAAACATCGCTTTTTCTGTAGAATACTTTTGTTCCTACTCTATAAGTTTTTAAAATTCCTTTCTTATTCCAATTAAACAAAGTGACCAAAGACACACTTAAAAAATCTGCTGTTTGTTGGCGTGTCCAAAATTCGGGCGTTTGTTCCGTTGGGGTGGTTTCCTCATTGGTTAATAATTCCTTTACTGATTTAGCTAATTGGCTTACTAAATCTGCTGATGTAATACCCTCTAAAATGATTTTTTTTGATGCACTCATAATTATATTATTGTTAGTTTTTATTAGATTTAATTAAGAATATTGCAATTGTAAATATTCCGTTTTTATTGGCTTTTAATTAAAGTTACACTTCAAATCTATATAAAACAAGTGTTTGCAAGGGCTTCGGGCGGATTTAAAACAAAAAGTACATTTTTTGAGAAAAAAAAGAGGGGTGTTTTTTTATAACTCGCTTATAATTAGGTTTTTAGGGTTGTTTTTGATGTTATTACACTCATCTTATAAGGCTTATAAGTGCATTTTTAACCGTTTAAAATGTTGCTTCACTTACTTTATAAGACTGAAAAAGTGCCAAAATTAGCAACCTAACTAAATGTTAAATTTTCGTTAAATGTTTAGCGTTTTTAATGGTTTTAAAGGGTTTAAGGAATTAACACCAACTAATCAGATAAATAAATATAAATTCAAATAACAACAATAAAACAAGCATTTAATTAAGAATATCATAATTTAAAATATACCGTTTTAAATGCTTTTTAACTTTCAATTTGATGAAGTTCAGATTTATTTTAATGCAATCATTTTACTTTATCTATTTTGATAAAAATCTAACCAATGCCACCCCACACAATAGCTGATTGCTATTTTATTAAAAATTGTTACCCTAATCCTAACATTTAAAGTATCTAAGTTTTTGCTGATAACATTTACTTTCTCTATTTTGACAATCTTTTTCATAATTACAGGCTTTTAACATTTTTAAAATCTTCTTTGTTGTAGCTTTTTTTTATCAATAAATCGTCTAAGAACTGAAACGGTATTTTATCAACTAATTGTTTAGTAATTAAAGCTACATTCTGAATATCGTTAGCATCTAATCCGTTTTCGGTTTCGCAATTTGTAGAAGATATGGCATTTAACAAACTGCCTATATTATGCCCTAAGTTTTCGTAGTGCCAAAACTCTAAGTTTATACTTATATGATTGCCGTCATTAGTTGGCTTTGCCGTAAAGCCCTCTAAAAGCTCGCTATTTTCATGTTTTAATAGTTTGGTGTTTACTTCGGTAATTGTTGGGGTTTTTGCTGATGTACTCATAATTATAATTTTTGTCCTGTTAAAAATCGGTTTGCTAAAATTTCTAATTCCGTGCTTGTGCGCAATGTTATCATTTTGCTTTTTTCAAGTTCTTTTATAAAATCGGCTAAATTCTCAAGCATTTCTTTTTGTGTGTACATAGTATTACGTTTTAACGTTATAATTTACGCCAAATGTAACGCTATATATTTGTATTTCAAAATAAAAATAACGCTTTAACGCTATTTGTCTAAAATTATATAACTTTGTAACGTTAATTAAAATAAAAAATAAAATATGTTAGATGTAAAAAGTATTATAAAAAGCAAAGGTTATACAGTTACTTTGTTTGCTGAAAAACTAGGAATGTCGCAGGTTTCTTTAAGTAGAATTATAAACGGAAACCCAACAATAGAAACCTTACAAAAAATTGCCGATGTATTGAATGTAGATATAAAAGAGTTGTTTGTTCCTACTAAAGATGGAAGCAGTAAAATACAGGTTATTATTAACGATAAATTAAAAACCTTTGCCACTATTGAAGATTTTAAAATCTTTGCAAATTCACTTTAAGAACTATTTAAAAGCTATTTCAAAAGCCTTGCACAACTTTGTGCGGGGCTTTTTTATTGGTTAAAAGATTTATATCAAATGAATATCTTAAAACCTCATCTAAAACAAATACATTGATACTGCCAAGGGCTTTAATAAATCATAACAACAAAATATACTATTGCTTTTTTACAATTGCTTAAATCGTTTGTTTTGATGAGGTTTTTAAATGAAGATTTAGCAATGTAATTTCACATAATTACTATGTTATACAGTTAATTACAATAACATCTTATATGTTAAGGTTAATCTATTTTAACAATATTTAAACTGATTTTATATATCTTTGCAAAAAACTAAGCAAGAAATTAGCAGTTAAAAAAAGGTCAACCAAATGAACAATCAAGAAAAATTACTAAAAGAATTAATTGAAAATCAAACAAAAGCATTTAATAAAATCGACCAGAATTTCGAGAACTTAAATAATAGAGTTTCTAGTATCGAAAAAAAACTATCACTTTTAGCAGATAACACTGACAAAGGTTTTGACGATGTTAAAACTGAGTTAAAAAAAATTAGCTTAGTAACATCATACCCTGAACAATACAAAAATGTAGAGGGTTTAGCATAATAATAACCTTATTAAAAAAACAAGAAGCCACTATTTTATAGTGGTTTTTTTATTGGTTAAAAGATTTATATCAAATGAATATCTTAAAACCTCATCTAAAACAAATACATTCATACTGCCAAGGGCTTTAATAAATCATAACAACAAAATATACTATTGCTTTTTTACAATTGCTTAAATCGTTTGTTTTGATGAGGTTTTTAAATGAAGATGAAGCAATGTAAGTTTTATCTTGAGTAACTGAATGAATATCTTAAAACCTCATCTAAAATAAATACATTCATACTGCCAAGGGCTTTAATAAATCATAACAACAAAATATACTATCGCTTTTTTACAATTGCTTAAATCGTTTGTTTTGATGAGGTTTTAAAATGAACTCTCGGAAACAAAGAGCCAATAAAAAAACCCTGTCCAAAGTTGGATAGGGTTTTTTATGTAGTAAATTTAAAGGATCAGGTTTTTACTTTAAAAATTAACTTGTTTCAGCATTTCG
Organism: Tenacibaculum dicentrarchi; assembly: GCF_900239345.1. Classification (GTDB taxonomy): domain Bacteria; phylum Bacteroidota; class Bacteroidia; order Flavobacteriales; family Flavobacteriaceae; genus Polaribacter; species Polaribacter dicentrarchi. Next base: position 254 of record NZ_OESZ01000010.1, on the reverse strand, counting down.
TACAACTCGCATCATAGCTTCGTTAAACCAATTTTCTACATCTTGCAAAGTCATTCCTTGAGTTGCACCACCTTTTAAATTGATACCACCTTTATTTAAAGCATCAATAGTAATTGAAATATTACGTGTTTGTTTGGCATCGCCTACAACTTTAGTAACTTGTTTAGTTAGTATATTTTTAGGGTCGGTATTTCCTACTGGTTTAATTGGATTTCCGTATAAATCTGTTTTTGTATTTTCGTCTGTTTTTTTCT
>NZ_OESZ01000034.1 GCF_900239345.1 Tenacibaculum dicentrarchi | reverse complement strand
ACCTGATTTGTAGTAACAGATTTTTTACTATTTTTAACACTTCCTGTTAAAAAAGAATCATTATCCGACAGGTAATATTTAGCGCCAAAAGTGATGGTGTTTTCATTTTTAAAATACTTGGTTACCGATATTTCAGGGATAACATACACATTCCCCGATTTTACAGAAGAGTTGCTCGCTGTTATTTTATCCGAAGCATCGCCTTTTTCTTCTTGTAAATTCGTGTTTTTTACAAAAGAAATTGAAGAGCCCAACCCGAGCGTTACGTCTAGGTCTTTTTTTATCTGAAAGCTATACCCCGCTCCTAATAAAGCCGTGTGCATAAAATAATTCGTATGCACTGTAAATTCTCTTTCATTACTAAGCCCATCTATCGTTAAATTAGCATACGAGCCAATATAACCTAGCTTAATTTGAGCATTAAACGGTGTTTTATAAAGCGCCGTTAACGACAAAGAATTGTTAATTTGACTTCCTAAACTACCAAAATTACTATGTGTAAACGGCATAGTGGTTTTATGCAATGTTGCAGCAATAAAACCTACTTCATATCCTATGTCGGCATATAAACCTTGGTGCGATGCTTTTTCTTGTGCATTTATTGATATACAAGCAAGAAATAAATGAATTATTACAATTATTTTTAGTTTCATATTACTGTTTTTCAAGATTAATTGATGTAGCTGATACAGTACATTCATTTGATTTTAACCAAACCCCATCGAGTTTTTTTCTATCTGGTGATAAAATAAGTTCATATGTATTTCCAGTACAGTAAGGCCCACAACCAGGCTTATCGTCAACTGTTTCTAATACACCATTGGTCGTAATAGTTAATTTATTGTCCTCAAGATTCATATTTGCTTTAAAAATAGCAAAATATTGTTGATCAGGTATATCTGCCTCTTTCAAGGTACCTTCAAGAAATTCATTTTCATGTTTTGTTATTGTTAATGTGAAACGAAATTTTGTTCCACAACAAATTGAACACTCTAATGTACCATCCCAAACACCTACAAGGTTTTGTTCAGCTTCTTCTTCTTTAACCTCCTCCTTAGGAATACTTATTGTTTGGTTATATACGATATCTATTGATTTAGTACATGCCGCAAACAACAAGCATAAAATTATTATATATCCTATTTTTTTCATTTTATTTAAAAATTTAATTATTAAATGATAAACGTTAAAACTATTTGCTTTTACGCTAAAACCACCCAAACATTAAAAAGTAATTAGAATATCTTTTTAATGTTTTTAAAGTTAAATCCGTAGCTTACATATAGAGCAATCTGATTGTTTTTTGTAGAGAAATCGACCTGATTTGTAGTAACAGATTTTTTACTATTTTTAACACTTCCTGTTAAAAAAGAATCATTATCCGACAGGTAATATTTAGCGCCAAAAGTGATGGTGTTTTCATTTTTAAAATACTTGGTTACCGATATTTCAGGGATAACATACACATTCCCCGATTTTACAGAAGAGTTGCTCGCTGTTATTTTATCCGAAGCATCGCCTTTTTCTTCTTGTAAATTCGTGTTTTTTACAAAAGAAATTGAAGAGCCCAACCCGAGCGTTACGTCTAGGTCTTTTTTTATCTGAAAGCTATACCCCGCTCCTAATAAAGCCGTGTGCATAAAATAATTCGTATGCACTGTAAATTCTCTTTCATTGCTAAGCCCATCTATCGTTAAATTAGCATATGAGCCAATATAACCTAGCTTAATTTGAGCATTGAACGGTGTTTTATAAAGCGCCGTTAATGACAAAGAATTGTTAATTTGACTTCCTAAACTACCAAAATTACTATGTGTAAACGGCATAGTAGTTTTATGCAATGTTGCAGCTATAAAACCTACTTCATATCCTATGTCTGCATATAAACCTTGGTGGGACGCTTTTTCTTGTGCATTTATTGATATACAAGCAAGAAATAAATGAATTATTAAAACTACTTTTAGTTTCATATTACTGTTTTTCAATATTAATTAATGTTGATTTATCTGATACACTACACTTGTATGATTTAACCCAATCACCATTAAATTTAGTCTTATCTTCTGATAAAACAAGCTCATAAGTATTTCCAGAACAATAACGACCACAACCTGGCTTAGGAGTACCTGTATTTTCTGTTTTACCGATGGTTTTAATGATTAATTCATTTCCTTTAAGCTTCATATCTAGCTTAAAAACAGCAAAGTATTGCTGATCTGGAATTCCTGAAATTTTTAATGAACCTTCAATTAATTCACTTGCTAGTTCATGCTTTGTAATAGTTAAAGTATAGCGATATTTTGGCGAACAACAACCCGTACAGTCTATTGTACCATCCCAAACACCAACAAGATTTTGCTCAGGCTCTTCTTCAACAACCTGTTCAATTTCCTGATCAACCATACTCATTGTTTGGTCATATACTATCTCTATTGATTTAGTACATGCCGCAAACAACAAGCATAAAATTATTATATATCCTATTTTTTTCATTTTATTTAAAAATTTAATTAAAAGGTAAACGTGTTCTTTAAAGTGATCGAAGTTGCCTCTAATCCGGTAGATCTTTTAAAACGTGATAACCTAAATTCTAATGATTTAAACTGAAATTCTCTTTTTTTGTTGATTTTAAAACCTAAGACACCATTTACTGGTGAAAACTTCATTCCTACCCCATATTTATTGGTTGTGAATTTGGCTAAATCATAATCAGAGGTATAATATTCCGCATCTAAATTATGCGCACCATACGCTTCAAAATAATCTGATTTTGTTTGAGTATGAAAACGATAAAAAGGATACAAAGTAAAACCATCGCCTAATTTTATTGGTGTTTCTATTTCAAAACTACTCGCTTTTATACCAAAATCATCGGTGTACCATCTGTAAAACAAACGGGTTACTAAAAAATTACTAACAAAATAATTTGCTCTAAAACCAAGGGCTTTTTTCACTCTTGATTTCGGTAATTTTTCACTTTTAACATGTTTAAATTGCTCTTGAGTAATTCCGTCATTAAAATAAACACGGTGAAAAGGCGTATTTAAAATCCCTTTCTGAATAATAACCTCAGCAGTTACAGAGGCATTTAATCGGCTATTTATATTCCCGCCATAAGTTGCACCTACATTATAAGTAAACCTAGTGTCTTTATCATAACCTTTAAAAGCTGCTGCTGTTTGATTTCCATAATAGTCATCATCATCGTCGTCGTCGTCATCATCTCTAGCACTATAATTTTTAGTAACTAAACGATCGTGGTGGTCATGATCGTGATCATCGTCATCATCATCATCATCTTTATCATCATCTTTATCATCGTCTTTATCAGTATTAAAATAATCGTAATAATAATCATAATCATGGTCATCATCATCATCATCGTCGTCGTCATCGTCATGGTGATGTCCATTTTTACCGCCACCTGCGCCAGTATTTCTACCATCTCTAATTTCACCAGGATAAATTAAAAGCCATTTATCGATAAAAACTCCCGCAGTAATACTTAAAAACTTATTACCGTCTTTCGAATCTTTCTGCCAAGTAATTTTACCATAATTTGAGGTAACATCAAACTCTTTTGAATAACCATACAATACAGAAACTGCCGAATTATTATCGGGCATTAACCTGCTAAAATTTAACGATAAATACTTTCGAGTATCTTCACTCGCTAAATTATTATCATTGTTTTCAGGAGTTTCTGAACGAGTACTTGCCGATGTTACAGCACCGTATTTATCAATATTAGCCGTACTTGCCGACGTATAATGATCTAAGCCTAAAGTTGCCCCAAAAGTTGCCGTTTTATTTACCGGTATTGAAACCGATATTTGCGGCGCATTATTATCTAATTTTTCGGTACCTAAACCTCCTGTTACCGCACCATTATTTCCGTCTTGTTCATAGTAGTTATATAAAATATCTACCTCAACCTTATCTAATTGTTTTATTTTATTTTGTGAATAAGCATTTACACCTGCTATAAAGCATAAAGCAATCATTAATCTAGTATTTAGTTGCATCCACATCCGCCTCCTGTTTTTCCTCCGTTAGCACCTGAAGCTCCTTCTCTATAGTTTTGAGAGCTTGTTTCGTATTGTTCAATTTTTCTTGATGATAAAGCCATATCTTCATCATTTAAATACATTTTTTGATAAGGTTTTACACTTACACAATTTGAAAAAGTGAGTGCTATCAATAAAAATGCCATTGTTTTTTTTATCATATTTCAAGTTTAGTTTTACGTTAATTTTTGTTTTTAGTTTAGTTTTAAGTTCGTAGATGTTTTCATTTTATTATCAGCAGTAATTAGCAAACATTCAACACCTTTTAGCTGATTTATAAGCGTCAATCCTTTTTCTTTACCTAGTACATAAACAGCGGTTGCTAAGGCATCGGCTAATTCGGTATTTTGACAAAAAACACTAACACTTTTTAAACCCCTAACCGGCCAGCCTGTTTTAGGATGAATAATATGTGAATATTTAATGCCATTAAATTCAATATATTTTGCGTAATTCCCTGAGGTTACCACCGCATTATTATGTAATTTAAAGGCACCAATACTTTTTAATATATTATTAGGATCTGCGAGTTTTATCAGCCATTTTTTAGTAATCGGATGATTTCCCCAAGTGGTTAAATCGCCACTAGCATTTACCAAACCTGCGGTTACTCCTAACTTTTTTAATTTAGCTTTTACCTTTTCGGCAGCATAGCCTTTTCCGATAGATCCGAAGCCAATACGCATGCCTTTTTTAGTTAAAAACACGGTATTTTTTTGTGTATCAACAATAATATTTTTGTAATTGATATTTTTTACAGAATTTAAAACCGCCAAGCTATCAGGTAAATTCTTCATTGGTTTATTAAAATACCAAAGCCTGTCTAACGAAGCAAAACTGATATCAAAATTACCATTTGTTAAGGCTGATATTCTGTTACTTCGAGCTATTAAACCGACTAACTCACTACTCACTTTTACAGGCTTTATCCCTGCGTTTCTAATAATTTCTGATGTTTGAGAAGTCGCTTTCCATGACGATATTAAATTTTCAATACGTAGGGTTTCTTTTATTGCTTCTTTAATAAAAAAAGCTGCTTTTTCAGGCGTTTTTGCAACCACTGTAAACTCAAAATCAACGCCCATTAAAAGTGTTTTTTCTGTATATACTTCTTGTGATTTTACTGAAAAAGATAAAAGAAATACTATTGATGATACCAGTACTTTTAGCATTATTTTAAATAATTATTAATATAATAACTTGCTGTTTCACTTTTATAACCATCAACCGATTTAACAACCTCTCCTTTGTTGTTTAAAACCGCTACAAAAGGAAAAGCCCCCGAATTATTGTATTTTTCTGCTGCTTTTTCAATATAAGCGATATGCTCTTTGCTTAATTTTCTTCTACTGCGTAAAAAATCAAGATTTACTAAAACATAGTCTGAAAAAGCTTTCTTTTTAAACATTTTAGAGTCTAAAACTTCCTCTTTCAATTCTTTACATGGAATACACCAATCAGAACCTGAAAAATAAATAAACACCTGCTTATTTTCTTTATTTGCTATTTTCTGAGCTTCTTCAATATTGGTTAACCAAACAATATTTTCATTTTTAGATACTTGTGCATTTATAGTAATAGCCACTACTAGGAATAATACTGTAAAAATAATTTTATTCATTTTTTTTAAAATTTTACGCAAAACTAATACTTATTTAGAATTAATAAACATAAATTTGCCAAAAATTTAACACGTATATTTAATTAATCTAAATTAATTATCTTTTCAATGAAAAAATCTTTTTTACTGTTTCTCTTATTTTTATGTTCTGTTCTTTTAGAAGCACAAGAAGTGACTATTGGTGGCGCAACAGTTATGTGTGGTAGTTCTCAGACCTCAACAGTTCCCGTTAAATATGATAATGGTTCATGGACTAGTGGAAAAAGTAATAGTTGGTCTGTAATGCTTTATAAAAAAAATGAATTGAATAAAATTAAAGGGAATTTAACCGAATTAGGGTTCTATGCTAATTGTAATTCTTACAATCCAAAAACATATACCTTTTCTAAGCAACGCATTTATATTAAAGAAATAACTAAAGGTGCAATTACAAGTAGTAAAATTCCCGATTTAACAACATTTACCAAAGTTTACGATGGTGATGTTACCTGGAAAATAGGTGTAGATTTAGCTAGTAGTCTAAATATAATAACACTTACAACGCCCTTTAAATATTCAGGAACTAAAAATTTATTAGTTTATTTTGAAAATGAATCAGGAAAGGGTGCTGGGTTTAGTAGTATTCCTTTTTTATGGAATAATCATGGAAATAACAGGGTTGCTTACGCATCTTATAAATTAAGTGATAAAAAGAACTCTAATGGACATATTGACAGAACATTACCTGTTACCTATTTCAAATTTTCGCCTGTAAGTACGCCTACAAAAATAACAATGGAATCAAACAAAAGTATTTGTAGTAAAAGTGCTTTCAAGTTTACAGGTGTTAGTGTTACACCAGCTATGGTTACATTAAAATGGACAACATCAGGAACTGGAAGATTTAATAATAAATATATAAAAAACCCAACATATACACCAAGCGCTACCGATTCAGGAGATATAACCCTAACATTAATCGCTACAAATACCGATGGTTCTATCAGTAAAAACTTTACACTGACTATTAACCCATTACCAACGGCATATATCAAGAAAATTTAAATAACACTTATAAATAATAATTATGAAAAATAAATTACTATCAATTACCGTATTCTTATTTTGTTGTCTTTCAATGGTAGCTAAAAATACACTATCTAATGAAAAAACACCTCTACATCAACTTAACTTAATAAAATCGGTAAACCCTCCTCCTACTTCTTTAGCTAAAATCACACTATGTGAAGGTGAAAAACTAGCAATAACAGCAGAAGATGCTGGTACAGGAGCAACATACGAATGGACTAAAGGAACTGTTGTCAAATCAAATAATGAAGATTTAATTATAAACCCTATTACTTTAGCTGATACAGGGATATATACCTTAACTGTAACAAAAAATGGGTGTACAAATACCGCTGATATTGAAGTGAAAATCAATAAAAAACCTGCTGTACCAACCCTAAGAAATACCGTCGCTACTTGTAGTGCTAATGGTTCTACTAAAATCACAAATTATGATGCAACCTTAACCTATATTTTTACAGATACAGCTACAAATACTATTGTTAACACTATTATTATTAAAGCATCTGGTGAAATTGAAAACATGGTTATTGGTACTTCTTATACTGTAAAAGCTGAAAGAAACACTTGTATATCTACAAACTCTACTGCTTTTGATAATAAAACAATGTTGCCTGCACCGAAAGCAATTATCAAACTAAAATAAATCCTTTTAAAATCTTTAAATCTACGAGGTAAAAAGCCTCGTAGGTTTTTATTAAAATTTATCCTAATGTTTAAAAAAGTATTCTTTATTATTTTGGTTATAGTGCATTTTAGTACAATATCGGCGGAAAATAAAATTTATGCGATAGAAAACACTTCTTTACATACAGATAAACATCAAAATTCTTTAACAGAAATCACCCTTTGTGAAGGAGAGGATTTATCGCTTACAGCAGAATTTTTTGTGGGCGCAACTTACAAATGGTTTACCTCGGATAACAAAACAATTAATAGCATTGATTTAGTCCGTTCAAATATTTCCGTAAATATGGCGGGGCTTTATATTTTAACCATCCATAATAATGGTTGTAATGATGATGCGGAAATTAATGTTATCGTTATTCCTAAACCAAATGCGGGAACAAACGGTTCTTTAAATATTTTAAAAGGTATTACCCCTAGCGAGCAAGAATTATTTAATGCTTTAGGAGGAAATCCTGAACAAAATGGTGTTTGGACAACCAATAACAACGCATATACCTATACCGTAAATTCAAATACCTGTAAAAGCACTGCCAAAGCTACAGTAAATATTATTGAAGATGTTAAAATAACAAATGCTTTTACCCCTAATAAAGACGGTATTAACGATACTTGGATTATCCTTTCAGATTTATCAAAAATATATCCGAAGAATCAATTATTCATCTTTAACAGGCATGGAAATAAGGTATATCAGGCTACTCCTTATAAAAATAACTGGGATGGTATTGCCAATTCAAACCTGATTATTAACAACCATAGTAAACTTCCTATAGGTGCTTATTATTACGTTTTAGAATTAAACGACACTAATAATACCGCTTTTAAAGGTTGGGTATATATTAATTATTAAACATGAAAAAAACGACTATTATTATCGGGTTTTTACTACTAATACTAGGTAGTATTCATAATTTAAGCGGTCAAAATACGGCTGATTTTTCGGTTTTTAATCATAGTTTAAATATTATAAACCCTGCTTTTACCGGCAAAAATAATAAAACACAAATAGCAACTAATTATAAAAAAGTATGGGCAGGTATTGAAAACTCCATACGTTCTAATATTGTTAGCTTTAGCATGCCTACCCAAAAAGGAATTGGTATTGGTGTTACTGTACTTAACGATTCTTTTTACCTGTATAATCAAACAAATGTTGCTGCCGACATTTCTTCTAAAGTAAAATTAGATGCAAATCACGAACTATTATTTGGTTTAAAAGCATCGGTAAATTTCTTTGGAATTAATTTAAAAAACCTGAATACTTTTCAAAGTAACGACCCTTTATTTATGCAAAATGAGCAGCTAATTTCGCCGAATTTTTCCGTTGGTTTTGCCCTAAGAAATGAGCGTTATTTTGTACATGCTGCCTTATTAGATGTTTTAAGAGAACGAAAAAACACCGCATCTGTAAATACTTTAAATACAATGCGCGTAAATTTTGGCGCAGGAATTTATCATCAACTTAACCCTGTTTTAGGCTTAACTAACACCGCATTATTTAGAGCCACAAAAGGAGCACCACTTTCTATTGATATTACTTCAATGTTTTCTGTAAACAATAAATATGATATTGGGCTTACCTACCGATATAATGCTGCTTTAATGACTAATTTCCTTATAAAAACCACCGATTGGCTACAACTAGGCTATAGTTATGGTATTCCTACCAATGAAATTGCAAAGTACAACAATGGAACCCACGAATTTTTTATCCGAATATATTTTAATACCAAAATAAATAACCGTTTTAAATGGAGATTAGGCTGTTTTTAACACATACATACTTATAATGAAAAAAATATTTTTACTCGTTTTATCTTTTTTAGCAACCACAATTTACGCACAAGGCAACCAAGTTACTGTTGGTACTCCAAAATGTGGAAGTTCTATTTCTAAAGCTGCTCCTGCCCGTTACGATTATGTGCTTGAAAAAGAAAATAGCTGGGCTAGCATGTTATATAATCCATCACAAATAAGTGCTTCTGGTGCTATAAAAGGACTTGCTTTTTATGTTGATTGTATGACATTTAATGAATGTAATTTTGACACGGCAAAAAATCAAAAAATATATTTAAAAGAAGTTGATTTCAATCAATTTAACAGTACTTCAGAACCTGATTTATCAACGTTTACCAAAGTATATGATGGTGATATTACCTGGAAAAGAGGACTTACTATTGAAAACTCTAAAACACAGGTTGTTTTTGATACCGAATTTGAATATTCTGGTAAAAAAAGCTTAGTCGTTTATTTTAGTAATGAAAACAATAAGCCTTTAGGAGGTTATACAGGCTGTGGAACTTCACCTTCTTTTTTATGGAATGATGCAGGAGAGAATACTGTTGTTTATGAAGTTTTCAAAAAAGGTGAGAAAAAAGGCGAGGGAAATTATGCGAAAGAACTTCCTGTTACTCGTTTTTATTTTGATGAAATGAATACCGAAGATTTTACACCCTCTGAACAAAAAGCAACAATTACTGCCGATACTAAAACAATAAGAGCAAACGGTGTTTCATCGAGCCTTATTACCGTGCAATTATACAACGAAGATGGAAGCGCTTTACAATACGCAAACCAAAGAGTTACTTTAAGTACTACCGCAGGGGTTTTAGGATCTGTTATGGATAAAAAAGATGGTACTTACACCGCTTATTTAACCAGTAGTACCGAAGAAGAAACAGCCGTTATTTCAGGAATGTTAAATGGCGTTATGATTAGAGATACTGAAGAAGTAAAATTCACCAAAAATAAAATTACAGACTCTGAAAATGATCAAATTCCTACTACAGATGACATCACAAAATCAAATAATTTAGTACAAGGGTTTTCACCAAATAACGATGGTATAAACGATACTTGGCAAATTTTTAGTAATACCGATATCGCTACAAAATATCCTAATAATAGCTTATTTATTTTTAATCGATTAGGTTACCAAGTATATGATGCAGCGCCTTATAAAGATGATTGGAATGGTGAATCTAACGGTAAAATTACTATTTCTAAAGATGCTAAACTTCCTATAGGTTCTTATTATTTTATCTTTAATACAGGTCAAGACAAAGAAATCATTAAAGGTTGGGTACAAATAAATTATTAAAAAAAATAACATGTTACTAAAAAAAATACTATTAATAAGCGCATTCATATTCAGTTTTTGTGCTGTTTCTCAAAATAAAATAAATTACGGTTTATATAATAATAACCTAAACCTAATTAATCCTGCTTTTGCTGGTCAAGCTGATAACACATCAATACTGATAAACTCTAAAACGCAATGGGTTGGTGTAACAGACGCGCCTAAAACAAGTACGGTTTCGTTAAATATTCCTTTAAAAGAAAACATCGGGATTGGTTTAAATATTATTAATGATAAAATATTTGTTTTTAACCAAACACAAATTTCGTTAGACGCCTCTTACAAACTTAAAGTAAGTAAAGATCATAATATATCATTTGGTATTAAAGCTCAAGCAAATTTATACAGTGGCGAATTTAACACTATTAAAACAGCGGCAAAAAATGATGCTTTCTTTGCGGAATCTATTAATAACTTCAGCCCTAATTTTTCTATGGGAGCAGCATTAATTCACCAAGATTATTACCTGCATGCAACACTAAACACCTTATTAATCGACCAGCGATATAAAGACCTTAACAGCAGTAAAAACAAAAGTAAGTTACACATGAATATTGGTGGTGGTTACACCATAAAACTAAACAATTACTTAAACCTAACACCTTCTACATTGCTAACCGTTATAGAAGGAGCACCATTAAGTATTGATGCAAACACCACCTTAGAAATTAACGAAAAATACGATGTTGGGCTGTCGTATTCTTTTAATAATTCGATGCAAATAAACACCAAAATAACCGCAACAAACTGGCTTGATATTGGCTATGGTTATAGCATTTACACCAATAAAATAAGCCCTTATCAAAATGGAACTCACGAATTTTTTGCCTTATTTAATTTAGATGATATTTTTTAAAATAACACTTAAATTATAGCATAATTACAAACATATAAAACCTAAAATTTAGGTTTTATATGTTTTCAAATAATAATTTTACGTAGCTATCTTCAGGGTTTTCAAACACCTGTTTTGTAATTCCTTGCTGTAAAATAACACCATTTTTTAACACGATTATTTCATCAGAAATAGCCATAGCATCTTTAATATCGTGAGTTACAAAAATAGCCGTTGTGTTGGTTTGTTTTAAAATAGCCAAAATATCTTTACGCAACTGACTTCTTAAAATAACATCTAAATTACTAAAAGGTTCATCTAAAATTAACAATTCGGGCTTTGGCGCTAAGGCTCTTGCCAACGCAACACGCTGTTGCTGTCCTCCTGAAAGCTCGTGTGGATAACAATTTTCTTTATCTGATAAACCTACCAAACTTAACACTTCTTTAATTCTTTCTTTTTTATCCGTAGCCGATATATCACTAATTCCGTAACCAATATTATCAGCCACCGAAAAATGAGGAAATAAGGCATAATCTTGAAATACCATTCCTACATTTCGAAGCTGTGGAGCTACAAATACTTCATTAGATGAAACCACCTTTTCTTTTAATAAAATAGTACCAATATCAAGTACTTCTAAGCCCGTTATTAAACGAATTAAGGTTGTTTTACCACTTCCACTTTCGCCTACTATGGCGATTATTTTTCCTTTGGATAAAGAAAATGACACGTCTTTTAATGCGATTACTTTTCCTTTATTAAATGTTTTTTCAACATTTTTAACTTCTAATATCGTACTCATTAATTTTTTATTTAACTTTCTGTTTGATTCTTTTTTAGCGCTATTTTTAACACTCTTTTTCACTTTTATTTAACGCTCTTTAACTACCTTTATTTAACTGTCTTTGGCTATTAATCGATTTAAAAATAATATCGGTAGTATTCCTGTTAAAATAATACATATAGCAGGCAATGCTGCTTCGGCAATTAGCTCGTCACTGGCATACTCATAGGCTTTAACCGCCAAGGTATTTATATGATATGGCTTTAAAATTAAGGTTAATGGCAATTCTTTCATTACATCGACAAAAACTAAAATAAAAGCACTTAAAATAGCAGGTTTTAGCAAGGGAAATTCAATTTTGATAAAGGTTTTAAGCGTTCCACTTCCTAATAATTTAGAAGCTTCAGATAATGATTTCCCAAATTTTAAACTGTTCGATTCAATAGGATTGTAAGCCACCGCTAAAAATCGAACAAGGTAGGCATAAACCAAAACCATAATAGTTCCGTTAATGATAAATCCTATTTTTATATCAAAATTAGTTTTCATAAAAGTAACCAGCCATTTATCTAACGATAAAGTTGGTATTAAAACACCCACCGCAATTACAGCTCCCGGAATTGCATAGCCTAAAACCCCTATTTTTGCAATCGATTTTAGTATTGATAATCGATTCCATTTTGATAAAAATATCAAAAGCAAGGCAAAAACAACCGTGGTAAATGCCGATATTGTAGCAATACCAAAACTTTGAAAAGCAATCGTTATAAATTCAGATGTAAAAACCTCTTTATAAGTTAAAAATGCCCAATATAGCAACTGCATAAAAGGCAGTAAAAACCCAAATAAAACAGGTGTAAATGCGATAATAAAAAACGTTATTTTTAATCGTTTTGAAACTGTTTCTCTAATTACTTTCTGATGATTTTTAGTAGCATTAAAATAGCCTATTTTTCGGCGTTGCCATTTTTCGACTGTAATTAATAAAAAGATAATAATCACTAAAATTGCCGATAAATAAATAGCCGTTTCTGGTTCTTCTAATGAAAACCAAGCTCTAAAAATACCCGTTGTAAAAGTGCTTATTCCGTAATATTTAGCAGCACCATAATCGTTTAAAACCTCCATTAAAACCAATACCAAACCACCTGCAAATGCAGGACGTGCTAAAGGTAAAATCAACTTAAAAAAGGTTTTTCGTTCACTTGCTCCTAATAATTTTGAAGCCTCAATAATATTATTCGATTGATTTAAAAAGAAGGCTCTCGAGGCTACGTATATATACGGATATAACGAAATACTCAGTACAAAAATTAACCCTATATGATTCATTACATCAATTTTTAAGCTAAACACTTTTGCTACAATACCACCATAATCAAAAATACCGGCATAAGCATACGCTGTAATATAAGAAGGAATTGCCAACGGAATAATTAACAGCCACTCTAATTGTTTTCTAAACGGAACATGATATCGTGAAACAATCCAAGCAGATGAAATACCAAAAAACAAGGTTAAAATACTCGTTCCGATAATTAATATCAGTGAGTTTTTAAGATAATTTGGCAATAAATGTTCTAAAAAATGACCCCAGGTTTCGCCAGGTCCATAAAATAAATTGATAAAAACTGTTAGTATTGGTATGGCAACAAACAAAACAATGATCAATAAAAATATTGACCATTTGTTTGCATCTCTTCGAATGTTTTGAAACTTATTTTTCACAAAAATTAATTTAACGTTTGATTAGTTTTTATACAGAATGTTGTAGGGTATTTTTTTTAATTAGGTATTTATTCATCATTATTTCAGTACCCTTAAAACCAATAATAATCCCTAAATATCCGAGTAATTCTATTCCTGTCATATTCTCTAAAACACTCCCTAAACAAAGTCCTGTAAAAATCCCTAAAATTAACAATGCTATATATTTTAACATTTTTATCTTTCCTAACTTTATTAACTCGATATTCTTGCTTTTATAACATTCGTTATTGTTTATATAGCTTTCTAAATGATACAAATATTTTTCAAATAATCTGGAAAATGCTACAGGTGTAATAAATCCAAAACCTTTGGTTTTAACATTATGATGAATTACTACGTTGTCCTTTTGTTTTACTTCAATATTAATTTTTGCCTCCCAATTTAAAATATTTAATTTCCAACCGTCTAATAAAGTGCTTTTTTTAATAAAAAGCAGTTGATCTTTTTCATTTTCAACCGCTATAAAACCATCACTTTCAAAGTAATTTTTCAAGTTACTTTTAAGCTTTAAATTGTCTTTTACCTTAAATTCAATATCATTAAAATATTCTTTCATAGTTCATTTTTTTAACGCTATAATTATTTTTTATCAATTTGTGTTTTATCTAAAGATTCGTTGATTTTTTCATAGTCTCCTGCTAAACTTCCTCCTCCAGAACAGTAAAAATTTAAAATTAGCCTGTTTTCAAATTTTTCTGTTGATATTGAAATCTTATTATCTTTAAAGGAGAATAAAATTATTTTTCCATTTGTCAACGTTTTGAAAGTATTATTACCTGCCTTTTTTGCTACAGTGTCAAAAGTACAGGTTGGTTTTTTACCATCAGCACGAGACCGAACAGAAATATAAATTTCTTCTTCTGAATTTTGAGCTACTGAAACGGCAACCCAATCGTAACCTTCACTACGTTTTTTATAAGAGGCAGTTACATAATTTCCTGAAAAATCAGTTGTTACAACAACGCCTTTTTCTTGTTTTTCTTGTTCTTTTGAATTGTCTTTGCATCCGATAACTATCAAGCCAATAACAGTCAACAATATGATTACTTTAATTGATTTCTTTAAATTTGCTATAATTTAGATACTCTGGAATTTTTATTTTTTTTCACAAAAGTAACTTTTTGTTTTGAAAACTAATCGATTTCTGACTTGGGGAATTACCGCCAATGTGTCCTATATGTTTAGTTGCATGGTTAAGCTACTAATTTAGTAAACAAATACAAACCTGAGAAAATTCCGAAGAAATTTCCTAAGTGAGCAAAAAACAGCAATTAATTTTGTTTTTTCAGGTGAATATTAATATCAGTTAGTTTTTATCTATATATCTAGTTTCAACAGAAAAGAACACTCCAGTATTTTTTCCATTTATGATTATTTCACTTTTTTTAGGTTTGTATTCCTTCCATTCTCCTTTAGAGTCTAAATTACTCATTTCAGTAACAACCTCAAAAGGGTTACCTTCTCTATATTTTAATCTAAATTTTTCATTAAAAACAACGACATTCTCTTGTAGTAAAGAATATTCAAAAATTTCATAATCTGAATTTTCGGTTTCATTTTTAAAGAAAATTGAATTCAATTTTAAAGGTACTTGAATCTGGTTTCCTAATTCATCATTATAATACATAACTTCAATATTTTCATCATAATTTTCAGAAGTTACTTTAATTCTCAATTTATTAAGATAATCATTTATTTTAAGCTCCAGTTTTTCTCCAGTTAAGTCATTCCCTTGATTGTCATAAAACATAACATCAATACTCGACCACATATTACTATTATCTTCACTATCACAAGATTTAAAAAATTGAACGAATAAAACTAAAACTAATAATTTAAAAATAGTATTTTTCATGTTTTTTTGTTTTTAATTACCTACAACGCATAAATATATTTATTTCCACTGTGCTTTATCAAAAATTAAAACAGCTTTTTTATTATTTTCACCTAATTTTGTTAACGATAACTTATCTTCTTTAAAAGTTCCCCACGATTTTAATAAATCGGAAGCCATTACTTCTTCATTTACTGGATATTCATAATTTGCCTTTGCAAATACTTCTTGCGATTCTTTACTTACCAAAAACTCAATAAATTTAATCGCATTTGCTTTGTTTGGCGCATATTTAGCAACACCTGCTCCACTTACATTTATGTGTGTTCCGCTACCATTTTGGTTAGGAAAAAACAATTTAATTCCTTTTGCAGCATTTACTTCGTCAGGGTTTTTTGAGTTTAATAATTTACCAATATAATAGGTATTTACAATCGCTACATCTCCTTCTCCAGCAACGACTGCCTTTACTTGGTCACGGTCGTTTCCTTTTGGTGAACGTGCCATATTTGCTACGATTCCTTTAGCCCATTCTGTGGCTTTTTCTTCGCCATTATTAGCAATAATAGAGGCTAATAATGATTGATTATAGATATTCCCTGATGAACGAATTAATACTTTATTTTTCCATTTATCATCGGTTAAAGCTTGGTAAGTTGATAAATCTTCAGGGCTTACTTTTTCAGGATTATACACCATTATACGGGCTCTTTTTGTTAAAGAAAACCAGTTATTATCGGCATCTTTTAAGTGCGTAGGAATTGTTTTTTCTAATATTGATGAGCTTGCCGACTGTAGTAATCCTTTCTTTTTTGCTCTTACCAAACGCCCTGCATCTACTGTAATTAATACATCTGCTGGCGATTGTTCTCCTTCAATAGTCATTTTTTGCATTAGCTCATCGGCTTTTGCATTGGTTACATTTACTTTGATGCCTGTTTGTTTTTCAAATTTAGCAAACAATTCCTGATCTGCCTTATAATGACGGTGTGTATAAACGTTTACTTCTTGTTGTTTTTCTGCTGATTTTCCCGCTTTTTTCTGATCATTTTTACATGAAGTTAAAAGTACTGTAATCATTAAAATTGCTACTATATTTCTCATATTTACTTTATTTTGACACTATTTTATTAGTTACTTTAACGCCCAATTTATATTTTTAGCCATTAATTATTATATTAATTAAACGTAAACAAATGTAATTATTTAGATTGATTCTATAATAAGTATTTTAAATTTTATACTTTTTTTTATTTTAAATCATGTTGTATTTTTTTTCAGATGAATTTAAAAGTACTTAAAGCCCATTAATTTTGATATCGCTGGTAAATGGTAAAATCCATTTTTTATGTTTAAAACTTTCTTTTTCTTGGTATAAATTTACTTTCGAGTTTATATAAGGAGTACTTAAACGACCATTAAGCGTTACATAACTCTCTACATATACAGCTATATTTTCATGCCCTTTATCCTTGAAATGATTACCTAAATAATGAGCGTATTCTAAGATAAAATCAGGTTGAAAACTCATTTGTTTTTCTTGAAATGAAGTTAAAAACATGCGATTATCTACATAAAAAAATGCTCCTGTTTTACGATCTACAATTTTAAAATTAGCATAACCTACTTTTTCCATTAGCATTACTCGCCATGAAAAACGAAAACCTTCTTCTGTCCAAAATAATTCACCAGGATAGGCTAAATACCGCCATGGAAACAATACTTGAAACACTAAAAGAACAGCAACAATCCCTGTAATAACTTGTTTTTTTAAACAGCTTGTATATTGATAATTTTCAATATGTTTTATTTTAATTTTATCCAAAGGGTTTTTTATTTTTCTTCGGATAAAACCAATTATTTTCTCATGAAATGTAGCCTCAAAAAAGATTAATGTTGCTATAATCATAATAAAAGGAAACATCCCGATAGGAAATAAAATACGGGTAAAAACGTGAAAAAAAACAACTACTGTAAACGCCAATAAACGTGTTTTTTTCCAAAGTAATAAAAAAGGAATTGTTAAATCGTAAAGTGCGCCATTCCAACTCATTGCATAACAAAACCATTCTTGCTGCATTAAGTTACCGCCAATTAACGGGAAATTAAATTTTGATGGCAGCCAAATTTTTAAAGGCTGTGCTCTTAGCAACCAATCGGAATTTAGTTTTGCCAATCCTGCATAAAAATAAACAAGCCCTAATAAGAGTTTTATACTATCAATAGTCCATTTAGGAACGTTTTTATAGGTTTTTTTAGCGATAAAACTATCTAGTGAAAAACGAGCATTTGCAGGTAAAAAAATCAACAAAAAACTCAGTACACTTATAAAATAATAATGGTTTAAATAAGTGGTTTTATCAATCAATTCAATATAAGTGAAGCTTAAAAAAAACGCAATTATTGCTAAGCGATATTTATATCCAAAGGCTATAAAAACGGCTGATAATCCGCAGATAAAAAACAGTAAATAGGTGTATTGACCTAAGGGTTTTATCCATTGAAAACCATAATATGAAAAATGAAATTCAGGGTCAATATATAATGTTTCTATCCATCCGTTATACCAAAATCGCACAATACTGGCAAGCATCATAATACCGAATAACAGTCTAAAAACTGCTAAAGGAGCCGCATTTGTTTGTATGTCTAAATATGTTTTTTTTTGCATTTTTTATTGAAAAAAGACTGCTAATTTTAAAAAAAAGCGTTTCTATTTTAGAAAAAACAGAAACGCTTTACTTTAATCTTAAATTGATTTGAATTTATAATTTAAATTCAATAGTTCCGTAAAAAGATCTTGGGTCAGACGGTATAATCCCTGGTCCTGGATATCCTGTTGCTCTACGGGTAAAGTAAGAATTGTTTAGCATATTATTTACCCCTGCTTCAAAACTCCATCTTTTTGAATAATCATAGCTAAACGATAGGTCCATAATTTGAAAAGAAGGAATTTCACCAACCGTTCCATTACCTCCTTGCGCTAAAGCATTTGACGCATCGGTAAATTGTTTTGATAAATAACTGTATTGTAACGAAGTTCCAAGTTTTTTATAACGGTATTGCAATCCTGTTTTTAAGTTTACCGCAGGCACAAATTCTACTTGATTCCCTTCAATACTTTTAACTGATGTTGGGTAATATTGTTTGGTATATTTCGATTTTATTACCGCTAAATTTACAAAAGCGCTCAAATCATGGTCGTCTGACTCTACATAAAAAGTAGGCAATACTTTCCATTGTACTAGCGATTCAACACCTAAAATATCGGCACTACCAACATTGGTTCTAATGCGTTTTAAAATTCCACTATTAGGATCTACCCCTAAAATATCACCCAAGCGATTATCGTAATTTAAGTAAAAACCTGTTACATCAAATTTAAGTACATTCACCAATTTACCCCTTAAACCTATATCGACAGAAAACCCTTTTTCATCTTCTATATTAGGGTCAACTAATGAGTTTGGGCTTACAACACGAATATCACTAAAAGTAATTGACCTATAATTTTGAGAAAAATTTGCATATAATTCTAATTTATCTGTAGGCTTATAACTGGTTCCTAATCCTAATAAAAAGAAGTTACGTGATAAACTTCTATGCTCCGAATTGGTTACATCAGAACGGATATCACCAGCAGTATTCGATTTTATATTTCTATACGTTCCGATAGCTTTTGTATTTATGTTTTCAAAACGAACACCTGGTGTAAATGATAGTTTATCACTTACTTTTATTATATTTTCGATAAAAACAGCCGCGTTTTTATTCGGGTATTTATACGATGAACTATTAATCGCTATTTCATCAGAAAAACTTCTTTTCGTGTAATCATCTAAAGAAATAAATTTAAAATCAGCATCGTTTTTATCAGTTCCTAAACCTTGTTTCCCTGTATTATCACCTTGATAATAGCGAGCACCTGCTAAAAAAGTAGCTTCACTATTAAATAAATCATAATGATGTAATAAACGAGCTTCTGCCCCAAAAGTTTTAAAATTACCTACAATCAATTCGCGTTCGGCAGGAGTATTTAATAAAATAGGGTCTGTTGTTTCAGGTCTATAGTCACGAAAACCAACTGCTTTTCGGCTTGCATTTAAAGTAAAGGCTCTAAGATTAAGCTTAGTTTGGTTTGAAAATTTGTGATCAAAATGTAATGCAGACAGCAACCATTTTACCTCAAACCAGTTTCTAGTTCTGTTTGATTGTTTAGGGTTTTTATCGAACATTGCATCTGATAATCCTCCAGACTGATGCGCCAAATATTCCATATAGGTAAGCTCTACACCTAGTTTCGATTTTTTATTTAATTGCGAATAAACACCTGCAAAGGCATTGTATTGATTAAAATCAGAATTGGGTCTGTAGCCATCGCCACGTTTGTAGTTTAAATACCCAATATACCCCACTTTACCAACCGTTCCACTAATAGTATTGAACGAATTAAACAAGCCAAATGAAGCAAGTGTTTGCCTTGACGACAAGCTAAACTCTTTATTTTTATTAGGTTTTTTAAGTTTGAAATTTAGCAACCCTCCAAACTGTGTACCGTATTGTAATGATGCTGCACCACGAACAATTTCAATTTTTTCTAAAGCTTCTGTTGGCGGTGTGTAATAGTTTTCAGGATATCCTAAAGCATCGGCACTAATATCATATCCGTTTTGACGCACGTTAAAATTAGAGGTTCTGTTTGGGTCTAAACCTCTACCACCAATTCCTAATTGAAGTCCGCCACCATCGCTTTCCCAAATATTTAAACCTGCAACTTTCGAATATATTTGACGGGCATTATTGGTAGCTAAATTAGCGATGGTATTCCCTAATAAAACAACCTCACTTTTTTTACCTGCATAAATAGCAACCTCTTGTACATCTTGCAATTTTTGTAAGCTAAAAACCTTTTTTTTATGTGCTGTTATTACTACTTCTGATAAATATTCTTCTAATTTTTTTAAAGAAGCATTTAAAACGATATTTTTATTTTCAATAGTTACTTTTTTATTTAAAATATGATAATCTTCCGAATAAAAAGCCAGTTCATAATCTCCTGGTTTTAGGTCTGATATCACATAATTTCCTTTTGAATTTTGCCATAAATTACCTGCTTTATTAATATAAACAGTTACATTTTTTATGGCAGAATTTGATTTTTGATTGGTAATATTCCCTGATATTTTGAATTGTGAATATAAGCAAGTAGTTAATAAACAACTTAGTGTTATAGCAATTTTTCTAGTAATTTTCATAATTTATTTTGAGCTACAAAAGCGTAAAATTAAACCTTTTATTTGAAAAAAAAGGTTGGTAAATGGTTTATATAAATTTTTTAAAAAAGTATTATAATTTTTATCATCGCCTAAGCCTAAGCCGTAAGAAATATTTTCTACTTGCTCTGATCGTAATAAGGTACCAAAAATCCAATCCCAAAGGGCAAGTTTTGAGCCCATATTTTTATCGAAATGTTCTTGGTTATTACTATGATGAATTTGATGCTGAAAAGGGCTGATAAAAATATATTCTAAAAAATTAAAATAGGTAAGTTTAATATGCGAGTGTCGAAGGTTTGATCCGAAGAATAAAAAAATAAAGCTAAATATATTTACTCCTATAAAAGTTAGTTTGCTTATTTTAACAAAAGAAATATAATCAAAAAAGCCTGTTATAAGTCCGAATATTAAAATGCCTTTGATGTTATTAATAATCAACTCTACAGGATGTAATCGGTATTGTGTTAGCGGATTTAAATGTGTTGCCGAATGATGAATTTTATGAAATTCCCATAAAAAAGGCACTTTGTGAAAAATATAATGAATTAAAAACGACATAAAATCGTTTACAAAAGTCATTACAAAAGTGTAGGTAAGTAACACGGTGAATTGAGATACTTCCCAGTGAGTTTCACCAAATTGAGTAAGAAAGTATTCTTTGGTATAAAAAGCGATGTATAAACCGAAAACAAAATAAGGCGCTAGCAAAAGTACTTTTACAAAAGCGTTAAAAAACAACAGCCCATAATCGGTATAAGCCGAACTGCTCTTCCAATTTTTTAAAGGAAATAAATAAGACCAAAAAGAGCTTTTGATCTTATTTTTAGTGTACATATAATATGCCAATATAATAGCACTCGCCAAATACAAAAAGTAAATTCTTTTAGTAGAATTTAGCAGATAAGAAAAAGGAATTTTAAGAGCCTCTTCTACTGTAAGTATTACTTCGTGTAAAGACATTTTTTTTAAGTATTTGTAAAATGAACTAATTAATCTCCGTCAGAATCTACATAGTTTATTTGACCTTCAAATGCAGGAATAACTTCCGATTTTATCATCGCTACAACCGTTACAAAAGAAGTATATGCTTGGTTTAAAGAAGGATCTTTCTTTTTAACTAATGTTTCAAAATCCGTATTAGGAATTGCTACTAACTTAGTTTGCACAGCATTTAATTTACCAGATAATTCATCTGATAATAATTTACCAGATATTTTACTTTTAACAGCCGTTTCTTTTAATAATGTTTTTAAACTGAGTGTTTTTCCATTTTCATAAAAATTAAGTATTGCTAAATGTGCAGCTACTAATAATTTTTTAGATTGCTTACTATAAAGTGCTTCAATATCTTTTGGATACGCTGTTCCTTGGGTAAATTTCCCTAAAGGACCACCTAGTTTTGCTTTACGGATTTTCTGTTCATAATATTCAGAAAACGCATTTAATATTTTATTAAAAGACCCATTTGCAGCCATAGAAGTATTTGAAATAAAATCAGTACGTTCTGTTTTCCATCCACTTACAACATCGTTATTTTTTTCAATCATTTTTGATAAAATAGCATTTACATGGTCAATACGCTTGTTTTTATTTTCTCCCGAAAACTCCGCTAACACATCAACACTGCTATCATAAAATAATAAATCTAGGGCAGGTAAGCCTTGAATTTTAAAATTAGAGGAAAGGCTATAATTAGAAGCATCCTTTTCTTGAAGTCCTACAAGTTCATCAATAGTTTGTTTATCGGTAGGAAAAACATTTACAAAACGATTTAAATATGTAGTTACAGAAGGTCCTATTCTAGTTGCTGAACCTCCCTCATATAAACCTGCATTTTGCCAAGCAATTGTCGTATTTACATACTGAATTTTAACTGCTGCTAAGTTTTCTTTAGTTGTTTCTGTTGAAAATGTTTTAAAACTCGTATTTAATTTACTTAATTCAGTTCCAAAATTCGTAAAAGCAGGAATTATGTTAGCATCAACCATATTGGTTAAAAATAATTTCATTTGCTTTTCATCTACCTTTTCTTCTTTGTTTGTTTCGCTACTACAGCTAATCATTAGCACTAAAAACAGTGCACTTGTTAAAATTTTAATGACTTTCATACCTTATATTTATTTACTAGATAAGCACCTTTACAAAGAAAGGTGCTTATTTATATTATACAAATTGAATACTAGAATTACTTTACTTCAGCAATAGTAAAACCAAATCTTTTAGCTACTTTTTCTGATAATTCTTTTAATACAGCTCCAATATTATCTTGATATAAACCACCCTTTGCTTTTAATTTAGTAATCATTTCATCTACCTCAGTTTTTGAAAAATAAGGTTTATCAGAACCATTATTTGTAAACTGTAAACTATATACAAAACCTAAACCTTCTGATAATTCATGAAAAGCTCCTGCCTGTGCTTGTGGATCATCCGTAGAATTTACATTTGCAATACCAGCATCTAAATAATGAGCTGCACGAATAGCACATACTAATGATAATTCCTTCTTAATAATAGTTGCTTGTTCATCTCTTGCAGGGTAATTTTTATCAACAATCGCTTGACGACCTTTTAAAAAGGCATTCATCAATCTATCTTTAACACCTTTACCTGCATCAGAAGCATCGGCACTATAAATATACCCACCCCAAAAACGGTAATTTGCAGCATAATCACCAGCTTTTAAAGCTGCTTTATCTGCAATTGCTAAAGCGTTATCACTTAATGCAGAATATCCGAAAGCTTCATCCCAATGGTGCTCCATTTCGGTGTAATTTTTACCTTCTTTATTCTTCTCATTTTCTACGTTTAATTTATCTGAAGATAAATACTTATTTACAATTTGGTCTAATTCCATAGCCCCCATTAAACTCTTAGAAAATACTTGAACGTATTCAAAACCATTGGCATCAACTAATATTTTTTTAGAACCGTCTGCCTTTCTGTTCATAATTCCAGCAACTCCTTTTGATGCAAGAACCTCTTTTTTTCCTGAATTTTTTGCAGTTTCTGTAAAAATAGAATTTAAAAATACTTTTACATCTTCTTTATAAGTTTTGCTATATGCGGTTGCTCCAGAAATATTTTTAGAAGAAGCGTTTAAATCTGAGGCCTTAAAAACCAAACCGTCTGCAAAATCAGTTGCTTTTTCTTTATGGTTAAACATTGCGTTTAACTTATCGGCATCAACCACTTCTGTGGAAGCTTTTCCTAAAGCAGATTTTAATTGCGTATGCATATCTAAACGAGTTTGTTGCCCAGAATAGCTTACGGTACTTTTAGCATCTCTTGAAAAGGTATACGTTGAAGGAGCTTTTACTTCTTTTATAGGGTCTTTTTCGTCACTACATGAAGTCATTAATAATGCTGAAACAGCAAATATTGATAGAATAACTTTTTTCATTTTATTTTATTTTTAGATTTTTTATGCAAATTTATGCAACAAATCTAATTTACCAAATTTTATTAAGACTTATTTTAAATAAAAAACTACTTCTTTTTAAGGTACTCAACTACCGCTTTTCTAATATCAGCACTTAAATCTGTTTTTAAGGGTTTAGAAACTTCTTTAACTCCTGGATTTTTTTCTGATAACATAGGAATATCAAGTCCTTTTAGTAAATAATCTGAAAAGGCTACGTTATATATTTTATTTTCATTTATTTTTTCCGAACCAATTGCCCAGGTATTACCTATTTTTTTTACGTTATAACGCTGTAAATAAGCTCCTGTACCTGATGAATTTTCACCATATTCTAATACTTCTTTTAATAAGCTTCCTTTAATTTTAACTTTTAAAATAGCTCCTCCATAAGGTAAAACTCTAAAAATATCTATCACACTTATATTTCCTACTAAGGCATCATCAATACGAACAGAACCACCATTTATTAAAGCGCAATCAACAGTATTATTATATGCAAAACTCATTGATTTTGCTATAATTCCTCCCATATTTGTTTGCCTACTTCTAATAGGTGTTTCTCTAGCATCTAAAGGAATTTTAGTTTTATAAATTACCTCATAAGGATTTGATACAATATCTTGAATTTTATTTTTTAAAACAGTTTGCCACTTATCAACAATAATGCCTACTTTTTTATCCGAAGGAATTTTATCATTAATTTCTTTTAACTCTGATTTTAATTGAACTTTTTTAGTTAAAGGATCGTATTCAAAACGATGAATATAAACTGTTTTAGCATTGGCATCTGCTTTAGCAACAATAACATTTCCTACATGATCATAGCTATTGGTATGCTCATGCCCTCCCATTATTAATGGAATATTCGGTAATAATTCGGCTACTTTTTTGTCTTGTTCTAGGCTTAAATGTGTTAATCCCACAACAATATCTACCTGATCTTTTATTTCATTATAAGCTCTTTTTATTTCTTGATATACATCGCCATAATATACGTAACTTTTTGGGTTTGATGCAATACAAGCACTAATAAAACCAACCTTTAATGTTGAACCATCAGGGTTTAAAAATTCTCTGATATATGAATCTTCTAAGCTTTCTTTTTTTCCGTTGATTACTTTATGGAAATAATGATGTTTTCCGTTTTTATTATGCAATACGTTTGATGAAATCCAATCAAAATGACTTTCATTTAATCGCTCTTGTAAATGCGTATAACTTAAGTCTAATTCGTGATTACCAATGGCTACTAAATCAAAATTCATTGCATTCATTACTTCCACCATCTGCTGACCTCTAACCCGAGAACCGTCAACTTTCATCGCTCCTATTAATGATGGATTTAAAAAATCGCCTGCCAAAACGAGCATTGTATTTTTATTTTCTTTTTTCAAATTTTGATGCACCGTTTCTACTCGTGCCATCCCCCCAAACTTACCACTTTGAATAGGTGATATTTCATAAACATCGTTTAATTGTAAGATATTAAAGTATGTTTTTGAAGAATCTTTTTTAAAGAGATACGCTGTATTCGAGTTCTTTTCAGCCCCCTTTTGTACATCTTTTGAAGAACCACAACTAACAACAAAAATAGTTGTTATGGCTAGTAATACGAATTTAAATTGTTTCATTGATTTATTTTTGAACTTAATTTTACACAAAATAATTACGACCAATAAAATAGCCCCTAATTAATGAAGATATTTTCGTGTATTTTTTCTAATCATTTTACGATATTCTACTAATTCTGGAAATTGATAGAAAAAATTTCTTTTTTTATGTGCAATTGTCCTCGGTTTTTTTATCCTTGGTCTTAAAACAAACGCCGTCCAACTCTCGACAATATCTTCTTCGGGGCTTTCAACAGCATAATCTGTTAAAAACTCAGATGAATTATCTTGATATAGGTCAAATAATTTATCAACACAATTTGCTTCGGTATAGCAATAATCTCGCTGAATAACATCCCATCGATTTAATAATTTTCCTTTCCAAAATAAATTTACAAACCTATTAATATAACTTTTTCGATACGCCTCACCTTCATGAGTTAAATACAATTCTCCTTCCTCTTGTTTTCTTTTATTTGTTGGTCTTATTTGAGTTTTATTTAACGTTAATAAATGCCCAAACTCATGCACCATTGTATAAATAGATTCGTACAATATTTTTTTATTCCTAGTTTTTAAATTTACATCTTTAACATCTATTTCTAATTGCCATTTATCGTTTCGAGAATTTAACGACACTAATGCACCTACTTTTTCTTGTTCGCCATCAGTCATTAATACTAGGCGTTTAATATATTTTGTCGTTAATTCTTTTGGGAAAATTCTATAAAACTCTTTCCAATAATCGTTTGCTAAATCATTTTTATTTGACTTATTAATAACTAAAACACCTTTATTTATTTGCCACACTCCTATTCGTTCATCAATTAAATCTTGACAAAAAAGAACTTGACAAAAAAGAGCTAAAAAGAAAAAAAGTATATTTTTAAATTTCATATTTTTTTTTTAAAAAAGTTCAAGAGCTTTATTATAAGCACTTTCAAAACTCATTGGTTTTATATTGGTCACTGCTTTTTGAACCGTAAAATAAGATAATAATTTTTCTGTTGGCATATTACCTATTAATTCATCCTTAGCCATTGGGCAACCTCCATATCCTTTTATAGCACCATCAAAACGGTTGCACCCTGCCTTAAAAGCAGCATCTACTTTTTCGTGCCATTTTTGAGGTGTTGTATGTAAATGAGCTCCAAATTCAATTTCAGGATAACACGGTATTAAATTTGAGAATAAATAATTTATATCCTCAGGTGTTGAGCTACCAACGGTGTCTGATAATGATAATATTTTAACGCCGAAATTAGCTAATCTTTCTGTCCATTCAGCTACAATATCTACATTCCAAGGATCACCATAAGGGTTTCCAAACCCCATTGACATATACGCTACAACCTCTTTATTACTTCTGTTCGCTATTGATAATACTTCTTTTAAAGTATCTAACGATTGTTCAATTGTTTTATGCGTATTTCGCATTTGAAAATTTTCAGATATTGAAAAAGGATAGCCTAAATAGTTAATTTCTTCAAATTGAGCTGCATCGTTTGCGCCTCTTACATTAGCTACAATTGCTAATAACTTACTTGTTGTTTTTGATAAATCTAACTGTGATAAAACGGCAGCTGTATCCCTCATTTGAGGGATTGCTTTAGGCGATACAAAACTTCCAAAATCAATCGTATCAAAACCTACTTTTAGTAGCGAATTGATATATTTAACCTTTGCCTGAGTAGGAATAAAATGACTTTTTATTCCTTGCATTGCATCACGCGGGCATTCTATAATTTTTATATTGTCAATCATTATGCCAAATATACATATTTTGATTCGTTTATATACCTTGTTTTCCTGCGATATTGTTAATTTCATAATAAATTATATTCCTCTTTTATTGAAAATTTAATACTTTTTTTACGCTTTTAAATAAAAAATATTTTTTATTTAAAATAAACTGTCACAATTCAAAAATCGAAAAGTCTCTATTATAGAATGATAGCTTTAAAGACTAAAAAAACACATATAGACCAACTAATAGCTCGCTGTAAAAAAGGTGATAGCACTGCACAAATGCAAGTTTATAACAACTACTATAAAGCAATGTATAATACAGCGTATCGTATTTTAAAAGAATCTTTTGAATCCGAAGACTTAATTCAAGAAGCTTTTTTAACTGCATTTACAAAATTAGATACTTTTAAAGGTGAAGTTACTTTTGGTGCTTGGCTAAAAAGGATTGTAATTAACAAAAGTCTTACACAGTTAAAAAAAAACAATAGGTATGAAGCCATAAAAACAGACGTTATTCCTACTTATGAAATAGAAGAAACGGAAATCGATTATACATCTTTAGAAGTAAAACAGGTTATGAATTGTTTACTTAAATTAAAAGAAAACTACCGAGTAATACTTACTTTAAATTTAATTGAAGGCTATGATTATGAAGAAATTTCTCAAATATTAAACTACACAAACCAAAATGTACGTGCAACAATTTCAAGAGCTAAAAAGAAATTAAAGCAAATATTACTAGCTAGTACCTCAACTAATAATGAAATATATGGAAGATAAATTACATCAGTTTTTTGATGAAAATGATTTCGATATATCTGAGCCACATTCAGGACATTCAGATCGTTTTCAAAAAAAACTTCAACAGCAAAAACAACAAGGTAAATCCTCATTTTTTTGGATGAGTATTGCCGCTTCAATAATATTAATTTTAGGGTTTTGTATTGGTAATTATCAACAGCAAAAAACATATGATTTAGCCGATATATCACCTAAAATGGCAGAAGCACAACATTTTTTTGTTTCAACAATAAACCAAGAATTAAAAGAAATTGAAACCTATAGAAACATTGAAACCCAAACTTTAATTGAAGATTCTTTAAAAGAAATTGAAAAAATAGAAAATCGTTACAATGGACTAATAAATGATTTATCTAAAGATGAAAATAAAAAACAAATAATTAGACAAATGATTCTAAACTATCAACAACGTTTACAAGTTTTAAAAACACTTTTTACACAATTAGATATATATACTAATTCTGAAAAATTAAAAATAAAAGATGATGAAATTATATAAATTACTGTTTTTCTTATTGATTATCCCTGCTGTTTTAGCAGCAAATAACAGTCATAAAAAACACGAAAAAAACAAAACAATACGTAAAAATTTTTCAGTAAACGAAAATGCTACGCTATATATTAATAATAAATATGGAAATATACAAGTTAGCACTTGGAATAAAAATTCTATAGAAATTGAAGTTAAAATAATCGTAAAAGGAGATAATATCAATAATGTTAAAAATAAATTAAATGCTATTAATATTGTTTTTCAAGCTTCGAAAAATTTAGTAGAAGCCCGTACTAAGATTGAAAAATCAACGTCGAATTGGTCATGGTGGGGAAGCAATAATATAAACTATAAAATAAATTATCATATAAAAATACCCACAACAAGTAATGCCGATTTGAACAATAAATACGGTAATATAGAACTTGACAGCATTAAAGGAAAAGCAACCATTAATTGCAATTATGGAAATGTGGAAATTGATGAATTATTAAATGATTCTAATACTATTAACTTAGATTATTGTGGAAATGCTGAAATTAACTTCATTAAATCAGGTACTATAAATATGGATTATTCTAAATTAAAAATTAACAACTCTAAATCCTTAAATATTAATGCTGACTACGCCACTGTAAAAATAGGAAAAACAAAAAAACTTAAATTTAATAGTGATTACGGAAATTTATCGCTTGATAATGTATCTAATCTTACAGTTAATTCTGATTATACAAATATTAAAATTAAGACTTTAAAAAAGAATCTAACGCTTAATACAAATTATGGAGCAGTTAAAGTTGAAAACATCGAAAAAAACTTCAACAAAATTATAATTGACGGTAATTATACAAGTATAAAACTAGGTGCAAATATCGAAAATAATTTCAATTTTAAAATAAATTTAGGATACGCTAACTTTAAATATCCTAATGAAAAAACAACAATATTTAAAAGTATTGAAAAAAATTCCACAAAATATTACGAAGGTGTTTTTGGTAAGACTACAAATTCAAACATAAATATAAAGTCAAATTACGGAGGCGTTTCAATTAAATTAAACGAGTAAATACCTATTCTATCTAAAAAAATAATCTTATAAAATTTTAATCATGAAAAAGCATTTAATTACATTTATTATCGTTTTAGTATCAATTTCTAGTAATGCACAAAGTTGGTCGGGAGCTAACAAAATTAAAGGAAATGGAAATAGCATCACTAAAACTCGTACTATAACTTCTTTTGATAAAGTATATGTTAATGGTTCTTTTAACGTTAATTTGATTGATGGTAATGAAGGAACAATAACTCTAAAAGGAGAAGAAAATATACTTCCTTACATTGAAACTTATGTAAAAAAGGGGAGGTTACTTATTAAATTCAAAAAAAACACCAATATTAACACAGTGAATAATTTAATTATTACAGTTCCTTTTCAATCAATTAAAAAAGTTTCTTTAAACGGTTCAGGTAATATTAAAATTAAGAAAACAATTAAATCAAATGTTGTCTCTTTTGATGTAAATGGCTCAGGGAATATTATTGCAGATGTAAATACAAAGACTGTAACAACTTCAATTAATGGCTCTGGAAATATTAATTTAACAGGTAGTACAACTAATTTTGAAAATTCTTTAATTGGCTCAGGAAACTTAAAAGCATATCATTTAAAAACAAAATATTTAAACGCAAATATTACAGGTTCAGGTAATATGAAAACTACAGTTAATAAAGAAATTAAAGCAAACATTATAGGTTCAGGAAATCTTTACTACAAAGGCAACCCTAAAAACATAAAAATAAAATCAGTTGGTTCTGGAGATATTATTGGTGAAAACTAATCAAAATAAATACAAAAAACCCGATGATTGTAATAAATCATCGGGTTTTTATTTTTAAAAAATCAAAATTATTTTAAAGAAGCTAAACTACTTTTAATAGTTTCAATTTTCGCTAACGTATCTGATTCTTTTTTACGCTCTATAACAATAACTTGTTCAGGTGCATTGCTTACAAAACGCTCATTTGATAATTTCTTTTGAATTCCGAATAAGAAACCTTCTGCTCTTTTTAATTCAGCATTTAATTTGATAGTTTCAGCTTCTACGTCAATTTCTTCTTCAGCAACAGGAATAAAATATTCATTTGATTTTACTCTAAATGAAGCTCCTTCAACCTTATCAGAAACATAATTAATTTCTGATGCGTTGGTTAATTTCTGAATTAAAACATCAAATTTAGTTGTAAAATCTTCATTATTTACTACTGATAATTCTACTGCATCTTTAAATGAAATATTTTTATTTTTTCTGATATTTCTAATTCCTGAAACTACCTCTGTAGCAAACTCAAATTCACTAATTATAGCTGTATCCACTTCTTTAAGCTCAGGATATTTAGCTATTATTAAAGCTTCTTCTGGAGTTCTATCTGCAATATGTTGCCAAATTTCTTCTGATAAGAAAGGCATAAACGGATGTAATACTTTTAAATTATCTTCAAAAACAGCAATTACCGCATCAAAAGTTTTCTTGTCAATTGGCTGTTGATATGCTGGTTTTACAGCCTCTAATAACCATGATGAAAAATCATCCATAATTAATTTATAGATAGCCATTAAAGCATCTGACAAACGATATTTAGAAAAGTGGTCTTCAATTTCAGCTAACACTGTTTGAAACTTTGCATTATACCATTCTAAACCAATTTTTGCTGATTCTGGTTGCTCAATAGTTGCATCAACTTCCCAACCTGTAACTAAACGGAATGCATTCCAAATTTTATTTGAAAATCCTTTTCCTTGTTTACATAAATCTTCATCGAACATTAAATCGTTACCCGCAGCAGCACTTAATAATAAACCTACACGAACACCATCGGCACTATAATCTTCAATTAATTTTAAAGCATCAGGTGAATTCCCTAACGATTTAGACATTTTTCTACGTTGTTTATCACGTACTAAACCTGTTAAATAAACGTTTTCAAACGGACGTTCATCTTTATATTCGTATCCTGCAACAATCATACGAGCCACCCAGAAAAATAAAATATCTGGACCAGTAACTAAATCATTTGTTGGATAATAATATTTAATTTCTTCGTTTTCAGGATTATTAATTCCATCAAAAACAGACATTGGCCATAACCAAGAAGAAAACCAAGTATCTAAAGCATCTTCATCTTGTTTTAAATCGGCTGCAACTAAATCAGTTTTCCCTGTTTTTTCTTTAGCTAAAACTACCGCTTCTTCAATAGTTGAAGCAACTACAAAATCTTCTTTTCCATCGCCATAGAAATACGCAGGAATTTGTTGTCCCCACCATAATTGACGAGAAATATTCCAATCACGTACATTTTCCATCCAATGACGGTACGTATTTTCGAATTTCTTTGGATATAATTTAACTTCGCTATCTTCACCTAAAACAGCATCAATAGCAGGTTTTGCTAACTCTTCCATCTTTAAAAACCATTGATCTGATAATCTTGGTTCGATAACAGCTTTAGTTCTTTCTGATGTTCCTACTTTATTAATATGGACTTCAGTTTTTACTAAAATTCCTTTTTCTTCTAATTCTTTAGCAACTAATTTACGAGCTACAAAACGGTCTTTTCCTTGATAATGTAATCCGAAAGAGTTTAAAGAAGCATCCTCATTAAAAATATCAATTACTTCTAATTTGTGTTTATCTCCTAAAACTTTATCATTTTCATCGTGTGCTGGAGTAACTTTTAAACATCCAGTACCAAATTCAACATCTACATATTCATCTTCAATAATAGGAATTACTCTATTAGATAAAGGAACAATTGCTTTCTTTCCTTTTAAATGTGTAAAACGCTCATCATTCGGATTGATACAAATTGCCGTATCACCAAAAATAGTTTCAGGACGTGTAGTTGCAATGGTTAATTTTTCATCAGAACCTTCAATTTTATATTCTAAATAATAAAGATTTCCTTGTTTTTCAACATGAATAACTTCTTCATCAGATAAAGTCGTTTTTGCTTCAGGATCCCAATTTACCATTCTATAACCACGGTAAATTAAGCCTTTATTATATAAATCAACAAAAACTTTAATTACAGATTCCGACAATGCTGGGTCCATAGTAAAGGCAGTACGTTCCCAATCACAAGAAGCACCTAATTTTTTTAACTGATCTAAAATAATTCCACCGTACTCGTTTTTCCATTCCCAAGCATGTGCCAAAAATTCTTCACGAGTTAAGTCATTTTTATCAATTCCTTGTTCTTTTAACTTAGCAACAACCTTTGCTTCCGTAGCAATAGATGCATGGTCAGTTCCAGGAACCCAACACGCATTTTTTCCTTGTAAACGAGCACGACGTATTAAAACATCCTGAATTGTATTGTTTAGCATGTGCCCCATATGCAATACTCCTGTTACATTAGGTGGTGGTATTACAATCGTATAAGGCTCACGATCATCTACTTCTGAATGAAAATAATTATGTTTCATCCAGTAATCGTACCACTTTCCTTCTACTTCTTTAGAATCGTATTTTGATGGAATATTCATATGTTTTATGTATATTTATGCCATAAATAATTCACTTACTTATGCTTTGGCATTATTTTTGAATTAAAAAAACAAAAATACAATTATCTATAGAAGTATAAAAAATTAGGTGTTGGTTTTTTTTTAAAACTAAAAAAATATTAAATTTGTAACGGAGTAAATCCCTAAATTAACTTTACTAATTATGAAAAGAATTTTATCATTTATCGCTGTTTGCTTTATCACTTTAACAGTAAGCGCACAAGAATTTAAATTTGAAACAGAAACAATTGACTACGGAAAGGTAGCAATCGCTTCAGAAGGAAAACGTACTTTTGAATTTACAAATATTGGTGATGAACCTATTATTATTAAAGATATTATTTCTGCCTGTGGATGTACAGTTCCTAAAAAACCCGAAGCACCAATTATGCCAGGGCAAAAAGGACAGATTGAAGTTTCTTACGACACAAAAAGACCAGGAGGTTTTTCTAAAACTTTAACGGTTGTTTCAAATGCTAAAAACAAAAGAAAAAGAATTAAAATTAAAGGTTTTATTGCTAAAAAAGATGCTGCCGTAAAAGCAAAATCGCTATAATTTTTTTATAATTTTATAAAACATTTAAAAGTGCCAATCTAAAAATTGGCACTTTTTTTATAGCCGTTTTTTTAATCTGAATTCAAAATTAAGATGCTTTTCACCTCTTTTTACCGTCATTTTTATTTTCTTAGAAGGTTTTTGCTGAAACATCACTATTATTTCACCTAACTCATATTGATAGGCCGCCCTATTATTTATTTTTTTGATAATATCACCTTTTTGCAAACCTGCTTTGCCTGCTGGCGAATCGGTTAAAACTTCATCAATTTTAAAAGAAGGTTTAAATTTGTATTGATATTTCGTACTTAAAGAAATAATACGCCCATTATTTTGATTATTATCCGCCCCATTTGAATTAGCAAAAACCTCTTCTTTTACCAATTCTTGCCCATCATGAATAAGTTGTAAACCACTCATATTATAATAAAAACCTTTTTTTAAAGACGCATTTTTCTTTAATAGCAACTTTTTATTCGGATAATCTATCCAAACTTTAAACCGCTTTAAAATAGCACCACCTATACTTCCGTTTCGTTCCTTAAAACGCCTCGCATTCATGGTTGATGTTTTGTCTAAAAAAGAAACCGTAGGGTTCTTAATTGCATAACTTCCCAATAAAATAGCAGGGATTTTACTTCGTTTTCCGTAGACAGTTCCGCTAAGTCCTTCACCTAAAATATCCTTAAAATGCTTTATTGGAGTTTTTAGTACCTGTTTTGTGTTTTCAAACAACCACATCGCATCGCTACCACCTGTATCTATTAACATTTTTACAGGCGTTACCAAATTACCTACGGTATCAACTTTAACAGCAACATCGATATAGGGTTTTTTACGATAAAAACGTAGCGGAAACTCTTCACATTTTCTACATTTTTTTTGATGATATTTCTTCGGATTATAAAAAATAATTTTTGAGGTTTTATAATTAATTTCAGCAATAACATCTTTTAATAAATCGTAGCCAATAATGCCATCAATTGTTATGCCCATTTTTTCCGATAAATTAAAATCTTCGGTTAAAACAACAAATAAATCTTGATTATTTCCTACAATAGTATTAAGTTTTAGTTCGTTTTTTGTTGAAATCAATGCTGTAACAGGAGCACCGCCCCCCAAACCACGAAGCAGTACTTTTTTTACATTATTCAATTTTAAACTATCTTTTTTTGTCAGATTAAATAATAAGGTGCTGCCTACGCCTGTATCTAAAATAAAAGATAGTTTTTGCCCGTTAACCGACATAGGCATAACAATTAAATTATTTATTAATTTAAAACGCACTACCTGTTTTTTTGTTTGACTCCCTAAAAACATAAAGTTATTTTGAGAAAAGGAAATCACACTAAAAAAGACAGCAAAAAAGAAGCTTATTTTTTTAATCAAAGTCATTTATTTCAATTTTTGTATTAAGATACATTTTATATTTTCAAAATTTTGTTTTTTTAAGAAATAAGGACTATTTTTTTCAAATAAAAATTGCAAATTTGCATATCAAACAACTATAAATTATATACTATGCCTGCTATTTCTATAAAAGGGAATTCTATGCCTCAATCACCAATTCGTAAATTGGTTCCTTTTGCTGAGGCCGCTAAAAAAAACGGAACAAAAGTGTTTCATTTAAATATTGGTCAGCCTGATATTAAAACTCCTCAAATAGCTTTAGATGCTGTTAAAAATAATACTATTGAAGTATTATCATACGCACGTTCTGAAGGTTCTGAACAATACCGTACAAAATTAGCTAATTACTATGCTAAAAACGATATTCATGTAAACGCAAATAATATTATTGCTACTACAGGTGGTTCTGAAGCGTTATTATTTACTATTGGTAGTATTACAGATCCAGGTGATGAAATTATTATTCCTGAGCCTTTTTATGCTAACTATAACGGTTTTTCTACTGCATCAGGTGTAAAAGTTGTTCCTGTAATTTCTAAAATAGAAGATAATTTTGCGTTACCTGCTATTGAAGATTTTGAAAAATTAATTACATCAAAAACAAAAGCTATTTTAATTTGTAACCCTGGTAATCCTACTGGTTATTTATATAGCGAAGCTGAAATTGAAAAATTAAAGCAAATCGTTTTAAAACACGATTTATTTTTAATTGCTGATGAAGTTTATCGTGAGTTTACTTATGATGGTGAAAAGCACAATTCAGTAATGACTTTAGATGGTTTAGAACAAAACGCTATTGTTATTGATTCTGTTTCTAAGCGTTACAGTATGTGTGGAGCAAGAATTGGATGTATCGTTTCTAAAAATGAAGAGTTCATCAATACTGCTATTAAATTTGCTCAAGCTCGTTTAAGCCCTCCTACTTATGCTTTATTAGCTAGTGAAGCAGCTTTAGACACGCCTCAAAGTTATTTTGATGAAGTTATTGAAGAGTATCAAGAACGTAGAAATACTTTAATTTCTGAGTTACAAAAAATTGATGGTATAAAAGTTGCAAATCCTAAAGGAGCTTTTTACTGTGTTGCAGAATTACCTGTAGCTGATGCTGATCATTTTGCACAAT
The DNA here is from genome assembly GCF_900239345.1 of Tenacibaculum dicentrarchi. GTDB lineage: Bacteria > Bacteroidota > Bacteroidia > Flavobacteriales > Flavobacteriaceae > Polaribacter > Polaribacter dicentrarchi. The sequence goes on along the minus strand of NZ_OESZ01000034.1, from coordinate 211,031 downwards.
GGATTTTAGAAGATTTTAACGATAATAACGAAACTATTATGGTTGCACCTGCTAGTGGATTTTATTCTACTGCTGGAGAAGGTAAAAACCAAATCCGTATGGCATATGTATTAAATAAAGTTGATTTAATTCGTTCTGTAGAGATTTTAAAAATAGCTTTACAACAATACAAAAAATAGGTTTCATTGAATATTAAAGAAAATATATCATTAAAAAACTATAATACGTTTGGCATTCATGTTAATGCCAAACGTTTTATTTCTGTTGATTCACTTTATAGTTTACAACAACTTTTAAAATCTGAAAAAGATGTTTTTTTAATTTCTGGAGGTAGCAATATGTTACTAACCAAAGATATTGAAAAACTTGTTGTTCATTTAAATTTAAAAGGAATCTCTATTGATAGAGAAAACGAAAACGATATTTACATAACCGTAAATGCTGGCGAAAATTGGCACGATTTTGTACTTTGGTGTGTTTCTGAAAATTATGGAGGAATTGAAAATTTATCACTTATTCCAGGAAATGTAGGTACTTGCCCAATTCAAAATATTGGTGCGTACGGCGTAGAGGTTAAAGACACGATTACTCGAGTAGAAGCTATTGAAATTGAAACTGGTAAATTAGTCTGTTTTTCAAATGAAGATTGTAATTTTGGCTACCGAAATTCTATTTTTAAAAATGCTTCAAAAGGCAAATATATTATTACCTCAGTTTGTTTTAAACTTAGTAAAAAAGAACACAAACTAAACACTTCTTACGGTGCTATTGAAGCGGAGTTTACATCAAAAAATATTGTAAATCCAACTATAAAAAATGTTTCGGATGCTATTATTGCTATTCGAAAATCAAAATTACCAGATCCTAAAAAAATTGGAAATAGCGGTAGTTTTTTTAAAAATCCTGTAATTTCAAAAAACCATTTTGAAACACTTCTAAATCAGTTTCCGTTAATGCCTCATTACGAAATTTCAAAAACAGAAGTAAAAGTTCCTGCGGGATGGTTAATTGAACAATGTGGTTTTAAAGGAAAACGTTTTGGTGCTTGTGGCGTACATGAAAAACAAGCTTTAGTACTTGTTAATTATGGAAATGCAACAGGTATGGAAATTTACGAACTAGCACAAAAAATTCAAAAAACTATTAAAGATACATTTTCTATTGATTTAGAAATTGAAGTAAATATTATTTAAAATATTTTTATTTTTTTTAAGATATAAAGGTCATTCTGAATTTATTTCAGAATCACATAAAATGAAGAACTATGGCAAATCAGGATGCGAAACTGAAATAAATTCAGTTTGACGGATTCGATTTTTCTATAAAACTATTTTTGAATAAAATTTAAATTTTTAGTACAATTTTATAAGTAAGGAAAAATTTCTAGCCCCGATTGAAGCATTTGTTTGAGCTCTTTTTTTGATTTTTCTTCAAAAAAAAGCGAGTGCGTAAAGCGGGAAATTACTTCAAAAAAAATAACTTAAAAACAAAAAAACACCTAAAAAAGGTGCTTTTGTATAGAAACAGAACATTTTTACGCTTTGTCAAATAATGCTTTATGAATAAATCCTGCAACAATTGCTCCTGCAATTGGTGCAACCCAAAACAACCAAGATTGTGCTAAATAACCGCCTCCTGCAAATAAAGCCTGACTCATAGAACGTGCAGGATTTACCGAAGTGTTAGTGATTGGAATACTGATTAAATGGATTAATGTTAAGCCTAAACCAATAGCAATTGGAGCAAAACCTTTAGGCGCTCTGTCGTTAGTGCTTCCTAAAATTATCAATAAGAAAAACATGGTTAATAAAAATTCAGTAACAAAAGCCGATGTCATATTATAACCTGCTGGCGATAATTCGCCATAGCCGTTAGCAGCAAAACCGCCGATAGATTCAAAACCTGATTTTCCTGAAACAATTAAAAATAAAGCACCCGCAGCTAAAATTGCACCTACTAATTGAGAAACAATATAAGGCACTAATTCTTTTGCTGAAAATTTACCTCCTGCCCATAAACCTAATGATACTGCAGGGTTAAAATGCCCTCCCGAAATATGCCCAACAGCATACGCCATAGTTAAAACTGTTAAACCAAAGGCTAAAGATACCCCCATAAAACCAATACCTAATTCAGGGAAACCAGCAGCAAAAATGGCACTACCACAACCACCAAAAACTAACCAAAATGTTCCAAATGATTCTGCTAAATACTTTTTCATATATTAAAAATTAAATTAAACAATTATTTTTTATGATTCTCAAAAAAATGAAAAATCACCGCTATAAATTTACAATAAAATAATTTTATAGAAAAGGAAGTTCGTATCTTTGCATAACAAAATTTAATATTATGAAGTTAATTTTTATTACTATCGGACTATTAGCTATTGCTTTTGCTGGGATTGCTATAAAAATTTGGGCAAAAAAAGACGGTGAATTTGCTGGTACTTGTGCGAGTCAAAATCCTGTTCTAAACGAAAGTGGTGAATCTTGTGGTTTTTGTGGAAAAACACCTGATCAATTTGATTCTTGCACCGACAATGAACATGAAAAATAACAAATAATATTTCTTTTTCTTATAGTAAAAATCATCTGTTTTAATAGCTTTATTTTTTATTACTATACACTACAAACACACCTTTTGGAAATACCTAAAGAAGAAGTACTTCAACATATTCAACTAGCTAAAAAAGGAAATCAAATTTCTTTTAATTTTTTGTTAGATACATTTTGGGGAAATGTATATAGTTATCAATTGGCTAGAATAAAAAATGATAACGACGCTGAAGATATTACCATTCGGACTTTTTCTAAAGCTTTTGATAAAATTGATACATTTAATGAAGAGTATCAATTTAAAACATGGCTAATTGCTATTTCTAAAAATGTATATGTTGATTCTTTAAGAAAAAAAAACAGTGTAATTTCTTTAAACACTTCTAAAGAACAACAGGAGGCCGCATTTAGAATTATAGACAACACACCATCGGCTGAAGACACGCTTATTACCGAACAAAACTTAGCCAAACTTTTAAGAGATATTAAGAAATTGAAACCAAAATATCAGGAAATTATTAATCTGCGGTTTTTTCAAGAATTAAGCTACAAAGAAATTTCAGATAAAATTGGAGAACCAATGAATAATGTTAAAATTAAATTATTAAGAGCTAAAAAATTATTAGCAGAAATAATCAAAAAATCTTAACTTACACTGCTTCAAGTTTTAAAAACCAATTACTTGAAAGACATATCTTATTTTAAACTTTTTTCAGCTCCCCTTTTTATGAAAAAATCACTATCAAAAATACTTGGTCCTGGCTTGTTATTTACTGGTGCAGCAATAAGCGTATCTCATTTAGTACAAGCTACAAGAGCGGGTGCCGATTTTGGTTTCGGACTACTTTGGGCTTTATTAACTGTATCCTTTTTTAAGTACCCTTTCTTTCAATTTGGACCTCGATATGCTAACGCTACAGGTGAAACGCTACTAGATGGCTATAAAAAATTAGGTAAAAATGTATTAATTACATATTTTATTTTAAATTTTGTAACAATGTTTACCATTCAGGCAGCAGTTACTATTGTTACAGCAAGCTTAGCATCTAGTATTTTTGGATTTACAAATGATTTGGTTATTTGGACTGTTATTATTTTAGGAATTAGTATTGTTATATTAAACTTCGGGAAGTGTAAATTACTTGATAACTTAATGAAATACCTCATCATTATTTTAACAATAAGTACCATTGTAGCGGTAATAGCAGCTCTTTTTAGCACCAAAAAAGGATTTAATTTTCAGCAAATACTACCTAGTGGAACAGCACAAATTATCTTTTTAATTGCTTTTTTAGGATGGATGCCTGCGCCTTTAGATGTTTCTATTTGGCACTCTCTCTGGTCTGTAGAAAAAAGCAAAGCTACCTTCAAAAAAATAAAACCCAAATATGCTGTTTTTGATTTTAATGTAAGTTACATAGCAACCTTCTTTTTAGGGGTTTGTTTTGTTGTACTTGGTGCATTAGTGATGTATCAATCTGGAGAATCTTTTTCAAACAAAGGAAATCATTTTGCTCTGCAATTAATCAATTTATACACCGAAAATTTAGGTGATTTTTCTTATTTATTTATAGGAATAACCACATTTACCACCATGTTTAGTACAACTTTAACAACCTTAGACGCTTCTCCAAGAGCAATGACCAAGGCTTCTAATTTATTATTTGTTAAAAAAAACAAGCTAAATTATTCTTTTTGGATATTTTTTTTAGCCTTTGGTACTTTTATTATTCTAAACTATTTTTTAACCGATATGGGTTTTTTAGTTAAAATAGCTACTATTTTATCGTTTTTAACAGCTCCTTTTTACGCTATTTTAAATTATGTGTTGATAACAGGAAAACATACCCCTAAAAAAAATCAACCAAAATTAGCCCTGCGGATTTTAAGTATTGCTGGTATTATTTTTTTAATCGGATTTAGTCTTTGGTTTTTAATCAATTTATAACTCTTTTCTTTGTAAATTTGCTATTCAATTTTTTATCGAATTTTTATTGAAATGGCAAACGAATCAGTAATAGTACCAGAAAGAGTAAAAAAACCAAAATGGTTGCGTGTAAAGCTTCCTGTTGGGAAAAAATATACCGACTTAAGAGGTTTAGTAGACAAATATAAATTAAATACCATTTGTACCAGTGGAAGCTGCCCAAACATGGGAGAATGTTGGGGAGAAGGAACTGCTACCTTTATGATTTTAGGAAATATTTGTACCCGTTCATGTGGTTTCTGTGGAGTAAAAACAGGAAGACCTGAAACCGTAGAATGGGATGAACCCGAAAAAGTAGCCCGTTCTATTAAGTTAATGAAAATTAAGCATGCCGTTTTAACATCAGTAGATAGAGACGATTTAAAAGATGGTGGTTCTATTATTTGGGCAGAAACTGTAAATGCAGTGCGTAGAGCAAATCCTAAAACAACCATTGAAACATTACTTCCCGATTTTCAAGGAAACGAAAAACTAATTGATCGTATTATTGAAGTTGCTCCTGAAGTAGTTTCGCATAATATGGAAACTGTACGCAGGTTAACACGTGAAGTTCGTATTCAAGCAAAATACGATAGAAGTTTAGGGGTGTTAAAATACTTGAAAGAAAAAGGAATGCGTACTAAATCGGGAATTATGCTTGGTTTAGGCGAAAAGGAAGAGGAAGTTATTCAAACCATGAAAGATTTACGTGCTGTTGGTTTAGATATTATTACTATTGGGCAGTACTTACAGCCTAGTAAAAAACACTTACCTGTTAAGCAATTTATTACCCCCGATCAATTTAAAAAATACGAAACTTTAGGTTTAGAAATGGGCTTTATGTATGTAGAAAGTGGTGCTTTGGTCCGTTCGTCTTACAAAGCACATAAACATGCTCAATAATAATTAAGAATTTATTAACGTTTTAACCCCTTAAACAAGTCAATAGCGTTAAAAAAATGTCAAATAATTTATTTTTAAGCAACACCAATTGTTTAAGTTTTAATTTTGCAGTGCCTTTAGTTAATAAATGCTTTAAAACAGCTTTGTAAACTGTTTTTCATAATTTAAATTATTTGAATTAATTTAAAAAAGCCCACTCTTATGAGTGGGCTTTTTAATTATTTTTACTTTTAAATAAAAAATATTAAATAGCATTTATAATATCGTACTTGGTAATAATATGGTGTTTTCCATTTCCTAAATCAACTAAAACTGCTTGATTTTCTTTTGTAATTAACTTAGAAACAGCATCAATTGAAGCGTCTAACTTTACCATAGGATACATAGCGCCCATTATATCTTTTATTGGCGTATCGGCAATGTTTTTATCGGCAATATAACGGTGTAATAAATCTGCTTCGTCAATAGAACCTACAAAACCATTGGCATCTCTTACCGGGATTTGTGAAATTTTAAATGCACGCATTCTTTCAATAGCATGCGACACTAATTCTTCGGTTTGAACGCTTACTAAAGCTTTATCAAGGTGTCCTTTAATTAAATCTTCAGCGGTAGTTACTTCTTTATCTAAATAACCACGTTCACGCATCCAATCGTCATTAAACATTTTCCCTACGTATCTACTTCCGTGGTCATGAAAAATAACAACTACTACATCGTCTTTTTTGAAACGTTCTTTTAATTGTAACATTCCTTTTATTGCTGATCCTGCTGAATTCCCAACAAAAATCCCTTCTTCTTTGGCTATTTTACGGGTATAAACGGCTGCATCTTTATCGGTAACTTTGGTAAAACCATCGATTACAGAAAAATCTACGTTTTTAGGCAAAATATCTTCTCCAATTCCTTCGGTGATATATGGATAAATTTCATTTTCATCAAAAACACCTGTTTCGTGAAATTTCTTAAACACAGAGCCGTAGGTATCAATTCCCCAAACTTTTATATTCGGGTTTTGCTCTTTTAAATACTTTGATGTTCCTGAAATAGTTCCTCCTGTTCCTACTCCAACTACTAAATGTGTAATTTTACCATCAGTTTGTTCCCAAATTTCAGGTCCTGTTTGCTCGTAATGTGTTAAAGCATTCGATGGATTATCATATTGGTTTACATACCATGAGTTTGGCGTTTCTGCTCCTAATCGCTTAGAAACTGAATAATATGAACGAGGGTCTTCTGGCTCTACATTTGTTGGGCAAACAATAACCTGTGCACCAACGGCACGTAAAATATCCATTTTTTCTTTAGACTGCTTATCAGAAAGTACAAAAATACATTTATAGCCTTTTATAATTGCCGCTAAAGCCAATCCCATTCCTGTATTTCCTGAAGTTCCTTCAATAATAGTTCCTCCTGGTTTTAAACGACCGTCTGCCTCAGCATCTTCAATCATTTTTACTGCCATTCTATCTTTAATAGAGTTCCCTGGATTAAAGGTTTCTACTTTGGCTAAAACTAAAGCATCGATTTCTTTTGTTACAGAATTTAACTGAACTAATGGCGTGTTTCCAATAGTTTCTAAAATATTTTTTGCGTATTTCATTTCTTCGTTTTACAAAGGCAAAGGTAATTTTTTTTAAACGTTTTACAAGTATCCTATTTGTTTAGTATTTGTTATTAATAGCAAGAGAAATCGTAATATAATTACTATATTTTCTGCTTTTAACACCTCAGATTATCAATCATACTAAAAGTAGCCGCTTATTTTTAAAATTTAAAAAACCATAACATTTTAAGGTTATGACTTTATATTTTTACTATTGTTATCGCTTGCTTATATACGCCTGACTTAGTACTAAACTGCTAAAAGAGTTTGATCTCTATCAAAAGACCATTTATTGTCTTTTCTAGATAAATAAATTATGTGCTCACTATAACAACCATCTAAACAATCAAATTTTAACACAAAAAATGCTTTATTTTTTCTTTTATTGATGTAAACTCTTGAAAACACATATCTAGCTACTGTAGCACTCTCATAAGAAGAAAAAGATATATTTTTTGAAAGTTTAATCTCTTGTGTCGGATTAAAATTAATTTCTTCTTTAGATTTCAAATCATAATCATCTATGTTCAAAACTAACTCTAGTGTCTTATTGTTGACAGAAGTTAATGTCTCATTTATAAAAACATTTAGTGTCTTTTTTATTTTTCTATTTTTCTTATATTCAACATAAAGACTATCAAAACCAATCTTTTCTAATTCATCTTCAGTATAAATTCTCTGTTTATAATCTCTAAAGCCTTTAAATGAATAATCATTAATAAATAAATCGGAAAAAACATCATTAATCACATCTAAATCTTTAATATTTTCTTTTTTCAAATCACATGAAAACAATAATAAAATTGCTATAAAAAAGATGGTAATAAAATTTTTCATATATAGAGCATGTTTAAAAATTAAATAAACTGTCATTTCGAGTGTTTTTTCCCTCCAAATTCCTTTTAGTCATTAAAATCACTCGAATTGACAAGAATTATCAAAAAAAAGCTAAAAACTATGATAAATTAGGATGCGAAACTGAAATAAATTCAGTTTGACGGATTCGATTTCTTATTTTTCTGTGACAAAACTTTTTTAGATGAAATTTAAACAGGCTCATAGTATAGATAATTTTGATTGATTTTTACAAGGAAACTAATAGCTGTAAATTCCCTAAAAATCCCTAGCCCCGATTGTAGCATTTGTTTGAGCTCTTTTTTGATTTTTATTCAAAAAAAGCGAGTGCGGAAAGCGGGAAATAGCTCCAAAAAAAAGTGTAAAAATAATTATCTACGCAAATTTTATGGCTTTTGATGGGGCTATTTTTGTGATAATATATGAAGGGATTATCAGCATTAAAAAACATAAAAATAGCGTTCCTAAACTTAGTGTGATAATCGCTAAAATACTGATATCAACAGGTACGGTTGCCACTGCATAGGTTGCGGGGTTTAGCTCGATTATTTTAAAGTATTTTTGAATTAATAACAGCGATATCCCTATTAAATTACCCCAAAAAAGTCCTTTTAAAATTAAATAAGAGGCGTTGTATAAAAATATTTTTTGAATGCTCCAATTACTGCTTCCTAAGGCTTTTAAAATACCAACCATTTGTACACGCTCTAATATTAAAACTAATAAGGCGGTTATCATATTAATTCCGGCTATTAAAATCATAATTCCAATGATAAACCATACGTTATTATCAAAAAGTTTAATCCAATCAAAAATTAATGGGTAATTTTCTACAATCGTCATGCTGTTTAAGGTAGATCCGATGTTGCTATAAATCTCGTTTCCTTTTTGGGTTAACTCCTCAAAATTATCAATTAAAACTTCAAAACCGCCTATTTGATCGACTGTCCAGCGGTTAATTTGTCGAACTTCTCGGATATCGCCAAGTAGCATAGTTTTATCAAATTGGGCAAAACCTGTATTGTAAATCCCTACAATAATTGGCTTTCGCATTTTATATTTCAGCTTGCTTTTGGTAGCGCTAAAAAGGGTTTGAATGGTGTCGTTTAATTTCAAATTTAACCTGCTGGCAATTGCCTGAGAAATTAGTATTTCTTTGTTTCGAGGCAACTCAAAATTTGGCAAGCGTCCTTCGACTAAATATTCTTTGAAAAATGAAAAATCATAATCGGAAGAAACACCTTTAAAAACAATGGCTTCAAAATCGGTTGGGGTTCTTATAATTCCGCCGATATTGGCAAAAACTTGCACGTTTTTAATGCCTTGAATATTTGTAAACTTCGGATAAAAATCTTGGGTTTTAGAAATCGGTACGGTAGAAATATCTGAGTTATTGGTATCGTAATTTACAATTTGAATATGCCCTTTAAAGCCCGTCATTTTATCGCTGATTTTTTTCTGAAAACCTGATGCGATTGCTACGGAAATTAACATAATTACAATACCTAAAGCAATGGCAATAGTCGCAATTTTAATAATAGGCGATGAAATACTGCTTTCACGTTCTTTTCCTGCAATAATTCGTTTGGCGATAAATAATTCGAAATTCAAAAGTTATATTTTTTTAGAGACTCAAAAGTACTTAATTATTGCTTAATTTTAGGCGATGCTTAGTAGCAATTAAATTTTTAGTGGTTTTTATTCGTAAAAGGTTTTTAAGTAGTAATTTTATCTTTTTTAAAGATATTTACATGAAAAACAATTTTAGTTACTTTTTATTATTATTAATCTGTTTTAGTTTTCAATTTTCTTCTTGCGCTCAGCAACAGAAATCAATGCCTAAAAAGGTAGCAACAGCAACTACAACCCCTACAAAAACAACACTTCCTTTAAAAATTGGCGCTGATAGAACCAATTTATATCTACATAAATTAAAAGGAAAAAATATCGCTATTGTAGCCAATCAAACTTCTGTTTTAAATGTTTTACAACGTGCCGAAGTAGCGCCTAATATAATGGGGTTGAAAACAGTACAACATCATTTAGTTGATTATTTACACGGTTATAAAAACATCAACGTGCAAAAAGTTTTTGCACCCGAACATGGTTTTCGTGGTAAAGCAGATGCTGGCGAAACGGTAATTGATGGCGTTGATACTAAAACGCAATTACCGATTATTTCGTTGTACGGAAAAAATAAAAAGCCCTCGCAAGCGCAATTAAAAAATATCGATGCTGTAGTTTTTGATATTCAAGATGTTGGTGCTCGTTTTTACACCTATATATCGTCATTGCATTATGTAATGGAGGCCTGTGCCCAGGCAAATATCCCTGTAATTATTTTGGATAGACCCAACCCTAACGCTCATTATATTGATGGTCCTGTTTTGCAAATGACGCATACAAGTTTTGTAGGAATGCACCCTGTTCCTGTGGTTTATGGAATGACTATCGGCGAGTATGGAAAAATGATAAATGGCGAAAAATGGCTTAAAAATACTTCAGGAAATGTAAAATATAGTCTGAAATGTGATTTAACCGTAATTCCTTTAGAAAATTACACGCATAATACAAGTTATAATTTACCGATAAAACCATCGCCTAATTTACCCAATGAAATTTCTATAAATCTATACCCTAGCCTTTGTTTTTTTGAAGGAACAACGGTTTCGGCAGGTAGAGGAACTAACAAGCAGTTTCAAATTTATGGTGCGCCTTATTTGAAAAAAACGGCCTTTAGTTTTATCCCGAAAGCCAACGATGGTTCAAAATACCCAAAGCATAAAGGGAAGTTATGCTATGGTGAAAACTTGCAAAAACAGCCAAAACTTTCGGGTTTAAACTTATCTTGGTTGATAAAAGCCTATAAAGAATCGCCTAAAAAATCTTTTTTTACCGTGTTTTTCGCCAAACTTGCTGGAACAAAAAAGTTACAGCAACAAATTCAACAAGGTTTATCAGAAAAAGAGATTAAAAAATCATGGGAAAAAGACTTGTCAGAATTTAAAAAAATTAGAGCGAAATATTTGATTTATAAATAGCATTTAAAATTAAACTAAGAAAGGCAAGGATAAAAGAAAGGGGTTGAAACCCCTTGTTAAAAAAAGTATCAAATCGAACCTGTCAATATGTATTTATTTCAGATTCTCATCCTGATTTGCCGTAGTTCTACTCTGATGCGATGCTGAAAAATTCAGCATAACGACACAAAATAAAAGCATAAAAATCACTTAAAAAATAGTGTAAAGTGTCGTTACAATTATGCCTTTTTTATCTTCTAAAACAACCGATAAAAGCTCTTTTTTCTCTTTCATTTGAAAATTAAAAGGAGCTTTTAAAATATTTAATCCGCTTTTCTTTTTAAGTCGAATCCCCTGCCCTGAAATAATATCTTTATTTGGAATAAACTCTCCGTTTGGTAAATGTTCGGTTAAAATAACGTATTTAAAATCGGCTAATTTAGTTAGCACTTTTTGTACTTCATCGTTCGATAAATGTTGTAAAACTTGCCTTAAAATTATGCAATCGGCAGTTGGTAAGGTATCTTTTGCGATATCTAAGGTTTGAAAAGTTAAATTCGGATTTTTAAATTTTTCGGTGTTATATGTTATGAGTTCTGGCACAATATCTGCCGCAATATATTGCTTTGTATGTGTTACTAATTCTTTTCCGATATTGAAATCGCCACAGCCTAAATCGCAAACGGTTAAAGGCGTTTTAAAAGAGGTTAAAAATGAACTTACCACCGATAAATAAGGTGTTACAATTTCAGCCTGGTGTGAACCCGCCCCCGAATAGAAAGCGCTATTGTTATTTCCCCATAAATTCAGTTCATAAACCTGTTGCATTGCCTCTTTTGTTGGCCATGGAGTTTTTGAAGGTTTAGGATTTGTCGTTAAATTATTCATTTATAGATTATTATTGATAATAAATTAAAGCGATTATTATTGAGGATAAATTAAACTTCAAAAATAATAGAAAATAATAGAATTGTATCTTTATCCTCTTTTAAAATTATAAAAATTATTTATTAAAATAAATGAAAGACGCAAATATAGCATCCGCAAGTAAAAGCAAAACTTACAATAAAGTTCAAAAAGAAATTAAAAAATGGATGCGTAAAAATTCTTTTTTAATTACAAAAAACGCAAGATGGTACGTAGGAATTACCAACGATCCTAGCAGACGAAAAAGAGAACACAAAAATAAAAATAATATACAATGTCTGTATTGGAAAACGTGGAATATGAAATCTGTTCGACTATCATTGGCCTTAGAAACTCATTTTCATAATAAAAGTTTATTGGATAAAGACCTAAAAGGTGGTTACGATAGAAAAACATCCAAACATATTTATGTTTATAAGAAGTTTCCTACTTTGATTAATAAATTGAAGTAGTTATTTTTAAAGCCTGTTATTTTTTTAAACAGGCTTTAAAAAGTAAGTTTTATTATTTTAAAATTTTCTCAAAATCATCACATAATTGATTGACAATATCCTGAGTTTCTTTAATGAAAAATTGTCCTAAACTTTTTCTGTTTCTTCTAACGTATTTTTTATAGATAATTTCAAAATCTTTATAAATTTCATCTTCATCAAAAGCGGTTTTAGTACTTTTTATTTTAGCAATTATTCTTATACCTTCTTTATTTACATACTCGAAAAAGTTTTCAATTTTATGTTGAAAATCTAATATTAAAGCTTCTATTTCCTCTTCTTCTTCGTTTCGTTTTTCTATGACTGCTAATATATCAAACTTATATTGTTTTGCACCGTAATCTCCACTAGGTTCTCTTACTATTGAACTAGTTGAAGTATTTATTACTTCTTCTGGTGGCATAACTATTCCTAATCTATTATCAAAATAAACCTCAACATCGTCTATTAATTCCGATGTACCTTTTAAAGTATTATAAAGTATATTGAACTTCTCCCAAAATTTTGTAAAATACTCTTCGCTGTATTTATCCTCAACTTCTATTACAAATAATATTAAATTTAATATTTTAAAATAGTTATTGATACTTTTCTTTAGCTTTTTAGCGTCTTCTGGTTGCTTTTTTATAAATTCTGTTACCGCACTTTCAAAATTAAGAATTACTGTTATATCTTTTTTATCGCCTAATTGATAGGCTTTAAAAAGTTTAAAGTGTGCTTTAAAAATATGCTCTTGCTTTAAATTCTCATAAATTTCTTGCAATATTTGTTCTTGACCTAATGGGTCAAAATCACTAATTACCACATTGCTAAAATGCTCAAAGGCTTGTTTTATATTATTTACGTTTACATTTTTATACGATAAATCTATAATTTTACAATCAGTCTTATATTTTCCTGCCGTTCGGTTTACCCTTGAAATAGTTTGTACGGCGTTAATTCCTCTAATTTCTTTATCTAAAAAAAGTGTATGTAATTTAGGTTCATCAAAACCTGTTTGTAATTTATCAACTACGATTACCAAACCATTCTTATCAATTCTACTGAAATTCTGTAATACTTTAGCTTCTGATAAACCATCATTTAAAGTTGTTGCGCTTTCATATTTCTGACCATCGGAACTATACACGATATAAATTGGAGCATTTTTAAAACGCTCGTATTTTTTTTCAGTAAATTCTTCAAAATATTTTTTAATATATTTCCGATATTTAATCGCCGCTTTAATAGATGATGTTGCAAACATTGCTTTTGCTGTTCCTCTAATATTATGATACACTGCGGTAACTAATCTTTTTGCTACAAATTTTGAAATCGCTTCTATACGCTCTTCATTTTCGTAAATATTTTTTTTACTAATTCTGAATTTTTTACCATTTGCATCAATTCCTGTATCTAAATTATCTGGCGGAATACTATAAGCAACATCGCCTTCAAAACCTTCTAAAGCATCGTCTGGCTTTTCAAAATACATTTTAGCAGATACAGGAACAATTCCTTTAATCGGATTTAAAATATAACCATCGTCAATAGCTTCTTTCATCGTATAACTATCAAACGGTGTCCATATTTTTTCCGCTTCGGCATATTTGTTATATTCTCCAAAACGTGCTAAAGTCACATCGCTTGGTGTTGCTGTAAAACCTATAATTAAATTTTTCTTTTGATGCGTTTTCTTATATGCTTTATTAGTATCGAAACTGTTTTGTAATTCATCAAATAACGATACCATTTCTTCATGTTGTTGCCCACTATTAGAACGGTGTATTTCATCAATTAAAAAAGCAATTCGCATTGATGATAATTTCTTTAAAGCCTCATCATCTAAAAAACATCTAATTGAATTAAATTTTTGAAGATTGACAATTACAATTCGTTTATCGGTATTTAAAGCCTCTAAAAATGTTTTTTTACTATCTGCCTCTATAAACATACTTTTGGCAATGTTCATATTAAACATTTTACTATCTAATTGGTCTCGTAATTGCACTCTATCGACCACCAACATTATTTTATCGTACACAAAAGCATCATTTTTGCGTAAATCTTTCAGCATTAAAGAGCTCCAACCGATAATATTACTTTTACCAAAACCCGCAGCGTATTGTAAAAGCAACGAATACACATTTTTATTATTTTGATATTTTAACCTTTTATTAATTAATTCTTCTATTTGAACACTTCCTAAACCTCTTGATGTTAATTGTTTACGTAATTTATTAATAAAATAATCTGGCTCGTTTTCATGTTCTAAAAACTCATCTATTTTATTGATAATTTTATCTGCACCAAATTTTTGTTTGGGTCTTGGGGCTATTAATCTACCGTCATTATGTTTGTATTCTTTTTGCTTTGCTTTTTCTGACTTTACTAATTCACGTTCTAAAAAATTATAATAGAGTATTTCTCGCTCTATCATTTTTTTACTGTATAACGCTTTAAAAACTTCTTCAAAACGTTCTTGCTTTGTAGCTTCTAAATTATTTAGCGGATACGGTTTTAAAGCATTTATTACATTATTTTTATACTTATCAAAATCATAAGAATTATCTTCTACTTGTGTTTTAACCTCATCAAAATGATTTGAAATAGTTCTTATAATAAACGTATCTTGAACATCGGTAGTGGTAATATGTATGGCTTTTTCGAATATCTTTAAAAAATCTTTACGGATTGTTTTATCAACATCGTTCCCATCGGCAATAGTTAAATAATTGGTTACTGCCTTTTGATAATCTTTTGCTATTTTTATTTTACCGTCTTTGTGTGCGCTTTGGTTGTTATAATTCGATTTTAATTCGGAATATCCTAAAAATATTCCATTTAAGAAAAACGTAATATCAGGGCGAAAACTAAACTGTGTTTTCCCTTGATATTTATAAATATACGGCAATTCTTGTACTACCGAAAACTGATTTTCTTCAAATAATTTATCGCCATGCGTTATGCTACCGCTTGGATAAAACAAATTTATTTTAACGCCTTTAAATGTAATTGATTGATTATTATTAATAAACAACGCCATATTTTTAGCCTTACCAATACGCTCGTTTAATTCCTCTTGAAACTCTTGTAATAATTGCTTTTCGTTATTATCGAATTTCTTTAATAATTTCCGATACGCTGTTTTGTTTAACGTTGTTTCACTTATAAAATATTTTAAATCTTCTACTACAAAATGATTTTTAGAAACCGTATTGGCTTTTACTTCTTTATACTGCAAACCATCTGCTCGATTGATAAAGAAGTTCATTAAATATTTATCTTGTAAAATTAATTCGTTCATAACTTTTTCTTTTTAATCGCAATTATTTAGATTCTCGTCATGCTGAATTTATTTCAGCATCGCATCAACAGGAAAACTACTGGAAATCAGGATGCAGAACTGAAATAAATTCAGTTTGACGGATTCAATTTATTATTTTTTGCAATAACT
Organism: Tenacibaculum dicentrarchi; assembly: GCF_900239345.1. Taxonomy (GTDB): domain Bacteria; phylum Bacteroidota; class Bacteroidia; order Flavobacteriales; family Flavobacteriaceae; genus Polaribacter; species Polaribacter dicentrarchi. The sequence goes on along the minus strand of NZ_OESZ01000034.1, from coordinate 195,269 downwards.
TTTTCTTTTTCTAATACAATTTTACCCCGTTATTTTTACTTTTCCTGTTACCACTTCGTTTATTAAGGTTTTACGCAATTCTTTTAAAGTAGTAATTTGATTTTCTATATTTTTTATAATAGTATCTATCGTTTGGGTTTTAGCATCTAAATAATTGGCGATTGCTTGTTGCTCTTTTAGTGGTGGAACAAGAATATTAAATAATTTTAATAACCCTAACGAAACACCTCCTATAAGACCGCTTAATAATTCAAAAAACTGACTATTAAACATATTTGTTTGTAATAGATAAAAAGTATATTTATCAAATACATTCTTATCAAAACTCTTAATAGCACATAATTTATTTACAAAAGCAACTTCTCTATCTACAAATGTTAATTTTTTACCTGCACTAGCTCCTTCTAAACATATTAAAGAAGTATTCTTTTTTGTTATTTTAAAACTCTTGTCATTTTTAGGTATGTAAACACCATTATTATACTTTACCTCTTTATTATGAATATTAATATCTTTAGTAGCTATGTAATTATAAGCATCTTTATTAATTTCAAACAATGATTTATCAGAAATACTATTTCCTGTAAATATTTTAGAAACATCTTTCAACCTTTTAACTTCCCAATGTTTAGGAATTTCGCCAATCCAATTGATACCGCTATTTTTAAGTTTCACATTTTTATCCAAACCTTTTGTAACGGTTTGATTAATTAATGTTTTACGGTAGTCTTTATAAGTGCTTATTTTTTCTGATAATAATTTTACTTTTTTGTCAATGGTTTGTGTTTTCGCATCTAAATAATTCGCGATTTCGGTTTGTTCTTTTAATTTTGGAATAAATGGTAATTTTAACCTTTTTATCTTTTCAACTGATAAACCAGGTTGAGCCGCTGAAAGTGAATATTGATTTAGATTCATAAGCCTTAATAACTCACCAAACCAAAATTTATTAATCCTTTTTTTTTCATAAACAACAATTGCATGTTCTGTTGCCCAAAACTTACCTTTTGCATAATTTACATTACCACATAATGCACCTTGCCTACCTATTAATGTATATTCTCCATTGTGGTTATAATCTTTTGAAAAACCTCTAAAACCATTTCCTCCATAAATAGGAAAACCTTCATCTTGAAAATCATTGGCACTTATATAAAAACCACTTTGCATTTTACATAAATCTTTAATTCTCTTTGTTTCCCAATGATTTGGTATTTCATCCAATAACCAATCAATCCCAGAATTTTTATACTTTTTATATTTTTCCATTATAAAGCCAATTGATTTTCAAGGTTAGATAATTCCTTTTCTAAGTTTTGTAAATCGCTTGTAATTTGGGTTAAGGAGCGTAATTTTTCTGGCGTATAGAAAACTTTATTAAAGTTAATTTCTACGCCAATGGTATTTTCAATGTATTTAAACGGTTTTGTAATATATGTTGCCATAAACTCGGCAATATGTTGTTTGTTTTCGGTTTCTGTTGGAGCGTATGGTATTATTTCGTAATCTTTTTGATAATCGGGAACTAATTCGGTAGTAATTAAAATGTAAGCTTCTTTGGTTTTGGTGGCTTTTTTATAAGTTGCTTTAATTACTATTTTACCGCAGCCTAAAGCTGTTTTTGTATTGCCTTTTTGCTCAATTATACTTTCTGAATCTGCATCAAAATAATAGGTTTCTTTGTCTGTAATTACTTTTAAATTGGCTTCTTTATAATCGAAGTTATTAATTAAAGGTTTTAGCTCATCATTAAAATACGTTTGTAAAGAAGTGTGTTTTTTGGCATCAAAAGTTTTAATTTCAAAATCTGATATTTCTATCATTCCTTCTTCTGATTCTTGGCTTATTTTAATTGGTTTTATTTTTATTGATTTCGCTTTTATTTCTTCGCCTTGTTTATTTTTGCTACTTGCTAATTTACTTTCTAACGATTTTCCATTCTCATCAACATTTGTAAGCATAATTGCTTGTTTATTAAAATAGAAATGCCATTTATCGAATACTTTTGCGTGGTCGTTATTTTCAAAATTACTTAACGCATCAACGATAGTTTTTCGGTTATCAAAAACCATTTCTTTACGTTTTTTACCTTTACTTTTCTTTAAAGGCTCGTAAAAATCGCTACCATTAATTAAGAGAACTTTATCTTTTCTTTCTTCGGATTTATTTTTGTTGAAAATCCATAAATAGGTATAAATTCCCGTGTTAAAAAATTCATCGGTAGGCATTTGTACAATTGCTTCTACCCAATCGTTATCAAAAAAGTATTTACGGATATTACTTTCGCCACTTCCAGCATCGCCACTAAATAAGGTTGAACCGTTATGAACTACAACTGCCAAACCTTTTTCATGTAATTGCGATAAAATATGTTGTGTAAATAAAAACTGCCCATCTGAAATAGAAGGTAAAGCGTGAAAACGTTCGGTAGTATCGTTTACAATATCTTTTTTGTAGCCTTTCCAATCTACGCCATACGGCGGATTTGCTACAATAACATCGAATTGTTTTTCTATAAATGAAATTTTAGTAAGTGTATTACCATGCCTAATATCGGAATCTTCACGAAAACGACTTTCTATTTTTGCCAATGCGTATAAACTATCGTTCATATCCATACCATAGGTTTTTGTAGGTCGGTTATAGCTTTTTTTGATAATATCTTCTACGCCAAATAGTAAATTTCCACCGCCACAGGTTGGGTCATAAATGGTTAAAAACTCGCCATTATCTTCAATTTTTGATAAAATAATTTCAGTAATCAGCGAAATAATATCATCGGGCGTATATTGTTCTCCAGCGGTTTCTGCCGATATATCTGCCCATTTACGTTTTATATGTTCTTCTAGGGTTGTTATTTCAGAGTTATTGAATGGTGTTAAATCAATTTCGCTCCATTTTTTAACGGTATCAAAAAGAATCTTCTTATTTTGTAATTGTCCGCTAATTCCTGAAATATCTAAGAATTTTTCTTCTGTATTTGCTCTTTCTACGCCAAGAAGCTCTTTTGTATCTGTATCGAAATCATTTAAATAGGCATCAAAATCATTCTTAAAAGTTGTATCATTTTTACAGATTTCGGCTAATGTTTTTTGATTTTTTACTATTATTTCATTGTAACCGATTTTAGAATCGTTAAATTCCTCAAAAAAATCTTTAACATCTTCTATGTTATCAATGGCATCTGCTCCAAAGTCTTTTAGTGTTTCTTTATAATGTCTTAATAATCTACTCTCTAGCATCATTAAAGCAAAATACGGCATCATATATTTTGGAAAATCGGATTGTTTTATTCCTGCACCAATTAATAAATCGGCAGTAGCCCAAATTTTAGATTCGTATTGTAATATATTTTTGCTCATCGTTGTTTTTATTATTTTTGATGTAACCGCTTAAAATATGATTTTTTAGGATTATTACAAGTTATTTTTCATGTTTTTATAATGATATTTTAACAACGGGCTTTAGCCCATTGCCATCATTATTAATTCCTAAACGATTTTATATTCTTTAAAAATAAAAACTAACTAATATTACTCCAAAGCCCGTTTGATTTTTGCAATTGCGTATAGACTTTCAATAGATTTGCATTTTCAGGTTTCGAAAAACTAGCATCATCTTCTAAAACAGCGATTGCGGTTTGACGGGCTTTTTGTAGGATTGTCGTATCTTTTACCACATCGGCAATTTTTAAATTTAATACACCACTCTGTTGCGTTCCCATAATATTTCCAGGACCTCGAAGTTTTAAATCTACCTCAGCAATTTTAAAACCATCGGTGGTATCGACCATGGTTTGTAAACGGGTTTTACTATCGGATGACAATTTAAAACTCGATAATAAAATACAATAACTTTGCGAAGCTCCACGCCCTACTCTACCTCGCAATTGATGCAATTGACTCAAGCCAAAACGCTCGGCACTTTCAATAACCATTACCGAGGCGTTTGGCACATTTACACCAACTTCAATTACCGTTGTTGCTACCATTATTTGAGTTTCGCCTTTTATAAAACGATTCATTTCAAATTCTTTATCCGCAGGTTTCATTTTTCCGTGAACGATGCTTATTTGATATTTTGGCGATGGAAAATCACGAGCAATACTATGGTAACCGTCCATTAAATCTTTATAATCCATCGCTTGCGATTCTTCAATTAACGGATACACCACATATGCCTGCCGCCCTTTGTTTATCTCATCTTTTAAAAATTTAAAAACCGACAAACGATTACTATCATACCGATGCACCGTTTTAATTTCTTTACGCCCAGGAGGCAATTCATCAATTACAGAAATATCTAAATCACCATAAACCGACATAGCTAAAGTTCGTGGAATTGGCGTTGCGGTCATCACCAAAACGTGTGGTGGAACCGATTTTTTTACTGTAACAGTAGGCAAACTTTTTAAAGTTGCAATGATTCTTTTTATTGTTTTATCTAGTATATTTTCAAGTTTATTTTTTAATGTGTTTTCAGGCGAATTTAAAATTTGATTTTCATCTAACCGAACCACTTTATAACCGAATGCAGTTAGAATTTCGGTACGTAAACGCATCGCTTCTTGCTGTGCTTCGCTAGTATGATATTTCCCGATAACCTCTATAATCAGTTTTTTTTCTAGGCAGATAAAATCAATTAAAAAATCTTCAATAAGATAATATCTTCGGAATTTAAAACCCGTTTGTTTATTTTTTAAAACTTCCCACAAGGCTCTTTCGGCTTTCGATGTTCTGTTTTTTCGTTTAAAAGCAATTTCTTTGATTAATTTATAAGAATCTGAATTTTCATCCTTATATTTTTGATGAATATTTCTACCTTTTTCATTCAGAATTGCAGGCGGTTGATTTTTCTGCCATAATTTAGAACGTTGTGCTACCCCAAAGCGATGTTGCTCATCAATAATAGCGATTCCTAAATTTTTAAATGATACTTTATCTTCTAAAACAGCGTGTGTTCCTACCAAAATATGTATTGATTTATCTTCTAAACCTGTATGAATTTCACGTCTTTTTCTAATTCGGGTTGAACCTGTTAATAATTCAACTTTTATCGTTGTTCCTTCTAAAAGCTCCGTAATTCCGTTATAATGCTGAATCGCTAAAATTTCAGTTGGCGCCATAATTGTTGCCTGATAGCCGTTATCAATTGCAATTAACATACTTAACAACGCTACAATTGTTTTTCCTGACCCCACATCGCCTTGCAATAAACGATTCATGTGTTTTCCTGAACCCACATCTATTCTGATTTCTTTTAACACTCTTTTTTGAGCATTTGTTAATTCAAAAGGTAATTTATTAGTGTAAAAATCGGTGAAATTCTCGCCTATTTTTTCAAAAACAGCACCTTTTATTTTTGATTTTCGGATGCGTTTTTTCTGTAATAATTGAATTTGAATAAAAAATAATTCTTCAAATTTTAAGCGATATTGTGCTTTTGCTAATAATTCTTGATCCTTAGGAAAGTGAATATTTAATAAGGCTTCTTTTTTAGCTAATAAATTATTTTCTTCGGATACATAATCAGGTAATGTTTCTTCTATTTGCTGAATTATTTCTTTGAAAAGTTCTTGAATAAAACCACGCAAAATTTTATTGGTAATTCCTTTATTTGCTAATTTTTCTGTCGATGGATATACAGGTTGCATCGCCGTTTGAAGCTTACTTTTATACTCTTTTAAAGTTTCCATTTCAGGATGTGGCATATTTGCCCGACCGTTATACCAATTTAATTTTCCATAAATCACATACGGAACATCGGTTTTTAAGCTGTTTTTTATCCATTTAGCACCTTTAAACCACACCAAATCTAAAAAACCTGTGCCGTCAGAAAAAGTTGCCACTAGCCTACTTCCTCGTTTTTGTTCAATTTCTTTAACGGCTGTTATTTTACCAACTATTTGAACCTCAGCAGCGTTTTGTACTAATTGATTAATCGGATAAAACTGGGTTTTATCAATATAACGAAACGGAAAAAGATGTAATAAATCATTACAAGTTTTTATCCCTAATTCAGTAAATAATAATTCTGCTCTAGCTACACTAACGCCTTTTATATATGTTATCGGATGATTTAAATTCATTAAATACTAACTAATCTTTATTTTGAATAAATGTTTTTCCTTTCCAAACTAACTCTTTTTTTTCTATAATTATTTTGGTATGGTTTGTTTTTTCGTCTAAAATCTCTCCTATTTCTTTTTCATATAAAATTACTCCATCCTTACCATTTTTATTTCTTGGAAAAATTAATTCCTCTCCAAACCAATTTCCTCCATCTCCTATTTGAGTTAATTCTATTGCTTTTTTTAATGTGCTTCCATCATTAAACAAATAATAACCTCCGCCGTTAAAACCACATGATTCTACGATAAAATCAATATAAGCCATATTTTCTATCGACGTTATACCCTGACTATCAAAAGTTTTCATTGAAAAAACCTGTTCAACCCCTAATAAAGATGAATTTTCTAAATACGGTTTATCTTCATTAACAACTCTTACTATTATATAATATGCTGAATTTTCTTTTTTCAAAGAAAGTAAATATTTAGAATTATCAACTTCTTTTTTATCTAAAGAAATAAGCCCACCTAAAATAAAACCTGTTGAATTTTTATATGCTACTTTATACCAATAACTGTTAATTCCATTATAAAATAAAAAATTAGCTGTTTTTTCTAAAACAGTAATTTCAGCACCTATTTTTAATAATAAAATCACTTTAGAATTTACATCTGAAGCTTCTCTTAATTTTACATTATCACCAAAAACATATCTTATTTCATTCGCTGGAAATTCATTTTCTTTTCCAAATATGTTTTCTTGAGCTGTTACATTAAAAAAAACAGCTAAAAACAGTTTAAAGTTAGTATCAGTTGTTTCATTTATTACTTTTTTAGCATGATTTTTTACTCAAAACGAAAGTACAAAAAACCATTAAAATCCACTATCTTTGCACCCATAAATTCACCAAATGAGATTACATAGAAATTTAGTTTACGCAGTTATTGACAGTTTACGTGACGTTTTTAATGATGACGTATATGCCGATAAAGCTGTTGAAAAGGCATTAAAAAGAGATAAAAGATGGGGCGCACGTGATAGAAAATTTGTTGCCGAAACTATTTATGACATCGTACGATGGAAGCGTTTATACGCCGAAATTGCAGATGTAAAAACTCCATATTCACGACCAGATTTATGGCGTTTGCTAGTAGTTTGGTGTGTATTAAAAGGAATTAAATTACCAGACTGGAATCAGATTGAAGAAACGCCTACAAGACGAATCAAAGGACGTTTCGATGAACTTTCTCAAATTAGAAAATACAGAGAATCTATTCCTGATTGGATTGATGAATTAGGAATCAAAGAATTAGGTGAAACTGTTTGGACAAAAGAAATGGCGGCATTAAACAAACGTGCCGATGTTATTTTACGTACCAATACATTAAACGTAACAAAAGAACATTTACAAAAAGATTTACAACAAGAAGGTATCGAAACGGAGTTTGTAAACGGTTGTGATGATGCCTTGCGTTTAGTAGAACGTGCCAATGTTTTTAAAACAGAAGCATTTCACAAAGGATTTTTTGAAGTTCAAGATGCTTCTTCGCAATTAGTAGCGGCTTATTTAGACGTTGCTCCAGGAATGAAAGTTATTGATACCTGTGCGGGTGCTGGAGGTAAAACATTACATTTAGCGGCATTAATGAAAAATAAAGGGCAAATTGTTGCCATGGATATTTACGAAAGTAAATTGAGAAAGTTAAAAATTAGAGCTCGTAGAAACGGTGTTAGTAATATCAATTTAAAAGTAATTGATTCTACCAAAGTAATTAAAAAATTATACGGAAAAGCCGATAGAGTTTTAATTGATGCTCCTTGTTCTGGTTTGGGTGTTTTACGTAGAAACCCTGATAGTAAATGGAAATTACAGCCTGAATTTATTGATAATATCAAAGATATTCAGCAAGATGTTTTACAAAGATATTCTAGGATGGTTAAACCAGGTGGTAAATTAGTATATGCTACCTGTTCTGTGTTGCCTTCGGAAAATCAAGAACAAGTTGAACTGTTTTTAGCCTCGGAAGATGGAAAAGATTTTACCTTTGTAAAAGACCATAAAGTATTAGCCCATGAATTTGGATTTGACGGTTTTTACATGGCACAATTAGTAAGAAAATAATTTTTTGCGACATTTCATATATTAAAAAAGCTCGAAACTTTAAAGTTTCGAGCTTTTTTTAATGTATAAAGAATTATTATTTTATTTTCAACTTTTGTCCAATAGCAATCGTATTATTTTTAATATTATTTAATTCTTTTAATTTTTTTACAGCTATTTTATATTTAGAAGCTATTCCGTATAAAGTTTCTGTTGCTGTAACAGTATGATATTTAACTACCGCTTTTTTACCTGTAACAACAGCTACTTTTTTTGCTATAACTTTCTTTTCAACAACAGGATCTTTTTCTACAATAAGCGCAAAACGTTTTGCATATTCTTTATTTAAAGCCGTTTTAGTTTTAGGGGTATCTTTAGAACTCGTTTTAGTTTTTGTTTCAGCTTTAACCTTAGCTTTGTTTGCTATTATTACTTTATTTTTAGCAATTGGTTTATCTAAAGGTTTAGGCGTGGTTTTTATTTGAGTTTTAGAGTTTACTTTCTTAAAAAAAGCAGTTTTTTCCGCCTTACTTTGCCCATAACCAATTACAACTTCTTGCCCTATTTTTAAGGTATCAAAATTAGTCATGCTATTTAATCGGTATAACCTGGATAGTTTTACATCATATTTTCTTGAAATAGTACTTAATGTTTCTCCTTTTTTTACCTTATGGCTAATTGTTGGGTCAAAGGCTAGCTTTCCCGAAGGTTTTACCGCGGCTTTTGTAGGATATTTTTTAGAAATACTTCCTGTAATTAAATTCATATAGGCTGTTTTATTATCTAAACTAATAATATCCCATCCTGCTGGTAATTTTTTTTCTTGTGAAAAAACAGTTATACTTATAAACAATAAAAACACTAAACTAAATTCTTTCTTCATCTCGTTTTTTTTAATTTTGATAAAACATCTTTTTTCTATAAAACTAACCCAATTCACCTAAAACATCGGATTTTATCTTTGGTAATTCTAATTTATATTTTACTACAATTGACCGTATTAAGAACACAACCAGTGTTGGTATTACAAACTGAAGGTCTTTATTTATATTAAATTCTTCTAAAATAAGATATACCACTCCACCTGCCAAGCAAGCGGATGCGTATATTTCTTTTTTAAATATTAAAGGAACTTTTCGGGTGAGTACATCTCTAAGAACACCTCCAAAAACAGCAGAAACCATTCCCATAACCAAGGCTACAAAAGGATGTAAATCATACGATAAACCTTTTTCTAAACCCAATAAAGTAAACACACTAATTCCAATAGTATCAAATAAAAACATGGTTTTACGTAGTGGCGCTATTTTACTTCTAAATAAAAAAGTAAAACCAACGGCAGTTAAAATTGTCCAAATATAATTAAGGTCGCTAATCCAATTTATGGGGTGTGCGTTAATTAAAACATCTCGAATCATACCACCACCCACAGCGGTAACAAAGGCGATAATAACAACACCAAATACATCAAATTGTTTTTTCATTGCCACCAAAGCACCACTAATGGCAAAAGCAAATGTTCCTGCAATATCAAGGGCGTAAATAATATCCACTGAAAATACTAATTAAATATTAATTTCTGAAAACTTTATCTGCAAAGTTCTTTCCACCTCTTTAATATTATTTCTTTCGTTATTTAAAATTAATACTAAAGAAACACCTTTTTTCCCTGCTCTTGCAGTTCTTCCGCTTCGGTGTGTGTAATATTCTAATTGTTCTGGTAATTGATGGTGTACTACAAAACCTAAATCTCGTACATCAATACCTCTTGCGGCAACATCTGTAGAAACTAAAATTTGAAGACTCTCATTTTTAAAAGCTCGCATTACCTTTTCACGATCTCTTTGCTGCATATCACCCTCTAAAGCGGCAACCGAAAAACCATCATCTTGTAACAATTTTGTTAATTTTTGCACACCTGCTTTTGTTCTAGCAAAAATGATGCCTCTTTCTGAAGGTTTTTTTTCTAAAAATTTTACAATTACATCTACTTTTTCAGGAATAGTCGTTTGTATAAACTGATGCGTAATATTAGCATTTACCAACGAATTTTTATTCACCTCCACTTGTTTTGCCGATGAATCCATGTATTTTTTGATGATATTTCTAATTTCATCGGGCATTGTTGCCGAAAATAACCATGTTTTTCTAGTACCTGAAGTGTATTTTAAAATACGATTTAAATCTAACTTAAACCCCATACTTAGCATTTCATCTGCCTCGTCAAGTACCAAAGTATTGATATCTTTTAAATTTACTTCACCTCTTTCAATCAAATCGATTAAACGCCCTGGAGTAGCTACAATTACGTGGGTCGTTCTTTTTAAGTTATTTATTTGACGGTCTATTTTTTCACCACCATAAACAGCTTCTACAAAAATTTTATCATCTACATATTTTGTAAACTTAAATAATTGTTTTTTTATTTGCTGTACCAATTCTCTTGTTGGTGATAAAATTAAAGCCTGAACTGTATCTTTTGAAGCGTCAATTTTATGTAAAACAGGCAGTCCATAAGCCGCAGTTTTACCCGTTCCTGTTTGTGCTAACCCAATAAAATCAGCATTATTTTGCAATAAATATGGTATTGCCGCTTCTTGCACTTCAGTAGGTTTTGTAATCCCTAATTCCTTCAATCCTTCAACGTATTGTTTTTGTACTCCTAACCCTTTAAATGTTGTCATTTTCTATATATAATGTGCAAATATATTGCTTATTTTTTTTCTAAAAGTACGTTTGTAACTTCTTTAGTTATTCTTTTTGGTTTTTTAGTTTTTGCGTCTAATAAACAAAAGGTCGTTTCCGATTTTACTAACAAATCAGTGCCTTTGTGTATTTCAAAATGACGAACAGAACGGATTCCTTCGGTTTTACCAACCCATGTTTTTACACTTATTTCATCGCCTAGAACCGCTTGTTTTTTGTAATCAATTTCATGACGAATTACAAACCAAACATAATCAGGTTTAGCAATATCTTTTATTAGCAATAACCAGTGTGCGGCAGATACTTCTTGCATCCACTGTACATAAACCACATTGTTTACGTGCTGATACTCATCAATTTCGTTTGTGGTAACAGTATATTTTTTTTCATAAAAATTCATATAACAAAACTACATGAATGTTACTTAAAATACCACTTAATTTTCTTTCTAATTACATTTTTATTTCAGTAACATTATAACCGAGGCAAATTATTTTTTTTGAAGCAATTTCCCGCTTTCCGCACTCGCTTTTTTTGTTTTTTAAAAGAAAAACAAAAAAGAGCTCAAACAAAGCTTCAATCGGGGCTAGGCATTTGTACTAATTTCAAACCATTCGATTCTTTTGATTGTAACCTGTAACTCTTTTAAATTCTCTTTAAATTCTTACATTCTATTATAAAAACTCAAAACAACCTGTCAGTTCGAGTTATTTTTTATTCTTCAAAAAAATTATATCGAGAACTTTTTTAACATAAAAACTCTCGATACTTTTAATTCTTTTTAGTTATTAAAATCAGTCAAATTGACAAAAATTATCAAAAAAAAATCGTAGAAAAAATTTAAACAAGCTCCTAGACTTCACAGGTTTTAAAAACCTGTGAGGTCTGTTTCTTTTGAGGATTTTAAAGTAAACTTTCACCGTTTAAATTGGTTGTTAATACCTCGCTCATCAAATTAAAAAAAGGTCGTAAAGCTTTATAAGAAGTATCAATTTCTGATAAAAAATTATTAGAGAACACTTCTTTGTCGCTAAAATTACGCACAGCGATAAATCCTTTTTTACGCAATAAATCAATATCAGGATGATTTTTATCAAAACCTCTTGGCACGGTTTTTACTTCATCGCCTTCAAATTTAGTTCCGAAATTTTTCACAAACTCAGGATTCTCTAAAATTTCTCTAAACTCAGAAGCATCGAGTTCAATTTCTTTTCTAATACGTAATAAATCTTCTTTATTAGGCTGCCAAAATCCACCGGCTAGAAAACTGTTTCCTGGTTCAATTTGTAAATAATAACCACCTCTTAAATGACTTCCTTTTCGTGAAAATGACCCTGAAAAATGTGTTTTATACGGCGTTTTATCTTTTGAAAAACGAACATCTCTATAAATTCGGAATAATTTAAAGTTATCAATAACATCGTATATTTCTAGGTTTTCGCCTACTTTTCCATAAAACTCTTTTACGCTTTTTTGAACCTCAACAAAACGTGGTTTTTGATCGGTAAACCAATCTCTATTGTTATTTTGTTTTAAATTTTCTAAATATTGAAATATTGATTTATCTACTTGCATATTTATTAACGCTATTTTATTTTGATAAGATACAAAAAAACGCTGTAGAATAATCTACAGCGTTCTGGTTTTGCGTTAGGGATTGAACGGCTTGTTTGAGCTCTTTTTTAAATTTTTTCTATTTAAAAAAAGCGAGTAGTGAAAGCCCGCCCGAACGCCCTAATTATTATTTTAAAAATTAAAAAATTAAACGTTAAACCTGAAGTTCATAATATCGCCATCTTGTACAATATATTCCTTTCCTTCAACCCCTAATTTCCCTGCTTCTTTTACTTTTTGCTCACCACCTAAAGTAATGTAGTCGTTGTATTTTGTAACCTCAGCTCTAATAAATCCTTTTTCGAAATCGGTATGAATAACACCTGCTGCTTGTGGTGCAGTATCGCCAATATTAATGGTCCAAGCACGCACCTCTTTTACTCCTACAGTAAAATAAGTTTGTAGGTTTAATAACCTGTAAGCGGCTCTAATTAAAACCGATGCTCCTGCTTCTTTTAAACCGATATCGGCTAAAAACATTTCACGTTCTTCGTAGTCGTCTAACTCGGTAATATCAGCTTCGGTACCTACAGCTAAGACAATTACTTGTGCGTTTTCGTCTTTTACTGCTTCTCTTACTTTGGCTACATAATCGTTTCCGTTTACTGCCGATCCTTCATCAACATTACAAACGTATAACACTGGTTTTGCCGTAATAAATTGTAATCCTGTTACAATTTCTTGGTCTTTTTCTGAAAAATCGATGGCTCTTACTGATACTCCTTGTAATAAAGTTTCTTCAATTTTTAATAAAACCTCTAATTCTATTTGCGCTTCTTTATTACCAGTTTTAGCCGTTCTTTTTACACGCTCTAAACGTTTTTGAACAGTTTCTAAATCTTTTAATTGTAACTCAATATCAATGGTTTCTTTGTCTCTAATAGGATCAATAGAAGCATCAACGTGAATAATATTTTCATTATCAAAACAACGTAATACGTGAATAATTGCATCTGTTTCTCTAATATTTGCTAAAAATTGGTTTCCTAAACCTTCTCCTTTACTTGCTCCTTTTACTAAACCAGCAATATCTACAATTTCTACAGTTGCAGGCATTACTCTCTCTGGGTTTACCATACCTTCTAAAACCTGAATTCGTGGGTCTGGCACATTTACTACACCAATATTAGGTTCTATCGTACAAAACGGAAAGTTAGCACTTTGCGCTTTTGCGTTTGATAAACAGTTAAATAATGTTGATTTTCCTACGTTTGGTAATCCTACAATTCCAGCTTTCATTCTATCTTTTTATTGAAAATTTGCGTTTGCAAATATACTTGTTTGCTTTCAATTTTAAGGATTTATTTAAAGCTCTATTAACTTTTTTTAAAAAAAAATGAAAAATGATTAAAATATTTTTCACTACATTTAAAACGTATTAACCTAAATATCAACCCTTCTTTATGAAAAAACTATCTGACGAAATTTTATGGAAATCATTAAAAGAAGGTGATTTAATTGCTTTTGAAGCACTTTTTAAAAACTATTACGAGCCTTTATTTAAATACGGTTTAAAAATTTCAAGAAATAAAATAATTACCGAAGACTCACTTCAAGATTTTTTTATGTATGTATATGAACATCGTGAAAACTTAAGCGATTTAACCAAAATTACGCCTTATCTATTTGTTTCTTACCGACGTTTTTTAATTAAAATTATTCAAAAAAATCAAAAAAACAAACTTCTTGGAGATATAAACCAGCCTATTGTTGATATTCACTTTACACCTGAAGAGTTTCTTACAAATCAAGAATCAATAGCTTTTAGAAATAAAAACTTAACAGCTTCGTTAAATAAACTTTCTAAAAAACAACGAGAAGTGTTGTATTTAAAATATAATTGCAACCTAAAAACACCTGAAATAGCCGAAATTATGGAGATTAACTACCAAAGTGTACTTAATCATATTCATAAAGCTATAAAACGATTGCGTGAAGATGTTTTAATTTTACAATTATTTAATGCCTAAATTTGCAGTCTTAAAAAGAGTATATATTTTTAGTAAATTACTTTTAATAGTATACTTCTGTTTGGCACTTGCAAAATGACACACAAAACATACCATAACATTGCTGATTTTTTAAAAGATACTTCCTTTAAAAATTGGGCTTTAAATTCAAACCTAAGCGATGTTTCTTTTTGGGAGTATTGGTTAAGTAATAATATCGATAAAAAAGAATTCGCCCAAGAAGCTAAAGCAATTATTATAGGGCTTCAATTTAAAGAAAACCCTATTGATTCCAAACAAATAAACCTTGCTTGGAATACTTTTGAAGCTAAAATTTTAGAAAAACAACAGAAAACTAATAAAAATACTACTGTTAATAAACTATTGTGGGTTGGTATTTTTAGTGCTACGTTTTTGATAAGTTTAATAATCTTTTTACTCTTTTATTAAATTACCACAAGCCTTTGCCTCTAAAAAAATAGAAATTAAAACAAGATTCGCTATAAATGCTATTTTAATTAAAAAAAAGCAACAAATTGAACAAAATCAAACAAACTGCTCTTAAAAAACCACAGTCCTTACAACTAAATTATTATATTTGTAGCTCTAAAAATGATGCCGATACATGTTTAATAATTTAAGTGAAAAGTTAGATAAAGCGTTACACACGCTTAAAGGACACGGAAAGATTACCGAAGTTAACGTTGCTGAAACTCTAAAAGAAGTTCGTAGAGCTTTATTAGATGCCGATGTTAACTTTAAAATCGCCAAAGAATTTACTAAAAGAGTACAGCAAAAAGCCATAGGACAAGACGTATTAACTACGTTAAACCCAGGACAATTAATGGTTAAATTAGTTAAAGATGAATTGACCGATTTAATGGGTGGCGACACTGTTGGTATTAATTTAGGAGGTTCAATGAGCGTTATCCTAATGTCTGGTTTACAAGGGTCTGGTAAAACTACTTTTTCAGGTAAATTAGCAAACTTCTTGAAAAATAAAAAATCGAAAGAAGTATTATTAGTTGGTTGTGATGTGTATCGTCCTGCGGCTATTAATCAGTTACAAGTTGTTGGTGAGCAAATTGGTGTAGAAGTTTATGCCGAGGTTGACAATAAAAACCCAGTTGAAATTTCTCAAAATGCTATTAAGCATGCAAAAGCAACAGGGAAAAATGTAGTAATTATTGATACCGCTGGTCGTTTAGCTGTTGATACAGAAATGATGGATGAAATTTCAAACATTCATAAAGCTATTAATCCGCAGGAAACTTTATTTGTTGTCGATTCTATGACAGGGCAAGATGCTGTAAATACCGCAAAAGCCTTTAACGATATTTTAAATTTTGATGGTGTTGTACTAACAAAATTAGATGGTGATACTCGTGGTGGAGCTGCTTTATCAATAAAATCGGTAGTAAATAAACCGATTAAGTTTATCGGTACTGGTGAAAAGATGGATGCTATTGATATTTTTCACCCCGATCGTATGGCAGATCGTATTTTAGGAATGGGAGATGTTATCTCATTAGTAGAACGTGCCCAAGAACAATACGATGAAGACGAAGCTAGAAAACTTCAGAAAAAAATTGCAAAAGATCAATTTGGTTTTGATGACTTTTTAAGTCAAATTCAACAAATCAAAAAGATGGGTAGCATGAAAGATTTAGTTGGAATGATTCCTGGGGCGGGTAAAGCCTTAAAAGATGTTGAAATTGATGAAGGCGCTTTTACAGGGATTGAAGCAATTATTCAATCAATGACTCCGCTAGAAAGAAGTACTCCTTCAACTATTAATGCGAGTCGTAAAAAACGAATTGCAAAAGGTTCTGGAACATCAATTCAAGAAATAAACCAATTGATGAAGCAGTTTAACCAAATGAGTAAAATGATGAAAATGATGCAAGGTGGCGGCGGAAAAAAGATGATGCAAATGATGCAAAACATGAAATAATTAAAATAAAATATATTAAAAAGAGAAGCCGTGGCTTCTCTTTTTATTTAGATATAATTATTAACAACAACACCCTACAAAATGATTTTACTAGACGGTAAGAAAACATCAGCAGATATTAAAGAAGAAATTGCTATTGATGTATTAGATTTAAAAAATCAGGATAAAAAAACACCTCATTTAGCTGCTATTATAGTTGGTAACGATGGTGCAAGTTTAACATATGTTAATGCAAAGGTAAAAGCCTGTGATCGTGTCGGTTTTGAATCTTCTTTAATTCGGTTATCGCAAGATATCACAGAGGAAGAATTATTAAATGAAATTGCTATTTTAAACATTGATAATGATATTGATGGTTTTATAGTGCAATTACCTCTACCCGATCATATTAATGAACAAAAAATATTAATGGCAATAAATCCCGACAAAGATGTTGATGGTTTTCACCCAACAAATGTTGGTAAAATGGCATTAAATTTACCTACTTTTATTTCAGCAACTCCTTTCGGAATTTTAGAATTATTAGACCGATATAAGGTAGAAACTTCGGGTAAACATGTAGTGGTTATTGGACGTAGCCATATTGTTGGTAGCCCAATGAGTATTTTATTATCTCAAAAAAGAACTGTTGGAAATGCGACTGTTACTTTAACACATAGTAGAACTAAAAATTTAAAAGAAATTACCTTACAGGCTGATATTATTATTGCAGCTTTAGGAATACCCGAATTTTTAAAGGCAGATATGGTAAAAGAAGATGTAACGGTAATTGATGTAGGTATTACCCGTGTTGCCGATTCGTCTAAAAAGAATGGTTTCCGTTTGGTTGGTGATGTTGCTTTTGATGAAGTTTCAAAAAAATCAGCATTTATAACGCCTGTTCCTGGCGGAGTTGGCCCTATGACTATTGCAATGTTATTAAAAAACACCTTGTTAGCTTGTCATAGAAATTCATAAAATAAAAAACAAATTATATAAATAAAAAGGAGGTCAAATTGACCTCCTTTTTTTTAAAACTATTATTATTGTTAATTCAAAAAATAGATACTATATTTCAAAGATATTTTATCATATTCTCCACCGTAGTACCCATCAATAGCATTTAAAAATTCAAATGAATTACCATTGTTATTTTTTGGTACAGAAATTAATTTATTACTGCTATCATAACCTATCCATTCTTTTTTTTCTGCATTATATTCATATATAATAGCAGCAGTACCTCCATCTTCTTGAACTACATAATGATCATCAGCTTCACCAGCAACAGATACTAGTCTAAATCGCTCACCATTTACTTGATCTACATCAAAATCAATAAATTTACTGCGATTCCAAATATTTTTTGTGGTATCAAATTTGTAAAAATCCCTTACTACGTGCTCATTACTAAACCCCCAATTAATAGAAGATCCTATACTATACCAACTATTTGTAGCTTTATTAAATTTTTGTACACTTAATTTTCCAAATAATTCTAAACCAGAAGTACCATGATCGTACCCCCAATAATTAGTAGAAACAGTTAATGGGTTAAATCGTACTTTTTTTCTACTTACAAGTTCACAATCTCTTTGCACATACTTAACATTGCTTACAACCTTAAAAGGAGAGTTATTAGATACGTAATTTACTTTATACGAAATAGGATATCCTGGATTTGTTCTAGATACATTTGCTCCTTCTTTTAAGAAAGTATTTATAGCTTTCAAATCACCCGATACCGCACTTAAACCTGCAGTTATTCCTGGCTGTGCATCTCCACCAATTTGCTTTACTTTTACTGTAGTATTCTGTAATGTTTGATTATATTTTGTAGAAACATCAGCTTTAACAGAACCTATAGCGCCTTTATATGCAAAATTTAATGCAGCCGAGACATCTTTAGCACTCTCTGAAGATTCATAAATCAAAGAAAATAATCTACCATATGTTATAGATTCGATATAAGAAGCTGGATTCATATTAACATTTGAAACATTTTCCTTATAATCAGTTACATAATTAGTAAGATTTTCAGGAGTTACACTATTATTAAACCACCCTCTATCACCTATTAATTCAGCCTTAGGCGTTACTGTTGCAGTAAAAAAACGTTGTTTTAATGAAACTACATAACGTGTTTTTTTATCACTAAAATTAATTCCTAATTGACCAGCAACATCAACTCCTGAACCTGAGTAACCAGCTTTTAAAGCAAATTGTAAATCACTTGAGTTATGAACTCTTTCTATAGATACTTCAAATGCTGCTGGAAAACGAGCTCCTGAATCATAGTAGTTTCCTAAAATTCTATTCAACTCATTTCTCACAGAACCGGGTGTTGGGTTCGGAATAATTGTAGATGTAGATGCAGATGTACCTGAAATAACATCTAAACCTATCTCAATTGAATTTCTATCTCTACCATAAAATGGAACAGATGTTGGAGATCCATCTTGAATAGACCTTGCTCCGACTAAGTTACCTGGCCATAACAAGCTTCCATTTGGATTAATTAGAAAAAAATCTGAATCTGTTTTATCAAAACTTACTTCTTTCTCTACACAATTTGTTTCAACCTCAGTTCTTAAACCTCTATTGTATTTGGTAATATCTTTAATCACTAAATTACTAATTCCATCTGGAATATCTTCATTTAAAAATTGACTTTTAGATGCTTTTAAATTTTTACCATCAAAAGTCTCTTCTTCATTACAAGATACTAGCATAGTTAAACATAATGCAAGTACTGTAAACCCTCTATATTTCTTCATTTTTAAAATATATTTATGTGTTAATTATAATTTATTTAAAATAAGGAAACAAATCAGATTAACCGATTGTTTTTTGAACAGTATCACACCAAAGAAGTCACTCCTTATTTTCATATCTCTTAATTATGAAATATAAATATAGGATTTTAAACAGCTATAATGACATATTACAAGAGTAATTTGTCACGCAGTTCGATTGCACTCGGGGGATATGCCATCTCTTATTTCTAGTAAAAAGACCATTAATTACAAATGACTAGTATATCATATTAAGGTTAAATTACATACTGGCAATTTACACTTTCATCATTAATAAACTATTAATAATCATTATAAATTATAATAAAAATGAAAACACTCATATTCAAATAGATACATATAGTGAAATTATAAAAATCCCTTAATATCAAAATTATAAGAGTTTAATTTTACAATTTTTATAGAATAAAACGGCTGGTAAATTTTATTTAATAACAATTTTGTAACTATTTTTTAATCATAAATACTTAATAATTATAATTATTTTTCGTTTTGATAACTCACTCTTTATTTTTATTAACAGATAATGAGTAACCTACACAAAACAAGTCTCTATTTATTTGTCTAACAGATAAAGAAATTTTTTATACTTCCCTCTTTTCATTTCTTCTTTAGAAATAAAACGTAAAGAGGCACTATTAATACAATATCTTAAACCTCCTTTATCAGCAGGGCCATCATTAAATACATGTCCTAAGTGAGAATTTCCTGTTTTACTACGTATTTCAGTACGAAGCATACCTAATGTTTTATCTGTTTTCTCATAAACTGATGATTTACTTAAAGGTTTTGAAAAACTTGGCCATCCACAACCAGACTCAAATTTATCCGTAGATATAAATAATGGTTCACCTGTTGTAATATCTACATAAATCCCCTCTCTAAATTCATTCCAATATTCATTTTTAAAGGGCACTTCTGTAGCATTTTTTTGTGTTACTTCGTATTGTAAATTACTTAATTTATTTTTAAGCGCTGTATCACTTTGTTTTTTATAAATCTGATTGTTTGAATCTGATATTCGATTAGCCTCTTTCGCCATTTGAAAAAAGAATTTAGGAATATGACAATATCCTGAAGGATTTTTATCTAAATACTTTTGATGATACTGTTCTGCTCGATAATAATTTTGTAATATATTAGATTCTACCACAATAGGGTTATCATATAATTTAGTAAGTTCGTTTAAAGTTAACTTTACAATAGCTTCATCTATTTTTTCAGTATAATATATACCTGTTCGATACTGTGTACCTATATCATTTCCTTGTTGATTAAGTTTTGTTGGATCAATAATTTTAAAAAATAATTTTAAAAGTTTTTTTAATGTAATTTGAGCTGGATTATATTCTACTTTCACTGTTTCAACAAAACCTGTTTCCGTAGTAGATATAATTTTATAAGTCGGATTTATAATTTTTCCATTAGCATACCCAACCTCGGTATTTATAACACCTCCGATTTGTTGTAAAAAATGCTCTATTCCCCAAAAACAACCTCCTGCGAGATAAATTTCCTTATTTTTTATCATTATTTTTTCTGATACTTGAGCATTTAAACACTGTGTAATTAAAGTAAATGCAAACAAAAACATTAAAAAATTTATTTTTTTCATATTTATTAATTTTTACAAAAAAGATACTTTGGTGACCTTTATATATATAGTCGAAAAATTTTATAAATACTGACAAAAAATAAAATTAAATATTTATTTTATTTTTAATTAAACCCTTAAGCTCCTGTATATCAGATTTATTTATTTTTATTTTTTTATTCTCTTCTATCATTTTTTTTGATAGAAGAGAATCTATTTTTTCAAATTTACGTTTATAAGAAGCACATGATATACATACGTATAAATGAAAACTAAGCCATTTTTCATTGATAAATGAAAGATTTCCTGTATTTTGTTTTTCTATTAAAATTGGAATTTTTTCACATGGCTTAATAATAAAATGAATTAACTTATTAATCGTTGTTTTCATAATTTTTCAAACCAATTTAATTCTATACATTTCCTTAATTGCATACGACTTCGTTGAAGTATTTTCCACAAGTTATTTAGGGAAATATTCAATTCACTGCAAACCTCATTGTTCTTTTTTTCTTTTAAATAATAAAGTTTTACAACAAGTAACCATTGAGCGGGTAAATCTTCAATACATTTATCTAATGTACTATGTAGTGAATTTTGATTTTCTTGTTCATTTAAATTTTGATCCCAATCATTAAGAATTGAATTATCTGTCCAAGAACCTGTTTTCGAATCAAAAAAATTTACTATATTAATGCTTTTAGTATTACGATATTTTTTTCGATAAAAATCGGCAACTTTATTTTTAAGAATAGTTTGTAACCAAGTAAGTGGAGTACTTTCTTCTTTAAAATGATGATACGCTTGTACTGCAGAAACAAAAACTTCTTGTACTAAATCTTTCGCATCATCTCTATTTTCTAGTAAAAATATAGCTCTTTTAAGTAATGGTTCTGAATAAAGATCTACCCATTGGTTAATTACTATTTCTTTATCTTTCATATTTAAAGTACACATCTAAAATGAATAAAAAGTGATTTATTAAAATAAATTCATTCTATGAATCTTTGTGTTTGTATTTAATTCTATTGGTTCTTTATCTTTTTGAAACAAACGCGCCGATAAAGTTCCTTTTAAAACAATTTCATCTCCTGTTACCGCTAACCAACTTCCTTCACGCAATCCTAAAACGGGTGTTTCATTAAAAACATGGTATTCTTTGATACGAGTTTCACGAGTTTCGCCCATATGTGTTGAACCTTTTATAGGGTCTAAATAATGTGCATTAATATTAAAAGAAATCAAGTTTAAGGTGTTAAAACTCGGCGGATATACAATGGGCATATCGTTGGTATTCATCATTGTTACGCCACAAATATTACTTCCTGCGCTGGTTCCTAAATAGGGCGTTCCGTTTTCTACAACATTTTTTAAAGTGTCAATTATATCGTTTTTATATAATTGATTTACCAATTCAAAGGTATTTCCTCCTCCTGTAAAAATTCCTTTTGCTACTTTTAAAGCTTCCTTCGGATTTTCAAATTCATGGATTCCTTTTACTTTTTTATCAAGCTTTGCAAAATATTTTTTGGCAATATCGGTATATTGGTCATAAGTAATTCCACCAGGGCGTGCGTAAGGAATAAATAAAATAGTATCGGTATCTTTAAATAAATTAATAAGTACTGGTGTTATATATTCTAGGTATCCACTTGCGTGAACAGTCGATGTGCTTGCTATTATCATGTTTTTCATAAGTCAAATTAACAAAAATTTACCATAGCATTACAACATTTTTAAGACAATTAGGTAGTTTATTTGTAATATGAAGTGCTTTTGATGATTTTTAAAGATAAAAATAACCAGTGTTCAAAAAGATATATGAAAAAAAAATACCTGTTAATTTTATTCCTTTTTATTGTTATTAAAGTTGCTGTTTCTCAAGAACAGCAAAAAACAGTTCGAAAATTTTTATACGGAAACCTTAAAGATGCTATTGGAAACCTATATAATGCGCACATCATCAATTTAACCACAAAACAAGGAACTTTTACCAATCAAGCTGGTGAATTTAGAGTTTTAGCAAGCGTAAATGATTCTTTAAAAATATCGTTTGTTGGTTATAAATCAATCCGTATTAAAGTGAGCGCAAATCATTTTGGGATTCAAAAAAACAGCTTTATTTTAAGTAAAGAAACTTTTGAACTAGACGAAGTTACCTTAAAAAGACATCAATTAAAAGGGCGTTTATTTAGCGATTTAAAAGAAGTTACTACAAATTTTGGGGCGATAAAATCAAAAAAAGCAGTAGATTTTTCAATGATTGATTTTAACCAAATTGTTATTTCAAAAATTGATGCAACAGCGCGTATCAAAGCGCCTGACATGAGAAAGCAAGTTGATCCTACAGCAAGGTTTGAAGGTGTTTCTACTAAATCAGGAGCAGGAATTGACCAATATGCCGCCGAAAAAAGAAGACTTCGAAAAGAAATTCAATTTAAAGAGCATTTCCCTAAAATATTGCTATCGGGATTTGGTGAAAAATTCTTTTTTATCGAGTTGAAAATCCCCAAAGAAAAATACCATCACTTTTTAAATTATTGCAATTATTTAGGTATTGAAGAATTATACAAAAAAGGCAGGGTTTTAGAAATGCTTAAAATACTTCAACAACAAAGTGACAATTATTTAATAATTTTAAATTCAGCAGAATGAAAAAAATCGTTTATATCTTGTTTTTAGTACTTTTTTGTTTAAAAATACAGGCACAAAAACAACAAATACCTCGAAAATTTTTATACGGAAGCGTGAACGATAAAATTACCACTATTTATAATGCGCACATCATCAATTTAACCACAAAACAAGGAACTTTTAGCAATCAATCGGGGGAGTTTAGAGTTTTAGCTAAAGTAAATGATTCTTTAAAAATATCGTTTGTCGGCTATAAATCAATCCATATTAAAGTGAACACAAATCATTTCGGGATTCAAAAAAACAGCTTTAAACTACATAAACAAGCCTATGAACTAGATGAAATAACACTTAAAAAAAATGATTTGCTAGGCTTTTTATCCTCCGATATTAAAAATATAAAAACAACAGCTCAAATAAATGCGACAACATTAAACCTGCCTTATGCGGGCTCTAAACAACTAACACCCGCCGAAAGAACGCTGCAAACAGCTATGGGAGGAAGTAAGCCTTTTACCTTTGGTTTGGCGAATGTAATTTCGTTAGACTACATTATAAACACCGCTTCTGGCAGAATAAAAAAGCTTAAAAAACTAAAAGCCATCGAAAGTTTAGAGGTAAAAGTAAATAAGATAAAAAACAACTATTCGGCGGCTATTGTACAAGAATACAAGATAAAAAAAACAGACATTTATAAATTTATTTATTATTGTACTTCGGATGAAAAATTTGAAGAAACCTATCACGCTGGCGAAATAAATATGATTTTATTTTTAAAAAAGAAGGCCGAAAAATTTAAAAAATTAAACTTAAACGATTACAAAGAGTAAAAAAGAGTAATTTGGCGCATTTATCAGTATAAAAACATCAAAAAATAAACTTAAAAAGATACATGAATAAAAATATCATAAAAATAAGCCTGCTTTTTTTTATCCTTCCACTACTCGCTTTTAGCCTTCATAAATACTATATTTCATTAACTGAAATTAGCTATCAAGAAGAAACAAAATCAGTACAAATGATTATGAATGTTTTTATGGACGACATAGAAACAGCTATAAACAAAGATTATAATGTCGATTTACAATTAACATCAAACAATGAGTTAAAAAATGTTGACTCGCTTTTTGTTAACTATTTAACAAAAAATTTTAAGATTAAAATTAACAAAAAACAGGCTACTTATAATTTTATTGGTAAAGAATACGATGGTGATATTGTATATTTTTATTTAGAAACAGAACATATAACAAGTATAAATACTATTGAAATAGAAAATAACATGTTAGTTAAGTATTTTCCTGAACAACAAAATTTAATAAAAGCTTCTGTAAAAAAAGAACGTAAAAGTTTATTTTTAGATAAAAAAAACAATAAAGGCTTATTAAAATTTTAAGATTATTTTTAGTATTTGACTTAAATTTAGTTATTTATAGCTTGATTTTAATAATCTAAATATTTTATACGGATAAAAAACAAATAATCATCTTTTATATACAAATTAAACAGGCTATAAAAGGTTTGTTAAAGTTTTAAAACTAATTTTCCTACTACTCAAATTTCAGTAACTTACCGCGATAATTTAAAATTTAATAATTTAAAAAAAGAAAATGAAAAAATATTCTACACTACTATTTTCAGCTCTTTTTGTATCTGCATCACTATTTGCACAAACAACAAATAAAGAGCCTCAAAAAGGTCATATTGATCAGAACAAATTTCGTCAATTAAAAAACGTATTAGCTACACCAAACGACCAACACACAGCATCAGGAGCTCCTGGACATCAATATACCCAGCAAAAAGTTGACTATGTAATGAACTTACATTTAGACGAAGCTGCTAATAAATTATATGGCGATCAAACAATTACCTACCATAACAATTCTAAAGATAATTTAGACTATTTATGGGTGCAATTAGATCAAAATATGCGTGCTCCAGATTCTAAAAGTCCGCTTTCGGAGTCTAAAAGAGCAAGTATTTTTCAAACTCCTGAAAAATTTGTAGCAAAAAACTTAGAAATTTCTAAAGATTTTGGATTCAAAATAGAAGAAGTAAAAAATGAAAATGGCAATGATTTATCATACACCATTAACCGTACAATGATGCGTATTAATTTACCAAAAGCATTAAAATCGGGCGAAGTTTTTACTTTTAAAATAAAATGGAACTACCTAATTAATAATTCTGTTGATGACGGTGGGCGTTCTGGTTTTGAATTATTTCCTGACGGAAACAAAAACTATACTATTGCGCAGTTTTTCCCTCGTTTAGCTGTTTATGACAACGTTGAAGGTTGGCAAAACATGCAATTTTGGGGACGTAGTGAATGGGCATTAGAATTTGGCGATTACGACGTTAAATTAACCGTTCCTGCCGATCATATTGTAGATGCTACTGGTCAATTACAAAATGAAAAAGAGGTGCTAACCAAAGAACAACGTAAGCGTTTTACAAAGGCTAGAAAATCGTATAAAAACCCTGTTTTTATTGTTACCCAAAAAGAAGCAGAAGCAAACGAAAAAGGAAGATCTACCAAAACAAAAACATGGCACTTTAAGGCAAATAACGTACGTGATTACGCTTTTGCTTCTTCAAGAAAATATATTTGGGATGCCATGGCTGTAAAAATAAATGGTAAAAATATTATGGCGGTTTCTTTGTATCCAAAAGAAGGAAACCCTTTATGGGAGCAACATTCAACAAGAGTTGTGGCCAATACTTTAGAAGAGTATTCTAAAATGACTTTTGATTATCCGTATTCAAAAGCAATTTCTGTTCATGCAAAAAAACAAGGAATGGAATACCCGATGATTTGTTTTAACTACGGACGTCCTAATGCCGACGGAACCTATTCTGATAGAGTTAAAAACGGAATGATTGGTGTTATTACCCACGAAGTTGGGCATAACTTTTTCCCGATGATTGTAAATTCTGATGAGCGTCAATGGACTTGGATGGACGAAGGTTTAAATTCTTTTGTTGAAACCTTAGCCGAATTAGACTACGACCCAAACTTTAATACGGGTAATTTACCCAAAGATATTGTGCGTTATATGAGTTTAGATCAAAGCAGATTATCGCCAATTATGTCGCAGGGTGATTACGTAAAAAACTTCGGACCAAATGCTTATACAAAGCCTGCCGCTGGTTTATACATGTTACGTCATACCATTATGGGACCTGAATTATTTGATTATGCTTTTAGAACCTACGCTAAAAGATGGATGTTTAAACACCCTACTCCTGCTGATTTCTTTAGAACTATGGAAGACGCATCTGGTATGGATTTAGACTGGTTTTGGAGAGGTTGGTTTTATTCAACAGATTATACTGATATTGCAATAAAAGAAGTAAAATCGTTGTTTTTATCAAACAAGCCAAACGAAAAAACGAAAAAACTACAAGAAAAATATCCTTCTTACTTTGCAGGCTTAGGTAAATTAGTTTTTTTAACTACCGATAAAAAAGCTGCAAATTCATCGGAAGTAGAAAACTATATTAATAGTTTATCTGCCGATAAAAAAGCACGTTTAAAAGCATTACCAAAGTATATGTATCAGGTTGAATTTGAAAAGCCAGGAGGTTTACCAATGCCAATTATTATCGAATTAACATACGCTGATGGCAGTAAAAAAAGAGAAACTTTTCCTGCTCAAATTTGGATGAATAATGATCAAAAAGCATTCCGTGTTTTTTCTTCGGATAAAGAAATAAAAAGCTTTGTAATAGATCCTGATTTAGAAACTGCTGATATTGACACTACAAATAACAGCTGGCCTAAGAAAAAAACAAGTAAATTTAACCGCTTTAAAAATAAGGCTAAAAAATAATTTTGATATTTTTCTTCGATATTAAAACAACAAAAACCCGCTTTTAAAGCGGGTTTTTAATTTTATAAATAGCTAATTTATTAACAAGAAGTGTCTGCTATAATTTTCCATTGATTTTTTATCTTCTTAAAAATAATCATAAAAACACCCTTGGCATTCCCTACTTTTCGGGTTAAATGGTATTCGCCCATTACAAAATAAGCACCGTTGGTTATTTTTGAAATATCATTTACTTTAAATTTTAAAACTCCTGAATGCGCTTTTGTTGGATAGCCTTTTTTATAGTTCGATAGGGTTTTGTTCCACCCATAAGTAAGCCCGTTGCTTCCGTAAAATTTTAGAGAATCGCTTTTCCAATAACCCTGCATATAGCCTTCTAAATTATGGTTTGACCAAGCGGTTTCTTGGGCCTTCATAACCGCTAAAATTGCTTTTTTTTCTACTTTTTCTGACACTTCCTTTTTACAAGAAAAAATAATCAGTAATAACAGTGTTGCTATAAGTACTTTTTTCATCTTAAAATAATGATTTAATAATTTGTTCAATAGTAATTCCTTCGGCTTCGGCTTTGTAATTTTTAACAATTCTGTGCGATAATATTGGTACTGAAACTGCTTGAACATCTTCAATATCGGGCGAAAACTTACCTTTTATAGCTGCGTATGCTTTAGCGGCTAATATTAAATTTTGTGAAGCTCTTGGTCCTGCTCCCCAATCGATATATTTTTTAACTAATGGCATTGCTTTTTCCGATTTCGGGCGTGTTTTAGCCACCAAACCAACGGCATATCCAATAACATTATCGGCTACTGGAATTTTTCGAATTAAGTGTTGCATTTCAATAATTTCTTGAGAAGAAAGAATCGAATTTACGGTTGGTTTATTTGTTGATGTGGTATTTTTTACTACCTGAACCTCTTCTTCAAATGTAGGGTATTCTAAATGAATAGAAAACATAAACCTATCTAATTGGGCTTCTGGTAACGGGTATGTTCCTTCTTGCTCTATCGGGTTTTGGGTGGCTAACACAAAAAATGGCAGGTCTAATTTATAGTGATTTCCAGAAATAGTTACTGATTTTTCTTGCATTGCCTCTAATAAAGCTGCTTGAGTTTTAGGCGGTGTACGGTTAATTTCATCAGCTAAAATAATATTAGAAAAAATAGGTCCTTTTATAAATTTAAACTGACGGTTTTCATCTAAAATTTCGCTTCCTAAAATATCCGAAGGCATTAAATCGGGTGTAAACTGAATACGACTAAACTGTAAACCCAATACTTCCGATATGGTATTTACTAGCAGTGTTTTTGCCAATCCTGGCACACCTATTAAAAGAGAATGACCTCCACAAAGAACAGATAATAGCGTATAATCAACAGCGGTTTGCTGCCCAACGATAACCTTACCTATTTCTTGTTGTAATTGACTGAATTTTTTAACTAAATTATTTACAGCGGCTACATCTGACATAGAATAAATTTTTAATTTACGTATTTCAAAAATAGTGTTTTAGAAACTATTAAAAAACAAGAATCCCGCTAAAGGCGGGATTCTTGTTTTACTAAAATTAATAGGGATTATTTATGTTCTTTTTTCCAATCTTTTTTAAAGACACACTTTTTATAATCACCTGATAATTTGATATAGGTTTCTTGTATTTTTTCTTTAGACCACTTGGTAATTTTTTCTTCTTTTTTCTTCGCCAAGGCAAATTCTTGTAGTTTTACATAGTCATCTACTAGATTTGCTTTATGTGTTTGTGTTTTTGTTTTTAATAAAATCACTTTATACATTTTTTTACCCTCACGAGTTTCATCATAATGAATATCTGATAAATCTCCTTGATTAAGCTCGCTAATTCTACCAAATAATTCTGGTGCCATTCTAGTTAATTCAAAAGTAGTTTCTTGTGTATATGGATTAATTAATAACCCGCCATTGTTTTTAGTTTCTTCTTCTTCTGAATATTTTTTTACAGCATCTTCAAAAGTTATTTTCTTTTCTTTAATATCTTTTACAATATTTTGAATAGCTTGTTTTGTTTCTTTTAATTTTTCATCAGCAATTTCTGGCTGTAGTAATATATGAGAAACCTCACGTCCGTTACCTCTTATTTTATTTAGTAAAATAATATGATATCCAAAAGGTGATTTAAAAGGTGCTGATATTTGTCCTTCTTCTAATGAAAAAGCTACTTCTTTAAATTCTTTTACAAAGTTAGTTTCTTTGGTAATAACCCCCATGTTTCCGCTGTTTTGAGCAGCACTTGGGTCTTCAGAATTTATAATTGCTTTTAATTTAAAACTAGCACCGTTTTCAACTTGCTTT
This sequence comes from Tenacibaculum dicentrarchi, assembly GCF_900239345.1. Lineage (GTDB taxonomy): Bacteria > Bacteroidota > Bacteroidia > Flavobacteriales > Flavobacteriaceae > Polaribacter > Polaribacter dicentrarchi. Next base: position 165,687 of record NZ_OESZ01000034.1, on the reverse strand, counting down.
TTAATTTCATTAAGCTTATTAATAACGCGTTCTATTTCTTGCGGTGTTGGTTCTGCATTTAAAACTAATTGCGCTATGGATACTTGCGCAGGAATTTCTGGCAATTCATTTTTATCATTTAATCCTTTAAAATAAACACGTATTTCTTCTGGAGTTACATCTACTTTTTCAGTAATCTTTAACTGCTCCTTTTCAATAAGAATATTTTCTTTTTGTACCCTAGCTAATTCTTTTTTAAGGTCTTCAATATCGTTAAAACCATAGGCTTTAATTACCTTTTCTTCACTTCCGTATTGGTTGGTAAAATAAGAAATACTTCGGGCTACTTTACTATCAACATCTGATTGAGCAACGACAACACTATCAATAACTCCATGGTGAGCTAATAATTTTTGTTGCATTAATTCCTCTAACATTTCACAGTTAGAAATTTTTATCTTCCCTTCACTTCTAACCTCAACTTCTTGTTTAAATTTATCAATATCAGAATCTAAAACAATGTTTTTACCAACAACGACAGCTACACCATCAACTTTGTTTTGTTGTGCATTTACAGCTCCTAAACCTACCAAGAAAAAGGTAAATAATAGACTAGTATTCTTTAAAGTTTTTATTTTGAATTGCATCATTTATCAAGGTTTTTTCTATCTCTCTAATTAATTCTAATTTTCTTTTGTGTAAAATTATTTGCTTAATCCTAGGACTTACAAATATTAAAGGGGCACTCGCATTTTTTGGCAACCTCTTTTTTACAGCCACCAAATATACTCCTAAACTATCTTCTTTTTGTATGTATTTTGAAATTTTTAACAAACTTTGCTTAGTTTGCAACTGAAAAGGAGGTATTATTTTAGGTAAATATGAAAAAGGCACCCACGTTGAGTCTTGTAATCGATATGATTTAAAGTTTAACAAATAACGCTCTAATTCTTCTCGGTCTGCTTGTTTTGATGATTTAAAATTTTTAATAACTTCTGATTTATCTAAAAAATCTTTTCCGAAGTTAATATATTCAAACTGTAAAATTTCTTCATCTAATTTAAAATTATCTTTATTTTTATAATAGTACGATTCTATTTCATTCATAGCTACAACAGTATCTAACTGTTGTTTTATTAAACGCTCTTTATATCCATTTATATATAGGCTATTTTTATAATTATGAACTAAAATGGCTATTTTTTTACTATTTAGTTCCGATATATTTTCTTCTGCCTTAGCGAGTAATAGTTGTTCTTTTGCCCATGAATAAATAAACCCTCGTGCCATAACAACACTATCTTTAGGGTTTATATCTTTTGGTAATAACTCTTCAATATCTTTTTTATAAATATTTTTATTGTAAACCGTTGCTATAGGTTTATACTCTTGTGATGCCTTTTTTGTTTTTAAACTAATAAAATCACAAGAAACAATAAATAAAGCTATAAAAAAAAATAGCATTATTTTTTTACTAATTATATATTTTTTAAAACTCACTTAAATACACTTACTTTTATTTTTACTTATTTTACGATTTGCAACAATTTATTGCCTTAAATTCTTAAACGCTTATTTTTTTATATTATAATGAAATTATACCTTTAATTATGTCTGCTTTTTTATAATAAGCTATTACCTCTTCGGCACTTTCAACATTTAAAAAAATAGAAAGACTGTTATACTTACCTGTCTTTGACTGTTTCGTTTTAATTACTGCACCGCCTTTATTAAATACTTCTTTTACTTCTTCAGCCTGATTTTCATCTGTAGGTACAATAAATTTGAATAAATATTTATTCGGAAATGTTGTTGTGTCTTCTAATTGTCCTTTCAATTTAATATAGAATGCTTCTCTATCTGACATAATACTTAACTTTTATAGTTTTTAAAATTAATTTTTCATCATTTAAAAATGATATGGCACAAAATTACACTATTTATTACATTTATAAATTGAAACTTATATTTTTGCACCATGCAACAAAAAATAGTTTTAATAGGTGGTCCTGGTACAGGCAAGTCTTCAATTTTAAACGAGTTTATAAATCTCGGTTATAATTGTATGCCTGAAATTTCGAGAGAAGTAACGCTAAGGGCCAAAAAAGAAGGAATAGAGCAATTGTTTTTAGAACAACCTTTGCTTTTTAGTGAAATGCTACTACAAGGTAGAGAACAACAATATTTAGATGCTGAAAAGAATGATGCAGATGTCATTTTTTTTGACAGAGGAATACCAGATGTGCATGCGTACATGAATTATTTAGGAAGTGAATATCCGCCTATTTTCAAACAAAAAAGTGGTCAGTATTTATATACTAAAGTATTTATGTGCCCACCATGGAAAAGTATTTATAAATCTGATAATGAAAGATATGAAACCTTTGAACAAGCAGTCGAGATTGATGAATTTTTAAAAAAATCATACCTAGAAATTGGTTATGAAATTATAACTGTTCCTTTTGGAACTGTAAAAGAACGCTGCGATTTTATTTTACAATCGATTTAAAAAATGTATGAAAAATCGATAGAAATATTAACGCATTACTGGAAGCATAAATCTTTCAGAACACCTCAACAAGAAATTATAACGGCTGTTTTAAACAGCAAAGATACCATCGCCTTGTTACCTACGGGCGGTGGAAAATCTATCTGTTTTCAAATTCCTGCATTAATTAACGATGGGGTTTGCATTGTTATTTCGCCACTAATTGCCCTAATGCAAGACCAGGTAGATAGCCTTGTTAACAAAGGTATAAAAGCTACAATAATTCCTTCAGGAAGTTCTCAAAACGAAATAATTACACTTTTTGACAATATTCGCTTCGGAAAAATGAAATTTTTATACATTTCTCCCGAACGTTTACAGTCGCGTTTTATTCAAGAAAAGATAAAACAACTAGATGTTAATTTAATTGCCATTGATGAGGCGCATTGTATTTCAGAATGGGGACACGATTTTCGTCCTTCGTATCAAAATATTGCTATTTTAAAAGAACTACAACCAAAAGTTCCTTTTATCGCCTTAACAGCAACGGCAACTAAAAAAGTGGTAAACGATATTATTGTTTCGTTAAAACTTGATACCCCTAAAATTTTCAAAAAATCATTTTACCGAAAAAATTTAGCCTATCAAATTTTTCAAACCGATGATAAACTTCGCAAACTAAATCAGATTTTTACCAAAACAAAAGGCTCGGCAATTATTTATGTAAACTCAAGAGCCAAAACAAAAAATATTGCCAACTATTTAAATGCGAAAGGATTTAAGAGTTCTTTTTATCATGCAGGCTTAACAATTCAAGAAAAAGAACGTGCTTTTGATAATTGGATGACCGAAAAAACACCCATTATAGTTGCCACAAATGCCTTTGGAATGGGAATAGACAAGCCAAATGTTCGGGTGGTAATTCACTTAAACCTTCCTAGATCTATCGAAAATTATATTCAAGAAGCTGGACGTGGCGGGCGTGACGGAAACAAAGCTTTTTCAGTGGTTTTAAACAATCTGAATGACATCAAAAAAAGCACTGATTTATTAAAAAAATCACTTCCTAATATTGCTGATATAAAATTGGTTCATCGAAAATTATATCAGCATTTTCAAATTACAAAAGGCGAACTGATTGAAACACCTTTCGATTTTAATTTTCTAGAATTTTGTACAAAATATACATTTACTGCCACTAAAACATATACTATTTTACAAATATTAAATAGCAATGGCATTATTGAATTAAATACTAATTTTCAAAAGAAATCAAGCATTTATTTTATCGTTTCAAGCAAACAGGTAGTTTTATATTTGCAACAAAATCCATCAGCAAAAAAATTCGTACAAACGCTTTTGCGTTTATACGGCGGAGTTTTTGAAAACCCTGTAAAAATTGATGAATTTTATATCGCCAAAAAAATAGGTATTACCTCTGAGCAAGTTATTAAAGAATTAGAACGAATGCTTGAAAAAAATATACTTGAATATAAAAAAGCAAGTGATAATTCTGAATTATTTTTCTTACAGCCAAGAGAAGATGATAAAACAATTAACAGAGTTTTAAAAAATATTGAGCTGTATTTAGTTCAGAAAAAGAAAAAACAGCAAGATTTAATTCATTTTTTAAAAAATAATGACCTTTGCAGAAGCGTACAACTATTAAATTATTTTAATGAAGACGCAACCAATAAGTGTGGTATTTGCGATGTTTGTCTGCAACATAAACAAACGTTTTATATTAATCCGAAGCAAATTATAAACTTATTAAACAAAAAAGATGCTTTAACTGTTAATGAAATAGCTACAGCGCTGTATGAAAAAGAAGCTAACATTTTAATACTTTTACGAACGCTTTTATCCGAAGAAAAAATTAGCGTTACTAACAACAAATATTTTTTACTATAATTTTCACTATAAACTTGACTATAAATGAGAGATTTACGCATCGTTTTTATGGGAACGCCTGATTTTGCGGTAACCATTTTAAAACACCTTATCGAAAATGATTATAATGTAGTTGGCGTAATTACTGCAGCAGATAAACCTGCTGGTAGAGGTCGTAAACTAAACCAATCTGCTGTTAAAAAATATGCACTTTCTCAAGAGCTTCCTATTTTACAGCCTACAAATTTAAAAGATGAAGCCTTTCAGGCAGACTTAAAAAAATGGAACGCTAATTTACAGATTGTCGTTGCTTTTAGAATGTTGCCAAAAACAGTTTGGGCAATGCCTGAATTTGGTACTTTTAACCTGCACGCTTCTTTATTACCTGATTATCGTGGTGCCGCTCCTATTAATTGGGCTATTATTAATGGCGAAACAACCACAGGTGTTACTACTTTTTTTATTGATGATAAAATAGATACAGGTGAAGTTATTTTACAAAAATCGGTAGCTATTAAAGAAGATGAAATTGTTGGGCAGCTACACGACCGATTGATGAATTTAGGTGCTGGTTTAGTTGCTGAAACCTTAGATTTAATTGCTACAGGAAATGTTCCTACTACAAAACAACCCGAATTAGAAGAAAAGCCCGCACATAAACTGTTTCCTGATAACTGTAAAATAGATTGGTCTAAATCTTTAAATGATATTTACAATCATATCCGTGGATTAAACCCATATCCTGCCGCTTGGACAAGCATAAAAAATGGCGATACTGAAATTTCAGCTAAAATATACGGAACAACAAAAGAATTTGCCGAGCATGATTTAACCAATGGAACTCTTGTAACTTCTAAAAAAGAATTGAAAATTGCTGTAAAAGATGGCTACATTATTATTAATGAAATTAAAATTTCAGGTAAAAAATTAATGGATACTAAAAGTTTATTAAATGGTTTTCAATTTTCTAAAGATGCAAAAGCCCTGTAAGCCTTTATACATCGGCTTTAGCCATTTTTAACGAAAAACAAGTAGGGTTGTTAACAATTTTAGGAATGTTATTAACAATTGACTGTTTTTTTACTCTAAAAACTTGCAAGGAACTCCATTCCTACTATATTTGTTGAGCTATTAAGCGAAAAACAAAAATTAATTTTTAAAAATATTAAAATTATGAACAAATCAGATTTAATCGATGCAATGGCTGCTGATGCAGGAATTTCTAAAGCTTCTGCTAAACTTGCATTAGACTCTTTAACTTCTAACGTTACTACTTCTTTAAAAGCTGGAGAAAAAGTTGCTTTAGTTGGATGGGGAACTTGGTCTGTTTCTGAAAGAGCTGCTAGAACTGGTAGAAACCCTCAAACAGGAAAAGAAATTCAAATTGCTGCTAAAAACGTAGTGAAATTTAAGGCAGGTGCTGGTTTAAGCGATTCTGTAAACAACTAAGAATTTTTCTTAAAATATATTTTAAAACAGTATTTAGGCAACTAAATGCTGTTTTTTTTTGTTATTGATACTAAAAAAGCGCAAGAAAAAAGACAGTAAGAAAAAAGATCAAAAAATAAAACTTCGAAACAACTAAGAACAATATATGTATATTCGCTATAAATAATACACTGATTTCCCCTTTTATTTATTAGTTTCAACTTAAATTTAAACACATACTAGAGTAATTTATTTTAAAAAACTATGGAAAAAACATCAAAATCTTTCGTAATTGCTTCTTGGGTAGCATTAGGTACTGGAATAATTGGTTATTTAATCGGAGTATCGAGGTCTGAAATGCTTTTAAATGAAAAAGGGTATTATTTTACCGTGTTAATGTTCGGACTTTTTGCAGTAGTTTCACTTCAAAAAAGCGTTCGAGATAGAATTGAGGGATATCCTGTAACAGATATCTACTATGGAATTTGCTGGTTTGGAACTATTTTATCTATCACATTATTAATTATCGGGCTTTATAACGCCACTTTATTGCCTAGTGAAAAAGGGTTTTACGCATTTGCCTTTTTATTGGGTATTTTCGGAGCTATTACTGTTCAAAAAAATACGAGAGACAATTTATTTATTGATAAAAACCAAAAATAATTTTTCTCTCAATAGTAACAAGACCTATAGCTTTTTAAAGCTACTGAGATGTAGGTAATACAACGGCTTTACTAGCTATAAAATAACTATCATGAAACATGTTTTAATTATTAACGGACACCCAGATAAACAGAGTTATAATTACGCATTATCCGAAGCTTATTTAAAAGGTGCTAGTAAAAAAACGGCGGTTTTATCTCAAATTAATATTGCAGATTTAGATTTTAACCCGAATTTAGCCTTTGGATATCGTAAAAGAACCGAACTAGAGCCCGATTTATTAATCGCTATTGATAAAATAAAAAAAGCAAGCCATATCGTATGGATATTCCCGATGTGGTGGCAAGGCGCTCCTGCTATTATGAAAGGATTTATTGACCGTACATTTTTGCCTGGTATTACCTATCAACCTATAGAAGGAAAACCATTTCCTGAAAAATTGTTAAAAGGAAAATCGGCAAGAATAATTATTACAACCGATACGCCTCGATGGTATGATTTTTTAGTGATGAAAAGCCCTGCACTACGTCAATTTAAAAAAGGAACTTTAGAATTTTGTGGTATTAGCCCTGTTAAAATAACCTATATTTCACCCATTAAAAATGCAAGTATTTCGTTTAGAAAAAAATGGCTAGAAAAAATAACCCTGTTAGGTGAAAATCTAAAATAAAAAATCCGAAGTAAAATTACTTCGGATTTTATTTATTATATAATATTAAGCTTCTCTTTCAGAATCAAAATCATTTTTAATTCTTTTACTTCCTTCATAAAGTTCGTACTTTACAAAACGACAATCTAAATCGGCATTTTTAAGCGGTATTCTTTTTGAAGTTCGTAAACCAACATGTTTTAATGCTTGTATATCTGAAGTAATTAACCATGCCATTGAGCCTGGATAATTATGCTTTAAAGTATCTCCAATTTTCTTATAAAACTCCTCTGTATCAATATTTAAACGTTCTCCATAAGGAGGATTAAATAAAATAGTAGTGTTTCCAAATACCTCTTTCTTAGAATTGAAAAAGTTTACGTGGTGAATTCCTATAAATTCTTCTAAATTGGCATTAATAACGTTCTGTTTTGCTTTGGTAACTGCTGAAGGTGCTTTGTCAAACCCCATTATTTTAAAATGAGAACTTGTAATTTTCTTCAACAAAGCATCTTGAATTACAAAATATAAATCTTCATCGTAATCTTTCCAGTTTTCAAAAGCAAAATGCTTACGATTAATATTTGCAGGAATGTTATTAGCAATCATTGCTGCTTCAATTAAAATAGTCCCCGAACCACACATTGGGTCAATAAAGTTTTCATCACCTTTATACCCCGATAACAATACTAATCCTGCTGCTAAAACCTCGTTTATTGGCGCAATATTGGTAGCACTTCTATATCCTCTTTTGTGTAATGAATCACCAGAAGAATCTAACGAAATTGTTAACCATTCGTTATGAATATGTATGTGAATTTTAACATCAGGATGTTTTAAATCTACATTCGGACGCTTTTTATATTTATTCACAAAATAATCAGCAATCGCATCTTTCGATTTTAAACTAATATAATGTGAATTTGTTGTAAAATTCCTAGAATTTACAACTGCTCCAATAGCAAAAGTTCCATCAACATCAATATATTTATCCCATTTTACACGCTGAATTGCCTCGTATAAATCTTCCTCATCAAAAATTTTACTTTTTTTAATTGGTTTTAAAATACGAATTGCTGTACGCAACGCAATATTTGCTTTGTACATAAACCCTGTGTCTCCTTTAAAAGAAACATTACGTATTCCTTCTTTAACGTCTTGGGCACCAAGCTTTCTTAGTTCATCTGCTAGTACACCTTCTAAACCTGCCATTGTAACGGCAGTCATTTTAAAATCTTTCTCCATATAATTGTAAAATTTCGGTACAAAAGTACAGCTAATTTTGGGTTGATAGGAATCTTTTCTTGTTTCAATCTAAAAAACATAAGATTTATGTATTTTTGCAGACTTTATACTTATGAAAACAACAGACTGGTTTACTTCTTGGTTCGACACAACTTATTATCACACATTATACAAGCACAGAAACGATGCCGATGCACAGTTTTTTATGCGCAATATAACAACATTTTTACAACTCCCTAAAACAAGCCATATTGCTGATTTAGCTTGTGGTAAAGGACGACATTCGGTTTATTTAAACTCGCTTAATTACAAAGTAACAGGTGGTGATTTAAGTAAAAATAGTATTGAATACGCCAAACAGTTTGAAAATGAAACACTCAATTTTGAAGTTTGGGATATGCGTGATACTCTAGAACACAAATACGACGCTATTTTTAATTTATTTACCAGTTTTGGCTATTTTGATGACGACATGCAAGATATTGCTATTTTAAAAAGTGTTAAAAATGGCTTAAAGAAGCAAGGTGTATTCGTTTTAGACTTTTTAAATGTTGAAAAAGTAAAAAAATCATTGGTTAGTGCAGAGGTAAAAACCATTGATGGCATTGAATTCAATATTAAAAGAGAAATTAAAGATGGTTTTATTTTAAAACATATTTCTTTTATTGCTGATAAAAAACAACACCACTACACCGAGCAGGTAAAATTTTTAACCCTTGATAAAATGGAACTGTATTTTAAAGAAGCTGGCTTAAAATTAAAGCATGTTTTTGGTGATTATGCTTTAAATAAATTTGATAAAAACACTTCGGATAGATTAATTTTGATTGGAGAATAGCATGAGTTATATATTATTAATTATTGCCGTTTTAATTGGCGCTTTACTCGTTTTAATATTAAAACCAAACAATAAACACGTTCGATTATTACTTGCCTTTAGTGGTGCTTATTTATTATCGGTAACTATTTTACATTTACTTCCCGAGGTTTATATGCACACGCACAACGCTAAAAAAATTGGAATTTTAATTTTGGTTGGAATTGTTATTCAATCGATATTGGAATCTTTTTCAAAAGGAGCAGAACATGGGCATATTCATGTACATTCCGATAAATCACAATTTCCGTGGTTGTTGTTTATTAGTTTATGTATTCACGCATTTTCGGAAGGTTTGCCGATACATCATGCTGGCGATAATTTACTTGGGGCAATTATTGTACATAAAATTCCGATTGCTATTGTTTTAACAACTTTTTTATTACAAACAAATTATAGTAAAAAAACAATTATTTTCTTTTTAAGTATTTTTGCTTTTATGAGCCCTTTAGGTGTTTTAGTTTCTGATAAAGTAGCTATTTTTAGCGATTATCACACAGAAATTACCGCTTTAATTATTGGGGTTTTTCTTCATATTTCAACTATCATACTTTTTGAAAGTTCTGAGAATCATAAATTTAACATAAAGAAATTTACAGCAATTATTTTAGGTGTTTTACTTACTATTTTTACACTTTAATTCTGATTTCATATATAAAAGTAGAGATGCGATAAATCGCATCTCTACTTTTTATGTTTTTAATTAAACCAGATTGTAAATGATTTAATTTTTGCTAAATCAGGTATTTGTTCAATACTTACTTTTTGAGTACTAAAATCTTTTAAACCTAAATCTTCCTTATCTAAAGAAATTGTAGCGTTTAAATCATCAATAAATAAGGTTACTGATAAAAATGAAGATTCTACTTTACTAATAGTATTATTTGCATTAATTTCTTGAAAAGATGAATTTACATTTAGGTCAGTAGCGGTTTTAAATCGTTTATCAAAAACCTCAATACTTTTAATTGTTGATACTGAATCTAACTGTTCTTTTGGTACAATTGTTAATAAATGCTTCCCGCCTTTTTCAAAAATTAAATATTTATCATCTTCTTGAAAAAAGTCGCTTCCCTTTGCTCCTTCGCTTAAAACTTTTACGATAGAATCATTTTTAAAAATTTCATCTACCTCTTTCATGGTTGTTTTGGTGGTTAATTCACCTACTTTTCCTTTAGAAATATCATATTTATTATTTTCGCACTGTATAAATATTACTGATATTAAAGCGATTATTAATGGTTTGATTATACTTTTCATCTAGTTTTTGTTAATTTTTAAAGTTAAAAGTTAGGTTTCCTTATTTTTTTATTGATAAATAACGTAAAAGTAACAAAAATGATCCATAAAATTTTAATGTTAACTATCTTTGCATCCTTATGTTGAAAAAAGAAGTACAAGAGTTAATTGATAAAGGACAAATGCTTCCATTAATGGAGGAATTTTATACTATTCAAGGAGAAGGATCGCACACAGGTACTGCGGCTTATTTTATTAGAATCGGAGGTTGTGATGTGGGTTGCCACTGGTGCGACGTTAAAGAAAGTTGGGATGCTAATTTGCATCCGCCAACCAAAACCGATATTATTGTTTCAAACGCTAAAAAACTAGCTAAAACCGTAGTAATTACTGGTGGTGAGCCTTTAATGTGGAGTTTAGATTATATTACAAAACAACTACAGGATCAGGGCATGAAAACACATATCGAAACCTCAGGAGCCTATGCTTTTTCGGGGGTTTGGGATTGGTTTTGCTTATCTCCTAAAAAAACAAAATTACCTACAAAACAATGCTACAAAGAAGCCGATGAGTTAAAAATGATTATTCATAATAAGAATGATTTTAAATTTGCGGAAGAACAAGCTGATAAGGTTGGAAAAAAATGCCAATTATTTTTACAGCCTGAATGGAGTAAAAAAGAAGCAATGACTCCGTTAATTATTGATTATGTAATGAAAAATCCAAAATGGCGTATTTCGTTACAAACGCATAAATTTTTAAACATTCCTTAAATAATTAATAAAAACAATAAAAAAAGCAACCTTAATAGGTTGCTTTTTTATTATAATAACTAAAAAACAGATTTTTATTTCTCATTATAAACTCCCATATCTTCGTATTTTTCCATACGTTGGGTAATTAATTCTGCTTCGCTTAAATCTTTTAATTCATCAAAAGCACTTACTATTTGTGCTTGTACAGCTTTAAAAGTACCTTCTCTATTTGCGTGTGCTCCTCCTAATGGTTCTTCAATAATTCCGTCGATTAATTCTAATCGCTTCATGTCTTCTCCTGTTAACTTTAACGCTTCGGCAGCTTTTTGCTTATACTCCCAACTACGCCATAAAATAGAAGAACATGATTCTGGTGAAATTACCGTGTACCAAGTATTTTCCATCATATAAACCCTATTTCCTACACCAATACCTACGGCACCTCCTGAGGCTCCTTCACCAATAACAATGGTAATAACAGGTACTTTTAAACGGGTCATTTCTAAAATATTACGAGCAATTGCCTCTCCTTGTCCACGTTCTTCAGCTTCTAAACCAGGATATGCTCCTGGAGTATCTACTAAAGTAACTACAGGAATACCAAATTTCTCTGCCATTTTCATTAAACGCAACGCTTTACGATATCCTTCAGGGTTTGCCATACCAAAATTACGATACTGACGTGTTTTGGTGTTATATCCTTTTTGCTGACCAATAAACATAAACGACTGATCGCCTATTTTACCTAAACCACCAATCATCGCTTTATCATCTTTAACATTACGGTCACCGTGTAATTCCATAAAAGTATCGCCACAAATAGCCTTAATATAGTCTAAGGTATAAGGACGATTAGGATGGCGTGATAATTGTACACGCTGCCAAGGGGTTATATTTTTGTATATTTCTTTTTTAGCTTTCGCTAACTTTAATTCAATTTTCTGAGAAGTTTCTGTAACATCAACATCGCTTTCTTCTCCTAAAGCAATACATTTTGCTAACTGATCTTCTAGTTCTTTTATAGGTAGTTCAAAATCTAAATATTCCATTATATATAGTTTGATTATATTTTTTGTTGTTTGTAAAAGCAAACATACTAAAAAATTGTAATTTTTAGCTTTTTACTTTTTTTAAAAAGATTATTTTTTAGTGAGTTTCTTTTTTACTTCACTCCTGTTTTTTAAAATTCCGTTGGCTAAAACAATTAGTAAAATAACCACTGCTCCGTAATAAAAAGCAGCACTCATTTGTTCTTTTTCACCAAATATTATTAAGGCTAAAATAATAGCGTAAACAGGTTCTAAATTTATGGTTAACATCACCGTATAAGGCGTTATATATTTCATCACTTTTACCGATGCAATAAAGGCATATGCTGTACAAATACTACTTAAAAGTATTAAATACAACCAGTCGTTTGTTGGTATCTGAAAAAAATCAATAGTAAATTCCTGGGTAAAAATCAAATATAAAGTGATGGCTAAAGCTCCAAATAATAATTGATAAAATGAAATAATATTTGCTTCATATTTTTTGATAAAAATGCCATTTAAAACCGCAAATAATGCCGATAAGAAAGCAGATATCAAGGCGTATATAATTCCTAAGGTATATTGACTTTCAAAATTAAAAATTAGGTATAAACCGCCTATAATTAGCAAGCCTAATACAATTTCGAGAGTGGCTATTTTTCGTTTAAAAAATAAGGGTTCAATAAGTGCTGCAAAAAAAGCGCCTGTACTCATAGTTACTAAGGCTACCGATACGTTTGAAACCTTTATAGCTTCAAAAAAAGTAACCCAGTGAACGGCAATAATTACACCTGAAACAGCAAATTTTAAAAGTCCTTTTTTATCAACTTTAAAGGATATTTTTCGAAAAAAAAAATAAATAGCTATAAAAACCACTGCCAAACACATTCGATACCAAACTAAGGGTACTGAATCTATTGAAATTAACGCACCAAGTATGGCGGTAAAACCCCAAATAAATACAATGAAGTGTAAATGAAGATAGTTTTTTAACTTATTTTCTTCCATTTAAATATAAATAAAGTGAATACGCACCAAAAACCATATTTGGTATCCACACATTTAGTAAAGCATTTGCTCCTGCCACTGCTCCTAGTACCTCTGCAACCTTTAAAAAGAATACATAAAGAAACATTAACGAAATACCTAACGCTAAATTAGCCCCTATTCCTCCTCGGGTTTTCTTGTATGCCAAGCCTACCGCAATTAAGGTTAAAATATAACAGGCTATTGGCAAACTGGTACGTTTATACAGTTCAACCAAGTACATATTTAAGTTTTTAACCCCTCTATTTTTAGACATTTCGATAAACGCTATTAGTTCTGGCGTTCGCATTTCTTGCGCCATTACATTTTTATAGTTAAAGTCTTTAGGAGTAAAGGCAAAGGTGGTATCTACATTATTTCCTGAAAAGATACTATCACGGGCTTTGAAAATTTTTCTTAACTTCCAGTTATAAAGCTTAAAAGTACTGTCTTTTTCACTCCAATTAATATTATCGGCCGATAATTGCTGTTTTAACTGAATACCATCGTAAATTTCGGTGGTAAAATTATAGCCTGTATTTCTTTTTAAATCAAAACTTTGAAGATAAATATACGTGCTGTCGTTTAACTGTAAACTAAACTCTCTGATGGTATGATCAGAATATTTTCGCTTTTTTAAATAGGTTCTTTCAAACTTTTTTCGGGTTTTACTACTCGATGGCACAAAAAAATGATTCATCAGTAAAGCCACCGAACACACAATTGTTGCTCCTATAAAATAAGGATATAAAAATCGGGTGAAAGATACTTGCGATCCATTTATAGCGACAATTTCGGTGTTGTTTGCTAGTTTTGAGGTGAATAATATTACCGCTATAAATAATGCCAAGGGCATAAATGTATTGGCGTAGTAAATAATAAAATTTACATAATAATCATTTACAACCTCAACGAATGTTAAGGTTTCTTCTCGTAAAAACTTGTCTATTTTCTCGGCAATATCAATAGCTACCGCAATAGGTATTAATATTAATAAGGTGAATAGAAATGTTGCCAAAAAACGCTTTAATATGTACCAATCAAGTATCTTCAAAAAAAAATATTTTATAAACGGTTATCCATTTGTTTGACCATTTTATCTTTCCACTGTACAAAATCGCCAGCAATAATATGCTTTCTAGCTTCTCTTGTTAACCATAGATAAAACCCTAAATTATGAATAGACGCAATTTGCTTTCCTAGCATTTCTTTTGCCGCAAATAAGTGACGTAAATACGCTTTAGAATACATAGTATCTACATAGGTAATTCCCATATCATCAATAGGAGAAAAATCGTTTTCCCATTTTTTATTTTTAATATTGATAGACCCATGTGCAGTAAATAACATTCCATTACGAGCGTTACGTGTTGGCATCACACAGTCAAACATATCAATACCTAGTGCGATATTTTCTAAAATATTAATTGGCGTACCAACTCCCATTAAATAACGAGGCTTATCTTCAGGTAAAATAGCAGTTACAACTTCGGTCATTGCGTATAACTCTTCGGCTGGTTCGCCTACTGATAATCCTCCAATGGCATTTCCTTCTGCTCCTACGGATGCGATATATTCTGCAGATTGTTTTCTTAAATCTTTATAGGTACTTCCTTGAACAATCGGGAAAAATGCTTGTTTATACCCGTATTTAAAAGGTAGTTTTTCTAGATGATTTACACAACGTGTTAACCAACGGTGTGTCATGTGCATTGAACGTTTTGCGTAGTTATAATCGCAAGGATATGGTGTACATTCATCAAAAGCCATGATTATATCAGCACCAATAGTACGCTGAGTTTCCATAACATTTTCAGGTGTAAAAAAGTGCATTGAACCATCAATATGGCTTTTGAACTTTACACCTTCTTCATTTATTTTTCTTCTTCCAGATAATGAATATACTTGATATCCACCACTATCAGTTAGAATATTTCGATCCCAATTCATAAACTTATGCAAACCACCTGCGGCTTCTAAAGTTTTTAATTTTGGGCGTAAATATAAATGGTACGTATTCCCTAAAATTATATCGGGGTTTATTTCATCTTTTAGTTCAGATTGATGTACACCTTTTACTGTACCAACAGTTCCTACTGGCATAAAAATTGGTGTTTCAATTGTTCCGTGATCGGTAGTAATAACTCCTGCGCGGGCTTTACTTTTTGGGTCTGTTATTTTTAAGTCGAATTGCATAGGCGGCAAATATACGTTTATTTACTAAAAAATAAACGTGTAAGGTCTTTTTAGGTTTTTTTTAGCTATTATTTTTTATTTATAAAACAGGCTTTATTTACGTCTTCTTGCTGCTGATTTAGCCCTTGCATGTGCTTTTGCAGTTCGTATGGTTTTTGGCGAATTTTTTCTAAAAGCAGCACTTTTTTTATTAACTTGCTCTTTATTATCTGTTTGTTTTGCTTTTTTCGCTTGTTTTACCTGTCCTTTTTGACCTGATTTATTTGCTTGACCTACTTGATTTTCTTCCCTTGCCCGCTTGCTTTGTTTCAACTTATTCCTCTTAAAATCAGAAGCTTCTTCAGTTTTTGATGAACTAGAAATCATTTGATTAATTTCGTTCATTTCCTTTTCGGTTAACTCACGCCAATCTCCAGATTTTAAATTTCCTAAAGAAACATTCATAATACGATTACGCTTTAATTTAGTTACCTCGTACTCTAAATATTCACACATTCTACGGATTTGACGATTTAATCCTTGGGTTAAGGTAATTTGAAATATAAAATCTGTTATTTTTTCAACCTTACATTTTTGAGTTACCGTTCCTAACATCGGTATTCCGTTACTCATTTTAGCAATAAATTCATCTGTAATTTTTTTATCAACAGTCACAATATATTCCTTTTCATGATTGTTTCCTGCTCTTAGTATTTTATTAACGATATCGCCATCGTTGGTTAAAAAAATTAACCCTTCCGATGGTTTGTCTAAACGACCAATTGGAAATAACCTGTCAGGATGCCCTACAAACTTTACTATATTATCTTTTTCTCGACTATCGGTAGTACAAACAATGCCTACGGGTTTATTTAAAGCGATATAAAGTGTTGTTTCTTTAACTATTAAACGTCGACCATCAACCCGAACATCATCTCCTTTAGAAACTCTATTACCTAATTGTGCTACATTTTTATTGATTGTAACTCTACCTGCGTTAATAAATTTTTCAGCATCTCTACGAGAACAAATCCCTGTACTACTTATAAATTTATTAAGATTTACTGAAACTTTATTGTTTTTTTTTTGATTTTCCATTATTGCAAAGAAAAAGAAAATCCTCAAGTTTTAGCTTGAGGATGTTCAATTATTATTTTATTTTTTTAAAAAATAATCATTTTTTGGGTACATCTTGCTAAACTTGGACGTCTATCGTAATCAAAACCAAGTGTTATCATATGACTTCCATAATTAAAATTCTGTGTTTTATTTAAATCGATACTAAAACCGTACGACATATATAAATTATTCTTTTTTAACCCTACTAAAGGTGCAAGAGCATGTGGTTTAAATAGTTG
This sequence comes from Tenacibaculum dicentrarchi, assembly GCF_900239345.1. GTDB lineage: Bacteria > Bacteroidota > Bacteroidia > Flavobacteriales > Flavobacteriaceae > Polaribacter > Polaribacter dicentrarchi. Next base: position 148,884 of record NZ_OESZ01000034.1, on the reverse strand, counting down.
ATCATTTAATGAGGTATAACTTAAACCTGCCCAAACATAACCATCATAAATACCTTTTCTCACTTTTACATTCAAATCTGTTCTTGATCTTTTGTCAGATTCATAATATTCTACAAATATAGACGGCTCTATTTCTATTTTATTGCTAATTCTAGCTAAAACATAAGAAGTATAAACAGTGTAACGCCCTAAATCTTCTGGCTCACTTGTTAATAAATTCTCTATTTTTTTATCTAAAATATTATTTGCGTTTACACTAATACTAAAACGTTCGTAACGGTACAACAGTCCTACATCAAAATTAGAATTTGTTTCCGATTTATTAGATACTATTTGTCCTGAATTATTTTGAGAAGTATCAATCCCAAACTGTACAAAATTATAGGTCAATCCGAAGGATAAAAAACTATCGTGAAATTGACTTAGCGTTAAGTGACTTGCCAATGATAATTTAATTCCTTTTTGACTTGTAAACCCATTTTTATCATTAAAAACAGTTAGCCCACCTCCAAAACGCTCTGCCAAACGAGCATCTATAATTAACGATTGTGTATCAGGAGATTCTTTAACCCCAATCCACTGACTTACACCATTTAATCGAACCTTAAATTCCGAGCCAATACCAGCATAACTTGGCGATATCAAAAAAGGATTATCTGCCATATGGCTTACATATTGTGGTAAGTTAATTTCCTGAGCCACTAATTTTACGCTACAAATTAGAATACTTATTGTTATGAATATTTTTCTCATTTTTTATCTGTATAAAGTAAAGTGACCTATTAATTTTTTCTCTTCACCTGATAATTCATTGTAATAAATGGTGTACCAATAATCTCCTGCTGGTAATGGTTTCCCTTGGTAAGTTCCGTCCCATCCTTGAGTTAATCCTTGGTAGTTTTGAATTTTACGAGCATATCTGTCATAGATATACACTTTTATATTGTGATAATTTTCTACTTCTAAAGGATACCAGAAATCGTTAATTCCGTCACCATCAGGGGTAAATAAATTCAATACGCTTATACTTACATATTTTCCTGTTACAAGTAGCATTACCTCACAACCTCTAGCATCGGTTACTTTAATTTCATATTCTTTGGTTTGTAAAATGGTAAACTCATTGTCTTGTCCATAATCTACTCCGTCAAGAGTAAAGTTATATGGCGGTAAACCAAAATTAACATTGGCTATTAATTTATTTTTCTTAGAATCGTCAATAGTCATTGCTAATGCTTGAATGTCTTGAATATCAAATTCATCCGTAGAAGTTTCTGTACAAGTAGAAGCAGTATGCGTTGCCGTTACTTTATAACTATCGCCTGATGTTACATCTATAAACTCACCTGTTGTATTGGTTAAAGGAGCATTTATACCGTTATCTAAAGTAAAAATTACATCGTCTTTATATTTATCAGCAACCATTGCTTTAACAATGTTTCCTGATTCACAAACATATTCAAAATCGACGGTTACTTGTAAATCAATAGCTTCTGTTGTTGTTTGTGTACCTAACCTTGCTACTGAACAACCTTTATCTTTTCCTCGAACGCTAATCGAATACTTTTTTCCTGCTTCAATTCCTTCATTTGCTCCTAAGGTAATTTGATTTAGAAAATATGGAACTAGCAATTCATCATTGTTTATACTGATGTAATATGGCTGTGTTCCTCCTGTAACATTAACTGTTATTGTTGGTGTTGCATCATTAATACAAACTTGTTGAGTTATCGCTACTGCGGTTATATCTATATTATTTGGTTGTTTAACAGTTACCTCTATAGCTGCTTGTGTACAACCTCTAACATCTTTTACAGTTACATAATATGTACCTGCTTTTAAGTTTGTAAATACGCCATCTTGAACAAATTTATTTGCAGGATATTCAAAACTTGCGGGATCTGAAACAATATTATATTCATAGTGTTTAGTTCCACCTGTTGCCGATGCTGTAATAATACCTGTACTTCCACCATTACAGGTTACATGTTGTGTAACCTTTACATCAGGAATTAAAATTTTTGGTTCTTCTATTTCGTGCTTATTTGTAGTTTCCATTTCACAAACTTCACCAAACCTATTGGTACTTCTTACCTTAATTTTATAGGTTGCTGGTGTTAAGCCTGAAAAAGTATTTGAGGTTTGCCAAACTCCTGTAATTGCTACACCATTTCCTGCTAATAACTGATATTCATAATTTCCAAAACCACCTGTTACTGTTGCCGATAACACTCCGTTGCTATCATCTTTACAAGTAATAAAACCTAAATCTACATTTAAAGTTGCTTTTAAAGGCACATATTCAGCAATTGTAGCGGTTGTTACTTCTGAAATACAGCCTTTAGCATCTTTTACATAAAATGTATTTACCCCTGGGTTAAGCCCTGTAAATTCATAAGTAGTACTTGCTGATGCTGTATAATTAATTCCATCGGTACTAAATTCGTATGGTGCTTTTCCGCCACCTGCTGTAACCTCAACGCTTGCTTTTGGAATATTACAAGTAATATCTTTTGTAATATTTGCAGATGCCGTTACTTTTATTGGGTCTTTAATTGTAACTTTAATATTTGTAAAAGGTCCCGTAGTACAACCATATTTATTATCAATAACTCTTACCTGATAATCTCCTGCTTCTAAATCTTTAAAAATATTTGAGGTTTGCTCTAATTCTAGTCCACCTAATTCAGTCGGATATTTTAAAATATAACTGTAAGTTCTTATTGAAGTGTCTTGCGTTTGCCCGCCACCAGTTACGTTTACTTTAATACTCGCATTTTGTCCGCCTTCACAAACATTTTTAGTTACTTTAGTTTCAGCAGTTAATTTTACTCCTTTCACTAATACAAAACTACGAGTTGCTTCACAGTTATTAATATCTCTTACCGTTGCAGTATAGTTTCCTTCTTCTAATTTCTCAAATTTATTATTTTTACTAAAAGGTTTTACTATACCTGCTGTTGCTTCTTCTAATTGATATTCATAATTACCCCAACCGCCATCGGCTTTTAAAATAATACCTCCTTTGCCAGAATTACAACTGATAAACGTTACAATACTACTGTCTAAGTTTAATTCAGGTTGCGTTGGTGGTTCGTTTATGGTAAAATCTTTAGATAAAGGCTCACATCCAGGAGCATCGGTCATCGTTACTTTTACTTTATAAGTTCCTGCAGTTAAGCCTGAAATCATATTTTGAACTCCGCCTGTTCCGTTTCCTGTAGAATAAACATTTCCTGTTGTTCCATTTACATCTACAACTTCATAAGTATAAGCGCCTGTATAATCAGCATCTGCAATAATAGTTTCAATATCTAAAGTTACTGTTGCTGTTGCTGCATCTGCTGCTGCATCAAAACAAGTTCTTCGAGTATCGCCAATTTTGATATTAAATGTTGGTTTATCTTTTACAGTATGACTTGTTGTGAATATACAACCTGTTGCTGGGTTTGTAATTGTTATGGTATAAACATCAGGATCTAAACCTGTAAATGTTGCAATACCTGTTCCTAAAGGAATTGTTTTAGTATCAGTATAGTTTGATGTTTTATCAGTTCCTATTATGGTATATTTTAAATTTGCAATAGCAAGATTTGCTTTTACGGTAATTTTTGCATCATTTTTACAATCATATTTTTGAATTATTTTAATTTCTGCATCTCCTATTTTTTGAAAAGCATCAATAGGAACTGTTGTTGTTGCTGATGAACAATTTTGTGCATCGTAAACCGTAATTGTAACAGTTCCTGCTTTAATATCGTTATTATTATTAACAATATTAAAGATTAAATCATTTTCATCTTGTTCAATATCATCCGTAGCATCTAAAGGTGTTCCGTTATCATACACAAATACGATTCTGTTAATATTTTGAACTCCTCCAGGAACTGTTCCGCCATTAATTGCATCTGTAACAGTTACCGTTGCCATATTTGTTTGGTTAGTTCCTGTTGTACAAGCAAATTGCGTTACCGATATTTTATTGATATCAATAGTAATTTCTGATTTTTCAATAATCGTTACATCTTTATTTTTTATACAACCGTTTGTTCCTTTTCCTGTAATAGTATAAGTTCCTGCCGATAATCCTTCAAATTTATTTGTTGTTGGATTGAAAGTTCCACTATATGCAATTGCATTAGTAGGATCCGATGTTATCGTATATGTTAAAGGATTAGCTCCGTTTGGAATATAAATAACGCCATCAGAACTTCCGAAACAAATATTATCAACAAGTTTTTGTGGTTCAAAATCTGGTACTAATTTATCATCAACTATAAAATCTTTTGTAATTGAATTACAGGTACTTTCTGCTTTATTGTCTGTAATTTTCAGAATATACGTTCCTGCATCTGCGATGCTAAAAGTTGGCGGATTTGTTGTTTTTATAACTGCAACTATGTTAGTCGCATCATTTTTATCAACAACTGAATAACTGAAATCACCACTTCCGCCTGTTACATTTATTTTATACACGGCATTTTCAGTAGTTGTTCCATCAGGTTGACAGGTTAATTTACCCGGCGTTAAATAAAACTCAAGTTCAGGATAAACTGTTACGGCAGCTGTACTTCCTGTTTCAGGAGTTCCGACACATCCTTTTACATCATTTACGCTTACCGTATAATCTTCGTTATTATTTACAGATAAATTATCAAAAGTATGCGAAGTTGTTTTAATACTTTCTTCGATTCCTGCACTATCTTTTAATGTATAAATATATTCCCCTGAACCTCCTTGTGCGGTTACTTTAATTGCTGGTTTTGTATCTGAACAAATATTAGCAATCATTTCCGTTTTAAAAGTGACAGGTTTTGGGTTTATAATTTCTTTTACATCAGAAATTGCATCACTACAACCTTGGCTATCTTTTGCTTTTACGATATAGAATCCTTCTTTTAGGTTTGTAAATCGGTTATTATATTTATTTGTTACAAAATCATAATTAGTTACAGTACTATAAGTTCCTGTTTTGGTAACAGCATATTCCAATTGATATTCATAATTACTTCCCCAACCGCCTGTTGCTGTTGCAGTAATTGTTGCATTGTTATCGTTAGTACAAGTTATTTCTGATGAAATATCTGCTGTTACTTTTAATTCTCCTGCTGGAGCATCTTCAATTGTAAATACTTCGGATGTAAAACTACACGCTGTAGCATTATCAACATCTGTAATTTTCACAACATAACTTCCTGCTTTTAAACCTGAAATTGTAAGCGGGTTTGTTGTTCCTGTTGCTGGTTGTACATTTCCTGATTTTACAGGTGTTAATGAATTTCCAATCGAGTTGAAAACTTCATAATCATACTTTCCTGTATAAAATGCTGATGTAAATGCGTTTCCTTTTTGAACATTTATAACCACGCTTCCTGTTGCCGAACCTACACAAGTTGTGTTTTTAACATCAGAAGAAAGAACATTATAAACTGGTTCTTCAACACTATACGATTGCGCTGTTGTAACACATCCTGTTACTGGGTTTTTGATTGAAATAGTATAAATACCTACAGGTAAATTGTTAAAAACTGTTCCTGTAGTATTAGCTAATGCTCTTGGAGTTTCTTTTGAAATTATAGTTCCATCAGGTTTTTCAATTTCAACTTTAATAGGAGTTATTATTGAAGGATCTAAATTATCTAATTTAACAGTAATACTTTGCTTATCAACTTCACAAGTTGGTTTATGTGATATTTGAATATAGCTTGGTAATATCGGTGCAAAAGCAGGGATAGTAACTATTTTTATATCTGAATCACAACCTTGGTCATCTGTAACTTTAATTTTAACTGTTCCTCCTAAAACATTATCTGTAGTAAATGTAGAATTTAAAATTGGTGCTTCTGCTGTTCCGCCTGTTGGCGTAAATATAAATTCTACATTGTAATTTTTATTTACATCTCCGTTTCCGCCTGAAATTTGATTTTTATCAACAGTTATCGTTGCCTTTGGGTTTGCTACATCACAATTATAAGTAACTTTCTGTATTGCATTTACTCCAATTGTAACTTTATCTAATTGCTCAATTTTCACATCTTTAGATGTCGGACATTTATTATCTCCTGTTCCTGTTATTGTATAAGTTCCTACTGGTAAACCTGAGAAAGTTCTTTTTGCTGTATCAAAAGTTTCTTGAGTTGAAGTTAAAGTTCCGCTATTTAAACTTATTGTATAAGTTACATTCTTAATTCCGTTAAAAACTTCATCCGTAATTGTAATTACACCTGTTTCAGTTCCGTTACAGATTTTATCTGAAGGAGTTGCCTTAAAACTTGGTTCTAATTTCGGTGCTATGGTTATTTCTTTTTCAATCCCACATGTTGAACCATTTTCACTAATAATTACAGTATAAGTTTGTGGCGTTGTGTTTATGCTTGGAATTGCAATCGTAAATATTTTACTCGTAACATTACCTCCTGATATTGAACCTGGATTTAATAGAGATGAAACACTATATGTATAATTTGATGTTGTACTCCAATTTTTTAAAGTAACTGTAACTTCTCCATTTGGAGATGTTGTAGAACAATCAACTTTCTTTGTTTCTACTAATGTAAATTTAATATCAGGATTAATTGTTATTGGGTTTATGCTTGTTGGGTTTTCTGTTCCTACACATAAATTAGTATCTGTTACGCTTACCGTATATACGGCTGCTGGTAAATTTGTAAATGTGTAATCTGCTGTAACTCCTGTTTGTGTTCTTACTATTGCAGGAATTGTATCATCTGTTAAAACATAGGTATAAGTTCCTGTTCCGCCAGAACCTGTTACTGTAATTTCTCCACCGATTTTATTATCACAAGCAGTATCATCTTTAGATACTGTAAATGTAACCGCATCTGGATTTTCTACTTCTACCTCATCAACAGATTCAACATCACAACCTAAAGCATCTTTTACTCGAACTTTATAAGTTCCTGCAGGTAAGTTTTTAAAGATGTTGTTGCTTCCGTTATTTGCAAAATCATAAATAACATCAGCTCCTAAAGCATCTTTTACTGTAATAGCAGTTCCCAAAGTATCTTCCAATTGATATTCATAAGAACTATTCCAACCGCCTGTTGCTGTTGCAGTAATTGTTCCATCTTCTTGCCCAATACAACTTACTTTTGTTGGTGTTCCTGTTACACTTAAATCATCTGTTGGTTCTTTAATTTCAAAGACTTTAGATATTGGCAAACAATTTGGAGAATCCGTCATCGTAATTTTAACGGTGTAATTCCCTGCTTTTAAATTTGAAATTGTTTGCTCTCCATTAACTCCTGTTACTTTTATTGGAGGATTAAATGAATTTTTTGATTCATCCAATACTTCATAATCATAAGCACCTGTATAAGGTAATGCTAATCCTGTTTCTTGAATATTTAAAATTGCAGTTCCTGTACCTCCTTTACAAGATACATTTACAGGGTTTGTAATTACTGCATTATAAACTGGTGCAGCTTCTACCGTATGGAATGTTGTTGCTTCACAACCTGTTACCGCATCGGTTACTGATATGGTATAATTTCCTGTTGGTAAACCTGTAAATTCTATTGGTGATGTTAATGCTGGGCTTGCAGGATTTTGAACATATCCGCCTGTTACTACATCTGTTTGTGTTACAGTAATATCTTTTATCGTTCCTGTAAAACTTACTTTAATACTTTCATTTGCTGAACAAGTTATTTTAGTTGATGGTGTTGCTGATAAATCTATAATCGGTGCAAAAGCTGGAATTGTTACTTCTTCTTCCGCAGATGAACAACCTTGGTCATCAGAAACGATAATTTTAACTTTTCCTCCTAAAACATTTGTTGTTGTAAACGTAAAGTTTGATGAAGCGGCTTGTGTTACATCATCTGTAGTATCCGCTGGCGTTCCATTATCATATACAAATGCTACATTATAATTTTTATTTAGATTTCCTCCTGATAATTCATTTTTATCAACAGTTATCGTTGCCGTTGGGTTTGCTACATCACAATTATAAGTAACGTTCTGTATTGCATTTGCTCCAATTGTAACTTTAGCTGTTTCTGTTATTTCTATTTCAGCATGAACAAATGTACAACCGTTAGTTCCTGTTCCTGTAACAATATATTTTCCTGCTTTTAAACCTTTGAAAGTTTTTGTTGCTTTATCAAAGTTTATTACTGGAGTTGCATTTATCGTATAATCTAAATCATTAATTCCATTTTGTAATTCTGAAATTATAGTAATTACACCTGTTGAACTTCCAAAACAAATCTCCGTTATTGTTGCTTCTGCTTCAAAATATGGCTTAACAGATTCTTCAATAGTAAAGTTTCTTACTATTTCTGAACAAGTACCTGTTACTCCTGTATCTTTAATTGTTATGGTATAATCTCCTGCTACACTTGTTGTAAAAGTTGGTGGAGTTGTTAATGTTGCTGGTGTAACTGTAATAACCTTATTTATGTCATCTTTTTCAGTAACTGAATACGTAAAAGTTCCACTTCCGCCACTTACATTTATTTCGTAAGATGCGTCTGTATTATCAATACCATTCGTTTTACATTTTAATTCTGTAACAAGTGTTGGCTCATTAAATACAATATCATCAAAGATTTCTACGGTATCATTTCCTACTGTTTTTACAGTTCCATCACATAAATTCCCATCTTTTACGCTTACCGTATAATTTGCTTTTGATAAACCTGTAAATGTGTATTCTTTATCGGTTATAGTTACTGTTTCTATAACTGCTAAAGTTGTTTTATTTGTTAAAGTATAAGTATAAGGAGCTTTTCCACCTGTTGCTTCTACTTTAATTTCTGCAAGTTTTGAAGTATTACAAACCGTATCATCTTTGGTTACTGTAAACTTAACTTCTGTTGGGTTTGTAATTTTAACATCAAAAGTTACATCACTACACCCATTTCCATCTTTTACTCGAACGATATAGTGGTCATCTATATTTGTATTATCGTTAGGAGCTAAACCTGTAAATTCATTATTATTGATATAACTAACAAGTACATTATTATCCTTATCCTCTAATTGATATTCATAACTACCCCAACCTTTTGTTGCAGCTACAGTAATTGTTGAAGTTCCACCGATACAACTAACTTCTGTTGCAGAAGCTGTTACTTCTAATTTTCCATTTAGAGCATCTTCAATTTTAAAATCTATTGGAGTAACGGTACAATTTTGAATTGGAGCAGTACCAATTGTTATATTAACAGTATAATCTCCTGCTTTTAAACCTGTAATTTCTTTTGGTGTTCCTGCTGTAATTCCTGTTCCTGTTTTTGCAGGTGTTAATCCAATTCCTGTTGATTTATCTACAATTGTATAATCATAATTTCCTGTATAATTATCAACATCAATTTTAATACTTCCTGAATCTGTACCAAAACAAGATGTATCTATTTTATCAGAAAGAAGAATAGTATAAGCAGGAATTTCTTTTACTGTATAAGAAGTTGTTAATTCACAACCTTTATCATTTTTAATAGTTATCGTGTATTTTCCTACTGGTAAATTTGTAAATACTGTTCCTGATGCTGATGCTGTTGCTGGCGTTGAATCATAATTAATTCCATTAGCATCTACGACTTTAATTTCCGTTGCAATTCCTGTAAATGTTACTTCAATACTTTCATTTGTTGAACAAGTGATTGCTGTTTTTGGTATTGCTAATAAATCTGCAATCGGTGTAAAAGCAGCTATTGTTGCTGATGTTGTTCCTTTACACCCTTGGTCATCATAAACAGTAATATCAACTGTTCCACCTAAAACATTATCCGTAGTAAATTCAAAGTTTGATGAAGCGGTTGGTGTTACTACTGCTCCTCCACCGTTTGGCGTAAATACAAATTCTGCTTTTGTATAAGTTCCACTTCCTTCTGTTATGGCTGTTTTATCAACTTTTACAATTGCACTGTTTCTTGTGTTTCCTGTTGTACACGCAAACTCTGTTATACCTCCATTTGCTACCGTTGGTGTAGGTACTGTTATTGCTTTAAATTCTGTTATTATTATATCTTTAATTTCAGTTGTACAACCGTTAGTTCCTGTTGCTGTTACAGCATAGGTATTTGGTGGTAAACCTGTAAATGTATTTGTTATATTATCAAAACTTCCTGCTACTGCTGGATTTATAGTATATGTTAAAGTTTCAGTACTTGTTAATGTTATTGTTCCTGAATTATCCGTAGCACATTTACTATCGGTAAACGTATGCGTAAAACTAGGTTTTATCGGTTCTGATACTGTAAATGTTTTCTCTAATGTACAAGCAGTATTCTGTTTGTCAATAATTTTAATAGTATGACTCCCTGGTGTTAAAGTTGTAGGAAAAGTAACCGTAGTTCCTATAATATCTACAGCTGGTAAAACACCATCTAAACTATATTGATAATTTCCTGAACCTGAACCTGTATTTACAGTTATAGTTGCTGTTGCATTATCCGCTGAATTATTGCTAGTATTACAATCTGGTACTGTTATGTTATCAATATCAAAAGTAATGTCAGGATAAACATTAAAATTAGCAGTAGCAATACAACCGTTTGCATCTTTTACTGTTAATATTTGATTTAAACCATCAGAAACATTCATTGTATGATTCGCTGTGCTTATTGGTGCTTGAAAATTAGTTCCATCTAATGAATATTGATACTTTCCAAAACCGCCTGTTGTATTAATGTCAATAGTATTTACAGCTCCACAACTATTTACCGTTACAGCGTTAATTGTTGGGCTTTGGCTTACTTTTAAGGTTGCTTTAGGTAATTCAAAAGAACATTGATTTTTATCAGTAACTGTTATTGTTACCTCAACATCTAAAGATTTATCTGTTACATCTGCATACAGTACATCAAAAGTATTTATTCCTGTTGGAATTGTTATTGGTGTTGCTTGTGTTGAATTTGTAATTGCTGTAACCGTATAAGTATAATCTCCAAAACCTCCTGTTACGCCATCAATTCTGATTTGACCAGGTGAAGCACAGGTAATATCTTTTAGTTTATTTAAGTTACCAACAAAAGGAGTTCCTTTAAATATTTGGACATCTTTACTTCCCCACTTACAAACATTAGGAACTGTACCATTATTTGCATCTTCAATAACAATAAAATATAAACCAGATGACAACCCTTGTAATAAAGGCTCTGGTACTATTGTTGAATTTAATGTAAAAGGATATCCTTGTGTATTTGATATTGTACCATTTATTCCTGCTAAAGGAATATCATTAAGACCATCATATAATTGCCAATTTAATTCTTTACCATTTAAAACGCCATCAGTATCTTCTATTTTAAATGATAATTCACCATTATTAATTCCAGAACATGATTGACTTGTAACTATTGGTGTTATAGCAACATCAAAATCTGATGCAGGAGTCATTGCCTGATCTTTTGCTTCAGCAATACAATTAGTACTTTTATCTCTTACATAAAAATCATACTCGACTTCTGGAATTATATTTGTAAATATTTTTCTTCTATAATTAGAACCAGGGTCATTTGTATTAGTTGCTGATAAAGTAGGGTCTTCAGCATCATACCAAGTTAAAAAACCTGGAACTGTTGATGGATTAATAGGGTCTGGCGTTAAAGAGAACTCAAAAGGACCAACTCCTTGAATTGCCTCAACAGTAACTGTATATCCTGTTGTACAATCACCTGCAATTACTGTAATGGCTATTTTTACACCATTTACACTATAGGGCATCACAAAAAGACCGTTGTTTAATTGACAACCTCGTACAGTACCATCTGCATTTAAAATTCTAATTGCTGGTGTATGTTGTGAACCTGGGGCTAAATTTCTTATACTATATAAATTATCTCCAGGTGTTGGATGTGGCGCTACACTTAATGAAGACGTAAGCGTATTCATATTTGTCCAACCTGTACCGTTATCTCCATCTAAAGTGTATTGTAAAGTATAAGGAGCGTAATCAGCTAAAGTTAAACTTCCAAAATTAAAGTCAAAACCTGTATTTGCTATATCTGTAGTACAATTATCTGGTAAGACAGGTTCAATATTAAGAACTATTGATGGTAATTCTATTAAATCAAATGTTTTAATATCTGTACAAGTAAGATTATCTGTAATTTCTACTTTGTAACCTGTTCCCGCAGGAATATTATTAAAGCTAAATTCTGGTAACGTGTGATTGGTTAAAGTTTCTATTACAGTATTTAAATTATCTTTTAATGTAATTGTAAAAGGAGCTTGCCCAGTGTTTGCAGTAATTTTACCATCAATACTTCCTTTATTTCCATTACATTGTGGTTGATTTTCTGTTGTTGTAATTTTAACAGGCGTTATTTTATCTATTTTAATGTTTGATAAAACAACTGGACACGCATTTGCACCGCCATTTTTATCTTGAACGGTAACCGTATAAGTTTCTGGCTGTGTTATTATTATTTCATCTCCTAAAATTGAAGTACCTGCCGATGGTGTTATTGTATATTTATAATCCGCATCACCGCCGTTTGGTATAATTACAATTTTACCATCTTTACAACTAATATTTGTAGCTGTATGCGTAGCCGATAATTCAGGGTAAATAGTTACTTTATCACTTACTTCACAATTCGATTTATCTCTTACTGTAATTGTATGTTCTTTTGGCGATAAACCTGTAAGTGTGTATGTTTCAGTTGTTGCCGTAGTTGATGTTGGCGTTAAATTTTGCCAAGTACCCGTATTTATTTTAATTTGATAATTACCATTTCCAGCTGTTATTTCAACAACGATAGTTCCGTTAGTTCCGTCATAACAATATTCTGGCGTTAATTTAAATTCGATGTCTTCCTTCTGATTAACAACAACCGTAACAGGATCTGACTTACAACCTGTTCCGTTTTTATCCGTAGCAACAACTGTATAAGTTCCTACTGTAATTCCTGTTAATGTATTTCCTAAAGAAGTATTTGTATTATCAAATAATTCATAAGTATAAGGAGAAGTTCCTTTTGTTCCTATGGCTTTTATAGTTGCTCCAACTTCTGTTCCTGTTGCACTACACGTAATTTCTTGTTCTACTGTTGCGGTAACTTTTACTTTATCAGGATTATCTAATTTTTCTGTTGATACAATAACTTCACAAAGTGGTGCTGTATTATTTTGTCTTACTTTAACATCATACGTTCCGTCTGCTAAAGCTGATTCAGTAACAATATTTGTAGCTGCACTTTTCCAAGTTCCTCCATTATCCGTAGAATATTCATACGGCAATGTTGCATTTACAGCTTCAATAGTAATACTACCATCAGATGCTCCAAAACATGTCGGGTTTACCGTATTGGTTACTTTTGCATCGAATTTTTTATCATTTGCTACAATTACATCAATATCTGTAAAACAATCACTTCCATAACCTACAGATACCGTATAAGAACCTGCATCTAAATCAGCAAAAACATTTGGATTAGCTCCTGTTTGTGGCGTTGCTCCGTCTAGGCTATATGTATATATTATTGGCAATACTGCCGATGGAGTTGCTGTTACTGTAATCGTTCCTTTTCCATCACAATTATAAGCTACCGATTTTGTTAATGTTGGTGCTGTTGGTAATGGATTAATTGTAACATCGTTTAAAGGTATTTCACAACCATTTACATCTTTTACTTTAATATTATAAGTTCCTGCATCTAAATCTAACTGCTGATTTCCTACAACTGGTTTAAAATCTGTAACAGGTGCTGTGTCTAATTTATAAGAAAAAGTATAAACACCTGTTCCTCCTTTAGGGTTTACAAAATCAATTCCTCCTTTTACTGTTTTACAAGTAAAATGTATCGGTGTTGAATCTCCATCTTTTTCTAATTTATCTGGAGCTTCAATTGTTTGATTTGTAATTTCAGAAGTACAATTATTTGCATCTGTAACAGTAATTTTATAAGTTCCATCAACTAAATCAGCAATTGTATGTGTGTTTCCTACTACAGTAATCGATGCTGCTGCTGGAGTTATATCATTTGTTCCATCATTTAAAACATAAGTGTAATTTGCTTTTCCTTCTGATATTTCAAAAACAAGACTACCCGTTTCTCCAAAACAATTTGGTTGTATTGGCGTTTTTGCTGTTGCTGTTAAATCTGCAATTTTAGTTATTGTTCTTTGTCTTTTAAATTCACAATAACCTGCATTTCCGTTATTATCTCTTACATAAATATCATATTTTCCTTCGGATAAACTAACTGTTGTTAGTGGATTTGTTATTGCTATAAAAGTAGTAGGTACAGGACTTCCTTCAGCTACAACGGCATACACATAATCTGTTCCGCTTGCTCCTGCTACGTTTTCTATTATCAAACTTCCATCATTACAGTTTGCTTGTGTTTTTCTTAGTGTTGCTGTAATTTTTGCATTAATTATAATATCTTTTACTTCCAATTCACAACCAAAACCATCTGTTACAGTTACGGTGTAAGTTCCTGCGGATAAATTAGGAATTGTATGTAATGTTCCTGTTATATTTCCTGTTTTTGTTATTAATGTTGTTGCCACATCAGTTAAAGCAAAACTATAAGTTCCGTTTCCTTTGGTAACATCTAGTGTAATTGACGCATCATTTCCTGTATGACAAGCTGATGGGGTTGCAGTAAATTCAACATCTTCTTTATCAGCAATAACAACTTTAAAAGGTTCTGATGCACAATTTTCTTTATCTTTTGCTACAATATAGTGCGTTCCTGCAGCTACATTTGTAAGCGTAGTTCCTAAAGAAGTCGTTAAATTTAAATCATCAAATAATTCAAAAGTATAAGCTCCACCATTTCCACCTTTTACTGTTGGTGTTATCGTACTTGTTGTTGAAGTACACGTAATTTTTGTATGTGATTCTCCTGTAACTTCTACTGCTGTTGGGTTTGTTAATATTTTAGTTAAAGTAACATTACAAGTTGATGTTGCACTTGGGCGAACATTTATCGTGTGAGTAATATCAGTAGTTCCTGCATTAAATCCATCAATTGTAACTTTATTTGAATTTACAGTTATCCAAGTTGTTGGAGATACTCCATCAATAGAATACTGAAAAGAGCTTACTATAGTCGAACCAAAAGAAGCCGTTACTTCAATTTCACCGTTTGCTTTGTCTTTACATACAGGATTTGTTTGCCCTGTTATGCTTGCCGTAAATTGCTGATTTGCTTTAACCTCAACAATAATATCCGTAGAACAATTACTTCCATAATCTACAGAAACCGTATGAGAACCTGGTGTTACAGCTGTAAATTCTCCTGTATTATTAGTTGTTGGTTTATCTTTATCTAGCATATAACTATATGCCGTTGCTGGTGTTGGTGTTACTTTAATAGTTGCTGTTCCATCACAATTATAAGTAATTGTTGTAGGGTCAAAAGTTGGTACAGTTGGTAATGGTTTTATTGTAACCTGAGTTAAAGGAATTGTACAACCTTCAGCATCAGAAACCTTTGTATCGTAAGTTCCTGCCGATAAATTTGATATAACTGTTTCTCCTACAGCTAACGGCGTATAAGTTGCAGCACCTATAAGTTTATACGAATATATGTAACCTGGTGTTCCTCCCGTAGGATTTGTAAACGTAATACTTCCTCCTGATACGCCACAAGCTAAATCAGTAGGTACAGCTTTACCATCTTTTAATACTGATGGAACTTTAATTTCTTGGGTAGAAGCTGCCGTGCCTGTACAAGTATTAATATCTTCTACAGTAATTGTATAAGTATCTGCATCTAAACCTGTAAATTGATAAGTTAATACACTTCCTGTTGCTGTTTCTACTGTTGGAGTTGCTCCTGAACCTGTTAAAGTTACGGTATAATCTGCTTTTCCTCCTGAAACTGTTACATTTATTGTTCCTTTGTCCGTGCTACATTTTGGTTGTATAGCCGTTACTGTTTCTACTTTTAAGTCTGGAATTTTAGTTACTTTATTGGTCGTAAATATTTCTTGACAATAATCCGTTCCTAAAGTTCCTGCTCCATTATTATCTCTTACATAAATATCCCAAGTTCCTGCGGTAATTGTTGTAGGTGCTGGTGATTTAAAAGTTGCATCTGCTGGAACTCCTGTTCCACTAGTTACAACCGCATAAACGTAATTTGTATCTTTTCCTCCTGATGCTGTAATTGTTAAATCTCCAGGATTACAAGTTTGCTGTGTTGTTGTTGCTAAAATTGTTAAGTTCTCATTAATTATAACATCTTCTGTTTTTGAACAACCAAAACCATCAGTAACAGTTACTTTATAAGTTCCTGCAGATAAATTAGGAATTGTATGCGCAATTCCTGTTACACTTCCTGTTCTTATTATTGATGTTCCATTATGTACACTAAAAGTAAAATCATTGTTTCCTTTAATATCTGTAAGTTCAATTGACGCATCACTTCCTGTATGACAAACAGATGGTGTTGATGTAAATTCAACATCTTTTTTATCAGCAATAATTACTTCAAAAGGTACTGATTTACACCCTAATTTATCTGTTGCAATTATGGTGTATTTTCCTACTGATAAATTTGTAAATGTATCACCTTTAGATGTTCCTGCATTATCAAATAATTCAAAAGTATAAGGCGCTCCATTTCCTCCACTTGCTGTTGGCGTTATAGTTGCTCCTGTTGGTAGCGTACACGTAATTTCTTTAGTTAATGTTTTTGTTGATAAATCTACAATTACTTCTGATGCTGGCGCTGTTAATTTTATTGCATTTGAATCAACTTCACAACCTCCTAAATTTTGACGAACTTCTATTATATGATTTCCTGCACCAAATGTATCAATTATAACTTCATTTGAAGCTACAGGAATCCAAGTTGTTCCATCTGTAGAATATTCAAAAGAATTTACAGCCACCGAGCCAAAAGAAGCGACAACTTTAATTTTTCCGTCTGTTCCGT
Source organism: Tenacibaculum dicentrarchi (assembly GCF_900239345.1). Taxonomy (GTDB): domain Bacteria; phylum Bacteroidota; class Bacteroidia; order Flavobacteriales; family Flavobacteriaceae; genus Polaribacter; species Polaribacter dicentrarchi. The sequence goes on along the minus strand of NZ_OESZ01000034.1, from coordinate 132,019 downwards.
CTTTACATTTTGGGTTTTCAACAAAACTAGCCACCGCCGTAAATTTCTGATTATCTTTAACCTCAACAATAACATCCGTAGTACAATCGCTTCCATAATTTACAGAAACCGTATGATTTCCTACTAATAAATCAGTAAACTCTCCTGTTTCATTAGTATCTGCTCCTAAAGTATAGGTTATTGGCGCTGTTGCTGTAGGTATTGGCGTTGTTGTTACCGTAACCTTTACACTTCCTTTTCCTTTACAATTATAGGTAATTGGTTTTTCTATTTTTGATACCGTTGGTAAATCATCAATAATTAAATCAGGGAAATTTAAAGAACAACCTTTTGAATCAACAACTTTTGTATTATAAGTTCCTGTAGGCAATCCTGTTTTTGAATTTCCTACAACTGGTTGAAAAGCAGTAACAGGTGTTCCATTTAATTTATAATAAAACGTATAATTCCCTGCTAAATCTGGAGTTCCTGTTGTAGGGTTTGTAAATGTAATTGTTCCAAAAATAGTTCCTGAAGTACTACACTTTAAATTAGTCGCTACTGCCGAACCATCAGTTAAAGCAGCTAACGCCTCAATTTTTTGAGTTACTTCTGCCGATGCACAATTATTTGTATCAGTAACAATAATTTTATAAGTTCCTGCATCTAAATTAGGAATAGTAGCCGCATTTCCGTTTGATGCTATTGTTACAGGAGTTCCACCATTTACGGTATAACTAAACGGTGCTTTTCCTTCTGATACTTCAAAAGAAATACTCGCTTTTGTATTTACTGTACAATCTAATTCTGTTGCAGTTATATTTGTTATTATTGGGTTATCTGTTTTTGTAATTGTTCTTTGTATTTTTAATTCACAAAAACCAATATTTCCACCATTATCTCTTATATAAATATCATAGTTTTTTGCCGATAAACCACCACTTTTAGTCGATGGATTCGTTATTGATTTAAAATCGGTATTTGTTGGTGTTGCGTCTTTTAGAACAACAGCATATACATAATTTGTATTGCTACCTCCTTTTACATCTGTAATTGTAAAAAATCCTTTTTTACACGTTTCAGGTGTTGGTGTTACTGTAGCTGTTAACTTCGGATAAACAGTAAGCGTACTTACTGGCGATTCACAACCGCCTCCATTTTTTGTTTTTACCTGATAATCTTTAGCCGTAGTAGTTGGCAATGCTAATCCGTTGGTAGTATCAAATACAAACGTTGCATTATTTGACGTTTGCCAAGTAGTTCCATTATCAATAGTAAATTGATATGGCGCTGTTCCTGTTGTTGTAATTTCAATTTTAGGGTCGGTACAGCTATCTATAACTGTTGCCGTATGTGTTGCTGCTACTGCAGCTGTTACCTCAATATCTTTAAGAACACAGGTTTTTCTGTTGATTTCTATCTTTACAGCATCAATAAAGTTACCGTAACTTGCACCTCCTACTGAAGACACAGCTTCAAAAGCAATTACCGTTGTTGTTTGCCCTACCGGTACGATATATGGTGTTGATGAAGAATATTCTCCCCAAGCAGTATTATCATCAGACATTGTTGCTTTAATACCAGCAGTAGCAAGACTTCCACCTATTTTAACGGTAGCAATATCACGTCCTGATCTACCTCTATGAGCTACAGACCAAGATATTTTATCGCCTGGTTTTGTACAAAATTCTTGATATAAAGAACCTACTTTATTTGCATTTAATTCAGCAAAATCATCGCCATCAAAAGCTTTTACACCTTGAAAGCTATTATACCAAATTTCTATTTCATTCCTTTTAGGTTCTGTTGTATCCCAACCTGGAATATTTGATTCATTAGTTATTAGATAACCAGAGCTTGTTATTGATTTACGAGGATGATTTTCAAAACTTCCATTTTCAAAAGGATTATCGGTACAACCACATTCATCACATTTTTTACTATCCAATAACATTACCTGGTATTTTGTAGCGCTTACTGCTACATCAGTATATATATATTGGTTGCTTGCATTTGCATTTTGCCAAGTAACACCTTTATCAATACTAAATTTATAAGGAGGTGTTCCTCCTGTTGCTTCTACAGTAATTGTTGCCCCTGTTACACAAGTTGCAGGCGTTGTAATACCTGTATTTATTAATTCTAGTTTAGTCGGCTCGCCTATGGTATGTTTACCTAAATCAATTTCACAAGTAAGTTGATTAGGTGCTGTTCCTATTGTTTCTCTAATTTTTAAATCGTAATCTCCTTTTGCTAGCCCTACAATTCGATATGGATTATCTCCTGTTTCTTCCCAAGTAGTTCCACCATCAGTAGAATACTCATAGCTTCCTCCTTGAAAATTATTTGCATCAATAGTTACCGTTCCATTATCAGAACCAGAACAATCACTGTCTGTTTTACTGATAAAACGCCCTGTAAATGGTTGCCCATAAAGAGATACATACGGGGTTTTTACAGTACAAGATTTACCATATTTTATGCTAAATTTATACCAATCTTGAGCTACATTTTTAAATACATTACTAGCTTGAAAATTTATACCATCTATACTATAGGTATAAGAAGCATCCTTTGGTGTTATGATAACTGTTGCTGTATTACCACAAATTAATATTTCATGTTTTATAGTTGGCTCTGTTGGTAAAACATCAATAGTAACGGTATCTAAAGCTAAAGAACAACCATTTTTATCTTCTACCTTTGTATTGTATGTTCCTGCAACAGGAACTGAGGCTGTATTTCCAGTGGTTACTGTTGTAAAACTAGTATCGGAAGCAAGTTTATAAAAATACGTAAAAGGTGCTTTTCCTCCTGTTGGCGCAGTAAACGTAATTGTTCCTATTGGATTATTTTGAGTATTTGCAGTACTACATTGTAAACCTGTAGCAACTGCACCACCTGCCGATAAACCTCCAGTTTCTGTAATAGCAATATTTTGTATTTGGTAATTACATTGATATGTTCCTTTGGTTGCTCTAATATAAACGGTATATAATGTTGATGCTGTTGTAGCATCTAAGGTATCAAAAGTATTTAATAGCTGCCAATTAGCATTATCAATACTATATTCTAATTTATAACCTGTTGTATTATTAGTAACATCAACTGTTATAGTTCCTTTCTTATTACAATTTACTTGGGTTTCTGTATGTGAAAATTGCAAAGGCGCTTCTACGCTAATTGTAGCGGTTGCCGTTGCTGTACAGTTTTTACTATCGGTAACTTCAAAAATATAAGTTCCTTCTTTACCATTTACCACATTATATGTTGTATCTGTAAAATAGGTTTTTGGGCTAACAGCTACTCCATTTATTGATAATAATGCGTATGAATATTTGTCGCCTGTAGTATTTGGTACGCCATTAGCTCCTGCTAAAGTTATTATTCCATCAGATGAACCTGCAGTACAGGTAATATTTTTAGTTGCTACTGCGGTTAATGTAAGCGGAGTTGGTTTAATAACTCTGGTTGTTTTTGTCTCTGTACAAGTAGTCGTAGTAGTTGCTACCTTTACACTATACAATCCTGCATTTGTTACCTCAAAAATTACACTTCTGTCAGGAGTTGCTGCCTTAGTTTCAATAACTCCACCAACATTATTTAATAATGTATAAATATAATCGCCTGGTAAAGTACCGTTTACTTGTGCTATTATTCTTGCTTTTCCATCACAGCTTGTAGTAAATTCAGGGGCAACTGTTAAATCTAGTGCTTGTTCATCTATTTTTACTATATAATTAAAACTACAAGATGCAAGTGTTGATCCTTTTAATTTAATTGTTATATCATAATTACCAACTTCAGATAAATTTTTAAATTCATTGCTATTTTGAAAACCATTAACAGGTATTGTATTTCCACTAGGTGCAGTCAATTTATATTCGTAACCACTTGGCACACCATTTACGATAAGACTTCCATTAGCTCCACAAACAATATTTTTTTTATCAAACTTAGGATTTAAAGCTCCTGAAAACACATTAAAATAATACGTTGCAGGACATTGTCCATCGTATAAAACTTCTAATTTATATTGTCCTTTTTTATCGAATTTCTTTGATAATTCTCTACCTGTTTTAGTACCTATTTCATCCCAAGAACAATTTGTTCCAATATTAGCACAATTACTTGTTGATGGTAACTCTGTTGGTTTTGTTGCATCACATGGTTTTGTTTCATCTAATTTAGACCATTTTACTTCCGTTGCTAAACTTGCCCCAAAAGGTAAAATTATTTCTCTAAAATCAGCTGTTCCACATAAATATATTTCAGATAATTCAAAACCATTACAAATAGGTAACACCTGATTTACAAAAGGTTTTAAAGGGTTTGTAGCTAAATTAGAACCAACTATATTTATAATTTCTGTTTTATCTGTACAGCCGTTTGGTGCTATTGAAGTTACCTGATAAGTTCCTACTTTTGTTGCTTTATAATTTTGAGTTGTAGCTAATACTATTGCTGGGTTTGCAGTATTTACCCACTCATACGAATCAAAACCTGCTCCTGCACTTAGTTCAGTATCTCCACCACAAAGTACCTGTGTAGAACCTTTACATTTACTAGTATCTATTGTGAAATTAGTAGTTCCCTTAACCCCTAAATTACAACTAGGTTCTAAACCTGCATAACTTAATGTTGTTAAAGTATTATACCCTTGTACATATCCAGGGTTTGAAGCACTTAACTTTGACTCATCTCTTTCATAAGTCGCAACCGCCTGATTTTTTACTTTGTTCGCACAAGCATCTCTTAATTTACTACAATCAGTAGTTGCATTTACTTTTATTTTTATCCAATGTTCTGCACCATTAACCTTAACTAAATCATCGGGGATATTAAAAGTTAATTTTCCACCTCCACCATTTAAAACTGTTGAAGCTTCGTATATATAAGTTATACGAGAATCAGAAACTTCAATATTCCCTAAAACATCTTCAAAATCTACAGTTGTTTTTAATTCATCAACAATTACCGTATTTTTTGCATTATCCGTACCAATATTTTGAAAAGTAATATTATAATACACATCTCCTCCCAAAGCTACTTCTGATGTAATTTCTACATCTTTATCATCTACGGCTGTTTTTACTAATTTAATTTCAGGTTCAATTACTTCAATTGACATAGCACTTAAAAAAGGATAATAGAAATCACCTCTAGAAGTAAATTTAACATCTGCTGATGTTTGATTATTATCTATAATACTATTATTAGGGTTCTTTATTTTAATTTGATCAACATCAAACCCAAAAGTATTTGTACTTTCTGGATTTTTACCTGTTAAATAAGAATCATAAATAGTTATACTGTTATTAAAAAAATTATTAGCAGGGTTTAAATTATTAAAAAGAGGATTATAAACATCATTTTTATCTTTAAATTCATACTTATCATCACCTCTACCTCTATCCCCTTCTAAAGCACCTATAATTTGCTCTGCTTTAACATTTCCTTTTGGAATTGTTTTAAAACCTGAATAAGGTACTTTAACTTCTGTATTAGTAACATCTGCGTATCCATCAAAAATTGAAATATTTTTTCTTGTTTCACTTTCATTTTCATAAACTACAATCATCGTCCAACCTGCTGCAGAACCTGTTCCTGCTGCTTTTCCTTCTGTCGCTAATATGTTCGCGGCAGTATATATTCCATTAGGATTTGACTCTGCTTGTACTAAAGCTGTTATATCTTTAAAACAGGTATAAGATCGTGTTGTACTACTTAAAACCTCCCTATTATTAGGATCTGCTGTAATATCAACATAACTAGATGAAGAAGGTAATTTCAGTTTCACTTTTCTATAATCATCTGATGATCCATTATATACTCCTGCCCAATATAAGCCAGCATATACAACACGTGAACAATTAGGATCTGGCAGACTTAAAGTAGCACTACTTGAAGAAAAAGTGCTAGAATCATTATCTATATCTATGTAGTACAAATTATGTTCATTATTATCTTCATTATCATGAGAAGCTACATCAGTTTCTAATTTCCAGATAGGAAAAAATGGTGTACCGTAATTTACATATATTTTTTTATTCAATATATTATTAGCAATAAAAGTCATATTACCGTTAACATTTTGAAAATGACGCAATTCAAAAGCATTTGCTCTCTTCTGTGTCGATAAAGGTTTCCTATATATTACCTTATCATACCCTGTAAAAGTTTCTGGATATAAGGGTACTTCTTCCTGCATAATTTGCGAGAATGAAATTAGTGTAAAAAATAAACTAGCTAATAAAAGTATTTTTTTTATCATATTATGAAAATTTATCGGGGGAAATTCTTAAAAAATTTATTATTTTATATATACTATCGTTTTACGATCGTAAAACGCGCCATCTAAATTACTATTATATAAACGGATAATTTCTTCTCTATTATCTGTTTTTGCTATATACACGTGCATATAACCTGTGGTTGGATTTATAAAATATCCTGCTTCAATATCGTCATTTCTTAGCTCATCTACATTTCTATCTGCTAATGGTTTTTTTGAATTTACATAAACTTGTAAATAATACCCTGGCTCAATTCCTTGTGAGTTTGACATAGTTCTTACCCTTGCTGGCGGTTGTTTTTTAGGCTCTTTATATGAATCACCTTTTTGACCAATAGTTAATTTAACAACATAAACAGGGTCTTTACCTCCTTTTTTCATCTTTATTGATGATTGGTCATTTTTATCATTATTTTCAAACAAACGCGTTTTATCGTTAAAATCGTACACTTTATCTTCAGCATCCGACTCTTTTGCATATCTGTCAATATATACGTAGTACCATTTATCTGTAGGGTCGTAAATATATTTAGCTTCTATATCTAATCTATTCCATTTTTCTATTAAAACCTCTACATTTTCTTTATTTCTGTATCTATCTGAAACTACATAATACATAGTTCCGCCTCCTCCTCCGTCAGATTTCGTAATCATACTTTCACGCCAAGGTGTTTTTGAACTTCTTTTTAAAGAAGTGTCTTTTTCATCGCCTTTAATCTCCTTAGGAATAAATGTTTCTGATTTTTTTATTGCTTTTTTTATTAATGATGGTTGATTCTTCAAAATTCGAAGTACCTCATCTACTTTTTTATTTAAATTATCAATAGAGTCTTGTGCTTGCTGAAGTTCATCAGATAAATCATTATGTTCTTCATCTTTATATACAGGTTTGTTCTTAGGTTTTCTTTTTGGTAAGGTAATATTTACTTTCCCCGTTCTTCTCTTCGATATTTCTCGAGTATATCTTTTTTGCCCTAAAGTATAAACTAAACCAACTTCATTAGTTGCCGAAAATTTATTTTTTTCATAACTGAATCCAATAGAAATATTATCAGAAATATTAACCCCTAAACCAGCAGACACGCCATAGGTTTTATCGTAACCTGCTTTAAGCCAACCTGCTTTAGGTAAATCTAATATTACTGTACCCGCACCACTAAAACCTTCCGTCCCTACTTTTCTAGCGATTACTAATGTTCTTAAATCTGCACCTTCAAAAATACCCGAAGCATAGGTAAATTCGTGAGAATACATTGCGTGAGCTGATATTGTTTTTTCACCAAAAGTAGTTGCTAATTCGTTATTTTTCAAATTAAAATCAACTAAATTTTCAAAAAAAGCTCCAATATCAAACTTACCAAATGATAAAGTTATTGCAGGCTGAAGCATTACAATAGGAATATCTTGAAAATTACTTAAAAAAGAATCATCTTTATTCTTTACCAATACCCTAGCCCAATCTAAACTACTTCTACTATACAAAAAATTAAAACCGAAGGTTAAATCTAAGTTTTGATTTAACTGTAATCGTTGAGCATAATTAGCAATAGCACCAAAATTTTTCATACCTGCAAGTTCTTGCTGATAAACAGCAAACCCTGCACCTATATTTTCACGCATTTTACCTGCATAAGAAGCCACGTGTAATCTTGGGTTATCTTCAAAATCAATATTACTATTACGTACAATAGCTGTTATTGTAGTTTTATTTTCTCGTAATGATGAAAAAGTTGGCACTGTTAAAAAACGATTAAACTTCATAAAATTACGTGAAGTAAAACTATTGTACTGCTGTGCACTACTTGACACCTGTGCTTCTATAGAAAGTACTGTAAAAAATAGCGTTATAATATATAATGTAATTCTTTTAATCATCTTTAACATTTAATCTAACACAGATATTGTTCCTGCTTTAATCAATATATTTTCTTTTATTATTTTATAATAAAAAACTCGTTGATTGCCTAAACTTTCAAAAGGCCAATCATTTTGATAATCATTTGTTTTAAATATTTCTTTTCCATTAGCATTATATAATTGTACACTTACCTTTGGTTGAAAGGCATATTTATTTGAAATACTCCAAGTATCATTAACTCCATCGGCATTAGGGGTTACGATATTTGGTACAATTACCTGTTCATCTTGAGCTATCACTTCAATTGTTTTTTCTATTCCACAAGCTCCTGCAGTGGCTACTACAGTATAAAAACCTAAAGATGTTACCTCTAAGGTTTCACTTGTTGATAAAAGGGTTCCATCGGTATTTTCACCTTCATACCACATATATGACTCTGCCCCTGATGCTGTTATTCCAGTGCTTCCCCCCTCTTTAAGCACCACCTTTTCTGATGGTGTTACAACAATAGCCTCTGCATCAAACAAAACAACTTCTAGTGTTTCTATTATTTTCGCACAACCAAATCCTGTCATTTTTAAGGTATAAGTACCTATTTCATTTACTACAAACTCGGCTACATCAGTTGCTAAAGGTGTTTGATCATCATTTTTAAACCATTGATACGTATAACCATCAACTACATCTTTTATTGTGTAGGTAATAATACCTCCTGGGCATAATGAGTTTGAAGACGGTTCTGATGTTACTACTGCTGGCTTAGCGATTAGTTTAATATCTAATTCGCTAGAAGATACGTTATTTAAATGTCCTGCGCTAATCCCTAACGTATAAATTCCGTTTTGCGTATATGAACTACGTGTTAATTTGTTGTCTGTAGCATCAACAATATTTACACCGTCTAAAATCCATTGATAATTTAATAATTCTAATTGTTCCGCTGTTAAAACATACTCGTTATCATTTTGAGCAATAACATTTACTTGTTGTAGTTTTAAATCAACACCTGTAACTGTACAACTTTCATAATTGTCATCTGTAATCATAACTGGTTCAAATCTTTTTACGCTCAACAAGCGTATTGGTTGAGAAGACAACCCTGAGGAACATAATCCTGTAGCTGTTTCTACAACGTTTGCAATATAAGTGCCTGGCTGATTTACATTTAAAGAAGTTCCTCCTACACCAAATAATCTTTTACCATCTTTATACCATTCAACCTCAAAATTTGTGGCATTATTTACTGTAATCGATATATCTTTAGCTTCTCCAGGTAATAATACCGATGCTAAAGGAGTGTTTTCGGTAATGGTAAAACTAGGCGCGTTTTTTTGATTTAAGCTTACATTATTTGAGGTAGTTACACAAACACCTGTATCAATTTCTAAAGAATAAACCCCTAACTGCCCTACAGTGGGCGTTGTATATGTTGAACTATTTGAAGACTGCACCTCTTGATTATCTAAAAACCAAGTATAAATATAAGAAGTATCAGTAACATTCGCTTGAAAAGTATGTGATTCATCTCCACAAATTTCAACAACATCAGGGCTATTAATTTGTGCATCTGTTTCACTAAAAGTAACCACATTTATTAAGGTTGACTTTCCAAAACCACAAGCACCATAATCTATTTTAACCTGATACTTACCCGAAGCCGAAACTTCTAAAAAAGGATCCGTTGTTGTTGTAATTATACTGCCATCTCTATACCAAGTGTATGCCCCTTGTTGATCGGTATCTAATATTAATTCAGTGGTAGCGCCATCACAAAGCACTACATCTTCGTAATTATTTAAAACCCTGTCATTAAATAATCTATAAAAAGACTCAGAATCGGGGCTTGTCATTACAGGCGAAGTTGCTACTAATCTTATTTTATAATTTTTAACAAAAGTTTTTGGTAATTGAAAAGTTCTCGAAAAAGTAAAGGTATCGTTTTCCGTAGCGATTGTTGCTAAGTTTACAGGGCTATTCCAAGTACCATTTGGGTCAGACAATTCAATAGTAAATGTATTGTCGGCAGCGAATGCCGATGTTTTGTAACTAAATGTAACCGTATAATCGTTACTTGTAGTATCATCACACGCTGATGTAAATTGTATTTTAGGCTTCAACAATGTTTGAGATACAATGGAAGTACTCATAAAAAAGAGAAATATCCCTAAAAGTATGTAGGTGCTTTTAATTATTTTCATTTTAAAATATTACTTAAGGGGAGAACAAATGTAAACTTTTTTACAGAAAAAAAATAGTAAATACGAAATCTATATCTAATATATGTAAAAAAACATATATAATCAAATAAAACAACAACTATTTTGTGTGGGCTTTTTTAATAAAAACCCTTAAGAAAATCCTAAAATCTATTGTATATTCGTGCCTCTATTTTGATTATTTTATGACACAAAAAATTACCATAGCCATTGACGGCTTTTCATCGACAGGAAAAAGTACGATTGCCAAACAATTAGCAACAAAATTAGGCTATATTTATGTTGATACAGGCGCTATGTACAGAGCGGTTACCTTGTACGCAATGCAACATCATTATATTTCAGACACGCATTTTAATTCTGCTGATTTAATTGCTGATTTACAGAATATTTCACTTAAATTTATTTTTAATGAAAAAACAGGGTTTGCTGAAATGTACTTAAATAATAGTAATATTGAAACTCAAATTAGAAGCATTGAAGTATCAAGACTTGTTAGTAAAATTGCAACCATTTCAGAGGTTCGTAAAAAATTAGTTAGCGAACAACAAGAAATGGGTAAAAATAAAGGTATTGTAATGGATGGTAGAGATATTGGTTCGGTTGTTTTTCCTGATGCCGAATTAAAATTATTTATGACCGCCTCTGCCGATAAACGAGCAACACGTCGTTATAAAGAATTATTAGACCGTGGCGACAATGTAAATTATCCAGAAATTTTACACAATGTTCAAGAGCGTGACCGTATTGATTCTACCCGAAAAGATTCGCCCTTAATTTTAACCGATGATGCCATAGAATTTGACAATTCTAATATGGGATTAGAAGACCAATTTGATAGAATTATGAGCTTAGTAAAAATGAGATTGTCTTCATAAAAAAACTAGCACAAATGCCTAGCCCCGATTGAAGCTTTGTTTGAGCTCTTTTTTTGATTTTTCTTCAAAAAAAAGCGAGTGCGGAAAGCGGGAAATTGCTACTAAATATTTTACTATTTAAAACAATAACGCAAAAAACCAGCCGATAAAAGCTGGTTTTTTTATATAAATTATTTCTAAAAAAAATTATTCTTCGTCTAATTCTTCTAATTTAGAATTTTCAGAATAGGTACGCCATTTTACTAAACAGGCTTCAATATCAGCAGGTATTTCTGTATTAAATTGCATAAACTCACCACTTAAAGGATGCGTAAACCCTAATGTTTTAGCATGTAAAGCTTGTCTTGGCAATGTTTTAAAACAGTTTTTTACAAATTGCTTATATTTTGTGAAAGTTGTTCCTTTTAAAACGGCATCACCACCATAACGCTCATCGTTAAATAAGGTATGACCGATATGTTTAAAATGTGCTCTAATTTGATGCGTTCTTCCTGTTTCTAATTTACATTGTACTAATGTAACGTAGGTTAAACGCTCTAAAACTTTATAATGTGTTACCGCATGTTTACCATGTTCGCCATCAGTAAAAACATCCATTTGCAAACGATTTTTAAAACTACGCCCGATATTTCCTTCAATAGTTCCGGTATCTTCTTTTACATCACCCCAAACTAAGGCGTAATATAAACGTTCGGTAGTTCTATCAAAAAATTGTTTTGATAAATGTGTCATTGCAAACTCATTTTTTGCAACCACTAACAATCCGCTGGTATCTTTATCAATACGATGTACTAAACCAGGACGCTCATTTGAATTGGTTGGCAAGTTTTCAACATGATGAATTAATCCGTTTACTAAAGTTCCTGAGTAATTTCCATGCCCTGGATGTACCACCATTCCTGGAGCTTTATTTACCACAATTACATCGTCATCTTCATAAACAATATCAATAGGTAAATCTTCGGCTACTAATAAATTTTCCGCTGGCGGATATGCTAAAACAACACGAACAATATCTCTTGGTTTTACTTTATGATTTGGCTTTACCGCCACCTCGTTTACCAACACATTCCCTGCTTTTGCAGCTTGCTGAATTTTACTTCTGGTTGAGTTTTCAATGAAATTCATTAAAAATTTATCGACTCTTAATGGCTCTTGCCCTTCGGTTGCTACAAACCTGTGATGTTCGTGTAATTCGTTATTTTCTATTTCTAAATTCGTGTCTTCCTGCATTAATCAATTATATAAATTAGTTACCATTACCATCACCTAAAATTAGGTTGATTGTTGTTTTTTTAGGCAGTTTTACTCCTGCTGTAATTTCTTTCCCGTTGTATTTTAAGCCTCTTACAACATCTTTACCAATATCTTCTACCCATGTAATTTCTTTACCAACAATAAAGCCTTGCGATTGTAAATGTGTTGTTGCCTGTCTTTTTGTTCGACCATTTAAATTTGGGACTTCAATATCTCTATATTTAGACGGATTTAATGTTAAATAAATTTTACGTTTTTCTTTTACAAAATCGTTTACCGCTGGGTTTTGTTCTATCACTGATTTTTTTGGATATTCAGGATTATAAGTAGCACTGTCAATAATAATAAAATCTAAATTAAGTTCCTTTAATTTTTTTTCAACCTCTACTAATGACATTTTATGTAAATTAGGAACTTGTATTTTTTGATCGTGATTTGTTGTAAACCCTAACCACCATTGTAACACAAAAACAGTTATAAATAACGAAGCTACTGCAATTCCTATTTGCATAAAAAATGCTTTACTTTTTACAAATTGAAATAAATTTTTAAATTTTTCTGAAAAACCACTCATATTTTTATTTATTTGTTAATCTTTTTTTAGCAATATATTTTACTATTATTTTGATAAGGTTGCAAATTTACAGTAAAAATATTAGTATTTTTAACTCACGAACTCTTAAAGATTTTTTTTTAGTAAGTTTGTTTATATTATTACCTCTAAATTTTCATAAAAAATAATTTTAAAAATAGTAACGTGAAAAAAAATATAGCGATTATTATGGGAGGATATTCTTCGGAAGCAGCAATATCCTTAAAAAGCGGAACAGTAGTTTACACGCACCTCGATACAGAAAAATATACCGCATATAAAATTCATATTTTAAAAGATAAATGGGTTTTAGTCGATAAAAAAAATGAAGAACACCTTATTAACAAGAATGATTTTTCTGCAGATGTAAATGGTAAAAAAATCACTTTTGATGTTGTTTTTAATGCTATTCATGGCGCACCTGGCGAAAATGGAGCTATTTTAGCATATTTTGATTTAATCGGAATTAAGCATACCTCAGCGTCTTTTTATCAAATGGCATTAACTTTTAACAAACGAGATACTTTAAGTGTTTTAAAAAACTACGGAATTTCAACAGCAATTTCGGTGTATTTGAACAAAGGTGATGTTGTTAATATTGATAAAATCATTGAAAAAGTTGGCTTACCATGTTTTGTAAAACCCAATAATGCAGGTTCTAGCTTTGGTATTTCAAAAGTACACAGTAAAGAAGCCTTACTTCCTGCTCTAGAAGTTGCCTACAAAGAAGATTCCGAAATATTAATTGAAAGTTTTTTAGACGGTACAGAAGTTTCTGTGGGGGTTTTTCAATATAAAGGAAAAACCACCGTTTTACCGATTACGGAAATTGTATCAGAAAATGATTTTTTTGATTATCAGGCAAAATACGAAGGTAAATCAACAGAAATTACACCTGCACGTATCACTGAAAAACAAGAAAAACGTGTTTCGGAAATTTCAAAACGAGTCTATGATATTTTAAATATGAAAGGTTTTACCCGTTCTGAATATATTTTTATAAATGATGAACCTTATTTCTTAGAAATAAACACCGTTCCTGGCTTAACTCAAGCCAGTATTTTACCACAACAAGCAAATTGCGCAGGTATTAATTTAACCGAACTATTTGGAAACGCTATTGAAATGGCAATAAATAATTAAAAACATGAAAAAAGCTATTTTTCCAGGGTCTTTTGACCCTATTACACTTGGGCATCTAGATATTATTGAGCGTGGCGTTACTTTATTTGATGAAGTTGTTATTGCAATTGGCGTAAATGCTGATAAAAAATATATGTTTTCATTAGAAGAACGAAAACATTTTATTGAAGAAACTTTTAAAAATCAACCTAAAATTAAGGTCGTTATTTATAGCGGATTAACAGTAAAATTTTGTCAAGAAGAAAATGCTCAATTTATTTTAAGAGGTTTGCGAAATCCTGCCGATTTTGAATTTGAAAAAGCCATCGCTCATACAAATAGAAAACTTTCAGAAATAGAAACAGTATTTTTATTAACATCATCAGGTAAAAGCTATATTTCATCATCAATTGTACGTGATGTTATTAGAAATGATGGTGATTATACTGGATTAGTTCCTGATGCAGTTAGAATTTAACTAACCTAATCAGGAACACTAGCTTTATAAATTTCAACACCTTTTGAAGAAACAATTCTATAACGAGTATTTGCTTTTATTAAAATCGCTTGTCCTTTTTCGATATTAATGCGATTTTTATGTCTTATAACAGTAGCGTTCCCTTTTAAAATAATTAAAATTTCTATCGATTTTGATGTTGAATTGTATCTTATCGCTTCATTAGATTGAATTTTACTTAGTCTAAAGTCTTTTGCTTTTGTTTGGTATACTAATTCATCATTAAGCGGACTTTTAATACCATATAATATTTTAGGAATTGTTTCTTCAAATTTTGTATTTTTCAAAAGCTCTTCAACATCAATATGTTTAGATGTTAGTCCACCTCTTAAAACATTGTCTGAATTTGCCATTAATTCAATATTTTTTCCTTCTAAATATGCGTGAGGAACTCCTGCATCTTGAAAAATAGCTTCTCCTTTTGATAAGTTTACAATATTAAAAAAATAGAAAGAAAAAATTCCTCTATCAATATTGTCTAAACTTTTATTTTCCAATGCTTTTGCTACCCAATATTCTGGTGATGATTTTTGTATTTTATTATTTAAAAAATCTGGTAAAATTCTATTCGCTAAAGGCTTTAAAATTTCATTGACTTCTTGTTGAGAAAACTGCATCACTTTTTTGTATAATTCAAAATAATTATGCGTTTTAAAAGTTGATAATAAAAAATGTAATTCACTTGTTTTTTCAAGATTTTCTATTATTTTTTCACTTTTTAAAAAGCCATGTAATAGCCAAAAGTCACTTAAAGCAACCATTACTTCTGGCTTATGATTTTTATCTTTATAATTTCTATTTCTTGCAGTTAATAAAATTCCTTTTTTATTTTCACGTTTAAATCCTATTTCTGCTGCTTTTTTTGTTGGGTGTACTTGTATTGATAACATTTTATCAACATCTAACACTTTAAATAAGTAAGGTAATTTTCCATAAGTTTTAGCTACTCTTACCCCTAAAAACTCAATTGGCTTTTGTCTTAAAAAGAAATCTAAAGAAATATTACCTGCCTTTGTTTTAATAATTGATGGTGCTTTTAAATGTGCTCCTAACCAATATTCGGCATAATTAGCAATATTTTTTTTTCTTTTAATTAAATTTGAGATAAATTTCTTCCCACCCCAATCATAATGTTGTATTTTTCCTTCGATTAAAAAAATTTTTTTTATAGTTTGTTCTAAAATCATAATATTATATTTTAATAATTAATTATTTCATTCATAGAATACACCTGTCTTAGTAATATTCTTTCATTTTTTTTGTGAGGTAATTCTATATTTGATAAATCTAATTTTTTATTAATCCAATTTCCATTTAACATATCCGTTGGATTTGTATGTATAATTAAACCAATATTTTTTATGGTTGATAAAAACCTAACCCCTGCTTTTATTGCTAATAATGCTTTTTTTTCACTTCTTAAAGTTAAAATTGAAATATCGCATTTCGATGTTTTTTTCAAGATATTTAAAAAATCAAAAAATATTCTATGATTACCATTATTAATTAGTAATATTTTTATTTTTTGATTCAAAAAAAATCTTAAACAAAAATTACTCAAAACATTAGCATCTTTTTTTCCAAAAATTATAATTAATCCTTTTTTCATATTTTAGTTAATAACTATTCTATTGATTTATTATTTTCTATAAGCCCAAGCTATTTGCCCTAATTGCCCTATAATTTTCACAGAATCTTTCATTGATAATTTAGATCCATCTGCATGAATCCATCTTTTTAGGGGTTTTTCACACAATATATTTTTTGCTTCATCTAAACCAAAATGATGTGTAATTCTTTTAAATATTTCAACATCAAAAATCCATTTTGTTATAAATTTTTTGCCAAAAGAAATTTCGATAACATCTTTCTTAAAAATTTTGGCACCACATTGGGTATCTTTAAAATCCATAGAAAGAATTTTTCTGATGATAAAATTTATAGTTAAACTTATTATTTTACGAGCGGATTCTTTTGTAATATTTGCCCCCATCCTATTTATTCTAGAGCCACTCACAATTTTATAATTTGAATTTTCAATAGTAGAAACTAATTCATCAAAATCAGTTAAATCCGTAGATAAGTCAGCATCTAAAAAACCTATATAATCTAAATCTTTTTGTTTTGACATATATAACATTCCCTGTCTAACAGCTTCTGCTTTTCCACCATTTTCTACACAATTATGTATTGTAATAAAATCCTCTCTTCCTTTTCTTAAATCATTTAAAACAATTAATGTTTTATCAGTACTTCCATCATTTACAAAACACAAATGATATCCTGAATTTTTATCAATAAAAGCCGTGAAATCCTGGCTTAAAAGCCTTTTTTCTTCGTTATAGCAAGGAATTACAACTCCAACACATCTTTGTTGTATAATTACCCCTTTGTAATCTATATTTTTATTTATAGTCTTCGGAATACCAATCAATCTTTTTACCCTAGCGCATACCTCTACTAAACTCAGTGGTTTTTTCATGTAATCATTAATACCTAAATCGAAACCTTGTGTTATCATATTATCATCGGTATTACCTGATAAAATCATAATTGGTATATCTGAATTTTTAGTTATTCTAATATGTTTTACTATTTCCATGCCTGAAATTCCTGGCATATTAAGATCTACAATTACTAAATCTGGTTGAAAAGAGCTAAATAAATCCATTCCTTTAATTCCGTTTATTTCAGTAACAACTTGATAACCTAATTCTTTTAATCTAATTTCTAGCGGTATTAAAACTAATTTTTGATCATCTATAGCTAATATTTTCATAATTTGAATATTTCAATTACACGCTAATAAAAATAGGACTAATAACCTGATTAAAAGATTACCTATCGTTATAAAGTAGCTTTTATTTAGACGAATGGAAGTTTATGTCTGTTAAATTAAAAAAAACAGTATTATATAAATATTTATATTTACATTAGAAAAAAGAAGATTACGTTTTTATGAAAGAGACTTCTAATAAATATTTAATATCTGCAATACTATTAGGTATTGCATTTCATGGAAGTACTATTTTTTTTACTTTAGAAACTACTTATGACGCTTTAATACACTTATTTTTTGCAGACCATTACGCAAATAATTGGTTTGAACCTTGGAATTTTAAATGGTATACTGGTTTTACAGTAATGAGTTATCCACCTTTAGTACATCAATCTATTGGGGCTTTATCTTTAATTGGTGGTTTAAAATTTGGTCTTTTTAGTGTCGCTATTATTGCAATTCTATTATTTATTACAGGAGTTTATCGTTTTTCATTATTAATGACTTCTAATAGAACAGTAGCTGGTTATGCTGCTCTTTTAGCTGTTTTTTCGTCTTCTTTTGTAGAAACACTTCATATTTTTGGGCAATTACCAAGTATTATTGGTATTGCTATTTTAATGCACGCTTTACCCGAAGTATATTCTTGGCTAAAAACAGGTAAATATAAATATTTATTTACAGCACTTTCTTTAATTTCTGTTACAGTTACTTCTCATCATGTTACACCTATTTTTGGAATGATTTTTTTTATCTTTCCTTTAATTGGAATGGTTATTTTAGATATTTCTCGTGAACAAGTTACTTCTTATAAAGATGTCACTTTTAAACTATTTATAAAAAATTTTGGTAAACAATTTAAACGAAATATTAGTTTTGGTTTTTTTTCTTTGATTATAATTATTTTCTGCCTCTTACCTTATTGGATTAACTCTAAAAAAAACCCTATTACACAAGTTCCTATTCCCCACGGTTCTAGAGATGATTTTTTAGAAATAACATCTTCAGGTCTTGTTTTTTTTATGATTCCTTGGGGCGTTTTATTATTCCTTTTACCTTATTTTTTTTACAGATTTTTTCAAAAAAGATATTTATTCTTCGGAATTTCTTTTACAATGTTAGTTGTTTTAGGTACAGGAGGAACAACCCCAGTCCCTAAAATGATTTTAGGACAAAATGCTTTTAATATTTTAACTTTAGATAGATTTACTTTATGGGCTTCGATTATGTCTTTACCACTATTTGGTGAATTTGCTTATCGCTTTATAGAAGGAGATTTAAAAATATTAATTCAACGTAAATTTGGTGCAGTATATCATCGTTTAATAGGAGGATTATTAGCTTCTTTATTTTTATTGATGACTATTTTTACGATGAGTTTAGGATATTTTAGACCATCGCAACCACAAAAAATTAAAATGTTACCTATTGTTAACTTTCTTAATCAAGATCAACATGATTTATGGAGATATTTAACCTTAGGTTTTGGCGATCAAATGGCGTGGTTATCGGCACAAACAAAAGCAATGACTGTTGATGGAAATTATCATTCTGCAAGACGTTTACCAGAACTAACAACAAGACCAATAGAGCGTTTAGAAAATTCTAAATTTAAGGGTGTTGCAGGAATTGGGTCTTTACAACAGTTTTTAACAACTCCTGAAAAATACAATTTAAAGTATATTTTTTCTAATGATAAATTTTACGACCCTATACTCTATTTCTGTGGATGGCAACGCTTACCACAATTAGAAAACGGAATTATGGTTTGGGAAAAATTAAATGTACCTCCGCTTTCTTCTATTTTACCAAAAGAAGATGTTGCTACTTGGCAAAAAGTAATGTGGGGTATTATTCCTTTTTTAACAGCTATTATTGCATTTATTTTAAATATTCAATCTATTTTTATACGTAGTTTAAAAACTAAAGTAAGAGCATTACCTCCATATTTAAATAGTAAGTTTAAAAATAAATATACTATATTTTCTAAAGGTCTTTTAAAGACAATACATATTTGGGCTATTATATTATGTGGAATTTTATTTTATAGTTCTTATTTATTTTATATAAAAAATGATTCGCAAAGAACTCCTGAAAATGCTATAAAAGCGTATTATGATGCCGTTGATTTTAAAGAATATGAAAAAAGTTATCAATTAATAGATCCTAAAAGCGGTTTATCTATTGCACAATTTATGTTAGAAATTTCTGTTTCTGATGGTTTATTAGGTTCTTATGCCAAATTAGATGCTTTAAAAACTATAACCACTAAAAAAACAGATAGTTTAGCTATTTTAAAAGTACATACAAACTGGATTACTCCTCTTGAAAAAATTAGTAAAACAGATTTTAAAACATTAGTTAATCGAAAAGGAAAATGGTTTATTTTACCCGAAAATATGGATTCTGATTTACCACCAGATCAATTGTACTCAAATAATGTAACAGGCTATTTTAATCAAGGAAGACGAAAAATAACTACAGAACAAACGCATCATGAAGATGTTTTAAAACAACCTGTTTTAGAAATTATTTCAGCTAAATTAGTTAAATTTAAAACGCATTATGCACTTATCGGTGAAGTACAAAATATAGATAATGTACCCGCGGATGTTGTTTTAAAAGGAACATTATATAATGATGAAAATAAAAAATTAGCTACTTACAATGCTAAATATCATATAAAACATAAATTAATGCCTAAAGAAGTTAGTTCGTTTAGAATTAATTTTGAAGGAATAGCATGGTCTAAAACAAAAGACTCTATTCCTAAAACATTTAATCCTGATGAATTTACACCTGTTGAATTTGAAGAACAACCTACAAAATTCAACTTACAAGCAGCAGGAAATGTTTCTAATTCAGACCTCTATAAAAATGTAGTTTTAAGTGATATCAATATCAATAGTAAAAAAATACAAGGAACTTTATTTAATAGTGGTTTACAAGAAATTACAATTCCTCAACTATTAATCACTTATTATAACAAAGATAAAGTACTTGTTTGGGTAGACCATTTATTTTTAGAAAACGGAATAAGACAACAACGAAAACAGTATTTTGAATACAATATTTTAAAAAATAATGAAGTTATTATTATTAATGATGATATGACAGACTGTTATGTTAACGGATTAAAAAATGAAGATATTTCAGATAAAATAATGCCTAACAGAATAGAAAATCATGCAAATAATCAATTTCAAAAAATAAAACATCCACTTTATTCTTTTATCAAAATTGAAATGAATAATTACATCGGAAATCCTAAATAATGAATTTTATAAAAAACCTTTTTTTACTTTTTTGGTGCTTTGTAACACTTGTTACTACTGCACAAGACATAACATTATTATCAAAAGAAAAACAATTTATTGCGGGAGATACTATTCATTTAAAATTTAATACTAATAGTACAAAAAAGCATCAAATGTACTGTACTAATAGCTACGGAAGTACTTTAATTAATTCTGAAGTAATTAATAATAAAATGTTTTTTAAAATACCCACTTACATAAGTAATAAAACTGGAGTTTTAAATTGGAAAATTTTAAATAATAAAGATAATATTTCAGGGAAATTTAAAATAATTCCAAAACCTAAACCTGTTTCTTTAGAAACTTATTTAGGTCCGCCAAGTATTGAAGCAGGCGGAACAGACTACACCATGTTAGTTGTAATACCTACGGATGATTTAGATAATCCTTTAAAAAAAGGTACGATAGTAAAAGTAAAACATCAATTTTTAAAATCAGAAAGAAAAACAAAGGTTTTAACTAATAATTTAATCGCTTTTAAAAATATAAATTCACCTTTAAAAAGCGGACGAATGATAATTACATCAGAATCTTTAAATTTAAATTCTAAAGAATACGATGTAAATGTAATGCCTGCTATAGGTACTGATTTTAAAATATTTTTTAAAAGAAATCATAAATATGCAGATGGAAACCAAATAACAACTTTTTACACTTCTATTATAAAAGATAAAAATAATAATATTATTAGTGATGGTAGTTTTGTTGATTTTTTTATCACTAATAAAAAAGGGAATATGTTAAAAACATCTGGAACTACTATAAATGGTATTGCTTATGCTAAAATGATTCATCCCGAATTTGAAGATAATTGGAAAGTAAAAGCTTATATTAATGGTATTTCAGAAAGTGATATCTTAAAAATTAATTATAAAAAAATTATAGATAAATTTGATGTGAATTTTTCTGATAATAATAGAACTGTTAAAGTTGGACCTTTAAAAAGTTTTATGAATCAGATGATTCCTGACGGATTAAAAGTAAAATTAGCCGTTTATAAAGATGAAAAATTATTAAACGATATTATAAGAAAATCTAAAGATGGATTTGTGTACTTTAACTTAAATTCGAACATCTATAAAAATGGCAACTACACTATAAAAATTACTGCTGCGGCAGTAACTGATACTTATCAAGCTAAAAAATTATGGTAAATACCAAAAATATTTTAAAAATGGATAACACTAATAAAAACATAATGAGAGGTATTTTAATTTCATCTTATGTTCTTATTATGTCAATCGTTATCTTTTTAATAAGTTCATTATATACTCATTTTAACACAGGTGCAGATAGAAGTAAAATGTTACATGTTGAAGTTAAAAAAGTAGATCAATATTTGCCTAAAATAATTTGGAAAGAAGATGGTAATCAAGGTAGAGAGATTGATGAACAAACCTTAAATAATATCGAAAATGATTATATTGATGCTTGGTATGTAAAACATGTAGCAAATAAAACAAACCTAAAAAGTGGAATTAATGATTATTATACAAAAAATGCTCGCAAAAATTTATTCAACTTTATAGAACATAATAAAAAGGAAAAAATTACTATTGAAAGTACAACTTTAAAACACAATCCTAATCTTATATTTTTTAGTGAAGATGGTCAGTCAATTGTTTTAGAAGATAAAAATGTTGTTGAATATAAAAAAATACTTAAAGATAAAAAACTTGTTTTAGAAACTACCGAAGTATCTGATTATAAAATGGTTTTATTATTAGAAGATGGCTTTTGGAGAATTAGACATTTAGTTAAAGAAAAATCTGCCATTTTTGATAAGACTATCAAAAATACTCCTATCGATTCATTAAATATAAAAGGAATTAATTATTATCCACAAGATACACCTTGGGATATGTTTGGTGATAATTTTGATATGAAAATTATAGAAAATGACTTTAAAATCATCAAAAAAGCAAATCTAAATACTATCCGAATTTTTATTCAATATGAAGATTTTGGTAAAGCAAATGTAAAAATTAGTAAACTAAATAAATTAAAGCAAGTTTTAGATACTGCTGAAAAAAATAATATAAATGTTATTGTTACTTTATTTGATTTTTACGGAAACTACAATGTTTTAGACTGGACTTTAAACCATAGACATGCAGAAATTATTGTGTCAAAATTTAAAGATCATGAAGCTATTATTGCTTGGGATATCAAAAATGAACCTAATTTAGATTTTATATCAAGAGGAAAAGAAAATGTTATTGCTTGGTTAAATCACATGATTATTTTGGTAAAATCTATTGATAAAAAACATCCAATTACCATTGGTTGGTCAAATATTGAAAGTGCACCTATTTTAAAAGATAAAGTAGATTTTGTTTCTTTTCATTATTATGAAGACATTAATAATTTTGAAAAAAACTATAAATCATTAAAAAATAAAATACCTAAAAAACCTATTGTTTTAGGTGAATTTGGAGTTTCTTCTTACAATGGTATTTGGAAACCTTTTGGTAATTCAGTAAAAAAACAAGCTAATTATTATAAGATAATGCAACAACTACTTACAAAAAACAATATTCCTTTTATGTCGTGGACTTTATACGATTTTCGTAAAGTACCAAAGGAAGTTGTTGGTAAACTTCCTTGGCGAATAAACCCTCAAAAAGAATTTGGTTTTATTGATAAAAAAGGTCGTAAAAAACCTGCTTTTAGCTATATTTCCTCTAAATAATTTATGATTCAACTAATACTTTTTTTGCTAATTTTTTAACCATTATAATAGCTTCAAACTGATTTAAATACATTGCTGTAATTCTTTCCATTGGAAATGCTGTAGCTGCTTTGTAATTAGCCTCTCCTAAAGCTACTCTATGAGATTCATTAGTTACGATTAGCTCAATTGCATTGACTAAACTAGCTACATTTTCTGGCTCAAAAAACTCACCTCTGTATCCTTCATCTTCAACCAAAGTTGCTAAATCTCCTAAGTTAGGCATTACAACTGCTTTACCATAACTACCCGCTTGATGTAAAACACCTGAACTACCTGTTGTAGATGTATAAGGAAATACCACAACAGCACTTTCGTTAAATAAAGGAGCTACTTCCACTTCTTCAACATAGCCTGTAAATGTTATTTGAGCTACATTTTTGTATTTTTCTTTTACAGATGCTAAATAACCTGGTACATTCGGGTTGTCTGTTCCTGCAATTACTATTTCTAAATTTAAACCTGTTGATACTCTAACTTTTTCAACAGCTTCAATCATTTTTTCAACTTTTTTATAAGTACCAAATTTACCGAAAGTCATTATTTTCAAAGCTCCTTTTGGCAATATATGTGATGGTTTATTAGGGATTTCAAATGTTCCATGAGGAATCATTTTTACATTGCTAACTTTATATTTATCTTGTAAAGTAGTTACATATTTATGCATAGTAACAGCTACAATATCAGCTTTTAAAATTAATTTAGTTAATGTCTGTCCTATAAAATTATAAATTTTTTGTAATATTTTATTTGAAGTAAAACCTGCACTTTCTAAATCTGTTTGTTCTAAAATATTATGTAATAATACAATAGTTGGTATTTTTTTTATCTTACAAACTAAAGGTAACATTAACCCTAAAGCTGCAGCAACTTTTTTATCACCAAACTTCATAAATTGTAAATTAAACAATATCGCATCTGGTTTTATTACATTTATAGCTTTTGTTACTTTTATAACATTTGTATAACTATTAAACTTCCAACATTCTTTTACTGTAATTTTACAACCATCTTCAGTAAAATGAATGTCTTTTTCTGCTGGAGTTACATCCGTCAATAAAATTAATTCAGTTACTTTTTTATTTTGTCTAAAGCTTTTTACTAAATGATAAGCATATTCATTTAAAGTTACTTTACTTGGCGGGTATGCAGTTACAATAGCTAATTTCATAGTATTTTCTTTTTGATTATATTAAATTTCGTAATAAAAAAGAGTTTACAGCTATTACTGTAGCTGAAATGCAATTTTATGTAGTTAAAAGGTATAAAAGTTTAGTTATTATTTCTTGAAACACTATTTTTCATCTTTCAAAAAGAAAAAAGATAATTGCATCAATAATAATAAAACCATTGCTAAAATTTGTACGTGTACAACCTGTTCTAAATTTTTATGAAATAAAATAATCAAACCTATTTGTAGCATTCCAAAAAGCCCAGAAATAACAACTGGAGTGTATTTATCTAAAGACAAATAATAATATGCAAAAATGTTTGATATTGCGAAAATACCTGTCGCTATAGCATATTTCCATAATAAAGGCGTTATTGCCATATATTCATCTCCAAATAAAATGGCTATAATTTGTTCAGGAAAAAAATAACATGAAGTAACAATAGTAGTAGCTATTATAAAAATATAACATACGTATTTTAGTAGAATTGGTGCTGTAGATTTCCCTTCTTTTTTTAACTGAACAACTGTTGGTAATAATAACATTACAAACATCCATGCTATAAAATAAACGACTCTACCTATTAAGGCTAATGAAGCATACAAACCAGCATCATAAGACTCGAAGTAATGTTTTACTAATAAAATATCACTATTGTTTATTATTATTTGAGTTAATTCGTAAAATGCTGTAATTATAAAAAAATTACGAACCATTTTAGATTCAGTATTTTCTAATGATACTATTTTAGAAAAAGAAATATTTTTAAATTCAAATGGAATTAATCCAAACATAAATGAACATAAAATACCTAAAGCAATTAATATTGAAGATTCAATATTTAAAAAATATAATAATCCGAAAGTAATTAATAAACGACTTATCATTTCTAATTGATAAGTAACAGATAATTTTTTCAACTGTTTTTTACCTTGAAAAACACCTCTATTTACGCTCATCAAAAAATAAATAGGAACTCCAATTCCAAATACAACAAACATACTAGAAGAAGTTGTTTTAAAAAAAATTTGTAATTCTGATGCAAATAGCATAATTAAAATTCCTAAAACTACTCCTATAATAGCTGAGTTTTTATATATTTTTGATATAAAATTTTTAAAAACAACATCTTCAAAAAGTACCGAAAACTTAGCTGTTACTAATTGAAAAGTCATTGCTATAAATGAAAGTACTAATAAAAAGGTAATCATAATAGCTGCATCAGCAAATTTAGCCGGTCCTAAAAATCTTCCTAAAGCTAAATTATATAAATAATTACCTCCATTTACAAGTAAAACACTAATCATGAACAATTGTTCTGGTGAAATTTTACTTTTTACCTGTTTTAAAATTTGAACCATATTTTATATTTTAAGCAACATTTATTTTATCAAAATGGTCATAAATTTCTTTAGCACCATAACCTATAACTGAAAATATTTTACCCTTTTTTAAAGCTACCGAAATTAAAGTATTTATTGCTTTTAAACCATCTTTAGTAATTTCATTTACTTTATCTATCTTTATTATTACTTTTTTATTTTTAGTTATAAAATGTTCAAAATAAGTAACAAAAAACTGAGAAGTTGAGTTATTTAACTTCCCTTTTAAATAAAACTTCCCGTTTCTTCCTGTAATTTGTAAAGCCATAATTATTTTTTTTTGATGATTAATACTTACACTAATATCTTATTAAAACTGATAAAAAATCATCTATTATCGATGAAAAGCCATTTTATTTAGTCCAATGATGAAATTGATTCCTTAACTTGCAAATAAGAAAAAAACTATATGAAAATTAAAAATCTCACTTTTTTAGTACTCTTTATTATAAGTAATACTCTTTTTTCACAAAATATGAAAGAAGGTTTTACCTTCTTAGAAACAGGTAAATATAAACAAGCAGAATCCTTTTTTAAAAATATTTTAGAATCACACCCTACCAATAAAACAGCAAGACTTTGCTATGGTAGAGCTTTAGGATTAAACGGTAGTACTGATAAAGCTGTTGAATTATTTATTAATCTTTTAAATGATTTTCCTTCAGATTTTGAAGTAAAATTAAATTATGCCGAATCACTTCTTTGGAATAAAAATTATAATAAAGCTGAAAATTATTATCAAAATTTAATATCAGAGAATGACAAAAGTTTTTCTGCCCTTTTAGGATATGCAAATACATTATCTAATTTAAAAAAATTTAATAAAGCGATTAAATATGTAGACAAGGCATTATTGGTATTACCTAAAAATAAAAATGCATTAGTTTCTAAAAAATATATGCGATTAGGTTTGGCAAACAGTAAAGTAAATTCTAAAAATTACACTGATGCTGAAAAAATATTAAAAGAAAATTTTATCGATTTTAAAAAAGATAAAGAAACTTTATTAAACTTAGCTAATCTTTATCTAATTTCAAATCAAATAGATAAAGCTAAAAAAACATATATTATTATTGGTGAAGATTCAACTAATAAATTAACCTCTTTAAATGGGATTTCATTAGCAAATCATCTTGATAGTAATGACAAACAAGCTTTAATGGTTAGTAAAAAAGCTATTAATCTTTTAGATAACAAGACAGAAACTACTATAACAAATCAAACTAAAGAACGTTTTATACAAGCTTTAATATGGAATAATAAATACTCTTTAGCAGAAAAAGAAATCAACAAATTATTAATCAATAATAAAAATCCTGAAAATTGGATAATTTCATTAAGAGCGACTTTAAATATTTATAAAAGTGATTTTAAAAAAAGTATTGCTGATTATAATTTGATATTAAAAAAAGATAGTACTTCTTTTGATGGTAACTTAGGTAAAGCAAACGCACTAAAAGCTTCAGGATACTTTATAAATGCCTATAAAAGTGCTAAAAACACTTTAAAATTTTATAAAAAACAAAAAGATGCGACTAATTTTATCAAAAATTTAGATAAATCATTTACTCCTTTTATAGAAGTTAAAGCAGCATATTCATTTGATAATGGTAATAATGAAGCTTATTTATACTCTGCTAATTCAGAATTTCCATTTTCAACAAAACTTAAATTATTTGGTAATTACAGCTATAGAACAACAAGTAATACTGTAACTAAAGTTAGTGGTATTTCTAATAATTTTTCAGCAGGAATATCTTATCAATTATTAAATAATGTAACCTTTAAAGGAACTTTAGGAGTTAGTGCTTCTGATACTGATACAAATAAATTCAGTCAATTATTAGCTGATTTATCTTTAAAAATAAAACCTTTTAAACTTCAAAATTTAGAATTAGGCTATAAAAGAGAAGTTCAAAACTTTAATGCCGATTTATTAGATAAAGAAATTGTTCAGAATAATTTTTTAATAAACTATAGTTTAAATACCAATTTTAAACTCGGTTGGTACACACAGCTTTACTACACCTCTCAAAGTGATGAAAATACACGAAATTTATTATTCACGTCACTTTATTATAATATATTTAAAAAACCATCTTTAAAGGCTGGTATCAATTA
This sequence comes from Tenacibaculum dicentrarchi, assembly GCF_900239345.1. Lineage (GTDB taxonomy): Bacteria > Bacteroidota > Bacteroidia > Flavobacteriales > Flavobacteriaceae > Polaribacter > Polaribacter dicentrarchi. The sequence continues at coordinate 103,803 of NZ_OESZ01000034.1, read as the reverse complement.
TCAGAATATATCTTTTAAAAATCAAGTTCCTACTATTTATTTTAGTCCTAGTAAGTTTAGTGCTGGTGAGATTTTTATCAATATTATAAAAGATGAAAATATAGCTAAAAAGAAAGAATGGTTTTATGAACTAACTGCTGCAACAGGATTTCAGTTTATTGAAAATAATAAAAAACAAAGCACTTATAGAATTCAAGCTAAATTAGGATACAAATTTTCAGAACGCAGTTTATTAAATCTATATGGAACTCAAAGTAATATAGCATCTGCAACAACAGCTACAGGTGCTTCAGATTTTACTTTTACCGAAATTGGTTTACGCTTTAAATGGTATCTCTTAAAAAAACCTGTATTTAGAAAAAAAGAGTAAAAGAAAAATTCTTTTACTCTTTCGCTTAAAAAAATAGCATTTATTATTAATTTTTTAATTGATTATTAACTTTACAACTTTATGATCTTCTGACGCCCCTATAATTTTACAAAAATACAAACCAGTACTTAAGCGTTCTTTTTTAAGTGTTATCTTATTTTCACCAACTATTGTTGTGTAAGGAATTTCTTTTACTACTCTTCCTAATTGATTGTAAATAACTAGCCGTACGGTTGCTATCTGATTGGTATTAAAATAAATTTCAGATATTTTTTCCAACGGATTTGGAACAGCTTTCAAAGAATTTCCTTCTGTAATTGATTCAGGTATTACAATTTTATTACTTCTCGAAAATCGGATATTTTCTAAATTAATTTTTTTTGTAACCATCGTTCCTTGTTCAGATAACATAGTAAATACGATAGTTGTTATATCATTTAGAATAAGTTCTGTTCCATTAGTTGATTTAAAATCTGAAAAATATATCACATAATCTTCAAAATTTTCTGTTACAGAAATTGTTGCTTTAAATTGTTCTTCCCAACTAGCAATACTTTGTTTTATAAATGTAACCTCAACATTTCCTGTCCCCTTTGCTGTTAAATTAAAACTATTATAATTAGCTAAATTTACAGGTTTAAAACGTGGTGTTAAAGCTCTGTGTACTGCAAAATAAGTGTCTGTTGTTACTTCTAAAGCGACATTTCGTTCTATTGGGAAATCGGTATTTTCAAAATCAAGAGTATTTGCTGAAACAGTATAATCAATCACTTTTGTATTTGGTTGAGAATCATCAATTCCCCAAGGTCCGTCAGACATAAAAATATCATCTGGTGTATTAACTCCATCTCCAATTCTAAAACCGATATCAAATAAATTTCCTGTTGCTATTTGTGTATTTGTTATATAATTTTTTTCTAAAAATATTCTCTTATTTGTTTTATTTAAATCACTTGTTTCTGTGATTCTAAAGCCTGCATCAAAATCAATATTTTCACTTGCGTTAGTATTTATAATTTCTAAATCTAACGACCCATTAATATATTTCCCTTTTCGAACAAATACAGTTGGTGGTGGCGATATTTTATATGATAAAATAGGTTTTTCGATAGCCAATAAATCAATAACTTCTTTAGCTAAAATATATAAATCATCTAAAGAATTAGACCATATTTGAAAATTATAAAAAGGAACATCACTTTGATATTTATCTAAATTCCAATGACTTTCTATTTCAAAATTAGCATTATTATTTACTGTTTTAGCCGAAAGACTTAATACAAACTCAACTGTATTATCGGTATTTCTAATCAATGATTTAATAAATTGCTGACCATTAATATCTATGGTAGATACCGAAATTAATTCAGCGCCTAGTAAACGATCACAAATATATTTTGTATGTTCATATACACCATTTTCTGTTTTCAATGCTAAAACTGAAGCTACTGAAACACCACTTTTCATATAATCTACCGCATAAATTTCTGTAGCGTTTGTAATTGAAATTAAATCGGTAGGTGAAGATTCTATAACTTCATCTTCATTAATAATATTTAAAGGAATAAAATTATTTAAATTAAAAACAGCACTTGTTCTTTTTCTATAATTTTTAGATTTTATAACTCTTGCAGCCTTTTTTTTATCAAATTTATAATTTCCTTTAGTACGATTATAATTTCGTTTATTTATTTGTTCTGATAATCTATTATTACTTTCTAAACCTCCTGCATTTCCTCCTGATGTTGGTGGTAAAATAACGTCGCATTCTCCATATCCTGAACAAGAAGGATCTTGACAGTCAATCAAACCATCTCCATCATCATCTATTCCATTGTCACAAATTTCTTGTAACACAGGCGCTGTTGGGCAACGTGCACCATCATTACTTGCGCTTGAAGGACCGAATGCAAATAAATTAGAATCCATTTCATTAGAACCAGTTAAATCTTGTACACTTTGTATTACATAAATAGTTCCTGTTTGGTTTGCTGACACATAAAAACGACCTGAAGCATCAAAATATACTGCTCCGTAAGTATAATTTAATCCTGTTAAAATAGGAACAACTCCTAATGAATTTACAACTCCATTACTAGGGTCTATTCTATATAATATATTTGTGTTTTTTTCTACTGCATACAAATTATTATCAACAGCATTAAAAGCCCAATCATGAATACTTATATTTTGCGATAAATTTTCAGTAGCCAAATGCTGAGTGTATGTTGCTGAATTAGGGTCTAAATCTACTTTGTAATAAGTACTTCCTCCTCCCTTTAAATAATAAACACCTTGTGCACTTATATCTCCAATATATCTATTTTTTGTAGGTAACTCATCTATATAAAAAGAGGTTGTTAAAAAATCATCTCCAATTCTAACAATAGTTTTTGCTGGTGTACTTAAAGACCCCCATATAAAACCATCTGCAGGGTTATATGCAGCAGCATTTATACTACCTGCTGTAATATTTTCAGCAGCAAGATAAGAATTACCCGAAGCTAAGTCTATAGAATAAACATCATTATACTGAAATAAATAAGCATCATAAACACAACTAAAAGGAGTATCTTGAGCATTAATTGTTATATTTATCAAAAAAATAAATAACAATATTATTTTTCGTTTTAGAGTAATTGTTTTTTTCATAATATATGTGTTTTACCATGAATTTAAAAAATATAACTCTTTTAAAATAAATCTCTTCGTTATTTTTAGCTTATCTATAGATGAGATACAAAAAACTGTCGATTAAATTTATAATAAATTTAATCGCTTCATTAATTCTGGTCTTTTAGACCTACTAACAGGAATTACATCTCTTTTTATTAATACGCTATTATCTTCAATATCAATAATTTTTTTGAGGTTTATAATGTAAGAACGATGTATTTTTAAAAATAACGAACCAGGAAGTTTTTCTTCTATTTTTTTTAATGTAGAGTGCACTAAATAATTTTTAGTATCTGTTTTTATATTGATATAATCACCTTTTGCTTCTACCAAATAAATACTTGGTAAATCAATTTTAATAAGTCGTCTATCAATATTAATATAAAAATCATTGCTGTAACCTACGGTTGATTTCACCTCCTTTGAATCGGTTTTTAGTTGATAATTTTGAGCTTTAATAATTGCTTTTTCAAACCTAGACAACTCAATAGGTTTTAATAAATAATCAACAATAAAGTCGTATTCAAAAGCTTCAATAGCAAAATTAGGATCGGAAGATGTTAGAATTATTTTTGGCGGATTTTTAAGCGTTTTTATAAAATCTAAACCATTAAAATAAGGCATATGAATATCTGAAAAAATAAGGTCAACTTCATTAGAATTTAAAAATTTTATAGCCTGAATAGCATTTGAAAATTCACTTACGACATTTAAATTTTTTATTTGATTACAGAGTGTATTAAGTACTACTCTTGCCATTTTTTCATCATCAACAATTATACAATTCATAATTTTAAATAGTTTTCACATAATTTGAAATAACTATTAAAATTTTCTCAAAATCTTCCACTTTATCTAATTTAAGCTCTCTTAGATTATGTTCAAATTCGTTAGCTATTTTATAACTTTTTTCAAGACCTAAAATACTAATTTTATGTTTGATTTTATGTACATTCTGTTCAATTTTTTTGTACTCTTTATTTTTTAGACTACTATAATAGGCTATTTTCTCAGTAGGAAACTCTTCTTTTATTACATCTATAAGTATTTTCCGAATAGATTCATCTCCTCTTGATAATTTGTCAATATACTCTAAATTAGGTGTTTCCATAATCATTTTTTAATTGTAAAATAAAATGTAGTTCCTACATCTGATTCGCTTTCTAACCAAATAGTTCCTTCATATAATTGTATAATTTTTTTAACAATAGATAACCCAATACCTGTAGAATCTTCTCTTTTATTTAGAGATTGAAAAATTTTAAAAATTTTATCATGGTATTTTTTATCAATTCCGATACCATTATCTTTTACCGAAAATTGATAAAATGAGGTTTGTTCTATAAATTCTATTTCAATCAATCCTTTTTCTTTATCATTAAATTTAACAGCGTTACTAATTAAATTCTGAAAAAGTTGCTGAAATTTAGTCACATCACCATTAACTACAGGTAGTTTTCGTGGTACTTTAATCATAATATGACTTGGAATAAATAACAAATTTCTTAAAGTATCTATAATCAAATTTAAATCTACCTGTTTTTTTTCAGTTATTTCTGTACCTGCACTTGAATACTCTAAAATATTAGAAATCAAATTTTCCATGGTTTGTAAAGTAGTTTCAATTAATTTAAAATTTGCTAAAGTAGCGGTATCAAAACTTCCTTTGTTGTCTATTTTTATCCACGAGACTAAGGCTTCAATACTTCTTAATGGCGATTTTAAATCGTGAGAAACAATATGTGCGTACTCGTTTAACTCATTATTACTTTTTTCTAACTGACTTAAAAGTTTTAAGTTTTCTATTTCTGCTTTCTCGCGCTGTCTTCTATTTATAGCACTTTTTAATTGCATAGATACTAAACTAGCTATATTTTCTAAAACATGTAAATGCTCTTTGGTGTAATGATTTTTATCTGTGTGTTCTGAATCGATAACACCGATTACTTTCCCCTCACTTATTATAGGTACTGATATTTCAGAAAACCGACGTTCACCCTCTATAACATATCTAGTATCTTTAGAGGTGTCTTTTATTATTTCTGCTTTACCTGTTTTGGCAACATTCCCAGCAATTCCTTTACCTATTTCTAAGCTATTTTTTTTGATATTTTTCTTATCAAGCTTCAAATGATGTGAGGCAACCTGTTCTAGCGTATTCTTTTTATGATTTACTAAAAAAATAACACAATCTTCCGTATCTAAATAAGTTGCTATTTTTTGAGTTACTTCCCAGGCTATTTCATATATATTATCTTTTCCTAAAATCGATTTAGCTAAGTCATTAATCATATCAATAATCAATGTTCTTTCTCTTTTTAAGGTAACATCCTCAACAAGTACTACTTGATATTTTAGAGTTCCAAACGAATCTCTTACAGCATTTACATTTGCTTTTACCCATAAAACAGAGCCATTTTTTCTTTTGTATTTTTTATCTAACACAAAATTATCAATAACACCACTATTCATTTTATCTAAATATTCTTTAGAAAAAGCATAATCTCCTTCAAAAAAAATGTCTTTAATTGTTAATTCAGAAAATTCATCGACTGAATATCCTAAAAGTTCTTGAAACATTTTGTTGGTTTTCAGAAAACTATCTTGCTGTATCAGAGCAATTCCTAATAAAGAATTTTCAACAATAACATCTAATTCTTTTTTTTGTTCGGCTATAAATTTTGCTCTTCGTTTTGTTGCTGTTATATCTCTAATAATTCCTTGGGCTGCAATTTTTTTATTATTTTTATCGTAAATTAAACTTGCGTTTATTTGAACCCATTTAATTTCATTTTTTTTTGTTAAAACTCTAGATATATAATTTGAAAAAGAACCTGTATGGTACAATTTATAAAACGATTCAAAAGCATAGTTAGCATCTTCAGGGTATATTAATTTTTTTACATTTAATTTTTCTTTCGAAATATCATACCCAAAAAGAGCAATTGCGGTATCGTTCATTTTAAGAACATCTCCCGATAAATTCATTATTAAATAAGAATCATTAATATTATCAAAAACACCTTTTAATTGCGATGATTTTTGTGTTAATGACTCTTCTAGTTTTATGTTTGTAGCTTTTAATTCTTCGGTTATTAGATATAATTCTCTTGATTTATCTTCTAATATTTTTTCGGCTATTTTCCTTGCTTCTTTCTGTCTTTTTAAAGCTCGTTCTAATATATTTATTCGATGATTACTCATTAATTTTTATGAATAATAAATTTAACTTCCGTACCATCTTCTTTTATTTTTTCTAAGACAATTGTTGCACTTGTATTAAAATGTTCAAATGTTTTATTCATTAATCCTAGTCCAAAATGGTGCATCGCCCTACTTGATTTATAAATCATAACTAAGGAGTTTTTTGTTCTTTCTTTTACAATAAAGGTTGGTAATTCGGCATCAGGATATATTTTTTGTACCTCTACGTGAATATGGTTTTCAATAGAAGCCAACATTTCGATAGGTTCTTTGTATGTTGCTAAAAGTCCTGGATAACTATTTTCAATAACGCTAAAAAAATGTTCTGCGTATATCAATAATAAATCATCTATAGAAATTCCACTATGTTTACTTAAATGTTGTAATAACTGTAACATTTCAGAAAAACTATACGTTCCTATTGCTGTATATATTCCTTGGGATGCTAAAGTTGATTGTGATATAATTTTATCGACAACCTCTAACCCAAATTTTTCTTCTACTAAATCTAAAAATTCTGTAAAAACGATTCCTTTCATATTTTTTTAATACTTTTTCAATTCATTTATACTCCAATAAGATAAAACAACATCAATTTTAGCGACATAATCTTCATATTTTAAGGGTTTTAAAATATATCCAGAAACCCCTATTTTATAACACTCTTCTAAATCTTTTTGGTTATCCGAAGTTGTTAAAATAACCGTTGGTATATGTTTTAAATCTGCGTCATTTTTTATCATTGATAAAAATTCAATACCACTAATTTTTGGCATGTTTAAATCTAGTAAAATTAAATCAGGTAAATCACTTTTTTTTTCTAAAATTTTAAGTGCTATTTCTGCATCTTTTGCTTCTGTAATATTATGTTCTAATTCTAAAAATGAAACAGTACGTTTCATTTTCATTATTTCAATAATATTATCTTCAATCAGTAAAACGTTCATTATCTTTTTCATCTAATATTTAATAAAATTTAGTTCTAAATTATAGAATAGTGATTTACATTTCATATTAAACAAGTTTAATTTACTTAATATATCGTTATGTAAACAATAAGTGTCGATAAACTGTAATTCTTACTAACAAACACTATTTACATACTATGACTTTTATCATTTTTAATAAACTATTTTCTACTGTACTTTGCTGTAGAAATAAACAATTATGAAAACAAGTAAACTTTTTAGTACATTATTAATTCTTATTACAACAATATCTTACGGACAGTTAAAAGTAGATGCTGAACTTCGTACACGTTCAGAATACCGACATGGTGTTAAAACTTTAATTAAAGATAACCAAAATGCTGGTTTATTTACTTCGCAGAGAACACGTTTAAATTTTTCACAATCTATTGAAAAATTAAATTTTTATGTAAGCGTACAAGATATTAGAGTTTGGGGAGATGTACCTCAATTAAACACTACCGATGCCAACGGATTAAGCTTACATCAAGCTTGGGCAGAAGTCTTGTTAGACCCTAATTACTCATTAAAATTAGGTCGTCAAGAAATTATTTATGACGATAGTAGAATTTTTGGTAACGTAGGTTGGGCACAACAAGCTCGTAGCCATGATGTAGCTATTTTTAAATATAAAAGAGACGGAATTAAGTTAGATTTAGGTTTGGCTTTTAATCAATCAAAAGAAAACTTAACAGGAACAAATTTAACAACTCCAAAAACCTATAAAGCAATGCAATATGCTTGGTTACATAAAGATTGGAGTAATTTATCAGCAAGTTTCTTGTTTTTAAATAACGGTTCAAATACTAATAATGGATTAAAATATAGCCAAACTGTTGGTACGCATTTAAAAAGCAAACAAAATAATTTACAAGTAGCTGCTAATTTATATTATCAATTTGGTACTGATAAAATGAACAGAGATTTAAGTGCTTATTTAGTAGGTTTAGAAGGTAATTATAAAGTTTCAACCAAAACAAAATTAGGGCTAGGAATTGAATTACAAAGTGGTAATGATTACGATTCTAATGCTGGTGATAACAATGCTTTTACACCTTTATATGGAACAAATCATAAATTTAATGGATTTATGGATTATTTCTACGTAGGAAACCACGCAAATAATGTTGGTTTATTAGATATTTATGCTAAAGCTAATTTCAAATTAAATGAAAAATCAGGCTTAACGGCATTTATTCATAATTTTTCAGCAGCAGCAGATATTAATGCAAATGTTTCTAAGCAATTAGGTACAGAAATTGACCTTGTTTATGGATATAAATTCACAAAACAAATCGGTTTTAAAGCAGGATATTCTCAAATGTTTGCTTCAGAAGGAATGGAAGTTTTAAAAGGAACATCTGACAACAATACTAATAACTGGGCTTGGTTAATGGTTACTATTAAACCAACTTTATTCACCTCTAAATAATATAAAAACAACCTTTTTCAATACACTTAGCAACGTATTTATTTTAACGAATAAATGCGTTGTTTTTTCTTCGGATATTCTTCATTTTACAATATTCTCCTTTTATTCTCTTCTATTTTCAAATGATTTTTCAACTATTTTTACGTACTTTTTACGTACTTTTATCTGTATGAAAACTTCGTTAAACACTTCTTTTAATTTATTACAAAAACACAGTAAAGTAGCCATAGGATATTTTATTTTAATTGCTTTTTTAGGTGTTTTACTTCGTGTTTTTGCAGTAATTGACCTACCAATAAATTATCGTTTTATGGTACATGCACATTCACATGTTGCTTTGCTAGGTTGGGTTTATACTGCTTTAACTACGCTTATTTTTAAATTGTATTTAGATAAAAAAACACTTCACACTAGTTACAAGCAATTATTTTGGGCAACCCAAATAACCATTATTGGCATGCTGATTAGCTTTCCATTTACAGGCTACGCATTTTTTTCGATTGTATTTTCCACCCTGTTTTTAATAGCTTCTTATTTCTTCGGATATCTCTTTTTTAAACACAGTTCAACCGTACAAAAACAAACAAATTCATACAAATGTATTCGCATCGCCTTATGGTTTATGGTTATTTCAAGCTTAGGACCTTGGGCTTTAGGAATTATTATAAAAACAGCAGGAAGTAGCTCAAGTTTATACCGAAATGCCATTTATTTTTACCTTCATTTTCAATACAACGGCTGGTTTATTTTAGCACTTTTCGGCGTGTTTTTTTATCTTTTAGAACAACATAATATTATTCTTCCTAAAAAGATATTTAAACGCTTTTTTTGGATGCTAAACATAGGCGTTGTACTAACCTTCACAATTTCCTTGTTATGGAACAAACCAAGTTTTACACTCTATTTAATTGCTAGTTTTGGTGCTTTATTACAAGGAATTGCTTTTTATATTTTAAGCAAACATTTACTTGCTGATTCTCAAAAGATAAAAAACATTTTTTCAGGAATTATTTTTAAAGGATTAAAGATTGTTTACCTACTTTTTATGCTAAAATTAATTTTTCAATTTATAGGAACATTTCCTTATTTTTCAGCTGTTATTTTTTCAAATATCGATTTTATAATCGGCTATTTACATTTTAATTTTTTAGGAATTGTAAGTATTTCATTGCTTGTTTTTTTACAGCAATTTCAATTGATACGGCTATCAAAAAAAAGCCTACTCTTTTACATAATAGGCTTTTTATTAACCGAAATTGTAATTTTTTACAAAGGAATTATTGTTTGGTTAAATCTTGATTTAATAAATTATTACCCTGAATATTTAGTCGCAGTTAGCCTACTTTTTTTAGTTGCAATAGCAATAATTTTCAGCCAACAATTTAAAAAGAAACAAGCTGTTAAAATATTCTCTCAAAAATAAACAGACCTCACAGGTTTTTAAAAGCTGTGAGGTCTAATATTTAACTTAGCGCCTGTTTAAGTTTTATCAAAAAAAGTTTTATAACAAGAAAACAGAAAATCTCATCCGTCAACCTAAATTTGGTTTTTAAACAGGTTCTAAAATATAATCAATATTATAATGACCGCCTTTATTTTCTGATTGTGCTGCCGATTGACTAATAATTAAATGTGCAACATTAACCATATTCCTTAATTCACAAAGTGGAACACTTATTTTTGAATTTTTATATAATGTTTCAACTTTATTATATAAAGATGCTAATTTAATTTTAGCATTTTCTAAACCTTCATTACTTCTAACAATTCCCGCATTATTACGCATTAATTGCTGTAATTCTTCTACATATTCTTTAATTAAAGCCTCATTATCTGAAAACACTATTTTTTTAGATTTCCATTGAGGAATAGTATTTTCTTGATTCGATTTATCATCTTCTAGATTATTTTCAGCTAAATATTTATAAATATTATCAGCATACACCAAGGCTTCTAATAATGAATTAGAGGCTAATCTATTAGCACCATGTAAACCAGTTCTTGATGTTTCTCCACAAGAAAACAAGTTTTTAATAGCTGTTTTCCCATTTTTATCAACAACAACCCCACCACACATATAATGCGATGCAGGAACTACAGGAATCCAATCTTTAGCAATATCAATATGTAACGATTTACATTTTTGATAAATAGTAGGGAAATGATTTTTAAAACTTTCGATGTCTAAATGTGTGCAATCTAAATAAACATGTGTATCTCCTGATTTTTTCAACTCTTTATAAATACACTGCGATACAATATCACGAGAAGCTAATTCTGCTCGTTTATCATAAGTAAGCATAAAACGATTTCCTTTTTTATCACGTAAATAAGCTCCAAAACCTCTTACAGCTTCTGAAATTAAAAAAGAAGAACTTTGTTCTTTTTGATATAAAACTGTAGGATGAAATTGTACAAACTCCATATCTAAAATAGTAGCTTTTGCACGATATGCCATCGCAATACCATCGCCTGTAGCAATTACAGGATTAGTGGTATGCCCATAAACACTTCCTACACCACCCGAAGCCAACAATGTATTATCGGCTTTTATGGTAAAAATTTCGGAAGTTTTTTCATTCAATACATAGGCCCCAAAACAAGTTAAATCCGTTGATGATTCTATAACTTTTTCTGTGGTATTTTTTGATGACTTAGCGGAAGGTTTTGCTGTTTTTAACTGATGATTTGTAATTAAATCTATCGCAAAATAATGTGGTAATACTGTTACATTTTTTAACTGATGCACACGTTTTAACAAGGCTCTTTCTACCTCATACCCTGTAATATCTTTGTGATGAACAACCCGATATTCTGAATGTCCACCTTCTTTTGCTAAATCAAAAGCACCTGTACTATCAGTATCAAAATTAGCCCCCCAAAGCACTAATTCTTTAAACCGTTTAGGACCTTGTTTAACCACCATTTCAACGACTTTTTTATCGCAAAGCCCTGCACCGGCAATTAAAGTATCGGCAATATGTTTTTGAAAAGAATCTTCATCTTTATCTAAAACAACTGCCACGCCTCCTTGGGCATATTTTGTATTCGATTCATCTTCGTTTCCTTTTGTAATTATGGTAATGGTTTTATCAGCAAATTTCTCTGCCATTTTTACCGCAAAAGTTAATCCTGCAACCCCTGAACCTATGACTAAATAATTTGTTTGAATCATTTATTTTGATATATCAAGCATTCGTTGAATAGGAATTAAAGCACGCTCACGGATTGTTTTATTAACTTCTATTGTAGGGCTTTCTGTTACTAAACAATCGTATAATTTTTGCATAGTATTTACCTTCATATAAGCACATTCGCTACAAGCACAAGTCGTATCTTCCTTTACAGGAGCGGGAATTAATTCAGCCGTTGGAACTTCTTGCTTCATTTTATGTAAAATACCAACTTCAGTTGCTACGATAAATTTCCCTGTTGGATGTTCTTTTACATAATTTATCATTCCTGCAGTAGACCCAACGTAAGTAGCTGTTTTTAAAATATGCTCTTCCGATTCTGGGTGTGCAATAATTTTATAGTCTGGATATTTTTGACATAACTCCGCTAATTTATCTAAAGAAAAAGCTTCATGAACTACACAGCTTCCGTCCCAAAGTAGCATCTCTCTACCTGTTTCTTGCATAATATAATTTCCTAAATTTCTATCAGGAGCAAAAATAATTGGCGTTTCAGCGGGTATAGATTCTACTATTTTCAAGGCATTAGACGAGGTACAAACAATATCGGTAAGTGCCTTTACCTCAGCACTACAATTTACGTAAGTAATAACGGTATGATTCGGGTGTTTTTTAACGAATTTCTCAAAGGAATCGGCAGGGCAAGATTCTGCTAACGAACATCCAGCATTTAAATCGGGTAAAACAACTTTTTTCGTTGGATTTAAAATTTTTGCAGTTTCCGCCATAAAATGAACACCTGCGAACACAATTATGTCTGCGGTTGTTTCTGCTGCTTTTTGTGATAAACCTAAGCTATCTCCTATATAATCCGCAACATCCTGAATAGCAGTGTCTTGATAATAATGTGCTAATATAATGGCATTCTTTTTGTTTTTAAGCGTTGTAATTTTTTCCTTTAATGTCATAATCTGTTATTAAAGGGCAAAATTATCATTTTACAAAAAGTTAAAACATGATATAAATCATTAAATTAATTTAGAGCCTGTTTAAAATTTTTTTAAAACAGGCTCTAAGCATTTTTATAATATTTCAATAGCTAATGCTATTTTATTGATGTTTTGGTTACTTAATTTTAAGTCGGCTAAAACAGTTGGACAATGTAACATAGCACTTTGATATTCGTTATTAAATAAGTCTTTATAATACAACAAACCTTCTTTTAAATTCTTAACAAAAGTTTTTAAATATTTAATTTCCTTCGGAGAAGCTTCTGCAGTAGTTTCTTCTAATTTATTTTTTAAATAATCAATATAAATATTCAATTCTTTGATAAATAAATTAGGTCTTTCTAAGCTTGTAACACTTGCCGATTGTCCGTAAATTGTTTTTGTAATTTCCTTTAAACTCATCTTTTTAGAAAAATAAGCAATATTAGGGCTAGGACAAACCGACACACCATCACCTTCTGTTTTGGTATCTAAACCGTACGCCAATAAAGCCGAAGTTCCTAAGCCAACACAGGTACAGCTTTTGGCTATTATTTTAGAATATTCTTTATAGTAAGCTTCTTTTGGTAAGTTTTGAGCCGTTAATTCTTTTATTTTTAAATGCTGAAATTGCCTTGAAGCCGTACAAACTCCTTTTTCATTAAACTCTTTATTTAAAGCGATAAATTTTTTCGGGCAAGAACTTCCAGGTCGTCCTTTATCAATAAAAGATTGCTTTTCTAAGTCTTTTGTATTTCCTTTTAAATTATAAAATGGCACACCTAATGGTGAAATATCACTCAAATAAACATCCTTTTCTTTGGCTTTAATTAATTTATTTAATGTTTTTTCATCGACCGTTGTAGCTTCAGGAACTAATAAAAAAGGCGTTCCCCACCCCACAGAATCTACTTGATAATGATCTAGTAAAAATTGATGTTCATCAGCAGTACCAACGCCTCCTTGTGCCGATATTTTAAAAGTTAAATCGGTTTCTGGAACTACATATTCTTTTTTATCTAAAGCAGAAAAAAGTAAACTTTGAATTGACTCTTGTAATTCTGCTCTTTTCAATTTAAATTCCTCTAAAACAGGTCCTAATAAATACCCATCAGTTGCGAAAGCATGTCCGCCACAATTTAAGCCAGATTCTATGCGATATTCCGATACCCAAATTCCTTTTTTCGCTAAAAATTTCCCTTGGATTAATGCCGAACGGTAATCACTTACTTTTAAAATAATTTTCTTGTTGATATGCCCATTTTTATCAGGATAAAAGCCTTTAAAATTTTCTAAATAAGCATATAACCTAGGATTCATACCTGCCGAAAATACTACTGACGAATTAACATCGCTATTTGCAAAACCTCTTAAAGCGGCATGTGCATCGTTATATTCAATAGCTAATTTATCGGTTTTAGTGTAATTATCTTTATCAACTTTAGTCATAATATTTACATCAATCTGACCCATTGATAAATTTTCTTTTAACCAATCAGCAACTTTTTTTACATCAAAATTACTGCTCGTTACCTTTACAAATTCTTGTTTTAATGATGATGAATCTGGAAGATCTTCAAAAAAATCAACAATATCTTGCTTTGTTTGGGTAATATTCTTCTTAAATTCTTCAAATTTTTCTTCTGAAAGTGATTTGATCAAATTCAAGTAAGAAGTAACTCTTTCAGCTCTAAAATCGTCCATTTTTTCGGTGATTTCATCGTATGGAATTTTAAATTTCAACGAATACATTTTTCGTATCTTTTCTAATAAAATATCATCGACTAATGAAATAACAGAATCTATTCCGAATCGGGAAACTTTTAATGGAGAATCTATAGTAAATCCTATTCCCATAACAGGAATATGAAATGAATGTGTTTTTAACATAGTTTATAAATTATAATTTAAAAACGCAATCTACTCGTACTTAAAGTTTTATAATATGATAAATATCATTTAAAAACACAAAAATACCTTTTCAATAAAAATTGCAAAAGCGCAACGATAATTAAAAAGGTATTTTACATCTTGTGAGTTTTGTCAATTTATCTAAAAAATTTGTTTTTTTTGATAAATTATAATGTTCTAAAATATTCAAGAACCTCTCTTGCTTGTTCTTTTGTTAAATGCTGATTTGCCATTGGCGACCCATTAAACTTAAGTAACAATGCTTTTGCTATCGGATCTTTTTTAACCATTTCCCCAGGATTTAAAATCATATTCATCACCCATTCAGCAGAACGTCTTTTTAAAACTCCCGTCGGATTTGGTCCGATAAATTTCCTATTGGTTCTATGACATGCTGAACACTTATTTTTAAATGTTTTAGCACCTTTTGCTACCATATCTTGATTTATTGTAGCCGCTAATATTACCGATTTTACAGGACCAACTCCTTTATTTTTTAAATCAATAATTCCTGGTTTTTCTACTTTTTTTACAGGCTTTTTTACAGCTACTTTTTCAACTGCTTTTGTTACTGATTTTCCTGAACTATATGAAGGTGCTTTTTTTTCTGTTCCTCCACAGCTTATAAATAAGACTACTAATAATACTAAAAATACATTTTGTAATTTCATCTGATTTTGTTTTATGTTTTGTTAATTTTTTTGATGTTTTAAAAAAGCTATTTATGCTTTTGTACCTCAAATTTAAAAAACCAAATACCCTAAAAACATGACAAATATCATAAAAATATAACTAGCTATTATCCTTTTAAGAATCATTATCTTTATATAGTATACTAATTTCACTTTGTATGATGAAATAACATTAATACTAATATATTTACTAAAAAAACCTGTTTTTAATATAAATATGATAAATACTTTACTAAAACCCTAGTGCTATTTATATTAAGTATAAATTAAATTCATTTTGATTCTTTTTTTAGATTTGATAATCTAAAAAATCAACTACAAAACTACTTGTAAAGCACTAAAAAATAAGATATTGAAAAACACACCTCTTAAAAAACTCAATAAACATAAACACAAACATATTGAAATACTGATAATTATCATATAAGTTTCAACAAGGAGTATCTAATTTGCAGGAAATTTAACAAGTATTTTATGCCAATTAAAAGTTATTTAGCACATCCAAAGGAAGGAAAAAAAGAAGCGCTACAAAAAGCATTAGCTACTATTGATGGCTGTGAAATTATTCCTGCAGAAAACAAAAACGTACTTGTTCTTATTACTGATACAATTGATGATAGTACAGATAAAAAATTAAAAGAATCCATAGAAAATTTACCAAGCCTAAAATTACTAGCCTTAGTTTCTGGATTTAATACACCTATAAAATAGATACGATATGAGCGCCTCTTTAACAAGCAGACGAAGTTTTATAAAAAAAATGGCAGCAACCGCAGCAATGACTGCCGCAATAACCATGTTTCCTGGAATTATTTTTGCAAATGAACAAGAAGCAGGAGTACCCGATGGAAATTTAGATTGGAAAAAAGGACCTTGTCGTTTTTGCGGTGTAGGTTGTGGTATTTTGGTAGGAGTTGAAAATGGAAAAGCAATTGCCGTAAAAGGAGATCCAAACTCATCAGTAAATAAAGGATTACTCTGTGTAAAAGGCTATCATCAAACAATGTGTATTCAATCTAATGATAGGTTAACACATGCTTTGGTCAAAAAAAATGGAAAATATGTAAAGACTCCTATAAGCGATGCCTTAGATATTGTTGCCAATAAAATGAAAGAAACCATTGAAAAACATGGTAAAGATTCGGTAGCCATGTACACCTCTGGGCAATCAACAATTCCTGAAGGATATATCGCCTCTAAATTTATGAAAGGTGCTATTGGTACGAATAACTTAGATTGCAACGCTCGTTTATGTATGGCAAGTGCTGTAGCTGGATTTTTAACATCATTTGGAGCTGATGAACCAATGGGTTGTTACGAAGATATAGAACATGCTGATTATTTTATCACTTGGGGAAACAATATGGCAGAAATGCACCCTGTTTTATTCTCAAGAATGTTGTCTCAAAAAAATAAAAGAGGTGCTAAAATTATCGATTTTGCTACCAGAACAACACGTTCTAGTATGGCTTCAGATAAATCAATATTATTTGAACCTCAAACCGATTTAGCTGTTGCAAATGCTATCTGTTATGAAATTATAAAAAATGGTTGGGTTAATAAATCATTTGTGGAAAAGCACTGTAGTTTTAGTAAAGGTCTTACTGAAATGGGCTACGGTTTAGAAGATAAATACAAATTTAAAGACAAACCAACTAAAATAAATTTTGAAGAATACAAAGCTTTTTTAGAAGATTATACGCCTGAAAAAGTAGCGAAATATTCAAAAGTATCGGTAAAAGACATTAAGTATTTGGCGAGTATTTACGGAAACCCGAATAGCAAAGTAGTTTCGTATTGGTGCATGGGAATGAACCAACATACCAGAGGAACTTGGATGAATAATTTAGTCTATAATATTCATTTATTAACAGGTAAAATTTCACAACCTGGTAACGGACCTTTTTCATTAACTGGTCAGCCTTCTGCTTGTGGAACTGCTCGTGAAGTAGGAACATTTACACATAAACTTCCAAAAGGAGTTGTAATGAATCCTAAACACAGAGCAAAAGCAGCTAAAATTTGGAAAGTTCCTGTTGAAAGAATCCCATCAAAACCAACATATCACGCAACAGAAATGTTTAGAGCTGTTGACAGAGGCGATATTAAATTTATTTGGACACAAGCTGTAAATCCGTTAGTATCATTACCAAAAACGAGTCGTTATCGTCCTGCAATGGAAAAAGAATCTTGTTTTGTAGTGGTTTCTGATGTATTCCCTACACCTACTTCGGATGTTGCTGATGTTATTTTACCAGCTGCTTGGCATATCGAAAAAGACGGATTATATGGTAATTCAGAAAGAAGAACCCAACATTGGAACAAAATGGTGGAAGCTCCTGGTGATGCAACGCCTGATGCTTGGATGTTTATCGAAGTAGCCAAACGAATGGGATTCGGAGATTTATTTCCTTATAGTAAAGAAAATCATGCTGAAGAAATTTATAATGAATACCGTCAATTTCATGAAGGTGCAAAACACGGAATGGCACCTTTAGAGGTTTTAAAAAAACAATCTGGGGCTATTTGGCCTTATGTTGATGGAAAATCTACACAATGGAGATTCAATTCAAAATATGACCCTGCTTGTAAAAATGGAGAAGATTTTCACTTCTACGGAAAACCTGACGGAAAAGCAGTTATATGGCAACGTCCTTTTGAACCTGCTCCTGAAATGCCTGATGAAACATATCCATTTTGGCTAAATACAGGTAGAGTTATCGAACATTGGCACACAGGTTCTATGACTCGAAGAATACCTGTTTTACACAAAGCAATGCCACACGCTTACATTGAATTACATCCTGAAGATGCTAAAAAATACGGCATCAGAAATGGTGAAAAAATTAAAGTAAGTTCAAAAAGAGGCTCTTGTATTTTACCTGCATCTATCAATGAAAGAGGATTACCTACAAAAGGACAAGTTTTTGTACCATTTTTTGATGAAAACATGCTAATTAATGATGTTACTTTAGATGCCTTCTGCCCTATTTCTAAAGAACCAGATTATAAAAAATGTGCTGTTAAAATAGAAAAAGCATAAATTATGAGAAAACGATTAGGTATCATATCGCTATTTGTAATGTTGTTTATTGCTTTTATTGTTATTTGGAATTATAGTTATTACCAAGGACAAGAAAAAGCATACATCCCTATCAAAGAAAGCAAATCAGTTCAAATAATTCCTTCGGAAGCAGGTGTTTTTAAACGGTCAGAACATGCTTTAGATTATTCTAAAATGCCTGTTGATGAAAAACATCAAAGAAATTTAAAATCATATTATAATAATAGAGCCTATCATGGAGCACCACCAAGTATTCCACATCCTACGGATGAAAATAACATAGGTGATAACACTTGTTTAAAATGTCATGAAAATGGCGGATTTGTAAATAAATTCAATGCTTATACACCTGTTACACCACATCCTGAATTGGTAAATTGTAAACAGTGTCATGTTGCTCAAAAATCAAAAACACTGTTTAAAAATGGAAATTTCGCAAAAGTACATGCTCCTAAAGTTGGAAATAATAATGCTTTAATAACAAGTCCGCCTGCAATACCTCATCAAATACAATTACGTGAAAATTGTTTGGCATGTCATGCAGGACCTAGTGCACCTAAAGAGATTAGAGTTTCGCACCCTGAACGTGTTAATTGCAGACAATGTCATGTTCCAAACAATAAAGAACTTACTAGAATTAACGATTTTATCAGAAAATAAAACATAATGATACACAAAAATTATATAAAACAACTTTGGTTTTTAGGAATCGTTTTTTTATTGATAAGTACTTCTTGTAAACATAAAGAAGATGAATATCATAGCGTTACCGATAAAATTGAAGCAAAAAGTAAACACTATAAAGGGATAACTATTTCATCAGAAAAATATACTGCAAATTTAAAATTAGTAGAAATAACAGAAAATGGAATAACCTTTTCTATTCCTGATAGAAAAAATGCTATAAAGTCATACGCTTGTACAGAATGCCACAGTAAACCTTTGGATAAAATGCAAGAAAAAGACCTAAAAAAAGCACATTGGAATATTAAATTAAATCATGCAGATGCCAATACAATGAGCTGTACAACTTGCCATAATGGAAACAATATGGACAATCTTAAAAGTATAACAGGACATGCTATTGATTTTAATAACAGTTATAAATTATGTAGCCAATGTCATCAAAAACAATACAAAGATTGGACAGGTGGCGCACATGGTAAACGAATTGATAGTTGGGCGCCTCCAAGAGCATCAAAAACTTGTGTAAATTGTCATAATCCACATTCGCCTGGTTTTAAAACAAAATGGCCTGCAAGATTTAATACACAAATAGAAAAAGAACGTAAATAACCTAACATTTCATTAATATCAATTAGTTTTTTGATTTTGATATTAACGATTTTATAGAAAAGAATATATGAGTGGAATTGGTAAATATTTTAGGTTGAATTTAAACAACACAACTAAACAAAAACCTTCAAGTGGCGGATGTGGTTGTGGTAGTACTTCTGATGGATGTAATTCTCATTCTTCAAAAGAAGAAAATAAAAAGGTATCCGAAAAAAAAATAAGCAACGACGAGTTTTTTAAAGCTGCTGTAGATACTTCTATTGGTGAAGAAAGACATAAAGATGGTTTTGAGCAAGTTTTTGATGTGAAAATGGATCGCAGAAGTGCCTTTAAAAAACTAACAGCTAGTTTATTAATTGGTGCTGGAGCAGTTTCATCTTGTACAAGTGTTGTTTCTAGTGATGCATCAAAAGAAAAAGCACAAATAGACTGGGAAGAGCAATTTAAAGGAAACTATAAATTGATGGATGACAAAGAAAAAAGTGCCACTGTTGATAGATTAGTACGTTCTTATCAATTACGTACAGGTAAAAACGTGAGTATGTCATCAAAAAATGCCGAAGAAGATGTATTATTTGGTTATGCTTTCAATATTTCTAAATGTCAGGGATATATGGATTGTGTAAGCGCTTGTGTGGAAGAAAATAATCAGGATAGAAATTCGCAAATGGAATATATCCGTATTCATGAAATGAAAGACGGAAAAGGTTTTAATTTCCATGAAGCTGATGATAATTATTATCATGAAGTGCCTGCCGAAGGACATTTTTATATGGGAACGCAATGTTTTCATTGTGATAATCCGCCTTGTGTAGAAGTTTGCCCTGTTCAAGCTACTTGGCGAGAAGAAGACGGAATTGTAGTAGTTGATTACGATTGGTGTGTCGGTTGTCGATATTGTATGGCGGCATGTCCTTACGATGGTCGTCGTTTTAACTGGAGTAAACCCGAAGTTCCTGAAGAAGAAGTGAATAAAAATCAGCATTATTTAGGAAATCGAATGCGTAAAAAAGGTGTAATGGAAAAATGTACTTTCTGTGTGCAACGTTCTAGAACTGGTAAAAATCCTGCTTGTGTTGAGGCCTGTCCTACGGGTGCTCGTATTTTCGGAAATTTATTAGACCCTGAAAGCACTATTCGCTGGGTTTTAGAAAATAAAAAAGTATTCAGACTAAAAGAAGATTTAGGTACAGAACCTAAGTTTTGGTATTTTATGGACTAACTTCTTTTGCGTTAGGGATTGCAGTGGTATCCTTTTTAAAATTTTTTAATAAATAAGCACACTATTTTAATATAACAAAACTTATTAAAATAAGTACTTAATATAGTAGAAATTAAATTTTAAAAAGATTTAACGGAAAGCCCGACCCTTTTGGGGAACGCCCTAAATAATAGATATAATAAGCATTATAATAAAAAATAAAATGAGAAAACTTAAAGTTTTTACAAGTTTAATTAAAGACAGTCTCGACATTATTACTCATGGCTCTAAAAAGTATCATTTATGGATGGCTTTTTTAACCTTAATAATGTTGATTGGAATGTATTGTTATTCGATTCAAATAGAACACGGATTGAGTGTTACGGGTATGACAGACCGTGTAAGTTGGGGATTATATATTTCTAACTTTACCTTTTTAGTTGGAGTTGCTGCCGCAGCCGTTATGCTAGTAATGCCAACCTATGTTTTAAAAGATGTCGATTTTAAACAAGCCGTACTTATAGGCGAGGGTTTAGCTGTTGCCGCATTAATAATGTGTTTGGCTTTTGTGGTTGCCGATATGGGAGGCCCTGCCGTTTTATGGCATATGATGCCGATTATTGGCGTTTTTAACTTCCCTAATTCAATGCTTACTTGGGATGTTATTGCTTTAAATGGCTATTTATTTATCAATATTAGTATTCCTTTTTATATTTTATTTAGGCATTATCAAGGAAAAGAGTCTAAGAAAAGTGTGTATTTACCAGGAGCTATAATTTCTGTTTTTTGGGCAGTTGGTATTCACTTAGTAACCGCCTTTTTATATCAAGGATTACAAGCAAAACCTTTTTGGAATACCGCATTATTAGGACCTCGATTTTTAGCATCTGCTTTTGCTGCTGGTCCAGCATTAATTATTTTAGTTTTAGCAATTATTAGAACTTATACCGAATTTAAAATAGAAGATAAAACCATTAAAAAATTAGCCTTAGTAGTTACCGTTGCTGCTCAGATTAACTTAATTATGTTAGTTTCTGAATTATTTAAAGAATTTTATGCACCAACACATCATAGTGAAAGTGCGTATTATTTATTCTTCGGATTAGACGGAAAAACTGCCTTATTACCATGGATTTGGACGGCAATTACTTTAAATGTTATAGCAACTATTACTTTAACTTTTCACAAGCTTCGTAATAATTTTAAAGTATTATTCTTTGCCTGTATTATGTTATTTATTGCCATTTGGATTGAAAAAGGATTCGGTTTAATTGTTCCTGGATTTATTCCTGGTCCTTATGGTAAAATAGCAGAATATACGCCTACTGGAATCGAAATTGGCGTTACCTTGGGTATTTGGGCAATGGGCGCACTTATTTTTACCGTTTTAGCCAGAACAGCTATTGAAATTGAAATTGGTAAAATGAGATATAAAAAGAAGTTAAATGGCTAATTTTTATACCTAGAAATTACTATTATAAGAACATTTTTAATTAAATATTATTTTTTATTTCTGAAAAATAGATTGTAAAAATTATAACATCACAAAAAACCTTATTTTAGCCCCAAAAAGTATGAATCATTTTTTAACTGGCATTGGTAAACGTATCAAAATTATTAGAAAAGAACAAAAATTAACTATTAGCGAAGTTGCATCAAATGCAGGGGTGTCTAATGGCTTAATTTCTAGAATAGAAAATGGTAGAACAATGCCATCATTACCTGTTTTACTAGAATTAATAGGTGCTTTAAAAATTGATGCAAGTGATTTTTTTAAGGATATAGAAAATGCTCAATCCAAAAAATATATTCATATATCAAAAGAAGAACAATTCTTAATTGAAAAAGAAGTAGAAACAAAAGGTTTTACGTATCACCATATATTTAATAAAAGTTTATCTGCCGTAGGCTTTGAAGCTGTTATTTTAAATATAAACCCAAACTCTAAAAGAGAAAAAGTAGTTACTGATGCTTGGGAGTTTAAATATATTATTAGCGGTAGCTGTACTTATTATATTGGCGAAGATGAAATTATTGTAAATAAAGGCGATTCGTTATATTTTAACGGAAAAATACCTCATCTACCTTTTAATCATACAGCACAAGACTGTACAATGCTTGTGCTGTATTTTTTTATTGATGCTGATTAAACAACTTTAAAAACATCTTTTAGATTTACCAACGATTGTAAAATATACGTTGGTTTTTCTTTTTCTAATTGTACTTTTGTTTGTGCACCTGATAAAACACCTACTGTAATTCCACAACCTGCATTTTTTCCTTCTTCAATATCAATAGCAGAATCACCTGCTTTTAACACTTTTGAAGCATCAGTAATTCCGAATAATTCCATAGCTTGAAATATCATATCTGGGTGTGGACGACCGTTTACAACATCACTTGCTGTAATTAACCCATCATAATGTATTTTTTCATCCCACTGTAATTTATCTAATAATAAAGCCGCTGTTTTTCTATCATATCCTGTGTTTAAAACAACTTTAACCCCTTCCGATCGTAAATTTAGCAACACCTTTTCAACTCCTTTTATCGGTTTCACCTCTAAAAATTCATACGCCACTGCTAATGATTTTTTAAAATTATTAAAAATAGTTTGAGAATCTTTTAATTTATCAGACTTTAAATGTGTTAAAACATCTTTAATTGCTTTATGTTTTTCCTTTCCTGCTCCATATTCTAAAACAGTTTCTAAAGAAACCTCAACATTAAAATTTTGTATTGCTTTATGTAATGTTTTATATACTACATTTTGCTCATCGACTGTTGTTCCTGCCATATCAAAAACAACCATTTCTATTTTTCTCTTTGTTTCGCTCATCATCATCATTATTATGTATTAATTATTAAATATTTTATTGATATTTTCTTTTGAAAACCCTGCACTTCCTGTCATTCCTTTTCCACCAATACCCGTTACAACATGCACATTATCACTTACAGCATACTCAAAAATATCTTTTTCTTTACATTGACTGTAAAAACCTGCCCATTTATATTGAATATCATAATTTGGTAAGTCTATTATTTTTTTAGCTTCTGCAATCATAAAATTGTCAATATCTTCATTTAAGTCAAAACCTAAATCATCGATATTTTTTGCATTAGCGTACTCATGAGAATCTCCTAAAATTATCGAACCATCCGTAGCTTGTTTAAATAAAATATGAACACCATATTTTTTCTGAAAACTATCAGGATCTTCTTTTGCTTTAATTTGATTCCAAGATGCACATTCTTCAAAAGCCTCATACCTTCGGATTGTTGAACCTGTTAAAATAGAACCATCTAAAGTGTAATTTTTTTGCGGTTTGGTTTGCATCATTTGTAATTTAGCAACTACTAAATCACTATTATTATAAATTGATGGATACAATGTTTTAAAATCTACCCCATTACAAATAATAATTTTTGATGCTTTAAACTCTATATTATTTGAAGCTGTTGCCACTACTTCATTATTTATTTCTTCCGTATTAATTACAGTTGTATTGTAATGAATATCAATATTTTTTTCTGCGGATAAAAAAGAATGTAAACGATGAATCATCGTTTTTGGTTCTACGGTTACTTCTTCTGGAAAAAACAAGCCTGCCTTACAATAATCTGCACGTAATCCTGCATATTTATCTAAACATTGTGCTTTCGTTAATAAATTTGAAGTATAATTATTGTTTTTATTAATTTGATGTAATTCTTCAATTAACTGAACTTCTTCATCATTAGAAGCTAAATAAACCGTACCATTTTGACGAATTGTAACATCAAACTGATTTTGAATATCTTTATAAATAGCTAAACTTTCTCTTCCGTAATTTTGCCATTTTTGATTCATTCCCGAAGGCACTACTTGTCCAAAATTACGAACCGTTGCACCTTGAGGCTTATTATCTCTTTCTAAAATTGCTACTGATAATCCTTTTTTTGCTGCATGATAAGCGTGAAAAGTTCCTAAAACTCCTCCACCTACAACGATTAAATCATATTTATTGTTCATATACTAATTCTTTTAATTGTACTGGTTTTTTGTATTTTTTCTTAAAAAACTGAAAACTATAAATTGTTATTGCTAATCCTATAAATGCTAAAAAATATAATGCTTGTGTAAAAAATGAAAGCCAAGAAATGTCTCCTTTTCCAAAGTTTTTATAAAGAAGAATCAGAATACTTCCTAAATAACCGAAGGCATCGGCAATGTAAATTAAGAAACCTACGTTTCCATTAATTTTAAAAGTTGCAATCATTCTATCAAAGAAAATTCCGTTAAAAGGCACATAGCAACTGTACAGTCCTATTCCTGAAACTACCATCCAAACCAATGGTGTAATAACTTGTTGTTGATATAAATATGTTGACACTAAAATTGAAATACATCCAATAATCAACACATAATGATAATACATAAAAGCTTTATAATTTTTAGTAATACTACCTATCATCCCTAAAACAACCAATACAATAATTGCTATTGGTATTTCAGAAATACTGTAAATAGAAGCATCGGTATAACCTAAAGAATCCCATATTTCTCTGGCAAAATTGTCTCTAAAATCTCTAATTGATGTTAATAACATAAAGAAGAAAACTATTAAAGTTAAAGGCAGTGCGTATTTTTTAAATAACTGCTTTCTTTCTTGTTTGTTTAACGGCTTTCTTACGGCTCTTAATAGTTTATCTTCTGTTGTTGGTGGTGGTAATTTTTCTAATAACCACGCAAAAAACAGCAATGGAAGTATAAAAAATAACCCTGTAATAAATGGCATCCAATATTCATCAAACTGAAATTTATCTAACACCATTTTACCTATTGTTTTAACTGCTCCTGAAGAAACTATAAAACTAGACGATAAAATTACTCCTAATAATTCGGTAGCTTTTCGTCCTTCTAGATAAGAAAATACAATTCCCCAAATCATTCCTAAGGGTAATCCGTTTAAAAATAAAAAGAGAATATTATAAGGTGCTGGAATAACTGCAAAACCTAACAAAGCTAATTCTGCTGAAACAATAAATCCAACTAAATAAAGCATTCTTTTGTGTGATTTCATTTCTGAAATTACTTTTATGCCTACAAATTTTGATAATGTATACCCAACAACTTGAGCTACGATTAATAAAATTTTATAATCAACACCCCAAAAAGCTAAATTTTCAAATGTTGCTACCGTAAAAGGCTTTCTAAAAGCATACATACAAAAATAAGTACCAAATGCTGCAATAGAAGCCTGTAATAAAAAATGTAAACGCATGAGTTCTTTTTTTTACATCATTAGCCCTCAATTTATTGAGGGCTTTATGACTGCATTTAATTAAACCACTATAGACTAAACTTAACACCAATGTTTCCTTTAACTCCGTAGTACTCTACTTGTTTCGGGCGGTCTTGGCTTTTACCGTAATGATAAATAAGGGGATTATTTAAAATATTATTCAGGTCTGTATAAATTGTCCATTTTTTTCCTATTTGATAAGATGCTGAAAAATCTAACGTATTATATTTTCCGTAGTACACATCATCAATATCTCTTTCTCCATAAGCAATCGCATATTTTCCTTTATGATTAAAGGCTATTCTTGTATTAAATTTTCCTTTTTCAAAAAATAATTGTGCATTAAATAAACTACCTGCTTGATAAGCCATCGCTACTTTTCTACCACTTGCTTTTGTCATTTCAGAATCCATAAACGTAGCATTTAATTGTGTTCCAAAGTATTTTAAAAATCCTGGTAAGAAATCAAAACGTCTATTAATTCCTAATTCTAAACCACCAATCCATGATGCTCCTCCACCGTTTACAGGGGTCGTAAATTCAACACCTTCTTTTCCGTTATAAGTTCCTTGATAAGTATCATTATAAATAATATCTGTAATCGATTTATAAAAAACACCTGCATTTACAACACCTACATTTTGAAAGTAATATTCTCCTAATAAATCAAAATTCCATGAAAATGTTGGATTTAAATCAGGATTACCTCCTTTAAATTCATTATCAAAAGAAATAAAAGTTCCTGATGGAGAAATATCTCCAAAATTAGGTCTTGAAAAACTTCTTGTTGCTGCAAAACGGATATTTAAATCTCTTTTAGGAGAATATTTAACGTGTAACATTGGCAATACCGCCCAATATTTTTTAGTCTTTATTGATTTTTTCAAAGCATCATTTTCAACAACATATCCTGATACTTTTGTTTCCGTTTTTGTAGCTCTTAATCCTCCTAAAATAGTCCACTTTTCAGAAGCTTTTAAAGTTCCCATACCATAAAATGATAAATGAGTTTCATCAACATCAAAATTTCTTCCTAATCCACTATTATATTGTAAAGCTGATGAATCATCTTCTAAAACACTTAAATTTTCTTTGTTTGATGCCCAAAAATTATTCATTCCTTCGGTAGATAAAACAGGTCCAAAAGTTGATTGAATATTAGAACCCATTTCATTTAAATAATCTGCACGACCTGGTTGTTCAATAATATACTGAGAAGAATCTGATAACATCGGTGTTGCTCCTTCGCCATTCCATCCGTAGTATAAATCTTCAAAAGTAGCCCTACGGTCTTTATCTCTATATTTTGTTCCTACTTTAATTTTAAAATTATCATTAATAGTATGTTCATAATTTAATGAGGATACAATATTATCTCTTTCTTTTATTGATATTTTGTATAACTCTAAATCTGAAAATTTCATTTTAGTAGCATCCATCTTAAATTTATCGTCGCTAAAAA
Source organism: Tenacibaculum dicentrarchi (assembly GCF_900239345.1). Lineage (GTDB taxonomy): Bacteria > Bacteroidota > Bacteroidia > Flavobacteriales > Flavobacteriaceae > Polaribacter > Polaribacter dicentrarchi. The sequence goes on along the minus strand of NZ_OESZ01000034.1, from coordinate 76,116 downwards.
ATCCAAATAAAGCATCCGTATCATTATAATCTAACTTACCGCCATCGGCTTTCCAATAAGCTCTATCGTCACCAGCACCACCAGCATCTTTTGGTCTGTTATCTAAATAATCAGCATTGATACCAACACCATCTTGTTTAAACTTTACAACAAAATAACTTTTATCTTGAGCTGTTGGCGTGTTTCCGTATTTAAATTCATTAGCATAAGAAGCAATACTCCAATCGAATTTTCCGTTTTCAACAAGATGTCTTCCTCCTATTTCTTTTCCAAAAAGCTCTGTAATTAATTCGTTATGTATATTTTGTAATTCTACTCTTGTAGTGCTTGTTCCTGAATCGAATTTATCAAAACGAATTCTATGCTTATAATGTTCTTCGGTATCAGATAAAGTTCCATAAACTCCTCTAAAGTACATTTTATGAGCAGGTGTAAAATTATATTCCATCGCTGCATTTAATCCCATGGTAATTCTTACTCCATTATAATCTCTTAACTCCATTCTAAAAACACCTTCGTCTCCTTTTCTACGTGCTTCAAAATTATCAGTACCCCAACTTCTATTCCAATAAGAACCATTAACCATATATCCGAATTTACCATCTTTACTTTTGTTACCAATAGTTAAAGAAGCATTATAAATTGGTTCACCCGATTTTTCGTTAAAACCTCCACCAATATTTACATTTAAAAGTTTTTTAGTTGGAGCTGTTTGTGTGATGAAATTTACACCGCCACCAATACCATCTGATTCCATATCAGGTGTGTATGCTTTTGCAGCTTGTACGTATGAAATTAATTCCGATGGAAAAAAATCAAAAGCTGTTGCACGTGAAGTCGTTTCTTCTTCGGCTGTTGGAAGTCTATTTCCGTTAATAGTTGTTGATGTCCAAAACGGAGGCAATCCTCTTACCGATACAAAACGTCCTTCACCTTGGTCTCTTTCAATAGATAATCCTTGAATACGTTGCACAGTTTCCGCTGCATTACGGTCTGGTAATTTACCAATACCATCAGAAGCAATTACACTCATAATACTCATTGATTTTTTTTGAATACTCAAAGCTTTTGCTTCACTATTTCTTCTTGCTCCTCCATTAATTACAACTTCTTCTAGTGCATTTTCAGAAGGCAATAATGCTACTACACCTATATTTTTACTAGCACTACCAACAATAGAAACATCTACTATTTTTGTTTGAAAACCGATATAAGAAATTTCTAATTTTATGGTACCTTTTTTCATTTTATTTATCACAAAATTTCCATCAAAATCTGTATAGACTCCTTTTGTAGTTTCTGCTACCGAAACACTTGCTCCAGGTAACGGAAAATTACCATCAGTTACAATTCCTGAAACACTAGCTTCTTGTGAAAAAATAGCATTACTTATAAAAAGAACTACTAGTGTACTTAATAAAAGTTTAAATTTATTCATTTGTTTAGTTTTACAATAGTTAAATTATCTGATGCAAATCACGCAATTACTTTACTATTTGTAAACTTTTAAAAGTTAAGAAAACTTTTACAAAAAGATATTTTAATGTTAGATAATTGTTAATTAAGTCATTATATTATTTCAATTAACAATTATAACATTAGCTTTTTTTATATAAAATTACACCTGTTAAATAAATAATATAATTAGTTCGTACTTTTGTATGTTACATAAACTATAGTAACTTTACACTTTACACTTTATAATACAATAATGACAATACAAGACTTAGTTGGTAAGTATACTATAATTGGTAATAATCAAGATTCAGAAGAACATTCTTATAAAGGAGTACTTTCTTTAAAACTTGATATTAATAATCGAATAATTGCCAAATGGTTAATCAATAATGAACAAGAACAAATTGGTTCAGGTTTTTTTAATGATAATATATTAGTTATCAATTTTAATTATAAAGGAGAAAATAACAATACTTATAAAGGAGTTGTGGTTTATAGATGTATTTCTAAAGATATTTTAGATGGATTTTGGTCTGAAAAACATGGAAACCCGCTATTTTTAGGAAAAGAACGTTGTTTTAGAATTGATACAAATAATAATCTCTTAAATTAATAAAACATGAAATGCCCTTGTAATCCTACTAAAAACTATACTGATTGTTGTGAAATAGCACATAAAAACATTCAAAATGTTATAACAGCCGAACAATTAATGCGCTCTCGTTACAGTGCCTTTGTGTTAGCTAATATTGATTATTTACATAAAAGCCATCATTCAAGCACTCGTCCTTCGAAAGAAGAAAATAAAGAAATTTTACTTTGGACAAAATCTGTTGAATGGATAAAGTTAGAAATTATCAATACAAATAAAGGTACAGCTTCTGAAACTACAGGAAATGTAATGTTTGAAGCATTTTTCAAAGAAAATGATAAAATAAACAGTATAAAAGAGAATTCTTCTTTCTGTAAAGAAGATAATAATTGGGTATATTTAAAATGAAATTGATTTTTTTTAAATAAAAAACACTGATTATTGAAAAAAAAGTTTACATTTGATACAGTGTTAAACAACAGAACAAATATCATTTCTTTACCTATCGTAGCTCCTACGATAAATTCTGTTGGCTTAATTATTTCTACAATTATTATTTCTATTATCATTATTACCCTTTAGGGGTTAATTATATACATATCACTTTCGTACCTATTTATTTTTTCAAAATTGAAAAACAGATAAATAACAACCTATATTTTTATAATAATTTTTATACCTTTTAAGATGAAAGTTTTAAAATTCGGAGGTTCATCCGTAGCTAATAGTGAAACAATAAGTAAAGTAGTTAAAATAGTAGCAAATGCTTCAGCTAAAGAAAAAATAGCTGTTGTTGTTTCTGCTTTTGGCAAAACAACTAATAAATTAATAGCATCTGCAAATAAAGCAGCTAATAACGATGTAAATTATACCATTCTTTTTAAAGAAGTAGCACAACATCATGCAGAAGTAATTTCAGATTTAGTTAAAAAAGATGCACAATCTGAAGTTCAGGAGCATGTAAATACCTTATTTAATCAATTACAAACTTTATTAGAAGGTTGTTTTTTACTAAGTGAAGTTACACCAAAAACAATGGCTACAATTAGTGGTTTTGGTGAACGTTTATCATCTTATATAATTTCTGAAGTTGCTAAAAACACTTTAAATGCTAATTATAAAGATAGTAGAGAACTTATTATTACTTCTAATGTTTTTGATAAAGCACAAGTAAATTTTGCTGTTACCAACAAAAACTGTCAAGATTATTTTAATCAAAATAAATATCAAGTAACAGTTTTACCAGGTTTTATAGCCAAAACAGAAAACGGACTACCAACAACATTAGGTAGAGGAGGTTCTGATTATACTGCCGCTATTTATGCAGCTGCTTTACAAGCAAACGAATTACAAATCTGGACAGATGTTAGTGGAATGTTTACTGCAAATCCGAGTGTTGTAAAACAAGCTTTTCCAATTCCTGAAATTTCATATCAAGAAGCAATGGAACTTTCACATTTTGGAGCAAAAGTTATTTATCCTCCTACTATTCAACCAGTATTAGAAAAAGAAATCCCTATTGTAATAAAGAACACTTTTGAACCATCAAATGTGGGTACTTTAATTGCTAAAAATGTAAAAAGCACTAATTTAGTAAAAGGAATAACACATATAGAAGATATTACTTTATTAACTTTAGAAGGTACGGGAATGGTTGGTGTATCTGGTATTTCTAAACGTTTATTTGAAACACTTTCTAATAAAGATGTTAGTGTTGTATTAATTACACAAGCTTCTTCAGAACATTCAATTTGTGTTGGAATTTATGATGAAGATGCTAAAAAAGCCGAAAAAGCTATTAATGATGCTTTTGAAACTGAAATAGAGCGTCAAAAAATAAAACCTGTAATTGTAGAACAAGGTTTAGCTATTTTAGCTTTAGTTGGTGATAACATGAAAAATCATCAAGGTTTAAGCGGACAAATGTTTAGCGCCTTAGGAAAAAACAATGTAAATATTAGAGCTATTGCACAAGGTGCTTCTCAAAAAAACATATCAGCAGTAATAGATAGTAAAGATGCTAAAAAAGGATTAAACACCTTACACGAACAATTTTTTGAAGAAAAAGTAAAACAACTTAATTTATTTGTTACAGGTGTTGGTAATGTTGGTGAGCGTTTTTTAGCGCAAATAAATCAACAAAAAGACTACTTAAAAGAACATTTAAAAATGAGTATTCGTGTTGTTGGACTTGCAAATTCTAAAAAAATGACTTTTGATACCAATGGTATCGATTTAAATAATTGGAAAGATGCATTAAGTAACGGAGAACCTGCTACTTTAGATGATTTTTTCAACAAAACAAAAGATTACAATCTACGTAATGCTGTTTTTGTAGATAATACGGCTAATCAGAAAGTATCTGAAACATACGAACAATACTTACACAATAGTATTGCCGTAGTTACTTGTAATAAAATAGCCTGTGCATCTAGCTTAGAAAACTATAAAACATTAAAAGCTATATCAAGAAAATACAACGCTCCTTTCTTATTTGAAACAAACGTAGGTGCTGGTTTACCAGTTATTGATACACTTAAAAACTTAATTGCTTCTGGTGATAGAGTTCAAAAAATACAAGCAGTTTTATCGGGGAGTTTAAATTTTGTTTTTAATAACTTTAATGAAAATACTACTTTTCATGATGTTGTTGCTCAAGCTCAAAAAGAAGGATATACAGAACCAGACCCTAAAATTGATTTAAGCGGTGTTGATGTTGCTAGAAAAATATTAATACTAGCTCGTGAAAGTGGTTATGAATTAGAATTATCTGATATTGATAATAATGCTTTCTTACCTGAAAAAAGCTTAAATACAACCAATAATGATGATTTTTATGCTAGTTTAACAAAATTTGAGGCTCATTTTCAAAATATATTTAAAGAAGCTAACGATAAAAACTGTCGTTTAAAATATGTTGCCGAATTTGCTAATGGAAAAGCAAAAGTTGGTTTACAGCATATTCCTGCCGATCATCCTTTTTATAATTTAGAAGGAAGTGATAATATTGTCTTATTTTTCACCGACAGATATCCTGTAAATCCGTTATTAATAAAAGGTGCTGGAGCTGGTGCAGATGTTACGGCTTCAGGAATTTTTGCGGATGTAATTCGCATCGGAAATAGTTAAAATATTAAAAATATTCACTTCGGATAAAAAAGAAAAAAGATGAATTATATAAAAATATTTGCTCCTGCCACCGTGGCTAATGTTTCTTGCGGATTTGATGCGATGGGTTTTGCTGTCGAAAAAATGGGCGATGAAATGACCTTTACAAAAACCACTGAAAAAGGCGTGAAAATAACACAAATTACGGGTGTAAATACCCTAACTTTTGATGCAACAAAAAACGCTGCGGGAGTTGTTGCTTTGGCAATGCTTGAAAAATATCCTGTTGATTTTGGTATTGAAATTACCATGCACAAAGGGTTTTCACCTGGAAGTGGCTTAGGAAGTAGCGCTGCGAGTTCCGCTGGTGCGGCTTTTGGTGTTAATGAACTTTTAAACAAACCATTTTCACAGTTAGAAATTACAAAATTTTCGATACTTGGCGAAGAAGCCGCTTGTGGAACTCCAATTGTTGATAATGTTTCGGCAGCAATTTACGGCGGTTTTGTATTGGTTCAAAATCATGAACCGTTACAAATTATAAAAATTCCAGTGCCAAAAAAATTGCGATTAGTGGCTATTCATCCGCAAATTGAAGTAAAAACAAAAGATGCTCGAGAGGTTTTACCCGAAAATATTCCTTTAAAAACTGCCGTTACGCAATGGGCAAATGTCGGCGGATTAGTGAGCGGTTTACATACAAACAATTATCAATTAATTAGCGATTCTTTAACCGATGTAATTGCCGAACCTGCCAGAAAACATTTAATTCCTCATTTCGATTTAGTTAAAAATGAAGCCATAAAAGCGGGTGCTTTAGGTGCAGGAATTTCAGGTTCAGGCCCTACTATTTTTGCCTTATGCAAAGGTAAAAAAACAGCTAAAAAAGTTAAAAAAGCAATACAAAATGCCTACGCCGATAAAAATATTGATTTTACCTTATTTTCATCAAAAATAAATACCGAAGGAATAAAAATTTTAGAAACTAAATAAAAATAATAGCACAAAAAATATTTTAACTTTATTAATAATGCTTTTCATAAAAAATAAAAATGAACTATTATAGTCTTAATAAAAAATCGCCTAATGTTAGTTTTCAAGAAGCCGTTGTTAATGGACTAGCTCCTGACAGAGGTTTATATTTTCCTGAAAATATTACGCCACTTTCAAAAGATTTTATTGAAAATATCGAAAATTATTCAAATCATGAAATTGCTTTTGAAGTGATTAAACAATTTGTTGGCGATGAAATTCCTTCGGATGTTTTACAGCAAATTATCAAAGAAACACTTTCATTTGATTTCCCTGTTGTTTCTGTGGATGAAAATGTAGTAACTTTAGAACTTTTTCATGGTCCTACCATGGCTTTTAAAGATGTTGGTGCTCGTTTTATGGCACGTTGTTTAGGTTATTTCAATAGAAATAACAATGAGGAATTAACCGTTTTAGTTGCCACTTCTGGCGACACTGGCGGTGCGGTTGCCCATGGATTTTTAGGTGTAAAAGGCGTGGATGTTGTTATTTTATATCCTAGCGGAAAAGTGAGCGATGTACAAGAAAAACAATTGACCACTTTAGGAAAAAACATCACCGCTTTAGAGGTTAATGGCGTTTTTGATGATTGTCAAGAAATGGTAAAAACGGCTTTTTTAGATACTGAAATTAGCCGAACTTTAACTTCTGCAAATTCGATAAATGTAGCACGTTGGTTACCACAAATGTTTTACTTTTTCTTAGCTTATAAACAAGTTAAAAAAACTCAAAAAGATACTTTAGAAAACCTTGTTTTTTCTGTTCCTAGCGGTAATTTTGGAAATATCTGTGCAGGAATGATGGCACAAAAATTAGGCTTATCAATTAAACATTTTGTTGCTTCAACAAATATTAATGATACCGTTCCTAATTATTTAAAAGATGGAATTTACACACCAAAGCCATCAAAAACCACGATTTCAAATGCCATGGATGTTGGAAATCCTAGTAATTTTATCCGTATTCAAGAAATTTTTCAAAATGATATAGAAGCTTTAAAAAACACTTTTTCTTCGTATTCTTTTTCTGATGAACAAACTCGTGAGGCAATGAAATTAATCCATAAAAATAGCGGTTATATTGCCGACCCACACGGAGCTGTTGGATATTTAGGAGCAAAAGAATATCAAAAAAATAATTCAGAAGCATTTTGTGTATTTTTAGAAACGGCACATCCTGTTAAATTTTTAGATGTTGTTGAAAATACTTTAAGTGTAAAAATCGCGATTCCTGAACAAATTAAATCGGTTATGAATAAAGATAAAAAAGCGATTAAAACAACTAATTATAACGATTTGAAAAACTTTTTAAATTCCTAAAAAAGTTCTCGATATAATTTTTTTGAAGTAAAAAATTACTCAAATTGAAAAACTTATTTAAATTTTAAACAAACTCATAATATTTTAGAGCCTCTTTAAAATATATAAATTAGTTAAACACAGACCTTACAGGTTTTAAAAATCTGTGAGGTCTAATTACCTTGTGATACTACCTAATATCGTTACGAGCAAGATACTCAGATAGCACAGATGAACTTTTATTCGTTAATTTCAAAAATTAGTACAAATGCCTAGCCCCGATTGAAGCATCTGTTTGAGCTCCTTTTTTGATTTTTTTCAAAAAAGAGCGAGTGCGGAAAGCGGGAAATTGCTTCAAATTATTTTTATTAATTTTTATGAAATTCAAAAAACCTAGCCCTTTATGTTGCATATAATACTAAAAAATGTCGCTTAAAAAGACTATTACCTTAGTTTAAATAATCGTAAAAAACTGATTTACAGACATCAAAGTGAAACTTGTACAATCGATGGAATTTACCTAATTTGCAATACGCAAAAAACAACAACTTTATGTCGATTGAAATAACCCGTCTTTTTGACTTTCCATATCACCTGCAAGAAACGTATAATCTAGAAAAAGCTTTTACCACTAAATATAATGGTAAATGGGAATCTATATCTACTCAAGAATATATTGATAAAGCCAACACTATTAGTAGAGGTTTACTCCGTTTAGGCATACAGCCTAATGATAAAATTGCCGTAATTTCAACCACTAATCGTACGGAATGGAACATTTGTGATATCGGTATTTTACAAACTGGTGCGCAAAACGTACCTATTTATCCGACTATTTCAAAAGAAGATTATGAGTATGTTTTAAATCATTCTGAAGCTATTTATTGTATTGTTTCTGATCAATCTATTTTAGATAAACTAAATCAAATTAAAGGAAATACAAAACTGAAAGGTGTTTTTACTTTTGATGATATTACCAATGAAAAAAATTGGAAAGATATTTTAAAACTCGGGGAAGACAAAAGTAATCAATCGGAAGTTGAAGCTAGAAAAAGTGCCGTTAAATCAGACGATTTAGCAACCTTAATTTACACATCAGGAACTACTGGAAGACCTAAAGGCGTTATGCTTTCGCACGGAAATATTGTTTCTGATGTATTAGCTAGTGAAAAAAGAGTGCCATTATTATATGGTGAAGAACGTGGGTTGAGTTTTTTACCAGTTTGCCATGTTTTTGAACGCATGATTTTATATTTATATCAATACTGTGGTGTTTCAATCTATTTTGCCGAATCTATTGATAAACTAAGCGATAATGCAAAAGAAATTAAACCGCATGTAATGACAGCTGTTCCTCGTTTGTATGAAAAAATTTACGATAAAATTTATGCCAAAGGAGCAGATTTAACAGGAATAAAAAAACGATTGTTTTTCTGGGCAATTGAATTAGGGCTTCAATATGAGCCGTATGGTGCTAATGGATGGTGGTATGAAAAAAAATTAAGCATTGCTCGTAAATTAATTTTTTCGAAATGGCAAGAAGCTTTAGGGGGTGAACTTAAATTAATGGTTTCTGGTTCAGCTGCTTTACAATCACGATTAACAAGAGTTTTTACTGCCGCAGGAATGCCTGTAATGGAAGGTTATGGACTTACCGAAACCTCACCTGTTCTTAGTGTTAACGATGTTAGAAATGGTGGTTTTAAAGTAGGAACTGTTGGTAAAATGTTAGACGGCATTGAATTAAAATTCGCAAGCACTGGCGAAATTTTAGTAAAAGGTCCTAATGTAATGTTAGGCTACTATAAAGACCCTGAAAAAACAGCGGAAGTTATAAAAGATGGCTATTTTTATACTGGTGATAAAGGGGAGTTGGATGCCGATGGATTTTTGAAAATTACAGGACGTACCAAAGAAATGTTTAAAACTTCTGGTGGTAAATATATTGTGCCGCCATTATTAGAAGGCGAATTAAAACAATCACGTTTTATAGAGCAAGTAATGGTAATTGGCGAGGGAGAAAAAATGGCAGCTGCTTTTATTCAACCTAATTTTGATTTTGTTAAAGAATGGGCTTCAAGACATGGGATTAAATTAGAAACAAATCAAGAATTGGTTAAAAACCAAAAAGTAATTGATCGTATTGAAGAAGAGGTTATTATTTGTAATGCTAATTTCGGGAAATGGGAAACTATTAAAAAGTTTGAACTAACTCCTGAAGAATGGTCGATTGAAGGTGGGCACCTTACTCCTACCATGAAAATGAAACGTAAAATTATTAAAGAAATGTATAAAGATTTATACGATAAAATTTATAGAAGTTAACTTCATTTTTCTGAAGATTATACTGCTAAAAATATTTAAAAGTGTTGTGAAAACAACACTTTTTTATTTTAAACTACTTTTATTATTCTTATTTATTTTAAAAATGCCTAAACTTATTGCTTTCACTTCGGATATTAGTCAAATTACAGTTCCTGAAAAATTTGATTATCCGCATAATTACACGCCACATCCTTTGGCTAAAATTGCTTCGGAAGAATTACAAGAATATTTAAAAACTCAAACAGATTTTACGCATAACTTCGGATTGAAAAACATAGCCCTCCACAAAAACAAGCAAAATACTACTGCTTTAGGAAAAATGTTTGGGGTTTTAGTGGTTAAAAATAAGCAAGGTAAACTCGGGTATTTAACGGCTTTTTCAGGAAAAATAGCACAAAGTACACAGCACAAGCATTTTGTTCCGCCTGTTTATGATGTTTTAAAAGAAGATGGTGTTTTCTTGAAAACTGAAAAAATAAACAATCAGATTAATCAGAAAATTATCAATTTAGAAAATAGTAGCGCCTATTTAAAAACAAAAAAAGACTATTTTATTTTACTAAAATCAACTGAAAAATTACTTCAAGAAGAGCAAAAAATACTTAAACAAAGAAGACTTTTAAGAAAGATAGAAGGAAAACAAAACAATCAACTCAATATTAATGAAGAATTTTATCTTCGAGAATATGATGTTTATTTACAGGATAAAATTCGTCCTTTTAAAAAAAAATACAGCAATTTTCAAGAACAGATTGAACAATTAAAACAACAACGAAAAGAACTTTCATCATCAGGACAGCAAGAAATATTTAAGCAATATCAGTTTTTAAATGCGAATAATAAAACACAAAGTTTAATTACTATTTTTGAAAACTCACCACAAAATATTCCCGCAGGAGCAGGCGATTGTTGCGCACCAAAATTATTACAATATGCATTTTTAAACCACTTTACGCCTATTTGTATGGCGGAGTTTTGGTGGGGAAATCCGTTAGCGACATCCGTTCGAAAACATAAAAATTATTATACGGCATGTACCGGAAAGTGCAAACCGATTTTAAAACATATGTTACAAGGTATATCGGTTTATAATAATCCTTTGGAAGAAAAAATTTCAGAAGAAAAAGAATTAGAAATTATTTTTGAAGATGCCTATTTATTAGTTGTTAATAAGCCTTCAGGATTGTTATCTGTTCCAGGGAAAAAAAATCAAGATTCGGTAGCGCATCGCATTGAAAAAAAACACCTAAATGCGCTAGTCGTACATCGGTTAGACATGGCAACTTCTGGAATTTTATTAATTGCAAAGAACCTTGAAATTTACAAAAACTTACAAGATCAGTTTATCAACAAAACAATTAAAAAGCGTTACGTAGCGGTTTTAGATGGTATTTTAAAAGCTGTTTCTTCTAAAAAAAACCAGAAAATAAACAATGAGATAACCCTGCCTTTAAGAGTTAATTTAGAGGACAGACCTAAACAATTAGTTTGCCATGCACACGGCAAGAATACGCTTACAAAATGGGAAATCATCGAAATTAAAAATAACAAAACAAGGGTTTATTTTTATCCAATTACTGGGCGAACGCATCAATTACGTGTTCATGCAGCGCATCATTTAGGCTTAAATTCACCAATTATTGGCGATGTTTTATATGGTGTTACCGCTAATAGATTACATTTACATGCTGAAAAAATTAGTTTTAAGCATCCTATTACAAAACAAGAACTATATTTTTCATCTGCTGTTCCATTTTAAATTTAAGCGACATATTTTGTTTTTTTCATGGTGTTTAACACCAATAATGAGGCTAAAAAGAAAACAGCTAAACACAAGACAGACCATTGCATAGAATCTGTAATAGCATATAATGTTCCGTAAACTGATGTTCCTAAAACAATAGCTATTTTTTCGGTAACGTCATAAAAACTAAAATAAGTAGCGTGATCTTGTGTATCTGGTAATAACTTTGAGTATGTAGATCGTGTTAATGTTTGTATTGCACCTTGAACCAAACCTAATAAGCCTCCTAGTCCATAAAAATATATACCAACGTTTTCTTGTGTTTTATCTAATGAAAAGGCAAATAAACAGACAAGCATCCAAATAATGATAGTTATTTTTAAAGCGGTGATATTACCAAATTTGCCTGATACCCTTGAAAAAATATAAGCACCAAAAATAGCAATTATTTGCACTAATAATATCGTTAAAATCATATTAAAAGTGGGTAAGTTTAATTCTGATGAACCAAAAATAGCCGCCATTAAAATAATGGTTTGCACCCCAATGCTTAAAAAGAAAAAAGAGATTAAAAAACGCTTTAATGTCGGGTAGTTTAACAGTTCTTTATATACAATTTTTAATTCTCTGTAGCCTTTCCAGATGTAATCGTTATCGGGTTGTTTATTGTAAATATCGTCGGGTAGTTTTTTAAAGGTAATTTGTGCAAAACCAATCCACCAAAGCCCCACCATTACAAAAGAAATCCGAGAAGCCATACCTGTTGTAATGCCAAATAAATCAGGATTTTGAATCATTATTAAATTGATAATCAATAATATTACCGAACCTACATATCCGTACATAAAACCTTTTGCACTCGCTTTATCTTGTTGTTCAGGCAAAGCTACTTCAGGTAAATAGGCATTATAAAATACCCAACTAGCCCAAAAACCAATACTTGCTAAAATGGTGAATAAAATACCAATCCAAACAGTAGAAACACCTTTAAAAAAATACAAGGCAATTACTGATAAACCACCCATCCAACAGAAAAACTTCATGAATTTTTTCTTACTTCCGGTATAATCGGCAATTCCTGATAAAATAGGTGAAATAAATGCCACCACTAAAAAAGAAAACGACAAGGCATAGCTATATAAACTATCGGGATGTTCCCAATCCATTCCTAAAAAACAAACGGTTTTTCCTTTGGTTACCGCACTGTAATATAACGGAAAAACTGCCGTGCTTATTACTAATGAATATACCGAGTTTGCCCAATCGTAAAACGCCCAGGCGTTAATTAACTTCTTATCTCCTCTTTTATACATATCTTCTTAAAATAAAAAAAACCGCTCATAAAAATGAACGGTTGGCAATATAAATAATTTATGCTGCTATTTTCTTACTGGAACATTATATTTTGCTGCTAATTTTTTTGCTTCTGGTAAAAAAGCTCTAAGTGTTCGAATACGTGTTTGGTTTGAAGGGTGTGTACTCATAAATTCAGCAGGTGCTTTTCCTTTTGATATTTGACTCATTCGTACCCAAACCTCAGCTGCTTCGCTACCATTATAGCCTGCCATTAACATAAAAACCAATCCTAATTTATCGGCTTCTGTTTCATGACCTCTACTAAATGGCAACATTACAAGAGTTTGACTTCCTAAACCATACGCCATATTAAAAAGTTGTGCATTTTTACTATTTGCTGTTCCTAAAGCTACTGCTGCACCACCTAATTGTTGTATTTTACCTGTTGACATACGCTCTTGCCCATGTTTAGCAAAAGCATGGGCTACCTCATGTCCCATAACAGCAGCAACACCATCTTCGTTAGCACAAACTGGTAAAATACCCGTATAAAAAACTACTTTACCTCCTGGCATACACCAAGCATTTAATGTTTTATCTTCTACTAAATTAAATTCCCATCGATATGAATTTGCTTCGGATGTCATTCCGTTGGCTCTCATAAAACGATCTACTGCTGCTGAAATCTTTTTACCAACTCTTTTTATTTGGTTTGATTTTGTAACATTTGTAGATAATTTATTTTCTTGTAAAAAACCTTTATATTGTGCAAAACTTGCAGGTAATACTTGCGCATCACTTACGAAATTAAGTCGTTTTCTTCCTGTAATTGGCACCGTACTACATTGTACTAAAAATAGGGCAACAATTCCTAAAGCTATAATTTTTTTCATTTTTTTTGTTTTTAGTTGTTTTGGTCATTATATATGACACATTATAAATAATAATGTCACAAAAGTAGGAAACAATTTGTTTGTTTATCTTTACAAATTATATTATTATATTAAAAAATGTCATGAATTTAATAAATACAAATTTACTCCCCCCTAGCTTAACAATTCCTAAACCTATTATTTTTTCAGCTAAATTTACACAGTTTTTTTCAACACATTTAACAGCTAAATTTGCGGCACTTCTTTTTAGTACTCCTGTAAAATTTCCAATTCCAAAACGAGAAAAAGTAATGTTGGCTAGCTCCCAAAAGAAAACAATTTTTGTAGAAAGTATTGGTAAAAATATTGAAGTTTTATCCTACGGATATTCTCATAAAAAAGTATTATTGGTACACGGTTGGGCTGGTAGAAGTACGCAATTATTTATGATGGCTGATAAATTATTAGAACAAGGTTATATGGTTATATCTTTTGATGGTCCGGCGCATGGAAATTCCTCAGGAAAAACCACAGCAATGCCCGAATTTATAGCTACCATTACTCAAATTGAAAAGCAATTTGGTCCTTTTGAAGCCGCTGTCGGGCATTCTTTTGGCGGTATGTGCTTGTATAATAGTGTTGCTGATGGTTTTAATATTAATAAATTAGTAAGCATTGGTGCACCTGATTATATTTCGGAGGTATTGCTTAATTTTTCAAAAAACTTAAACGTAAAACCCCGTGTTGCCATTAAAATGAAACAGTTTTTTGATGAAAAATGGCAAGTAGATATTGAACAGCATTCCGCTAGCATAGTGGCTAAAAAAATTACCATTCCAACATTGGTTGTGCATGATACTGCCGATGGTGATGTCTCGGTTAATTGTGCTGTAAATATTCGTAAAAACTTACAAAAAGGAACACTTTTAATGACCCAAGGATTAGGACATACCAAAATACTACGCAATAAAAAAGTAACTGCTGATATTGTTAAATTTATATGTGATTAATGGTAAAAAAACAGCGTAAATATGGATGCGATACAGAAATAAAATCAGCAGGATGTTTAGCTATTTTGAAAAATACTTTCTTTAAAATAATAGTAATACATAATCAATAATTATACAAAACCCTAGCCCCGATTGTAGCAATTGTTTGAGCTCCTTTTTTGATTTTTTTCAAAAAAGAGCGAGTGCGGAAAGCGGGAAATTGCTTCAAATAAGTAAACAATTAAAAACAGCAAAACAATTAATTTTTAAAATTTTCTAAAAAAAATGTTAAAATAACGAGTATAATATTTTAACAGTACACTTATTAATAATATAACCAAAAACTAAAATTACATTACTAATTGTAATTTTCAACTAAAATAATTATTAATTAAACACCTTTTTATGAAAAAAATTACACTTTTATTTTTCGCTATGCTGTGTAGTAGTCTTATTTGGGCGCAGTCAAAAATTTCAGGAACTATTGTCGATAGCGCCAATCAACCGTTGCCTGGTGCAAATATTATCGAAAAAGGAACAGCCAACGGTGCTAATTCTGATTTTAACGGGGCTTTTAACCTAACCGTTCAAAATAATGCTATTTTAGTTGTTAGTTTTTCGGGGTTTGAAACCCAAGAAATTGCCTTAAAAGGTAAAAAGAATATTAAAATTATTTTAAAAGAAGGTTTAGAGTTAGACGAAGTTGTTATTACAGGTTCGCGAACTCCATCACGAAGTAATACCACAAGTGCTTTGCCTATTGATGTGGTGTCTGCTAAAGATTTACAATCTACCGGGCAGGCTACTTTTGATAAAGCTTTACAATATAAAATTCCATCTTTTAACACGGTTCAAACACCTGTTAATGATGCAACTTCTTTATTAGATCCGTATGAAATTAGAAATATGGGACCTAGTAGAACTTTAATTTTAATTAACGGTAAACGTAAAAATTTAAGTTCTTTATTATATACCCAAACTTCGCCAGGACGTGGTGAAACAGGTTCTGATATTTCAGGAATCCCTACCGATGCCATTAAAACAGTGCAGGTTCTTAGAGATGGCGCTTCGGCTCAGTATGGTTCTGATGCTATTGCGGGGGTTATTAATATTATTTTAAAAGATAATGCCAAAAATGGTTCAGCAACATTAAGGTCAGGAATTACAGGGCAAGGTGATGGTAAAATGTTGGGGGTAAGCATAAATAATGGAACTACAATTGGTGATGATAAAGGTTTTGTAAACTATACGGCTGATATTTCTAAAACAGCATTATCGAACAGACCTGGTACTGTTGATGCAGCGGGTGAATTTGCCGATTTTTACGACCCCGATGCTCAAAATCCAATTACACTTACCGATGTTCAAAACTATTTAAAAAGACATCCTGATGCTGACAATATTAATGGATCACCACAGTTAGCGGCTTCTAAATTTTCAATTAACGCAGGATATACACTTAGTGAAACTACCGATATTTATGCCAATGCAGCATACGTGTTTAAAAAAGTAAATTCGTTTGCAAACCACAGAACACCTTATTGGAGAACGTTAGATAAAAAAACAGGCTATCCTTATTTGGCTGATTTTTATCCTGGAAGTCATCCGACAAATGCGGGTGGATACGACGGTTATACCCCAACTTTTGAAGGAGATTTAAGTGACTATAATGCTACAATTGGTTTTAAAACCAAGAAAAATGATTGGAATATTGACGTAAGCTTTACCACGGGAGGGAATTCACAAACTTATAGAGTTAGTGAATCTCATAACAGAAATATTGTCCACTCTGCTTCTACTTGGATTGACGCAAATAAAAATGGTATTGTTGATACTGGCGAAATAACCGAAGGTTCAGAATTATACAGAGCAAATAGTAAAAAATCTTTTGATCCGGGAGGAACTGCTTTTTCTCATAAAGTAGGAAATATTGATGTTTCAAGAATACTTTCCGATAAAGTAAGTGTTGCTTTTGGTACGGAATTTAGGTCAGAAGAGTTTGAAGTAATCGCTGGTGAATTAGGTTCTTATGATGGTGGTGGTGCCGATTCATTTGCAGGAAACAGCCTTGAAAATTCAGGTAAATTTAGCCGTTATAATTTAGGAGGATACGCAAGTTTAGATTATGACGTTAATGACGATTTTTTACTTAGCGGAACTGCAAGAGTTGAAAACTACTCTGATTTTGGAAGTACTTTTGTATGGAAGTTAAGTTCTCGTTATAAATTTTCTGATGATAAATATACCGTAAGAGGTTCGGTTTCTACAGGATTTAGAGCACCAACATTACATCAAATTTATACACAAAAAGCACAATATAGCTTTGTACCAGGACAAGGAATACAAGTTGGTGGTTTGGTAAATAACGTATCATCGCAAAAAGGATTATTAGGATTGCCTGATTTAACCGCCGAAGAATCTACTAATATAACTGTTGGTATTGGAGCTAAACCTTTTAGAAATTTCTCTTTCACACTAGACTATTACAATATTAAAGTTGACGACAGAGTAATTTTAAGTACCGAAGTAAAACCACCAAACACCCCTACTTTTAGCGGATTGTCAGACGTTAGTTTCTTTTTAAACGCTATTGACACTAAAACTTCTGGTTTAGATGTGGTTATTGGTTACAAAAATATTGAAGTTGCCGATGGTAAATTAGGCTTTAACTTATCGGGTAATTACACTATTGAAAACAAGCGAGTTGGCGCAGTTAAAAACCCGAAATTTGTTGCAGATTCAAATCAATCGGTAGTAAATGATACACAAGAAGCTTTATTTTTTACCTCAAGACCGCAAACAAAATGGATTTTAGGAACTACCTACGATATTGGTAAATTCGGAATATCATTAAACAACACTTATTTTGGTAAAACAAAATTTGCACAACAAGGACTGCAAGATTTAGAAGGGTTATTTACCAATGCTTCCGATATTCCTGCTGGAGCAGTTTCTGACGGAAGTTCAGATTTAAGAACCGAGTTTATTCCAAAAGTAGTAACCGATTTAGGTATCAATTTTAGCGCAACCGACCGAATTACCATTGCTTTAAACGTAAATAATATTTTAAACGTTTTACCAGAATGGAAATTTACAGAAGCAACCCCAACAGGGCAAGCAATTTTAAATGGTGCAGCTGTTAGCAACTCGCCATCAAACTTAATTACCTTTAATCAACGTTATTCACAAATGACTTATGATGGTTATCATTTTAGTCAATTAGGAACGATGTTTAATTTATCTGTGAATTATCAATTTTAAATAACGCAAACTATTAACTCTCATTAATCGTTTATTTTTTTGATAGAAAGCCGAAATCGTACTGATTTCGGCTTTTTTACTTTTATTTTTTTTTATTAGAAGCAATTTCCCGCTTTCCGCACTCGCTTTTTTTATTTTTTTGAAGAAAAAAAACAAAAAAGAGCTCAAACAATTGCTGCAATCGGGGCTAGGCATTAGTACTATTTTTTTAAGAATTGTACAAGAAATATACTTATGTAATTAAAAATCAGACCTTACAGGTTTTGAAAACCAAATTATGGTCATGCTAAATTTATTTTAGCATCGCATCAACAGGTGAACTACAGCTAATCAGGATGCGAACCTTAAATAAAACCCCGTTGACAAATGCGATTTTCTGTTTTTCTGATAAAACTTTTTTAATAAAATTTAAGCAAGCTCCAAAAATAAAACTAAAATTATAAGCTATTTTTTAGGCACAAAAAAATCCTAAGTAAAAACTCAGGATTTTTTTATTTTACTAATAAAATATCTTATTCGTTATGCATAAAACGCTGTTTTGCTAACAACTCTTCATCTGTTTCTACGTTATCGTCATCAGGAACACAACAATCTACTGGGCAAACTGCCGCACATTGTGGCTCTTCATGAAAACCTTTACACTCTGTACATTTATCTGCTACGATAAAATATATTTCATCAGAAATAGGCTCTTGATCGGTATCTGCATTGGCTTTTTGTCCGCTAGGCAATACTAAATCCCCTTTTAAATCAGTACCATCTGCATATTTCCAATCATCAGCGCCTTCATAAATTGCCGTATTCGGACACTCTGGTTCACAGGCTCCACAATTTATACACTCATCTGTTATAATAATAGCCATAATTAATCTATTTCAGTTTTGTAACTTTGCAGTTGCAAAAATAGTTCCAAATTAATTTAGAAACAATATAAATGGATACAATCCAAAACAGAATCGATGCTTTTATTAAATTAGGAGTCTTTTTAGAACAGTTTTCTCATGAGGATATTCAAAAGAAAGAAAACATTCCCCATAACGACTTATTTTTTGATGGTTTTAAACATCAATTAAAAATAGCCGAAGAAAATAATAAATGGTTTACCCGTCAAAATTTATTATTTGCCATAAAAAGTTGGGCAGAAGCTTTATCCGAAGAAAATATTCAGCAATGGATTGCTAACGAAAATTTAGGTAAAAATACGCCTAAAAATGTAGCGATTATTATGGCGGGAAATATTCCGTTGGTTGGTTTTCATGATTTTTTATCAGTATTAATTTCGGGGCATTCGGTTTTGGTAAAACAATCGTCAAACGATAAACATTTAATGCCTTTTTTAGCAAAATATTTAGAATATGTTGCACCTCAACTAAAAGGAAAAATCACTTTCACCCAAGAAAAACTAACTGATTTTGATGCCGTTATTGCTACAGGAAGCAATAATACAGCCCGTTATTTTGAATATTATTTTAAAAATAAGCCAAGTATTATTCGAAAAAGTAGAAATTCTGTAGCCGTTTTAACAGGGAACGAAACTGCTGAAGATTTTGAAAATTTAAGTAATGATATTTTTCATTATTTTGGATTAGGTTGTCGTTCAGTTTCAAAATTATTTGTGCCTAAAAATTATGATTTCGAATCATTTTTTAAAGGAATGTACAACAAACAAGATATTATTAACAACGCCAAATATGCCAATAATTACGATTATAACAAAACGGTGTATTTAATGAGCGAGTTTGATATTTTAGAAAACGGCTTTTTAATGATTAAAGAAGACCCAAGCTACACCTCGCCTATTGCTACTATTTTTTATGAATATTACGATACTATTGCCGAGCTGAAAACAAAACTTGAAATCGAAAAAGAAAAAATACAGTGTATTGTTGCCCGTAATTTTATGGAAAATGAAATTGCTTTTGGGCAAACTCAGCATCCTACATTATCCGATTATGCCGATGGCGTAAATACCTTAGCTTTTTTATCAAAAATTTAAAGTTTAACTTCCTATAAATTTTGCACCTTTGTTAGCTCATAAAAACAATATCAGCCATGAAAAAACATAACTTTAGCGCAGGTCCTTGTATTTTACCTGAAGAAGTTTTACAAAAAGCATCCGAAGCAATTATTAATTTTAATAATGATGACTTATCGTTAGTTGAAATTTCTCACAGAAGTACCTCTTTTGTAAATGTGATTGAAAATGCCCGTAGTTTAGCTCTAGAATTACTAGGTTTAGAAAACAAAGGTTATACGGCATTGTTTTTACAAGGTGGTGCAAGCAATCAGTTTTTAATGACGGCGTATAATTTATTAAACAAAAAAGCGGCGTACTTAAATACTGGAACTTGGAGTTCAAAAGCCATTAAAGAAGCAAAATTATTTGGCGAAATTGTTACCGTTGCTTCATCCGAAGATAAAAACTTTAATTACATTCCTAAAAATTATAGCATTCCTACCGATGCCGATTATTTTCATTGTACAAGCAATAATACTATTTACGGAACGCAAATGAAAAGTTTCCCGGAAACGGAAGTTCCTTTAATATGTGATATGAGTTCCGATATTTTTTCACGTGAATTAGATTTTTCAAAATTTGATTTAATTTATGCAGGCGCACAAAAAAACATGGGTCCGGCGGGAACAACGCTTGTTATTGTAAAAGATGATATTTTAGGAAAAGTGGAACGTATTATTCCTTCAATGTTAAATTATCAAACATTTATCGACAAAGATAGCATGTTTAATACACCGCCTGTTTTTGCGGTTTATACCTCAATGCTAACCCTAGAATGGTTAAAAAAATTAGGTGGAATTCCGTTTATTGAAAAAGTAAACGAACAAAAATCGACACTTTTATATGCTGAAATCGATAGAAACCAATTATTTACAGGAAGTGCTATAAAAGAAGATCGTAGTCATATGAATGCGACCTTTACTATTACATCGGGTATCGCATCCGAAGCTTTAAAAAATAAATTTGATACACTTTGGAGACAAGCAAATATTAATGGTTTAGATGGTCATAGAAGTATTGGCGGATATCGTGCTAGTATGTACAATGCCTTGCCTTTATACAGTGTTCAGGCTTTAGTCGATGTGATGCAAGAACTCGAAAGAACAAGTTAATTATAAAATTACCCTTTAATTTATCAATTGAAATTACCAATTAAAAGAAACATACTTTAAATGAAAATATTAGTAAACGACGGAATCTTAGACGGTGGAACAGCTACCCTAGAAAATGCAGGATTTGAAGTAATAACAACCAAAGTTGCGCAAGAACAGCTAGACAACTTTATCAATGAAGAGCAAATTAATGTTGTTGTTATCAAAAACAGCACAGAAATTCATGCCGAACTGATCGATAATTGCCCTACCTTAAAACTAATTGCAAACGCAAGCACAACCAACGATAATATTGATGTTGTTTACGCCCAAGAATGTGGTGTGCAAATTATTAATGTTTCAGATGCAAGTGCCAATGCTGTTGCCGAATTGGTTTTTGCACACCTATTAACAATGGCTCGTTTTTTACACCAAGCTAATAGAGAAATGCCTTTAGAAGGTGATACGAGTTTTAATGCTTTAAAGAAACAATTTTCAGCAGGAACTGAAGTTCGTGGAAAAACTCTAGGGATTATAGGAATGAGTACCGAAGGGCAACAAGTAGCTAAACTTGCCTTAGGTTTAGGGATGAAAGTTATTGCCTACGATGTTGAATTTGGTGATTCAATTACAATTCCTATTGAATTTTACAACGGGCAGGCTATTGATATTGAAATCGATTTTACCTCAGCTGATGACTTACTAAAAGAAGCTGATTTTATTACGGTACATTTAGCATCCGAAGAAAATCATATTATTGGTGTTAAAGAGTTTGAAAAAATGAAAAAAGGTGTTGGTTTTATCAACGTTTCCCAAAGTGGTTTGGTAGATGAAATTGCCCTTGTAAATGCCATTGAAAGCAGAAAAGTACAGTATGCTGGTTTAGATACTTTTGAAAATCAGCCTACACCAGAAATTCAATTATTAATGAATCCTGAGCTATCTTTAAGCCCTAATATTGCTTCTTTTACCGTAGAATCACAACATAAAATAGGAACGGAATTGGCAAATAAAATTATTAATTCATTACACGTATAAATTTAAATTATTAATGGCAATTGTAAAACCGTTTAAAGCTGTTAGAGCTACTAGAGACAAGGTGGGGTTAGTTTCATCAAAATCGTATGAAATTTATAGCCCAGAAATGTTAAATGCTAAATTAGCGTTTAATCCTTATACATTTTTACATGTTTTAAACCCTGGTTATAAATATCATAAACAAGATATTATAGGCGAACAACGCTTTAAATTGGTACACAATCGGTATTTAGAATTTAAAGATGATGGTATTTTTACCAAAGATAAGGTTGCGGGGTTTTATATTTATCAAAAAACAACCGCAACGGCATCTTTTTGCGGTATTATTGCAGCAACTTCTGTAGATGATTATCATAATAATGTCATTAAAAAACACGAAGGAACGCTTCAGGAAAGAGAGTTATTATTTGAAAATTATTTAAAAAATACGGGTTTTAATACCGAACCTGTATTGCTTACTTATCCTGATAATAGTGTCATTACCGCTATTATTAAAAAATATAAAGCAACTAGACCTGAATATGAATTTTCAACCACCGATAAAGAGCATCATTTGTTATGGCTGGTTAATAATAAAGAGGATATTACACAAATAACCACTGCTTTTCAAGCAATCGATACCTTGTATATTGCCGATGGGCATCATCGGTCTACCTCTGCTTGTTTATTGGCTAAAAACTTAGCAAAAGAAAACCCGAATCATACAGGAAATGAAAAATACAACTTTTTTATGAGTTATTTGTTGCCTGAAAGTCAATTGAGTATTTATGAATTTAATCGGTTTATTACTGATTTAAATGGCTTAACTCCTGAAGAATTTTTAATTGAATTAGATACTTTTTTTAGAATAGAAAACAGGGGACAAGAATTATACAAACCCAAAGAAAAGCATCAATTTAGCATGTATTTAAATGGCGAATTTTATGCCTTAAACTTACGCTTGTCAAGATATAAATTTACAGATGCTTTAAGTAAATTAGATGCGCAAGTTTTATATACTACTGTTTTAAAACCTATTTTAGGCATCGATGATATTCGAAATGCCTCTAAAATTTTATATTCTCAAGATAAATCGGACGGTTTAGAATTAAAAACAAAAGTTGATAGCGGTAAATTTAAAGTTTCCTTCGGAATGCTACCAACCTCTATTAATGAGCTTAAGCAAATTGTAGATGCCGATATGTTAATGCCTCCAAAAACAACCTATATAGAGCCTAAGTTAAGAAGTGCTTTAACTATTTACGAGTTTTAGCGCATTAAAAAATATCAAAACAATAGCAAAAAACATCTTGAACTTGAAAAATAATAAAATGACAGGAATTAAAGAAAATCTTATCGAAATAAAAAAAACAATTCCAGCGAATGTAACTTTAGTTGCTGTTTCGAAAACCAAACCTATTGCCGATATTCAAGAGGCTTACAATGCTGGGCAACGAGTATTTGGTGAAAATAAAATTCAGGAAATGGTTACAAAATTTGATGCCTTGCCAAAAGACATTGAATGGCATATGATAGGGCATTTACAAAGCAATAAAGTTAAATATATGGCGCATTTTGTAAATTTAATTCATGGAGTTGATAGCTTTAAAACCTTAAAAGAAATTAATAAACAAGCTAAAAAACACCACCGTGTAATTAATTGTTTATTACAAGCTCGTATTGCCAAAGAAGAAACAAAATTTGGCTTGTCATTTTTAGATATTGATACTATTATTTCATCCGAAGAACTTTTAGAACTGCAAAATATAAAGATTGTAGGCTTTATGGGAATGGCTACTTTTACCGATAATCAAAAACAATTAGAAGATGAATTTACTTGTTTAGCTAATTTTTTCAAAAACAAACAAAAAACAACTCTTAAACCAACAATATTATCAATGGGAATGAGTGGTGATTATCAGCTAGCTATAAAAAACGGAAGTACTATGGTACGAATTGGTAGCGCTATTTTTGGCGTTCGAAATTATATTGTTTAGTTTTACACTTATCAGTTTAAAAAAAAAGATTTGTACGCAATTTTAGATATTGAAACCACAGGAGGAAAATTTAACGAAGAAGGAATTACAGAAATTGCCATTCATAAATTTGATGGGCATCAAGTTGTTGATCAATTTATCAGTTTAATAAACCCTGAACGAGAAATTCAAGAATTTGTTGTTAAATTAACAGGTATTAACAGCAATATGCTTCGTAATGCCCCTAAATTTTATGAGGTAGCAAAACGTATTCTTGAAATTACAGAAGACTGTATTATTATAGCACATAATGCAAGTTTTGATTATCGAATTTTACGCACAGAATTTGACCGACTAGGCTATGACTATCAAAGAAATACTCTTTGTACCGTAGCACTAAGTAAAAAACTAATTTCAGAAGCTCCCTCACATAGTTTAGGTAAATTATGTAAGTTTATCGGTATTCCGATGAGCGACAGACACCGAGCAAACGGCGATGCTTTGGCAACTGTTCAGTTATTTAAACTTCTATTAGAAAAAGATATTGATAAAAGCATTATTCAGCAATCTATAAAATATGCCGATAACAGACATATAAAACAACGTTATTTAAAAATTTTAGATAAATTACCCGAAAAAGAAGGGCTTTTTTATGTGCATAGTGAACAAGGTGTTATTATTTTTATCGGTAGAGGTAAAAATATAAAGAATGAAGTAAACAAACTTCTTTTAAAAGATAGTCCTAAAGGGTTAAAAATAATAAAAAGAATACACGAAATTACCTATCAAGAAACAGGAAACTTACTCTTTACCCGATTAAAATATCATTTAGAACTACTTAAATTAAAACCTAAGTATAATGTTATCCGTAAGCCAAAAATTTCTAATAAAAACTTTAATCATGATACTTTTTTAATTTTTGATAAAGGAAGAAACCCTGAAGAGCATGCTGTTGTTTTAATTGAAAATAATATCGTTTTAGGATATACCTATACTAATTTAGCCTTTCAAGAAAATAATTTATCGGTTTTAAAATCGATGATAACGCCTATTGAAAATAATCAAATTGCAAAAACAATTATCAAAAATTATTTATTAAAAAATAAAGTTTCCAAAATTGTACGTTTAGTAAACGATACTGAAAATTAAAAAATTAGGCAAAAAATAAATTCACTTGAAGAAAAATAGCAAAAACTGGAAAGAAAAATTACATGAAATAATCTATGAAGCCGATACTTCAGGTGGAAAATTATTTGATATCGTTTTATTAATAGCCATACTTGCTAGTATTTTACTAGTAATGCTCGAAAGCGTCGAAAGTATTAATGCAAAACACGGAACGCTTTTAAATATTTCTGAATGGGTTATTACAGGGTTATTTTCAATTGAATATATTGCTCGAATTATATCGATAAAAAAACCATCGAAATATATTTTTAGTTTCTATGGAATTATTGATTTACTATCAACTTTACCAAAATATTTGGCAATTTTCTTTACAGGAACACACAGTTTAGTAGCGTTAAGAGCCTTGCGATTACTACGGGTTTTTAGAATTTTAAAACTCGCTCGCTTTGTTGGAGAATCTAATAATTTTATGAAAGCCTTAAAAGCAAGCAGAACAAAAATTACGGTTTTTTTGTTTTTTGTATTGATTTTATGCGTTATTTTAGGAACTATTATGTACTTAATTGAAGGCGGAGAAAACGGCTTTACAAGTATTCCAAGAAGCGTTTACTGGGCGGTAGTAACCTTAACCACGGTTGGTTATGGCGATATTGCTCCACACACACCTTTTGGGCAGTTTGTAGCGAGTATTATTATGATTTTAGGATACGGAATTATTGCCGTTCCCACAGGGATTGTAAGTTCTGAAATGGTAAAAGTAAACGAGCTTGATTTAAACACACAATCGTGCCCAAACTGTTCATATGAAGGGCATGATGATGATGCACTTTTTTGTAATCACTGCGGAAATAAACTACACGATTAAATTTACACAATTAAAATGAAAAACACCCTAATTACCATTGTTGGTGCTACGGCAATCGGAAAAACAGCATTAAGTATAAAACTTGCACAGCATTTTAATTGCAGTATTGTTTCTTGTGATTCTCGTCAGTTTTTTAAAGAAATGAGCATCGGAACTGCGGTTCCTTCTTCGGAAGAATTGGAAGCTGCACCACATCATTTTATTCAAAACAGAAGTATTTTTGACAACTATTCTGTCGGACAATTTGAAAAAGATGCACTCACTAAATTAGACGAATTATTTACTGAAAACCCTGTACAAATTATGGTTGGCGGTAGCGGTTTGTATGTCGATGCCGTTTTAAAAGGCTTAGATTATTTTCCTGAAGTCAATGCTAGTATCAGAGAAAAACTAACCAAAGAGCTTGAAGAAAATGGCATTGAAAAACTTCAAGAACAACTCAAAGAACTCGATATTGAAACTTATAATACCATTACTATTGATAATCCGCATCGGGTAATGCGTGCTTTAGAGGTTTGTATTGGTTCGGGCAAAACATACAGTTCTTTTAAAAACAAGCCCAAAACACCCCGTAATTTTGAAGTTATCAAAATCGGTTTAACTGCCGATAGGCAAATTATGTACGACCGAATTAATAAACGTGTCGATATTATGTTAGAAAACGGTTTGCTTGAAGAGGCTAAAAAAATGCAACCTCATAAAAATTTAACTGCATTAAAAACTGTTGGATATCGCGAATTATTTGAATATTTTGAAGGGGATTTTACCAAAGAATTTGCTTTGGAAGAAATTAAGAAAAATACCCGCCGTTTTGCAAAACGACAAGGAACTTGGTTTCGTAGAGATACCCAAATTAATTGGTTCGATTTTCAAGATGATATTCAAAAAATTATTACTTGTTTAGAAGATAAAATATAAAAATCGAATCCGTCAACCTGAATTTAGTTCAGGTTCTCATCATAATTTGCCCTAGTTATCTCTTTTAACGCGATGCTGAAATAAATTCAGTCACACAAGGCATATCAAAACTTTTTAAACGGATGCATCAACAATCTAAAGACTTACAATTACAATATGAAGGCTTTTTAAAAACACCTTTTCTATGGAATGGAAAAGGTGTTTTTGGTTTACAGCAATTTGAAATAAAGCCTACAAAAACAGCTTCTTTTTTAGTAGAAATTACAAAAATTCCACGCTTAGGAAAATTAGTGGAACGTTTTGTTTCTTTTGAATTTCAACAAGATAAACGCCTTCAAATTATTGCCGAAAACATTCAAATTCAACAAAAAAAAATTACCCTTGGCGAATTAGATTGCTTGCTTTTAAAAGATGAAAAACCAATTCATGTAGAGATTATTTATAAGTTTTATTTGTATGATAATTCTATAAATTCTGAAAAAAATATTGAAGAAAAAAATGAATTAGAACGCTGGATTGGTCCTAATAAAAAAGATTCTTTGGTTCAAAAATTAACCAAACTTAAAGAAAAACAACTGCCTCTACTCTATTCTAAACAATGTGAAAATTACTTAAAAACAGTAAATTTAGAGGCTAAAAACCTGGAACAACAACTTTATTTTAAAGCGCAGTTATTTGTTCCTTTGAATGATTTTAAGCAAGAACATCACAAAGAAAATAGCAAAGAAAAGATTAAATATCCTTTTATTAATAACAATTGTATTATTGGTTTTTATGTTACTTTACAGCAATTAAATCAGTTTAAAGATTATAAATTTTATATTCCAACAAAACACAATTGGTTAACACAACCTCACACAAATATTGATTGGTTAACTTTTAATAATTTTACCACAAACCTTCAACCACTTTTAAGCCAAGAAAGAGCGCCACTTTGTTGGTTGAAAAAATCAAATGGTGAATTGTTGAAATTTTTTGTTATTTGGTGGTAACTTGTTTTTTTAATAGCAAAAATAATGTTTTGTGCAAAAAACCCTAGCCCCGATTGAAGCTTTGTTTGAGCTCTTTTTTTGATTTTTCTTCAAAAAAAAGCGAGTGCGGAAAGCGGGAAATTGCTTCAAATAATAAACAAATAAATTACAAACAACACTTAAAAACTTCCTTTTTTAGGCAATACTTTTACTACTTTTTTTCTTGAATTTATAAAATAAACGCCCAATAATAAAACCGCAGATGCTACAATTGATTGGCTTGTTAGTTGTTCATTTAACAAGCTCCACCCTAAAAATAAGGCGATTATTGGGTTTACATACGCCGATGTTGCTACTTTTTCGGGAGAAACTGATTTTAACAAATAATTGAATGCCGTAAAAGCTACAATTCCGCCAAAAATGATTAGAAAAAACATAGCTCCTTGGGTTTTTGACGACCAATTTAATGGCGAAATCCAAGTTTCTTTAAAAACCAAACTTGCTATTGCTAACATAAAACCTGCTAATAACATCTGATATCCCGTGCTTACTAAATGTTTTTTTGGTAAATCGGCTTTTGACACAAATACGCTTCCGTAACTCCAACTTAGTACGCAGGTTAAAATCATAAAAATCCCTAAAACACTGCCTTCCGATGTGGTTATTTCTTGCTGACTGACCAATAAATACATTCCTATTAAACCTAATGAAACCCCAATTATTGATTTGCGTTGCAATCTTTTTCCGTCTATTAAACGCAGTAAAAACAGCACAAATAACGGCTGTGTCGAGGCTAATAAAGCTGCAAAACCGCTATCGACATATTTTAATGCCCATACGAAAACACCGTTTCCATACACCAAAAATAAAAACCCTGCAATTCCTGAATTTACAAGCTGATTTCTACTAATTTTTAAGGGTAATTTCATGATTTTAGCCAAAATCATAATTAAAACGCCCGCAATTGAAAAACGTATCGACGCTAAAAATAATGGTGGTATTTCGGTAACGGCAATTTTATTAAATAAATAGGTAGAGCCCCAAATTATATATATTGAAAAAAAGGCGGCTATAATTAAGAGTTTTGAATTTTTCATGCTGGGGTTTTAAAACGTAAATGTACTATAATATTTTTTGATTTTTTAGGAGCTATTTCCCGCTTTCCGCACTCGCTCTTTTTATTTTTTTAAAAGAAAAAACAAAAAGGAGCTCAAACAAAGCTTCAATCGGGGCTAAGAATTTCTGCTAATTTTAAAAATACAGCCTTATTTAAAACCTAAAAAAACCACCATTATTGGTGGTTTTTTTATCTATAAAACATCAAAAATAAATACTTTACACAAGTGTTTCTAAGTAATGACTCTCAATAGCATAGGCATCTTTTAAACCTGCTATTTTAGCATCAATTTTAGTAGTATCATTCTTTTTGATTGATTTACTAGCTACTAACATTACATTTTTACGGGTATGTTCGTTGCTTATAAATTCAAAAACTTTGGTATTATAATTACTTTTTTCTAAAATTAACGCACGAATGGTATCGGTAACCATTTCAAACTGACGTTCTTTAAAAATTCCGTATTTTAATAACGGGCTTTCTTGCTCTTTTCCTTTTACTTGCTGACGGATTTGTTTATGGCAACAAGGCGCACAAATAATTAGTTCTGCTTTTGCTGATAATCCTTTGTAAATAGCATCGTCAGTAGCGGTATCGCAGGCGTGTAAAGCGATTAAAATATCAATTTTATTGTTGTCGTATTCTTGAATTGGCTGCGCTACAAACGACAATTTTGTAAAGGCTGATTTTTCGGCAACATCATTACAATAATCGACTAATTCTTTACGCAATTCAATACCTGTAACGGTTGCGCTGTACTTTTTTTGATTTACCAAATAATCGTACAAAGCAAAGGTTAAATAGCCTTTACCCGATCCCATATCAACAATATTAATGTGTTTTGGTAATCGTGTAGATTTTAATAAACCTTCAATAATTTCTAAATATTTATTGATTTGACGGTATTTATCAGCCATTTTATGAATAACCTTTCCTTGTTTATCGGTAATTCCTAAATGATGCAAATAACTCCCTGCTTCGGCTAAACGTTCTTTTGGTTTGTCGTGGGTTTCAGGTAATTTATTTTTGAAACTCGCCATATTTTCTCGGTAAGAAACTAATTTTCTTTTAGAGATAAATATCAATAAATCTTTAGTTAGGGTAAACAAGGTTGCCGCTCTAAAGTTATCCATTAATAGAATTTCTATTTCGGTAATAGCTTCAGAAATTGTATAGTTCTGAACTTTATCATTGGTATTATAATGATAGGTAAATTGGAACATTTCTGCTCCTTTTATCTTTACCAATCGAACATATACGTTTGGTAATCCATCACTTTTTTTGATAGGTTTGCTTAAAGTTAATTTTACAAAATTATTATTTAAAACGCTTTCGTTTAAGGTATCTCTTAGTTGTTGAAATTCATTCATTTTGCAAAAATACTATAAATCATTTAATTTCTATCTCTTAAAATAGCCTCAATATCAGTTATTGTAAAACCTTTTGCTTTTAAAAGAATTACAATATGATAAAATAAATCGGCAGCTTCATTTTTAAATAAATTGGCATCATTATCTTTGGCTTCAATAACTAATTCTACAGCCTCTTCACCAACTTTTTGAGCAACTTTATTAATTCCTCTTTTAAATAATTTATTGGTATATGATGTTGGGTGATTAGTATCAATTCTATCAGAAATAATGCGTTCTAATTCATATAAAAAACCTTTTGGAGTTTCATCAGCAAAACAAGAAGTTGTTCCTTTATGGCAAGTTGCTCCTGCGGGGATTGCTTTTATTAAAATAGTATCATTATCGCAATCGATTTGAATATCTTTTACAGCTAAAAAATTACCAGACTCCTCTCCTTTTGTCCACAACCTATTTTTACTTCTACTAAAAAAAGTAACTTTATTTATATCTTTTGTTTTTAAGAATGCTTCTTCGTTCATATACCCTAACATTAACACTTGTAATGTGGTATCATTCTGAATGATTACAGGAACTAACCCGTCTCCTTTTGTAAAATCTATATTCATCGTACTGGTATATTTTGTTCTTTTAAATATTGTTTAAGTTGTGGTACTGGTATTTCAGCAAAATGAAAAATACTTGCTGCTAAACCTGCACTTGCTTCTGTTTTGGTAAATACATCCTTAAAATGAACTTCTTTACCTGCTCCTCCTGATGCAATAACTGGAATATTAATGGCTGTACTCACTGAATTTGTTATATCAATTGAGAAACCTGCTTTAGTTCCATCACTATTCATAGAAGTTAATAAAATTTCACCAGCTCCTAATTTTTCTACTTCTTTAGCCCAAGCAACTGTTTCTAATTCCGTTTCGTTAGTACCTCCTTTAGTAAATACTTTCCATGTATCATTTACATGTTTAGTATCAATAGCAACTACTACAAACTGACTACCAAATCTGTTTTTTAAATCGGTAATTAACTGCGGATTTTTTACTGCCGATGAATTAATACTCACCTTATCTGCTCCTGCTTGAATTAACTTTGATGCATCTTCAACAGTACTAATTCCACCTCCAACTGTAAATGGTATGTTTATTTCTTGTGCTATTTGCTCAACTAAATCAACTAATGTTTTTCGGTTTTCTAAAGTCGCTGTAATATCTAAAAAGACTAATTCATCAGCACCATCTTTTACATATTGTTTTGCTAATTCTATCGGATCACCAGCGTCTTTAATATCAACAAAATTAACACCTTTTACAGTTCTTCCGTTTTTAATATCTAAACAAGGTATTATTCTTTTTTTTAACATAACTTTTGTAATTCTTTTAAAGTTACATACCCTTCATAAATTGCTTTTCCTAAAATAGTACCTTCACAACCTATTTCTTTCAACTCTAGTAAATCGTCAATACTAGCAACACCTCCACTAGCAATTAAATTCACATCACTTTTACTTAAAATTTCTTTATACAAATCAACTGATGCTCCTTGTAACATTCCATCTTTAGCAACATCTGTACAAATAGTATTTCTCACACCTATTTGTTCGTATTGTTTTATAAAGTCAACAACATCAACTTCTGATGTTTCTAACCATCCGTGAGTTGCTATTTTTCTGTTGATACAATCGGCACCTAAAATAATTTTATCACCTCCATATTTGTTTATCCATCCTGTAAAAACCTCCCGATTTTTAACAGCAATACTACCTCCTGTAATTTGATTTGCTCCGTTATCAAAAGCAATTCGTAAATCTTCATCAGATTTTAAACCACCTCCAAAATCTATTTTTAAATTAGTTTTAGAAGCTATTTGTTCTAAAATTTTATAATTTACAATGTGTTGTGATTTTGCTCCGTCTAAATCAACTAAATGTAAATATTCTATTCCATTATCTTCAAACTCCTTTGCTACTTCAATAGGGTTTTCGTTATATACTTTTTTGGTTGCGTAATCTCCTTTTGTTAAGCGAACGCATTTTCCTTCAATAATATCTATGGCTGGTATAATTCTCATCTTTCTTATTTTTATTTTGAAGCCTTATAATTCTAAAAAATTTTTCAATAATTTTTCACCTACACTTGCTGATTTTTCTGGGTGAAATTGCATTGCATAAAAATTATCTTTTTGCATTATTGAACTAAATGGTTGTATGTAATTACAGGTTGCTATGGTGTTTTCACAAACCTCAGCATAAAAACCGTGT
This sequence comes from Tenacibaculum dicentrarchi, assembly GCF_900239345.1. Lineage (GTDB taxonomy): Bacteria > Bacteroidota > Bacteroidia > Flavobacteriales > Flavobacteriaceae > Polaribacter > Polaribacter dicentrarchi. Next base: position 43,417 of record NZ_OESZ01000034.1, on the reverse strand, counting down.
ACATAATACACATCATCATTACTATTTAAATTTTCTACTATTTTTGATGATTTTATTTCAGAAAAACTATTCCATCCCATGTGCGGAACTTTTTCTAAAGGCGGAAACTTTTTTGTTACCGTATTAAAAATCCCTAAACAAGTGGTATTTCCTTCTTCTGATGAAGCTCCCATTAATTGTAAACCTAAACAAATACCCAATACCGGTTGAGTTAACGATACTAAAAGTTCATCTAATTTATGTTCTTTTAAATATGCCATTGCCGAACTAGCTTCACCAACACCAGGAAAAATTACTTTATCAGCCTTTAAAATTTCCGAAGGATTATCAGTTATAATACTATCATACCCTAAACGAGTAATCGCATTTTGAACCGATCGTATATTACCCGCATTATATTTTATAATTGCAATCATATTTTAATTATGAATTATAGCATTCCTTTTGTTGATGGTAAAATCATTTTACTACTGTCTCTTTTTACAGCTACTTTTATTGCTTTAGCAAATGTTTTAAAAATAGCTTCTATCTTATGATGTTCATTATCACCTTCAGCTTTTATATTTAAATTACATTTTGCACCGTCAGTAAACGATTTAAAAAAGTGAAAAAACATTTCTGTTGGCATTTTACCAATCATTTCTCTTTTAAAATCTGCTTCCCAAACTAACCAATTTCTACCTCCAAAATCAATAGCTACTTGTGCTAAACAATCATCCATTGGTAAACAAAATCCGTAACGTTCTATTCCTAATTTGTTACCTAAAGCAGTATTAAAAACTTCACCTAACGCAATTGCAGTATCTTCAATTGTGTGATGTTCATCAACTTCTAAATCTCCTTTTACTTGAATATCTAAATCCATTTGCCCATGACGTGCAATTTGATCTAACATATGATCGAAAAAATCAATTCCTGTACTAATGTTACTTTTACCAGTTCCATCAAGGTTTAATTTGATGTCAATTTTCGTTTCATTGGTATTTCTAACAATTTCAGCCGTTCTTTCTTCTAACTTTAAAAACTCATAAATAGCATTCCAATCGCTACTTTCTAAGGCGATAAAATCATCTAATTCACTTCTTTTAACTGTAATTTCATCAGTACCTAAAAAAGTTTCATCATTTATATAAATCCCTTTTGCTCCTAAATTTTTGGCTAATTCAACATCTGTTAAACGATCACCAATAACAAATGAATTTGCTAAGTCATATTCTTCAGAAAAAAACTTTGTTAACAAACCTGTATTCGGTTTTCTTGTTGGCTGATTATCTTTAGCAAAAGTGATATCAATAATTTCTTCTGAAAAAATAATTCCTTCTTCTTTTAAAGTTCGCATAACAAAGTTATGTACTGGCCAAAAAGTATTTTCAGGATATACTTCTGTTCCTAATCCATCTTGATTTGTAACTAAAACTAATTCGAAATCTAATTCTTTAGCTATTTTACTTAATCCTTGAAATACCTTCGGATAAAACTCTAATTTTTCGAATGAATCTGTTTGTTCGTCTGCTGGTTCTTTAATTAAAGTTCCATCTCTATCTATAAATAATATTTTTTTCATCTTATTATTTTTAAATCAATAACTATAAGTTATTTTTTATGTTAGTGATTTTAATGCTGTAATTAATCTTTTATTTTCGTCTGTACTTCCTACCGTAATTCGTAAACAGTTATTTACTAATGTATTTCTGTTTCTTGTAATTATTTTTTCGGCTACTAATTTAGTGTAAATTGAATTTGCATCCGTTACTTCTATTAATATAAAATTAGCTTCTGTAGGATATATATTTTTTACTAATTCAAGGTTATTTAAATCATTAATCAATTTTTCTTTTTCATTGATAATGATATTTTTATTTTCCTCAAATTGAGCTAAATTATCTAAAGAAGCTATTACTGCTTCTTGATTTAAAGTACTTACATTGTAAGGAGGTTTTACCTTATTATATAAGTCGATAACCTCAGAATTTGCGTATGCTACACCTACTCTTACTCCTGCCAATCCCCAAGCTTTACTGAAGGTTTGACTTACAATTAAATTTGGATATTTTTCTAATTGAGTACTATAAGAAGCTCTTGAGCTAAAATCAATATAAGCTTCATCAATAATTACTACTCCGTTAAAATTCTCCAATATATATTCAATAGTTTCGTCTTCGAAACAATTTCCTGTAGGATTATTTGGCGAACAAATAAATATAATTTTCACATCCTCCATATCTAAATATGGTTGTAACTGATTTAAACTTATTTGAAAATCATTTACCAAAGGTTGCTTAATTAATTCAATATCGTTGATACTTGCCGAAACATCGTACATTCCGTAAGTAGGCGAAAAAGTTAACGCTTTATCTTTTCCTGGTTCACAGAAAATTCTGAATGCTAAATCAATTACTTCGTCACTTCCGTTTCCGACAAAAATTTGATTTTCAGCAACTTTTTTAATTACTGATAATCGTTCTTTGATTTTTGTTTGCTTCGGATCAGGATATCTATTTAAAACTCCAAAAGGATTTTCATTAGCATCTAAATATACTTCTGCAGTTCCTTTAAATTCATCTCTTGCTGATGAATATGCCTTTAATTTTTGAATATTTGGGCGAACTATTTTATCTAAATTAAACATTTTCAATATCTTTTAATCTTAAGGTAACAGCATTTTTGTGAGCTTGTAAACCTTCGGCTTCCGCCATTAATTCAATTGCTTTTCCGATAGTAGCTATTCCTTGTTTTGTTACTTCTTGAAAAGTAATTTTTTTGATAAAACTATCTAAAGAAACACCACTATAATTTTTAGCATATCCGTTTGTTGGTAACGTGTGATTTGTTCCACTTGCGTAATCACCTGCACTTTCACAGCTATAATTCCCTAAAAATACCGAACCTGCATTTACTATTTTATCAATATATATTGATGCATTTTCAGACGCAATAATTAAATGTTCAGGTGCATATACATTACTAAAATCAATCATTTCATCCGAAGAATTTAAAACAACTACAAAACTGTTTTCTAATGCTTTTTCGGCGGTTTCTCTTCTAGGTAATTCTTTTACTTGCTTCGCTACTTCGGCAAGTACATTTTCTGAAACCTCTAATGAAGTTGTTACTAAAACTGCTTGACTATCTGCTCCGTGTTCGGCTTGCGATAATAAATCGGCAGCTACAAATGCAGCGTTTGATGTTTCATCAGCAATAACCAAAACTTCACTTGGTCCTGCTGGCATATCAATAGAAAGCCCTTCTTGCTGAACCAACTCTTTTGCTTTTGTTACATACTGATTTCCTGGACCTAATATTTTATACACACTAGGAATAGTTTCTGTACCATACGCCATTGCTCCGATTGCCTGAGCTCCACCAACTTTAAAAATTTTAGTAACACCCACTAATTGAGCAGTATATAAAATTGCAGGATGAACTTTTCCTTCTTTATTTGGAGGCGTACACAATACGATTTCTTTACAACCTGCTATTTTTGCAGGAATTGCGAGCATCAAAATTGTTGAAAATAACGGAGCAGAACCTCCAGGAATATACAAACCAACTTTTTCAATAGCAACACTTTTACGCCAACAAGTAACTCCAGTAGTTGTTGTTACTTTTTGCTCTTCTTCTTTTTGAGAATTATGAAAAACTTCAATGTTACTTTTTGCTAATTGAATTGCTTCTTTTAACTCCGAACTAACTAATTTTTCAGCTTCTTCAATTTCTGTATTAGTTACTTCAAAAGAAGTTAAAGAAACTTTATCAAATAATTCGGCATATTTTGTTAATGCTTTATTTTTATTGATTTTGACATCATTTAAAACATTTTGAACCGTTTCTTGTAAATTATTTTGATTTAAAGTTGCTCTTTTACAAAGCTGTTTCCAATCTTTTACTGCTGGATATTTTATAATTTTCATGTTATTTCTTCTTAAAACACTGATTAAACAACCATTTTTTCAATAGGACACACTAAAATACCTTCAGCTCCATTTTTTTTAAGCTCATCTATAACGTCCCAAAATTCATCTTTATCTAAAACTGAGTGTACAGAACTCCATCCTTTTTCTGATAATGGTAAAACAGTAGGACTTCTCATACCTGGTAAAATACTGATGATTTTTTCTAACTTGTCATTAGGGGCATTTAATAAAATATATTTCGAACGTCTTCCTTTTAAAACCGATTGAACTCTAAATTGAAGTTTATCTAAAATTTCTTGCTGTGATGCTTCTAATTTTGGAGAAACAGCTAAAACAGCTTCCGATTTTAAGATAACCTCAACCTCTTTTAGGTTATTTTTAAATAAAGTAGATCCGCTTGATACAATATCGCAAATACCGTCAGCCAAGCCGATATTTGGAGCAATTTCAACAGAACCATTAATAATATGTAATTGAGAAGTAATATTTTTTGATTTCAGAAAATTTTTAACTGTATTCGGATACGATGTTGCAATTCTTTTATCTTGAAAATAAGACAAGCCTGTATATTCTTCTGATTTTGGAATTGCTAACGAAACTTTACATTTAGAAAAACCTAATTTTTCAATAAACTCAATATCGCCTCCTTTTTCGATTAATAAATTTTCGCCGATAATAGCAATATCAATAACGCCATCTTTTAAATACTGCGGAATATCGCCATTTCGAAGATAAAAAACTTCTAAAGGAAAGTTACTTGCCGATGCTTTTAATTGGTCTTTTCCATTATCGATAGAAATACCACAATTTTTTAAAAGATTTAACGAATCTTCATTTAATCTTCCTGATTTCTGAATTGCAATTCTTAATTTACTCATTTTGATTATTAATTAGTTTGAGTAAATAACGTGTAGAAAATTTCTTTTATAGAAATAAAAAAACCGTTTGATTTACTCAAACGGGTTTAAAATATGTTTTGTTTTTAGTCAATACATCTTCAGTTCGCTTGAGTGCAAATATGATGATGATGATGTAATTGATTAAAATTCATGTTCTTATTTTGATACTACAAATATTTGTCTTTTTTTTTTATCTCACAAGTAAAAATTAAAATTAAACAAAATATTAGTAATTGTTAATTATATTTACTTGAAAAACTTATGAAAGAAAAGAGTAAAAATTTAATTGTAATTATCGGTAATGGCTTTGATTTAGCCCACGGATTAAAAACAAGTTATAATGATTTTGCAAATTATTATTTAAATGAGATTATATTGACCAAAATATTTGATTTCGAAAATAACAAACAGTTTTTAAATAAAGAACTTCTTCATTATCTTAATCAAAATGGAACTGTATTTTTTAGTGATTTATCAACTGAATCAACAGATGATAAATTCTTAAATAATCTTGCATATTTAATTCAACAAAATGAAACAAATAAAGTTTCTACTTTTTTAAATTCTAATAATGAATATATTGAACTTTTAATATCTAATGAATTACTTGGGAAATTATATTCAAATTCTTTTGAAAACTGGTTTGACATAGAACAAGCATATTACGAAGAATTAAAAGATATTTATAATTCACCAAAAGAAAATCATAATGACGAATTAAAAACACTTAATAATAATTTAAAAGAAATAAAAAAAGCCTTAAAAAAATATTTAAACGATAAAATAGAGCCAACACCTGATAGAAACATTCATTATTGTCTTTCTCAACATATTACAGATAGACAAAATATTTCTTTCATTAATTTTAATTATACAAATACAATCAAATGTTATAAAAACCTTGAATATGATACCGATTTAATTTTAAATCCAACTATTAAAAATATACATATTCACAATAGTTTATCCGAAGATATTATTTTTGGTTACGGAGATGATACAGACGAAATGTATCAAAAAATGAAAGCTAGTAAAAATAATAGCTTTTTAAAATATTTTAAAACTTTTGATTATTTAAAAAGCAAAAATTACAGAAAAGTACTTAATCAATTAGCTATTTTCGATAAATATGATGTTTTAGTAATCGGTCATTCATTGGGAGGAACGGATAAAACTATTTTAAAAACCATTTTAGATGATGATTCTTGTGAAAATATTGAATTATTAAAACGTTCTGATTTTGATACAGATGAGAGATATGAAGAATTAAATTTGGTCGAAAAAGAACAACTAAAAGCAGACAATTTATTTGAATTATATGCAAACCTTGCTAGAATATTTGATTCAGAAGCTTCTTTAAGAGAAAAAGTTATTCCTTTTGAATGGTCTATTAATTTCCCTGTAATGGCTAATTATGATTATGATAAAATTCAAAAAAGAGAAAAAGAATTATTTATAAAAAAAGAAAAATCAACATTAATTGAACCTGGAACTGAATTTTATTAATAATCATCTAAAACAACAAAAACCACCTAAAAATAGGTGGTTTTTTATATAAAAATTTTAAAATATAATTTTTAAAAATTATGCTTTAAAGTTAATTTTACGCATACGTAAACTTAATGGAGTAACTTCTAAATACTCATCAGCTTTAATGTATTCCATGTTTTCCTCTAAAGAAAAATCAATTTTCGGAGCAATTTTCATAGCATCATCTGTACCAGATTTACGCATGTTTGTTAATTGCTTTCCTTTAATTAAGTTTACAGCCATCTCATCAGATTTACTGTTTTCACCAATTACCTGTCCAACATAAATTTCTTGATTTACATCAATAAAAAACTTACCTCTATCTTGTAAACGGTTTAACGCATAAGCAGTAGCTTTACCAGTTGCAGCAGAAACGATAGCTCCTTTTACTTCTTCAGTAAAGTCTCCTTTATAAGGACCATATTCACTAAATCTGTGGTTAATAATTGCTGCTCCTCCAGTTGCTGTTAAAATCTTGTTTCTTAAACCAATTAATCCACGAGAAGGGATAGAAAATTCTAAATGTTGTAAATCTCCTTTTGGCTCCATAACTAACATATCCCCTTTTCTAAGAGATACTAAGTTAATCGCTTTAGAAGCAACATCTTCTGGTACATCAATAGACAATGTTTCCATTGGCTCATGTTTCTTACCATCAATCATTTTGATAATAACTTGTGGTCTTCCCACTTGTAATTCATATCCTTCACGACGCATCGTTTCAATTAACACTGATAAGTGTAATACTCCACGACCGAAAACGTTAAATTTATCTTCAGAATCAGTAGTTTCAACTTTTAAAGCTAAATTCTTTTCTAATTCTTTAAACAGTCTGTCACGAATATGACGAGAAGTTACAAATTTACCTTCTTTTCCGAAGAAAGGAGAGTTATTAATTGTAAACAACATACTCATTGTAGGCTGGTCAATTTCTGTTCTTGGTAAAGCTTCTGGATTTTCTAAATCAGCAATAGTATCACCAATTTCGAATCCTTCAATACCTGTAATAGCACAGATATCTCCACAAGGAACTTTATCAACTTGAACTTTACCCATTCCTTCGAATACGTGTAATTCTTTAATTCTTACTTTTTTATTAGTACCGTCAGCTTTACATAACATGTAATCTTTACCAGCTTCTAAATCTCCACGGAAAATACGTCCAATAGCAATTCTTCCTGTAAAAGAAGAAAAATCTAAAGAAGTAATTTGCATTTGAGGAGTTCCTTCATTGTACTTAGTTGCAGGAATAGATTCTAATACAGCGTCTAATAAAGGTACGATATTATCAGTTTCATTTTTCCAGTCAGTACTCATCCAGTTGTTCTTAGCAGAACCGTAAACAGTAGTAAAATCTAACTGCTCTTCAGTAGCTTCTAAAGCAAACATTAAGTCAAAAACTTTTTCGTGAACGATGTCAGGAGTACAGTTTTCTTTATCTACTTTGTTAACTACAACAATAGGAGTTAAACCTAATTCTAAGGCCTTACCTAATACAAAACGAGTTTGTGGCATTGGTCCTTCAAATGCATCAACTAATAATAAAACACCATCAGCCATTTTTAATACACGCTCTACTTCACCTCCGAAATCGGCGTGACCAGGGGTATCAATTACGTTGATTTTTGTGTTCTTATAGTTTACTGATACGTTTTTAGAAAGAATTGTAATCCCTCTTTCACGTTCTAAATCGTTATTATCTAACAATAAATCAGTACGTTCTTTACGATCGTCTAATATTTTTGCTTGATCTATAATTTTATCTACCAAAGTGGTTTTACCGTGGTCAACGTGGGCTATAATAGCAATATTTCTAATTGGTTGCATTCTTAGTCGTTTTTTAAAGTTGCAAAACTAGTGTTTTATATATAAATATACTGTAAATAGTAGATGAATTATTATTCTTTGTCTAAATCTTCCTCATCTTCTCTAAAAGCACTAGGTAATATATCAGGAATTAATTTAATTAATAACGGAAGTAATAAAGCACCACCAGGCAACATAAATACTGTAAAAGTGGGTACTGCTTTACAAATATCTAGCATTTGTTCTTTTACCTTATGTTTTTCAGTTTTAGATAATTTAGCTGTAAGAGACTTTTTAATTAAAAAAACTAATTCTTTACTTTCCTTTAGTTCTTTAACTAAACGTTTTTTATTAACCTTTATACCTTGCTTTATTTCTTCAACTGTATTCATTTTTTACAGTTTACGTCTTTTTCTTTCTATTTTTATCAAATTAAGCTCTCTTGATGTTTGCCCTGCTACCGAAGTATTTTCTTCGGCTCTACGTATTAAATAAGGCATTACATCACGTACAGGACCAAAAGGAACATATTTTGCTACATTATAACCTTCTTTAGCTAAGTTAAAACTAATATGATCGCTCATCCCATACAACTGACCAAACCACATGCGCTTATCCGTTGCATTTATACTATATTCTTTTGCCAAATTCATTAATAAATAAGAACTCTCTTCATTATGAGTTCCTGCAAAAATAGCCATATTTTTGTGCTCCATCATAAAACGAACAGCTTCGTTATAGTTTTCATCTGTAGCTTCTTTATCTTTACATATTGGCGATTCATAGCCTTTTTCCTCAGCTCTTTCACGTTCTTTTTCCATATAAGCACCACGTACAACTTTCATACCTATATGATACCCTTTTTGATGGGCTCTTTGATGTAAACCACGTAAATAATCCATACGATCATGGCGATACATTTGTAGTGTATTAAAAACAATTGCCTTGTCTTTATTATACGTTTCCATTAATTCTTCAATTAAATCATCGGCGGCATCTTGCATCCAACTTTCTTCTGCATCAATTAATAAAGGAACGTCTTTTTCTACAGCTAATTTACAAACAGTATGAAAACGATTTAAAACTCTAGCCCATTCTGATTTTTCATCATCAGATAACTCCTTTTTTTCGCTTAATTTTTGATATAAAGCAAAACGTCCAAATCCTGTTGGTTTAAAAACTGCATACGGAATTGATTCTTTTTCATCTGAAAACTGAATAATTCTTACAATTTTATTAAGAGCATCATCAAAGCTTTCTTCAGCTTCTTTACCTTCTACAGAATAATCTAATACACTATACACATTACCTTTAGTGTACATTTTATCAATATTAGGCAAGCAATCATCTTCTGTTACTCCACCACAAAAGTGGTCAAAAACAGTTGAACGAATTAAGCCTTCAACAGGTAAATGTGCCTTTAAGGCAAAATTAGTGACTGCAGTACCAATACGAACCATTGGCTGATTTTGTATCATTTTAAATAAAAAATATGCGCGTTCTAACTCTGAGTCAGACTTTAATTTAAAAGCAGTTGCGGTGTTGTTAAAAAGTGTCATTATAGGAAGTACTGTTATTTTGTTTCAAAGACAAATATAAATCTACTCTATGATATATTTTAATTTTTTCTATTTATTTTTGCTTTAAATTTTTAAACCAAAATGACTTCTATTCAAGCAGTAACTTACCCTATTGATTTTAACGAAAAAGGATACAAATCCTTAGCCAATTTAATTCATAAAAAACAGTACTCTACTATTTTTATATTAGTAGATGATAATACGATTACGCATTGTTATCCTCGTTTTATCGAATTATTAGAAACTGATAAAAAAATTGAAGTCATTCAAATTGATGCTGGTGAAATTCATAAAAACCTAGAAACCTGTACTGGTGTTTGGAGTGCTATGACCGAATTAGGTGCCGACAGAAAAAGTGTTTTAATTACTTTGGGGGGGGGCGTTATTACCGATTTAGGCGGTTTTGTTGCCTCAACATTTAAACGAGGTATTGATTTTGTAAATATTCCTACCACTTTATTAAGCATGGTAGATGCTTCGGTTGGCGGAAAAACAGGTGTTGATTTAGGTGTTTTAAAAAATCAAATTGGTTTGTTTGCCAATCCTCAAATGGTGCTTTTAGACCCTGAATATTTACAAACACTTTCGCCTAGAGAAATTAGGTCAGGAACTGCCGAAATTATTAAATACGGAATGACACATGATATTCATTTATACAATGAAATTAAAAGCAATCCGAAATTAAATATTATTGATTTAATTCATCGTTCTATTGAAATTAAAAACGAAGTTGTTCTAGAAGACCCAAAAGAACACAGCGTTCGTAAAGCCTTAAATTGGGGACATACAATTGGACACGGAATTGAATCTTATTTTTTAGAAAACACACATAAAAATACTTTAACACATGGCGAAGCAATTGCTATCGGTATGGTTTGCGAAGCCTATATTTCTGCTAAAGTTTTAGGTTTTCCTTCGGATAAAGTAGCGGATGTTAAAAAAACAATTCTTACTATTTACGGGAAAACAGCTATTTTAGAAGACGATTTTGTACCTATTTTAGAATTAATGAAACACGACAAGAAAAATATTGATGGAGAAATTAACTTTGTCCTTTTAAACAATTTTGGTGATTTTAAAATTAATTGTACCGTTACAAATCAATTAATTACCGAAAGTTTACAGTATTATAATTCATAAAAAACACCTAATTATTCTCATTATATTTAGGTGTATTTATAGAAAAAGGGGGTTAAAAGCCCTTTTTTTTTCTAGTAAATTTTAAAAATGAGCACATTTTACGGCTCATTTATCAAAAATAAACAATTACATGACAACATTATTCATAAATATTAAAGAATTAATTCAAGTTAGAGATGCCGATGTTCAAAAAGTTTCAGGAGCAGATATGGCTATTTTACCAACAATTAAAAATGCTTTTTTATTAATTAAAAATGATAAAATCATTGATTTTGGCGAAATGACAAACTTAAAATTAGCCGATTTAAAAACAATTAATTTTGATAAAAAAATTGATTGTACGGGTAAAATGATACTACCTACTTGGTGCGATTCTCACACACATATTGTCTATGCAGGAAATCGAGAACAAGAATTTGTAGATAGAATTAATGGCTTATCGTATAAAGAAATTGCAGATAACGGCGGTGGAATTTTAAATTCAGCAAAAAAATTACAACAAACTTCTGAAGATGATTTATATGCCCAATCGGCGGTTCGTTTAGAGGAAATTATGCAACTTGGTACGGGCGCTGTTGAAATTAAATCGGGCTATGGTTTAACCGTCGATGCCGAATTAAAAATGCTACGTGTTATTAAAAAATTACGTGAAAATTATAAACTTCCTATTAAAGCAACTTTTTTAGGTGCACACGCTTTTCCTAAGGAATATACAAATAATAAAGACGGTTATATTGATTTAATTATCAATGAAATGTTGCCTAAAATATCCGAAGAAAATTTAGCTGATTTTATTGATGCTTTCTGTGAAACTGGTTATTTTTCAGTAAAAGATACCGACCGAATTTTAGAAGCGGGTAAAAAACACGGTTTAAGAGCAAAAGTACACGTAAATCAGTTTACAACTATTGGCGGTGTTCAAGTAAGTGTAAAATATGATGCTTTATCGGTAGATCATTTAGAAATTATGAATTCTGATGATATTGAAGCCTTAAAAGATACCAATACCATGCCTGTTGCACTTCCGTCTTGCTCGTATTTTTTAAGTATTCCTTATACGCCTGCTCGTAAAATTATTGAAGCAGGATTGCCTTTAGCTTTGGCAACCGATTTTAACCCTGGTTCTACGCCTTCGGGAAACATGAATTTTGTAGTTGCAACTGCTTGTATTAAAATGAAAATAACTCCTGAAGAGGCGATTAATGCCGCAACTATTAACGGTGCTTACGCTATGAATTTATCCGAAGAAGTTGGGAGTATTACCATTGGGAAAAAGGCTAATTTTATCATCACAAAAGAAATTTTAAGCTACGGCGCGATTCCTTATAATTTTGGTTCGGTATTAATTGATGCGGTTTTTATTAATGGGGAAATGATTTAGATTGATTTGTTTGCTTATAGTTTATGAGATAATTAATAGCGCGTAATTTGAAAAAAATCATATACATCTTAACAATTTTATTTTTATTTAGCTGTAGAGCTTACACTAAAGAGGAACTAACTATTAATTCTGAATCTTATGAATTAATAGTTCCAAGAAATCATAAAGAATTATTAATTCTATTTCCAGGTTTTGGAGGAAATAATCAAACAGTTAAAAGCGAATCGAATTTAATTAAAAGTGTTTTAGATGAAAACATTTCCGTCTTAATTATTAAAATAAATAGAAATTTATTCCTGAATAAATTAGAAAAAGAAAAAACTACAAAACTTCTTTGGAAAATAATAAGCGAAAATAACATCAACGGAAACGACATTTATATTGGTGGATTTTCTGCGGGTGGAAATCTTGCCTTACAATTGGGGAAACACCTGACTTTTTATAAAAATGGGGAATTTAGTCCAAAAGGAATTTTTGTTGTGGATTCTCCTGTCGATTTAATACAATTATATAAAAACTGTGAACAGAAAGTTGAGCAAAATAATTCTATTCTTGTAAATGAATCTACTTTCCTTTTAAATTATTTAAATCAAAAAATAGGAAAACCCAACGAAAATTTAGAGGAATATAAAATATTTTCACCATATTTAAATACTTTAAAATATATTGAAAATGTAAAATTTAAAGAAACCGAATTGGTATTTTATACAGAACCAGCCTTCGAATTTAATAGAACTGTTTATAACAGAGGTTTTGAGCAAACAAATAGTTTTCAATTAAAAAATTTACATAACGAATTAAAAAAAAATGGATTTAAAACATCATATATAGCATCTAAAAATAGAGGTTACCGAAAAAACGGAAAAAGAAATCCACATTCTTGGTCAATAATAAATGAAAGAGAAATTTTAGAATGGATAAAGAAAAAAACCATGCCCAATACTACATGCAATTAGCAAGTTATTAGTAAATTTAGTGTTTTAAAAACATAAAAAACTATATATAAAATATTGGTTATCATTAAAATTGAAGGAAATTGAGAAAAAGGAAAAAAGTTTTATTGGGGGTTCTTACAGTTTCAATTATTGGGTTTTTAATTCCTCAAAATTTGAATATGCCTGTAAAAGGTGCAACGAAATATGACTACAATTCCAAATCATTTTGGTTTTATCCTTGGGGAAAATCAGTTACTCACAAAGGAGTGGATATTTTTGCTAAAAAAGGAACTAAAATTAATTCAGCTACTTCTGGATTGGTATTATATACTGGCGAAATAAATGTTGGAGGAAAAGTAATTGTTGTTCTTGGCCCTAAATGGAGAATTCATTATTATGCACATCTGGATGAATTAAGAACACCCTGTTTTTCTTTTGTAAATAAAAATTCAACAATCGGAACAGTTGGAACAAGTGGAAATGCAGCTGGAAAATCGCCACACTTGCACTACTCTATTTTGACAATAATTCCATACGTTTGGAGAGTTGATTCAGAAAATCAAGGTTGGAAAAAAATATTTTACTTAAATCCAATTGAATATTTTAAACAGAAAAACACAGCTAATAAGGTCTAAAATAATTGTGAATTCACACTGAAAAAAGGTAGTTTCGTATCTAATTTTATTAAACGCTTAAAATCAGATTCCTTCACTACTAACAATATCCCCAGAAAAAAAAACTAAAAAATAATGCTTAAAATATTCAATCAAAATGATACTAATACTTTTGTAAATCCACGAGAAGGTGAAACAAAAATTGGGCAATGTGTACAAACTATTACTTCTTTAGATAAACTTGAAAATTGTTCGGCTAAATTTGTAATTATTGGCGTTCCTGAAGATATTGGCGTGAAAATGAATTACGGAAACGGTGGCGCTCACACGGCTTTTACTCCTGCTTTAAAATCATTTTTAAACATTCAAGAAAATCAGTTTATTAGCGGAAAAGATATTCTTGTTTTAGGTTATTTAGATTTTTTATCAGAAGCTTCAAATTTTGATGCTTCTGATAGAAAAAAAGGTAATTTACTCGTTAAAGCTATTGATAAAGAAGTATCTAAACTTGTTAAAAAAATCGTTAAAGCTAATAAAATTCCGATTGTAATTGGTGGCGGACATAACAATTCTTACGGGAATTTAAAAGGATTATCCGAAGCTAAAAAACAGCCGATTAATGTGATCAATTTAGATGCACATACCGACTTGCGACAATTGGAAGAACGTCATAGCGGTAACGGGTTTTCTTATGCTATTGAGCATAAATATGTCGAAAAATATTTTATGTTTGGTTTGCATGAAAATTACACACCTCAATATATTTTTGACTACATTCATAGCAATATTAATATTGACTATAATACCTACGAGGAATTAGAAGGTTATAAATCGATTCCTTTTGAAAATGAACTATTACGTGCCGAAAATTTTATTCAAAATAAGCCTTTTGGTATTGAAATAGATTTAGACTGTATTCAAAATTTTCCTAGCAGTGCTATGACCCCTAGCGGATTTTCACCTCAACAAACACGTAAATTTGTGTATTATTTTGCTAAAAATACCAATGCTAGTTATATCCATATTTGCGAAGGAGCACCTTCGGTTATACAAGATCCTTCAGCGGTAAATCAAGTTGGGAAATTTATTAGTTATTTAATTACTGATTTTATAAAAGCACAAAAACAGGATTAAAGACTGATTTTAAAAGTAATTTACGGCACGATAATTGCCTTCGAAAAACAACAACCTTAGTAAAAAATTTTAACCGCATATTAATTATGAAAAAAATACACATTTTAGCTGTATCAATTGCAATTTCTTTATTTGGATGCAAAAATAACGACCATAAAAATAATCAAGAAAACATCATAAAAAAAGAAGCTGTAAAAATGGTTGATA
Organism: Tenacibaculum dicentrarchi; assembly: GCF_900239345.1. GTDB lineage: Bacteria > Bacteroidota > Bacteroidia > Flavobacteriales > Flavobacteriaceae > Polaribacter > Polaribacter dicentrarchi. The sequence continues at coordinate 28,277 of NZ_OESZ01000034.1, read as the reverse complement.
GTCATAGTTCTGAAATTTCTTTAGATTGGAATGGAACATATCATAGTTTTTTTCCTTGTGCTAGTTGCCCCGGTATTTTGACCACAGTAAAATTGAATAATGATAAAACGTTTGAAAAATCAGACTTGTATTTAGGAACTGAAAATGGTTATTTTAATAGCAAAGGAACTTTTTCTTTTACTGAAGATGGCGGAAAAATTATCTTAAAACCAGAAAAATCTTCAGTAAAAGAAACGATAATATACAGCATCGGAGAAAATAGATTGACTTTATTAGATAAAGATGGACAAGAAACGATTTCTGAATTTGCGGAAATGTACACGTTAAAAAAAGCATTAAATACCCCTGTTGATTTTTCAAATAAAGTAATAAAGGGGTTTCTTACTTTCGGGCATGAAGTTGCTTCTTTTAGACCTTGTGGTACTGAAAACTCTTATTGGATTGTTGACCCAAGTAATAAATTAAGAGCACTTTACCAAAATCAAATCGACAAAAAAAACACACCTTACACTCCTGTAATAGCTGAACTTAATGTAAAAAACATAGGGAAAGCTACAGAAGGTTTTGCTGAACAATATGAAAGTGTTTTAGAAACGATAGCTATTAAATCGGTAACAGCTATTACTCCTGAAAACTATTGTAAATAATATTTTTTTAAGTAAACAAAGCTCAAAATATTTTGAGCTTTAAAGTTAAACATTATTTTGAATCACTTATGAATAATAATGATGCTATAAAAGAGGAATTCAAAGAAATGGATTCCTTACTTTTTGAGGTAGAAAAAGAATTTATCCAAATTAAAAAACACCATAAAAAGCTTAAAAAATTGATACAAAAAACAAAAATATTAGAAGAGTTTTACTTTTCTGAAAAATGGATGAAAAATAGAGATTTACTTACTAAATCATCTAAAAATAATACTGAACCAAACTCTTTTTATTCAGCTAGTGAGGATGCAATTTGGAATTTGTCACAAAGTTTGCATACTGAAAAAATAAAAATTCTTAAAACAATTACCAAAACGCTTTAATTCTGCAAAAAATTAAACAAGCTCTTAGTAATGTCGTTTTATATTTCTTAAATTTGGTGAAAAATTGAAAGGAAATACCTCTATTATCCTATATAATTTGACTAAAACAAACCAATGACAAACGAAACATTTGGAGCTTATTACTATGAAACTAAATCGCCTACAGTATTTAAAAGTGATTCTAATCAACTTTACTTTTTTCAATCTTTTATAGGAAATCATACTATTGATGTAGAACTTGGAGACTGCATATATTATTTTGATGATGATTTAAAATTTGCTAAAGTTAAAAAAGGTCCTTGCAAAATTAAATCTATTCATTTAGCAACTATAATACGTGGTTATATGCCTCCTGAAGCATCTATATCAATGGAAGGAGTTACTACTTTACCATACGTAAATGGCTGTTCTACAAAACAATTATTTCCTCCGATAAGACTAGGAGATCCTACATTACAATACTTAAAAATGCCAGCTTTTAGTAAAGAGCAAGAGCATCATATTCATTCAACTGTTAGAGTTGTTTTAATTATTGAAGGATATGGAAAAAGTATTGTCGGTATTGAAAATAAAAATATAATTACGGAGTTAAAACCTGGTTCTGTTTGTGTTCTTGAACCAATGTGCCCACATCATTTTGAAACAGACACAGAAAAACCTTTAATTGCAATTCCTTTACATATTTTTTCTTCTGTTGGAGCAATAGAAAAAAACCACCCTATGTTTAATGGTACTATTATGATTTAAAAAATGAGCAACGAAAATATTGATAAAATTATTAATGCATTTCTTAAAGATTTTAATGAAATGTGTAAAACTAAAAAAAGAGATTTCCTTATTAGAGAAAAAATTGTTAATTATGAATCGGGAACTCACTCTAAAAAACAGGTGAAATATAATGTAACTTACAAAGTAAGCCGCAAGAAAAATATCTGGATTATAGAAGCTGTAAATGGTTTTTGGTTTTTTAAAAAGAAATTTTTACTGCTTCAAATTACTACAAAAGGTGAAAAATTAAATTTCTCAGGACTTTATACACACTCTTTTAAAGATTTTGAAAAATCATTATTAGAAGATAAGCTAAAAATATATTTGAATACTTGCAAAAAAATACGTCATGATGCCTTTGTCAAATCTTAATAGTATTTACTATTTATCTAAAAAACAATTATTCAATAGTAAAGAAATTAAGAAAAAAGCAAATCCTATTTACTTGCAGAGTTGTCTATTTTTTGGTGCTACTTTAATTGACCGTACAAAAAATTTAGATTCTGGAATTGATTTTACCATTTTAGATAAAATACCTCAAACATCAAATATATCAAAAACATTTTCAGAAATATGTAGTGAAAGAGCTCGTGAAATAATTAATGCGACTGATGGAAGAATTAAAGTATTATGGTCTGGTGGAATTGATTCTACCGTAGCATTAATATCGTTAATAAATGAATTAAAATCTATTGATAAAATTAACCGATTATCTATTTTATTATCAAAAGAATCGATTATAGAATATCCTACTTTTTTTAATGATATTATTGATAATAAACTTAATTATGAAATGATTAAAACAACTATTTTTAATCATATTCAACCAACAGAAACTATTGTAACAGGCGAACATGGCGACCAACTTTTTGGTAGCGATAAACTTAAATACCCTATTCTAACAGGTGATGCTTTTACTCCTTATGAAGATATTTTAGAATTTATTATCTCCAGAAAATTAGGTACCGATAAATTTACAAATCAAATTATCGATTTTATAGCACCTGTAATAAAAGAATCACCTTTTAAAATAATTTCTTTATACGATTATATGTGGTGGTTAAATTTTTCGTTGAAATGGCAAACAGTATCAATGAGATTAATTCATGGTTTAGAGCGTAGTCATGAAGATTTAGAAACAAGTGTTTTTCATTTTTTTAAAAGTAACAGCTTTCAAGTTTGGTCTCTTGAAAATCATTCTTCAAAAATTAAAGAAGAATGGAATACTTATAAATATATTGCCAAAGAATTTATTTATGATTTCCATAAAGACCCTTTTTATCTAGAGAAAAAAGAAAAAGAACAATCTTTAAAAGAAGTACTAGTTAATAAAACTAATTTTTCAGCATTAACTTTTTCTAAAAAAATATTTAATCAAATAAAAAACAACTGATAATTTACACTCAAAATTAATCAATCCAATTTTTAAAAGTTTTTACACGTTCTCTGCTTACTATTATTTCGGTTTTATCATAATAATTCAACATTAATTGTAAGCGAGAATTTGTATAAGAAATAATGTCTTTTATGGCATTTATATGAATGATAAAAGTTCTATTTACTCTAAAAAAACATTCAGGATTTAGCTGTTTTTGCCAATATTCTAACGAATTATCTATTAAGTAATTTCGATTTGCATTGGTATGAATATACGTTGCTTTATTTTCGGAACATAAACAAACAATTTGATCAATAGGTATTATTTTTATATGTTGCCCTACTTTAATTGTAAATCGCTTTTTAAACTTTCTATCAACAGGGTTTACTAACAACTTTCGAATAGCATCAATATTGATTTTTATATCCGATTTTTTAGGTTGATGCTCTTTAAATTTATCAAAAGCAACCTTTAACTCGTCTTGGTCAAGAGGTTTTAATAGATAATCTATCGAATTTAATTTGAATGCTTTTAATGCGTATTCATCATAAGCAGTTGTAAAAATAATGGCTGATTTCACTTCAATTTCTTCAAAAATTTCAAATGATAATCCGTCAGATTGAATATCTAAAAAAATTAAATCAGGGTGTTTATTGTTTTGAAACCAATTAATTGACTCTTCTACCGAATGTAGCATCGTTTGCGCTTCAATATTTAACTCAGAAAGCATTCTTTTTAAACGTCTGGCAGCTGGTTTTTCATCTTCTATAATAATAACATTCATATTTTTATTCTATTTTATTAACAACGGTAAACTCACGGTAAATGTTTTATTATTACTTTTAATTTCTACAGATTTTTCGGTAATTAAAGCATATCTATCTATAATATTTTTCAAACCAATTTTTGTGCTTTTACCTATATTTTCTTTAGGCTGTAACGTGTTTTGAACCTCTAGAAAATCAGCTTGTTCAAAAATATGTATTTCTAAGGGTTTTATTGATGAAACTACGTTGTGTTTTACCGCGTTTTCTAATAATAATTGCAATGATAATGGTACTATTTTTAATTCGGAATTACTTACCGAACTAGGAATATTAAATTCTACGGCATCTTCAAAGCGCATTTGTAAGAGTTCCATATAATTTTTTGCGAATTTCAATTCTTCTTCTAACGGAATTAACTCTTTATTTCGCTGTTCTAAAACATAGCGATATATTTTTGATAATTTTGTAGTAAATTTCTCGGCTTTCTTCGGATTTTCACCGATTAAAGAAACCAACACATTTAAACTGTTGAACAAAAAATGAGGGTCTAATTGGTTTTTTAAACTTTCAAATTTTGCTGATTCTGTTTTCGCTACAATTTCATGCTGTTTTGTTTCTTTTTTTACCGATGCTTTCCAGTTTTTCATAAAACCTCTAGCGTGTAAAAATGCGGAGATTCCTAAAGAAAAGATTATCCAAAATAAATGTACCCAAATCATTTTTGTAGAAAAAAAGTACTGCGGATTTTTATCATATAAAATAATAAACAAAAAGTAGTGAATTGCCAATATTACAGGAATTATATATAAAATAGTTGCTATAATACCCGCCCAAACACGTTTATTTGTTTGTGTAATCCAAGACCATTTAGTATTCAAATAATGATTTAAAAAAATATTTCCTAAGCCTAATCCAAAAGAATAAATTGCTGAAATAAAAAACGTTAAACCGATGTGTTTTAATCTAAATTGCTTGTTTATCAATATAAAAAACACCCCCGAAATTAAGGTGATTTTTAAACAAAGAAGTATGCCTTTTTTCATATTTTGTACTATTATTATTTAAATTATTTGGTTATTATTATTTGAGCGATAAAAAATAATACGGTTATAAATACTGCTATTATAAATTTCATAAATTATTTTTTTAAGTGTTAATACCTTACAAAGATGCTTTTTAAATAACTTTTACAATATTAAAAATAACTGAATTGTATTTTTAGTAGGATGAATTGTAACAAATTGTATTTTTGAGCTACTTATAATTTAACAACTGTAAAAACTTAGTGGAAAAGGAACTAGAAAATAACTTTTTATCTGATTTTGAAGCAAATCAAAATATTGTGCATAAAATTTGTAGGCTTTATACTACAAATCAGGATGCACACAATGATTTGTTTCAAGAAATAACCATTCAACTTTGGAAAAACTACAGCAAGTTTAGAGGTGATGCTAAATTTAGTACTTGGATGTATAGAGTTGCTTTAAATACCGCAATTTCTTTATACCGAAAATCGACAAGAACTGTAAAAACACACGATATTACCGACTACACTTTTAAAATAAAAGCAGAGGACTATGACGATACGCAAGAATTACAATTAAAAGAATTATACAAAGCTATTCGCACATTAAATGATATTGATAAAGCGCTTATATTTTTGTACCTAGAAGATAAACCCTACAAAGAAATTGCTGTAACCTTAGGGATTAGCCAAGTAAACGCTCGGGTTAAAATGAATAGAGCAAAAGATAAATTAAAAAAAGTATTAAACCCATAACCTATGGATTTAGATAAATATAAAACAGCATGGAATAATCAGCCTGAACAAACAAATCAAGTTTCTAAGGCGGCTATTTATAAAATGGCACATGCAAAATCATCGTCTATTGTAAAATGGATTTTTATTATTGGAATATTAGAATTTTTATTTTGGATATTGTTAAACTTATTTACCGCTAAAAGTAAGTATCTCAAAATTTACGACTCTTTTAATTTAACCTCATTTATTGAAATTTCTTATTATATTCATTATATTGTAATTATTGGTTTTTTATATATTTTTTATAAAAATTACACCGCTATTTCTGTAACCGATGGCACAAAAGAACTGCTTCAAAAAATATTTAAAGTTCGAAAAACAGTTAAATTCTATGTTTACTACAACCTATTAACTTTTATTATTTTGGCTATTATTGTTAATGTTTTTATTTTTAGCGACTTAAATCACTTAAAAAAAATACTAGAAACAAACAATGCAATTATAGATGAATCAAGCCTGTTTACAAGCATGCTGATTACTCAAATACTATTTCTATCATTATTTTTAGGATTATTCTGGTTATTTTATCAATTACTTTATGGTATTTTATTAAAAAAATTACTTAAAAATTACAAAGAATTGACTAAGTTTGATGAAAAAAAAATATTATGAATAAATTAATACTTATTTTTTCGCTTTGTTTATTTTCAATAAATAGCTTTTCGCAAGAAGATAATTTTTTTAACAATGTTCGTTTTGGTGGTACTTTTGGTTTTAGCGTAGGCGCAAATACAACAAGCTTATCTATTTCACCAAGTGCTATTTATGATTTTACTGACGAATTTTCATTCGGAGCTACTGCTGGGTATTTATATAATAAAAGTAAAGATACTAGTGCTAATATTTATTCTGCGGGGCTTGTTTCTATGTTCAGACCAATACCTAGCATCGAATTTTCTACTGAATTGTTACAATCTTATATTAATAAAACTACAAATAGCATTAAAGATAATTATGGCTATCCTTCTTTAAATTTAGGAGCTGCCTATATACGAGGAAAAGTAACTTTCGGCGTTCAATATGATGTATTATACAAAAAAGACAAAAGCATTTACGCTAATGCAATTTCTCCTTTTATAAGAGTCTTTTTCTAAACACTCAAACATTTTTTTACAACCTATTTATATTGCTATTCGCAAGAATCGAGAAGTTTACTATTTTCACTTTTGAAACCTGTAAGATGCTCGATTTTTCTTGTTTAACGAATGCCCTAGCCCCGATTGAAGCAATTGTTTGAGCTCCTTTTTTGATTTTTTTCAAAAAAGAGCGAGTGCGGAAAGCGGGAAATAGCTCCAAAAAATTACCTTAGTTTCTAAAACTACAGTTTTAAATATATTTACATTTTTATCTATCATTTTAAAATGTATTTTTGCAAAATGGTTACACAAGAACAGCTTAAAAATATTACAGAACGAATAGGCAAGTTAAAAGGGTATTTAGAGATTGAAAAGAAACTGATTGAAATAAGTAATGAAGAAGAAAAAACAGTAGATCCTGACTTTTGGAATCATCCGAAGCAAGCGGAAATACTGCTAAAAACATTGCGTGTTAAAAAGAAATGGGTACTTGATTATCATACCGTTATTTCGCTTAATGAAGACCTTGCCGTATTGTACGATTTTTATAAAGAAGGTGCTGTTGACCAAGAAGAAGTGATAGCACAGTTTGACAAAACAATTGCTTTTTTAGAAGATATTGAGTTTAAAAACATGCTTTCTGATGAAGGTGATAATTTAAGCGCCACTATTCAAATTACTGCAGGTGCTGGCGGTACTGAAAGTTGCGATTGGGTAGAAATGCTACTAAGAATGTACACTATGTGGGCCGAAAAGCAAGGTTTTAACATGAAAACACTCAATTATCAGGCAGGTGATACCGCGGGAATAAAAACGGTTACTATGGAATTTGAGGGCGATTATGCCTTCGGATGGTTAAAAGGCGAAAATGGCGTGCATCGTTTGGTACGTATTTCTCCTTTTGATAGCAACGCAAAACGTCACACCACTTTTGGCTCGGTATATGTGTACCCTGTGGCAGATGATAGCATTGAAATTGATATAAACCCTGCCGATATTGAAATTGTTACCGCACGATCTAGCGGTGCTGGTGGGCAAAATGTAAATAAAGTAGAAACAAAAGTGCAATTAACACATAAGCCAAGTGGTATTCAAATTCAGTGTTCAAATTCTCGTTCGCAGCACGATAACAGGGCGACAGCTTTAAAAATGTTAAAGTCGCAATTGTATGAAATTGAACTGCAAAAAAGACGTGCTACTAGAGAAAACATTGAGGCAGGAAAATTAAAAACCGAATGGGGAAGTCAAATTCGAAATTATGTAATGCACCCTTATAAATTAATAAAAGATGTACGTACAGGACATGAAACAGGTAATGTTTCGGCGGTTATGGACGGAAATATCAATCCATTTTTAAAATCGTATTTAATGCTAAACGGACAAAAAGAGAATTAATAAAAAAGCTATTAAAATGATACAAATATACCACAATCCACGTTGCTCAAAATCTCGACAAGGGCTTGAAATTTTAGAAAATTCAAAGAAAGAATTCGAAGTTGTAAAATATTTAGAAAATATCCCTTCTGAAAAACAATTAACCCAAATTATTAGCCTTTTAAACATCGCTCCTATCGATTTGGTTCGTAAGAATGAAAAAATATGGAAAGATGAATTTAAAGAACAATTTAAAAACAACGAATTGTCTGACTCTCAAATTATAAAAGCAATGCTTGATTACCCTAAACTTATTGAGCGCCCGATTGTTATTAACGCAAATAAGGCTGTTATTGGTCGTCCGGCAGAAAATATTTTAACCATTATTTAAATAAAATACGATCAAAAAAATATAGTTAAATAAATCACCCCCTCACAATGAAAAAAATAGTATTATTTACCTTTTTAGTATTCGCAACAATACTAACATCAAATTCTCAAAATAACAATTCATATATTGAATTTACCGAAGCAAAAATTACCTCAGCAAAAAAAATTGCAGCAAAAAAAATTGCCGTAGAAGTTTCATTCAATAAAGGCGTTGAATACGAAGGCAAAAACTTCTGGTTTGTTACTACAAAAGACGATAAAAGTTATTATTTTAATAGCGATAAAAACTTTAAAGATGTCGTTTATATTGAAGAGTATTACAACTCTTTAATGGAGTATATTATTGAAGAAAGCGATTTTTAGCCTCAAACTTATTCAATTTTATCAGAAATAAACAAACAGACCTCACAGCTTTTAAAAACCTGTGAGGTCTTATATTTTACTGAAAATTTATATTTTAAAGATTGATTTTAAAAATCCCAATCCATAACCTGTAAATTGCACCAAGGTTGTTAATTTACTTTTAGCAGCAATATTAACACTCTTATTTTGCCTGTAAGCATCTATAAAAATTGCCGTAAAATAACACAGGTATAATATAAAAAATTGCCAATATCCGAAGGATAACAACAATAAACTCACCAAAAAACCGATTATAAATACACTAGGAAACCAATAGGTTAATTTTGCTGACTCAGGATATTTTGCATTCAAAATGGGGCGTGCAGTTCCAAAGGCAAACGTTTGTTTAAAAAATTGCTTAATTGTACTTCGGCGTTTATGATACACAAATGCTTTTTCAATAAGTTGAGTTTCAAAATCATTTTCCCACAAACGAAAAGTCAAATCAATATCTTCACCAGCCTTCATTCTCGAAAATCCAGCTGTTTTTATAAAGGCTTTTTTTGATATTCCTAAATTAAAACTCCGTGGCTGAAACTTTCCAATTCCTTTTTTCTTACCTCTAATTCCACCCGTTGTTAAAACCGATGTCATCGAATAATTAATAGCTTTTTGTAAATCGGTAAAACTACTATGAGCAGCATCGGCACCTCCAAAAGCATCGGTATATTGTTGTTTTAAGCCTTTTTTTACTTCGGATAAATATTGTATTGGCAAAATTACATCGCTATCTAAAATGATAAAATAAGTACCACTAGCACGTTGCATCCCAAAATTTCGGCTTGCTCCTGCTCCGCTATTTTCCTTATAAAAATAACGGATATTCAAGCGATTTTTGTAGCTCTTTACAATTTCTTCGGATGATTTTTCAGAGCCATCTTCAATAATAATAACTTCGAAAGCATCTTTTAAATTCTCTTGAAAATCTTGCTTTGTAAGGCTTTCTAGTAATTCCTCAATTTCTTTCGGACGATTATAAACAGGAACTATTATTGAAAATTTTAACATCCTTTTTTAAATTTTACAGACTTTTAAGCTAAAAAATCTGGATTAATTTGTTTTGTAATCCCACTCCAAAGATTAATACGTTTTTCTAATGATTTTTTAGCATATAGCAATACTTCTTCCCATTTTTGAGCATCGTTACCACATAATTCTTCTATCATTTGTAATGATAAAGGACCGTGCTCATCGCCATCTAACTCAATATGTCTGTTTAAATAATAGGTTAATTTACTGTATGTTGTACTTTCTTTTTCTTCGGTATTTTTAACAATTTCTAAAAACATATCAGGTATTACATCCTCTCTACCAAAGGTAAAACTAGCGGCAATAATATGTGGTTTTTCGGTAGCAATAACTTCAAAAGAAAACAATACAAAATCTTTTACTTCTGGTAAAATAACTACCTTATTTAAGGCTTCTTCTATTGTTGTTCCCCCTAGAATAGCATCAATAAAATTAGTGATTTGAGCGGTATTTGCCCCTGCCTGATTCATGGCATCAATATACATTTCAAAATGACTTTTAGAAACTCCTAATTCATTTACATCGGTTTCTTCACCTAAAACTATTTCGTTGATAAACCGCGCTGTATTATGGTTTGCCACAGGAAGCCAAGGCAAAGTGGTACAGGTTAATTTTTGTTGTAAGGCTTTTAATAACGACATAAAATCCCAAACAGCAAAAACATGCGATTCCATAAAAGTTTTAACATCTGTAATATTTTTTAAAGAATCGTATAACCCGTGTTCTTTTAACTGTTTTCTTAAAGGAGCTAAGTCTGCTTCTATTTGGGCTAGCTGTAAATTATTGTTCATAATAATGTATAAATAAAAAATGCAAATCTAACGATTTGCATTTTAATATATTTTGTATGCTTGTTAAAGTTATGCTTCTGTAAATTTATCCATTACCGCCGTGCTAACGCCCATATTTGAAAATCCGCCGTCGTGAAATAAATTTTGTAAGGTTACTTTTTTTGTTAAATCTGAAAACAACGAAATTGTGTAATCGGCACATTCTAAAGCAGTCGCATTTCCTAGTGGCGACATTTTATCGGAATATGAAATAAATCCATCGAAACCTTTTACCCCTTTTCCTGCTCTAGTTGGCGTTGGCGATTGCGAAATCGTATTTACACGCACTTTATGATCTTTCCCAAAAAAGTAGCCAAAACTACGAGCAATCGATTCTAAATAGGCTTTATTATCAGCCATATCGTTATAATCAGGAAAAACTCGCTGTGCCGCCATATAACTAAGCGCTACGATACTCCCCCACTCATTCATGGCTTTTTTATGATACAAAACATTTAAAACCTTATGAAAAGAAACCGCAGAAACATCGGCTCCTTTTGCTGTAAAATCATAATTAGGATCGGTATAATGACGCTTTTTACGCACATTTACCGACATCCCGATTGAATGTAAAACGAAATCAATTTTACCGCCTAAAATTTCCATTGATTTTTCAACTAAAGCCGTTAAATCGTCCATTGACGTTGCATCGGCAGGAATAATTACAGCCCCTGTTTTTTTAGCCAATTCATCAATATTTCCTAAACGCATTGCCGCAGGTGCATTGGTTAATACAAATTCAGCGCCTTCTTCACAGGCACGTTCGGCAACTTTCCAGGCGATAGAATTTTCATCTAAAGCCCCAAAAATAATTCCTTTTTTTCCTTTTAATAAATTGTACATTTTATACTTTTCTATTTTTTAACTTCTCTATTTTATTGAAAACTCTAATTACCGTCATGCTGAATTTATTTTAATTCAACAATTCTTTTGCATGAATTAACGCACTTTCAGACACCTCTTTTCCGCTTAACATTTCTGCAATTTCAATAATGCGTTCCTGGTCAGAAAGTAATTTTAAATTAGAGGTTGTTACGCCATTCTCTTCGCCTTTATACACCTTGTAATGCTGTACTCCTTTTGCCGCAATTTGAGGTAAATGCGTAATGGTAATTACCTGCATTCCTGTACCCATATCCTGCATTATTTTGGCAATTTTATTAGAAACTTCCCCTGAAACTCCTGTATCTATTTCATCAAAAATAATGGTTGGAAGCTGTATGTTTTCTGATAAAATTTTCTTTACCGATAACATAATTCGTGATAATTCTCCACCAGAAGCCACTTTTTTAAGCTCGCCAAAATTCCCACCTTTATTTGCTGAAAACAGAAACGACAATACATCTTTTCCATTATAAAAATAGCTATCCGACGGAATTAATTCCATTGAAAAACGCGCATTTGGCATTCCTAATTCCGTTAATAAATACTCTAATTCTTTCTGTAATTTAGGAATCGCCTTATTTCTAGATGCTGTAATTAAAACAGCAAATTCATCTAATTTATTTGTTACTGCTGTTATTTCTAAATTTTTAGCGGCAATCAAAGCGTCCGCATCATCTACCTGCGCTACTTTTTCTGATAATGATTCAAAAATAACCAACAATTCAGCAATAGAATTCACAGAATGTTTCTTTTGAAGATTGTAAATTAATTGCAAACGGTCGTTTAATTCTTCAACTTCATTTGGGTTAAAAGCAACCTCTTCGTTCGCATTTTCTAATTCGGCAACAACATCGTCAAATTCTAATTTTAAACTCGTAACTCTATTAGTAATTTCTTGGTAATTTTTAGCGTATTCACTTATTTTTTGCAAGCTATTTTCTAAGGAATACAATAAATTTTGCACGCCAATTTCTTCATTCGATGAAACAGCTAAGGCTTCCGATAAATGCAATTTTATTTCCTCTACATTATTTAAAGTATGTAATTTTTCTTCTAAAATTTCTTGCTCTCCTATAACTAATTCCGCTTGTTCAAATTCATTGAATAAGTGTGAATTGTAAGCATATTGTTCTTTTGATTTTAGAGTTTCTTCTTTTAAAATTTTTAATTCTTTAACTAAAGAAGTATATTTTTTCATCCCTGTTTTGTAGGATGTAACCTTGGTTTTATTTTTTGCCAAGGCATCAATAATCGAAAATTGAAAGCTAGTATCCGACAATTCAGCAGTTTGATGTTGCGAGTGAATGTCGAGTAATTTTATTTTTAACGCTGTTAAAATTGATAAATTTACAGGCGTATCGTTTACAAAAGCCCTTGATTTTCCAGAAGGTAAAATTTCTCTACGGATAATAGTTTCGGGCTCATAATCAAGATCAAATTCATCAAATAGATGCTGTAAAGAATAGCCTTCAACAGCAAATTTAGCTTCAATAATACATTTTTTATCGGTGTTTTTTAAGGAAGATAAATCGGCACGGTTTCCCATTACCAAACCTAAAGCGCCTAGTAATATGGATTTTCCTGCCCCTGTTTCCCCAGTTATGATTGATAAACCTTTTGTAAAATCAATCGATAACTGATTGATTAACGCGTAATTATGTATGGATAAATGTCTAAGCAAAAGCGATTCTTTAAAAAAATAAAAGTACGAGTTTTTAATGAATTAAATTACTTAAAAAAGAACAGATATATTCCTAGTCTTTTTACATCGGAACAGCCTGTTTTGTAAGTTTTTAAATTATTTGAAGCTATTTCCCGCTTTCCGCACTCGCTCTTTTTTGAAAAAAATCAAAAAAGGAGCTCAAACAATTGCTTCAATCGGGGCTAGGATTTTTTGCTATATTTTAATAATTCAGCTTCATTTTATACGCCTGTTAAATAACATAAAAACTATCACTCGTTATAATGCTTTTTTCCTTTATTCTTCTTTTCGCTTCTCTTACGAGCGAGGAAAGCGAATACTTGCAACAAAACTCTTCTTTGATGAAATTTAAACTAGAAATTTCAGCGAGAATATTTTTTATTTTTTTCTCTTGAAAAAATTTAAAATTATAATAATAACGAATATTAATACCATAAACACATAAATAATATCTAAATGTTTTTTTGGTGAAATTTTAAAGGTATTTAGTAAAATTAAAACAACAAGTAAAAGCCCTGCTATTAAATTGAAAAGATCAATAAATTTAATTTTAGTCTTTTCGATAGAACTACTATTAAAATCTATAATTTCTTTCCTTATTTTATAAGTAATTGTAATCAAACTAATAATAAAAAATAGTATTGCTAAAGTTAAAAACTGGTTAATTTCTTTATCTAAATGTGATACTAAAATAGTACTAGAATATACAGAGAGACATACTACTGCTAATATTTCTAAAAAAATTATTCTTTTTTTTGTTAAAACCTCTTTCATAATTTATTAATTTTTATAACTCATATATTCTATGAGTTTTTTAAAGTTACTCATAGTTTTATAACTTATCATTACAATAATGGTTATAAATTTACAATAATAATAATACATTTACAACAACAAACTAAGAGCCTGTTTAAAAATTAAATAAAGACTAGCTAAAACGTCATGCTGAATTTATTTCAGCATCGCATCAACAGGATAACTACGGCAAATCAGGATGCGAACCTGAAATAAATTCAGGTTGACGGATGCGATTTCTTATTTTTCTGTGATATTTTTTTTCAGATGAAATTTAAACAGGCTCTTAAAGAACTAAAACTATTCTAATTTAAAAGCAAAAAAGCATCAACGTAAAATACATTGATGCTTTTTATATCATAAAAAAATATCTAATAAAGATTACAAACCTTATTTAATATCTTTCCATTTATCTTTATAAGTAGGCGCTATTTTATTTAAAACACTTAGCATTTTCTGTGTATTTTTAGCTGGTTTTCCATCCGAAAAAACATTAGAAATTTCATCACCTTTCGCATCTAAAAAAACACGAATCATATAATTTCCAATAGAAATATTATGTAATTTTTCTAAAGAAATTACATTTTTTTGAATCGTTTGTTTTGCTAATTCTTTATCTGCTGAAAAATTATCGAAACCTTTTCGGTGATACTCATAATAAATACTGCGTAAAGGGCTAAATTTTGAGGATAAAAAACCATCAATCAACGCAAACCTGTTTTGTTTTCCTATTTTATTTTGCCAAGCACTTTCTCCACTAGACTGTGCTTGTAACATTATATTTTCTGCTGTTTTCAAATAATCCGTACCTCCTTTTAAAGCAAAAGTATCGGCATCAATTCCTAAAATAGTATAAACATAAAATGTAATGGTCGATACCAAGTTAGAATCGTAGGTGTTTGGGTTAAAAATTAAGGGTGCAAACTCACTATATTTAAAATTAAAACTTGTGTCGTTAATATTTAAAATAGGCGTTGCATAACTTGAATTATACACAGGTCGTGTAGCTTGAACCTGAAGGCTTGCAGTAAAGTTATTCGAATTTTGTTCGCTGATAATAATGGTAAACGCACAATTAATACGCTCTTGTTGCTTAAAAGTTTTAGTCGTCCATTGGGTTTCGTTAATAAACGCCGTTACTGATTTTTGAAGTGTTTGATAAACTTGCTTATTACTACTTTGAATTTTATCGGTATTTATAGTTACCAAAGCATTTAACTCTTGCGATTGCAAGCTAAAAACGGCTGATAAAATAAAAATTAAAAAGAAAAACTTACGCATCTATTATCGTTTTAATTATTGTTCGTTTGAATATGGTTTAGCATTCAAAGTAATAAAAATTATTTTAAAAAAATACGTGTTGTAACAATTTTATTAAATTCTTTTAAGAACTTCGCTCATTATATCTGCTGACACTGCTTTTTTTGATTTCAAATCAAACACGATTTGCTTAAAATCAGCATCAATAATGGTTATTTTATTGGTGTCTGTAGCAAAACCTGCGCCTTTATCTTTCAGAGAATTTAAAACAATAAAATCTAAATTCTTTTTGATAATTTTAGCTTTTGCATTTTCAACTTCGTTATTGGTTTCTAAAGCAAAACCAACTAATAACTGGCTTGTTTTAATTTCTCCTAACGATTTTAAAATATCTTTGGTAGGTGCTAATTCAATTACTAAAGCGGAATCTTTTTTCTTTATTTTTTGAGTAGCTACATTTTTTGGTTTATAATCAGCGACTGCGGCAGATAAAATAGCCACATCAACCTCCGCAAAATATTGATGACAAGCATCGTACATTTCTTGGGCTGATTTTACATCAATTCTATGGATAAAAGAATGATTTACTGCTTGGTGTGATGGTCCTGAAATTAAATAAACCTCAGCGCCTAAATTAGCGGCTGTTTTAGCTATTTCAAAGCCCATTTTACCTGAAGAATGATTTCCTATAAAACGAACAGGATCAATTGCTTCGTATGTTGGTCCTGCGGTAATCAGCAGTTTTTTCCCTTTTAGTGGTAATTTAGAAGCAATATCTTTTTCAATAAAAGAAACGATATCTTTAGGTTCTGCCATACGACCTTCGCCAACTAATCCGCTTGCTAGCTCACCAGAGGTAGCAGGAATTAAAATATTACCAAAACCTTGTAACGCATCTAAACTATTTTTAGTCGATGGATGAATATACATATCCAAATCCATGGCTGGCGCAAAATATATCGGACATTTTGCTGATAAATAAATCGCTAACAACAAGTTATCGCAAGTACCATTTGTCATTTTCGACAAGGTATTTGCAGTTGCTGGAGCAATAATCATTAAATCTGCCCAAAGTCCTAAATCAACGTGATTATTCCATACCTCATTTTCATCTTCTTTATCGTAAAAAGTTGAATAAACAGGGTTTTTAGAAAGTGTAGAAAGTGTAAGTGGAGTTATAAAATCTTTAGACGCAGGAGTCATCACTACGATAACTTCTGCGCCTGATTTTATAAATAATCGAACTAAATTGGCTGTTTTGTATGCGGCAATACCTGCGGTAATACCTACTAATACTTTTTTACCATTTAATACAGACATAATTATTCAGCGTCTGGAGTTCTAAAATATACATCACCATTTAACCACTCATCTACTGCAATAGCGTGAGGTTTAGGCAAACGTTCGTAAAATTTAGAAACTTCAATTTGTTCTTTATTTTCAAATACTTCTTCTAAACTGTCATTATAAGTAGCAAATTCATCTAATTTATCAACTAATTCTTTCTTTAAATCAGCATTAATTTGATTAGCTCTTTTTGCTATAACTGAAATAGCTTCATAGATATTCTCTGTTGGAGCTTCGATAGCTTCTTTATTATAAGTAATAGTACTTAAGGGTGCTTTCGTTTCTTTATAATCCATCTTTTAACTTTTAACTAATTGTTCTTGTTCTTTATTTAATGCGGCTAACATTGCATTTGAATCTTTTATAAATTTAGATTCAGGAAAATTTCTATTTAATTTATCGTATGCGTTTATAGCGGCTTTTATTCTAACTGCTTTTCTACGCTGTGTACTTTTCATGGCAAAATCGTGTGCTGCTTTTAGTCTAAAATATAATGCTTCTTCTTTATATTTTGTACCTAAATAATCTGATAATAAATTATCAAAAGCAGTAATTGCTGCACGATAATTTCTAGAATCATACCCTGCTGTATTATAATATGTTTTTGCTATTTCAAATGCTTTTTTCTCTAACCTACTACGTAAATCTGTATAATATTTATTTGCTTCATCTAATTTATTAGAATTAGGATAAGCATCAATAAATGCCTGAAAAGAAGCTAATGCTTTGTTTGTATCTGTAGGATCTAAACTAAAACTGGGTGCTGCTTTATAGTAACTTAATGCTGATAAAAAAGCTGCTTCTTCTTTTTTTGAACTTTTCGGATAATTTTTAGTGAATCGATTAAAATAATAGCCCGCTAAACTATAATTTTTTTCATTAAAATTAGACTGAGAAACCATATACTGAATACGTTCCATTTGAGGTTTACCTCTATACGAAGGGGTTACTTTTTCAAATAAACGCAATGCTTTGCTGTATTTTTGCACTTCGTACATTTTTACAGCCATTTTGTATTGTTCCTGAATACTTCCTTTGTTTAACACATTGTTATACTCTCCGCATGAAGACAAAACCAATAGTATTACAACTAAACACGCTAAATTTTTAATTTTTTGCATTTGGCAAAATTAGTGATTAATTATGGATTATTAAAACGATTTTTATTTCTCTAATAGAGTATTGCAATAAACTATAAAAATGCTATAAAAAAGGTTTTGAATATATAAATGTTTGTTAATCTTATTATACTGGATTAGCAGCTGCTACACCTTGCGCTACTATTTGCTTTACATCATTATCAAATAAATATAAACCTCCTTTATCATCGCCAATTAAATTAATTTTATCTAAAATATTTCTTGCCAATGCTTCTTCTTCTATTTGTTCAGAGACATACCATTGTAAAAAGTTATGAGTTGCATAATCTCTTTCTTGTAAAGTAATATGTACCAAATCATTAATTGATGCCGAAACCATTACTTCATGGTCAAACAAGGTTTGAAACATTTCTTTAAACGAGCCAAATTCACTTGGTGGTGCTACTAATTCCGATACTTTTGCATGTCCTCCTCTTTCGTTTACAAACTTTACTAATTTTAACATGTGCATGCGCTCTTCGTCAGAGTGTGCGTACATAAATTGCGCCACCCCTTCAAAACCTTGATTTTCGGCCCAACACGCCATCGATAAATATACCTGTGAAGATTCTGCTTCAATTTTTATTTGTTTATTTAACGCACTTTCTATTACTTTTGATAACATATTTTTTCTATTTTAATTATATTGATTATAAATAACAAAGTATTTATACAAAGATGCAAAAAAGACTACAATTTAAAAAACTGTAGCCTATTATTTTATTTTTTAAAAATCACTATTTTATAAACAGTCTGTAAAATCTGAAATTTTTGTTTGTAACTCTTCGGATGCTTTTACTAACGGCAAACGAACCTCATCTAAGCAGATGCCTTTTTTTAATAATACCGCTTTAATTCCTGCGGGATTATTTTCTTCAAAAATATAATCTACAACATCCATTAATTGATAATGAATTTTATAGGCTTTTTTATTTTTACCTGCCAATCCTAGCTGAATCATTTTTGAAAACTTTTTAGGAAACCCTTGCCCTATTACTGATATTACTCCCGCTCCACCTGCTAAAACAATACCTAAAGCTAAATCATCATCACCAGAAATAATTAAAAAGTCTTTTGGTTTATCTTTTAATAAGGCTAAATATTGCTGCTGATTATTTCCAGCTTCTTTGACTCCTACAATATTTTCAAAATCGTTTGCTAATCGTAAAATCGTAGCAGGCTCCATATTTTTAGCCGTTCTACCAGGAACATTGTATAAAATAATTGGTTTTTTAGTAGCTGAAGCAATGGCTTTAAAATGCTGATAAAAACCTTCCTGTGTTGGTTTTGAATAATACGGTGCTACCGACAATATTCCATCAATATTTGATAAATCGGCAGATTTTAATTCATCAATAACCACCTGTGTATTGTTCCCTCCAAGTCCTAAAACTAAAGGTAAGCGTCCGTTATTTTCGGTAGCAATTACTTTTATAATTTCAGCTTTTTCTTGTGTTGTTATAGTAGCACTTTCTGCAGTTGTTCCGTTAATAACTAAATAATTTGTACCGTTATCGATATTGTAATTTACTAATTTTTTAAGCGCCTGAAAATCGACACTTAAGTCTTCGCTAAAAGGCGTTACCAAAGCCACTCCTGTACCAACAAATTTTTGCATTATATTTTTTTTAGTATTATTAAATATTTTTTTATTTCTTGATTTAAAACTGTTTCATTTAATCCTTCGTCAGATATAACAATATCATACAATCTATCATCAACACCTGCAAAACTAACTTTTAATCTTGCTTGCGATAACAAAGTTATTGTATTCACATATAAATTTGGTGTTTTTACATAATTAATAAGCAAATCATACTCGTTTTTAACGAAATTTTTTAAATTGTCTGATTTTAAACCTGCTTTAAATCCGATTTCTTTATCGGTAAAAAATGTTGGTAAAGCTTCTTGTTTTTTATCAAAAGACCGATAAATTAACACGGTAATATCGTTTTTTTTAAAAGGAAAATGATTTGTTAAATTAGCAATTACGATCTTTTCTAAAGATTCATTATCTAATAAAATCGCAATTTTTTTAATTTTACACTGCTGTTTTCCAACTTGTTTTTGTTGATTTTCGGCTTGTTTTTTTACAATCGTTTTATTATAAAATTTCTGAATTGATTTTTTTTTAAATTTGGCTATCATCTTTTAAATAATTACGACTATTAATGTACTTTTTTTGTTTCAATTTCAAACAATAAAAACTGTGTTAATTGCTTTCCATATACTTGAAAATTATCATCAGAAACAAAAATAAGCGAGTTGTTTCCGTTCGATAATTTAGGTCCGAAAGTAATTCCTTCAATATTATCGATAATTGAATCAGTTAATTTAGGCTGAATTGATTTAAAATCGAATAATAATTCTTTTTTTAGAGGGATATATTTTTCTTTTTTTAAAGATGAAATCCCTAAAGTATTTGTAGTGTTTTCATTTACTGTTGCTTTAAAAACTCGGATAGTATTTCCATAAGCACCGTAGCCACTTTGATAAATTCTTTCTACCACAAAGAATTGATTTTTTTTGTATTCTAAAATAGCAGTAACACCGTTTAAATTAACGCTTCCTTTTGCTGGTTTGTCAATTTTTTCTAGCTGATAAGAAAATTGTTTGGTCGCTGTTTTGGTTTGAGTATCGAAATACGTAATACGTATTGGCGATTGTGTTTTATGGAATGTTGGCTCATCCCCATCGGCTTGTAGTGGGGCTTCCATTGCGCCCCAAAAACCTTTTTTATCGAAACTTTTTGATGAACTTTCAAAAGCGGCATTGTGTTTTGGTTTTGCTTGAGAATTTGCTTTGAAATAATCAGGAATTTTTATTTCTTCTTTAAAATTACCAGCGGTATCAATTGTAAAAATCGTTGGGTTTTTACCTTTACGAATGCTTCCTTCGCTGACTAAATTTAGTTTGTTATCGCTAAAAAAAACCGATTCTAAGTCTAACACATTATTTTGATAAAAATCACTATCAGGTTGTAATGAAATTACATTTTGAAAAATCACATTTTTAATACTGTCTTTTTTGATGATAATATCACCAATTAAAACCCGTGGATTTTCAGCATCATCAACCACCATATAATATTGATTATTACTAAAATCAATCCCTGAAATTCCGCCAATAATAGTATTGTTAAAATTTAAAGAATCTTTGACTATAAATTCATTTAAAAATTTTAATGTTGGTTGTTTTAAGTTTATTTTTTTCGTTTTACAGCCTGATAAAACTAAAAATACTGCGATATAAATAAATTTTATTTTCATGTAACAAAAATACTATTTAATTAAGAAGTGTTTTAAATAAATTTACTTGGTTTTCATATAGCTTTGCCAATGTACTAGTATGTACTTTTCTTTTTGAGCTAAAAAACCATATTCGTAACAAAATAAATAAACCTGCCCTTTGCTATTTTTCCAATAATTTGTAAAATAATTTGGGTCGAAATCTTTTGCTAACAATTTTTCTTTTCTGACACTAGCGTATCCTGCTTTGTTAAATTCTTTTAATATTTTTCTGTTATTTTTGAGTTTTTTATCTATTACAAAAAACAAACTATCTTCTTGTTCTTTATTATTTTCATAATGATAAGAAGATCGACAATAAGAAGAACAGTATTTTTTATCGCTTCTTCCTTCTAGTTTATTTTTACAGTGAAGACATCTCTTTTCCATAAGTATATAATTAACCGTTTAATAAACGTATAAATATATGTTTATATTTTTTTTATTCAGTGTTTTTTTTGAATTTTATCGCGTGAAGAAAACCTCAGAACATATTACCTTAAAGCATTTACATATCAATAACTGCAAGATGATTGGGCTACAATTTAGCCCAAATAAGGTTATTCATGCATTAATAAAAGAACTTCCTGAGCCTAAATGGAGTGCGGAGTTTAATATGGTTTATTTAAAGTATTCTAAGAAAAACATTAATGCTATTTTTCAAAAATTTAAAGGTGTTATCTGGATACATGGCAACGCTTTTTTCAAAGAAAAACCTATAAAAGACAATAGCTTACCCAATATAAATGGGTTTAGAAATAGGGTTAAAAAAGAAACTCTTAAGTATGCTCCTGAGAGTTACTTCTTAAAATTAGAGCTTAAAAGATACTCTTTAAACACTTGTAAAATCTATATTTCATTGTTTGAGAAATTTATAAATCATTTTTATCAACAACCAATAAATGATCTATCTGAAAAAGATATACAGCAGTATCTTCAAGTATTAGCGCATCAGAATAAATCGAATAGTTATGTAAATCAATCTATAAACGCTATTAAATTTTACTATGAAACAGTGTTGGGTATGCCTAATCGATTTTACAGTGTAGATAGACCCAGAAAAGAACATAGGCTTCCTAAAATAATATCGAAAGAAGAAATTTTAGCTATTATAGATCACACAAATAATATAAAACATCGGTGTATTGTTAGCCTTTTATATTCCGCAGGATTGCGTAGAAGTGAAATTCTTAATTTAAAGATAACGGATATAGACAGCAAAAGAATGCTAATACATGTTAACAATGCTAAGGGAAATAAAGATAGGTATTCCTTACTTTCTACAACCGTTCTTAGAGAATTAAGGGTATATTATAAGGAGTGGCAACCTAAAACGTATTTGTTTGAAGGCAAGAAAGGGCAAAAATATTCACCTGAAAGTGTCGCTGTAATTGTTAAAAGAGCTACAAAAAAAGCTGGTATTCTAAAGAGTGTAACACCGCATATGTTAAGACATTCTTTTGCGACTCACCTTTTAGAAGGTGGTACTAATTTACGCTATATCCAAAATTTATTAGGGCATCGCTCTAGTAAAACAACAGAAATTTACACTCATGTTGCCTCTCATAATTTTAAATCAATTAAAAATCCCCTAGATTTATAAAAAATATATGATATATATATGTAATAGTACGTATATTTGGTTGTTGTGTGTAATTTCGCAACGAAACTCAAAATTAAACTACTAAATATGAAAACAAACATTTTATCACTTCTAACTTTATTAATTACAATATGTTCTTTTGGACAAAATATTGAATCCACAACAAGAAAATTCATTGACGAAAGTAAATACACAAGAATAAATAAAGATTGGACAACGACTGCGGAATTTAAATCTGGAATTGGAGAATATGTTAAATTTTTTCCAATAGAGGTAATTGACTTAAAAAGTGGAAAAAAAATGAACGCTTTACAATTGGATATGTTTATAAAAAAACCTGAAATTTATAAAACAGCTTGGGTTGGACTTGAGGAAATTACTGACCTTATAAACTTTGTAGAAAAAAATGTTGTACCAAATTTAGGTATGAAATTAAAGAAAAAATCATCTGAATTTATCTTTAACGCAAAAGAAATGACATTATCATATTTCGTTTATGAAAAAAAACGAAGATTGACAATTAAATTAAATGATTACGATGATAGTGAAATTAAGAATTACACATTTTGGACAGAAACTCAAGTAAATAAAATTCCAAATTTGTTAAAAATATTGAAAACAATAAAATAAATCGCATTATATAACTTAAGAATATGAAATTAGCTTACTTTTTGTCATTTGTTTTGTTTTCAAATATTATTATAACTCAAAACAATATTGAAATTAATGAAGACGCATTAAAATATTTTAATTCCTATCTAACAAACAAAAGTGTTATTGATGATGTTAAAGGAGAATTATCTTATAACAAATATTCAAATGAGTTAAGTTACAAGTCAACAACTGTGATGTATGAAAATCCTACTACCGAAAAGGATATTTATTTTAAAATGACTGTCACTTTTTCAATTCCGATTGCTGAATTAAATAAAATTGAGGAAATTATACTACAAAAAGGTGAGATAATAATTGTTCAATACAAGTTTCATCTCAATGAAAAAGTAAAACGAACCATCGAAACTAAAGAAAAAGGGAAATGGTTAGACAAAAAAACAACTTATGATAATACAGTTTTTCTATCACCAAATGGTAAAATAAACTTAACCGATTTAACCAAAATAAAATCCGTTTTTAGAGATATATTTTCAAACATAGAAATTAAATCTAAAATTGAACAACGATAAAAAACTACACACAACACGGTATATAATTTATTGCTAGTTCTAGCCTACTTACGAAAATCCTTGCGGATTTTCTATTCGGTTTTTATTTGCTAAATTTAGTGCTTAAACCACGCAACAAACCATATACAAATACGTTAGCTTTCATTAACAAAAAAATGCGCAAAATTGGGAAAATAAAGCGTTTTCGAAAAGTAGGATTCTGATAAATATTACGCAAGAATCTGTCTGTAATTATGAAATGAAAACGGCGGAATTTTAACCTGTTTATCCAATAGAAACGGAATCGTAAAGCAGCAGATTTTGAAAAATATTACGCAAGAACCTGTCTGTAATTATGAAATGAAAACGGCGGAATTTCTAGCAGATTTACGCAATCAGAAACGGAATTGTAAAGCAACAGATTCTGACAAATATTACGCAAGAATTTATCTATAATTATGAAAGGAAAATGGCGGACTTTTTAGCTCGTTTGCGCAATCGGAAATGGAAAATGAGAAAAACCGTTTGGAATATTGCCGATTTTAGATTTTTTAGCGTAAGTTTATATGAAAATTTAGACAAGTTAAACGCCGAATAAAAACGCTGAAAAATATGTGGTTTTATATCGGTATTTTAATTGTAAAAAAGGAAAAATAAACGAAAAGCTAACAAAATATATAATTTATTGCTAGTACGAACCTACTTACGAAAATCCTTAGGGGATTTTCTATTCCGTTTTTATTTACTTAATTTAGTGCTTCAAAAACGCAACAAACCATATACAAAACGTTGCCAACCATTAAAAAAAACTAAATGAAATTTGACATTAAAGAAAGATTACAATTATCATATCAACTTAAAATTTTAGAGAAACTCTATCCCGAAGATAAAGATTACTATGCAACTCATCGAAAAGCTATTGAATATGGATTTGAGCTACACTATGATTGGATAGCTGAACATCTTACTAAAGATACTTTATCTGAAGATGAATGTAAATTTGTACTTGATGTATTAGATATGTATGCTTCTTTCTATTTTTCTATAAAACAACTTAAAGAACCTAAAGAATTAACTAAAAGCTCGGTAATTTTCCCTGGTTTTGACGGAAATAAAGAAATAATGTACATGGCATATACTAGATATTTCATAGAAGACTTAGATAGATTTAATGAAATTAAGGAATCTACCAATGGAAATTACAATAGCCATATGCGAATGATTACTAAGTACAAAATAATGGTTAAAAAATGGAAAGAATTTAGAGTAGACTTTACTTATCAATTAACGGAAGAACAAATTTTAGAATTAATTAATACCCCTGTATACTAAAATTCAATTTATGGAAACAGTAGTAATCATAATTGGAGTTTTAGGCTCTATAGCATCATTATATGGGGCGTATCTTTCTATTGAAGCAAAGAATAAATCTAAAGCTTCTGCAACCATTGCTGAAAAGGCAAAAAATGAGGTTTTAAAAAAACAAAAAACAACATATCTAGCTAATATTTTGTTTGAAGCCAAAAGAGTTCAACAAGCATTTGGAAAATATTCAATAGCTCAATCCAATAGAAGTTTAGTAGGTGTTGAGTTTAGTAAGGACTCAGAAAGTTTACAAAGTTTTATATTTAATTTTAATGAAAATCGAGCTACTATAGAAGATACAACAGAAATAGAAACAAATTTAGCCTATACAGAATTGAATAAACTACTTAGTGACTTTAGTAGTGCTAACAACACTAATAAAATTGACTTCGGTAAACAAATAAGATTTAATATTGATGATATTATTTTCAAAATAAAAAGAACAATTGATAATAGAAATGAAAATGCAGATTAATAACGGTAGGCAACAATGTATATAATTTATTGCTAGTTTTTTTTAATTAAAAATATCATTTTTTATATTTTATATTTCGATTTCATTAACTAAATTAGTTGCTCGAAAAACGCAACAAATAATATACAAAAACGTTCTACACAATTGACCAACAACACGAATAAATGACTATAAAAGAAGCTATTTTAAAAGTATTAGAAGACAACATTGGTTCTTTCACATATTTGGAAGTTTTAAAAATGATTGATGAAAAGAATTATATTGATTGGGGAAATGCAAAAACTCCTTCTGATACAATTGGAGCTCAATTAGGTCATTTTATTAGACAAAATGACTCAAGAGTTAAACGTGTAAAAGGAAAAAAAGGATTTGAATATTACTTAGCTAAATATGAGAATGAATTAAACCTTTCCGAAGTTGTTGAAAAAGAATCTTTAATTAAAAAACCAACTTCAAAAAAGTATCAAGAACGAGATTTACATAAACTTTTAAGCTCGTATTTAAAAAGTCAAAATATATACTCGAAAACAATATTTCACGAAAAATCAGCGAATAGTAAAGATGACCATCAAAAATGGATTCATCCAGACATGTTAGGAATTGACTTTTTAAACCTTAAAAACTCATCAAGTAATGCGTTATTAAAAGTTATAAATAAAGCAGACGCATTTAACTTAATATCATACGAGTTAAAAAGAGAAATAAAGTCTGACTACGAATTGAAAAAATGCTTCTTTCAAGCTGTTTCGAATTCAAGTTGGGCGAATTATGGATATTTAGTTGCATTTGAGATAAGTAAAAACTTAATGAATGAAATGGAACGACTTAACCAATCTTTCGGAATTGGAATTATAGAGTTAAACGGAAATCCATACGAAAGCAAAATTTTGTTTCAACCAACTTACAAAGAATTGGATTTTAAAACAATTGACAAGCTTTGCGAAATAAATACTGAATTTGAAAAATTTATTGGACAAACCGAAACTATGTTGATTGCTCCTGAAAAGTATGTAAAAGGAACAAAAAAGGAATTTGAAAGCTTTTGTGACGATTATTTTAAAACAGATTCCGAAATTGAAAAGTATTGTAAAGAAAAGAATATTCCGTTAGAAGAAGAAGAAAAAACTGTGTAGAACACCGTATATAATTTATTGCTAATTCGAGCCTACTTACGAAAATCCTTAGGGGATTTTCTATTCCGCTTTTATTTACTAAATTAGTTGCTCGAAATACGCAACAAACCATATACAAAAACGTTAGCCATAATTCTAAAAAAAAGCATGAAAAATAAAGAGATTACGAATTTATCTGAATATATAAAATACATAAACAATCATGAACATCAACATGTGTGTCAATGGTTTTTTAGAGGACACGGTAATGAGTCATTTTCTTTAACTCCAAGTCTTTTTAGAATTGATTTAGATTCAACCTATTCTGACTGGGAAAGATTAGAAACATATATAATGGAAGAGTTTAAAAAAGAATCAATTCCACATTTAAAATATACTCCTAATAATGATGTTGAATGGTTTATAATGGCTCAACATTATGGTTTACCAACAAGATTACTAGATTGGTCAACAAATTCTTTAGTTGCTTTATATTTCGCTTGTGAAGATTATTCTAATGGTTTTAATTCAAATGTATGGATGTATGGTTTAGCCTCAACAAATAACTGTTGGAAAGAAAGTACAATAATTGCAAGAAAATTAGGAATATCAGGTGTAAATAACTCAATTATATTTCCACAACATATTGATTCAAGAATTACAAATCAAGCAGGTTGTTTTTCAATTCATGAATTTCCTAACGATAAAACATTTAAACCATTTGATGAATCAAAAAGAGAATATTTAGAATCTTTTGAAAAAATTATAATTAAAGCTGAAAATAAGAGAGAAATATTAAATGAACTTTATGCAATTGGAATTCACAAAGGATTTATATACCCTGGTTTAGAAGGTATTACTTCAAAGATTAAGTACGAAATAGAAACTAAACATAAAAGAACAACTTTAAATTTAATAGAAATATAAAACTATGGCTAACACCGTATATAATTTATTGCTAGTTCTAGACTACTTACGAAAATCCTTAGGGATTTTCTATTCCGCTTTTATTTACTAAATTAGTTGCTCGAAATACGCAACAAATAATATACAAAAACGTTAGCTTTCATTAACAAAAAAAATGTGTGAAATTGGAAAAATAAAGCGTTTTCCTAAAGTAGAATTCTGATAAATATTACGCAATTAGAAACGGAATTTTAACGCAGAAGATTTTGAAAAATATTACGTAAGAATCTGTCCGCAATTATGAAATAGAAACGGTGGAATTTTATCCTGTTTATGCAATCGGAAATGAAAAACTGTGGGATTCTGACAAAT
>NZ_OESZ01000036.1 GCF_900239345.1 Tenacibaculum dicentrarchi | reverse complement strand
CGATGAATAATTTGAGTTCTAATGTTACTTTTTCGTACGTTTTTTTTCGCCAGGGTTGTTTTTGTAATTTCATAAGTGACTATCAATAATTGATGAATTTTTAGTCAACCTATTTCAGTAAAATTCATTGGCTTAATGCAGGTTAACGGATTTATATATGGTTTGTTGCGTGTTTCAAGTTCTAAATATATTAAATAAAAACGGAATAGAAAATCCCCTAAGGATTTTCGTAAGTAGGTTAGCACTAGCAATAAATTATATATGTTGTTGTGGTGCGTTATTTTCAGGCAGATGCTGGATTTACTTGTATTTGTCCTCCGATAGCTTTTAATACTTTCATAATTGTTGCAAATTGAGGTTTCGCTCCATCTGATAACGCTTTGTACAAACTCGGTCTGCTTAAACCAGTTTCTTCTGCAATTTTTGTCATTCCGATAGCTTTAGCAATATTCCCGATTGCATTAATTACATCTGCATTATTGCCTTCTTCCAAAACTGTGTTAAGGTATTCGGCAATCATTTCCTTGCTTTCCAAATAATCAGCTATTTCAAATCTTGAAGTTCCCATTTTTTATTTATTTAATTTTTTCCAAATTTCTTTCGCTTTCGTAATATCCTTTTGTTGTGTTGATTTATCTCCACCAATTAACAGAATAATTACTTTTCCATCTTTTTCCTTGAAGTAGATTCTGTAACCTTTTGCAAAATTTATTCGCATTTCCCGAATTCCATCACCAACAGTTTTACAATCTCCAAAATGTTCGTCAGATTCCAATTTTTGAATTCTGAACAAAATTTTAGCTTTTGCTTTGAAGTCTTTCAACTTTTTCAGCCATTTGTCAAATTCGGTTGTTTTCTCAATAAAGAACATAATATTGTATCTACTTGGATACAAATTTAAGAATAATTTTTAGATTAGTTACTATAAAATTCAGTTTTTGGTAGATTTTTATTTTTAATGCACCACAACGTTTACTGTATGGTTAGTGGCGTATTAAAAGACTAAAAATTTCGGTAAGTAATGAACTTTATAAAAAAGTACTTTACTTTAAGTTTAGCAGTTAGTAGCCATTAACTATACAGATTGTTGTAGCCAGTTATTTTTCGTTTTCAATCTGTTTTAAAATATATTCTAAAGGTGCGTTTACATTACTTATGTATTGCTCAAAATTCGGTATAACTTTATGGTCAGGAATTACTCCACTTCCAAACGGTAGTTTTTGTTCAACATTCATAACAAATTGTAAAGCAGGAATGTCTATTTCAATTTTCGAGTTTGGCAAAGTAAGTTCTTGGCTATAACCACTTGTGTTTCCCAAATATCCTCCTCCAGTTTCTTGCCCTACAAAAGTCCCTTTATTATTTGAATAAACCATATTGCTAAATTCACTTCCACCAGAATAAGTTATTGGGCTGATGATAACATATACCTTTCCTGAAAATTTGTTTTTCGGCGCTTTTTTGTACGCCATTAAACCGTATCCAATCCATTGTCTTCTTTCTAAAGAGCCATCTGTCATTTTTTTGTTTACAAATGTTCTTTCTAAAAATCCAAATGTTTTTAATGTTATTGGCTTGTCAATACCATTATCAAGAACTGCTTTTTGAGTTTTTGCTCTGACTTTCTTATATTTTTGATAATTGTCTCCTAAGTATGAATAAACGATTCCTTCATTGCCTTCTGTTCCACCTCCGTTTTCGCTTACATCAATTATTAGATTTGTAATATTATTATTTGAAATTGACTCAAAACTATTTTTTAAAAATTTACTCAAGCTTCTTTCTTTAGTTTCCTTTTTTATATCAGAGTTAGAAAACGAATGAAGTCCTAAATAAGCAGTTGTTTTGTTTAGTATTTTAAACTCTAATAAGTCTTTTTCTTTATCATCTTTATTGTTTGAATTTCTTGAACGTAAATGTTTGTTGATATTTTTAATTTTTAAAGACTTAATAACTACTGGGTTATCTAATTCTTTAAATTTAATATTTACTTTTTTAATGTTACCGTAGTAGTAAAAATAATATTTAGAGAAATTAAACCCTTTTAGGTCACTATATTTAACTGTTTTTATAAAACCATCTGAAGCAAATAAGCTTCCAATTTTTCCAACAATATCGATAGGTTTCTCTCCATTTATAGATTCAATTTCCTTTCCTTCAATTTCCAATTCTTGATAATTCGAACCATTTTTGACACAATATAGTTTTGTGCCAAGAAAGACAAAAGTTAAAGGGATAAAAGTAGATTCTTTATTTATCTTTTCTTTTACACTTTTCGGTAAATATATATCTGTATGGTCTTCTCTTGAAAGTGCTACTAAAGGTGCAATGAGTTTATGAAATTCAAGCACATTCATATCTTTATTTATTTGGGCTTTTACTTTTCTGAAAGCATTATCTACACTGTCTTTTGGTGTATACCAATACATTCCAGAGTGGAACTTATTTAATCCTTGATAGAGAATCTCTAAATCGTTGTGTAGTTTTTGTTTCTCAATATTCGGAAAATCGCCAAAATTTTGACCAAAAGAAATTTTAAACGATAAAGTCAAAATAATTAAAAGGATTGATATTTTATTCATTAGCGGTTTTTGTATTATACTGATATAGGTTGACCTTTTTTTAGGTTAATTTATATCGTTCAAACTATTTTTTTAGCCGTTTATAATGCAAAAAATAATTTGAACTAGCTTTGTTTTTAAATAGTTAGTTCGGGTAAATTTACATTATTTTTTCGATATGATTTATATTTTATATTAGGGTTTAAATGTACTTCTGCAGGTTTTCTTAAATTTAG
>NZ_OESZ01000018.1 GCF_900239345.1 Tenacibaculum dicentrarchi | reverse complement strand
CGATGAATAATTTGAGTTCTAATGTTACTTTTTCGTACGTTTTTTTTCGCCAGGGTTGTTTTTGTAATTTCATAAGTGACTATCAATAATTGATGAATTTTTAGTCAACCTATTTCAGTAAAATTCATTGGCTTAATGCAGGTTAACGGATTTGTATATGAAAAGTAGCGTGTTGAATAGCTAGGTTTTCATTATTAAAACTAAAGTAATAAAAAAGTGCAAAACTTCTAGTCTTGCACTTAGTTAGCTATTTTTTATATGCGTTGTTGGCGGTAGTTTTTTTCTCAATGAAAGAATCAATCTCAATTATTAGTTTAGATGATATTACGTAATTAGGGGTGGTGTAAGATTCTTTATCCTCATATTCATTTGTTACTGCTTTCATAAGATGATTCATATTAGGTACTAAAATACTTTTTACATTATCTCTGTTAATTATGAGTCTGTTTTTTATCTCAACTTGAGAGTCTAAATTACCATGTAAAATTAAAATATTACAATTTATCGTTTTATATAATTCTAATGGAGTATGTTTAAACCACGATATTAAATATGGTTGTACACTTGGTCTAAAAACACTATGTAAGGAAGGTGGAACTTTCTTAACTTTATATCCATTAGACAAAGAATCTATAATTACTATTGCTTTTTGGGATATACTAGGATATTGTTTAACAAATTGTTCTTTTAATATATACTGAGCATTTAATCTTGTTCCAGAAATAGAAATTATACCATCAATTTTTGTTTTCTCAGATACTAACCCAGCAAGTAAACTACCCTCGCTATGACCTAAAAGATAAATTTGACTAAATTTTTTCATTTTTTTCAAATGTTTTATCCAATCAACAATATCATTTACAAGCAATTCAATTGTGAAATTATTTTCATTAATATTTTTAATTTTACTATTGCCAATTCCCCTTTTGTCATATCTAAATGTTGAATATCCTTTTTTCAATAAGCTATCTGATAACATTTTTAAATTATTACAATTTATAAAAGTACTATTACCATCTAGATCCGTAGGACCTGAACCTTGAATGAAAAAAAATAGAATTTTATTATTGGTTTTTGACTTTTCAAGTTTTCCAAAAAGTTTACCGCCGCTAATATTTCGATATATATCTTGACCTTTAACATTAATGTAGAATAATAAAAAAATGCAAAAGATGTACTTAGGCTTATTCATTTCGTTTCCTAATTTTTATTTCTATGATACAAACCATAAATACCAAGCACAGGCATGGAATAATCCAAATAAAGTTAATTACTGTATTTAAAGATAAATATTCAAAATAGTATAATGCATAAATGAATAGTAACAGTAATAATATGACATGGGTATTGATTAACATGTATTTAGATGCTAATTTGTTACAATATATCCAGTTTTCTTCATTTTTTATCGAGTAAGGAGTTCTATACCCATAGATTCCATTAATTTTTTTTGGTGGTTTAATATTATATATTATAGATACTATAAGTAATACTATATAAATAAATCCAATTAGTAATATCATAAGACAATTATTGAAATTTTAATTTTTTGTTGAAATAAAAAAATAAACACCCAATCATTACTAAGGCAAAACTAAATATACCATGCATTAATATGATTCCAATATGAAAAATAACAGCAATTATAAATGTGACTTTTGCTATAAACCTTTCTTTATTAACAAACAGCATCATAGCAATTAAAATTTCTAAAATTATTATAGAATAATTTAAGCAGTAGATTAAAGAGGGTTGTTTTAATAAAAAATTAACAACATCTAAAATAAAGTAATTTGCACCAAATATTTCGTGTCTGAACCAATACCATATTGCAGTACCGTTTAACCACTCATCTACATTTAATTTTGCTATCGCACTATGTAAGTATATTACACATACTTGGAGACAAATCAAAAATGAAAACGAATGAAAAATTGTCTTAGTAAAAAGTGATTTGGCTGGTTGATTATTTTTCCAATGATTTGAATTTCTATCCAGTAAAGTAATAGGGATTAATAAAAAAGTAACATTCGATATAATTTGGTCTCCTCCATCAATTGCAATTGCAGTATTAAAAAACACATACGAAACTATAAAATGCAATATTCCCGTAACTCTTGGGTACCCCCCCGAAATTACTAGAAATAAAATACCTGATGAAAATATTTTAAAATATAAAATATTTTGAAAAATGAAATACGAAACATTATAATCTAAAAAAGTTATTTTTGAATAAACTAGATTGTTGTTTTCCACAAAAGCAGGAAATAAAGTATCAGTCGTATTGAAGATAATGGTCAATAACGTACTCAAAGCTAATGTACTTCTCAAAACTGCATATGAACCGTAATGTATTTTACAGTTTTCAATATGTCTTAGCAATTTATTTAGCAACTTGATTGACTTTTAAATAGTTTGTAGATTGATTATATTTATTTTCGAAAATAGACCATGCCCATGGTATTCTTTCTTTATTAATTATAACATATTTGCCTTTTAGTCTTGGATAAAGAAAAGATGATTTTTTATTAAGAAATTCACCATTATTAAATATTGTTTCACCTTCTTTAGATTTAACCCATATAGAATCTGAAGTTTCTTTAACTAATGTAGCTATTTCATTACTTATCCTTGTAGAAGTTCGCCTTATTCCAAAAATGTTTTCTATTGAGAAATTTTTAAGTGAAATAAATTTATGATTTTCGTAATCAAATAATTCGACTCTAACATCTCTAGGGCTTTTAGTAAAAAAAGCCCATCCTTGCGGTAATATTATTTTCTCTCCAATTTTTGGATTACTTACTATCGATGAGTTAAAACTCTTTTTAAAAACCATCATAACTATTAAAATTGATGGCAATATGCCAATTACTAAAATTATTTTCTTAGACATTTTTACATTCTTTATTGAATCTAATTTGAAAACATTAATGTGATATCCTTTAAAAAAAGTTCTGTTTCTACATTACTTTCTTTTTTGTGGTCAGAATTAAATGGCATTGGCTTGAATCCGATTTCTTGAAGGCTTTTTATTCTTTTTTTATTTGATGACGGACTATTTGAATTAGAATTCATTGTTGATAAACTTCGTGCCATACCAAATCTTGCACCTCCACCATGACATGCAATTGAGCTACATCCACCACCGCTACCTCCTCCACTACCACCATCATCTCTAGTTACAGTAATAGTCGAATTTACAGCTACTGAAAAGTTAATCACCGCTCCTACATTTAAAACAACAGCGTAAGCAGAGGCAGCCACAACTGTCACTGCAGCTGCGACTGCCGCAACTGTAGCAGCAACAACAGTTGCGCACATCGTTATTTGATTATAGTTTGATTGAATTCCAAAATTGGATAATGTGTTTCCACTATTGCTGTACTGTTTAACAACAGAACTTAATTCTTTTTGAAATTTTACAGGGTCAATACCGTTTTCATCATTCTTAATTTTAGAATCGTCTATTTTTTCAGAAATAAATTCTGAGTTTACTAGGAAAGGTTTCAGGTTTATATCTGAATACATTGCGTTCATAAATAAATTACTTCCTCTTTTGATAGCCATTTCGGTAATTAATGGATTGTTTTCTGCTAAAGCTTCTTTAAATCCTTTGAAGAAAGAAGGATCAATAATTTTCATTCGTTCAATTATGTTGTCTTCTATCTTGTGAATTTCGTTCATACTACTTTCGTAGTTATCTATTTTTTTTAATTCTTTGTCATAAACCTCTTTCAAATTTTCTAAATGAGTTATTTGTTTTGGTATATCTCCCTCTAAGAAGAAAATTCCTTTGAAAACATCTTCACTTGTTAAGCTTGTTATAGAGGTTGTGCTCTCATGAACTTCTTCATAAGAATCATCTTTCTGACAAGAAATATTAATTAATGTTGTTAACGCACAAATAGCTGATACAATTATTTGTCTAATTGAATTTTTCATCTTCACTTAAATTTTATTTAGACCAAATATACATTAATAAAGTTTAAATAAAAACTATTTGATCAATTTTTAGTCAGCCTATTTCAGGATTTTACCCCTTGGATTCAAATTACCGCCAACGCCTAGTGTATGTGGCGTATTTTTCCGCCAGGAAAATATGCGCTCATACACTTTGTTAACGTGCGTTTTTTCTTTTTTAATTAAAATACCGCTATAAAATCACACATTTTTCAGCGTTTTTATTCGGCATTTAACTTGTCTAAATTTTCATATAAACTTACGCTAAAAAATCTAAAATCGGGAATATTCAGAACATTTATTCATTTTTATTTTCGATTGCGTAAACGAGCTAAAAAGTCTACGGTTTTATTTGGGAATTATAAGCAAAATCTTACGTAATATTTGTCAAAATCTACTGTTTTACGATTCCATTTCTATTGCGCAAACGAGCTAGAAAGTCGGCTATTTTCATTACAAACAGATTCACGTAATCTTTGTCAGGATTTTACTTTTCGAAAACGCTTAATTACGTTAATATTCCGTGTAATTTGGCTTAATGCAGGTTAACGTTTTGTATATGGTTTGTTGCGTTTTCCATGCACTAAATTTAGTAAATAAAAATGTAATAGAAAATCCCCTAAGGATTTTCGTAAGTAGGCGAGTACTAGCAATAAATTATATACGCTGTTGGCTGTAGTTTTTTTTAATACTTTAATAGATACTCTGATGTTTCATCTATTTTTAAATCTATATGTTTTTTCTTTATTGGTAGATTTGAAAAGTAACCTGAACACAATAATTCTAAAGGTGAAATTCTCCTATGTGATTCACTTATTTTGTCTTTGTCAATATTGAAATGGTTGGCAAAACGTTCTAAATAGTCTTGAGTTGGAAAAGATGTTGTATTCCAATCTGTGTAAACAATATAATCTTTTTCTAAAAACCCTTTTAAAACATTGATGCAAAAACCAGAGCAAGTCATAGTTTCAGATATAGTTTTTTCAGAAAAATGAATTCCATTTGTATCGTAGTATTCTCCTGAGTAAAAATAGCCATATCTTGGATTTGCTTTTTTCAAAATTCTTTTACACATCATTATGAATGATGGTATTAATTCAGGTTTTATTGTTTCAGTAATTTTATGAAAGCAAGTATTATTATAAACTTCATCATATAAGATTTCTTTGCTTGTAAAATGGAAATGATTGATTGTATTGTTATATTTAATAACCAATACAGAGTGAGCTGGAATTTTCTCGGTATTAATGTAAGTTCCGATTGCAACATAATCGTTTTTTACATCTTTTTCAGTAAGAGTATTTATTATATCAAACATACGTTAAATTTGATTTATGGTATGTTCAAAATTATCTAAAAGTGTTTTTCTGTAGTTTTTTATTTTTGGATTATCTTTTAAACTTTTGGTAATTATTAATAACGTTTTTAATTCATTAATATCACTAAAAAATAAGTGATATGATTTTAATAAAATTGATAAATCTTCAATTAAAGAATTTGAATTATCTACAAAGTCATAAATTAAATCTAATCTTTCAAATAAGTCGTGTGTGTTATTTAGTTTATTTGAAAATTCTCTAAAATATTTTACTTGACTATCTTGTAAAATGGAACAGTGATAATAGCTAATTTTTTCTGTATCTTCTATTTTAAACTTTTTTATTACAAGACAAGATATTGTTTTATACAGATAATCTTTAAGTGTATCTACATCTTTAATAGTACAATCAATGATTGTTTTTTGACCTGCTCCATAATCAAAGTGATAATTTGGATCATTACCTCCAATGGAATTGAAAAATCCAGATAAAACAGCTAATTCAGTTTGATAAGTGTTTCTAGTTCTTTTTTTTGTGATTTTTTTTGCACTTCTAATTCTTTCGTCAAGATTAATATCTGCGTATTTAAATTGATATTTAAATACTTCATTTTGAAGTTCTTTTTGAATATTTCTAAGATTAGAAGTTACATTGTCATCAATAGATTTTCCACTTATTGCCTCATCAATTGTGTTATAAATGTTGCCAATTTCGACTGAAGAACCATTTACAGAAGTATAAGCTGAACCTTTTTTTATAGTAAAAGTTATTTCTTGAGAAATACTTTCAGCTATGTTTTTTAAAGAATTTGTTACAGAAAGAAATGATTCTAAAGCTTTAATAGACATGTTATTAAGGTCAACGTATTCTCCGTCGACATAATTAAGTGTTATTTCTATTTTTTCTTTAGACATTTCGCTTACAAATGTATTAAAAATTTTTCTAATTGAAGCAGTTTGTGTATTATACTGATATAGGTTGACCTTTTTTTAGGTTAATTTATATCGTTCAAACTATTTTTTTAGCCGTTTATAATGCAAAAAATAATTTGAACTAGCTTTGTTTTTAAATAGTTAGTTCGGGTAAATTTACATTATTTTTTCGATATGATTTATATTTTATATTAGGGTTTAAATGTACTTCTGCAGGTTTTCTTAAATTTAG
>NZ_OESZ01000031.1 GCF_900239345.1 Tenacibaculum dicentrarchi | reverse complement strand
TAAACGAGCTAGAAAGTCCGCTATTTTCATTACAAACAGATTCACGTAATCTTTGTCAGGATTTTACTTTTCGAAAACGCTTAATTACGTTAATATTCTGTGTAATTTGGCTTAATGCAGGTTAACGGTTTATATATGGTTTGTTGCGTTTTTCGAGCAACTAATTTAGTAAATAAAAACGAAATAGAAAATCCCCTAAGGATTTTCGTAGGTAGGCGAGCACTAGCAATAAATTATATATTTTGTTAGCTTTTCGTTTATTTTTCCTTTTTTACAATTAAAATACCGATATAAAACTACATATTTTTCAGCATTTTTATTCGGCGTTTAACTTGTCTAAATTTTCATTTCTGATTGCATAAACAGGCTAAAGTCTGCCGTTTCCATTTCATAATTACAGACAAATTCTTGCGTAATATTTGTCAGAATCCCACAGTTTTTCATTTCCGATTCCATAAACAGGCTAAAAGTCTGCCATTTTCATTTCATAATTACAGACAGATTCTTGCGTAATATTTGTCAGAATCCCACAGTTTTTCATTTCCGATTGCATAAACAGGATAAAATTCCACCGTTTCTATTTCATAATTACGGACAGATTCTTACGTAATATTTTTCAAAATCTTCTGCGTTAAAATTCCATTTCTAATTGCGTAATATTTATCAGGATTCTACTTTAGGAAAACGCTTTATTTTTCCAATTTCACGCATTTTTTTTGTTAATGAAAGCTAACGGTTTGTATATGGTTTGTTGCGTTTTTGAAGCACTAAATTTAGTAAATAAAAACGTAATAGAAAATCCCCCAAGGGATTTTCGTAAGTAGGCTAGAACTAGCAATAAATTATATATGGTGTTAGCAACTGGCTTTACTTGTTTTTAATTCTAGAGATTAAGTTTGATACCATTTCTAGAGATTTATCACAATCCTCTTTTGATTGTATATGACATCCATTATTATCCCATTCTATATAGAATAATTTTATTTTTTTTTTAGTTGTAAACTCAATAAGCCATTTTTCTGCAAAATCAGTGAGATTTCTTTTAGAAACTATAATTGCTTTTAAGCTATTTCCAATATTTAAATAAGTTTCTGAATTTGAAAAAGAAATAAAACGATATTCGTTTTCGCCTGAATAATCTTTATGTTTTAGAAAGCTTGCATTCTTAATTTTTTCCAAAGTGTTTCTGCAATATTCATCAAGTCCAATTTCATAAAGATTATTTAAGTCAATACTCATATTATTTCTAAAGAATTCTTCATAATTAATATATTCAACATCATTTGAATAAATATCAGGATTGTTTTCTTTAAGTGTATTTTTATCAAAAGCTAAACAAACACCATTATATTTATCTCCATATTGGTCCCACATTCTAGGTTTAAGAAAACCATAATATTCAGAAGGTAATACCACGAATTTTTGTAGTTCAGGGTTTTCATTATTCTTACAGAAACATAGTTGTTTACAATTATCAATATTTCCTAAGATATATTTTGAAACTTTATCAGCTGTTTCGTTACTCGCTTTTTTTGTATCTAAATGCCCGTAAAAACTTCTAACAATTCCTCTATCTATAACGTTCTCTATTGGGTCATTTGAAGTCTTCCTATCAGAAAGTCTTAGTTTATTTGTATGTAAAATGCATTCATAGGCAGTTTGCGTTTTAGTATAATGGTAGATAATTTCATCTGAATTAAAAATGTCGCTAATTTTATTCATCATATCTGGTTCGTGAGTGCTTGTTGCTAACGCCTAGTGTATGTGGCGTATTTTTCCGCCAGGAAAATATGCGCTCATACACTTTGTTAACGTGCGTTTTTTTCTTTTTTTT
Organism: Tenacibaculum dicentrarchi; assembly: GCF_900239345.1. GTDB lineage: Bacteria > Bacteroidota > Bacteroidia > Flavobacteriales > Flavobacteriaceae > Polaribacter > Polaribacter dicentrarchi. The sequence continues at coordinate 1,389 of NZ_OESZ01000031.1, read as the reverse complement.
TAATTAAAATACCGTTATAAAATCACATATTTTTCAGCGTTTTTATTCGGCGTTTAACTTGTCTAAATTTTCATATAAACTTACGCTAAAAAATCTAAAATTGGGAATATTCCGAACATTTTTTCATTTTTATTTTCGATTGCGTAAACGAGCTAAAAAGTCCGCCATTTTCATTTCGGAATTATAAGCAAAATCTTACGTGATATTTTTCAAAACCTACTGTTTTACGATTCCGTTTCTATTGCGCAAACGAGCTAGAAAGTCCGCTATTTTCATTACAAACAGATTCACGTAATCTTTGTCAGGATTTTACTTTTCGAAAACGCTTAATTACGTTAATATTCCGTGTAATTTGGCTTAATGCAGGTTAACGGTTTTGTATATGGTTTGTTGCGTATTTGAAGTTACTAATATAGTTTAAAAAACTCAAACATCTACGTTTGCGAGTGTTTTCCGAAGGAAAATAAATGAGCAATGAACTATATACGGTGTTGGCAAATCGTTATTTTACCAATCATCTTTTTTCTTTGATTCAACCGATTTTTCAATTGATTTCATTGTTAATTTAATGTCAGAAACAATACTGTTATTCAATTCGTCAAACATAGGTTTAGTTTTAGATTTAAATTTGGCACGTTTTTTCTTTCCGATTAACCCCTTTTTTAAATATCCGTCAATAAATTCGTTATATTCAGTAATTGCTTTTTCATTATTCCCATTGAAGTTTATGCAATTAAAAATCATATTATTAAATCCAACGTCTTCACTGGCAATTTCAGTTATTTTATAAATTATTCTAAATTTATTTTCTTTAATATTTATTTCAATTAGATGATTGAATTTTGTCGTTGAATATTCTTTGATATATTTATTTTTTGGATAAAGTGATTTCATTGTGTTTTTATAGACAACTTCATTTATTCCTTTAATAATTATTGTTCCAGCTTCTTTGTCATTCATTTGAATCACATTCTGTGCAGAATTATAGTTTATAGAAATCCATTTATTAATTGATGAAAACAATTCAGATTTATTTTTTCCTTCCATTTTAAAAACTCCTATAACTGTTTTTTCTTCTAAATTATATTCTTGTCCAAAAGTAATTTGTGAAGTCATTAAAATAGTAAGAATTCCAAATACTAATTTCATTTTTTTCATAGGTTTTTTCGTTTTTTTAGGATTTTAATGTTTGCCAACGCCATGTGTATGTGGCGTATTTTTCCGCCAGGAAAATATGCGCTCATACACTTTGTTAACGTGCGTTTTTTCTTTTTTAATTAAAATACCGTTATAAAATCACATATTTTTCAGCGTTTTTATTGGGCGTTTAACTTGTCTAAATTTTGATATAAACTTACGTGAAAAAATCTAAAATCGGCAATATTCCGA
>NZ_OESZ01000029.1 GCF_900239345.1 Tenacibaculum dicentrarchi | reverse complement strand
AACACCGTATATAATTTATTGCTGGCTTCTCGCTTACTTACGAAAGTCCTCGCGGACTTTCTTGGTCGGTAATTATTTACTAAATTAGTTGCTTAAACCACGCAACAAACCATATACAAACACATTAACCTGCATTAAGCCAAATTACACGGAATATTAACGTAATTAAGCGTTTTCGAAAAGTAAAATCCTGACAAAGATTACGTGAATCTGTTTGTAATGAAAATAGCCGACTTTCTAGCTCGTTTGCGCAATAGAAACGGAATCGTAAAACAGCAGATTTTAAAAAATATTACGTAAGATTTTGCTTATAATTCCGAAATGAAAATGGCGGACTTTTTAGCTCGTTTACGCAATCGAAAATAAAAAAATGTTCGGAATATTCCCGATTTTAGATTTTTTCACGTAAGTTTATATGAAAATTTAGACAAGTTAAACGCCGAATAAAAACGCTGAAAAATATGTGATTTTATAACGGTATTTTAATTAAAAAAAAAGAAAAAAACGCACGTTAACAAAGTGTATGAGCGCATATTTTCTTGGCGGAAAAATACGCCACATACACATGGCGTTGTGTTTAATTAAAACTGAGAAATGAAATTTAGCTTTTTTAATAAAAAGAAAACTCCTACCAATATTAAAGAGGAATGGAATAACCTTGGAAGCAAATACGCTACTGAGGTTAATCAAATGGTAAAGTTTGGTGAGGAAAATGGATGGGAAAACTGGAAAGGAAAAGAACCTGAAGATAAAAGAGATCATTTAGCGGATGAAATATATCATCTATTAAAAGAAGCTAATAAAAATAATTCCGTTGATGAGTTTCGAAAAGACTTTCCGCCTGCCTATACTCCTTTGATAAAATTCTTTGAATCCAAAGGTCAAAGCATTGAGCAAATGCAGTTTATAGAAAACGAGAAAATCGTTTTCTTAACTGGCACAGCTTATCAAAAAAGACAAGCTTACATACTATACGGAGAAAAAATAATTGACCTTGATTCATCAATAGATGCAATTGGTAAATCTAAGAGAAATAATGTTTTTGCAATTGTATCGGAAAATAAAATTGTTACTACTCAAGGCTGGGAAGGTGATATAATTCAAAGATTTGAATTGACTGAAACAAAAGAATTTGGAATAACTAATTTAATCCCATTTAATGATGGGCTTAGAGTTCTTGTAACAACCTCTGAGGGGATTTATATTATATCAACTGATGGAGAAAAAATGATTCACCCTGTACCTGATTTGGAGGATGAAGAATGGGATTCTAATATTGATATGGAGAATTCAACCATATCAAATGACAATAAATATATTGTTGTTGGAGACCAATGTTCAGACCATCGCATATTGAATGAAAATGGAGAGTTAATTGGTGAAATAGGACCTCAATCATCTTACCCACACTTTTGTCTCTTTTCAACAGATGACGAGCAATTAATCACAAACTCTTGTCATTTTTATAACGGAATTACAATTGGAGTTTCAACCAATAAAATTGATGACTTGAAGATTGAAGCTTATGAAGAAAGCGAGAACTATAGAATTATTGATGATGGAATGAGAGTTTATGTAGGATTAACTACTAAAGACCTATACATCCTTGGAGATGCATACGGGTATGTTAAAGCTTTCAACAAAAAAGGAGAATGTGTTTGGAGGCATTTTTTAGGTTCGACTATTGGAGGACTTGCAGTATCTGACGATGAAAAAACTCTATGGGTTGGTTCTTGTACTGGAATGATTCATAAATTAAAATTAGGAAAAGGACACAGAGACAATCATACTCTCGGAAATGGAAATCACTATGAAGAATTCAGATTGATTTTATGGAAGGAAGAACCTATAATGAAATGGTAAAAAAACTAAACACAACAATTTGTATAATGCATATGCACCCTGCGGGATGCAAACGCATCATACAATAGACGTTAACCTGCATTAAGCCAAATTACACGGAATATTAACGTAATTAAGCGTTTTCGAAAAGTAAAATCCTGACAAAGATTACGTGAATCTGTTTGTAATGAAAATAGCCGACTTTCTAGCTCGTTTGCGCAATAGAAACGGAATCGTAAAACAGTAGATTTTGACAAATATTACGTAAGATTTTGCTTATAATTCCCAAATAAAACCGTAGACTTTTTAGCTCGTTTACGCAATCGAAAATAAAAATGAATAAATGTTCTGAATATTCCCGATTTTAGATTTTTTAGCGTAAGTTTATATGAAAATTTAGACAAGTTAAATGCCGAATAAAAACGCTGAAAAATGTGTGATTTTATAGCGGTATTTTAATTAAAAAAGAAAAAACGCACGTTAACAAAGTGTATGAGCGCATATTTTCCTGCCGGAAAAATACGCCACATACACTAGGCGTTGGCAACAATTAAAACAATAAAATTAAAATATGAGTTTTTTAAAGAAACTATTTGGTTCAAAAGAGAAAGAAGTACTAAAGCAAGAAGCTAAAAATGAAGATAATTTGGAATCATTCAAAAAAGTACCTTGGATGACAGATTTAAGACTTGAAAACATATCAATTTGTCTTAAAGAGGGATTCAAACCATCGAGTTCTTTACCAACAGAATTTGACCGAAAGTTACGACCTAAAATTGAAATAGCTCAAAGATTGAATGCTATAAAAGCTCTAGTTCTTTGGTTAATGATTCCGATAGAAAATTTGGAGAATGAAAAAATTCTGACTTTCATTGAGAAAAACAATCTTAAAGATTTTATGAACGAAGAGGAAAAAGAAATCCTTAACAAATCAAGAGATGATGAAGAAGCTAGAAATGCAATTGGTTGGAAGTTCGAGAACGCTTGGTCTTTAGCTTGGTATTTTGGATATAAAGAGCCTGAGTATACAGGACAAATGATGTCTGGAGAACAAATGCAAGAGATTTTATCGGACTTTAGTTGTCCAATAGATGAAAGCATAGAAGAGTGGATTAAAAATAAAGAAACTGTATTAGAAAGTGAATTAATGCGTAAAGAGGATTTATTCTATTGTCTTCATAATGCTGTAAGAAGTGCACAAATGGGTGGAAAAACAGTTCCAAATGGGTTTGACCCAATAGGTAATGGTGGAGTTATTCACGAACGAAGACATTCATTAACATGGATGCTTTCTGAAAACATAAGTTGGGAAGAAACCGATTTAAGCACTTAAAAATAACTGTTGCCAACAATACCTATACGTAATGCGGGCGAAAGTGCTAAATATTAACGAATTGACAAATAATAAACATCGGTGCAAGGCTGAAAGTGAAGTGCAAGAAAACCCGCACTGCGTATAGCCGAACCGTTAACCTGCATTAAGCCAAATTACACGGAATATTAACGTAATTAAGCATTTTCGAAAAGTAAAATTCTGACAAAGATTACGTGAATCTGTTTGTAATGAAAATAGCCGACTTTCTAGCTCGT
>NZ_OESZ01000003.1 GCF_900239345.1 Tenacibaculum dicentrarchi | reverse complement strand
AGCATCAGAAAAACAGGCGTTCTTATTTTTATATTGTTAAAGGAAATGAAATTGTAAAGGCAGTAAACGAGTAAAAAAAGTAGTTGCTAAACGCTTAAAAAATAAGTTTTATAATAAAAAAACACGAAGTTAATACTTCGTGTTTTTTTGTTTATATTTTTTATGTTAATGAATAATCAAAGGTGATTTCTTCTTCGATAGTCGGTTCATCGCAATTTTTTAAATCATCAATAAAGGCATCAATTTGTATTTTCGTTACATTTGGCATGCAAATTATATGTGAAATATCACCTTCGGTTGCTAATTGCCATTTATCTTTAATTTTTTTAGATGTTTTAGGTAAAACTACGGTAATTGCATTTGGATTTCTCCATGCTTTAATACCGATTTTTTTTAGTGAAGCTTCACAATATTGTGCAACTTCTAAACTCTTTTGATAGCGTTCTTGTAAACCTTTAATACCCAATTGTTTTAAAGCGTACCATAAAAAAAGTGGTGAATGTCCGTTGCGAGAACCTGTTATGGTAGTATCTAACGAGCCGATATACGAAATTCCTTTGGCAATTCGATCTCTATTGGAGCGTTTTGCCATTAATACACCCGTTGGTATTGGAGACCCTATAAATTTATGTCCGCTAATAGAAATACTATCAGCTCCATCCATAAAATCGAAGGGTAGGCGAGGTTGCATAAAAGCTCCAAAGGAACCAGACAAGGCTGCATCACAATGAATATAATGGTCTTGAATTGCTAGGCTTGCTAAAATGTTTTTTATGTTAGAAATATCGTCTTTTGCTTCTTTCATAGTCGTACCAAAAGTAGCCAAAACAATAACGGGTTTATGGCGGTTCATACGCACGGTGTTCTTAAAATCTTTATAATCCATTTCACCGTTTTCTTGTGCTTTTATAACAATACTAGGGATGTTTAATAAATGAATGTTTTTACGAATACTATAATGTGTAGATTCGGAATAATAAACAATTGCTTTGGGATATAACTCACGCGCAAGATACAAACCATATAAATTACTTTCAGAACCTCCGTTGGTAACATAGCCCCAAAAATCTTTGGGATTTGCTCTAAATAATTTGGCAAAAAAAGCAATTACTTCGCGTTCCATTTCATGAGTTTGTACTTGGTACGTTCCTTTTTCAAAGGGATCTCCTAAATTGTTAATAGGAAATTGAAAGAACTCATTTAAGGCGGAGTAATCAAAATCTTTTGAAACGGGGTAGCCTAAAAAACCATCACGAGCGGTGGTTAATTGTTCTTTTAGTGTGTTTAATTTTTGTCTATTTTCTTCGGATAAATTTTTAAAACCTGCCATAGTAATGATATTTAGCTATCAAAAGTAGCAGAATCAATAATAATAGTCAGTATGTAGGTTTAAATTTAGATTATTTTTCTGTTTATTTTATTTATATAGATAAATAATCTAAAATTATGTTTTTGGAATACTTTTAATAGAAAAAACACAGTTTTATAAAGATATTATTTTCTGATAAAAAAGATGAATTCATGTACTTTTTTTAAGGTCGTTCTGGTTTTTAGCCCCGATTGAAGCAATTGTTTGAGCTCTTTTTTATTTTTCTTTTAAAAATAAAAAAAGCGAGTGCGCAAAGCGGGAATAGCTTCAAATAAAATTAATATAGAAAAATAATTTCAATTTCAAAAAAAAACCTCACTATTTCTAGTGAGGTTTTTAAATTTATAAAAAAAGATAAAGAATATTTTTTAAGCTTCTTCGTCAATATAATCTTCAATTGGGTTACAAGAACAAATTAAGTTTCTATCACCAAAAGCATCATCTACTCTACGAACAGAAGGCCAAAATTTATTATCGGCAACATAACTTAAAGGAAATGCCGCCTGCTGACGCGTGTATGGTAAATCCCATTGGTCATCAGTTAGTAAACCTTGTGTATGCGGTGCATTTTTTAAAGGGTTGTTCGTGTCTTCTTTGGTTGCTTCTGAAATTTCTTTACGAATAGCAATCATAGCATCACAAAAACGATCTAATTCAGCTACATTTTCAGATTCCGTAGGCTCAATCATCATTGTTCCTCCTACTGGGAAAGAAACCGTTGGTGCGTGAAAACCGAAATCCATCAAACGTTTAGCGATATCAACTACTTCAATTCCGTTTTGTTTAAAGTCTCTACAGTCAATAATCATTTCGTGCGCCGCTCTATTCATTTCTCCTGAATATAAGGTTTCGTAATGACCGTGTAAACGTTCTTTAATATAATTGGCGTTTAAAATAGCGTTTTTTGTAGAATCTGTTAATCCTTTAGCGCCTAACATGGTTATATATCCGTAAGAAATTAAACATACCAAAGCAGATCCCCAAGGAGCAGCAGAAATAGCAGTAATTGCATTTTCACCACCTGTTGGAATTAATGGGCTTGTAGGTAAAAAAGGTACTAATTGAGGCGCAACACATATTGGTCCAACCCCTGGTCCACCACCTCCATGAGGAATGGCGAATGTTTTATGTAAGTTTAAGTGACAAACATCAGCACCAATTGTTGCAGGGTTTGTTAATCCTACTTGTGCGTTCATATTTGCACCATCCATATAAACTTGCCCACCGTTATCATGAATAATTTGGGTGATTTCTTTAATCGCTTTTTCGTACACTCCATGCGTTGATGGATAAGTAACCATTAAAGCGGCTAAATTATCTTTATGTTTTTCGGCTTTTGCACGTAAATCTTCAACATCGATATTTCCTTTTTCATCGGTTTTGGTAACCACTACTTTCATACCAGCCATAACTGCCGATGCTGGGTTTGTACCGTGTGCCGATGCAGGAATTAAACAGATATTTCTATGAGCATCATCATTTGATTCATGATACGCGCGAATTACCATCAATCCTGCAAATTCTCCTTGTGCACCAGAATTTGGCTGTAAAGAAGTTCCTGCAAAACCAGTAATAACGTTTAATTGATTTTCTAAGTTTTTTAATACTGTTTGATATCCTTCAGCCTGTTCTAATGGTACAAATGGGTGAATATTCCCCCATTGTGCATTACTTAAAGGTAACATTTCAGAAGCAGCATTTAATTTCATGGTACATGATCCTAAAGAAATCATGGAATGATTTAACGCTAAATCTTTACGTTCTAATTTTTTGATATAACGCATCATTTCAGTTTCTGACTGATACGTATTAAATACCTCATTGTCTAAGAAAGAAGTGTTTCTTAAAACGTTAGGAGCAATTTCGACTGTTGTTGTTAATTGTGTAACAGTAACATTTTGTACATTAAAAGCTTGTTCAAAACAATCAACAATGGCATTAATTTCTTTTAAACTAACGGTTTCATTTACTGAAATAGAAACGTGGTTGTTATCAATATAATTAAAGTTGATTCCGTTTTCTTGTGCAACAGTGCGTAATTTTTCAGCTTCAACTTCAATTAAAATAGTATCGAAATAGGCGCTATTTTTTTGTTTGAAACCTAGTGTTTCTAGAGCTGTAGCTAAGGTGTTTGCTGCAGCATGAGTTTTGTCAGCAATATATTGTAAACCATCTTTACCATGGTAAACGGCATACATTCCTGCCATAACAGCTAATAAAACCTGTGCAGTACAAATATTAGAAGTAGCTTTTTCACGCTTAATATGTTGCTCACGAGTTTGTAACGCCATACGCAATGCACGACCACCGTTAACATCTTTAGTAACACCAATTACACGACCAGGAAGACTACGTTTGTAAGCTTCTTTGGTAGCAAAATAACCAGCATGAGGACCTCCGTAACCTAATGGAATTCCGAAACGTTGTGTAGTTCCTACTACTACGGCAGCACCAAATTCAGCAGGTGCTTTTAATTTTACTAATGATAAAATATCGGCAGCAACAGCTACTTTTATATTTTTTTCGTTACAGTTGGCAACAAATTCAGTATAATCGCAAACCTGCCCATGTTTTCCTGGGTATTGAACAATAGCTCCGAAAAAATCTTCAGAAAAATCAAATTCTTCATGATTTCCTACAACTAATTCAATTCCGATAGGCGTTGAACGTGTTTTTAAAACCGATAATGTTTGTGGTAAAATATCTTCAGAAACAAAAAACTTTGTTACACCTGCTTTTTTCTGAGCACGCTCACGTACATCAAATAATAACGCCATTGCCTCAGCAGCAGCAGTTGATTCATCTAATAAAGATGCGTTTGCAAGTTCCATACCTGTTAAATCGCAAACCATGGTTTGGAAATTTAACAATGCTTCTAAACGTCCTTGTGCAATTTCTGCTTGATATGGCGTATAAGCGGTGTACCAACTTGGGTTTTCTAAAATATTACGTTGAATAACACTTGGCACAATTGCCTCGTTGTATCCTAATCCGATGTAACTTTTAAAAACCTTGTTTTTTGCACCTAATTCAGTAATATGATTCAAATATTCATACTCACTCATTGCAGGAGCTAAATCTAATTCGTTTTTAAGGCGAATATCATCAGGAATTGTTTCAAAAATTAATTGGTCTATGCTATCAGATTTAATCGTTTCTAGCATTTTTTCTTGTCCTTTTGAATTAGGACCAATATGTCTTAGTTGAAATGAATTTGTGTTCATTCTGTGTTGTTTTTTTAGTCCATCAAAAATAACAAAAAAGTGTAATTTTTATAGTATGTTTTTGGCTTAAAACTGATATTTTATTAACTAAATGTAATGGTTCTAAACATAAAAACTATTTTTGTGTAATGAATTTGCTAAAAAAACTATTTAATTTTTATATAAATGCTAGTATTCACGTAGCCTTAGCGGTCTGTTCTTTTGTTTGTGTTACGGCGCTATATTTTAGATTGGAATACAATAAATCGTTGTTGTTTTTTATTTTTTACGCTACAATTACGGGTTATAACTTTGTAAAATATGCAGGAGTTGCTAAATTGTATCATAAAAGTTTAACAAGGCATTTAAAAATTATTCAAATTTTTTCGTTGTTTTGCTTTTTAATGATGTGTTTTTATCTTACTAAATTAAGTTTACAAACAGTACTCTTTTTTAGTCCCTTCGGATTATTAACACTTTTATATGCCGTTCCTTTTTTTAGTGGATTTAAAAAAAACTTACGAAGCATTGGCTACTTAAAAATCATAATTGTTGCTTTAGTTTGGTCGGGAATAACGGTTTTTTTACCTTTTTTTGATACTCCTGCTAGTTTTTCGAGTTTTCTTTATTTATTAGGATTACAGCGTTTTTTGTTTGTGGTGGTTTTAATTCTACCTTTTGATATAAGAGATGTAAAATATGACGCTATTTCTTTGCAAACCATTCCTAAAAAAATAGGCATTCAGCAAACCAAAAAAGTAGGCTATGTTTTGTTAACACTTTGTTTATTTTTAGAATTTATAATAACGTCAAATACTAATTTTAAACAGGTTTTTTTGGTGGTTTTTATGATTATTTTGGTTTTATTGATGCGCTGTTCAGAAAAACAATCAACTTATTATAGCTCATTTTTTGTAGAATCAATTCCTATTATTTGGTGGCTTTTGTTGCTAATAACTTGATATTCTATGGGTAAAAAAATAAAATCTTTTTAAAATAGTGCATTATTTGTTTAATATCCTTTGTATTTTTGGATATGAACCCTTAAATAAAATGCTATGACACCAAAAAGAAGTTTTGTTTTCGATTTTGATAGTACCCTTACAAAGGTAGAAGCTTTAGATGTTTTAGCAGAAATCAGTCTGCTAGGAAATCCGAAGAAAGAGGCTATTATTAATCAAATTATAACAATAACCAATCAAGGAATTGACGGCGAAATATCGTTTACCGAATCTTTAAAAAAACGGATTGACTTATTAAACGCTACAAAAGCTGATTTACCTTTATTGATAAAAGAATTAGAACAAAAAGTATCTCGTTCAATTGCTGATAATAAAGATTTTTTTAAAGAGTTTTCTGATGATATTTATGTAATATCCGCAGGTTTTAAGGAATTTATAATTCCGATTGTTGCCGAATATAATATTCCTGCTGAAAGAGTTTTTGCTAATACTTTCGAGTTTGATAAAAACGATGCAATAATAGGTTTTGATACTCAAAATTTGTTATCGCAACACAACGGAAAAATTGACTGCTTAAAAAACTTAAATTTAGCTGGTGAAATTCAAGTAATCGGTGACGGTTATAGCGATGCGGTAACCAAAAAAGCAGGAGTTGCCGATACTTTTTTTGCCTATACCGAAAATGTACAAAGAGCAAAAACCATAGAAAATGCCGACCATATTACGCCTAATTTAGACGAATTTTTATACTTAAACGATTTGCCAAGAAATATATCATATCCAAAGAATAGAATTAAAATTTTATTATTAGAAAATGTTCATAATGATGCTTTTACCAACTTAACAGCCGATGGTTTTACAGTAGAAACAGTGTCAAAAAGTTTATCCGAAGAAGAATTAATTGATAAATTAAAAGATGTTCATGTTTTAGGGATTCGCTCAAAAACACAGGTTACTAAAAAGGTAATCGAATCGGCAGATAAATTAATGGTGGTTTCGGCATTTTGTATTGGAACAAAACAAATAAATTTAGAGGCTTGTAAAGAAAATGGTGTGGTCGTTTTTAACGCTCCTTATAGTAATACTCGCTCGGTGGTAGAATTGGCAATTGGCGAAATTATTATGTTAATGCGTAGTGTTTTTCAGCGAAGCACAGAAATTCATAATGGTCAGTGGAATAAGACTGCCCAAGGTTCGAGAGAAATTCGAGGTAAAAAACTAGGAATTATAGGCTACGGAAATATTGGTAAACAATTGTCTGTTTTAGCCGAAGCAATGGGTATGGATGTGTATTATTATGATGTTGAAGATAAATTAGCCTTAGGAAATGCTAGTAAAATAAATACTTTAAAAGAGCTGTTAAATATAGCTGATGTTATTACCTTACATGTAGATGACAATGCGGCAAATAAAAACTATATCGGAGAAAAAGAAATTGCTCAAATGAAAGATGGTGTTCATTTTGTAAATTTATCGAGAGGTTTTGTGGTTGATATTAAAGCCTTGGTGGCAGGTTTAAAATCGGGTAAAATAGCAGGAGCGGCTGTTGATGTATATCCTGAAGAACCAGCAAAAAATGGTGATTTTTATACGGAATTAAAAGGCTTAAATAATGTGATTTTAACACCTCATGTTGGTGGAAGTACCGAAGAAGCACAAAAAGATATCGCTAACTTTGTGCCAGGAAAAATAATGGCATATATGAATTCGGGAAATACGGTTGATGCGGTAAATTTCCCTAATATCCGCTTGCCTCGTCAAATAAATGCACATCGATTTTTGCATATTCATGAAAATATATCGGGTGTAATGGCTAAAATCAATAAAGTTTTGGCAAAATACGATTTGAATATTACAGGACAGTATTTATCGACAGATGAAAAAGTAGGCTATGTAATAACCGATGTAAATAAAATATATGATAAAAAAGTTATCGAAAAATTGCAAGAAATAGATGGAACTATAAAATTTAGAATATTATATTAAATTTACATAAGTAGTTCATTTAGAGTTGTTTTTTATGATATTTATCATAAAAATTAGTTGATTCTAATTTTATATTTGCCATTAAAAAAATCATAAAAATGAAAGAAGTACCAAGAAAATCACAAATATCTTCGCCAACACCTATTGATAAAAAAGTACTATTAGAGCAAGACACAATTCTGATTAGTATTACCGATAAAAAAGGTGTTATTGAATATTGTAATGAAGATTTTGTTACTTCATCAGGGTATGAAGAATGTGAATTAGTAGGGGCAAGGCATAATATTATTCGACATCCCGATATGCCTAGGATTATTTTTAAAATGATGTGGGAGCGTTTAGAGAAAGGAAAAAATATGATTGCCGTAGTTAAAAACTTAGCTAAATCAGGTGAGTATTATTGGGTAGTTACTGACTTTACGGTTAAAAAAGATGAAAAAGAACAGGTATTAAGTTACAAAGCAATTCGAAAATTAGCTCCTCAAAAAGCAATTGATGAGGTAATTTCTTTATATAAAAAATTAAAAGATATTGAAGAGGTAAAGGGAATGGAAGCTTCTCGGAAATTTTTAAATGGTTTTTTAGATACCAAAGAATTAGAGTACGATAGTTATATAGAGGGCTTAGTTTCGTCTGGAATGAATATATCAAAACCTAAAAAAGATAAAAAAGTAGGTGCATTTTTTAATTGGTTCTTCTTTGCTGAAGAAAGACCGTTTTAAAATGTACGTTAAATCAAAAATAAATATAGGGTATTTAATAAATGAAAAAGGATTGTTTTATATTTGAAAACAATCCTTTTTTCTATTACATGAATTATCAAAAGACCTTAGACTACGCACAACAACAAGATAAAGAAGATAAATTAGCATACTTACGCAATCAATTTCATATTCCGAAAGATAAAAAAGGTAACGACTGGTTATATTTTACAGGAAACTCTTTAGGATTACAGCCTAAATCGACTAAAAAATACATCAATCAAGAATTAGAAGATTGGGCAAAATATGGTGTAGAAGGTCATTTTGAAGGAGAAACGCCTTGGTTACCATATCATGAGTTTTTAACCGAAAATATGGCGAAAATAGTAGGGGCAAAACCGCTAGAAGTTGTCGTTATGAATACCTTAACTACTAACTTACATTTGTTGATGGTTTCGTTTTATCAGCCTACCAAAAAGAAATATAAAATTGTAATAGAATCTGATGCTTTTCCTTCGGATAGATATGCGGTACAATCGCAATTAAATTTTCATGGATTTGATGCATCCGAAGGTTTAATAGAATGGAAACCAAGAAAAGGCGAAGAATTATTAAATATTGAAGATTTAGAGAAAATTATTGCTGAACAAGGTGATGAGATTGCGTTGTTATTAATTGGCGGTGTAAATTATTACACAGGTCAATATTTAGATTTAAAGCGAATCGCTGAAATAGGACATTCAAAAGATTGTTTTGTTGGAATTGATTTAGCACACGGAGCAGGAAATATTTCTCCCGAATTACACAACTCAGGTGTAGATTTTGCAGCTTGGTGTACTTACAAATATTTAAATTCAGGTCCTGGAAGTTTAGCAGGATTATTTGTTCATGAAAAACACGCAGAAAATAAAGAGTTACCTCGTTTTGCAGGTTGGTGGAATCATAACAAAGAAACTCGTTTTAATATGCGTCAACCTTTTGATGTAATGGCGGGTGCTGAGGGTTGGCAATTATCGAATCCTCCAATATTATCGATGGCAGCCATCAAAGCTTCCTTAGATATGTTTGCTGAGGTTGGAATGGACGCTTTGCGAGAAAAATCAGAAAAATTAACAGGATATTTTGAGTTTTTAATCAACGAAATAAATTCTGAGGATATTAAAATTATTACGCCATCAAATCCAAAAGAAAGAGGTTGTCAATTATCTATTCAAGTTAAAAATGCCGATAAAAATTTGCATAAAAAATTAACCGAACATAATATAATTACCGATTGGCGTGAACCAGATGTTATCCGCTGTGCACCAACGCCAATGTATAATTCTTTTGAAGATGTTTATAAAATGGTAAGCATTTTAAAAGGATTGTTATCAAAATAAATCAATATGAATAAACAAGATAATATATTAATAATAGGTGCAGGTCTGTGCGGAAGCTTATTAGCTTTACGATTAGCACAAAGAGGATATAAGGTTTCGGTTTATGAAAGCAGACCCGATTTAAGAACTGTTGATATTTCAGCAGGTCGTTCTATAAATTTGGCATTATCTGACCGAGGATTTAAAGCCTTGCGTTTAGCAGGTGTTGCCGAAAAAGCTCGTGAAATTTGTATTCCAATGTACGGAAGGTTGATTCATGATATTAAAGGAAATACATTTTCATCAAATTATTCGGGTAGAAATAACGAGTGTATCAATTCAATTTCAAGAGGAGATTTAAATGCTATCTTATTAACAGAAGCCGAAAAACACGAAAATGTAACTATTCATTTTAATAAAAAGTGTACATCTGTAAACATAGAAAATACTATTGCACACTTTAAAGATTATCATACAAAAGAAGAATTTTCTGTAGATGCTGAGGTTATTTTCGGTACTGATGGTGCGGGTTCTGTTTTACGTAAAAGTTATTATTTAGAACGAAAATTTTTGTTTAGTTATTCTCAAAATTATTTATCTCATGGATATAAAGAGCTAGAAATTCCTGCGGATAAAAAAGGGAATCATCAAATAAGTAATGCCCATTTACATATTTGGCCTCGTGGTGCGTATATGTTAATTGCGCTTCCAAATATGGATGGTAGTTTTACCGTTACGCTGTTTTTAAGTTATGATGAAGGAGAATATAATTTTGATAATTTAACATCCGAAGAAAAAATAACCGAATTTTTTGAAACACAATTTCCTGATGCGTTAAAATTAATTCCGAGTATTAAAGAGGAATTTTTAAATAATCCGACAGGAGCTTTGGGAACGGTAAAATGTTCGCCTTGGCATTATCAGAATAAAACCATTTTATTAGGAGATTCAGCACACGCAATCGTACCGTTTTATGGGCAGGGAATGAATGCTTCTTTTGAAGATATTACCGTTTTTGATGAAATTCTTAATCAAAATTTAGGAGATTGGGAAACTGTTTTTAAAACCTACGAAAAAGCAAGAAAAGAAAATACCGATGCTATTGCCGATTTAGCAATCGATAATTTTCATGAAATGAAAAATCATGTTGCTAATCCGTTATTTAAAGAGAAAAGAATATTGGAAATGGCTTTAGAAAAAGCGTTTCCAAATGAATATTTTTCTAAATATTCGATGGTTACTTTTAAAGAAGATATTCCGTATGCTGATGCCATGAAAAAAGGACGTGCGCAAGATAAAGCATTGCTAAATATGGTATCTAATTCGGGTTTTAAACATACAACGGATTTAAAATATTTAAAAGAAATTCTTCAAAAAGTAGTAAAAGAAACCAACGAGATTTTGCAAGAAGATGAAATAGCAGGATTGTAATTTTTTTACCAAAATAAATTAGATAAAGATGACTGATGAAATAAAACAAAAAATCATTGCCATTTGTGATGATAAAATTGCTAAAAAAGGGACAAATGTAGGTTTGTCTTTTTATGCGTTTTTTAAGAATAAAAATGATAATCCGAAGTTGTTAATGGAAGTCGCTACTTGGTGGATTCAAACGCATAAATTAAATCATTTTGAAAAAGCTATCAAAATTAAAACAATGATTGAAAATTATAAATAAAAACAAAATTTGCGTTAGGGATTGAAGCGGCATCCTTTTTATAAAACTTTTCTTTTATAAAAAGATATAGCGGAAAGCCCGACCTTTAGGGAACGCCCAATATATATAAATATGAATTTAGTACAGCCTTTAAATTTTAAAAAGTGGATTGATGAAAATCGTCATTTATTAAAACCGCCCGTTGGAAATAAACAGGTGTGGGATAATGGCGATTATATTGTAATGGTTGTTGGAGGACCTAACAATAGAAAAGATTATCATTATAACGAAACACCAGAATTCTTTTATCAAGTAGAAGGGGATATGGTTTTGAAAATTATTGATGGCAATGGTAAAATGATTGATGTCGAAATTAATGAAGGAGATATTTATTTATTGCCTGCTAAAGTTCCGCATTCGCCACAACGTAAAGAAAATACTGTTGGTTTGGTTATTGAATATCCAAGGTCGGAAGGAATGTTAGATGCATTAGAATGGTATTGCGAAAATTGCGGAAATCAGCTATACAGAGAAGAATTTGCTTTAGATAATATTGAAACTGATATGCCCGTTATTTTTGATAAATATTATTCTGATACTCAAAAATGTACGTGTTCTAATTGCGGAACAATTATGAGTCCTCCGAATAAAATTTAAAAATATCTAATAATTTTATCAAAAAAATCATCATAAAAATTATTTAAATAAAATAAACGATGGAAAAACGTAAACTACGAATAAACGGACATTCTCATTTATTGCCTTATCCTGAGCAAATTCCTGATTTTATGAAGGAAAAAGAAATTTTTTGGGTCGATGATGAACGTAAACATATGTTACAAAAAGGATGGAAACGTCCTGTAACCGATTCTAGTTTTTTCTTAGATGAAAAATTACGCTGGATGGAAAAAAATAAGTTAGATCATGCGGTGGTTTTAAATTTATCGCAATTATATGGTAACGGATTGCGTTTGGAAGAAATGAAAAAAGCTTTGCGTTTTCAGAATGATTTTAACGCAAAAGTACAACACGATCATCCTGATAAATTTACTTGTGGTTTTGTAGTTCACCCTGGTTTTATTTATGGTGCTTTGTACGAAATGGAACGCTGTGTGGAGGAATTAGGATTAAAAGTTTTGTGTTTACCAACGCATTTTATGGATTCGATAGGGCAGTGGCGTTGTGTTTTTGATAAAGAAAATGACCGTATTTTTGAATTAGCAGATAAATATAAATTAGCCATTGAAATTCATCCGTATGATGGTGATAAAATGATAAAATTAGAAAATACCAATTGGCGTTTTCATTTAATTTGGATGTTGGCACAATGTGGTGATGCGTATCATTTTTATACGTTAAACGGAATGCAAGAGCGTTTTAAAAATATCAGAACTTGTTTTGCACACGGCGGGCAATTGGCACAAATGAACTTAGGACGTAGGATTCAAGGTTTTGATGGTCGTCCTGATTTATTTGAAGGAAAAACGCATCCTAGAAAAGCGGTTGGGCATCCAAATATTTTCTTTGATACGCTAGTACATGATACCGATTCGTTAAAATTAATGATTGACCGACAAGGCTCAAATCAAATTATTATGGGCTTAGATGACCCGTATCCACTAGGAGAAATGGAAAGTGATGCGCAATCTTCATATCCAGGGAAATTGTTAGATTTGGCTATTGATAGAGATATTATCAATCAAAAACAATATCATGAAATTTGGGAAGACAACACCTTGCGTTGGTTATTTGGTGATGATGAAAAAGCAAAACAAGATTTAATTACAAAGATTTTAGGCTAATTTTTGAAGCATTTTTAGGAGGCTATTTAGTAAAGTGTTTTAGGGTGTTTTTTCTTGGTTGATATATTTACCAATAACAATTCCCATTAAAACTACTAAGTATATTTGCCCAATTAAACCGATAAAAACCACGGCTTTTTGAGCCAAAACAGTTTCGGGTAAAATTTCGCCATAGCCAATGGTTAGCAGTGTTATATAGCTAAAATACATTAAGTTTTGAATTGTTGAAATACCATTTTCGGGGAAGCTAAAAGAACCTAGATAAAAAATTTCAATAAGTAAACAGATAAAAAAACCGATAAAACCAAGCGATATAAAACCACTAATTAGACCTAAAATTGTTTTTTGATCGATATTTTTAGTATTCCAAACTTGAATAATTAATTCTCTGGTTACAACGATATGAAAGATAAAATAAGAGCTAATTCTTAAAATATCAACAAAGTGTTTTCCTGCTTTGTCAAATATATCTAAACTGAAAGACAAGGTGGCTAATAAGATTAAAAGCAGTACTAACCAAAATGTTTTTTTCTTTTTATGAAGTAAAAATAAGCCTGTACTTAAATTAAAAAGATGGAGTACAGGCGATATTTTAGTATCATAAATTTCAATAGGAAAAACAAGTGCACCAAATAACAGTGTTAATTGTGAAAATAAAAATATTTGAAATCGGTACTTGTATAATTCGTTTAACATTTAAATAAGTATCTTTTAGATATTCGTTAATTTCCCTAATAATTTAACTAGTTTACTTTTTGTTTTAGCATATTCATATTCATTTTTAATGGCTTTTAAATTAGTTTCAATTAATTTAACTTCTCTATAATTTATTAAAAATAAAGAGCTTTCACCTAATGAAAATTTTCGTTCTTCACTTTTAACAATAGTTTTATAATTATTAACTAAGTTTTTTAAGATATTTTGTTGTTTTTGATACGATACAATTTCTTGTTTGGTAGCTTTAATTTTATTTTGCAAAATTATTTTTGTTGATGAAATTTCAAAGTCTAAATCTTGTAATTTTATTTTTGCAATTTTTAAATCTCCTCTAGATTTTCTTAAAAATAACGGTACACTAACTTGTAATGAGTTTTTGTAATTTGAAGCGTTAAAAGAATCAAAATTATTTACTTCTGATGATAATAAATTATATTGAAAATCTACTTTAGGAAGTAGGTTATTTATTTTTAATCGTTTATTTATCTGTAAATTATTCTTCTTTAAGGCTAATAATTTTAACTTCGGATGTTGTTCTAAATCATTTTCATCTAAATTAATTTCGGATGTTTTTAATAGATTATCAACCTTAGAAAATGTTCTGATATCAGGAATCATGTTGTTTTTTAATTCCATGGGAATGTTATTATTAATCCACAAATAATTCGAAAAAGCTAATTTTGATTTTAAATGTTTAATCCGTGCTTTTTCTAAATCTAATTTTCTGTTTTCAAGGTTTATACTTGTTTCTAAAGTATCTACTGCAGCTTTATCACCTGCTTTAAAATTTTTAATAACATTGTTGTGTCTTATAGTTGCATTGGCATAATAATTTTTAAACACACTATATTGTTGATAATATTGTGTCCAATTTAAGTATGCTGAAATAGCATCAAACAAAATAGTATTAACTAATAATTGCTGTTCTAACCCACTTTGTTTAGTATATATTTTGGCTTTTTTTAACGTAGCCATTCTTTTATTGATAAATAAATTTCTAGCTAACGGAACAGATACTCCCACATTGTACAACCCATTTTTAGGAGTTTTATATTGATTGTTTAAATATTTTCCTGAATTGTTTTCATAGCTTCCTTTTAGCTCAATGCCATACCAAGTAGGAATTTTAAAAGACGAAACTAGTGTTTTGTAATACTCCGTATTTTTAAATTTTTTATTACTGTAATCAACTTCAATTTTAGGGTCAAAACTACCTCTAGCTTTTAATAATTTTGCTTGATTTGTATTAATAATAAGTTTTGCCTGCTTTATAATAGGATGATATTTTTTTATATACCCTAAACTTTCTTCTAAAGAAAGTATGTTGTTAGGCATATTTTGAGAAAAGGAAACAAAACTTATAAATAGATATAAAAAGGATATATTTTTCATTATTTCTTTTTCTTAGAATCGATTTTTTTTGTGTTTGGTTGATAAAAATTAGGCGGAAAACTGTTAATTTGTCGCCATAATTCATACCAAATAGGTACGTTTTCTAAAAGTGCAATTGTTTTTGCTCCTGAGCCGACTCTAATAGCTTTTGGCCATGGTTGTTTATCATTATTAGGAACAATTAATGCTCTGTATTTACCATTACTACTAATAAAATTTTCGATAGCAATAATTTTAGCTTCATAAGTTCCTGATGACATATTTGGCCATCCACTAAAAACAATTGCAGGCCAACCATCAAACTGAACACGTACTTTTTCATTAATATGTATCAATGGTAAATCGATAGGTTTTATATACATTTCTACTGCTAAATCGTAGACCGATGGCATAATATTTATTAACTGTTCACCTTGTTTAAAAGTTTCTCCAATTCCTGATTTTATTGCCTTATTTATGTAACCATCAAGCGGAGCTGTAATATATAATAAAGAGCTTCTTTTATTGTAATTAGCTAGGCTGGTTTGTAGTTTAGAAACTTGTACTTCTGTTTCGTAAGCGCCAGATTCAGCACTGTACAAACTACTTTGTGCTTTTGATAATTTATCAGTATAACTAGCTGTAATACCTGAAATAGCTAACTTTGCATTGATAATATTATTTTTAGAGGTTAATAATTTATTTTTTTGAGAAATAACTTTGGCTGAAAATTCTTGTAGCTTAGCTCTTTTTTCTTCAACATCTTTAGTCGCTTTTAAACCTTCTTTTTGTAGGGTAAAAGTTCTATCATATTGAATTTTGGCTATATGTTGTTTTAAAATAACGGTTTCTAAATCAATACTATCACTTTTAACTTTTAAGTAAGCTTGTTTTAATTTATTTTTTGCTTGTTCCGATTTTAATTTTTGTTCGTTTCTTATCGCTAAAATTTGCCTTTTTAAAGCACTTATTTTATTAGTATATGATTTACCAGAAAGACTTTTAGAGTTTAACTGATTACCTGTTCTTTCGGCAAGTTTATCATCAAAATAATTACTTTTTATTTCTGAAATACGTAAAATTGTATCGCCTTTTTTTACAAAATCACCTTCTTGTACAAACCACTGCTCAATTCTTCCAGGAATTTGAGATTGTAATGTTTGCGGACGTTGATTTGGTTTTAAAGTAGTTACATTACCTGTACTAGAA
This sequence comes from Tenacibaculum dicentrarchi, assembly GCF_900239345.1. GTDB lineage: Bacteria > Bacteroidota > Bacteroidia > Flavobacteriales > Flavobacteriaceae > Polaribacter > Polaribacter dicentrarchi. Next base: position 56,228 of record NZ_OESZ01000003.1, on the reverse strand, counting down.
ACATTTTGTGTCCATGGTAAAAATAGCGTTATGATTAACATCAATAAAAAGAAAAGTAAAAATTTTCTAAATAATTTATGATGTTCTTTTTTAAATATTTTTTTTCCTGATTTAAAATTACTCAAATCAATTTGATTAGAAATACTATTATTTGAAATATGTAACATTACTTCTGTTGATTTATTTATTAATGATTTTACCTTTATGAAGCGTAATTTTTTTAGTGCATTTTTCTTCCCATTTATCGTTACTACTCACAATAATTAAGCTCCATTTTTGGGAAGGGCTTGTAATAAAATCGATAATTTTATTGGCTTCTTTTTTTTCAAATTGGTCTAAAGGATCTTCTAAAATTAAAAGTTTTGGCTTTTTGATGATTGCTCTTGCCAGAATAATTTTTTTAGAAATGGTATAACCAATATGTTTTCCTTCGGGTTTTAGTTGGGTTTCTAAGCCATTTTCTTGATGTTTTAAAAAATCAGTTAAGCCAATAATGTCGAAAATAGTATAAATTTCGTCATCTGTAATTTCGGTATTTCCAAAAGTTACATTTTCTCGAATGCTTCCTTCAAACGGATTTTCTTCGGATAATGACATTCCTAAATAGGCTCTATAATTATTAATTTGTAGGCTTTTTATCGATAAATCATTCACAAAAATATTTCCAGCAGTAAGGCTTGTAATTCCTGCAATAAGTTGTATTAAACTCGATTTTCCAGCACCACTTTCTCCTTGAATTAATATTCGGTCTTTTGGGGCTATAACAAATGAAATATCTTTTAAAATAGGATTTTCTTTTTCAAAAATAGTATAGTAAATATTTTGAATTTCAATTTTAAAAGGTTTGCTATCGCTCACAGTACTTCCTTGTTGATTCTCGATAGGTTTATCAATAACTTGTCCTAATTTTTCAATAGAAGTAAGCACATCGTAAAAGGATTCTAAGCCTAAAATTAATTTTTCAACAGAACTTATTATCAATAAAATAATTATTTCAGAGGCTACAAATTGTCCGATATTCATTTTCTGATTTAACACTAAAAAACCTCCCATTAATAACAAACCAGCGGTTACAATTACCTTAAAACTAATCATTTGAATATATTGAATGATTAATATTTTAAAATGACTATCTCTTGATTTTAAATAATCAGAGACTAAGTTATCGCTTTTATCTAAGGCTAATTTTGTTTTTCCTGATACTTTAAAACTGATAATTGTTCTGGCTATTTCTTGTAACCAATGTGCTACTTTATATTTATTTTTAGATTCAATTAAACTGGTTTCTAATCCAATTTTGGCGGTGTATTTAAATACAAGATAAATCAATAGTAGTAGTAAAAGACCAAATAAAATGAAAAAAGGATGGTAAAAAGACAATAATAATAAAGCAAAAATTATCTGTAAAAAAGCCGAAGGAACATCAATTAAAATTTTTGAAATTCCTTTTTGAATGGTAAGCGTATCAAAAAAACGATTGGCTAATTCAGGAGGATAGTAATTTCTTAATTCGCTCATTTTTATTTTAGGAAAACGATAACTAAGTTCTAAAGATGCTCTTGTAAAAATACGTTGTTGTATGGTTTCTATAATTCTAATTTGCATTAGTTTTAATACGCCACTAAAAGCTACGCCACCTGTAACAAGTATTACAAGAACTACCCACGATGCCGAAATTTGTGCACCTTGTAATAAATTGATAATTGCCTGTATTCCTAAAGGAAGTGATAATGCTACAATTCCTTCAAATATGGCATAATAAGATATTTGTAAAATATCTTTTTTTTCTAATTTTAAAAGTCCTAAAAACCGTTTCCAAGGTGTTAATGGGTTATTTTCTGCCATTTGAAAGCGTATTAAGAGTTAAATCGATAAAAAATGAAGTTGGAGAAGTAGTCTTATCGCAATTTGTTAGCGACTTAAAATGTTGCTTAATAAATTGTTGATGTAATGCACCTTCAATAATTGTACTAGCTAGTGTAAGCGGATGTTGATAGCTATTATTATAATTAGTTATTATATCAGCTAAACGTTTTACAACTTCTTTATATAATTTAAAAAAACCTTCTTTATTTTCGGTATCGACTTCTTTTGTTGAATATGATTTAGAGTTTTCATTAATTACAATTAAGTTTAATAAAACCTCATTAATATGCGAGAAATTACTGTCTTGCTCGGTTGTTTTTGTTAATATTTGAATTGCTTTTATTAATTTTTCTTCTGAATTATGAATACTGTAAGTTTCTATAACTAATTGATATTGTATCCATCCCCAATACCAAGAGGTTAAATACATCAGAAGTTTGTGTTTACTTTCAAAATATCTGTAAATAGAGCTTTCATTAGAGCCTATTAATTTCCCTAATTTTTTAAAGTTGAAATTTTCAAAACCTATATCTTCTATTAATTTAATACTGTTTTCTATAATTCGTTTGCCTAAGTCGGATGTTTCGGGGTCTTTAATATATATTCCAACAGGTATTTCAATTTTTATGTTTGATAAGAAATTTTTCATAAGTAAAAATTATATACGCAAATTTAACAGTAATACTATTAATTTAGAGTTTTTTTATGTTAAAAAAAAATTAATTGTTTTATAGAAATAAAAAACCCTCGAAATTTCGAGGGTTTTTTGAAGTAAAAATGTGTTTTTAAAACTTATTGCCAGGAGGAACTAAACTAGCTGCCTGTGCTTTTTGAGGGTTTAATATCAAATAAGTTCCTAAAGCGGTTAAGCTAGCATACTTACCATAGTTTTTTATTTTTTTTAACGCCTCTTTTCTAGAAATGTTTTCGGGTGTTTTTTTCATGATTTTTAGTTTAAGATAATTTTTTTAGTAATTTTACCTAAATTAGAATTTAACTCAATAATATAAATTCCTTTTGATGTTTTAGGTAGTTGAATTACGTTTATAGCTGCTGTTTTAAATTGCTTGCTGATAATTTTTTCTCCTAAAATAGAATAGATTTTTATAGAAGCGTTTTTTGAAGTATTTTCTGAAAAATTTGTTGATGGTAAACCTGTAATTGTTAGTGTATTATTTGCTGACGCATAAATAGCTACATTTTGCGTATTTTCATTTAAGTTTTCTTGAATAGTGTTAATTTTTGGGTTTTTATCGCTTGTGTGAAGATAAAATTGCGATGTATTATTGTTTAGAATAACCGTATAATTTTCTTTTGATAAATTAGTAAAAACCCCATTGATTTTATCTTCTAAATAAACATTGATATTAGTTGGTAAATTCATTGAGTTTGCCGAAAACATAATTTCATTACCGGCATTTGCTTTTAAATGTATTGGAATAACGGTGTTTTTCATGGTATTGATAGGCAAAGATTGAATGGCATAATTTTCACCTTTATTTTGAGAAACTAACTGTGTTGTTATTGAAAAATCACTTATAAACCCTTTAAATTGCGCTCCGTCATAACCATTATCAAAACCTGTTGTAGTACCTTTTATATAGTATAATTTGGTGTTACTTTTTTTATTAGTCGTATTATCGGTAGCGCTTAGATGTATTTCTGTTCGGCTACTTCTTTTAAAAGTATCGGTTGTTTGGTGTTGCTGATTAGTGTTGTTAAAAGAGATATTTCCGTCAGCGTTGGCATCCATAAAAAAACCTTGTGCAGGTGCTAAAATAAAAGCATCGGCAGCAACTTTTGTTTCATAATTAGTACCGTTCCAAATCCAAATAGTTTGAGAGGTTAGAAGAGTACTATTTTGAGTTAAAAAAGTGTTACTATTTAAGTACGAAGTGTAGGGATTTCCAATTAAATTATAGCCATTTTCATTTTTTGTAACAGGTGTATTTACGGTTAAATGATTAATTTTACCTCTAAATTTTAAATTTCCAGGGGTAGCTAGTTTTACAGAAAAACCAGCTCCTTTTTCGATATTTTCTTCGGATGATTTTGTTTGATAATTCCAGGTAGTTCCATCGTTTTTATAAGGTGCAATTCCTATTCGACCTCCAGCAGTTCCTTGAGCAAAAATGTGATTTGTAATTAAATTATTGGTGGTTTCACCCGTAACAGGTGAGCTAACTAAATGCCAATTAGCAGTTAAATTTCTTTGGTAAATAACTGTTCCAGTAACATTTGAATTTGCAATTAAAGAAGCACCATTTTCGATTGTAATTCCTTTTACTGTTGTTGGATTTATTATTGTAGGGTACTTATTAAGCCCGTTAGGAATTAAAACATCACTAGTAGTTGTAGGAACACTTCCTGAATTCCAGTTCGTTGCTGTTGTCCAACTATTATTGGTATTACCATTCCAAGTAGCATTGATAATAGAGAATTTATCCGAAGAAAAGGGTAGTAATAATTCACCATTTCCATTTACAACATTTGTCCAATTATTTTCAACATCAGCAATTAAAGAATAATAATCAGCAAAAGAGTTTTGCCCTATTTTATCACCTTTATAAACAGCTCCATCTGGGGTTGCAGAAGCATCAAAAGTAATGATAGAAATACCTTTTTTTAAATTTGTTCCTTTTAAGGTAATACCATCGGAATTATAAGTTCCAAGTTGAGTTGTATCGTTTCCTATTTGAAGTGCGGTAATAAAAGTTATTGGAGTATTAACATCAGTTCCAACATAAATAAAAAGAGCATCTTTTGTGGTGGTGGTTAAGTTAAAACCTCCAAGCCTTGTAATACTACCTATTGATACTCCAAAGTTAGGGTTAGTAGCATTGTCAATATCTGTAAAAGTGACAACAGTTCCTGCAGGAATTATATTGCTACCTGTAAGCCAAGTTAAACTACCTTCTCCAGTGGTAAAACCTCCAAGTCCATCGGTTTCTTTATCAGAAATATAAAGCGTAGAGTTTGCAGGAATAGGGGCTAGTATAGCAATAGAAAAATCTTTATCGCCATCGGCATTAAAACCTGTAAAAATAATATCACCTGTTGTTTGTGCGTTTATTTTGATTGCTGATAAAAAAAATATTCCTATCAATAATTTAAAAAAGTACATATGTTTCATAGCTTATAAGTTAATGAAACGAAGGTAATTTATTGTTTATTTACGAATGTTTTGTATTTGTTTTTTTAATGTTATTATAAGGATATATTTGTTTTTCAGGTTGTTATGTTTAGTTTTTACGCCAAAAGAAAGGAGTAAATAAAATTAATACAGTAAAGAGTTCTAAACGTCCGATAAGCATTAAAAAAGAACAAAATAATTTTGCCCCTGTAGATAAATGATTAAAATTATCAACAGGACTTACGCTACCTAAGCCTGGACCAATGTTTCCTAAAGAGGAAGCACATGCAGCTAATGCTGAATAAAAATCTAATCCGAAGAAAGCAAGAATAATTGTTCCCATAATAAAAATGAACATATATAATACAAAGAAGGATAAAATATTAAAAACAATAGTTTGTTTAACCGCTTTACCGTCATAACGAACAGGTATGATTGCATTAGGATGTAAGGTTTTTTTAAATTCTAAAAAACTGCTTTTTAATAAAATAATATGTCGTACAATTTTAACCCCACCAGAGGTAGAACCTGCCGAGCCACCTAAGAAAAATAATGAAAAGAAAATAGCTGTAATAAAGTAATTCCACATGGTAAAATCAGCCGTAACAAAACCTGTAGTTGTTATTACTGATAGTACAGAAAATAATGAGTGTCTTATAGCGCTTTCAACGTTACCATATACCATTGGGTGTTCAATAGAGGTATGTAATGAAGGATCTTGATTAAAAATAATCATGATAGCGATAGTACTAGAAATTCCTAAAACGCCAAATAAATAATACTTAAATTCCTCACTTTGGATAACCTTCCTAACCTTTCCTTTTAGAGCAAAGTAAGTTAGCACAAAGTTTATACCGGCTAAAAACATAAAAAATATGATAATATATTGTATAAATGGCGAGCCATTCCAATGAGCAACACTAGCATTTTTTGTTGAAAAACCACCAGTACTAATAGTTGCCATGGCGTGATTTAAAGCGTCAAACCATCCCATACCCGCAACTTTTAAAAGTAAAAATTCTACAAATGTAAGCAATACGTAAATTAACCATAAACGTTTTGCTGTATCGGTAATACGAGGATGTAATTTATCGGCCGAAGGACCAGGTGCTTCTGCCATAAATAATTGCATACCACCAATTCCTAACAAAGGTAATATAGCAATGGTAAGCACAATAATTCCCATTCCACCAATCCAATGCGTAGCGCTACGCCAAAACAGAATTCCTTTAGGCATCGATTCTATATCTGTTAAAATAGATGAACCTGTGGTTGAATAGCCTGAAATAGTTTCAAACAGAGCGTTGGTAATACTAGGAATACTTCCCGATAATAAGTAAGGGAGCATTCCAGTAATCGTTAAAATAAGCCAACCTAAAGTAACAATAAGGTAGCCTTCTTTTTTTTTAATTTTTTTAGTAATAGGTTTATTAAAAAAAAATAGAATTAAACCAGAAGCTACTGTTATTAGTCCTGCATTTAATATTCCCCATTTAGAAGGTTCATTATAATAAAAACTAAAAGGTAATGAAAACCACATGAATAAACCATTAAGAACGGCTGTTATCCCTAAAAATCGATAAATTAACTTTAGATTGAAATTTTCCATTAGTTGAATAGTTCTTCTACAATTGATATTGCTTCAGGTAAACAAAAAACGATTGCTTTATCGCCGCTTTGTAATTGAAAATCACCAAAAGACATATGAGCTTTTCCATCTCTAATAACACCACCAAAAACAGCTTCTCTAGGAAAGCGTAATTCTTTAATTGGTTTTAGAGTTACTTTTGCATTTTTTTGTACTTCAAATTCAAAAACTTCAGCATCAATATTATGTAAATTTGCCAAGGCTAAAATTTCGCCTTTACGGATGTGTCGGAAAATATTACTTGCTGCAATTAATTTTTTATTAATAAGGGTATCAATTCCAATAGTTTGTGATATATTGATATAATCCATATTTTCAACTAAAGCAACGGTTTTTTTAACTCCTTTCGATTTAGCGACTAAGCAAGACATAATATTTGTCTCAGAATCGCCAGTTACAGCAATAAAAGCATCCATTTCTCGAATATTTTCATCCTCTAAAAGTTCTAAATCTCTACCATCTCCATGAATAATTAGTGTATCTATTAGTTCTTCGGCAAGGTGCAATGCTTTTTCTCGTTTACGTTCAATAAGTTTTACTTTAAAATTAGCACTACAAAGACTTTTAGATGTTTTTCTTCCGATATTACTACCGCCAAGAATCATTACATTTTTAATATCTATTTGTTCTTTACCAATAATTGGATGTAATTTGTCAATGCTATAATTTGGGACTGAAAAATAAACTTGATCGTTCATTTTATAGGTCGTGTCGCCGCGAGGAATAATCGTTTGTGCAGTACCTTCTCGTTTTATAGCGATGGTAATAAAATCAACTAAACTAAATTTTTCTTTAGCTTCTTTAACGCTTAAATTTAATATGGGTGATTTATACCCAAGGGTTGTTCCCATAATATTAAAGACACCATTTTCAAAAGTAACAGTATCGTTAAAAGAAGATTGATTTAACAGTAATTTTATTTCTTCGGCTGCTAAAGCTTCAGGAGAAATCATAAAATCTACACCAAAATCTTTAAAATTGATGCTATCGTTCTTTAAAAATTCAGGATTATTAATTCTAGCAATTGTTTTTTTTACGCCTAAAGCTTTTCCAATTACCGATATGGTAAAATTCGTATTTTGATTTTCGGTAACCGCTAGTAATAAATCAGCATCGGAAATGCCAAGTTCTTTTAATAAATTAATAGAAGTTGCATCGCCTTTTTTGGTGATAACATCTAAATGATTGTTGATATAATCAAGCTTTTCGCCATCAGAATCAATTACATAAGTATCTTGAGATTCGTAAGAAAGGAGTTTGGCTAAATGAAAACCAACGTCTCCAGCCCCAGCTATAATAATCTTCATGAGTTTGAATAATAAAAGGTAGATAGCAAAGATACTGTGCTTGTTTGGCTTGTGCAAAAAAATGAATTATATTTATAACGAATTAAGCTATTCAATTTATCGAAAAAATAAATGTCAATTTTGATATAAAAGAACAAGAACTTTAATAATTCCCGAAAAAATATGTTTTAGCTTTGCAGATAAAGAAATAATATAGTTATTTGTATCGTTATTTGTGTTTTTAAGCCCTTCAAAATAGTTATGATACTTATATATACTCCTAAAATAACTCCTCGAATTCGATATGTTTTTAAGCATGTTTTTACACATATTTTACACATACCAATTCAGTTCACAAATAAGGTAGAAGAATTTGTGGCGTATAACAATCCTAAAATTACCTATACAAAAGTAGCTTTAGGAAAAGAGTTTTTTATAAAAAGTACTGAGTTATTAATACAGCAAGGAATACAAGATTTAGACATAAATATTAAAAAATGGGATGCAGTTCCTTGTTTTTTTTCGACCGATGAACAATCTGAAATTCCTTTTGATATTTTTGCTGCTACTTTTTATTTAATTTCTAGATATGAAGAATATTTACCGCATATAAAAGATAGTCATGCTCGTTTTTCAGCCACTCAAAGTATCGCTTTTAAATACGGTTTTTTAGAAAAGCCACTTGTTGATATTTGGGCATATAAATTCTTAAATGCTTTAAAGATAAAATACCCTGATTATAAGTATCCAACAAGGAAATACCAGTATATTTCTACTATTGATGTTGATAATTCCTTTATTTACAAACACAAAGGTTTTATTAGAACACTTGGTGGTTTTTTAAAAGATGCTTGGCACTTTAAAATTATTAATATTTGGGATAGAATGGCTGTCTTATTTAATTTTAAAAAGGATCCTTTTAATACATTTAAAACATTGTTAGAATTAAAAAAAACACATGAAATTAGAACTATTTTTTTCTTTTTAATAGGTGATTATACAACCTTTGATACCAATATATCTGCATCAAAAAGCTCTTTTAAATTATTGATAAAAGATATCGTAGATTATGCAAGGGTAGGCTTACATCCATCATATCATACCATGACAAATAATGCCTTGTTAAAAAAAGAAAAAGAACGCTTAGAAAATATTATAAATATGCCAATAAAGCGTTCTCGTCAGCATTATTTACGTTTGTCATTGCCTAAAACTTATCAAAATTTAATTGATTTAGAAGTAACAGAAGATTATTCGATGGGCTATGTAAGTCACGTAGGTTTTAGAGCAAGTACTTGTACGCCATTTTATTTTTATGATTTAGCCTTTGAAATTCAAACACCCTTAAAGGTATTTTCTTTTGCTTTAATTGATGTAACTTTAAAAGATTATATGAAGTTAACACCTAAGCAATCATTAGGTAAAATAAGAGATTTAAAAAATGAAGTAACCGCAGTAAACGGTGTTTTTATGACTACTTTTCATAACGAAAGTTTAAGTAATTATGAGCAATGGAAGGGGTGGAAGCGTGTTTATGCTTCTATGTTAAAAATGGTCAAAAATTAAAAATAATCAATCAATTAAAATAATTAAGTATTAAATATGAATAAAATAATCACACTATTATTGATGATAAGCACATCAATACAGGCTCAAAAACAGGTAAATAATTACAAATATATTATTGTACCTAATAAATTTGATTTTCTTAAAACTGTCGATCAATATCAAACAAGTTCATTAACTAAATTTTTATTTAAAAAACACGGTTTTACGGTCTTTTTAGCCGATGAGGTTCTACCTAACGACTTAGCCGAAAATAGGTGTTTAGCATTAACAGCAGTGCTTACTGATGCATCTAGTTTATTTACAACAAAAAATAGTATTACTCTTAAAGATTGTGGTAATAAAGATGTTTTTTTATCAAAAGAAGGTAAAAGTAGAATAAAAGATTATAAAAAAGCATATCATGAAGCAATTCGAAATTCTTTTAAATCGATAAAAGCTTTAAAGTATAATTATACACCAATTATTATTCAAAAAAACGATAATCAAAGTAAATTAGTAGTTGAAAAAACAATAGATAATTCTGTTATTAATTTGTATGCTCAACCTACAAAAAATGGTTTTCAATTAGTAGATACAAATCCAAAAGTTATTTTTAAATTATTAAAAACGAATGTTAAAGATGTTTTTGTTATTGAAGATAAAAACGGAATCATCTATAAAAATAATAATATTTGGATTGCCGAATATTATAAAAATGGAATTAAAACAATAGAAAAATACCAAGTAAAGTTTTAAATATTACTTACTATTTTATCAAGAAAAAAGAGTGCATTTTTATAATGCACTCTTTTTTAGTATTTATATTTATCCTTCCAACGTTGTTTTAATAATTCTCTAAATTTATTTTCCCTTACATTATTACCAGGTTCATATAATTTGGTGTTTTTAATTTCATCGGGTAAAAATTCTTGATTTACAAAGTTTCCTGAATAATTATGTGAATAAGCATAGTCTTTTCCATAATTTAAATCTTTCATTAATTTGGTTGGAGCATTTCTTAAATGTAGCGGAATGGGTAAATCACCAGTTGTTCGTACCAAATTTTGAGCTTCTCCAATTGCCATATAAGAAGCATTGCTTTTTGGAGAGTTTGCTAAATAAATAGCACACTGACTTAAAATAATTCTCGATTCAGGATAGCCAATTACAGCAACTGATTGAAACGTATTATTCGCCATAATAAAAGCTGTTGGGTTGGCATTTCCAATATCTTCAGAAGCTGCAATTAGCATTCTTCGGGCAATAAATTTAACATCTTCACCACCTTCAATCATTCTAGCTAACCAATAAACTGCTGCATTAGGGTCGCTTCCTCGTATCGATTTTATAAAAGCTGAAGCAATATCGTAATGTTGTTCCCCTGTTTTATCATATCGAACTGTATTTTTTTGAATTTTTGATAAAACAAGTTCATTCGTAATTTCAATTTCATTGTTAGGGGCAACTAATAATTCAAAAATATTTAAAAGTTTACGAGCATCGCCACCAGAAACTTGTAATAAAGCATCGGTTTCTTTTAAGGTGATTTTTTTATCAGCAATAAAAGTATCTTTTTTCATCGCTCTATGTAAAAGTGCTATTAAATCATTTTTATCAAAAGAATTTAAAATATACACCTGACAGCGAGAGAGTAGGGCGGGTATTACTTCAAAACTTGGGTTTTCGGTAGTTGCACCAATTAAAGTTACCCAACCTTTTTCAACAGCTCCAAGTAAAGAATCTTGTTGCGATTTGCTAAAGCGATGAATTTCATCAATAAATAAAATAGGATTTTTTTGAGTAAATAAACCGCCACTTTTTTTTGCTTTTTCAATAACTTCTCGTACTTCTTTTACGCCAGAACTAATAGCACTTAACGTATAAAAAGGACGACCAGATTCATTAGCAATAATATTTGCTAAGGTTGTTTTTCCAATTCCTGGAGGTCCCCAAAGAATTAACGAAGGAATAATTCCTTGTTTAATATGATTGGTTAAAATACCATTTTCGCCAACTAAATGTTGCTGACTAATATAATCTGATAAATTTTGTGGACGTATTCTTTCTGCCAAAGGTTCATTCATTTTGTAAAAATACCAAAGATTTATGACAGATCTTCCGAAATTTTTATTTGGATTTATTTTTGTTATTTTTATAAATATGAAAACAGATACTCAATTAAAATATTCGAACAACGTTTTTGTAATTCCATTTATTTTTGTCATTTCAATATGGTTTATATATTGGGTAGAAATCAAATTTGGATTCAATTTTAATAAATTTGGAGTTTTACCAAGAGAAATAAGTGGTTTAAAAGGTGTTTTAACCTCGCCTTTTATCCATAGTGATACAAGTCATCTCTTTAATAATTCCGTTCCTTTATTTGTGCTTGGAAGTTGTCTTTTTTATTTTTATGATAAAGTTGCTTTAAAGGTTTTAATTTTCGGCGGATTATTCACAGGTTTTTTAACGTGGATTATTGCTCGAGAATCTTATCATATTGGTGCAAGTGGAATTGTTTATTTACTTTTTAGTTTTGTTTTTTTTAGTGGAATAATAAAAAAACATTATAGATTAGTAGCAGTTTCGTTAATTACAATTTTTTTATACGGAAGTATGATTTGGTACGTATTACCTATAAAAGATGGAATGTCGTGGGAAGGACATTTATCAGGATTTATAACAGGATTTTTATTATCAATTTTATATAGAAAAAGCGGAATTGTAAAAGAAAAACATATTTTTTCTAAAACAGCTTTTGATGAAATGTTTGATGAACAAGGTAATTATGTACCGCCAATTATCGAAGAAGAACAGGAGGGAAGTCATCAAGAAAATAAAGAAATGGAATCTGAAAATAAAGCAGATAAAATTGATGCACCAAAAGTTTTAAAAATCAATTATATTATTTCAAAGTAATTTTTTTTGAAGCAATTTCCCGCTTTCCGCACTCGCTTTTTTTGTTTGAAAAAAACAAAAAAGAGCTCAAACAAATGCTTCAATCGGGGCTAGGCTTTGTTGCTTATAAATAGAAATTCAACAAGTTTTTTTATTTATTACATAAAATAAGACATAAAAAAATCCTGCTTTTTGCAGGATTTTAATTTTTATAATTTTGTAATATTTATTGTCTTTGTCTAATAGTTTCATAAAGAAAAACTCCACAAGCAACAGAAACATTTAAAGATTCAATATCACCAAGTAAAGGTAATTTAGCCTTATAGTCTACCATTTTTAAAACAGAGTTACTAACACCTTTGTGTTCAGACCCCATTACAATAGCAACTGGTTGATTAAAATCAACATCAAAAACAGAGTCTTCTGTTTTTTCGGTAGCGGCTACTAATTTTATATTTTCTGCTTGTAATTGAAACATGGCATCTTTAATATGGTCAACTTTACAAATAGGAATTTTAAAAGCGGCACCAGCAGAAGTTTTAATAGTTTCGGCATTTACAGGAGCACTACCACTTTTTTGGATAATAATTCCGTTAACACCAGTACATTCTGCAGTTCTAATAATAGCACCAAAGTTTCTAACATCAGATACTTGGTCTAATAATAAGAATAAAGGTGTTTTATCAGATGCTAAAGTAGTTTCTATTAGTGTTTCTAAATCATGAAAAGCTACAGGAGAAATTCTAGCAACAGCTCCTTGATGATTACTGTGTTTAGATAGTCTATCTAATTTTTCAGTTGGTACAACACTTATTGAAATTTTGTTTTTTCTTAATAATTTGTCTAACTCAAAAAATAATTCTCCACGAAGTCCTTTTTGTAAATATACTTTGTTAATTGAAGCTTCGCTTTCAATTGCTTCAATAATTGCTCTAATACCAAATATAGTAGTGTTTTCTTCCATACCGCAAAGGTAGTTGATTTTTTTTAACAAAAAAACGCTCTAATAAATTAGAGCGTTTAATAAAATTAATATTTATCCCAAAAAAGTTTTGTTTCGGCTTTATCTCCTCCAATCGCAGTAGCTGCTGCTTTAACATTTGTTTTGTTTAGTTGGTATTCTTTATCGGAATAAGGCATTCTAAAAGGAACAATTGTTTTTAGTTCGTTCTTGGTTGGTGTAATAAATTTATTTAAATCTAACCTTCTTGTAAAATTCCATGTAGCAAAAGCTCTATCGAATAAACTAACCCAAGCTTGTTCTGCGATAATTTCTTTCCATTTAGAAGCATCGTAAGGATTTGCATTTAAATAAATTGTTGCGTCTGTATCAGAAACATCGTACTCATCCATAGAAGCTTTAATTGCTTTCTTGTATAACTCTTCTGCTGTTCCTCCAACATTATAACCCCTTGCAGCTGCTTCTGTTAAAATTAACTGAACTTCGGTAAAACTTAAAAGTTTAGCAGGTGCACTTGCATTTGTTAAAACACTTGTATAATGAGAGTGATCTGAAAAAGTGTTTTTATCTCCAATAACACCACCTTTATAAATATCCTTTTTAACAGAAGGAGTTACAGTGTCGTCTGTTACATTTACTGTTGAAAACCAAATAGCTCTTCTTGGATCATTTTTTTCATTCATAAAATCAATAATTCCTTTAGAGGGCATAAAGTCATCTCTTCCGGAATTTACAAAAGCTTCAAAAACAGGGTTTGAAAAAGTTCCTCCATCAAAAATCATCGTATAAGACTCTGAATCATTTGAAATAACTCCTGAAGTAAAAGCTGATTCAACTATCTTTTTAGATAATTCTGAATCGAAATCGGCTAAATTAATTCCTAGTCTTAATTTAATAGAATTTGCAAATTTCTTCCATTTATTCATGTTACCATTATAAATAAAATCAGATTTATCATATCCTACTTCAGAAACATTTATCATGTTTACCGCTTTGTCAATTCTACTGATTAAATCTTTGTAAATTGTAAACGCATCATCATATTTTGGAGATAAAATAACATCATTTAAAGCTTCTGTATAAGGTAAATCACCATAGGTGTCAATTAAAGTTTCCCAAACAAAAATTTCTTGTATTTCTAAAGTAGCTAATTTGTTCTTTTGAATTGAATTGCTATTGGTTTCCTTAGCTAAGGATTCTTTAGCTAATTTAATATTATTTATACCTCTTGTCATAAACCCATCGTAGTTTCTACGGGGTTGATTTCTTGTTAATAAATCATAATTACTCTCATCAGTGTACTGTGCTTCTGTTATGTGCTGTACAAAAAATCTATAATTATTGTAATTAACACTTGGCGTGTATATTTGTGTTGCTGTTTCTGATAGCGAAGTAGCTAATAAATTACTTGAGGGTAATGAAGTAGGATGTTTAGGGTCTATATTTAAAGATTCGATATCTTTAGTACAGGAAGCAAGCGTTAATAACGAGATTGTTCCTATAGTTAATATATTTTTTAAATTTTTCATTTTTATGTCTTTTTTAGAATTTAAATGTTATGTTAAGACCAATATCTCTAGTCGTTGGTGTACTACCGATAGAGTGACCATAAGACCTTGTTCCTCCACCTACCATTGCTTCAGGGTCTGCGTATGGTAAATCTTTAGAAATAATCCATAAATTTCTACCTACTAAAGAAATTTTAGCATCGTTTATAAATGAATTTTTTAGAACTGATTTTGGTAACGAATAACTTATCGCTGCCTCTCTTAACTTAACAAAACCTCCATCGTAAACAAAAGCTTCTGAAGGGTTAACTTTCCAGCCATCAACAGCTCCATAAGCTTGAGGGTCTCTTGCAATAAATGTATTTTTGGTACCATCTTCAAAGACACCTGGTAAAACAACTCCAGTTTGTCTTACGTTATTACCAACAGTTTCTTTATACAACCCAGTTCCTAAACCATAATACATATCAGTAGAGAAAACTTTACCGCCTTTCCTTACATCGATCAAGAAGCTAAACCCAAAATTTTTGTATGTAAAAGAGTTTCTCATACCTCCAATCCAATCAGGAGTAACATTTCCTAAATTTTTATTACCAACTCTTTTATATCTAGCATATGTTTTAGTTTTTTCTTTATTTTGATAAGTTTCTAAAACTTTATTTCCATTTTTATCTTCTACGTATCCAGGGCCAATTAAGGTACCCCAAGGCTTTCCTTTAAAAGCATTTAAAGAAACACCTCCGTTATAACTTGCTAATTGATAGTTTTCACTGTCCCCAGATAATGAAATTACTTTATTCTTATTTTTAGACCAGTTTAAGTCAATACTCCATGTAAAATTATCATTTTTTACAGCAACTAAACCTAATTGAGCTTCAAAACCACTATTATTTATTTGTCCTGCGTTTACAACTTTTTTAGAATACCCTGTTGCTGTAGAAACAGGTAAACTAATAATTTGATCAAATGTTTTAGTATTGTAGTACGCAAAATCAAGTGTTATTCTTTTATTTAAGAACATCATTTCTGTACCAAATTCATATTCTTTTGAACGTTGTGGTTTTAAATTACTATTTTTCTTAGTATAATTAGTGTCATATAAACCAACTCCGTTTAATAAACCAGCCGAAGCATAAGAGTTTTGTAATTCATATGGGTCTGCAGTAGAACCAACTTCAGCATAATTTGCTCTTACTTTCCAAAAGCTTAACCATTCAGGTTTGTAAAATTCAGAGACAATTAATGCTCCTGTAACAGATGGGTAGTTATAAGTGTTATTTACTGCTGGCAATGTTGAAGATTTATCAAGTCTCCATGTTGCATCTAAGTAAAATTTCTTGTAAAAATCAAAAGAAGCTGTAAGGTATGCACTATTCGTTTCTGTGTTATATTGATTTTCTGTTGCAGCTAAAGGCGACTTAACGGTGTTTGCTAACGAATAAATACCAGGAACAACTAAACCTCCTTCAGTAGAAGCATAAATACTATTGTAGTCGTTTTTTCGTAAATTAGCTCCTAAAACTCCACTAACGTTTATTTCTTCAACTAATTTATAGTTATAGTTAAGCATTAAATCTAAGTTAGTTTCTGATCGTGCAATATCTTGTCTTGAGTATCCTGAAGGAACAGTATTTTCTGAAGCTCCAAAATCCATAGCGATAGATCCAGTAGCTATTCTTTTTTCAATATTTAACATACTTTTGTCATAGGCAATCTTACCTGTAACCCCTAAGTTGTCGTTAATATCATAAGTCATTCTTCCATAACTAAATGATCTATATCTGCTATCTGAACCATAGTTTTCATATAATTGAAAATAAGGGTTGTTCCAGTATGCAGGTTTACTATTTGTAGGTGATTTTCTATTCCAAGAAATATTACCATATCTATTATCTGAAGAAGCAATTGCCTTGTTTCTAAAGTAAGAATCTTTTTGTTGAAGTATATCGACATCTACATTCCACCATTGTCTAAACATAGACATTAAGTTATCACTATATCCTGTTGTATTTCTTCCTTGAGTATCTTGTAGTGTAAGAGAGCTATAAAAAGAGGTGTGTAATTTTGGTGTTAAATCATAATTAACTTTCAAAGAAAAATTATTTTTTTCTAATTCAGAATTTGGTAAAATCCAATCAGAATCAAAGTTTTCATAAGTAAAAGTCATATTTTTACTTTGATTTCCTTTTTGTATAGAGATACTATTGGTCTTTGTAAAAGAAGTCTTAAATAAAGATGAAGGCCCATTTTTAGCAGCTACATAAGCTCTCTTTTTTCCAAAATTTGGAGATGTTGTATCAAAAGCATCCCAATGATACTTTAATGATCCATCATATTTTGGACCACCAGAACCATCTGAATCATAATTAGTGTAATCATTTCCATGGTCAAAACCTTGACCATAACCACCTCCGTAAGTATTTTGATATTCAGGAAATGTAGCTTTATCAATAGTTCCTACAGTAATACCTGAGCTAAATTTTATACCCCAAGAATTATCATCACCACTTTTACCGTTTTTAGTAGTAATTACAATAACACCATTAATACCTCTTTCCCCATATAAAGCAGAAGCAGCAGCACCTTTTAATATATTCATAGAAGCAATATCATCTTGGTTGATGTCAGACAACGCATTACCGTAATCATTACCGCCAGTAAATGTAGAGCTATTGTTAATTGGTGAACCATCAATTACAATAAGCGGGCTACCTCCGCCTAATGATTTTACACCTCTAATAACCATATTCGAAGAACCTCCAAAATTATTAGTAGTGGTAACATTTAAACCAGCAACTTTACCTGATAATTGTGAAGCAATATTACCTGTTTTTGTTGTTCCACCATTGATTGCATCACTTTTAATTTCTTGAGAAGCATACCCTAAACTTTTCTTTTCTCTTTTAATTCCTAGGGCAGTAACCACAACTTCATCAAGTACATTGTCATTTTCCATAACAATATTAATTTGATTAGAAGTTCCAACAGTTTTTTGAATGGTTTTCATACCAACAAAATTGAAAACTAAAATATCTCCATTTTTAGACTTAATAGTATATTTACCATTAAAATCAGTTTCTGTACCTTGAGTGGTACCTTTTTTAAGTACTGTTACCCCAGGTAATGGTCCAGACTCATCTGATACAATACCCGAAATAGTTTTGTCTTGTGCGAAAGAAAATTGCACAATCAACGCTAATAGCAGCGTTAAAATTCCATTAAACTTTGTTTTCATTATGTAAATATTTGAATTAGTGGTGTAAATATGCTAAAATTTTGTTAATAAAATATATGTTTTTTTATTTTTATTTGTTGTAAGTTACGCGAAATCATGTAATTATTCTTGTTGAGAATTATGTGAAGAAGTTAATTTTTTATTTAAGTTATTTAAGTTTTGTCTTTGCTTTTTACTGAAAGTTATAGAGAGTAAAAAAACAAACCCATTGATGTTTGAATCTTTAGAAAAAAAAACGTAAGTTTGCACACTCTTATGAAATAGAGTAATTTAAGTACAAATTAAAAACAAGTAAATAGTATGCCAACTATTCAACAATTAGTTCGTAAAGGAAGAACCAAAATAACTAAGAAGAGTAAATCGGCTGCATTACAAGCTTGTCCTCAGAGACGTGGAGTTTGTACGCGTGTGTATACCACTACACCTAAGAAACCTAACTCAGCAATGCGTAAGGTAGCAAGGGTAAGATTAACAAATGGTAACGAAATTAACGCGTATATTCCAGGTGAAGGGCACAACTTGCAAGAGCACTCGATAGTATTAGTTAGAGGTGGAAGGGTAAAAGATTTGCCTGGTGTTAAGTATCACGTAGTACGTGGTGCATTAGATACTGCAGGAGTTGAGGGTAGAACCCAACGTAGATCTAAATACGGTGCAAAACGCCCAAAAAAGTAAAAATTAATTAACTTTTTTAATGTAAAGACATGAGAAAAAGAAAAGCGAAAAAAAGAGTCCTTTTACCGGACCCAAGGTTTAATGACCAGTTGGTTACACGTTTTGTGAATAACTTAATGTGGGATGGTAAAAAGTCTGTGGCTTTTAAAGTATTTTATGATGCAATAGACATCGTGAATGAAAAAAAGACTGACGAAGAAAAGTCAGCTTTAGAAATTTGGAAAGACGGTTTGTCTAATGTTATGCCGCATGTAGAGGTTCGTTCTCGTCGTGTTGGTGGAGCAACTTTTCAAATACCAATGCAAATTCGCCCAGATCGTAAAGTATCTATGGCAATTAAATGGATGATTACTTATACGCGTAAGCGTAATGAGAAAACAATGGCACAGCGTTTAGCTGCTGAAATTTTAGCTGCGGCTAAAGAAGAAGGAGCCGCTGTTAAAAAGCGTACTGATACGCATAAAATGGCTGAAGCTAACAAAGCATTCTCACACTTTAGATTCTAAGAAATGGCTAGAAATTTAAAATTTACTAGAAATATTGGTATTGCTGCACATATTGATGCAGGTAAAACTACTACTACAGAGCGTGTATTATATTATACAGGTGTTAGTCATAAAATAGGTGAGGTGCATGATGGTGCCGCAACTATGGACTGGATGGAGCAAGAGCAAGAAAGAGGTATTACAATTACTTCTGCGGCTACTACTTGTGAGTGGAAGTTTCCATTGAATAATGGTGAAGCTACTGATGATACTAAAGGATACCACTTTAATATTATTGATACTCCTGGTCACGTTGATTTTACTGTAGAGGTAAATCGTTCATTAAGAGTTCTTGATGGTTTAGTGTTTTTGTTTAGTGCTGTTGATGGTGTTGAGCCTCAATCAGAAACTAACTGGAGACTTGCTGATAACTATAAAGTTCCTCGTATTGGATTTGTTAACAAAATGGACCGTCAAGGGTCTAACTTTATGGCTGTTTGTCAGCAGGTAAAGGATATGTTGAAATCAAACGCAGTGCCAATTGTAATGAATATTGGTGATGAAGATGAGTTTAAAGGTGTCGTAGATTTAGTGAAGAACCGTGCTATTGTATGGCATGATGCTACACAAGGATCTACTTTTGATATTATTGATATTCCAGAAGATTTAAAAGAAGAAGCTGCTGAATTAAGAGGGAAACTTATTGAAGAAGTTGCTGCTTATGATGAGAATCTTTTAGAAAAATATATGGAAGATGAAGATTCAATTACAGAAGATGAAGTGCATGCTGCTCTTCGTGCTGCTGTAATGGATATGTCTATTATTCCTATGATTTGTGGGTCGGCATTTAAAAATAAAGGTGTTCAGTTCTTATTAGATGCTGTTTGTCGTTATTTACCTTCTCCTTTAGATAAAGAAGCAATTATTGGAACAGATCCTAACAGTGGTGAAGAGATTTCTCGTAAACCTGATGTTAAGGAACCATTTGCAGCTTTAGCATTTAAAATTGCTACGGATCCTTTCGTAGGACGTTTAGCTTTCTTTAGATCTTATTCAGGTAGATTAGATGCAGGTTCTTACGTGTTAAATAATCGTTCAGGTAAAAAAGAGCGTATTTCTCGTATCTATCAAATGCACGCTAATAAGCAAAACGCTATTCCTTATATTGAAGCAGGGGATATTGGTGCAGCTGTAGGATTTAAATCGATTAAAACAGGAGATACTTTATCTGATGAAAAACATCCTATTGTTTTAGAATCGATGGATTTTCCTGATCCAGTAATTGGTATTGCGGTTGAGCCTAAAACTAAAGCAGATGTTGATAAATTAGGAATGTCTTTAGCTAAGTTAGCAGAGGAAGATCCTACATTTACAGTTAGAACTGATGAAGCTTCAGGACAGACTATTATTTCTGGAATGGGTGAGTTACACTTAGATATTATTGTTGATCGTTTAAGACGTGAATTCAAAGTAGAGGTGAATGAAGGTCAGCCACAAGTAGAATACAAAGAAGCTATTACAGCTGCTGCTGAACACAGAGAAGTTTATAAGAAACAATCAGGTGGTCGTGGTAAGTTTGCTGATATTGTATTTACTATGGAGCCAGCAGATGAAGGTGTTCAAGGCTTACAGTTTGAGTCAGTTATTAAAGGTGGAAACGTTCCTAAAGAATTTGTTCCTTCTGTAGAGAAAGGATTCAAAGAAGCAATGAAGAACGGTCCTTTAGCTGGATATGAAATGGATTCAATGAAAGTAACTTTAAAAGATGGATCTTTCCACCCTGTGGATTCTGATGCGTTATCTTTTGAGTTAGCTGCAAAAATGGGGTATAAAGCTGCTGCTAAAGCTGCTAAAGCCAGAATTATGGAGCCATTAATGAAGGTTGAAGTGCTAACTCCTGAAGAAAATATGGGAGATATCGTAGGAGATTTAAATAGAAGAAGAGGTCAGGTAAATGACATGAGTGATCGTGCTGGAGCTAAAGTTGTAAAAGCATTAGTACCATTATCTGAAATGTTCGGTTATGTTACTGCTTTAAGAACTATGTCTTCTGGTAGAGCTACTTCTACTATGGAATTTTCTCATTACGCAGAAACTCCATCAAATGTTTCTGAAGATGTAATTGCAAAAGCTAAAGGTTAATAAGATATTAAGATGAGCCAAAAAATTAGAATTAAATTAAAATCTTACGATTATAACTTAGTAGATAAATCTGCTGAGAAAATCGTAAAGACTGTAAAGGCAACTGGAGCTGTTGTAAACGGACCAATTCCTTTACCAACAAATAAAAAGATTTTCACTGTGTTACGTTCACCACACGTAAATAAAAAATCTAGAGAGCAATTTCAATTATCTGCTTACAAAAGATTATTAGACATTTATAGTTCTTCTTCTAAGACTATTGATGCTTTAATGAAACTTGAGTTACCAAGTGGTGTTGAAGTTGAAATTAAAGTTTAAGTATATTACTAACTTTCGGTTTAATTTTTTTAAACCGAAAGTTTTTTATATTTTTGCATACCGGAATTTATCTTCCGTAATGTAAGGGTTCTAATTTTTATTAGAATTTAACATGTCCTGAGGGTTTCGCAAGGGAAAAATGGAAAAAAAACAAATTCAGAGCGAAGATGTTTTTTCGACTCTTTTTTTTTGCCTAAAATTTAAAGGAAAAAAATGAAACATTTGTTTCAAATAATTATTATTAATAGACGCGCTGGATGTATAAATAAATCTATCGTCTTAAAATTAACAAATATGTCTGGGTTAATAGGTAGAAAAGTAGGTATGACCAGCTTATTCGACGAAAACGGGAAGAATATTCCTTGTACAGTAATCGAAGCAGGACCATGCGTGGTTACCCAAGTCAGAACCGAAGAGGTAGACGGCTATAGTGCGTTACAACTTGGTTTCGATGACAAAAAAGCAAAAAGCTCTAATAAAGCTTTAGATGGACACTTTGCAAAAGCTGGTACATCTGCTAAGAAAAAAGTCATTGAATTTCAAGGTTTTGAAGGTGAGTATAAATTAGGTGATTCAATTAGCGTTGAGCACTTTACTGAAGGTGAATTCGTAGATGTTTCTGGAGTTTCAAAAGGTAAAGGTTTTCAAGGTGTTGTTAAACGTCATGGTTTTGCCGGTGTTGGTCAAGCAACTCACGGTCAGCATAACCGTTTAAGAGCTCCTGGTTCTATTGGTGCTGCATCATACCCTGCAAGAGTATTCAAAGGAATGCGAATGGCAGGTCGTATGGGTGGAGACAAAGTAAAAGTTCAAAATTTAAAAGTATTAAAAGTGGTTGCTGATAAGAATCTTATCGTAGTAAAAGGAGCAATTCCTGGTCACAAAAATACTTTTGTAACTATCGAAAAATAATGAAAGTAGCAGTTTTAGATATTACAGGGAAAGATACTGGTAGAAAAGTTGAACTTTCTAACGAAGTATTCGGTGTAGAGCCAAATGATCACGCAATTTATTTAGATGTAAAGCAGTACTTAGCTAATCAAAGACAAGGTACTCATAAAGCTAAAGAAAGAGCTGAAATTACAGGTAGTACAAGAAAGATTAAAAAACAGAAAGGAACAGGTACTGCACGTGCGGGTTCTATCAAATCTGGAGTTTTCAGAGGTGGTGGACGCATGTTTGGACCAAGACCAAGAAGTTATTCTTTCAAGTTAAATAAAAACTTAAAGCGTTTAGCACGTAGGTCAGCTTTAAGTATTCAAGCAAAAGATAGTAATTTAGTAGTAGTTGAAGATTTTAATTTTGAATCACCAAAAACTAAAGAATTTATCAATGTTTTAAAAGCTTTAGATTTAGACTCTAAAAAGTCTTTATTCGTTTTAAGAGAAGAGAATAATAATGTTTATTTATCATCTCGTAACTTAAAAGGAACTAAAGTTGTAAATGCTACAGGAGTTAATACTTATAGTATTTTAAATGCGAATAAAGTAATTATTTCTGAAAGTGTTTTAGAAGGAATTGAATCTAACTTAAGTAAATAGGAAAGATATGAGTATTTTAATAAAACCTATTATTACGGAAAAAGCAACAAAAGATAGCGAGCTTAATAATCGTTACGCATTTGTTGTAAACAGTAAGGCTAATAAATTGGAAATCAGAAGTGCTGTTGAAGCAACTTATGGTGTAGCAATTAAGTCTGTTAAAACTATGAATTATCCTATTAAAAGAAATACTAAACATACCAAAAAAGGTTTAGTAACAGGGATAACAAGTGGATACAAAAAGGCAATCGTTCAGTTATCTGAAGGACATGCTATTGATTTTTATAACAATCTTTAAGAAAAGACAACATGTCAGTTAGAAAATTAAAACCAGTAACACCAGGTCAGCGTTTTAGAGTTGTAAATGGGTTCGACACCATAACAACTGATAAGCCGGAGAAATCATTATTAGCTTCGAAAAAACGATCTGGAGGTCGAAACAACCAGGGTAGAATGACAACACGTAACATTGGTGGTGGTCATAAACAAAAATACCGTATTATCGATTTCAAAAAAGATAAGTATGGTATCCCTGCAACAGTGAAAACTATAGAGTACGATCCAAATCGTACTGCATTTATTGCTTTACTTAGTTATGCTGATGGTGAAAAGCGTTATGTAATTGCACAAAACGGTTTAAAAGTAGGTCAGGTAATCGTTTCAGGTAAAGGGTTAGCTCCAGAAGTTGGAAATGCTTTATATTTAAGCGAAATTCCTTTAGGAACTACAATTTCTTGTATTGAGTTACACCCAGGTCAAGGAGCTGTTATGGCTCGTTCTGCTGGATCATTTGCTCAATTAATGGCAAGAGATGGTAAATACGCAACAGTTAAGTTACCTTCAGGTGAAACAAGATTAATCTTGTTAACTTGTATGGCAACTATCGGGGTTGTATCTAATTCAGATCACCAATTACTAGTTTCTGGTAAAGCAGGTAGATCAAGATGGTTAGGTAGAAGACCAAGAGTTAACGCTGTACGTATGAATCCAGTTGATCACCCAATGGGTGGTGGTGAAGGACGTTCTTCAGGAGGACATCCAAGATCAAGAAACGGTATTCCAGCTAAAGGATTTAAGACTCGATCTAAAACTAAGGCTAGTAATAAGTATATTATAGAACGTAGAAAGAAATAAACCATGGCAAGATCATTAAAAAAAGGACCTTTCGTTCACTATAAATTAGAGAAAAAAGTTTTAGCTAACGTTGAAAATGAGAGTACTTCAGTTATTAAAACTTGGTCAAGAGCAAGTATGATTACTCCAGATTTCGTAGGGCAAACAATTGCTGTTCACAATGGACGTCAGTTTGTACCAGTTTACGTTACTGAAAACATGGTAGGTCATAAATTAGGCGAATTTTCACCAACACGTTCTTTTAGAGGGCACGCTGGTGCAAAAAATAAAGGAAAAAAATAGTAGGAAATTATGGGAAGTCGTAAACATAACATGGCAACACAGTTAAAAGAAGCAAGAAAGTCTAAAGCTTTCGCTAAAATAACTAATTGTCCTACATCACCAAGAAAAATGCGCTTAGTCGCAGATCTAGTAAGAGGAGTAGAGGTTGAAAAAGCTTTACAAATCTTAAAATTTAGTTCAAAAGAAGCAGCTACTAATTTAGAGAAATTGTTATTGTCTGCAATTGCAAACTGGCAAGCTAAAAATGAAGACGCTAGTATCGAAGATGCTGGACTATTTGTTAAAACTATTTGTGTAGATAGTGCAGGTATGTTAAAAAGATTAAGACCAGCTCCACAAGGTCGTGCTCATAGAATTCGTAAGCGTTCTAATCACGTTACTTTAGAGTTAGGTACTAAAATTAAAAGCAATTAATCAAAGTAGAAATGGGACAAAAAACAAATCCAATAGGAAATCGTTTAGGAATTATCAGAGGATGGGAATCTAACTGGTATGGTGGAAATGACTACGGAGATAAATTAGCTGAAGATGATAAAATAAGAAAGTATATTAATGCTAGATTATTTAAAGCAAGTGTATCAAGGGTAATTATTGAGCGTACGCTTAAACTTGTAACCGTTACTATCACTACGGCACGTCCAGGTATCATTATTGGTAAAGGAGGTCAAGAGGTAGACAAGTTAAAAGAAGAGCTTAAGAAAATTACAGGAAAAGAAGTTCAAATTAATATTTTTGAAATTAAGCGTCCTGAATTAGATGCTAAATTAGTAGCAGCTAGTGTTGCTCGTCAAATTGAAAATAGAATTTCTTACAAGCGAGCTACAAAAATGGCTATTACAGCTGCTATGAGAATGAATTCAGAAGGGATTAAAATCCAAATTTCTGGACGTTTAAATGGAGCAGAAATGGCACGTTCTGAGCACTATAAAGAAGGAAGAATTCCTCTTTCTACTTTTAGAGCAGACATTGATTATGCACTTGTTGAGGCACATACACAGTACGGAAGATTAGGTATTAAGGTATGGATCATGAAAGGTGAGGTATATGGAAAGCGTGAGTTATCTCCATTAGCAGGACTATCTAAGCAAAAAGGTGGTGCTAATAAAGGTGGTGGTAATGGAAAACGTCAACAACCTCGCAGAAGAAAATAATTTTTAAAATTAGAAATTAAAAATGTTACAGCCAAAAAGAGTAAAATACCGTAAGGTACAGAAGGCGAAAGGAAATATGAAAGGTAACTCTGGTAGAGGTGCTCAACTTTCTAACGGAACGTTTGGTATCAAATCATTAGATCAGAATTTACTTACCTCTCGCCAAATAGAGGCAGCTCGTATTGCGGCAACTCGTCATATGAAGAGAGAGGGTCAGCTTTGGATTAAAATATTTCCAGACAAGCCTATTACAAAGAAACCTTTAGAGGTTCGTATGGGTAAGGGTAAAGGAGCACCAGATCATTTTGTTTCAGTAATTAAACCAGGTAGAATTTTGTTTGAAATTGGTGGAGTACCAATGGATGTTGCAAAAGAAGCTTTACGTTTAGCTGCTCAGAAACTTCCTGTTAAAACGAGATTTGTTATTGCAAGAGATTTTGATTTTAACGCTTAATTCTATATACAATGAAACAATCAGCAATTAAAGAATTAACTACTATCGACCTACAAGGAAGATTAGTGACGTTAAAGAAAAATTATACGGATCTTAAGATGGCTCACGCCATAACTCCATTGGAAAACCCAATGCAGATTAAAAGCTTAAGAAAAACTGTAGCAAGAATTGCTACAGAGTTAACTAAAAGAGAATTACAATAATTCTAGTCAGTTTTAAAGATGGAGAAAAGAAATCTTAGAAAAGAGAGAATAGGTGTAGTATCTAGTAGCAAAATGGAGAAATCTATTGTTGTTAATGAGGTAAAAAGAACCAAGCACCCAATGTATGGTAAATTCGTGTTAAAAACGAAAAAGTACGTTGCACATGACGAGAATAACGATTGCAACGAAGGAGATACTGTTAGGATCATGGAAACACGTCCTATGAGTAAATCTAAACGTTGGAGATTAGTAGAAATCCTAGATAGAGCTAAATAATATGTTACAGACAGAATCAAGATTAAGAGTCGCAGATAACACTGGAGCAAAAGAAGTTTTAGTGATTAGAGTATTAGGAGGAACAAGAAAGCGTTACGCTAGTGTTGGTGATAAGATTGTTGTTACAATCAAATCTACAACTCCAAATGGAAGTGTAAAGAAAGGTCAAGTATCTCGTGCTGTTGTTGTTCGTACTAAAAAAGAAATCAGACGTAAGGACGGATCATATATCAGATTTGATGATAATGCTTGTGTACTTTTAAATCCTACTGAGGAAATGAGAGGAACACGTGTATTTGGTCCTGTTGCCCGTGAATTACGTGACAAGCAATTTATGAAGATAGTATCATTAGCACCTGAAGTGCTTTAAATCGACATTAAGATGAAGAAGTTCAAAATAAAATCAGGTGATACTGTTAGAGTATTAGCAGGAGATCACAAAGGATCGGAAGGTAAAGTTTTACAAATCCTTAGAGATAAAGATAGAGTGTTAGTAGAAGGTGTGAACATGGTATCGAAACATACTAAACCATCAGCAGCTAATCCTCAAGGAGGAATTGTAAAAAAGGAAGCTTCTTTACACATATCTAACTTAGCATTAATCGAAAACGGTGAAGCTGTAAAAGTTGGTTATAAAGTAGAAGAAGGTAAGAAAATTAGATTTTCAAAAAAATCAGATAAAGCAATATAACAATGAGTTACGTACCAAGATTAAAAGAGGAGTACAAGAGCAGAGTTATAAAAGCTCTTACTGAGGAATTCGGTTATAGTAATGTAATGCAAGTGCCTAAATTACAAAAGATTGTTGTAAATAAAGGTGTTGGTGCAGCTATAGCAGATAAGAAATTAATAGAATACGCTATTGACGAGTTAAGTACAATTACAGGTCAAAAAGCAGTTTCAACGATCTCTAAGAAAGATGTTGCAAACTTCAAATTACGTAAAGGGATGCCAATTGGTGCGAAAGTTACGTTAAGAGGAGTTAAAATGTACGAATTTTTAGACAGATTAGTTACCGCTTCTTTACCACGTGTAAGAGACTTTAACGGAATTAAAGCGAACGGTTTTGATGGTAGAGGTAATTACAATTTAGGTATTACTGAACAAATCATCTACCCTGAAATTAATATTGATCAAGTAAAAAAGATTAGTGGAATGGATATTACTTTTGTAACATCTGCAAACACTGATAAAGAAGCTAAATCTTTATTAACTGAATTAGGTTTACCATTTAAAAAGAACTAGAAGATGGCTAAAGAATCAATGAAAGCGCGTGAGCGTAAAAGAGCTAAAACGGTAGCAAAGTATGCTGAAAAGAGAAAAGCTTTAAAAGAAGCTGGAGACTACGAAGCATTACAAAAATTACCAAAAAATGCATCACCAATTAGAATGCACAATCGTTGTAAACTAACAGGTCGTCCAAAAGGATATATGCGTCAGTTCGGTATTTCACGTGTTACTTTCCGTGAAATGGCTAACAATGGATTAATTCCAGGTGTTAAAAAAGCAAGTTGGTAGAAATTATCAATTTATTTTATAAAAAGGTTATACTCTTGTAGTATAACCTTTTTTTGCTTAGTAAGTAGCCTTGTTAAATTACTAATTAATTGTGTTATATAATTAAGAGAAGAACCTATTACTTCATTTTATTATTGGCTTTGTTTTTTTTTATTCCGAAAAGTAAGCTGTTTTAGATGTTACTGAATCAGTGAAAAAGAGTAATTATTATCTACTTATAAAGGAGTATCTGTTGTAAATAGGTTGAATGTACCTATTATTGATATTAAAAACAAAAGTGGGGCATTAGCAAAAAAAAAGAAAAAAGAATTATAAATTTTGATGAATTTAATTTAGATGAGATAGCAGCAGCAGTTAAAGAAGAATTTATTAAATTCCCTTATATTACAAATGAAAATTTAGCGCAGGAAAAAATAGAACTATTGAATAATGATTTCCCTACTTTAAGCTCTGAAGATATTCAAGAAAATATTTTATTGATTGAAGAGTATTATCAAAAAAGTTTAGATTATCTTGTTTATAATAAGTTAACAAAATTAAAATAAAATCGACATTATAAATCTAAATCTTCAAAATCATACGATTATTCGACAGATAAAAAGAAGACTATTGCTTGTTTAAGAAAAAAAGGTGTTTTTAAAAGTTATGGCGGTTTTTCTCGTGTTACGGGAAAAAGCTATGGCATTATGGGCACTTAAAGAAGCTGCACATGCTACAGATATCGCAGCAAAATAATTTCCAAATTTAAAAGGAACGGATACTAAGCAAGATGCATACAGGCATATTCTTTGGAGTGCTCTTTTATGCGATAAGTACCTTACAGTTTCTTCAAAATCACCTAAATTAAAATTTGCTAAAGCAGTTACAGATGCTTATGAAGAGTGTGGTATTGATAATAAAGAAGATTCACATCAAATGGATTATCATAATAATGCAATAGGAAGAAAATTATATAATGATAATACCCCATATAGAAAACTTTTATGGGCAAAAGTAGGTTTAAGGTCGCCTAGCCTTGGTTTATTAAAAAGAAAAACCAAAGAAGTGGTTGAGAATGCTTTTTTTGTTGAGGGTACACTCGAAGAGATAGCAACAAAAATTAGAACTAAAACATTTAATTGTATCACAAAATACCATAAGAAAAGAAGAAATATTTGTAGAGAAGGAGGTAACGTTAATTACCTAAGAAATGCAGGTCCTCCAGGTGCTAATTCTCCAGATACAAAATGTTGGAAAACGTTTTATGTACCTTATAAATCTTGTAACACTAATAAAGCTGTTTATATTTCAAAAAAATTAAAATTACTTACTAGACAAACAAAAATATTATTTTTAATTGTATGCTCTTTTTTTCTTAGTTGTGGTATCGATTCAGCTTATGAAAATTTTGAACCAAAAAATGGTATTGCATTAGTTTTTTATAATTATACAGATATTGAATATACTGGTTATAAATTTTATATAGGAGCCGTAAAGAATGATAAATTTATAGCAATAGATTCCGTAAAAGTTAAAACAAAAATATGGACTATAAGTACAGCTCCTTCAGATAGGATAATAATAGATAGTAGAACAGGAGAGAAAACAGCATTGTCCTATGATGGTTTTGTTGAAGCCCCTTCATTTGAAGATGGAAGGTGGCAAGTAGATTATGATAAAATTAAAGCAATTTCAAATGAGTATACGTATAAATTACGTCTTTCAGATGGAAGAGAGCAAATATTTATGGAACAATTGGAAAATTTTGATAATTGGGTTAACAACTTTTGATATAAAAAAAGATACTATAATTTATAGAAGATAAATAAAACTTTAAACTATGTAAAATAGGTTATAAAAAGTAACCTGTTTTTTTGTTAAATATATCAATATAAAAAAGCGAAATCATCTAATTTAATTAGACAATTTCGCTTTTTTATACGAAAAGATAAGGTTTTAAATGTTTTACATTACCATGCTATGATAAACATTTTGAACATCATCATCATCTTCTAATTTTTCTAATAACTTCTCTACATCTGCTTGCTGTTCTTCAGAAAGCTTCATGGTAGAAGCAGGAATTCTTTCAAAACCTGATGATAAAATTTCTACATTATTATCTTCAAAATAAGATTGAATAGCCCCAAATTGTTCAAATGGTGCATAAATAATAATTCCTTCGTCATCATTAAAAACTTCTTCAACTTCAAAGTCAATAAGTTCTAATTCTAACTCTTCTAAATCAACAGTAATATCTTCTTTTTTTACTGTAAAATTACAAACACGGTCAAACATAAAAAGAACAGAACCTGAAGTTCCTAAGTTTCCGTTACATTTATTAAATACAGAACGTACATTAGCAACAGTTCTATTATTATTGTCGGTTGCTGTTTCTACAACAACGGCAATTCCGTGTGGAGCATAGCCTTCAAATAACGCTTCTTTATAGTCGCTTGTATCTTTATCTACCGCTTTTTTAATGGCGCGCTCTACATTGTCTTTAGGCATGTTTGCTGCCTTTGCATTTTGCATTACCGCCCTTAAACGTGAGTTTGCTTCGGGGTTTGGCCCACCATCTTTAATTGCCATTACAATATCTTTACCAATTCTGGTAAATGTTTTAGCCATTGCAGACCAACGCTTCATCTTACGTCCTTTTCTAAGTTCGAATGCTCTTCCCATTTTATTAAATTATTATTTTTACGCTAAAATTATTTTTACGCAATGACAAATGTAGTTATTGCAGTAATTATTTACAATTAAAATCCTTTTTTGATAAGTAGCTTATTTTCTTGAGTATCATAAGCACGCCAAGTACCTGATTTCTTGCCGTTTTTGTAGCTTCCTTTTAGTTTTAATTTCCCGTTTTGATAGTACATTCGAAATTTTCCATCTAATAAACCATCTTTTAAATTTACTTCAAACTGTAAATTACCGTTGTCATAATATTCTTTGTAGGTTGAGGCACTTAAATCTGACGGATGTATTTCTTTAAAATTAAATATATTATTTTCTGTATTTTTTTTAGATGCTAATTTTAACGCTTCTTCTTTTTTTAATTTTTTATCTAAAGTGATTTTTTCTAAAACTAATTTTGGATTATTAAAAGTAGTTGTAATGGTACTTTTAAAAATATTTCCTTCAGAAGTTAATTGCATACCAAATTGATTAAAACAAATAATATATTCTTTATTTTTTTTGATTTGCACTTGTGTTTTTCTATCACCTAAACTTACTACATCATTAAAAATATAAGGTGTATTTATGTAAGTGAAAATAGTAGATTTTTTATCGAATAGATAATTAAATTCTTCAAATTCTTTTGATGAAGCTAAGGTGTAATTACTAATATTGTTATTAATAATTTCTTTTAAAGTATTAGGACTAGCACTAAATATTACATAATCATTAATAATAGTAAAATAAGGTTTTTCCATATTTTTAAACATATTACCAACTATCATTTTAAAGAATCCGTTTAAGTCTAAAAAATTAATTGCATGATTTTTGTAGTTAATTTGTTTAAATTGTAAAGGTGTTTTTTCTTTTATTTTAGATAAGATAAAATTTAAGTTTTTACTAGCTTTTTTAATATCAGAAGTTTTAAAAATAGCTGCAATATCTTTTTTATTTTTAGATAATGAAGAGTTAAAATGAATTAAAGCAACTTCATTTCCTATCCAACTATACACATTTTTGTTGATGTTTATATCTAATTTGTTTTCAATTTCTTTAATTTGTTTGGTATAAACTTCAAATTCTTGAGGATTTACTTTTTTTAGGCTTTCAAAATTTTCATGAAAAGTATTAAAACTATCAAAAGCGAAACTAAGATAAAGAGCTGTATTTTTTGGTGCTATATTAGCAATAGTTCTTTTTCCTTTTCCTGATTTTTGAATGGCCGTTAAATAGCTTTCAGAATTTTCTTTTACATTGGTATAACCATCTGCTTGAATAATAGTTCCTTCAATTAAAGAAACATCAAAACCTGAATAATACAGCGAATTTTGAATGTTTTTAATAACTTTTGTATTGGTTTTATCAGCAAAACAAGAAAGGTACTTATCTAAATATTTATATTGAAAAAATAATTTAAAGAAACCATCTTCAGGGGTTTCTTTGGTAATTTCAACAAAATTAACATCTCTACCAATAACAGGTTTTTGATATTGATTGATAGATTTTTCAACTAAAATATGTGTATAAGAAGCAATTAATTGATTTTTGATAAAAGCAATATGTAAGGTTTCTCTTTTTGTTTTGTCGTAAATTTCTGTTATTTCTTGATTTTTATATATTCTGTTAGTAATTTTAAAATCGTTACCTGCTAAATTAGCAATACTACTTTTTAAGAAATTAAGTTTAGATAGTTTTTCTAAATCAACTACATATAAAAAATCATATTTTTTAGTTTTATAAACATGTGCAGAAATTAATACATCTCGTTCACCAACAAAATCAAGAATACTTTTTTGTTCTTTAATAACGTTGTCTAAAGTGTTTAAACTTTTACTGATGTTTTTAAAATAACTGTTTTTTTGTAGATGTTTCCAAATATCACTAGTACTAATTTCATCCCAAGTGTCAATAGGTCTTTCTGTATCTAAAATAAAAACAGCATCATCGGGTATTAAGTAAATAGGTTTAATATTATCTTGATTACCAAGCGTAAAAATGTATGCTTGATATGCTAAAAAACCTACAAAAGCGATTATAATACCTCCTAAAATTTTTTTCTTCATAACTAATGATGCTTTTTTATAGATTATACTTGAATAATTCCTAAGTTAAATTTCTTTTCAATAGGAGCATTATTTGCAGCTTCAATTCCCATTGAAATCCAAGTTCTAGTGTCTAACGGATTAATAACTCCATCAGTCCAAATTCTTGCAGCTGCATAATAAGGTGAAATTTGATTATCGTAACGTGATTTTATTTTTTCGAATAATTCAGCTTCTTTTTCAGGTGTAATTTCTTCACCTTGTTTTTTTAAGGATGATTTTTCTATCTGTAATAAAACTTTAGCTGCCGAATTTCCGCTCATAACTGCAAGTTCGGCACTTGGCCAAGCAGCAATTAATCGAGGGTCGTAGGCTTTCCCGCACATTGCGTAATTTCCTGCACCGTATGAATTACCAATAATAATAGTAAATTTTGGAACGACAGAATTACTTACCGCATTTACCATTTTTGCGCCGTCTTTTATAATTCCACCGTGTTCAGATTTTGAACCAACCATAAAACCAGTAACATCTTGTAAAAAAACTAAAGGAATTTTTTTCTGGTTACAATTAGCAAT
This sequence comes from Tenacibaculum dicentrarchi, assembly GCF_900239345.1. Taxonomy (GTDB): domain Bacteria; phylum Bacteroidota; class Bacteroidia; order Flavobacteriales; family Flavobacteriaceae; genus Polaribacter; species Polaribacter dicentrarchi. The sequence goes on along the minus strand of NZ_OESZ01000003.1, from coordinate 22,688 downwards.
AAAACGAGTTGCTTTATCAGCAGAATCATTATAAATTACACCTCCAAATTGCATTTCTCCTTTGGCATTTTTCACTAATTTTCGTTGATTAGCAACAATACCAACAGCCCAACCGTCCATACGTGCGTAGCCTGTAATAATTGTTTTTCCGTAGCCTTCTTTGTATTGTTCAAATTCAGAATTATCAACCAAACGTTTGATAATTTCTAACATATCATATTGTGAATTTCTTTCCTTTGGAAGAATTCCAAAAATATCATCTTCATTTTCTTTTGGAGGGACTGCTTCTTTTCTATTGAAGCCAGCTTTGTCAGAATCTCCAATTTTGTCCATTAATTTTTTAATAGTGTCTAAAGCATCTTTATCATCTTTAGATTTATAATCGGTAACACCTGATATTTCGCAATGTGTAGTTGCGCCACCTAAAGTTTCATTATCAATAGTTTCACCAATAGCTGCTTTTACTAAATAACTTCCAGCTAAAAAAATACTGGCTGTTTTATCAACAATAATAGCTTCATCACTCATAATTGGCAAATAAGCACCACCTGCAACACAACTCCCCATAATTGCAGAAATTTGTGTGATTCCCACACTGCTCATCATCGCATTATTTCTAAAAATACGTCCGAAGTGTTCTTTATCAGGAAAAATTTCATCCTGTAAAGGAAGATATACTCCCGCAGAATCTACCAAATAAATAATAGGTAATTTATTTTCTATGGATATTTCTTGTGCTCTTAAATTCTTTTTTCCTGTAATAGGAAACCAAGCACCAGCTTTTACAGTAGCGTCGTTGGCAACAACAATACATTGTTTTCCGCTTACATATCCTATTTTTACAACAACTCCACCAGATGGGCATCCGCCGTGTTCTTGGTACATTTTATCGCCTGCAAAAGCTCCAATTTCTATAGATTTTTTTTTATCATCTAAAAGATAATCTACACGTTCACGAGCTGTTAATTTGCCTTTTTCGTGTTGTTTATCTAGCCGTTTTTGACCACCGCCTAATTTAACTTTGGCAAAACGTTTGCGTAAATCAGAAACTAAAAGTTTATTGTAATCTTCGTTTTTATTGAAGTTAATATCCATAGATAATCGGTTATTTATTTGCAACTGCTAAAGTAAGAAAAACCCTTTAAAATACAAGAAAGTTAGGCGTTTGATTACAGCAGATATGGCATTAACTTCTTCTTCTTAGTCGTTTATTTTTAACGACATTTTAATGTCAGAACGCTCGTAAGGACAGTTTTTTTCTACAGGAATTTCTAAAAAACCATATTTTTTATAAATATAAATAGCATTTTCAAGTTTTCTGTTAGAATATAAAACAAGCTTACTAAATTGTTGGCTTTTTGCAAAATCAATACATTTTTGCATTAATTTTTGCCCTGTTTTAAAGCCTCTATATTGAGGGGAAACCGCCATTTTGGTAAGTTCAAAAACAGTTGGTTTATTCTTTTCTGATGATTCTTTTTTGTTTTTTATCGGCATTAAAGCAACGGTTCCAATAATTTTATCGTCTAGTTTTGCGAAAAAAATATGCCCGCCTTTGTTAATAATATACGTGTCAGGATTTTTTAAAACTTCTTTGTCATAAGCCTCTACTTCAAAAAAAGAAGAAATCCATTCGATGTTTAAATTATAAAAATCAGTAGCGTAGACTGGTTTAAAAGATATGATTTCAAGAGAAGTTGTTTTTTTTAACGTCATTTTAGTGTGTATTATAATTGCTTGACTGAATGATTTTTTATTAAATTTTTCTTCTAAAATATTTAAATGTTCTACTAATGAATTGGAAGATATATAGGTGTATTCTTTAATTATATATTCAATACTATTCCAAAGAGGTGTTACAGTTTTAACTAATTGTTTGCCTTTTTTAGACAGAAATATTACCTTTTTACGCTTGTCAAGTTTGTCTTCTTCTAAGAAAATTAATTCTTTTTTTAACAGTTTATTGATCGCTTGTGTTGTGGCAGGTTGCGAAATTTGTAAGCTGTTTGTTATTTGGGTATTTGTAACTCCTTTTTTATTTTTTATAATTTTAAAAGCTGGAAATAGATAGGGGTCAAAATCAATATTAAAAGCATCATAAACCAATTGAGTTTCTCGCATCATGTATTCACTCACTCTTTTTAGACGTGATCCGATTCCTATTTCTCCAAATCCTTTTAACGCATCCATATTTATAATAAGTATTTATATAAGTACTTATGCAAATGTATGGTTTATTGATGAAATTAAAAACACAGTATTAAAATATTTTTAAAGCCCTAGAAGATAGTTTCTGTGGTAATTAAATTTAAAATTTTTGTGTTGATTTTAGAGTAGTTACTGCTATTTTAAGTGTAGTTTCTTATATTTATAACGAAAAATATAAAATAATGGCAGGTAAAGTATCATCAAAAGTAATATTAAGTAATCGTAATTATGTGGCGGAAGCAAAAATGAGAAATCATTTTGTAATTACAGATCAGCCTGTTGAAAAAGGAGGAGACAATAATGGACCAACACCTGTTGAATATTTATTAACCGCAATTGGTGGTTGTGTTTCCATAACTTTAAGAACCTATGCCGAAAATAAAAATTGGAATGTAGGTGAAATTACAGTTAATGTTACACAGCAAATAAGGTTAACATCCGAAGGAATAAAAAAATCATTAATAGAAAAAATATCTTTTGAAAAAGAGATAACTAAAGCTCAAAAAGAAATATTATTAGAAGTTGCAGGAACATGTCCTGTTGCACAAATGGTAAAAGGAATAACCGAAATAGTAAGTAGTATTCAATAATAGTTGTATTGTTTTTATATTCCTTGGAATGTAAAGTTGTTTTTGTATTTTTGTTTACAAACGAATAAAAATTAAATAAAGAATGGGAGATATTTCTGAGGATATAAAATCTAAATTTCCGAATAATAAAATAAAGGCACTTATCAATATAAAATATACAGCAAACTGGTTAAGTAGTAATGAAAATGATTTTTTTAAGCCTTACGGAATATCACCACAGCAATTTAATATTTTACGAATTTTAAGAGGTGCAGGTAAGCCTATAAAAGTACAAGTTATTAAAGACAGAATGATTGAACGAGCACCTAATGCAACTCGTTTAATGGATAAATTATGCGATAAGAAATTTATAGAACGCATTCGATGTAAACATGATAGGAGAGTTGTTTATATTAACATATCTAAGAAAGGTTTAGAATTGTTAACAACAATTGATACCTCAACAGAACTAAATTTTTTAGATAATTTAACAGAAAATGAAGCAACTTTATTAAGTGATTTATTAGATAAAATCAGATAAAAACTCATTTAATATTTTAAATGTAAAAACTCAGGATTTTATAAAATCCTGAGTTTTTTATTTTGATACTTTTAATTAGAATACCTCCTCAAAATCACCTTGAGTAGCAGTACATTGATAATTGTTTTGGCTACTACAACCAAAAATTAAACTTAAAAGTAGTATTAAACAACATATCATTTTTAATTTTTTCATCTTTTAAATTATTTAATTATTATAGTTTTAACAATTCCGTCTATTTCAACTTGGTAAGCTCCCGAATTTAAACCTTCAAAAAGACTTTTACCTTTGCTGATACTAGAGGTATATAATAAATTTCCATTTTGTTTTAATAGAACAGTTGTAGCAGGTACAGCATATTCAACTTTTATAACACCTTTAAAGTCACAAACTTCATTTTTTCTAAAAAAACGAGGTTCTTTAACTTCAATTTTTGCTACTTTAACTTGTACTGTTTTTATTTTAGATTGATCTTCTGAAACAATTATAAACTCAACAGTATCGGTAAAATCAATAATAGTACTTTGTGTTACTAATTTGTTTTTATAAAAAACACTAGCACCCTTATTCATATTAAAAATAGGAGTAAGCGCTGCTATATTTTCTGTGTTTTTTACTTCAATAGTAATCTTATTATTAGTATCTGTATAATTTATAACAGGGATGTTTTTAAAGGTAATAGCATTTAATACAGCGATATTAGATAAAGCAGGCTTAGCTATACTATATGCTTGTTGTAAATTTCCGTAATGTGCTAAAATTTCAAAATTTAATTTTTTGTCTATCACTGTAACAGTATCTTCAGTTGAATTATAAACTTTAAAACTAAGTTCTTCGCCATTTGTATTCGAAAAGACAGTTAAATAAGCATAATATTTATCTTCTGAAGCTACATAAATTAAATTAGTAACACCTCTACATTGATCATTTACAAAAACACCAAGTTTATCATTTTTATTAGATAAACGTTTTCCATCAAGGTTGATAAACGAAACTAATGACATGGTATGTTCAAATTCGTTTTCGTTCAAACTCCAATTAGGAGTTTGAGCGATTAACGAATTGATAAATAAAAAACTGCAAATAATTATTAAATTTCTCATTATCTATTTTTTTATTAGATGCTTAATTACTGTATTAGAATCTGTAACAACTTTTATAATATAAGTTCCGCTTGATAAATTAAAATCAGTAAGAATTATAAGTTTGTTGTTTTTATCCATTTTATAGTTCTTTTGATAAGAAACTTGTCCTATTGTTGAATAAATTGTAACAGCAACATTTGTTTGTTGTTTTTTGAAACTTATTTTGATTTCATCATCAAAAGCATTTGGAGAAATTTTGATTTCATCATCAAGTGTTTCAATTACTATTGGCTGTGTAATTGTACCTAATACCTCATCATTCTTAAACTGTACTGATTCAGAAGTTATTTCTTCTTTAGAACCATTATCTTTTTGAATAAAGAATGTTAACTTTTCTGATATATTAGAAAACATTGAGATAAAATGTAAATTATTTCCATTGATATTAATAGCTTCAGATTTACCTCGAATTTCTCCGTTTGAATTGTAAACTTTAAGCATACTATAATCTGTAGGGATTTTTACAATAGCATTCATATTTGAAGCGTATTTATTAAAAGTATTCGTTTTATTTGAATTACTTCTTTTAGCGCTACGAACAAAATTCCTTTTAGATACTTGCTGATTTAGATATGATGGATATGTAAAATTCTGACTACTTGAAGATTTTAACATATATCCTTTACCTTGTTCAAGGAAATTTAAATTACCAGACCAACCATTATTTAAAGCATCATAAATAGCGAATTTATTTTGAGATTTAATTACATCGCCATCGGTTGCATTAAAGTTGGCTAAAGCTTCATTTAAAGGTGTGTTTTTAGAAACAATATAAGGTAACCAGTTCCAGTTTTTTTGTATTGGAAACGACCAAGTATTTAAATCAACATTAGTTCCTGAAGCACTTAATGTATTGATGTTTTTTGAATACACCTTGTACATTTGCTTTGTGTTCATTCCTCCTGCAACATTACTTATAGACCCTGACCAACCACTTAAACTAGGGTCACTGTATTGTTGATAGGTTTCTAATAATGACGGTGAATTACTTAAAATTCTGTCAGAAGTTGTTAAATTTAAATCGGCAGTTAATGTATTGATGTTTGATAAATTAGCATCATTTACAAAAAATGACATCCAAGTCCAACCGCTGTTAAGGTTTATAGATTGATATAATTCATCTGAGTTTTCAAAAATTTGAGGTGTTTTTTTAGTTCCCATAATATTATTATTAACAAAAGGTATTGTTAATTTATTATTAATGGTAACAGGATAAGTAACATCAGTAGATGCGTCCCAAACTTTAAAACTAATATCTTCACCACTCGATTTATTTGCATAGACGGTAAGGAAAACAAAGTATTCGTCGTAATCTTTATCGTAAAATAAAGAAGATACACCTCGAAGTTCTCCATTTACAAATGCAGCTACTTTGTCAGTATTATTTTCAGCAAATACAGCATCTATTTTAATTTTACCTACAATATTAAGGCTATAATCAAAATTAGCAGGATTTACTTCCCATTTAGGACCAACAGAATTTACGCTCAAGTTTAATTGAATTTTTTCATCATAACCGTAATCACTATTTAAGTACATGTCATGTTGATAGTTTCCAACAGAAAGTTCTTCATCTGTAGTTCCTGTAATGGTGATAACACTTGCAGGGTCAATAGTTCCTGAAGAAGCTGTTAATGATAACCAGCTCGGTACATTACTAATATTAAATTGTGTTGGTGTACCTCCGTTATTTCTGACTTCGATTTCAAAAGTACCTCCTTGGTTAAAAGGAATTTTTTTATCAACAATTTTACTTTTTCCATCAATAGACCAATTTAATTGATTTTTATCAATATAAGCAGTCCAAGTTATAGGAGATTGTTGTACGTTGTTAACGTCATCAAACATTCTATTTACTGTAATATCTAATACTTGATTTTCTATTACAGATGGGTTAGTTACGTTTGGTTTTATAATTAACTCATCACCATTAATGGTATAACTTACAGGGAAATTAATTAAATCTCTGCTAGGTTTAATAGGTGGTGTATCTTTTGAATAATTCGAAGTACCAGCATTAATAACAGCATTTGAGCTAAACACTTGATTGTTTAAAGCGATATGATAATAACTTGGTAGCGGATTTGCTAATGCACCAGGTTTGTTCATTTTCATATAGAAATATAAACCAGGCGTATTGAAATCGATTTCAAAAAATCGGTCTCTAGCTACTTGTTTTGTACCTCTTAAAGTATTCCATAATCTAACTTCTGATAAATATCCAGAAAAATGGTTATCAGTAGTTTCAATACCAGCTAAATCTTTATGACCTCTAGCACCTATCCATATTTTATCACCATAAAAAGCGGCAATTTTTTCTGAATTATTCGTACTTACAAGATCAGAATCGATATAAGTTCTTAAACTACCTTGTCTGTTTAATAAAACAGCAACATGATGCCAATTACCATCGGTAATACTCTTAGTTGTTAATGCGTACGAATTATTTTCGTTCATTAAACTTAAATTACCATCTGTAGCTAAGTTAATAGCCCATTTATTTCTTGTTCCGTTTGATGATGCAACATCTTTGTCATCACCTCGTCCGTTAGAAATTAATGTAGCTTGTTGATTTTTATCTGTTTTAACCCAAAAACTTAGGGTAACATCCATTTGGTTGTTAATTTGAACAAGATTAACATCATCACAAGCTAAATATTGATTGTTTTTAAACTCATAAGAAGTTCCACTTGGCTTAATACTCCAATCAGTATTAACTTTAGCATTTTTAAAACGTGCAATATCGTTAGCAATTGTACCATTACCTTCATCCATAGGCCATAAACCGATTAAGTTTCGCTCGTTACCTAAATATTTAGTATTTAAGTTAGAAGCAACGTCACTTAATGTTAATGATTTAGACCAAATTCTTAAATCGTGTATATTTCCAACAAAAGTGTTTCCTCCAATAACTACAGGATTTTTGTATGAATATTGAACGTTTTTTGAAATTCCTAAAGTAGCGATATTACTGCTATCTTCGTGGATTGAAATACTTCCTTCTGATGCGTTATAAACAAAAGCATAATGATGGAATAAATCATCATTAGTAATTGTTCCTGAAGTAGTACTTCCTGCAAAATTAAAAGTTATTTGGTCATTTTTAAGGGCTATATTTACACCATTTTTTTGTTTTAAAATGGTTGCATTAGCTGTTTTAGTATTATTATTCATCCAGAATTCTAAGGTGAAATCACCTGTTTGAAATAAAGGATTATCTATTTTTACAGTATTATTAGCACCATTAAAATTAGCCGAAACATTATGGTTTATTTCTTGCTGATTTGTTTGCCCTGTAACTTGTATTAAACTAACCGCTTGATTGTAAGAAATTGGTTGGTTAAAACGAACAACAATATCTTCACCATAACTAAGAATTCCATCGGTTGGTGTTGGTGTTCCAAAAACAACAGGTGCATCTAAATCGATTCTACCAGTAATTACATCAGAAATGTAAGTAGTACCGTTCATACAGTTAGAAATTGCTCTAATTTCATAATTACCATTATTAATCTTTTTACCTACAATATCCCAGTTATAATTAATTTCAGGAGTATTTATTAGTGAAACATTAGTTGTACTTCCTGAGGCATCTAAATGATTTTGCGATGTATAATAGGTGTGTAAATTAGTCCAACTAGGAGATGAAATTAATCGATATTGTAATTCGATTTTCTCAAAGCTTTCGTAGTTTAGATTATAATCAACCAATTTAATAGGAAGACTATTTGATGTATTATCATTATTAAATGCTTGGTCGATATTAAAAACCCAATTATTAACAGGCGAACTTACATTAACGCTAGAACAAGAAGGTGTAAAGAAAGCAGAAAGACTAACACTGCTTACTATTTCAGTATCACAAGTACTTTTAAATTGAACAATAATATCTTCATATTTATAAACATCTCCAACTGATTTATTTAGGGTAAGTAAATATTCGGTTGGTTCATTATAAGGCATGTCATTAAAAGTTAAACCTTGAGGGTCTACATTAATCACAGCATTATTAGGGTTCGAAGCAGGGTCAACCTGTAATGTAAAACTTGCAGTTGTTTCCGAAGCGCTTAAATTTAATAAAGTCAATTTAAATTGTGCTGTTTCACTTTCAGGTACATTACTTACATTAGCAACCTCAACAGTAATATTTGGTTTTTCTAATTGTTGTGTTGCGTTACCTAACTCTTCACGTAATGATTTTTTAAGAAGTGGGATATTTTCAACTTTATAATTAGGATCATTATAGTTTGGAGCGATATAAGAAGCTTTATTATAAAATAAACTTTTATCGGCAGCTTCATAAGGACATGAACTAACACCTCCAATTAAACTAAAAATAGGTCCATTTCCATCAAAAGAGTTTATAATATCAATACTAAATAAATTATTCTCATCACTATCTTGAAGAGTATAACTAATATTAGTTGTATTTTCTGACTCTTCAGAAAGTTCAGTTCCTAATGTTTGGTTTAATGTTGTTGAGGTTGTGTTTAGAAAACCAAATTTATTAAGGTTAAAACCTAATGTAAGTGCAAATGCTTCTTCAAAATCGACTTCAATTGAATTTGTTTTATTTCTTATTAAAGAAGTTTCAACAGATCTTGTAATTGCTCCTACACCTGAGTCAAAAGAAATATTTTTTTCAAAATTAGCATCAATTACATTTAATAATGTTTTCGAATCTTGAAGATTTTTATTTAAAATAGCTTCAGAAGAAGGGTCATCACCACTAAGTAAAGCTTCTTCTATTTGCTTTATTTCATCTTTAACGTATAATTTAGCTTCACTTTTTAATTGATCTCTGTTATTTTTAGCGTCATACTTTGTTTTTTCATTTTCACGAATAACAGATTTCCATTGATTAATTTGATGTACGTATTGGGCTTCTGTTAAAACACCATTTTTACCTCCAACTAATAATCCTTGTCTTATTTGAGAAACATAACCTTCAAATTCAGGAATTAAACCATCAACAATTTGAGATTGACTATATATAAAAAAGGTATTAGAAGGTTCTTCTGTAAAAGAAATAGCTTTTTGTTTATTTATAATAATTTCTATTCCATCTTTATTTGTTAATTTTAATGCTGTATTATTTTTAATAGAAGATGTACCTATATTATTAAACGAACCGTAAAAATAATTTTTAGATTGTCCTATGTATAAATCAGCTTTAGAACCTACAAAATCAGGAGAATCACTTGTTGAAATTTCTTGATTAAAAGTATATGTTTTGGTAAGGCTAGTAGCATCATTAGAAGCAACGGAAATACCAATACCTGTTGTAATATCATTTGTAGTTTCTGTTTCAATAACAGGCCCAAGTAATCCACCACCAATTTTAAATTCAACTCCTAACAAAAATTTGAATTCAGTAGAAAAATTACTATTACTACTTACGGTATTTGTTGTGGTAAAACTAATTGTTTCTCCTTTAGCTATGGTTGCAGAACTTTCAGAACCAGGAGGGTCTCTTAAAATAATATCTGGAATATCTGGAGCTTTGGTTACAAAAGTTTGAGTTCCGTCAGATTCTCCTCCAAGTAAAATAGCTTTATTAGTATAGTTTTGTACAGGATAATCTACCGAATTAATTCTGTAAAACATATTTAATGTTTTAGTATAAGGAGCTATTGAAGAAGGTAAACCTCCTCTAAATTTATAAGTTAATAAACTTTCATCTTTTTTATTGATAATAGTTTTTTCAGAACCTTGTAAAGCAAGGTTATTGGTAATTATTAACTCACCATCTTTAATTGGTACTTGAGATTCAATACCATTAGCATCTGTATCATAATTAAAATACGGTTCATATCTACTTAATTCAATAGAGTAGTTTTTAAACTGTTTATAGAATAGATACCCTGTTCCTGCTGTGGTAACAGAAGTTTTATTAGGTAATTCAATCATATCTTCACCTATTTGAGATAAAGCACTTAATACAGGTTTAGCTCTGTACACAAAACTTTTTTCAAAATGGTAAGGAACTCCTTCTATTTTTTCTTTATTACCACTAGTATATTTAGGTTTTTCAGTTACTGTTATATTAGAAGAGAAATCTAAAGATTCATTAGCTTTTAATATTGAAATACTAGGATTATTAGGGATTGTTAAGCCTCCAATTGAATTAATAGTGTACATTAACGGTAATGCTTTCACTCTATACTCTCCTGTTTCGGCATTTGTTGAAAACGAAAATTGTGTATTTCCTGTAGCAGAAGCACCTGGAGGTGCATAACTTAATGTTAAGTTTGCTGAACCAATATTATTTATAGAACTAACAGTTTCTTTATGTTTAATGTTTTTTTCATCTTCATAATTTACAGTATATATTCCTTTATCACCAAAACCAATTGGTTTTGCTGATTCTACAGTACCACCGACAACTCTACCAACAACATCAACTCTGGTTTTATCTACAAAAATCACTTGTTCTTGAGCATCTTCAAAAAATTCGGTTGTTTGAGAAGTGTTTGCAGGGAACCTTCCGTTATATTCAAATGTGTGACCTGTTTTAGCAACAGAAATATAATGATTTCCAATAGGAACACTTATTTCAAAATTACCTTCGCTGTCACTTACTACAGGAGTATTGTTTTTATCTAAAACAATTTGATTATCTATTAAAATATTTACTCCTTCTGATGCAATTCGAGCATATCGTTCTAAATAATCATCGCTAGTATCATTGGTTGTACCTGCATTGTTATACCAATACTCTCCTTTAGAAAATTTTTGAGACCCTCTGGTATAATAATTATAACCTTCATCTAAAATTCCTGGGCTAGAATTACTAACGTATTGATCTCCATCTGTTAATCCGTTGAAATTAGGGTTGTCAGGGTCAGGGCTATTTAGTTCAACAAAAGATTTAAAAACACCTTTAGTATCATATAAAATTTTTCCTTTGTAGATGAATGAAGAAATATCTGTAAAATTAACTTTATTAACTACAGGAGTATCTTCACCTAAGTATATAATTTGTTGATTAGGTTCAAATTGATGTACACCAAGTCTTGGAGATATATTATAAGATTCACCTGTTCCTTTGTAAGGAATTGCAGAGATGATATAACTACCGTTTGCATCTGTCATGCCTAAAAACCCTAATTGATCTTTTCTAGGTAAATTATTTACATCGCTTGTCCAATAAGGCATATCATTAGCTAATTTACTATCAAAAAAAGCTTTATTTTTATTATATTCAAATCCTTCGTGTGATAAATCATAAGCATAATTACCAACACCTTCATCAAATCTGAAATAAGAAATTAGGTCAGTATCATTTCCACTAATATACCTATGGAAATCATCATGAATATTTGCTTCTGTTAAAGCTGATTTCCAGATTCTTAATTCATCTAAATAAATTGATTTAGAACCGATAGATCCAACAATAAAATGATTATATTCTTCAGTAATTCCTGTACTAGAAAGTAAGCTTGTTTTCTTAGTAGGAATTGTAACACTATAATCAGCTCCTTTAGAGGTTGTTTTTTTTAACTCAGTATTAAAAGAAGCAACATCTTCTTGCTGAATTTCAGTTCCGTTTATTAATAATCTAGGAATTGTATTTTCTTCTACAATTATAGAAACATGTGTGAAATCTGTTAAAAAATTAGCTATAGGGAGTAGAGTTTCATTTCCTTTTACATCAATTTTACCTGCAGGTATATAATTATGTAATCGATAAACAGCTCCTTGTATATTAAATTCGACGTAAGGTTTAGTATCTTTTAAGTTTACTTTTATTTGTGTTTTATGTGTATCTAAAAAAGAAGCATTTTTTAAGGTAAATAAATCAATATATTCTGAATTATCAAAAGTTCCATCTCCAGGCTTTAACCAAGTTTGGAAAGTGTATTTATCTGTAATTGGTTTATTTACAAAGTTGATATCAAGAGCACTGTTTTTAGGTATATTAACGCCAGATCTTTTGGTATCATTATCTCCATTAGTTGGCAATGCTTCAATAATTACCCTTTCTACAGGGTTACCCCCTTCGAAATTGATATTTCCAGTAATAATAGCAGTTGGGCTTCTATACCCAATCCCTGTAATATAATCTCTTAGTTTCTTTCCACCACCTTTAACAATTTTAGGAAGTCCTACGGCATCAATTCTATATTCATAAAGTGTTCCTCCTTGTACATATTTATCTTCATAATTTGTTGTTATGGCAGGTAAGGTTGCTATTTTAACAAAATTTTTTGTAATCTTACTTAACTCTCTTCTGTAAACAACAATATAGTCTATATCTTCTAAATTATTTTTTATAGCCCAATTTATGGATATTTTATCAGGAAAGTATCCTTTTGAAATATCAAAAGAAGCATAAGAAAAAGTTTCATGAATAAATTCTACACCCCATGGAAATCTTATATCTAAAGGGTTTGTTATTCTTTTATTAACTGTAGAGTTCCTTCCTAGAAAAGGACTTCCTACTTGTAGAGTCCATTTGTTTCCACTAGCATCGTTATTTGAAATTGATTGAGAAGTAACCCGAATCAATTCTTGCTGAGAAAAACTATTTAAAGAACATACGATACTAAAAAGTAATAGTAGTCCTAAATTTTTTATACGCATAGTTATAGCTTAAAGTTTAATAATGTAGTTTACACCAAAATTTACAGGTCTAGATTCATTCCCTCCAGTAGATGTTGTTGTTCCTGAAATAGTATGATTATGATTTCCTGCGCTTTTTATCGTTTTAGCACTTAATAGATCTGGCTCAGTTCTAGAGTTATCAAAACTTCCAGAGTAAGTATGAACTCCAGTAACTCTTAGTAGTTTATCATATTGACCATCGCTATGATTATGAATACCATTATTAGAGGTTTTTAAAGTTCCAGAATTATGAGAATGACTTTTAAAGTTGTCATTTTGTGTGTTCATTAAAGCAGGACCATCTTGTTTATTAACAGGGTTAGTTCCTGTACCTCTTAAAAACATACCATTTAAATTAGGCGTAACACTTGCACCTAATAAATCTCGAAGTATTGCTGTTTCATCGGTTGTTGGTATGTTTCTACCATCACATAACATCCAACCTTTTGGGGCAGATACACCTATGTACGGCATTATACTTCCAGAAGGAACACCATTATAGGCTGAGTAAGCATAAGGAACATAACGTAATAATTCGTTAGAAATAATCATTGATCCTTCAGATATTTTCAAGTAATGCTCATGAGCAGTTAAAATACTTTGTATAGAATTAGGTACTTTTAAAACAGTAGAAAATACACCAAATTCATCTGTAATAATTGTTATTGTTTCGCTGTAAGTTACTACATTGGCAGCTGAGATAGGGTTTAGGTAATTTAGCTCTGCTAAAATTGTAATTGGTTGATTTTGTCTTGCATTATTGTTAGGGTCTCTTGCAATTCCTTGCACTGTAATTCCTTGACTAAAACTTAATACTGAAATCAGCATTAAAATACTACTTGTAAATTTTTTAATAGACATTTTTCTTGTTTTTTTATATTTAATAATTAACCTGCAAACCTAAGTTAATTATATTTATAAGGCTGTTTAATTTTATCAGCTATTTATTAAATATGTTTAAAATTTAATAAAACAAGGTTTTTCTTTGCGCAGTTGTTAATTATTTCTTAAATTATTTAAATTATTTGCTTTTTTAAAAAAGTTATTTCACACTTATTCTAGTTTCATTTTTTATTTGTCGAATTACAAAAGAACTTTGAATATTTGAAATAATTTTAAGTTGTGACATTTTTTTTAAGATGAAGTTTTCATATTCTTTAATATCTCTTACAATTACTTTTAATAAGAAATCATAGCCACCTGCTATGTAAGAAACATCCATTACTTCATCTAAACAATTTATATAGTTTTCAAATTCTTTAAAAGCAACTTCTTGATGTTCTAGTAAGGTTATTTGACAATATACAATCAAACTTTTATTAATTAATTCAGGATTAACAATTGCCACATATTTTTTGATAATTCCTCTTGCTTCTATTTTTTTAATACGTTCATGTGTTGGTGTAATCGATAAATTTATCTTTTGAGAAAGTTCTTTTATAGATTGTTTTCCGTCTGTTTGAAGTTCATTTATTAACTGTAAATCAATAGCGTCTAACTGTTGCATAGTATATCTTTCTGTTTAAGGTTATATAAATCAAAAGTAAAGTATATTTTTCTGTTAAAAATTTATTTTAAAGGATAAAATCCTTAATTTATCCTTTAAAATAGTTTTATTAAATTGATTTTTATCTTTGTATAAAAAATAAAAGTGATGAATAAAATTGAAAAAATATATAATAGAATTAGTAAAAATACAGAAACCTTTTTAGGTTATCCATTAGCAAAAGATTTTTCATATAAAGAATTTGCTCCTTTTTTAGATTTATGTATTAATAATGTAGGTGATCCTGAATCTGACTCTACCTTAGCTATTGACACAAAAGATGTTGAAAAAGAATGTATTGCTTTTTTTGCAGATATTCTTTCATCAAACTTAAAAGATACTTGGGGTTATGTAACAAATGGTGGAACAGAAGGAAATTTATACGGGTTATATTTGGCTAGAGAAAATTTTCCTGATGCGGTGGTGTATTATAGTGAAGCAACACATTATAGTGTTAAAAAGAACTTACACTTATTAAATATTAAAAATATTGTAGTTAGAAGTCAAGTAAATGGTGAAATAGATTATGATGATTTAGCACAAATATTAATGTTACGTAGAGATAAACCAGCTATTTTCTTTTTGAATATTGGTACAACTATGACTGAAGCTGTTGATAAACTCGATGAAATTAAAAAAATTATCAAAAAATATGCGATAAAAGATTATTATATTCACTGCGATGCCGCTTTTTTAGGAACAATAGCACCATTTGTAACGCCAAAACCAAAATTTGATTTTTCAGAAGGTGTTGACAGTATTGCCATTTCTGGGCATAAGTTTATAGGTGGTCCTATTCCTTGTGGAATTGTAATGGCAAAGCGAAAACACAGAAATCGTATTGCTAATTCAATATCTTACGTAGGTACTTTTGATACTACAATTACAGGTTCTCGTAATGGGTTAACACCTTTATTTTTGTGGTCTTTTATTCAAAAACATGGAAAACATGGCTTAGCAAAAAGAGTAAAAGAATCACAAGTATTAGCCACATATTTAGAAGCTGAATTGAATAAAATTGGTGTAAAAGCATGGCGAAACAATAATGCGTTAACAGTAGTATTAGAAAAGCCTTCAGATAAAATATGTAAAAAATATCAATTAGCATCTGAAGAAGATATAGCTCACGTAATTTGTGTTCCAGGGATAAAAAAAGAACAACTTACCATTTTTATAGAAGATTTAAAAAAAGAATTAGTAAATAGCTTATGTAAATTAGTATAGGTGCTAACTAACATAAATAGATATTAAAACAATAAATTCAAGTACGTTCTTTTTAAGAAAATACTTGAGTTTTTTGTTTTAATAAAAAACGTATCTTGCAATATATTATGCACGCATAACACTTTAAAACACGTAATAGATGAAATACAAGCACATTTTTGAACCATTAGATTTAGGATTTACAACATTAAAGAATCGTATTTTGATGGGTTCTATGCACACAGGTTTAGAGGAGGAAAAAAATGGAACACAAAGAATCGCAACATATTATGCTGAACGAGCAAAAGGTGGCGTAGGGCTTATTATTACAGGAGGTATTTCACCGAATATTCAAGGTTGGACAGCCCCATTTTCAGCTCGTATGAGCACTAAAAAACACGCAAGAGAACATAAAATAATTACCGATGCCGTGCATAAAGAAGGTGGTAAAATTTGCATGCAAATTTTACATTCTGGGCGTTACGGATATCATCCGTTAACCGTTGCTCCATCAAAAATAAAAGCACCAATTAATCCGTTTAAACCTTTTGAATTAAAACAATCAGGTATCCGAAGAACGGTTAAAGATTTTGTGAATTCTGCTAAATTATCGCAAGAAGCAGGGTATGATGGTGTTGAAATTATGGGGTCGGAAGGCTATTTAATCAATCAATTTATTGTAAAAAGAACCAATAAAAGAACCGATAATTACGGAGGAGTTTATGAAAATAGAATTCGTTTAGCCGTAGAATTAGTTCAAAAAATAAGAGAATCCGTAGGTGAAAATTTTATTATTATCTATAGATTATCTATGTTAGATTTGGTAGAACAAGGGAGTTCTTGGGAAGAAGTCGTGCAACTTGGAAAAGAAATAGAAAAAGCAGGAGCAACCATAATTAATACGGGAATCGGTTGGCATGAATCACGTATTCCAACCATTGCAACATCCGTTCCAAGAGGAGCATTTACTTGGGTTACTCAAAAAATGAAAGAAGAATTATCAATTCCGTTGATAACTTCAAACCGAATTAATATGCCCGAAACCGCAGAAAAAGTATTGGCAGAAGGTCATGCCGATATGATTTCTATGGCACGTCCGTTTTTAGCAGATCCGCAGTGGGTAAATAAAGCAAAACAAGAACGTGATGATGAAATAAATACCTGTATTGCTTGTAATCAGGCGTGTTTAGACCATGCTTTTCAACAAAAAGTAGCGAGTTGTTTGGTAAATCCGAGAGCTTGCCACGAAACCGAATTTAATTATAATCCAACGAAAAATAAGAAAAAAATAGCCGTAGTCGGTGCAGGACCAGCAGGATTATCTGCATCTACAATTTTAGCTCAAAGAGGACACGAAGTAACACTTTTTGATGCCGATAAAGAAATAGGAGGTCAGTTTAATATCGCGAAGCAAATTCCTGGAAAAGAAGAATTTTACGAAACAATTCGATATTTTAAAAAACAATTAGAATTACAAAAAGTAACCGTAAAATTAAATACACGAGTTTCTGCGGATGATTTACAAAAAGGAAATTTTGATGAGGTAATTATCGCCACAGGAATTACGCCAAGAATGCCAAGAATTAACGGAATTGAACACGAAAAAGTATTAAATTATATTGATGTAATTAAGCACAAAAAACATGTAGGTAAACGTGTAGCCGTTATAGGTGCTGGTGGAATTGGGTTTGATGTATCGGAATATTTAGCACACCAAGGAGAAAGTACTGCCTTAAATATTGATACTTGGTTACAGGAATGGGGAATTGATAAATCGCTAAAATCGCGTGCAGGAATTGAAAATGTTACACCTGAATTTCATCCATCGCCAAGAGAAATTTTTATGTTTAAACGTAGCAAAGGAAAATTTGGTAAGAACTTAGGAAAAACAACAGGTTGGATTCATCGAGCTACTTTAAAAAAGAAAAAAGTACAGTTTATAAATGAAGTTCAATACACGAAAATTGATGATGAAGGTTTGCATTATACCCAAGGAGAGGAGCAAAAAATACTAGCCGTAGACAATGTAATTATTTGTGCAGGACAACTTCCTTTTAAAGAATTAGTAACACCTTTAGAAGAAAAAGGTATCAAAATACATGTAATTGGAGGAGCTGATTTTGCTTCGGAATTAGATGCAAAACGTGCGATTAATCAAGGAAGTAGATTAGCGGCGGAGATTTAATAAAAAAATACTAGTATTTTAAAAATCCTACATTAATGTAGGATTTTTTTTTGATTTGTCTTGAATAAGGAATTAAACACTATTTTTAACAAATTAATCCCCAAAAAAATAAAATGAACTCATTTACTATACAAGAAATCAATTCATTATTAAATGGAGAATTATTAGGAAATTGCACTGAAAAAATTACTGCTCCCGAGCAAATTGAAAAAGCTCAAAAAGGACAAATTACTTTTATTGGAAATAAAAAATTTGCAAAATTATGGAATACTTCTAATGCAAGTGCAGCTATTGTATGTAGTAAGTTAGATATTCATCCAGAAGATAATAAAGCATTCATAAAGGTTGAAAATGCCGATTTAGCAATGGCAACATTATTAGAGGTATTTCAACCAGAAGCACCACATTTTGAAACAGCAATTCATCCAACAGCTGTAATCGATAAAACTGCAACAATAGGCGAAGGCTGTAAAATAGGAGCAAATACTTATGTTGGTAAAAATGTTGTGTTAGCTAATAATGTTATATTATATCCAAACGTTACTATTTTTGATGATACTACTATTGGTCAAAATACCACGGTTTGGTCGGGTACGGTAATTAGAGAAAGAACTATTATCGGAAATAACTGTATTTTTCATGTTAATGTAAGTATTGGAGCTGATGGATTTGGTTACAGACCAAGCGCACAAGGATTAACAAAAATTCCACATATAGGAAATGTTGTTATCGGAAATCAAGTAGAAATTGGTGCAAATTCATGTGTCGATAGAGGTAAATTTAGCTCAACTATTTTAGGCGATGGTTGTAAAATTGATAACTTGGTTCAAATAGGGCATAACTCTGTTTTAGGAAAGTTCTGTATTATGGCAGGAAGTAGTGGTTTAGCAGGGTCAGTAACCTTAGGCGATGGCGTTATTATTGGCGGAAGTGCTTCCATAAAAGACCATACAACAATTCATTCAGGTGCAGTTGTAGGAGCAGGTTCTGGTGTTATAGCTGATGTTCCCGCAGGAAAAACTGTACTTGGTTATCCAGCAACCGATGCTAGAGAAAAGATGAAACAATGGGTTGCTTTACGTAAATTAGGGAGGCAGTAAATTTTTATTTGAAGCTATTTCCCGCTTTCCGCACTCGCTCTTTTTTTGAAGAAAAATCAAAAAAAGGAGCTCAAACAAAGCTTCAATTGGGGCTAGGGGTTTTGTTTATCTGAAGTAAAGTTAGAATTTAATTTAAAATTTTAAGTTAAATAAGAAGCGTATAAAAAGATTTTAAATATCGTTAATTATTAAAATAGTAGTAAAATAGCGATAATTATAGCTCTTAAAAAAGTATTATAAGCTATTTTATAGCGAAAAGGCAAAAGTGTCATCAAAAATAATAAAATAAAAGCCGATATTTGCCCCACATATTTTTTGTAAAGAGTAAAAAGAGTAAATTATGGCAATGAATAAAAATAACGTCTTAGCATGGGCAACACTTATAATGGTTTTAATAGGGCTTTTATTAGTCTGCTTAGGAGCTTTTAGATATGATGAGGTAGCAGGATATGGTTTTGCAGCAGTAGGCTTAGGTTTTTTTGCAAACGCATGGGTTTTTAATGCCTTAAAAGGAAGAGTTTAATTAAATCAAAATTACAACAAAATGTCAGACGATAAGAAAGTTATTTTTTCAATGAGTAAGGTCTCAAAGACCTATCAAAGTACCAATAAACAAGTTTTAAAAGATATTTATTTAAGTTTCTTTTACGGAGCTAAAATTGGTATTTTAGGTTTAAATGGGTCGGGTAAATCTACTTTATTAAAAATAATTGCAGGAGTAGAGAAAAATTTTCAAGGTGATGTTACTTTTTCACCAGGTTATAAAGTTGGTTATTTAGAGCAAGAACCAAAATTAGACGAAACCAAAACAGTTATTGAAATAGTTAAAGAAGGTGTTGCAGAAACCGTAGCAATTTTAGAAGAATACAACAAAATCAACGATATGTTTGGTTTAGAAGAAGTGTATTCTGATGCTGATAAAATGGATAAGTTAATGGCGCAACAAGCAGAACTTCAAGATAAAATTGATGCTTCTAATGCTTGGGAACTTGATACTAAATTAGAAATTGCAATGGACGCATTACGTACTCCAGATGCTGATACGCCAATTAAAAACTTATCAGGAGGGGAACGTAGAAGAGTTGCTTTATGTAGGTTATTATTACAAGAACCTGAAATTTTATTATTAGATGAACCTACCAACCACTTAGATGCAGAGTCTGTACACTGGTTAGAACATCATTTAGCACAATATAAAGGAACGGTAATTGCTGTAACGCACGATAGATATTTCTTAGATAACGTTGCTGGTTGGATTTTAGAATTAGATAGAGGTGAAGGAATCCCTTGGAAAGGAAACTACTCTTCTTGGTTAGATCAAAAATCTAACAGAATGGCACAAGAAAGTAAAACAGCTTCTAAGCGTCAAAAAACATTAGAAAGAGAATTAGAGTGGGTTCGTCAAGGAGCTAAAGGTCGTCAAACAAAGCAAAAAGCACGTTTGAAGAACTATGATAAGTTGATGAGTCAAGACCAGAAACAAACGGATGAAAAATTAGAAATTTATATTCCTAATGGTCCACGTTTAGGAACGAATGTTATTGAAGCAAGTAGTGTTTCAAAAGCTTTTGGCGATAAATTATTATATGATAACTTAGAGTTTAATTTGCCACAAGCAGGAATTGTTGGAATTATCGGGCCAAATGGTGCAGGTAAAACCACTATTTTCAAAATGATAATGGGAGAAGAAACTCCTGATGCAGGAAGTTTTAAAGTCGGTGAAACGGCAAAAATCGCTTATGTAGATCAGGCACACTCTAATATAGACCCTGACAAATCTATTTGGGAAAATTTTTCTGAAGGTCAAGATTTAGTAATGATGGGAGGGAAGCAAGTAAATTCTCGTGCTTATTTAAGTCGTTTTAACTTTGGAGGAAGTGAACAAAACAAAAAAGTTTCTACACTTTCTGGAGGTGAGCGTAACCGTTTACACTTAGCAATGACTTTAAAGGAAGAAGGAAATGTTTTATTATTAGATGAACCGACGAATGATTTAGATGTAAATACATTAAGAGCATTAGAAGAAGGTTTAGAAAACTTTGCTGGTTGTGCAGTTGTTATTAGTCACGATAGATGGTTTTTAGATAGAATTTGTACACATATTTTAGCTTTTGAAGGAAACAGTGAAGTGTATTTCTTTGAAGGAGGATTCTCTGAATACGAAGCAAATAAAAAGAAACGTTTAGGTGGTGATTTAATGCCAAAACGAATTAAATACAGAAAATTAATTAGATAATTTTTTGTTTATATAATTCCGTAGAGACGCGATTTATCGCGTCTCTACCATTTTATTATTTTACAACAAATCATACGATAAATCGTAACGTAAACCAACCGAAACATTTGTAATTGCAGGCTTATCAGAATCATTATAGTTTAAAACTTCAATATAGGTTCGAACGTTCTTTTTAAACCTTTTTTCAAAAGTAAAATTAAAACCATTACCATTTACAGTACCGTTATCATAATTAAAATAGCTTGATTTAAGGTGATATCTTTCATTAAAAGAATATACAGCAGCAACATCTAAGGTACTTCCATCCAGTTTTAAATCATCATTATTTTTAATATTAATATTTTGATAATTAATAGCGGTATATAAATTATTAAAAAGCGTAGTGGAAGCTGCAAAAGCAAAAATATCACGCTTAACACCAGTTTTATCTTCATCTGCTAAATAAGAAGTTCCTAAATAAAAATTTTCAGCAGTATATCCTACACCAAGTATTGCGCTATCCACATAACTTCTTCCGTAGGCATCATCAGTAACCCCGCCATTAGTAGAGCCAGAATCACCATTTATTTGTACACCTGCATCAATTTTAAAATTTCCTAATGTATTTTTGTAGGTAACCAAATTATTAGTTCTAAAAGGACTTTGCGTATCATAAGCAAAAGGGCTCGACCTATGGTTAAAAACATCCGTTACTTCGGCAACAATATTGTAATGTGGCGACCATTGTTTACCAATAGCAATGCGTCCCCAATTTCCTTTTAAACCCGCATAGCCTAAACGAGCATCGCCAAAATCGGCATCACCTTCAATATCAATATCCCATTCTCCATGAACAAAAGCCGTTAGATTTTTATCAATGTTCTGTTCCGCTTTAAAACCTAATCGAGAGAAAAAATCAGTAACATCAAGGCTTTCAATATTTTTTACTTTATCATTTCGATAAGTAACAGAGGGTCTTAAACTACCATAAACTGTAATTTTTTGACTATCTTGTTTTTTAAATTTTTCTTGAGCATTTGCAGCAAAAACCACTAATACCATAGCGGCAATCATCATTTTTTTCATAGATATTTTATTTTATAAACTGTTTTGGTAATAAACAAATATACAATATGAACAGAAAGACCTTATATTTATCTTTATTAAGTCAATAATTATTTTTTCTAGAAGCAATTACCCGCTTTCCGCACTCGCTTTTTTTGTTTTTTCGAAAAGAAAAACAAAAAAGAGCTCAAACAAAGCTTCAATCGGGGCTAGGCATTTGTACTTTTTTTAATAATTCGAGAACTTAACTATAATTTAGGCAAAGTTTATACTATCATTTCGAGCAGTAAAACTTAAACCTCAC
>NZ_OESZ01000040.1 GCF_900239345.1 Tenacibaculum dicentrarchi | reverse complement strand
TGTGTGACGGCGTGCCTTTTGCATAATGAGCCTACGAGTTACTGTTACTAGCAAGGTTAAGGATTTAAGGTCCGGAGCCGAAGCGAAAGCGAGTCTGAATAGGGCGACCATAGTTAGTAGTAGTAGACGCGAAACCGAGTGATCTACCCATGGGCAGGTTGAAGCTGTAGTAACATACAGTGGAGGACCGAACCAGTTGACGTTGAAAAGTCTTTGGATGACCTGTGGGTAGGGGTGAAAGGCCAATCAAACTCGGAAATAGCTCGTACTCCCCGAAATGCATTTAGGTGCAGCGTTGAGCGAAAGTTTTATAGAGGTAGAGCTACTGATTGGATGCGGGGGCTTCACCGCCTACCAATTCCTGACAAACTCCGAATGCTATAAAATGTTACTCAGCAGTGAGGGCATGGGTGCTAAGGTCCATGTCCGAGAGGGAAAGAACCCAGACCATCAGCTAAGGTCCCCAAATATATGTTAAGTTGAACTAACGAGGTGAAACTGCTTAGACAGCTAGGATGTTGGCTTGGAAGCAGCCATTCATTTAAAGAGTGCGTAACAGCTCACTAGTCGAGCGGTTTTGCATGGATAATAATCGGGCATAAACATATTACCGAAGCTATGGATTTATACTATGTATAAGTGGTAGGGGAGCATTCTATTTGCGCCGAAGGTGTACTGTAAGGTATGCTGGAGCGGATAGAAAAGAAAATGTAGGCATAAGTAACGATAAAGGGGGCGAGAAACCCCCTCACCGAAAGACTAAGGTTTCCTCAGCGATGCTAATCAGCTGAGGGTTAGTCGGGTCCTAAGGCGAATCCGAAGGGAGTAGTCGATGGATAACAGGTTAATATTCCTGTACTTCTTATAATTGCGATGGGGTGACGGAGTAATGAAAGCACCGCGAACTGACGGAATAGTTCGTTGAAGCATGTAGCTATTAGAACAGTAGGCAAATCCGCTGATCTAGGTGAAATGTGATAGTACAACAAATCTTCGGATGCGTTGATAGTGTGCCTAAAGGCTTCCAAGAAAAACCTCTAAGCTTCAGATTATAAGAACCCGTACCGTAAACCGACACAGGTAGTTGGGATGAGAATTCTAAGGTGCTCGAGTGATTCATGGCTAAGGAACTAGGCAAAATCGACCCGTAACTTCGGGAGAAGGGTCGCCCATCTTCGGATGGGCCGCAGTGAAAAGGTCCAGGCGACTGTTTATCAAAAACACAGGGCTTTGCTAAATTGAAAGATGATGTATAAGGCCTGACACCTGCCCGGTGCTGGAAGGTTAAGTGGAGTTGTTAGCTTCGGCGAAGCAATGAAATGAAGCCCCAGTAAACGGCGGCCGTAACTATAACGGTCCTAAGGTAGCGAAATTCCTTGTCGGGTAAGTTCCGACCTGCACGAATGGTGCAACGATCTGGACACTGTCTCAGCCATGAGCTCGGTGAAATTGTAGTATCGGTGAAGATGCCGATTACCCGCAGCGGGACGAAAAGACCCCGTGAACCTTTACTATAGCTTCGTATTGGTTTTGGATAAGTAATGTGTAGGATAGGTGGGAGACTATGAAGCGGCGTCGCTAGGCGTTGTGGAGTTGTCCTTGAAATACCACCCTTTGCTTATCTAGAATCTAACTCAGCAATGAGAACAGTGCGTGGTGGGTAGTTTGACTGGGGTGGTCGCCTCCAAAAGAGTAACGGAGGCTTCTAAAGGTTCCCTCAGCACGTTTGGTAACCGTGCGTAGAGTGCAATGGCATAAGGGAGCTTGACTGAGAGACATACAGGTCGATCAGGTACGAAAGTAGAGCATAGTGATCCGGTGGTTCCGCATGGAAGGGCCATCGCTCAAAGGATAAAAGGTACTCCGGGGATAACAGGCTGATCTCCCCCAAGAGCTCACATCGACGGGGGGGTTTGGCACCTCGATGTCGGCTCGTCACATCCTGGGGCTGGAGAAGGTCCCAAGGGTTGGGCTGTTCGCCCATTAAAGTGGCACGCGAGCTGGGTTCAGAACGTCGTGAGACAGTTCGGTCTCTATCTGCTGTGGGCGTTAGAAATTTGAGTGGATTTGACTTTAGTACGAGAGGACCGAGTTGAACTAACCTCTGGTGTATCTGTTGTTCCGCCAGGAGCATTGCAGAGTAGCTACGTTGGGAAGGGATAAGCGCTGAAAGCATATAAGCGCGAAACCCACCACAAGATGAGATTTCTTTAAAGGGTCGTGGAAGATTACCACGTTGATAGGATACAGGTGTAAAGGCAGTAATGTCATAGCCGAGTATTACTAATAACCCATAGGCTTATGTAGAAAGTCTTGCGCTCGTAAGGGCGCAAGCGAAACTCTTTTTGATAATTTATGATATAATTTTTACCAATATGTTAACTTATACAGTTGAAATATACTGAAACGATTTAAGGTGATTATCGCAATGGGGCTCACCTCTTTCCATCCCGAACAGAGAAGTTAAGCCCATTTGCGCCGATGGTACTGCCAATGGTGGGAGAGTAGGTCGTTGCCTTTCTTT
>NZ_OESZ01000009.1 GCF_900239345.1 Tenacibaculum dicentrarchi | reverse complement strand
TAATATAACTTATGATGGTTTGAAAATTACTGTAGATGATGGAACTAAAACAGTAAAAACAACCAAAGATGGTAGTGGTAATACAATAGTAATGGAAGATCCAGGAGGTATTATCAATTACACTTATTTTGGTAATGGAACGATGAAAACAGCCAATTATGGTAGTCATGTAGTTAGTACAGAAATAGATGGTTGGGGAAGAAAAACAAAATTAACAGACCCTTCAGCTGGTGTTTATACATATAATCATAATAACTTAGGAGAAGTATTAGAAGAAACAACTCCTAAAGGAATAACTACATATACTTACGATGCTTTTGGTAAAATAGCTACTAAGAAAATAAGTGGAGATGAAACAAATATGAGCTTAAATTATGTATATAATTCGACTACTAAATTATTAGCATCAATTCAAGGAAATAACGCACGTACAAATGAAAATTATACGTATACCTATTTGTATGACAGTCAAAAAAGACCATCAATTACAAAAGAACAAAATGGAAAGGCTTATTTTGAACATCAGGTAACTAGAGATACATATGGAAGAGTCAATACTGAAACTTATATTAGTAAAAACTCGGGAAATAATATTAGTAGTACTGTTAAGGTTCGGAATATATATGAAACTAACACAGGAATATTAACTGAAATACAAGATTTTAATGCAGGTACTTCTTTATGGAAAATAAAAGAAGTAAACGAACGAGGACAAGCTAAAGAAATTCTGTTAGGTAATGGAATGATAAAAAAAAGAACCTATGATCAATTTGGGTTTTTAACAAGTATTTTAGATAAAACTGGAGGGGATTCACCAAAAACAGCTTTAAATTTAGCATATAGTTTTGATGGGGTAAGAGGAAATTTAAATAGTAGGAAAAACAATAATTTAAGTTGGAATGAGTCTTTTACTTATGACAACCTAGATCGTTTAACTAAAATATCAGGAGCAACAAATCGTACACAAAGTTATGATACTAGAGGTCGTATTACTGAAAATTCAGAAATAGGAGATTATAATTATGGAAGTGCAAATTCTTACCGATTAAAAGAAGTTGATTTAAATACCAAAGGAGATTTACATTATCAAAATCAGCCTTTGCAAAAAATAAAATACAATGCTTATAAAAAACCTGTTTCTATATCGGTTAAAGATAAAGCAAAAGTAGATTTTGAATATGGTGTTTTACAAAACAGAAGTCATGCTTATTACGGAGATAATGAAGATGATAAACTAGCACGTAGATACCAAAAACATTATTCAGCAATAACGCCTGTTGAAATTATAAGTGATAAAGAAGGAAATACTAAAATCATCACTTATATTGGTGGAGATGCGTATTCTGCACCTGTTACACATATTAAACAAACGGCTTCTGGTAGTGCTAATGGTTACCATTATTTACATAGAGATTATTTAAGTAGTATTTTAGCAATATCAGATAGTGCTGGAATAGTACAAGAGCAGCGTCAATTTGGTGCTTGGGGAGAAGTAGATAAATTTAAACGTTTAAACAGCGAAATAGATTTTGAGAGCAGTACTACTTTATTAAGCAGAGGATATACAGGGCATGAACATTTTATGAGAGTTGCTTTAATACATATGAATGGTCGTATGTATGATGCAAAATTAGGTCGTTTTTTATCGCCTGATAATTATATTCAAGAGCCTTTTAGTACCCAAAGTTTTAACAGGTATGGTTATGTTTGGAATAATCCGCTTAAATTTACAGACCCTAGTGGGGAGTTTCTTTTTACAGCAATAATAATTGGTGCTGCTATTGGCGCTTATTTAGGAGGTGTTCAAGCAAATGGAGGTAATTTTAACCCTACAAAATGGAGTTGGAATATTACTACTGCTGGAGCGATGTTTGGAGGTGCTATTATAGGAGGAATATCAGGAGGAACCGCTGCTTATGCAGCGGCAGCAATAACTCCATTAATAACTGCAGCTGGTGGTTTTATAGGAGGAGCTACTTCTGGATTTATAGCGGGAGCTGTTGGAGGTGCTATTTCTGGAGGGTTTATGACTCTGTTACCAGGAGGAAATGGTGATTTTTGGGGAGGTGTTTTAAATGGAACTATTTCAGGAGCTGTTGGAGGTGCTTTTTTAGGAGGTACCATAGGAGGTGTAAAAACGTTATTTAGTAAAACACCTACAAGTTTTTGGACAGGTAGAGATATTGCTCCTAGAATTATTAACCCCAGACCTACTGCTAATACAGTAAGTTCTATAAAAGCAAATAGCGTAGAATCTGTTGCTCCTAAAAATAACTTGTCTAATCAGACAACTAAATCCTTGTCTAATCAGAGAACTAAATCTGTGAATATTAATAAAGTAAATGATACATTTATTAAAACATCTGGTGTAGATGGAAATGTTAAAAAATTAATGATGGATGAGTTAGTTTCTGTTAGACATCATACTAGTAAAAATTCTATGAAATTAATTCAAAAGAGTGGTTTGATAAGACCTTCAAGAACAGCACCATATGGAGTTGATGTAGAGGTTGCGCCTTTTCTGAAACCAAGTCAATTTCAAGGAGGTCAAAATGCTAGTGGCTCATACATTGAATTTATGGTTCCTAGAAGCCAACTAAGTCCTATACCTGGTTACATGGGAGGAACGGGGAATGTAGGAAGGATTATAACAAATACTTCGCCATTAAATATTTTTTCTAGTCAATCGAGAAAATTTGTAACTTGGAAATGGTTTTAATATATTAAGAAATGAGTTTAAAAAAAATAGATTTTAAAAAGGGAAAATTATATAGTATTCAAATTAATAATATAATAGAGTATAATGACATTAAAAACTATATAAATATTGATTTAGTAGATAAAAAAAGAATAAAAAAATATACACTAGAGAAGATCATGATGGAAAAATCTTTATTAAATGAAGATGAAATTAATAATTTTCGATATGATTTAGATGATACTGGTGTAATAGAATTGTCTACAAAATTATCAGAATTACCAGAGTCATATCTTTCTCTTATTTATTTAAAATGTATCTCAACAAAAGAGATTACTCAAAATATTTATTTTGGTAATGGAGGCATGCATTATGATAATTTAAAATTATGTTATAGCATAATAAAAACTATTTTAGATAAAAAAGGAACCTGTGTTATGTTTAATTACCCTCCTTCAGATAACAGTATTCTTACAAAGTATATTGATAAAGAAAAAGTTGAAATGATTATTTAAAATAGAAATAAAAAGAACGGTGAAATTATGTAAGGTTGCTTACATAAGGTTTTATTCTAGTTACAGGTATAACTAGCTTTTGCTTGTAGTAAGTATGAGTAAGTAATAAAAGGTATGTATAATTAAAATCACGTTACAATTTTTAGTGTAACGTGATTTTTTATTTTAAAAAACCTTTTTGTCAGTGTGTTAAGTCAGTTACACCTCAAACATCTTCCCGAGTAAAGGATTTATAACTCCTTTTAGTTCTAATTGAATTAGCATAGCTATTAATGGTTTTGCTACTGGTACAGTGGGTGGTTTGTTATCTGGTGTAGGATGGAAAGAGGCATTAAGAGCAGGTGTTTCAGGAGCTATTACAGGAGGTATTATTGGTGCTGCTGCTGGTACTGGAGCTGGGTTTAAACAGGCAAAGCTAGAGAATAGAAATCCTTGGAATGATAATTTAAAGTTAGATAAAGCTATTGGTGCTGCTCCTAAAGGGTTTAGTAAAAATAATTTCAAATCTGTAAAATCTAATTTTTTAAGACAGAATGGAATTGAGGATATTCACACTTTTAAAGCAGATGCACTAGGGACAAATAAAAATTTAAGACTATTTGATGTGGTTAAACATACACAAACAGGAGAACTACTAATAATTAGAAAGTCAACTCAAGAAATAATAGAATCAACAGGAATATTTTTTTAAAAATGGAATATCAATCAAAAGCAAGTATATCTATTAGGTTAAGTGGTGATAATTTTAACCCTCATGAATTCACTAAGTTGATAGATATACGTCCTACTAGTGTAGGGATAAAAGGAGAGGAGGGTAAATATATAAATAATTTACAAGTTTCATTTTGGGAATATCGAACAAAAAACACGGATGCCCTCGAAGGATTAGATTTATCTATGAATAATTTGATAATGAAATTTATAGATAAAGTATATCTAATAAACAATTATTCTCTAGAAAAAAAAATAGATGTTATGTGTTATGTAATAATAGAATCTATAAATACTGAAGATAGTGGGGTCTTTTTTAATAAAAATTTTATAAATTTTATAAATGATTTAGGTGCAGAAATTGAAGTTGATGTCTATACTTTATAAGTATAATTACTAGTAGAGATTTTAGATATGTTAAGCTAAATAATTAAAAATATTGGCAAATTGGTTATAGATATAAAAACCATGTTTGGACAAAATCTGTACTTTTTAAATATTATAAATTTAAAAGATGATTAAAGAGATAATAGAAAAGTACGGAGTGTTTTCAGACTCTTGGGTATCAGAAATAGTAATATTAGATGATGAAATTCATTTTTTAATAACTTGTGCAAATAAATTGAATGATTATAATTATGAAATAATTAAGATAATTTGCAAAAAAATAAAGTTTTTTTATATTGAAAAAAAACATTTTAAGATAGAACATGGCATTAAAGATGCTCTGTTAATGATAGATGTTGATGATCTTATTACTTTTGACCTTGATCCTTTAGATTATTATGACTACTTAAAAGAAGACCCAAATTCTACTTTTAAGATAAAATGTAAATATATTAATTATGAATTTATTGAAGAATATATTGATAAGTAATTAACTATATATATTTATATAGTCTTAAATACTTGTGTATCTATAAAAAAATAATTTGTCTAAAAATTAAAGAAAGTGTTTTCATAATTACGAAAACACTTTCTTTAATTTACTTCAGTATCGCATAAGAACTGTGGAATCAGAATATCAAATTTAAATAATTAGGTTGATGGATTTAATGCTATTTTAACAAGGGGTTTAAATTCCTTGTATTGTTATTTTGATGATATAGATTTTTTTAATAAAACATATTCATTTTTATAAGGAGTCATTATTAAACTTGTTTTGACTTGTAAATCTTTTAAAATAGTAATATATTTTTAATTCTTTTAAATTGTAGTAAACAAATAAAAACATTATAATAAATAGATTATTTTAGATTAAGGAATATTAAAATTTATTAATTTATTTTCTATGAAAGCACTATTTATGGAGATGGTTATTTAGTTGTTTTTAGACTTGTAAAGGGTTTAAAATAGTAGTGTTTTTTAATTCTTTTAAATTGTAGTAAACAAATATAAATATTATAAAAAAGATTAGGTTATTATCTATAATTTAAGATAGTAACCTAATAATAAAACCTTTGTCAGTAAAATATAGGGATCATTTGTATTGAATTAGCATTGCTGATTTATACTGTTTTTCGTTTTGTTAATTCTGCTAATTGCGTTATAATATTCGTTTGAGAATCTTGGTTATTATTATTATTATGTTCTCTTTTTTCTAGAGCATCAATAATGTTTTTTTTAACTGCACCAATAATATAAGCTTGTGGAGAATTTCTTGAGTTTCTCATTGCTGAATCTTTCATTTTTTCCAATTCATCTAAACCATTATTTACACCATTTAATTCAAAGAACTCTAAAAATAACTTTCTATTTACACCATTAAAATTGATATCATTTCTATTCAGAAAATCAATAATTTCTTTGTTGAAATCATGCCTTGGCGATGCCTGTTTAATTAATTTATTTGTTTCTAAATTATCTTTATTTGTATGCTTTATGAATATTTTGAAACTACGTATTGAACGCCCTACTTTTACATCTTCGTAAGAAAAAGATAAATCTGTAAATTCACTTGCATCTAGTTCTTTTTTGGCTGCGTCCAGAACTCGCTTTTTAAAATCTTTTGTTGCCGAATATTTATTTTCTGAATTTGTTATAAAACGTAACTCTTCAATATCTATTTGAAATTGAGGTTTATTTCGCCATTTACAAAGCAGTTCGTATATGTTAGAAGAATAAAGGGATTTAAGCGAAATTGCCGTTTTAAAACTTTTAAGGCTATACCCTTTTGAAATATCGCATAAAAATTGATACGCTGTTAATGATAACTGTACTTCAAAAGTTTCTGAAAGTGGAATTAAAACAGCCGATTCAATAAACCCAGTATATATTTCTGCTCCATCTGGTGTAATTATATCGATATCTGTTCTTCTTAATTTCTTAATTGCAGCCCTTAACCTGTTATAGTTTTGCGGATTTGGCTCAATATCCGAAAGATTATAGGTGTAAATAATTGATTGGTTGTATTGAGAGCCTGATTTAATATGTGAATGCGTATGTAGAGATGTATTGGTTTTTTTTGCTTCTTCTATTTTTCCTTTTAATAAAGGTTCTAAACTATCTATAAATGCGTTTAACAATCTTTTTTCGTAGATGTTAGAATGTTTTATTTGAGATAAGGTTACTTGATTGCTTTGTATGGTATATTTTTCGGTTCTCATTTTGTCCTTTTTAAGCAAAGGTAATTAAAATGAATAAAAAAGGATATAAAAAGGGACAGGTTTTTTTTAAAAGTCCTAGCAGTTCTCCATAAGTCCCTTTTAAACTTTTTTTTGGTTCTCCATAAGTCCCTTTTGGTTCTCCATAAGTCCCTTTTAAACGTTACACCTCCCTAAAATAAAGGCGTACAGAGAGGGGTAAACATATATAAAACTTGTTCTTTAATAAAACAATGTAAAAAAAAGTATTTTAAGTAAAAAAAAGGGAATTTAAGAGAGAAAAAAATCGGTAGGATTGGAAAAACAAAACAAAAAAAGAAAAGAGAAAAAAAAGAAAAGCTAGGCCCGAAAATTAGTTTTTTTAGGTGCTCACATCGATTCTAAGTTACTTTCTTTGTTTTTTACTTGATAATCGACGTAAAAATAAAAAACCTGCTGAAATCGCTTAATTTTAGTTTTTAAACATATAAACTTTAAATTAAAAAATGAAATATAATATTTTTATTTGTTTCTAGCAATATAAAAATATTATATTTGTTGTAAAAAAATGATAGGTACTTTAACAAATCAAAAAGGAGGTGTAGGTAAGACAACTAATACGATTCATTTGGGATCTGCATTAGCTGAAAAAGGATACAAAGTGCTACTAATTGACATGGATAGTCAGTGTAATTTGAGTCAAGGTTTAGGTGTAAATTGTAATGATGAAGATTATAATATTATTAATTTATTAGAAAAAAAAGGAAATATTCAGTTAAAAAGTAAAGCAAATAATCTTTTTTTAATAAGAGGTTCTATTAACTTTAATTCTAAAAAATATAAAATAGATTCTTTAAAAAAAGCTCTCAATGATAAAAATTATAATTTAGTAGATTTTTTTGATGTAATTCTTATTGACTGCCCTCCAGCTAATATTTCTTTAGAAGATAATCAAACAATATTTTCAGAAACAGAAATAGCGTTATACGCTTCTGATTTTTTTTTAATACCATTAAAAGCTGATTATTATTCGGTATTTAATGCAAACATTTTTCTTGGAAAGGTATTTGAATTAATAAAAAGAAATAATTTGTCACTTAATTTTGTAGGCTTCTTTTTCTGTAGTGTTTTGATTACTGAAAACAGTTATTCAAAATATCAGGAATTATTAAAGGAAAAGGCAAAAGATTTACTTTTAGATAGTTTTATTAGGCAAGATAGTAACATTAAAAGAGCTGTAGAATTAGGTAAAACAATTTTTCAGCACAAACCAAATTGTAGAGCTTCTGAAGATTATATGAATCTTACAAATGAGTTTATCAAAAAATTAAAATTAAATTAAAATGGCAAAAAATAAAAAAAAACAAGAGACTTTAGATTTAGATCTAGATTTTACTAATATAGCAAAAGCTCAAGTTTTTTTTACTGAGAAAAAATCAGCTAAAAAAGAATTTATTATTGCCGAAAATAAGGACGAATTAGAGAATAAAAAATCGTGGTTTTTGTTGTATTTGAAAAAAAATTACAAAAAAAAGTTTCTGATGATATTTACTGATTATCGAGAATATAACGAATGTTATGATATAAATGCTTCTGAATTTTTTAATTTAAGTTGCGATTTTTTGATAAAAAAATATATTGAAATGGGCGTTTATGAAAAAGCACCTATTTCTTTTACTACTTCGGCATTTAGAAAAGGAAAACGTGAAATTCATGAGAGAACACTTAGTTTAGAAAATAAAACATCTTTACGTTTGGTTGGTTATAAGGATGCTTTAAATAATTACGGGGATTTATGTTATTATTTTTCAAAAACTTTTCATAATGGAGACTTTGTAAACCCTTGTTATTCAAAATCTTTTTTCTTTTATGACTTTATAAATGAAATGGAGAAATACAAAAAAGAAATTATTGATTATGATATTCTATAGCTTATAATTAAATTTATAGAACTTAAAATAAGTATGTTAAAATTGTTAATTTAACATACTTATTTATTAATATTTACTTTGTTTTTTAGGATAAAAAGTAACATTTAAAAGAGTAACTAACGAAACATATCTTTATTCTTTTTAATTTCTTCTATTAACTCTTTTTTGTTATTCATTAATGTTTTTTTTAATGAATTATGTATCTTAATTTGATCTTTTTGTATAATTGTTAAAACATCAACAAGATCTTTTTTTGTTACTGGATTATTTTCATTTTTAGTCAAAGTTTTTATTAATAATTCACTTGCTAAAGAACCCAAAACAGAAGCTCCTAATTGAGAACCAAATTGATTTTTAAAACCTTTTAATGAGTTTTCGTTATTATCAAATCCTGATAAACCTTTATTTTCTATTACTGGTTTAAAAGTTTCAATTGATGGTGGTATAATAGCAATTTTAAAACCTTTTCTTTTATTATATGCACTTATTCGATGACTATCTGAGCAATAAATACGTCTTGCATGGTTACTTTCAAATTCTTTTTTACAATGTGGACAAATCTTTTTCATTTATATTTTAAGTTAATATATTAATGCAAAATATAGTGTTTTTTAATAAACTATACATTTTGTGAAAATATAATTTGTATGTTATTTATAATATTCTCATTGTTTAGTGAAAAGAGGTTTTAAAAGATGTTGTAATTCAATAATAGGGAGTGTTTAAGAAAGTTTAAAAGATACATTATTAGGCTATTAAGTTTTAAATAAAGTGGTTTTTTAAAAAAAAAGTCTAAAATAATATGTAATATTGTAAGAAAAAAATGCTATGAAACTAAAATTAATTTATGTATTCATATTCTACACAGTTACATTCTGTGTTAATTCTCAAAACTTATTAAATACTAATACTTGGACTGTTGGTTCTGGTTCGGTTACGGGGTTTGGACGAAATGGAGCTACTACTGAAAATAGTAGAGAATATGGTTCTGGTCCAAAAGGAACTTCAGAATTATTATGGAAAGCAACACCAGATGCTTCTAGTAATGCAGATGGAGGTTGGAACTCTTCTTATTCGAATATTGACCATGTAAAAACATATCGTTTGATTATTTGGTTGAAAAAAACAAATTCAAATAACGGTAGTACTTATTTTGGATTTCATAGCCCTAATAAAGGTTTAAAACTTAATGGCACAGTAAATAATAACCCTTATTTTTGGTATGGAGATTTACCTAAATTAAATAAATGGTATATGTTAGTTGGTTATATACACGGTAGTGGATACAATTCTAGAATCAATTATGGTGGTATTTATGATGGAAGTACAGGTAAAAAAGTTAAAAGTATTACTGACTATAAATTTAAAAATACGGCTACTGTTTTAAGACATAGAACTTATTTATATTACGATACTAATACTTCAGATAGACAGTATTTTTATGCACCTAGAATGGAATTAGTAGATGGAAATGAGCCAGCTATTGAAGAGTTGTTAGGCTTAAATAATGGCGGATCTATTAATTTATTAGAAGATACTTCTACATGGACAATTGGAACAGGGAGTACTCCTGGATTTATTCAAAATGGTGCAACTTCAGAAAACAGTAGGGAGTTAGGGAGAAATCATGTAGGTGAAGAAGTTGTATTATGGAAGGCAACGCCTGATGTTGTTAGGAATGCAGATGGTGGTTGGAATAGTGGGTATCGTTCTGCTGTAAATAGTAATTCATATCGTTTTAGCGTATGGATAAAGAAGATAAATTCAAATTACGGTACTACTTACTTTGGCTTTAATAGTAATTATAATAATAGTTTAACTCTTAAAGGGGTTGTAAATAATAACCCTTATTTTTGGGCAGGAGATTTACCAAAATTAAATAGATGGTACCTTTTAGTAGGATA
Source organism: Tenacibaculum dicentrarchi (assembly GCF_900239345.1). Classification (GTDB taxonomy): domain Bacteria; phylum Bacteroidota; class Bacteroidia; order Flavobacteriales; family Flavobacteriaceae; genus Polaribacter; species Polaribacter dicentrarchi. The sequence continues at coordinate 4,620 of NZ_OESZ01000009.1, read as the reverse complement.
TGTTCATAAAAGTAATTATACAGGAACAACTAATACAGGAGGAATTTATGATGGTAGTACGGGAAAAAAAATTAGAACAATTACAGATTATAAACTCAAAAATACAGTTACTTCAATTAGACATCGCTCTTATTTATATAATGATACTAACATATTAGATAAGCAATATTTTTACGAACCAAGAATAGATATAATAAATGGTAATGAACCGAAAATTCATGATTTATTAAAAATAAATGATGAATCTAAATTAATTTTATCACATGATATAGCAGGAAATCAAACACAGAATTTTTATTGTGGAGACCCTTCGTATTGTTCTCCACCTGCTGCTCGTAAACAAGAGAAAGAAAAAATTGAAGATTCTATTACTTCAATAACAAGTGAAAGTATTCCTGAAGAAAACGAAGATGAAATCATTGAATCTCCTATTTTAGATGGATATATTGATGCTTATCCAAATCCAACATTCGATTTTGTTACTTTAAGATTAGAAAATATCCCTATAATGAATGTTCATTCAATAAAATTATATAATACAAATTCAGTTTTAGTGAAAAATATTAATCTAAGCAGTGCTAATATTCAATTAGATTTTACGAGTATGGCAGTAGGTATGTATTTTATACATATTCATTTGAATAATGGAAAAAGTATTACTAAAAAAATTATTAAGAAGTAGAAAAGATGAAAAAGTATTTATATATAGTAATAATTTTATTTTTCACAGGATTAGGAGTTTCTTATGCACAGGATCCAAATATAAAAATCAGTAAAAATGCTATAAAAGTTAGTTCTAAAAGAATTGAAATAAAAACGAAAAGAACAGCTAATGAAGTTAGTTTAAATCAAAAAAAGAATCAAGGACCTACTAGACCTGGAGAACCTTACCCTCCAGAAGAACCAACTCCTCCTCTAGGTGTTACAAATGAAGCAGGTAATACAGCTGGAAGTTTATCCATTTCCTTAACAGGTTCTGCAAATTATTCTGTACCAATAATGGTTCCTCCAGGTATAAAAGATGTGGCTCCCAGTATTGGTATAAGCTACACTAGTCAGGGAGCTAATGGTTTAGCAGGATGGGGATGGAATATCTCAGGACTATCTACTATTAGCCGAATACCCGCTACTAAATATTACGATAATAAGCATGACGGTATTAATTTTAAAGATGATCGGTTTGCTATTGATGGGCAACGTTTAATAATAAAATCAGGAACTTATGGAGCAACAGGTTCTGTATATCAAACAGAAAATTATTCAAATATAAAAGTTGTTGCTTATGGTAGTTCTCCTTATGGAAGTACTTATGGACCTTCATATTTTATAGTGTACTATCCTAATGGAACAAGAGCTTGGTATGGAAATTCAGGTAATTCAAGAAGTAGGTTAGAATGGGCTATTTTTAGATGGCAAGACCCTCAAGGAAATTATGTTGATTATAATTATCAATCTGATAATGGATTATTAAGTATTAAGACGATTAAGTTTGGTGGGAGATCGACAATGAATCAAATTAATTTTAGATATGTAACAAGAGCGAGACCTGAAAGTCTATATATTGGTGAATACTTTTTTAAAAGAACAAACCTATTAAGGAGTATTCAGGTAACAACAAATAGGAGTCAATATAGAAAATATGTTTTAACTCACAATATTACGTCTTTAAGTTACCAACGTTTAGTTTCTGTTAAAGAGTACAATGCTCAAAACAAAGCATTAAAACCTATAATTTTTAATTACGATAATACTAGTTCCTGGATTAAAGACAGAGTTGTGTCAGCAGACTTATATCCTGGTTTTAGTTATGAAACGAGTAATTTAATTGCTGGAGATTATGATGGTGATGGTAGAACTGATGTTATTTTTTATGACAAAACAAAGAAAGATAAAATTTATCTTCATGATAGATTATATGGTGAAATAAGTTCATCATATAAGATATCAACGGGTGGTTTTTCAGATGTTTTTTCTAGTACTAATCTAAATGATATTGGTGGTATTTCAAGTCAACAAACTATTACAACAGTAAAAGAAACTTCATTATCAAGTTCATCAAGTTCATCAGTAAGGTTCAGAAACTATATAAGACTTCCTTATGGTGTTTACCGTCAGTTTGATAAAATTTGGAAAGCACCTAAATATAGCACTGACAATTATTGCGGTAGTTCAAGTTATAACTCAATACCTAAAAAATACATTTCAGGAGATTTTAATGGAGATGGTTTAACAGATGTTCTTGCAATAGAAAAACAATATACCCAAAGAAGATGTTATCGTAAACGTAATTGTGGTAATGGGCATTATGAACCAGGAGAACTTCGTTCTGCAAAGAAAGGAAATAAAAAAACAGAAATTTCTAAAGTAAAAGGACCTATAGGTGGTGGTTGTTGTGAATGTGATTCTCGTATAAGAAACACGTACAATACAAAAGTACATTTTATTGATTTGAAAAGAACTTTAACTACTAATTTTTCAAATACAGCAGGGTACTTTAGAAAAGGAATTGGCGCTAATGATAAATTAGTAGTTGGAGATCATAATGGGGATGGAAAGCAAGATATTTATCATTTTAAAGAAGGGGAGTTATATATTTATACACTAAATGATTCTAATTCTTTAGTGTTAATTCATAAAGAATTAGATACAGGAATAAAATTAAAATATCCTATTTTATTGGGAGATTATAATGGGGATGGTAAAACAGATTTTTTATTTGCTACTGCTAATAAATCTAAAAATTGGAAATATTTTATATCTAAGGGAAAAGAGTTTTACAAACAAACTAAAAGTCTTCCTTTTGCATATTATGAAAAGGAGTTAAAAAGAAACAGTTATTATGGTTCTATAAGAAACCCTCTTTATGAATACCGTTACATACCACAAGATGTAAATGGTGATGGTAAAACAGATTTGATTATGCATAATGTAATCGCATCTTATACCGAACTTAATAAATCTGTTGAATACATTAGTGTTTATAAAAATAATCAAAGTACTTCAAGTATTGCCCCTACTTTTTCTTACGAAACTGGCTATACAGATACTAGTGGAAAAGTAGGTAAGTATGGAGAACCAATATTTTTAGAATCTAATCGTACCAATGGTAATTTAGAATATGGTTATTTAAGTGTGAATAACATATTTATGTATGAATTTGCTAAAGATCAGAAGAAAGATGGTACTTTAAAAAGTGTAACTAATAATGGTGTGAGAACAACAATCGAATATGAAGCATTAGGGACAAAAAATAGTTATGGACCAATGATTTATACTTCAGATTATTTTCAAGTTTACCCTTATATAAATGTGAATAGAGCACCTTCCTTTCAATTGGTTAAAAAGTTAACAGAAGAAGGAGCGGGTATAAAACGTTATCAAGATTTTAGGTATCATGGAGCAGTTTCTAACATAAATTTAGGTTTTCAGGGTTTTATGAAAACAAAAAGAACTAATTGGTATGGTGATGGAGTGGGTATTTTATGGAATATATCAAAATATGACCCTGCTAAAAAAGGAGCGGTTACCGAGCAATGGGTGTCTACTTCATCTCGTGAAGGCAGTAGTTATATGTCTAAAACCACAAATACTTATAGTACAGGCTTAGCAAGTAATAAAGTGTTTACGAATATTCCAACGAAAGTGGTACATCATAATGCTTTAACTGGGGTAACAACAACTAAAAGAATAACGTACGATTCTTATAAAAACCCTTTAACAGTGAATACTGTTTATAACGGAGGTAGTGAAAGTAGTACATATACATATAGTAATAATTCTAGCGTAAATAATCAATATTACCATATTGGTAGAATTACTAAAAAAGTAGATAGTAATACTATTGGAGGGAATACTTTTAGTACAGAAGAACAATATTCGTATAGTAATAATTTACTCACACAGCAAAAAATAAAAGGAAATGGAACGCCTTGGAATATAGAGAGTTTTACTTATGATGTTTTTGGTAATGTAACTAAAAAAACATTAATTCCTAGCGGGGTAACTGCCAGAACTGAAAATTTTAAATACTCTACTAGTGGTCGATTTTTAATAGAATCTACAGATATTGAGGGCTTAAAAACAAAATTTATATATGATAAGTTTGGGAATCCATTAAGTACAACCAATCCATACAATCAAAAAACTACGTTTACTTATGATGGTTGGAATCGCTTAATATCAGAAAAAAATTACTTAGGTAAAACAACTACTTTTTCTTACGCTAATATTAGTGGTGGTGGGTTAAGAAAAACTACGAATTACCAGCAAGGATCGGATAAAATAGTTGAATATAATGCTCTAGGTTGGGTAACTAAGAGTAAAAGATTAGGGCTGAATAACAAATGGACACAAAAAAGCTTTGAATATGATGTCGGAGGTAGAAAAATAAAAGAGAGTGAACCTTATTTTAGTTTTCCAAATCAATGGAATACTATTGCTTATGATAGTTATGGTAGAGAGATTGCAAGAACTAGTTTTAACGGTTTAGTAGCTAATATAACTTATGATGGTTTGAAAATTACTGTAGATGATGGAACTAAAACAGTAAAAACAACCAAAGATGGTAGTGGTAATACAATAGTAATGGAAGATCCAGGAGGTATTATCAATTACACTTAT
>NZ_OESZ01000038.1 GCF_900239345.1 Tenacibaculum dicentrarchi | reverse complement strand
TGTTTTTAATTCATCTTTTTTTTCAATAGAAATATATACAGGAACTTTTAATTTGTATGTTTTCATTTTATTTTTACAACAATTTTCAATAAATGTTTGGCAACGGTTTATATATGGTTTGTTGCGTATTTTAAGTTCTAAATATATTAAATAAAAACGGAATAGAAAATCCCCTAAGGATTTTCGTAAGTAGATAAGCACTAGCAATAAATTATATATGTTGTTGTAAACTGTGCTTTAGTAATTTTCAATTTCGTATTTATAATTCTCTTGGTTATAAAATTCATAATCTATATTATTCTTTTTCGCCATTTTCTTTAATTCAGATATTTGAAAGATTAAAGTTGTGTCTCTCGAAGTTCCAATTGTTTGTCTTGAATATGTATCCTTGTTGTATTTAAAGATTTCAATCCAAGGCTTTTCTCTTTTTGCATTATAATGTAGACTTTTTATTTTCCGACCTTTATTGTCAAGATAAGTCGTGTCAATTAGTTTAATAGCATTTTCTAAATCAGGCTTTTTGGTTGGAAATATTTCCCAAGAAAAAACATTCGTAATTTTAATATTTTTTAGTGTTTTTATTTCTCGAATAAATCTAACAGCTGAATCAGATTCATAACGTATTTCCTTTTCAGTGTATGTATTCTTTTTAAACTCATATGTCGAAAAAGATTGAAGGTAACAAGTATCTTTTTCCTTAAAGTAACAACAAGTTTTTTCAAAGGTTCTCTTATTGTTTTTATATTCAGTTGTTGTTATCATATCGCATCTTAAACCTCCAGTTCTTATGCTTTTAATTTGATTTCCATTTTTATCAAATTCGGTTGATTTCCGTAAAACAAATTCATTCTCCTTTTTATGATATTCAAGAATTGATTTTATTTTCGGGGAACAACTCAAAAGAAGTCCAAAAGTTATTAGTATGATTGTCGTTTTTCGCATAGTTTACAACGGTTTTATATATGGTTTGTTGCGTGTTTCAAGTTCTAAATATATTAAATAAAAACGGAATAGAAAATCCCTAAGGATTTTCGTAAGTAGGTTAGCACTAGCAATAAATTATATATTTTGTTGGCAAATCGTTTTTTAATCTTGAAAAGAAGTCAATTTTCCATTTTCAAAATATAGATAAATATTCTTATAAACCCATTGTTCATGAACTCCCCAAGAACCAACAGTTCTATTGATGTCTTCGGGACTGCCTAATGAAATTGTTGCCATTTCTCTATTCATTCCAGTCCAGTAATATCCTTTTTTTAGTTTATTATATGTTTTTTGTCCATACTTTTTAATATACACTTTTTCTAGTTTAGCATATTCTACTTTTTTTAATTTAACTTTATTTTCGTATTCTAACCTTTTTAGTTCTTTTTGTTCCTGTTTTTTTAATTTTATAAACTCGTATATTTTTTCATTTTTTTCAATCTATAATTCATTCATATATCCACAAATGGAATCAGTGAAAATACCAAGATATCCATCAAAATAATCTAATAAAACCACTTGTTTTTTTTCTGTCAATTTGCTTATTATTTTTCCCATTACGTTAGAGGATTTTTTTATATAAGCTCCTTTTCGTGCTATGGAAACTAAGGAGGAGTCCGAAATCATTTTTTTGATTTCTTTAGATTTTAACAAGGTTATTTGAATATCAACTTTTTTTAAAGAATCGTTTAACTTATCTATTTCATAAGTCAATTCTTGTTTCAGTTTTTCCATATCTGAAATTTCCGTTTTTTGAGAAAAGATATTTAAAGAAACTAAAAATATAATTAAAGTAGTAATTTTCATAGATATTCATTTTTTCTTAATGTTTGCCAACGGTTTTGTGTATAGAAAGTTGCGTTTTTGTATGCGAGGATTTTCCGCAGGAAAATCAGATGTAACAAAAATGCAACTACCTTTATTTAAGCACTAATATAGCAATTTTTTATACACGTTGTTACCCAACGTTTTTATTCCGTTTCTATTTTCCAATTTTCAGTATTCAAAAATCCGTTTCTAATTTCATAATCAGGCAATTTCTCAAAGTTTACCTTTAATTTTATTCCGCTATATTTTCCAAATATGATATTGTCAATTCCAAATTCTAGATTTATAAATTCCGTTTTATAATTTTTGTCAAATGTTCCAATTTGGTCATAATCCGCAATAATAAATTTATCTTGAGTTGGAATTTCCGCTAAATCTCTAAATTCAGTTTGTTGGTCAAAAAATAGTATTTCTTTTTTCTCAATATCCAGTATATAAAATCCGTCACTTGTCAAAATAGCAACCTGATTTATTTTTTCCGCAATTGCAACTTTTTTAGGTTCTCCTCGAAACATTCCAACCCATTCAATTCCGTTATTTGTTGTGAATTTTATCCAACTCCAAATTTGACTTTTCCATACTGTATTTAGGTCAAAAGTTTTTTCTTCATATTGACCAGAAGTCGGTTGATAAATAAATTCAGCTTTCAATTTTTTCTTTCAGTTTTGAGTTGAGTGGTTAATGTTGGGTAATGTGTTTGTATATGGTTTGTTGCGTGGTTTAAGCAACTAATTTAGTAAATAATTACCGACCAAGAAAGTCCGCGAGGACTTTCGTAAGTAAGCGAGAAGCCAGCAATAAATTATATACGGTGTT
>NZ_OESZ01000039.1 GCF_900239345.1 Tenacibaculum dicentrarchi | reverse complement strand
TCGGAATATTGCCGATTTTAGATTTTTTCACGTAAGTTTATATCAAAATTTAGACAAGTTAAACGCCCAATAAAAACGCTGAAAAATATGTGATTTTATAACGGTATTTTAATTAAAAAAGAAAAAAACGCACGTTAACAAAGTGTATGAGCGCATATTTTCCTGGCGGAAAAATACGCCACATACACATGGCGTTAACCTGCATTAAGCCAAATTACACGGAATATTAACGTAATTAAGCGTTTTCGAAAAGTAAAATCCTGACAAAGATTACGTGAATCTATTTGTAATGAAAATAGCCGACTTTCTAGCTCGTTTACGCAATAGAAACGGAATCGTAAAACAGTAGATTTTGACAAATATTACGTAAGATTTTGCTTATAATTCCGAAATAAAACCGTAGATTTTTTAGCTCGTTTACGCAATCGAAAATAAAAATGAAAAAATGTTCGGAATATTACCGATTTTAGATTTTTTCACGTAAGTTTATATGAAAATTTAGACAAGTTAAATGTCGAATAAAAACGCTGAAAAATATGTGATTTTATAACGGTATTTTAATTAAAAAAGAAAAAAACGCACGTTAACAAAGTGTATGAGCGCATATTTTCCTGGCGGAAAAATACGCCACATACACATGGCGTTGCCCACAATTTAAGAAAAATCGAGAATGACTGAAAAAGAATTGTTAAAATTAGGATATTTCCCAAAAGAACTTCCGCCACCATTTGAAAGTAAGCTTTTTTCAGATAAAATAAATGTTATTCGAACTCAATGGAATTCTGTATCAGGTCAATTTAGAAAACCTGAAAGATTAGAATATTCAAATTCCAAATGGGTTGTTTTTTCAATTCCTAAAGTTCAATTATCAAGAAGAATTATAAACATACCAAATCCACTTCATCAATCTAATTTAACTAAAACTATAGCAGATAAATGGACAGAGATTAATGCAATTTTTGACAAGTCTACTGTTTCCTCAAGCTCACCAATTAAAGACCCTAAAAACAAAAGAGCATTAGTTTCAAAACACAATTTTAGTGAATTTAAAAGGAGACGTTCAAATAAATCGTTTGCCAATCTTTATGAAGTAAAAACTGATGTTTCAAGGTTTTATGGAACAATTTATACGCATTCTATTCCTTGGTTAATACATACCAAACCGATAGCAAAAGCAAATAGAACTGATATGACATTGCTCGGAAACGCTTTAGATAGAGATTTGAGAAATGTCAACTCTGGTCAAACCATGGGAATTCCTATTGGACCAGATACTTCATTGATAATAGCTGAAATCATAACTTGTATAATGGACTCGCAGATTCAAACAAAATTGAAAAATGTAAAGTCCTATAGATTTATAGATGATTATTACTTGTATTGTGATAGTTATGCAGATGCTGAAAAAGCATTTAAATTTATCCAAGCACTTCTAACAGAATATCAACTTGATATCAATGAAGACAAAACAAAAATATCTAAAGCACCATTTGCTTTCGACAGCAAATGGTCAATCGAATTAGGTTCTTTTACTTTTAGAAAAAGAGCTAATTCTCAATTAACAGATATTGAAAGATTTGTAAGCCTATCTCTTATTCATTCTAATGAGAACCCAAAAGATTCAGTGTTACTTTTTTCTATTCAAGTTCTTAAATATTTACAATTATTTGATGAAAACTGGGATACTTACGAATCACTAATATTAAAAATTGGAATAACAGAACCTCGAACTTTACCAATAGTAATAGAAATTTTAGCTTCTAACATTGGACGAGTTTCGAAAAAGAAAATTAAAAGCATTATTGAAAAACTTATTGATATTCACTTACCTAAAGGTCATAATTATGAAGTTGCCTGGGCTCTTTGGATGTGTGTTGAGTTTAATATTAAACTTAAAAATAAAATGGCAGAAAAAGTTTTTGCTTCAAATGATTATGTCTCAATATTAATAGCATTACACTTAAAAAGAAAAGGTCGTATTAATGCTACAGTTAGCACAGATGGACTTTTAACTGAATTGACTGAAGAATCATTAATGAATGAAAATTGGTTATTTACTTACGAATCAATTAAAAAAGGTTGGTTAACACCAACTAATAATCCTATTAACAATAACAAGTATTTCGAAATTCTATTAGATAATGGAATCTATTTTTACAAAGAAGACGCTAAAGTAGAAACATTTACCGTTAAGAAACCTACGGAAATAATAAATGCAACAACTAATAGACCTCAAACTGAAGAAGCTACAGCAATAGTTTCTGGAGGTGGCGGAGGAAGTGGAACTGGTTCGTATTAAAAAAACTGTGGGCAACACCGTATATAATTTATTGCTAGCTTCTCGCCTACTTACGAAAGTCCTCGCAGACTTTCTTGGTCGGTAATTATTTACTAAATTAGTTGCTTGAAACACGCAACAAACCATATACAAAAACGTTGTACACAAGCAAAAAATTGAATTTTACTGAAATAGGTTGACTAAAAATTCATCAATTATTGATAGTCACTTATGAAATTACAAAAACAACCCTGGCGAAAAAAAACGTACGAAAAAGTAACATTAGAACTCAAATTATTCATCG
>NZ_OESZ01000005.1 GCF_900239345.1 Tenacibaculum dicentrarchi | reverse complement strand
TATTTTTCAGCGTTTTTATTGGGCGTTTAACTTGTCTAAATTTTCATTCCTAATTTCGCAAACAGGCTAAAAGTCCGCCATTTTCATTTCAGAATTACAGACAGATTCTTGCGTAATATTTGTCAGAATCCCACAGTTTTTCATTTCCGTTGTATAAACAGGATAAAATATAACCCATAAAACAAAAGATACAAACGAACTTATCATCATTTAGCATTAATTAGACCTTAATTAATTTGCCTATTAATTAATATTTAAAATAAGAAGACCTTTATTTCTTAGCTAAAAACGTAATTGTTTTTTAACTTCACATACATTAAAACCCCACTATTTACCTTATATGTGGGGTTTTTGTTGTTTTTATAACGACTAACACCTCTGGACTAAATTAAGCGCTTATAGCTAATATTTAATATGTTAATTTTTATTTAAAACCTTAGCTATTTACAAAAACCTTAAAAATAGTTGAAAAGTACAAAATTAACCAAAATAGCTATTTTTAAGACTTTCTCTATTTTTAAGAAAAATTTAAAACTTTCTTGCACTTCTTTACATTGTAAAAACCTCTTAAAACCAATATTAACAAGCTACACAGGCGTTTTATAATTAACAAAACAACTAAATTAATAAGCCTAAAAACTACTAAATTAAAAATGGTACTAAATAGACTGTTTTAGTTTGCCTTTACACTTGCCTTTACATCTGCCTTTACATTTTTATAAAAAATGCAATAGCTTAACAACCCTTAAAAGGTTAAAAAAGTGCGTTTCTATGTGTAAAAACCAAGATTAACACCCCTTTATGTAACTTTTTAGATAGTTTAAAAAAGATTTAATCACCTCTGTATAAGGTTATTACGTGTTTATTGTGTTTATAAAGTTTGTGTGTGCGTACTACTTTGTGTATTCTTCTTGTTTATTTTTGCCAAACAATACGCATAAAAACGTTAGACTGCTTTCTTTTTTGATGTTGTTGTTTCTGACAGTAGAAGTTCATTAACTTGTTTAAGCAGATTGCGAACTTCTTTGTTTAGCTCTCTGTTTTCTTCTAAAAGTTCTGTGTATTTACTATTATCATTGTTTGCCTCAGATTCTTTACCTCTAAATAACCAATTAGCATCTACATCTTTATATGTGTTCAATATTTTGAATAACTTATCAGTTCCAAACACCCTGCCATTCCTTATATTACTTATTTGACTGCCTGAAAAATCTAATTTTTCAGCCATCTGATTAACACCTATATTATTGCTTTTCATGTAGTTAGTAAATCTAACTCCAAATTCTTTAAAATCTTCCATTCAAAATATTGTATATTATTCAATATATTGTATGTATTTGTAACATAAACGAAACAAAAACAACAATGAGCAAACATACAGAAAAAAGACTGAGCTACAATAAAGAGGTAGTTGAAGTTTTAGAAAAAGAATACGGACTTTCTAAAAATTTTATTCGTCAATCTATCAGGGGTGATAAAAAAAGTTTAACCGCTGAAACTATCAGAAAAAATTATTACAAAATGGCTAATGCCACGACCAGAGCAATTGATGATTTTAAAAAAAACCTTAAAATCAATAATATAAATCAATAAAAAATCCTACAGTAGCAATCATTCCTGAAAGGCATACACCCAAGTTCGAGTCTTGGGCAGGGTCTAATTAATAATCTAAACCAATAATTATGAAAATAGGAGCAAAAGTATTAGTACAGGGAGAAGTAATCATTTTAGAAAAAGTAGAAGAAGACATATACGCACAATTATTATTTGAAGATGGTTCAACTGTAAGTATAGATGTGAATTGTTTTAAGCAACCTGAAATCAATAAAACGGTAGAACTTGATTTGGAGAGCTTGGTTTCTACTAGAACTAAAAAAATAGAAGAATGGTTCAATAAAGAAATGTTAAATGTAGGTGTACCACCTAAAAACAAAACAAATATCGCTTTAAATATTAATTCTCTAATTTCTGAATTAAAAATTGAAGTTCCTCAATCTGACAATAATAAGAGTTTAAGCGTATCACAAAAAGATTTATCTCAACTTGAGAATCAGCTAACGGAATCACTTTTAAAATGTGTTTCAGGTGTTTTTCATAACGGGTTAATAATGACTACTGATGCAAACACTAAAAAACCTCTCGTATCAATAATACGAGAAGTTGTAAAGGAGGAACTAGAAAAATCTGAAAGAATCAAAGCTTATAATTTAGAAAAAGCTGAAAAAATTAAAGCTCAGAATTTAAAAGATGATTTAAGTCAAATGTTATACCAACTTCTTCAGAAAAATCATGTCCAATAGTTTTTAAATGCTTTTTAAAAGAGTCTTTAAAGAGTTTTTTCTTTTCAGGGCTATCTAAGAGTACTTCATGCAAAGCTTTAGCGTAAGCATTAGCTTCTATTGATAATCTAACGGCACTTTTTAACATTTTTTCATTCATATCACTATTATTTTAAGATTAAGCACCTCAAATATAGTGAAAATCCCGCCACGGCTTTGCGTGGTTTCGACACCACGGCGGGAACAAATAAAACCTAAAAAAACAACAATGCCAAAATACTTAGGGAAAATATTAGTAGTAACTAAATATGAGTTAGTCCCTCGTTTTCATCCGACTGAAAATGCTTTACAGTTAAAGTTATATCGTGATGAAAAAAGAGGGTATGGTTATGAACGTGCAATGCGAGGAGGTAATTTTAGAGAACTTTTAGTAAAATTTGACAGTTTACCAAAACGCATACAAGAAGCTATTGGCGACCCTCGTATTTTAGAAAACCCACTACAATTATATTACAAAGAGTTAGGAACTGTTGATGATTACTACAATGACTTCACCTACCCAGACGGTAAGTATTTAAGGCAAGTAACCTTAGATAAGCAAATAATTAATGCAAACGTATTATTAGCAGTTTTAAAGTTAGAAATAACCAGAATAAACGAGCGTATAGCTAAAAATTCTTCAGCACCAAAAAAAGGGATATTAAGTACATTATACACAGATGTTCACAACTTTAACGCAATATTATTAAAGCAATATGAATATCAACACACTTTAAATAGTAATGAAATATCGTTTAGACGGCAATTCAAGGCATTTAAAGATGCTTATAGTAAATCGGAAAAAGAAGCTTTTAAAAGTTTAATAAAAGATGCGAACGGTAAAGGTCGTAACAATGCTAAAAAGCGTAATGATAAGACTGATAAATTGTTAATGGACTTATTTGCAGGACGTGACTGGAAACCAAATCCAACTCAAGTAGCTAAAGAGTACGAAGCTTTCTTAAATGGGTATATTGAAGTGATTGATAATGAAACAGGCGAAATTTATGAGGCTAAAGATTATCCAGAGTTAAGTAGTTCGGCAATTACATCATTCTTAGCAAAATGGGAAGTTAAAATTGGTACACATGCAAAACGTAGCGGAAATCGTCAGCAATTATTACAAGATTTTATTCCGTACGAGAGTATGGAACGCCCAACATTGGCAGGTTCAATTATTTCTATTGATGACCGCCAGCCTCCTTTTTGGTACGAAAAAGGTAAGCGAATGTGGTGGTATATCGGTATTGATTTAGCAAGTGAGGCAATTGTTGCTTGGTCGTATGGAAAAACAAAAGAAGAATTGATTAAAAACTTCTATAAAAATATGGTTACCAACTTTGATAATTGGAACGTACAGTTACCTGCCGAATTAGAATGTGAAAGCTCCTTGAATAGTTCATTTAAAAAGACATTTTTAAAAGATGGAACAATGTTCGAAAAAGTAAACATACATGCCAATTCTGCACGTTCTAAAATGATTGAACGCTTTTTTAGAGATATGCGTTACGAGTTAGAAAAAAATAATATTGGTTGGATTGCCAGACCATTTGCAAAAGATGAAGCAAATCAAGCATCTACAGATAAAAAGACTATTGTTCCCTATAAAAAATTAGTAGAACAATGTTTTTCAAACATTATGCTTTGGAATAATATGCCTAAAAAAGGAACTACCATAGGAAGGTTTGATTACTTCTTGCAAAATCAAAACCCCGATTTACGACAAACCAACTATAAATCATTTGTACAGCATTTAGGTACTAAAACAATATCAAGTTGTAACGCAGGTATAGTTAAGTTACAAAGAAGTGAATGGCTATTAGGAGATAAAGGGACTATTTACACTGGTGAAAAATTAATAAACTTACTAAAACAAGTTGAAGGAAAAGATATCAATTTATGCTGGTTAGACGATGATAACGGCAAAGTGTACAAAGCATTAATGTACGACAGGAAAGAAGAACGTTATATCGGTGAAGTTTTATCTAAACCAAAATCGGCAAGGGCATTTAAGGAAGAAACCGAAGAACAGCGTAAAAACCGTACGCTAATGGCTAAGTATCGTAATACGGTTACAAGCTTTATGCAGGTTCAGAAAAACAATATAAATAAAGTAACAGTAATTGATAACAGACCTATAACTGTAAGCTCAACATTTACGATACCAGGTGTTACAATGCCTAAAATTAAGGATAACGAAGAAACGGAGGTGTTAGAAGAATTTGAAGATGATTTTAGCTACACTCCGAAACAAACCAGTAATAAAAACTCATTAGAAAAAGCATTTGGATTATGATAACAACAGAATTTAAACAACAAGTACGAGAGGCTATTTTACAAAACCGTGAAAATTACAGTTTGTCTGATGCAAAATATGCTAAATCATTAGGTATTGGTTCAGCAGTTTACTCAAGAATAAAAAGTGGTGAAATAGTAAAGGTTTTATCTGATAGTAAATGGATTGAGATAGGGCGTACACTAAATGTAAGCATAAACAAAGTAGAATGGAACATTGCAAGAACTGCTGTTTATGATGAAATAGAGACAAATATTAATTTTTGTCAAACCTATAAAAAAGCAGTCATTGTAGTTGATGACTGTGGTATCGGAAAAACATTTTGCACACGCCATATCATTCGAGGTCTTAAAAATGCCTACTATGTCGATTGCTCCCAAGCTAAAACAAAGAGCCAATTTATTAGATACTTAGCAAGAACATTAGGTATTGATAGCACGGGTAAACTATTTGATATTAAAGAAAACATCAAGTATTACATCAACTTAATGGAAGATACATTTATTGCTCTTGATGATGCAGGATACTTAGAAACAAATGTATTGGTAGAGATTATTGAAATATGGAACGGTACTGAAGGAAGATGTGGTTGGATGATGATTGGTGATGATTCTTTGGAAAATAAAGTAAATCGAGGTTTAAAAAGTAAAAAAGTAGGCTATAAAGCCTTGTTTTCAAGGTTTTCAGATGAGTTTATTCATTTTGTACCAGTAGCGCTAGCGGAGAAAAAGGAATTTTACAAACAGCTTATTGGAGACGTAGCTAACGTAAATATGGAAGATAAAAGTAAAATAAACAAATTGATAAAGCTTTGTTTTTCAAAAGAAAAGACACTTCGCCATTTATCAACATTAATACAATTAGGAAAAGCAAATGACTAGAGCATTATCAGCAGGAACAATATACCGAAAGAAATATACTAAATTCAATTTCACAGGAGTGTATAAAGAAGTGTTCGGAGAGCCATCAACTAGTGGTATATGGTTATTGTATGGCGTGGAAAAAAATGGAAAATCTTGGGGTGCTTTATTACTTGCTAATTACCTCGCAAACTTTGGGCGTATATTATATGTATCGGCGGAAGAAGGTACTGAAATGGAGTTCAAGGAAGCCTTGAAACGTGCTAAAATAGACGGCAAGAATAAGAAGTTAAGGTTTGTTGAATATGAGCCAATTGACGAGTTATACCAACGTTTACAGGTTAAAAATCGAGAACGTAAATATCATGTAGTATTTATAGATAATTTAACTATTTATAATGATGAATTGAAAGCTAGAGGAATTAAACAATTAAAACAAGATTTCCCAAATACATTGTTTGTTTTGATAGCTCATGAAGAGCGTGGGAAGCCTTACACGGCATCAGCAACAATGGCTTCCAAATTAGCAAAAGTATTAATGCGTGTTCAAGGGTTACAAATACAGGTTTTTGGTCGAGTTCCTGGAGGAATTTTAAACATCGATGAAAACAAAGCAAAACTTTTTCATGGAACAATATAAAACGGCATAACAATGAAACTAATAAGCATGAAAAAAGAAGTACAACGATTATTGAGCCTAACACCAAGCCAGTATAACCGAATGATATTTAATGTATGGTTTGAATGGTGTAACCAAAAAACAACAACATCAAAAGAGTTACAAAAGGCTTTGATATGTAAACCGCTTTTTAATTGGTGGCAAAAGGAATTATTGAATTTAGAAGCTCTTTTTTTAAAAGAACTCGCTCCTTTTTATAAGATAGTTTCCAAAGATGTAGCTCAAGATATATACGACACCTATATCTGCGAAATATTTAAAAAGCTTTCAAAATCAACTGTAAAAAAAGCAAATCGATGAATATTACAAAATCAGCTTTAGAAGTAAAAGTAACCACGCAAAATAAATGGTTAGAAAATCACCCAGACACGCATTTTGCATATCGACAAAATATGCAAAAACGAGATTATTATATCAGTAAACTTTGCACAATGGACGACTTAGGATTAACAATTATTAAAATATAAAACAATGGCATTATCACCAGAAGAACAAGAAACGCTTAAAAAATTACAACAAAAGCAAAAATCAGAAAAGCAGAAGTATAAAGAAGATATTAAAACTTTTAAAGAGTTATCTGCCGAGTTTGTTACCAATAATATTGACGGGCTTGTAGATCATCAAAAAAATACGGAAGCAATAATAACAATGCTTTTTCAAGATTACAAACCGCTAAAAGAATTGAAGCAATTAGTGTATGGTAAAAAATCACAAGACAGCCACACATCTACTTTAAAAGATGGTTCTGCAAGTATCACAATTGGACATAATGTATCTATAAAATTTGATGGAACTGAAACTTCAGGTGTTGAAATGATAAAAGATTATTTGGCAAGTTTGGTAGATGACAACGCAAAAGCATTGAAGCTAACAAAAATAGTGAACATCGCTTTAAAAAGAAATGCGAAAACAGGGTTTTTAAATCCAGCAAAAATAGTTGAGTTAAACAGTTTACGTGATGATTTTGATTCGCCAAAGTTCGACAAGGGTTTAGACATAATTATCGCCGCTCAAATTAGAACTCAAAATAGTATGTACGTAAGTGGCTGGAAATACATTAAACAAGAAGACGGCAGAACCTCTAAGTTAGAATTTAGATTTACCGTATAAAATTAATCTTTTCCCTTGCACTACTGGAGTGAATTATTTAAAAAATAATAGCAAGTTCGAATCTTGCCAAGGGAACAAATAAAACTTGAAAATAATAATTATGAAACCTGAAAAAATGATTGAAGAATTACACTCAAAATTCAGCATATCGAGTTTAGAGTATCCTGTTTTTGAGCAAAGCAATAGGAGAACTTCCGATATTGAAGAACTTACAGAAAGTGAATTAAAAGCCCTGTATTATCTGTTTTTTCCAAATAAAAAACCAATAACAATAGAAGAAGAATTACAGCGACTGCAAACGCAACAGGAATTAAAAAGATTGCGCTCCGTTATTCTAAATGATGCACAAAATATCGGTTTGTATAAACCCGATGATTGGCAAAAGTTCAATGTGTTTATGAAAAATAAAAGCGTTTTAAAAAAGCCTTTAAATAGCTATGAAATTTGTGAATTTCCTGCTTTAATTCTTCAATTTAAAAGTATGCGACACAAATTCGAAAAAAGCAAAACAAAAGTAGGTACTGCCGATTGGTATAATTTTATCGGAATAAAACCTTCCGTAAATTAAAAAAAGTTCCAAAGCCATACCAGACTAAAGAACTTATTTGCAATGTGAGAAATGCAAATATAATAAAACTTTGGTATGGCTTATAATAATAAAAACCTTTATACGAGAATAATTGAAATTCAAACGCTTGTACTTTATTTAAGAGAACAAGACGAAGATATTTCTTACAAAGAAATGTACTGGCAACATATTTATCCACGGTGGAAAATATGTTACCGTACCTACCACACGTATTTAGGAACGCCTGCCAAAAGAGAGCTTAAAAAATTGCTTTCTGCAGAAAAAGAAAAAATTGAATTAGAAAATAAATCACAATATAAATTATTCAACTAATGAGAAAAATAAACGAAAAAGATTTTAAAGAAGCTGCTAAAACTTTAGGCGTTGAAGTCGCTATCATTAAAGCAGTATGTGAAGTTGAGGCGCCTATGGGTGGCTTCTTACAAACTGGCGAACCAGTTATTTTATTTGAACGTCATAAATTTCATCAATTTACCGATGGCATTTTTTCGGAAAAACACCCTACTATTTCAAACCCCAGAGCTGGCGGTTATATAAGCGGCAGACGAGAGCATTTTAGGCTTCAAGAAGCGGAGAAATTAAACAGAGAAGCCGCATTAAAATCGGCATCATGGGGGAAGTTTCAAATTATGGGCTTCAATTATAAATTATGTGGGTTTTCAAATATCCAAACCTTTATAAATGCCATGTATAACAGCGAAAAGGCACAATTAAAAGCATTTGTAAATTTTATTAAATCGGTTGGTTTAAGCGATGAACTTCGCCGTAAAGATTGGAAGGGTTTTGCAAGAGGTTATAACGGCAGAGCCTACTACAAAAATGCCTACGATAAAAAGCTAAAACGAGCTTATATAAATCAAATACAGAAAAGTTATGACAAAAAACTATCTAATCAATGTGGTTAAATCAAAAATGACATTGAAGGTAACCTATCGTAATGGGCGGTTTTTAAGAATCGCCTATTTATCAGGAAAATTTGATGCGTTTGTAATACTTCATTTAGGAGCAATTTTACCCGCTTATGAAAAGGAAATTCCAAATAAACAAGCCGAATACACAGGCAAAGTTACTTACAGTTTAGAGGTGAAAGAAAAATCATTATATACTTTATTTCTAGATGAATGGTATCGTTTTTATGAAAAAACAACAGGAATACCTCCAAAGTTTACAGGAGCAGATGGAAAAGCTTTAAAGCAAATTATTACCTATTTAAAAAAGATAAACGGAACAAATGAAGCTTCTGCCCTACAAAATTGGCAACTCATTTTAACAAATTGGGAAATTTTAAAAGAGTTTCATCAAGATAATACCGATTTAAAATACATAAACTCCAGATTAAATGTCATTATCAGAGAAATCATCAAAACAAACGGTGCCAGCACTTCAGGAGCTAGTGGAAGCGTCAGCATTTAATAATAGGCTGGTTATTAAACATTATAATAATTTAACAATGCGCCAAGCATTAACGGCAGGTACGCCAAGTTTAGGGGCTTTATCAAAAATAAATGAAGACAAAGCAATTACAGGTATCAAAAACTTATTTAAAGCGGTGTCTATGTATTTTGATAATATTTTGCCCGATGGTAAAGCCGAAGTAATCGCCGTAGAATTACTATCGAAATACGAATACAGAAGTTTACGTTTAGAAGATTTGGTAGTAATCTGTAAAAATTTAAAAGAAAGTGATGTTTTTAAAATAACACCTGCACGGATACTACGTGAAATTAAAAAGTATTCTGATAATCGTGAAAAATTAGCCATACAGTTAAGTAAACAATCATCAGATATAGCTAAACAAAGTGTTAATTATCAGCTAGAAGCTAGACTACAAAAACACTTTAAATCAGCCCCTAATGCTAATAGATTAGCAAGTAAACGAAATAGTGTTTCAAACAAATTTAAATAGTATTTAAAAGTGATTTAAACCGCTTTTAATTTTTGATTAAGTAAAGTGTAATAATTTTTAAAACAAAAGTAAAATGAAAAATACAATAACAGTTGAAACAAGAAATAATAATAATGAACTTATGCCTAAGTTATTTAAAATAGATGAAACTATAATTAAAGGACTTTATGTAACTCATACCCCTTTTAAGGTTAAGAAAAATATTAAGAAATTTAGTATTGTAAAACAACAAGCTAAATCCTTTAAAGATGTAGGAGTAAAATATTCAAAACACGAGGGCTTTGTAATTGTTACTATTAATTTAAGAGCTCCTAATGTTAATTTATACATACAGTTTTTAATATTAAAAGAGGTAACCTCATTAAGTATCTTACATTCAGAACACCCTATGTTGTTCGGATTAAAAGAAGTGCTAATAAATGGGTGCTCCTTATCTGGGTGTAATACATTAGCTGATTTAATGAATTTTTAAAACAAAAATAAAATGATAAAAAGAACCCGTGCCGAAATTAGTAAATGTATTATTCATAAAGTAGCAAATAAATTTAACAGTGGTCAAAATTCATTTTCTGAAGAATTAGTTCGTTTTGATGAAGAAAGCTATGAGTTATTAATGCCTTTTTTATTAAAGTCTTTTCAAACGCTTACACAAAGTTACCGATTTAGTCATCAAGCCGATGTTCGTTTAAATGAAGTTAATAAATACACCGATGCTATTTTTGATGATGAAGATGTATTTATTGAAAACTCAATAAATATTGTAAATCATTTATTTGAACAATCAAATTCAGCTCAAATAAAAACAGGCGATGTATTGGTTGTATATTTTGAAAATATCGAATATAAAAATATTTTAACCAATGCGGTTGGTGTTTTTAAAATAGAAAGTAAAGTTGATTTTTTTCAAACCTATAAAGAAGAAGAAAGTTTTGATGTGGTTGTTCAAAAAGGAATATCAACAAAAAAACTAGACAAAGGTTGTTTAATTTTAAATACAACCGATACTGAAGGAACGGTGGTGTTATCCGTAGATAATAATAATTACGATGCACAGTACTGGATTAAAAACTTCTTAAACGTGCAGTTTGCAAATGATGGTAATTTACACACCCAAAATTATTTAGAAATGTGTAAAGATTTTTCTGAAGAAATTATAAAACCTGAATTTGGTAAACAAGAACAAAGTAAGTTTTTAGCCAACACAGTTGATTATTTTAAAGAGCAAGAAAATGTAGATTATCATAATTTTAAAGAAGAAGTTTTTGAAGATGAAAAACACCAAGAAATGTTTGAAGACTACAAAAAACATTTTGAAAAGCTAAACGATGTTTTAATTCGTAACAATTTTGAAGTATCAGAAGCCGTACTAAAAAAGGAAAAAAGCAAGTTTAAATCTGAAATTAAACTAGATACTAATATTCAGATAAAAATTGATATTGATGCCCCAGATGCTGCTTCTGAATATTTAGAGCTAGGATATGATGAAACTAAAAAGATGAAGTATTATAAAGTGTTTTTTAACGCCGAAAAATAGTTAATACCAAGTAGAATAATAATTTTTAAAACAAAAAACAGATGAGTAAAGAAATTGGTTTTATTAGAGAATTTCCAAACGGAAGAAAGTATGAATTAACCTATCAAGGTGTTATTACCGAGTTAGGTGAAAAGGTAAAAGAAAGTCGATGGATGTCGTTAGATAAAAATCCAGATGGTACGTTTGATATAAAAGATTATATCTGTGCTATTCCTCCAGGAGAAGAAGATATTAGCCTGACTACTTTAAGTATGCAATGCTTTACGGAAAAATAATTTTTAAAACCGCTTCAATTTTGGAGCGGTTTTTTTTGTTTATATTTGAAACTATGATAAAATTTATAAAAAAATTTAGAGATTCTATTTTAGATAAAGCTATTGCTTATACGCAAGATAAGGTTGATAAAATGGAAGCGGAAAAGGATGATACCAATTGGCACGAAGTAAATCAGGCAAACAAAATTGCCCAACAATTTAAAAATAGACAAATTGAAAGTCTGATAATGAAATTAATAGAATCTCATTATATTATACAATCAACTAAAAATTTTGAAACTTTTAAATCTCGTTATAATCTTTTTTATGATAAATTAAACGAAATACTTCCTATTAAAGAAGGCTGGAGGTTTAAAGATGCTTTTAATGATACTGCCACAAAATACAAGCTAATGTATCACGACAGAAATACTATTGCCATACAAAAAGATTTAGAGAATTTTAACGAATCTGATTTTTTTGAAAAACATTTTTTTAATTGTGCTAATCTTTATGTTTTAGAGCAGAATAGTAAAATAGAAGCCTTAAAAACTGAAAAAGCAAAACAGAATAGAAAAGATAAATTAAATAGTAAAATAGATGAATTTTTAGCCTATTTGTCAGATTCTTTTGGATATTCTGATAATGATTTATTTTTCGAAAAAATAGAAAATTTAAAACAATGAAAAATCTACTATTAATAGTATTGCTACTTCCTTTTTTAAGCATTGCACAAATACGCCAGAGCGAAGTTTTTAAAAAGCATCCAACCACACCAACAGAAAACATTAAACTAACTGGAGTTATTGAAGTATCAAAAACAATGTATGGCATCACTTTTAAGGATACTACTATTTCAGAGGAATATAAAAACGCTGTTAAAATATTCTTTAAAAAGCGTTTAAATAGTTATACCGATTTAAAAAAATACCGCCTGCAGGTAGAAAAACGTACAGACGGTTTGTATATAGAAAATACTAAAATTTAATCAATTAAAAGTTTAGTATGTAAATTACCCGATAAATTAACATCATCAATAACACCCTGTTTAAACGCTGTTTTCAGGGTGTTTTTTTTGCCTGAATACGTACAGTTATATACCAGCGTATATACATCTACAATAGTATCTTCAATATTAAAATCTTCAGATAACAACGTAATTTTACCTGTATTTGGTGTTTCTATGGATTTAATAACTTCATCTACTACCGTAATAAAGTCGAGAAATTGCAGGCTCTTTTCTGAAGCTCGGCTGATGCTACTGGTATCCCGAAGCTGTTCGTAAGCCAATCGAAAAGTAATAGTAGCAATGGGCATTTTTGACTTATAATCAATACTCCACTTTACAAAAACGGCAGGAAATAAATGAGCCTCAAAACCTTTTTCATTATAATCTTGCCCTGCATATAAATCTACAAATTTAACGTGTGGTAAATTGTTACCTGTAAACTTATTTTTAATATCAGAATCTTTAAATTTTCGGATTAATTCGGTATAAAATGCTTTCATTTCTTATAAATTTCGTCTGTTACTTTATCATACATATGATTTTCCAACCGCAATGCCAAAACTGCTGATTCTCCTAAAAATTGACGCTTCGGAATTTTAGTATTCATTTGTCTTGTATGCGCTTTTACCTTAATAGGCTGGTTCCGTCCTTTTCTAGTTCTACTATGCGCTCTTACTCTTGCGGTTGCTTTTATTGTACCACCTTCATTGTGTATTTGAGCATACGGAACATCCGTACCAATAAGTACATAATATTTACCCTCACTAATTTTACGAATAGAACGTTTTAAACGACTCGATTTTACTAAAATAGAACCTGCTCTTTTTCGTTTTCGAGGAGTCCATTTTTCTTGTGATGTATCCACCCAGTTTTTTTGGCGAAACCTATCTTTAGAAAAATTAACCGCAATTACTCCAGCTTCCGAAGTCATTTTACTTAAAAAGAATTTGTTATCTATTCTTTGAAGTTTCTCAAAAAAATCACCTTTAAATTTTACAGACATAATTAGCTAGTTTCGGCATTTCGTACAACTCGCATCATGGCTTCGTTAAACCAATTTTCTACATCTTGCAAAGTCATTCCTTGAGTTGCACCTCCTTTTAAATTGATACCACCTTTATTTAAAGCATCAATAGTAATTGAAATATTACGTGTTTGTTTGGCATCGCCGACAACTTTATTAACTTGTTTTGTTAGTGTTTTTTTAGGGTCGGTATTTCCTTTTGGTGTAATTGGATTTCCGTATAGGTCTTTTTTTGGCTCTTTTATAGCCTCACCCGTTTTTTCGGTTTCTTCTGTTTTTTTCTTCGATTTATCCATTTCAGAATTATAGGCAGATTCAAAAGCAGTTCCTAATTTAACCGCCTGTACGTTTGGATTAAGTGCATCGCCTAACATCATTCCTCCTTCTTTCATTTTATCTAAATCTAAAGTAAAAGCCCCCGCAATAATTTTACCTAGCCCCTTAAAACCATTTCCAATAGTTGTAAGAACCCCTTTAACTACGCCAACCATTCCCTTAACAAAAGCTCTAAATCCATCTACTTTCTGATATAAAACAACAAAACCAGCCACTGCTAAAGCAATCCATCCTATAATAGGTATTGAGAAAATAGCTAGTTTAATACCGTGTAAACCTAACTGAACAAGAGCTAAAGCTCCCGATAATGTTACGGAACCAGCGGCGGCTAATAAAGATTGAATTTTTAATACGCCAAGTAAACCAATATATGTTCCTATACCTATAATAAGTGCATCAAATACGGTCTCTAAGCTGTTAAAATTTTTATACATAAAATTCAAAACCCTTGCCAAATACCCAAATATACTAGCCAATATCGGTATTATTTTTTCACCTATTTTAGAAAATACCATTTCAAGCCGATTACCAAATAGTTCTTTCATTTGACCAAAGTCGCCTTCTGCATTTTTTAGAGCATCTTTTAGGCTGAATTTAGAGCTATCAAAAGCATTAAAAGTTTTAACCATATCATCAGCTCCTGTTTTTACTTTTGCTAATGCGGTTCGTAATCCTTCAGGACCTCCAATTTTATTAATGGTATCAGTTATTTCTTTATCCGTCATATTTTTAAACTTCTGACTAATATCAATCAATAACTTATCGGCATCTTTCATTTTGCCATCTACACCAAACACGTCAATATCTAGTTCTTTTTTAATTTTTGAACCTTGAGCACCTAAACCATCAAAAAAGTTTTTTGTTTGACCTGCTGCAATATCAGCATTTTTACTAATAGAAGTAAACATGGCAAAAACCTTATTACCAACATCAACACTTTGCCCTGCCGCACTTGTTGCACCCGCATATTCTGTTTGTACTTTAGCGAGTTCATCAAAAGTAACAATACCTGTTTGCACGGTTTTAGCGTTCGAGGCTAATAAAGCATCAATACCGCCAACGCCAATACCAAAGGCTTTCATTGCTTTTGTGGTGGAATTCATCGAATCGCCTAAATCAGCTCCTGTTGCTTGAGAGTAGCGCCCTACTTTTTTAAAAACAGCAATAGCATCTTTACCGTATAAGCCAGTAGCAGATTGTAAATCGTACATTGCATTAGTAGAATCGCCAAGATTTGTACCAATATCAAAAGCGGCATCTCTAATTTTGGAACGATAACTATCAAGTTCTACTTTTGATTTATCAAGGTTCAATTGTTTAATGGGCAAAAAAGCAGTGTCAAACTTTTCGGCGGCTTGCACGCCTTTTGTGGCGAGTGCGCCAAAAGCAATACCAACGCCTAGTATTCCTACGGTAGCCAATGCCATTGGATTTTTTAATAAATCCATTGCACGCCCTAATCCTGGTATTTCATCAATAAAACCTTGATATTTTAATCTTAGTTTGTCTATTTTTCCACCAACTTTAGTTCCAAATTTATCAAATTTGCTTTGTAATTTTTGAAGTTTACCGCCAAAAAGCTTAGTGCTTAAATCTAATAACATCGTCATTTTTGAGGTTGCCATAGCCTTTGTTTTATATTTTGTATATTTGTATTAAGTTTTATACGACCCTCTAACGATAAGGGCTCACTTCATCGGGATAGAATAGCACACGGGTATCATTAAATTGAAGGCGTTTTATTTAACTTATCCCAAACCAAAAGACCTTTTCTATATAAAAGGTCTTCTTTTTTTATTGGATACCAAGTCTTTATTTCTAAACCTTGCTCTTTATCCAATTTACAGTCAACAGCTATTATTTTATCTTTGTAAAACTTAACATATCTTGATTGAAATTGATTTTCTAACCTATCAGGATTATTATACCAAACTTCATCTGGGTTTTTAATAATATCTTTTATATGCGGAAATAACTGATGCCTATTTTCATTAGATTTTAAGTATTTACCTTTTGTATGTGCTTTAAATACTTTTTCTTTTAGAATCATTTTTCTACCTAAATAATCCTCTAATCCCATTAAATCAGTACCCTTTATTTTATCAAACAATTCTTTTACATTATCTCCAGTAATAGTGGTATCTATTTTAATGTTATTTAAAGAGTTTTTAAAAGTGCCATAAGATTTTGCTCCATATTTATCAAAAGTCATTTTATTCAATTTTTCAGGAAGTCCTTTTATATCTGTATAAAATTGCTTTTTTGTAAATACTTGTTTTAAATCTGCACGGTTTACTTCAAATTGTGAATTTCTATATTTAGGGTCTTGTTCTACTAATAATTCTTTTGCGTATTTTCCTGTTGTTACTTTTCCTTGAGTATCTCCTATATATTGCACAAGTTCACATCGGCAACCATAGCCGTTTGGAGCAACCAAATCCATAGCTTCTTTATCAGATAAATTAAAAATACGTCCATCTAATACTTTGTGCGAATTACGTACACTTCCATCGCCAATAGTTTGATATTGTACATAAGAAGTTACCGTATCTTTTTCAGCCATCATACGGATATAACTTGCTGAATTTTGCCCAACAGCTACCGATAAATTATATTCTGTTTGAAGCCAATTACTGTTAAATTCTTTGGTTTCTTTTTCGCACAATGCTTTAAAATCACTGTATTCACGAAGCTTTTTATTTTCTTTATCAATTAATAAATTAGTCATTGCTGATAGTCGAGCTTCAGTTTTACTTGCCGTAAATTCAAACAGATTATATTCCATCATTTGAAGCATTAGTAAATCAGGTCCTGTGTATTGTGTAGTGCTTGAAAATTTAGATTTTAAACCTTTAAATAACTCCAAAGCTTCCAAAACAATCATTTTTCCAGCAATACCCGAAGTATCTGATTTATTGTATATTTCTTTTATTAATTGGCTGTTTAATTTGGTTAATAACCTACCCATAGCACCACTAACGGCAACAATTGTACTTGGGCAACAACTCGTAGGATAACGCTGTTCCGATAGTGCAATTATTGGTTTATTTGGAGTTATCGTTATGCTTTTTTTTTTACTATCAATAGGAATATTGAATGATTTAGAAAGCCAATCTAAAGGTATTTCATACCCACTTTTAAGCAAACCATCAGTAATACTCCAAAGGTCTTTTAAATTTAAAACCTCTTCTGCAGGTTTAAATTCAAACATATCTTCAGGACTTATTTTATAACCTTGTGCTTCGAGTAATGGAAATAATTGGTCATTAATTATAAATGAAATTAAACGCTTATCGGCTTGTGCTATTTTTTTATCTAAAGTACGTTCGTGTACTTCTGTTTGACTTCGATTAGAACCTTGGTCGGATAGCATTGTAGAACCAACTAACTGCTTACTTACCATATCCATATTGGTTTTTATAAACTGTAAATAGGTGTTGTAAGCGTCCGTTCTGTTTGCCTCTTGAAATTTTATTTCTGTTCCAGTCGGAAAAGTACCAACGGAAGCTTCGCCTAACTGTAATAGCATGGCGTGAACCTTATTAATGGTGTTTGTGTCCGTTGTATTGGTCGTTGCTGTTATTAATGGCAGTCCAAATTTCTCACAAAATTCAGCCCATGCTTGCATTACATTACGTAGCCAAATAAGGTTCGGAATAATGTTGTTTAGAATACCTAGCTCACCGTTTTTACCTATTTGAATTAACCAATTTTCAAACATTGGATTTGCATAATCTATAAATTGAGGTTTTTGCAAGTCTGGAAATATTTTCTTTTGCGTAGTAACAACATTTCTGCGAGGTATAATCGTGTGTTTTATTTTTTCATTTTGAAATTCAGAAAACTCAATTAATGTAGTTCCAAAAATAATATGGTCTATTGCGTGTTCTAAAAATTCATAAAACCATTGTTGCTGTAAAGTAAAACTAAGGTCCTCATTAATATCTTTCGTTTTACGATTAATAACTTGAAAATTGGAATTTAATGTGGACATTTTACGCATTTGTATTTGCGACTGTAAATGCCCATCGGTTAATAAATCGGAAATTAAATCATAATACGCATTAAATTTTGGTTCTTCTGGATGCTGCATTAATTGTAAAGCTTGTCTCCATTTCTGAATATCTTTACGGCTAGTATCTTTAAAACCTTGTGCTATTTTGATAATACCAGGGTTTCGTTTTTCTGAATTATTTGGAGTTTCAGCTTTCGCTAAAATGCTTGCTTTTTTTATGTTTACATCGTATCCTAATACTTTCATTTTCTTTCTTTTTAAATAGCTTTTAAAGCCGTTTTAAATATTGTTTTTACCAACGATGGTTTTCGGGTTTGTGTTTTGATGTAAATTTTATGCCCTGTAAAACTTCTCCTTCTTCATTTGTTTTTTTTGGCAAATCTGCGGTGGTATCTCCAGAGGCTACAAGTTTGAGCCAATCAATAGCATCTTGATAACGAGCCGAACGAATATCGGGCATGCTTCGAGGCACAGTACTTGTATATAAATGATACAAGGCACAATCTAATACGAGCATTAAAATATGACTATTTCGGGCTTCAGCTACTTGACTAAATATTTCGTTTACGTCGTATTTACCTGCTAAATAGTTTCTAATTTGTGCCAATGCCATTTGTTCGGCACCTCTTAATTTTGTTTCAGAATAATTTTCAAGTAAAATTTCTTTTACCTCGTTACGTACCAAAACGGTATAATCGTCATCAGTTATAAATGCCATTAAAATCTGTTTTTTTGTTTTTTGATTAATTCTTTTCGGCTGGTAGTTCTTGGAGGTGTTGAATTAATAAAAGCGGACGTGTTTAATTTTGCAATTGCCGATTGTAAGCTATCTGGTGCATCATCATGTACACCACTTCCTTTTTGAAAGGCTAATAATTGGTCTTCTAATTCAAGGCAATCAATAGTATCTTTTATTTTAGTATTAAAAAACACATTTTTACGTTCAAAATACCCTGCCATACTTTCTACACGATCAAACTTTCCGCTTTTACTTTTGTTATCAGCAACAACAGGAACATACCAGCCCATTTCATCACCAACGGCATCAAAATCGCTTACAAATTCATCTTGAGCAAAAAGTCCTTCAATCATATATTGAATATTGTATTGAAGTAAATTTTCATCTTCTACCTTTTCATATAACCATTTTGCTACATTGTACCGAGATGTTTGCCTAACAAAGCAATCTAATAAATGAAATTCACGTCCTTTTTTCCCAACGAAAACCATCGCTTTAAAATCTCCAGCATCTTTGTACGATAAATCGCCATAAAAACATAAAGCATCATATTGGCTGTATTTTAATCTATTTTTATAACTGATATATTCATTTTTAAAAATAGCACCTTCCACAATATGCTTGTGCATATATTCACGCATAAAAGAACGATGCGGCGTAGAATGGTATTTTTCACGCCAATATTCTGCACTTGTTTTTGCGGGCCAATTAGGCTCAAAAGTAGTTAAGTTTTTAACCGCATTTACAGTTACTACAAAGTGTTTTTTCTTGAAACCAAACTCCTTTGCCTTTTTATTATTTAGCGTAAAATCTGCTTTTAGCTGATTGATTACAGTATTTTTGTGAAAGTTATTATTAGCAACTACAAAGCGTTGAAATTTACCACCTTCATCAAAAGTTCCCTTTAAGTCTTCCCAAACCCATTCGGCTGCTTTTTGACTTCGAACATCATTATAACAGCGTTCTTTTGTATCTACATCATCAACAACAATATAATCAGGTCGTTCATTTCCTTCCCGTAAACCACGAGGCGATTGACCAATACCCATGGCGATAAATTTAACGTCATCGGTTGTGGTAAAATCACCAGAAGCCCAATCGCCAAACTTAAATTTTTTACCGTAATAATGTAAAAATCTGCGATTGTGTGTTAATTGACTTTGAATGTCTGAAATTAGTTTTTTTGCCTTTGGTTCGGTTTGCCCAACTAAAAGCATAAATTTCATTCGTTTAGTAACGTACAAATACAACGGAATACCCATACATAAATGCACTGATTTTGCTCCAGACCGATATATTTCAGCTAGTAAATTACAAACATCATTATCTATTAAAAGCTTTGCTATTTTTTTGTGAAACCAGGCACTTTCAACTTTTGCGTATTGCGGAAACATCTCTTGAAACCAAGTAATATAGTCTTTTTCTAAGCTTTTTATTTTCTTTCTACGTTCGGCTGGTGTTTGGTTAAGGTCTATAAAAGTAGATTGCTCTACTGATTTACAGTGAGCATCATAACTTTTTAGCAACTTCTCCATTGCTGTATTTAATCCGATAGCGCTCATTATGATGTTTGTTGTGCTTTGTGTAATAAATAATTTTTATGCCATTCTAAAAAGCTAATTGCAATTTCGGGTTCTTGCTCCGCCATCCAGTTATCAAACTCTTTGAATACCGTATATACAACTTCTACGGAAGTTTCATCTGCCATATCTTGCAAAGCCTTAATAGCCGCCTGAATTGCTTTCATATCTAGCTCGGCTTTTTTTCCTTCTACAAGTTGAGAAAGTTCTTTGGCAATTAATTTGCGAATATTATGAGGCGTTGCTAAAAACTGTTTTCGTTCTTCATCCCAATTAATAGGATTATCACCAAAACCTTTACGCCACCTTCCGATAGTTTGTTCTGTTTTATCCAACGCAATGGCAATGGCTTTTGCGTTGAGTCCTTCCTCCACGAACATTCGTTGTGCGATTGCTCTTATAGGTTCATTATTTGTTCTTTTAGCCATTGATTACTATGTGTTTTATAACAAAAATCAAAAAAACAAACTACTTATTTTCAATGTATTGCAACGATTACTTAAGTAGTTTTTATATCCATATTACAGCTTTATGTTTGCTGAAAATTAGGTAAAAACATCCGTTAAAATGATTATAAGAACCCTTGGAAATAAACTACAAGCATACGGCACAATTTGGAATGGTGATGGCGAATATTTTGTTTCATGCCTAAACAGAATAGAAGCTGAATATGACGATGTAGAAGTACATCTGCATACTGTTGGTGGAAATGTTTTTGCGGGGAATTTCATTTTTAACGGTCTAAATAAATCAACAAAAGTTAGCAAACTTGTAGTTGATGGAATTGCTGCTAGTATGGGAGCTATAGCCACAACAGCTATTGAAAATGTTGAAATAGTAGATAATGGATATTTAATGATTCATGCGCCATCGGCAAACCCTCGTGGTACTGCCGATGAAATTCAAAAAGAAGTTGACTTATTGCGGTCAATGGAAAAAGACTTTGTGAGAAAGTTAGTTGCAAAAACAGGTTTACCAGAAGCAAAAGTAAAATTATGGTTAGTTGGTGATAACTGGTTTGATGCCGAAAAATGTTTGGCTTTAGGCTTGGTATCTAAAATAATTCCTGCGGTTGTAAAACTTCCAGTAGTTATTGAAGATCCAACCGCTTTACAAATATCAGAAGTATCTAGTAGATATTCAGCCTTGTTAACCACACCAATTAATAAAGTAAATACGATAAAAAAAACAAATATGAAACAACCACTGATTACGGCTTTAGGCTTAGAAGAAGTTACTGAACAAAGTTCAGATACTGCTATTATAGCGGCGGTACAAGCTCAATTACAAACAGAAACACAAGCTCGTAAAGTTGCTGAAACTGCCTTGGCGGATTATAAAAAAGGTGAAATAAAAGCCCTTTTAGATACTGCCGAAAAGGATAAACTATTCGATGCTACGCAAAGAGAAGTTTACGCTAAAATAGGAGAATCAGCAGGTGTTGAAGCTTTAAGAATTGTGCTAAAAGCTCCAAAAAATAATGCCGCTCCAAATATTGCAGATGCAATTCAAAACGGTAGTTCTGGGCAACCTGAAACTCGTGCTACTTGGGATTTTGACAAATGGCAAAAAGAAGATCCAAAAGGATTGGAAAAACTAGCAGAAAAAAGCCCTGCGGAGTATGATAAAATGTTTAACGCTAAATACAATAAATAATGCCAGCATTAGTAGATGGAATATGGTTAGAACAGTATGTGGAGCCACAATTATTAGAGGAGTTTAAAAATTTCAACGATGATTTTATCGGAACTCTTAAACGCCCAAATCCTGCCGCAATTGACAAGGATGGTATCAAGTTTAATAAGTTAATCAATAATGTTGGTTTTCATATAAATAAAGGAGATGCTTTTACGCCACAATCAATGACTGGTAAAAAAGGATTGGTAAACTGGGACAAATTAGACACGGATTTAACTCAAGTTACAGACGCAGAATTAAGAGCAATGGCTTTTGATAAAGATGCAGCTATTAGAGTGAAACATTCCGAATCTTTTAAAATTGGTGTTCGTGATTATGCGATGCACAAATTAGCACCAGAAAAACATGTTGCTGGTAAAATGCCAATTTTAAGAACTACGGGCGCTGTAATTAACGGAAGAAAACGTTTAACTTATACAGATTTAGTTGATTATTTAGTGCTATTAGAAGGTTTGAATCTTACAGATAAATCAGCTTGGCACATGATTTTATGCGACCACCACAAGTCAGATTTATTACACGATAGAGGCGCAACAAACAATTATCGTGATTTAATTATCAACCCAAAAACGGGTGCTATCGAACGCTTCTTTAATTTGAAGTTTTTTGAGAATAATAGTTCTGTTTATTACGACGCATCAGGAGCGTTAAAATCTCAAGGAGCAGTAGTTGGTGCTACCGACCAAAAAGGGTCTGTGTTTTATTATGCGCCAAATACGGTATATCATATTGAAAGTGTACAAACTTTATTCAAACCAATGAATACAGATACACGAAATGCGAATCCGACAAGTGAGTTTAGATTGCATTCTTACGGTTTATGTGACAAAAAGCAAGAGCACGGTTTTGGTGCAATTGTAAGTGCTAACGAGTAAATTCTTTTAAAGTGATGACAAGAGAACAAAGAAAAAAAGCCCACGAAATATTAGGCAAGTTCCAAGATGCCGAAGCCGTTTACATCAACCCAAAAGGCGAGTTTTTTACGGAAAAATACTTGGGAGATAATAGCCTTAAAGCAGACGAAAAGTTAGAAATTGTAAAGAGAAAAGTAGTTTCTCTTACGCAAAAACAGGCTGAAAAGGAGGCAGAAGAGAAAGCCCAAAAAGAGGCAGAACAGCAAGCCTTAGAAGATGTCGAAAAGGAAGCTGAAGAAAAAGCTCAAAAAGAATCAGAACAGCAAGCCTTAGAAGATGCCGAAAAGGAAGCTGAAGGAAAAGCTTTAAAAGAAGCAGATAATAAAGATAGTACTAAAGCCAATTAAATGATGTCGAATATAAATGGTGTAAGTATAAAAAAAGGACAACAGGGTGCAAATGTACTGGGGGGTGCAGATTCTGTAAGTGGAATAATTGTAGGGGCGGTTTCCGCTCCTACACCACTTGGTTTCGATAGCCCTAAAGTAGTTTACAACATGAAAGATGTCGAATCTTTAGGAATTACGGAAACTTTCGATACTACGAAAAACACAATTTTACATAGGCACCTAAAAGAATTTTACCGAAACGCTGGAGATGGTACTGAATTGTACCTAATGGTTGTGGAAAGTGGATTAAGAACAATGAGCTCTATTTGTGAAGAACAGGCTAAAAGAATGTTAGCTTTTGCGAAAGGAAAAATTAAACAAATAGCCGTTGCCTATAATGAACCTGGTCAATATACCATGTTAAATGGAATGCCAGAAAATGTGTATAGCGCAATTCCAAAAGCTCAAGGATTAGCTTTATGGGCTTACAATAACCACATGCCTTGTCAAGTGTTTTTAGAGGGATATAACTGTGGAAGTAACGCCTCTAGTATGGCTAATTTAAGAGAAATAGAAAATCTTAATGCCACAAAAGTTTCTGTGTTTATTGGTCAAGATTACCATTACGCGGAAACACAAACAAAGACACCTACAAATCGTCAATTTGCGGATGTAGGTAGTTTATTAGGTATTTGTGCCAAGGCGAAAGTAAATGAAAATGTTGGTAATAATGAAAAATTCAATATTACCGATGCCACAAAAGATGCTTGGTTAGAACCAGGTTTATCATCACATAAACAAAATG
Organism: Tenacibaculum dicentrarchi; assembly: GCF_900239345.1. GTDB lineage: Bacteria > Bacteroidota > Bacteroidia > Flavobacteriales > Flavobacteriaceae > Polaribacter > Polaribacter dicentrarchi. The sequence goes on along the minus strand of NZ_OESZ01000005.1, from coordinate 14,756 downwards.
ATGAAATTTTTGAGGACCTGCAAACACTTGAAACCAAAGGCTATCTTTTTGGTTTAGAATATACAGGTATGGCGGGTGTTCGTATAAATAACGATCACACTTGTACGCCTATTATTGTAGATGCAAACAACAAAGTTAACGAGCATACTATTGCTTATGGGCGTGTTTTAGATAAAGCTGTAAGAGGTTTGCGAACGGCATATTTACCTAAGGTAAAAACAGATTGGGTAGTCAATAAAGATACAGGTAAAATTCCTCCAGGAGTAGTTGTTGCCCTAGAAGATATTGGCGACAAAGTTTTTGAAGATATGGAGCAACGTAGCGAAATTACATTCGGTAAAACCTTTGTTGATAAAGACAGTGATTTAATTGTTTCTAAAGAGTTGAAAGTTTCCTTTGTTTTAGTTCCTAAAGGAGCAATTGGTGAAATAAAAGGAACTATTAATTTAAAAACACAAGCGTAAAATGTCAAAAGTTACAAGAAACGGAAAAGCATACGATTCTGCCGACGTAAAAGTTCAACTAAATGGAGTTCCTTTAGAAGTAACTAAAATTACCTACGGAAACGAACAGGAAAATCAATTGAATTATTCATTAGGGGCAAATCCGACTTCATGGTCACACGGTAAAATAAAACCAAACGCATCAATAGCTATAATGATGCACGATATAACTCCTTTTGAAACTGCATCAAAAGGAAGTATTATGAATATCAAGCCTTTTTTGATTACCGTAGAGTTTGTCAATGAGTTCAATATTATAGTTGTGGATACTATTTTGGCGAAATTTCAAAATGAAGGTCGTGAAGTATCTGGCGACATGGGGCTGGTAAAAGATTACGATTTATTTGCTTTAAAAGTGAAATTAAACGTAGCACCTTAATTTTTTAAAATAAGGTTTTAAACAAAAAAATTAAACAAGATTTAAATACCCTTTAAAATGGCATTAAAAGAAGTTAGTAAAGAAGTAAAAGAAACGCTAAAAAAACAACACGGCGACAAATTAAAATCGTTGATTTTACCATTAGACGATTTTAATATAGACGAGCTGGAAGTATTGGCAATTATTCCAAAGCGTAGCGTTGTGGGGCAAACGATGAAATTCATGCAATCTGATCCAAAAAAAGGACAAGAAATTTTAGTGAAAAATTGTTTGCTAACAAGTAAAGAGGAAGTGGTAAACGATGACGGATTGTTTTATGCCGTTGCAGGTTTATTAATGGATTTAATTCCAATACGCCAGGGAAAGTTTGGGAAAGTTTAGAGCGATGTTCTAGACTTAACGAAGACGAAGCATTCGATTTATATTTTAAGGCGGATGCTTTGATTAGTCATTTTTTACATATCCCGTTTCCCGAAAAATTAACAGACGATGTTTGGGCAATAAAATGGGCACAAATAAACTGGTTATCAACTCAAGGTATTTTAACAATTAAAACAAATGAATAACGGAGAAGCCATTGTTATAAATTTAGCAGCTCGTTATGCAGCCGCTTTTGGAGCGGTTGCAATTAGCAAATTACTAAACAAAGCAATACTTATTAAAGAAGATAATAAGTATGATGTTGAATTTTATAACGATGCTTGTTCAGACGCCGAAAATATCACTTTTAAGTATGCTGGCGAAGAATTGTTATTTGGCGAAATGATTACTGGTAAAAATGCTACTACATACGCACCGCCGTTAATGGTAAGTTTTTCTCGAGAGAAAAATTTAATTGAAACGGAAGCATCAGGAAGTGATAGCGTTGTTGTTGAACGTTGGGGTACAAAACCGTGGTCTATTGATATTCGAGGTATTTTAATAGATGTTGATAACCGTGAATATCCTTCATATAAAATAGATTTATTAGCTCGTTTTTTTGAGCATAATGATATTATTGAAGTTTACGGTGAACAGTTTTATGACAAAGATATTGATAGTATTTATTTAACCGCCGTTTCAATAACGCCAGTAGAAGGTTTTGCCGATACCGTGCAAATTAGTTTATCGGCTAAAAGCATAAAAGGAGTTAATTACACGCTATTAAATCCGATGTAAAATGAATTATCAGTATTATAATATTGCCGTAAAAATCACTATTAATGACGTAATACAATTTGGCGTTGTAGAATCTATTTATATAGAAAATACCATTGAAAAGTTTTCAGATACCGCTAAAATTACACTTCCTAGAGCGTTTAAAAATGCACAGGAAAATGGCGAAAATGTATCATTGGCACAAAAGAACTTGCTCGAAATCATAAAATCAGGCGATACTATTAAAATAGAAGCTGGATATAACGACGAGTTAAAAGTAGAATTTGAAGGTTATATTGATGAAATTGGTGCAGAAATTCCGTTGCTTTTAATCTGTGAAGATGAAATGTATCAACTGAAAAAGAAAGAAAAAATAAATAAAACTTTCGCTTCAGTAACCTTAGAAGATTTGTTAAAGTTTATCGCTCCAGCCTATGAAATTGAAGCTTTAAATATGCCTCTTGGTAAATTTATGATTGAAAATGCAACGCCTTATAAAGTTATTAAAGAACTCAAGCAACAGTATGGGATTCGATGCTATTTTAAGAATAAAGTTTTAACCGCAGGGCTTACCGTTGATTTTAAACCCGCAGTATCGCATGATTTTGTTTTTGGTAAAAATATCCGCAATTCTAACAGTTTAAAATATGAAACGAAAGAGCAACGGAAACGATTTTATAAAGGGATTAGTCATCAAACAGGAACTTCTAAAAAGATAACCTATGAATATGGCGATACAAGTGGCGATCATAGAACATTGCATTTGCCTTTAAATTTATCAGAAAATGAAGTAAAAGAATGGGTGCATAAAATACACGACGCTCATGTTTATACAGGTTACGGTGGCGCATTAGATAGTTGGGCAATTCCTTTTACAAATGCTGGAGATAGCATGAAATTAACAGACCCAAACTATCCAGACAAACATCGAGATATGACTCTTTTTGTGGAGAGTGTTATTGTAAATATTAATAAATCTGACGGATACAAACGAACAAATAAGGTATCCTTTAAAATCAAATAAAATGATGTTTAAATATTGTTTAAGTATGCTTTTAATAGTTTGTTTAATAAGTTGTAAAACGATTAATCCACCTATTGAAAACACAAGTATTGAATCTAAAAAAAATATAAAAGAAATATTGAGAGATACTATTTTTTCAACCAAAAAAGATAGCTCTTTTTATTTCTCTTACATTAAATGTATTAATAATAATCCGATACTTGTTTCTCAAGAAGAAAATAAAAAAAGCAATTTTTATTATAATTCAGCAATTCCAAAGGAAATATCAGGAGAAATTTTAAAGCCTCCAAGGGTACATTTAGAAAATAATATTTTAAGTGTGAGTTGCAAAGCTAAAGCCCAAAAGCTATTTGTAAAATGGAAAGAACAACATATTCAAGAGCAAATAAGTAAAATTAAAACAATAACACTACCCGCTAAAATTATTGAAAAGCAATTGAGCTGGTGGCAAAAGCTTTGGATTTCTGCGGGTAAAATTTCAATAGTAATTATAAGCGTTTGGCTTTTAACAAAAATATCATGGAAGAGTTTGTTCGGGCTATTAATTCGGTTTCTAAAAAAGCTTTAAAAACAAGTATCGGTAAAGTAACTGAAATTACAGAAACTACTTGCACCGTTGAAAGAGAACATTTATCTGAATTATTAGACGTGCGTTTAAATGCCGTTGTTGGCGATTTTGAAAGTTCTTTTATTGTATATCCAAAAATAAACTCGGAGGTTTTAGTTGTTGAAATTGAAAACAACCCGCAAGAAACAGCCATTATAAAATACACCGAAATTGACCGTGTTACTATTCAAATTGATGAATTTGAAGTTGATTGTAATAAACAAGGTTTATCCGTTGGCAATAAAGGAGAATCCTTTAAAACAATTGTCAATGATTTAATTGATGAGCTAAATAAAATTTTAGTTATCCAAGGAAATACAATTAATGTTCCTGCGATGAATGCCATAAAAGAACGTTTTAATAAAGTACTTAAATAATGCCTAGCACTCAAAAGCAATTAGCCGATAAATTATTTGAAATCCGTGAAGAATATTCGAATAATCCAACGATAAAACCCGAAGTAGCACGCAAAGAAATGGCGCTTAAAGAAGCAAAAGCAATTAACGATTTTGTTATTGGTAGAACTACCACCGTTACTGGAGCTAGTGCCACAGGTGGACCAGTAACAGGAACAGGTATAATTAAATAATAATTATGGATTTATTACTTGATGAAAATGGTGACTTAGCGATTGAAAATGGTGATTTTGTGATTGGAAAATCGGATCAACAAAACGTTGAAATTGTTTTACTTTCTAATAAAGGCGAGTTTAAAGAATTTCCTTTAGTTGGTTTTGGTGCGATTAATTATATAAAAACCAATGTTTCTGAAATTGAATTTAAACGAAATTTAAAGATGCAACTAGAATATGTTGGTTATAAAAATCCAACGATTGATTTAACTGGAGGTTTTGAAAACCTGAAAATTAAAATTTAATGGTAAGTTTTATACAAGAAAATATAGGCAAAATATTGGGTTACACTTTAGGAGCAGGAGGAGTTGGAATGGCAATTTTGGAGCGAAGAAAAAATAACGCTATTACAAAAGGTGTTGAGGCAGATGTTGAAAGCAAAGAAATTGATAACGGCTCTAAGGTTATTGATATGTATAAATCAGCATTGGATGATTTACCGATTCGGTACGAAAAAAAATATCAAGAAACTTCTCAGTTATGGGAACGAAAGTTTCAAATGATGACCGAAGAAATGAGCCAACTGGAGTCTTCTTATAAACGAAAAAATAACTTGTTAGAAGACGAGATAAAGCTAAAAAACAAATTTATACTTTCTTTAAAAAGAGAGCTTCGTGAAAAAGACACCGAAAACAAATTGTTAAAAAAGCAACTTAAAGATGCAAATAATAGTACTCAATAAACAATCCTTTTTGGATATCGCAATCTTAACAACAGGATTGGCGGTTAATGCCTCTTTAATTGCAAAAGCGAATCATAAAGCACCAAGTGAGGTTATTGAAACTGGAGATAAAATTATTATTCCTGAAAATGTTATTTATAATAAAGATCATTTAAACTATTATCAAGCAAAAAAAATACTCCCCGCTACCGCATTAACACAAACTAATATTGATGTAATTACAGGTTGTGAAGGCATCGGATGTTGGGCAATTGGAATTGATTTTAAAGTAAGCTAAAGCTCAGAAATAATTCAAAAAAAGACTTAAAAAAGACCATGAAAGTACAAGAAATTAAAAATAAAATGATAGCTGTTAAGGAAAATGAAAGTTCCTTAAAAGACTTGAATAGTACTAGCAAAGTATCTATTTGGAATTTGTTTTTGTTTATCGTGGCTTTTTGTTTTCAGGATTTACGCAGTTATTTTGATGCCCACCGAAAGTACATCGATTATAGATTGGCACACGAAAAGGCAGGAACATTGCCATGGTACAGAATTATGGCATTAGCTTTTCAAAATGGTTTTGATTTAATTGCTGATACCGATAAATTTCAAAATAAAACAGCAACATCCGAAGAAATAGACGCTTCAAAAATTATAAAATATGCCACCGCAAATGATGGCGAAGTACCAGGAACAATTGTTATAAAAGTTGCCACCGAAATAAACGGAAAACTTTCAAGAATTACGCCACAACAAGAAGAATCTTTAAAGCAATATTTTGAAGAAATTAAATTTGCTGGAGATGATATTACGGTTATCAATCATTTAGCGGATAAACTATTTTTAACCTTAAAAATTTATAGAGATGCCTTAGTTTTAGACGAAACTGGTATGTCAATTTTACACGGAAATAAGCCAATTGAGGAAGCCTTACAGCAGTTTATGAAAGAATTGCCTTTTGATGGCGAGTTAATATTGCAAAGTTTAGTTGATAAATTACAGGCGATTAAAGGCGTTAAAATCGCACATATTGTGGAGGTAAAAAGTAGCTCTTTAGACGCTTCAAAAGATACACACGGAACACCTCAATTAATTGAAGTTAGTAAAATACCCGCAAGTGGTTATTTCGAAATTGAAACTTTTGAAAACATTCGTTATGTGGTATAATATTGATTTTTATAAATGGGCAATACTTTTATTACCCACCGATTTACGCAAACCAAAAATGATTGGCTTTGTAAAAACGCTCGTATCTCCAGTAGCTAATTTACACGCCGAATTTTTAAAAATGCGGGTGGCTGATGAATTTATTTTAAATCATAATGGGCAAAGATGTTATTTGCGAAAGGCTTTAAATGATGTTTTTGATGCCGATTTAAGACGTATCAGAATTGGTGATGGCAATCAATTTGAGCGACATTATATTTATACACGGGCGGAACAAAAACCAGTATTTCTTGGTAAACTTTTTATAAATGATAAAACTGATTATGCCGATACAGGAATTGATTTTATTGTTTACGTCCCAAATAATATTGTAAAATCAAGAAAAATAGCCCTTGAAAAGTGGATTGAAATATTCAAAAAAGGAACAAAAAAATATAAAATTATTGCGATATGAATATTATTGATTTTCAACAAAATGGCGGTTTTCCTTTGGAAACAAATACGCTTACAGAAATGCAAAAAGCATGGCAAATTTTTAATGCTTTTGGTTTTTTGGCAGGCGATAAAACAATTATCAGCGGATGTGAAATTAGCGGAAACCAAATAACAAACGGTTTTATTTATTTAGATGGCGAGTTGTTAGAATTCCGTGGCGGTATAAAGCAAAATAGCGTTGTCATTATTCAAGAAGAAGCAAAAGCAATTTTTGAAGATAAAAGCGAAAAACCTGTTTATTTTACTCGTTATGCAACTTTTGGAGTTTCAGGAAATTCGATTCCTTGGAGTAGTTTTAAACATATTGATAATTTAATAGTTTTATCAAATCAAGTAAAAAAACTAGAAAAAGAGTTGGCAGAAATTAAACCAATTTTTAAAGAAATAAAATACGTTGGTAGCAATGTAACTCAAGCAGAATTGCAAAGAGGTTGGTTTATCGCAAATGGTCAAAACGGAACTGATAATATTCTAGGGCGTATGCTTGTTGGGTATGATGCTAATCAAACAGAATTTAATAGTATTGGTAAAAAAGACGGTGAAAAAACACATAAATTAACAGTTAGTGAAATGCCTAAACATAGATTTGGATTTGACCCTAAAGTTGGTGCTAAGTCAGATCAAGGTGCTGGTAAAATTACATCAGGTGATACTGGTTCGGCTGGGCAATCACTGAGTAATGCTTTTACTAATTATTTAGGTAACGATAAGCCGCACAACAATTTACCGCCATATATCGTGGCATTGCCAATTCAATTTATAGGATAATGAAACATCAAGAGAACGTAAAAAAATGGTTTGAAACACACGACAAGCCTTCCCAACAACAATTTTATAACTTCTTTAAATGGATTCGTTGGATTGATGAAAATATTAGTGTCCAAGATATTGAGGGTTTAAATAACTTGTTAATTGCTAAAGCAGATAAACAAGCGTTTAATACGCATTTACAGGATGAAATATTGCATCCTTCGGAAAATGACCGTGAAAATTGGAACGGTAAATTGGATAAAACAGGAACTTCCGTAAACTCGTTAAAACTTGGCGATAAACCACCAGGTTATTACGTAGCTAAACAAGATGTTTACAATAAACAGGAATCTGACAACGCTCTTTTACTAGCAATGAATGAAGTTGTTCAAATGTTATTGAATAATCCAGATGCTGAAATTAATTCTATTCAGGAATTATTAGCTGAAATGAATACTGCCGATAATGCTTTAATTACTTCAATAGCAAATAAAGTGAGCTATGTTGTTTTTCAAAATTTATCCGAAGAACAACAAAAAATTGCCCAAAAGAATATTGGTCTGCTTAATCATAATCACGATGATAAATATCAATTAAAAGACGAGGTAAATGGTGCGTTTATTAGTAGTCAGAAATTGATAAATAGAGAAACAGGAGACGGGATATTTCCTAGAGGAAAAGGTGTTGGAATTTCATTAATTTCAAACACAAAAGGTTCAACTGGTTTTCCTGAGGAATACGGAGCATCTGTTCATTTTTTCTTCGGAAATACATCAGACATTACTACATCCGAAAGGCGTGCGTTTACTTTTTGGAAAAACCACTTTAATAATGAATTGCATTACCAGTCGTATGCTCCAAATGGTACTTCAAACGGTTTTGAAAAGATATTCACAAAAGAGAGCTTAAAAAAAACTGATGTAGATGTTTTAGAAATAAACGCAAAGACTTTAGAAGGTAAAAATGCTTCTGACTTCATAAGTAGACTAACTACTTTTAATAAAAATAATGCAACAGCCTCGTTTACGTATGGAAAGACAGGGATACAAATGATTTCAAACACTGGCGGAAGTAGTGGGTTTCCTTATCAGTGGGGATCGTCCGTTCATTTTGGGTTTGGTAGTTCAAAAGAAAGGGCATTTACTTTTTGGAAAAAATCACACGGAGAAGGTTTGTATATTCAATCGTATTCAAAAGAAGGTGTCTCTTTAGGCTTCAAAAAGATTGCTTTACTTGAAAACGTACAACCAAAACAAACCGTTGCACCACTATCATCAGTAACAAGCTACACGGCAAAAGCTTCGGATATTGGCGATATAGTACCGTTAGATAATGCAAATACTGAAATTATTCTAAACACCGCTTCATTTCCACGAATTGGCGACAAAGCGCAGTATTTCTACAAAGGAACAGGAACGTGCAAAGTAGCTACATCAGGAAGCGCAAATGAATTAAAAAATATCAATGATACACTCGAATTTGATGGGCAAAATTCAATGGTAGAAATAACCAAAACAGGCGCAAATGAATATTTCGTTTGCGGGCAATTAATACGTGCGTAATTATGGGAATGGCAAGTTCAAGAAGATATGGAATGCAGGAAATTATACCGGTAAAAATCATTGAAAATACCTCTTTCTACGATTCAAAATATAATGCTGTGAGTGTGCAATATGAAAATCTTAACGATTTTGATGTCGAAATAAGTATTGAAGTATCCTACAATAATGAGGCGGATTTTATCTTATTGAAAAAAGAGGTAATGATACCAAATTCTATTACTTCATCATATTTATGGACTCTTACGGAAGATAAACCAACACATATTAGAATTCAGGTCGTAAAGACGGGAAAATACTCAGAAATAAGAGTGATTGTATAAAAAACTAACTACGTACTAAAACAGTAATAAAATCATCAAAAGAAAATAAAAATGAAGGAAGAATTAAGCTGAAATAAACTATAAAAAGAAACAAAATGGGGATATAAAAAGTCCCCCAACAAAATAAAAACACCCAAATAATTTAATTTAGCATCAAAGCCCAGTTGGAGGACATAAGTCTTCTAATTGGGCTTTGCTTGTTTAAAATATTACTGTGAGAGGCACAAAAGTAAGAATATTAATTAAAGTAAGTGTTATATATGATTAAAAATAAATTTAACTACAAGCCACAATTTGGAGTAATTCTGCTTGTAGAATCGGAAATAGAACAAAAAGAGCTATTTAGCAAGATGAAAAAACTAGGATTAAAAATCAGATTAGTAAACGTATAATTATGAAAATAGAAGTAAATCACAAAACAAAAGATTTTGAAAGCTACAGAGCTTTAAGAGTAAAAAGTTTATTTAACGTTGATAAGGCGGACACATGGAAACACACCGCAGAAATACCAATTGATAATGATGATTGGCAAATTGGTCTTATTATTGGCGCAAGTGGAACAGGGAAAACCTCGCTTGGGAAATCATTTTTTAAGAAAAATAAGATTTACAATCCTTATGCCGATTGGGATAATAGTAAACCAATTATAGATTGTATTGCTCCAGACGGAAGTTTTGAGGAAGTAACCGCAGCATTAGCTAGTGTTGGTCTTGGAGATGTTCCGAGTTGGCTAAAACCATTTAACGTACTTTCTAACGGGCAACAATTTAGAGCAGGAATGGCAAGGTTAATTATTGATGCTCCAGATGAAGTTGTTGTAGATGAATTTACAAGCGTTGTAGATAGGCAAATAGCTAAGATTGGCGCATTAGCTTTTGCTAAAGGTTGTTTAATCACTATTTAAAGGTGTATTAAATTGGTGAAAAAATGTACTTTTTGTTTTCTTTTTTGGTACTTTTCGTTTTGCCGATTATAAAAATTCCACCGTTTCTATTTCATAATTACGGATAGATTCTTACGTAATATTTTTCAAAATCTTCTGCGTTAAAATTCCATTTCTAATTGCGTAATATTTATCAGGATTATACTTTAGGAAAACGCTTTATTTTTCCAATTTTACGCATTTTTTTTGTTAATGAAAGCTAACGCCTAGTGTATGTGGCGTATTTTTCCGCCAGGAAAATATGCGCTCATACACTTTGTTAACGTGCGTTTTTTTCTTTTTTTAATTAAAATACCGTTATAAAATCACATATTTTTCAGCGTTTTTATTCGGCATTTAACTTGTCTAAATTTTCATATAAACTTACGCTAAAAAATCTAACATCGGGAATATTCCGAACATTTTTTCATTTTTATTTTCGATTGTGTAAACGAGCTAAAAAGTCCGCCATTTTCATTTCGGAATTATAAGCAAAATCTTACGTGATATTTGTCAAAATCTACTGTTTTACGATTCCGTTTCTATTGCGTAAACGAGCTAGAAAGTCGGCTATTTTCATTACAAACAGATTCACGTAATCTTTGTCAGAATTTTACTTTTCGAAAATGCTTAATTACGTTAATATTCCGTGTAATTTGGCTTAATGCAGGTTAACGTTTCGTGTATGGTTTAGTGCGGGAATAGAAAGTCAGAGGACTTTCAATTTAGCACGAGGCAAAGCATTTTGTTTGCCTTTATTTTTTCTTGTACTAAAGTCAAATCAAAATGATTTGACGGACTTAGTAAATATACACAAAACTTTTGGTTAAGCACTAAACCCGTATTAACTATACACATTGTTAGCAGCTGCCATTATTTCCCTTTGTTATTCGGGTTTAACTGTTTTCCTCTGTTTCCTTGGACTTGTGAATATTGTTTATTCGTGCCTTTTGTTCCCTTATTAGAATTACTTTGGTTCGCTTGATTTTGTTGGTTTGATATTTTCTTGCTCATAATTTATTTATTTTTAATTTCTATGTTTAATTTTTTTAATTGCCCTAAAACCCAGTCTATAGCTTTCTTGTTTGGAATTGTTCCACTAAAAATTTCTTCAATATACAAATCTCCTTTTATAGTTGCTTCAGCAGGATAGCCATATGCATGAGCGAAGTCAGACCAACCCTCAATTTCTGCAACAGAAAACATTACTCTTCTAAGCATTGCAGGATGTGCTAAACAAAATGCAAGCTCAATCATTTCAAGTGGTTGATTAGGTTTTTTTATAGTAACATCAACCTCAAACCAACCTTTGTCTTTATGTTTTCCTTTTCTATACTCAGAGTTACTTGAAATACTTGAAGCTTCGTTACATATTACTTCAACTCTATGACCTGCAAATTCAATAGCATCTACTAATGCACAAATCATCGCACCTCTTTGGATGATTGTTTCAGGCTTTATAGCAGCTGAAAATGATATTGAACAAACTAAGGTAAATATTCTTCCAGGTGAATCATTGATTACAAACTCACGGGACATAAAACATTCAGGGTCGTTTGATAAATATCTGCCCACATCTACATTATATCCAGCAACATCATAAATTTGACTTGGACGAATTACTTTTTCTGTTATTTGCGGTGTAATTTCAGTTTGATATTTTTTGACTTGCTCTAAACCTTTTTGCCAACCTTGTAAAGCAAGTTTTTTTGCTTCTAACCAACTAACATTACCATTCCATTCTCGCGAATATCCACGAGATGATTTTTCGTAGGCATCACTTTCTCTAAATGCGTACAACCAAAAATCGTAAAGGTCTTCGTAAATTATATGTTTATTAATGGTGCTCAAAAATTTTACAAGATTTTTTTATTAATTCAATGGTAGCATTGTTTAATCCTTTCCATATTACTGAGTTTTCAACTAACTCAGGGTTTATATTATTTTTTAAAAGCTTTGCACCAAAAATTGATGCTCTTGGGCTAACAATATGTCTAATTTCTTTTTTCTCAATAACTCGCCTTATCGATTGAACATAGTCTACCCATTTATCATTATTGGCAAGTTTTCTTTCCAAAGTTTCATCATATTTCCAATCAATGAAAATAAATCTGTCTATTGAGGCTGCATCAAGTTGGTTTCTACCTACATATTGTCTGTCTGCTCCTTGGCCATAAGTATTAGCAGCAGCAATACAGTAAAAATTTTTATGTCTTTTTACTCGTTTATCAGGAAAGTCCATATAATCATTTGCAAGAGCTGCATTAAATGCCAATACAGCTTGTGGAAAACTTCCGTCTATTTCATCAAATAAGAAAAGACCTCCATTTTCATATGCTTTTCGGAATTCTGTTGACACTATTTTTCCATTAGCATCGATAAAACCAGTAAGTTTAAATTCGCTTGCAATTGCACCAGTAAAATAAAAAGGAATATTTAAAGCTTCTGCACATTGATTTGCTACCGTAGTTTTACCTGAACCAGCTGGACCAGTTAAAAATACGTTTAAGTGTGTACTTACTATCGCAATTAATTCTTCAAACTGATAATGAACAATACCAACTTCTGATGGTTTATTATGGTTTACTTTAACGCTAATAAATGGAAGACATTTTCTTTTAAGTAAAGAAATGTCCTTTTTGTATTTTAAAGAAAGTTCATTTAACTCTTTTAGTTTAAGTTTTATTTCACCAAGTTCAGAGTTGTCGTCAATTTGTTTGAGTTCGTTTTCTAATTCAGATATTTTTTGATTGATTTTTTTATTTTCAATTCTTCCAATTAGATTTTCGACTTCTTTTTTGAATTCAGTATTTTCATTTCGGATTTTTCGTATTGATTGAGAAAAAAGGTCATTTATTTTTTTATCAATATCCGCAGTTATTAATGGTCTTAACTTGTCTTCAAAAGGTCTATTTTTAATATTATTCCGAGAATTTTTATTTCTGCTTTGGTTGTTATTTCCTTTACTCATTGTTTTTTACGGAATGTTTGATTTGGTTGCTGCTAACGTTTTATATATGGTTTGTTGCGTTTTTGAAGCACTAAATTTAGTAAATAAAAACGGAATAGAAAATCCCCTAAGGATTTTCGTAAGTAGATAAGTACTAGCAATAAATTATATATGTTGTTAGGTAATGTTATTTTTTAATAAACTTACATTAAATTTTTTTTCAATATTTTCATTAAAATCAAATAATTTTTCATCAGTAGATTCTTTATTTAAAAATTCGAAAATATCATATTTTTTTGCGAAGAATCTATTTTCAAAATTGTAACTACTATTATCATCATTCAGAAGATGTTTTTTTGTTTTTTTTATTTCATCGTTCCAAACCCAATTTTCATTTTTTTCTTTAATTTCAAATGCAAAAATATAAACAGAGTCAGATTCATTAGTTGATTTGAAGCTATTAACTTCGTTATGTTCATTGTGAGGTATATTTGCTTTGTAGCATCCTGTATCACTAATTTGGATAATTGAAAAACAGAATGTTTTATCTGTAAACCTATTAGGGTACTCACCGTAATAATATTCAAATTCATAAGTATAAATAAAATCCCAACTCCACATATCTTTCCAAAGTTTTATAGGAGCATATTTTTTATCTCTATAATATTGTAGAGGGTCACAAAACCTCTGTTTTCCTGTTATTTCGGATAATTTATATTGGTCTTTAATGTAATAAGCAAGATTAAGAGACATTTCTTGATAATCTTTTATTAATCTATGGGCATTTCTTACATTAAGTAAAATGTTTTTTAGTTCTTTTTTAGTTTTAATTTTATTCATAACTAATGCTTATTCTTTTGTTTTCTACATTATAATTATTGATTTCTTCAAACCATTTAATGTTATAGTAGTTAAAATAATTAAACCCATTTATTATATCTTGTAATATTCTTATAATTTGATGGATGTTATTTAATGGTGTTTTTATTTTTTTTAATTCTTTTAATGTACTTGAAACTTCAATTAAAATCGATATCCAGTCGCATTTATGAATTGTTATTTTTTTATCACAAATACTTATTTCGTCATTAGTTTTGTCGTAGTTTCCACCTAAAGAAATGTATATAACTTTCTTTTCAGTTTCATATTCATTAAAATAAGATTGAATTTGGTTTTCCCATTGTCCTGATGTTTGTCCAAAACTATCAAAAGGTTTAACTTCTATAATTAAATTAAAATTTTCAAAAGAGAAGAAAATATCAGGTTCTACATATTTTGAATTGGTGGTGTTCTCAGCATTCCATTTAGGCCAAAAAATAAATGTTTCTATTTCACCTGAATTCTCTGGTAAGTTTGAATTTTCGAAACAAGATTTCCTTATTAGAGACCAAAATAAGTTTGAAGGAAGATATTTCATTGTACCGATTATGGTAGATGTTAGTTCATCTTCACTTGCGGATGTTTTATTTCTTAACTTATTTTCAAGCATTGACTTGGTTCTTTCTGTTAATATTACCTAACGGTTTATATATGGTTTGTTGTGTTTTTCGAGCAACTAATTTAGTAAATAAAAACGGAATAGAAAATCCCCTAAGGATTTTCGTAGGTAGGTTAGCACTAGCAATAAATTATATATTTTGTTACC
>NZ_OESZ01000013.1 GCF_900239345.1 Tenacibaculum dicentrarchi | reverse complement strand
CTAACAAAATATATAATTTATTGCTAATGCTCGCCTACCTACGAAAATCCTTAGGGGATTTTCTATTTCGTTTTTATTTACTAAATTAGTTGCTCGAAAAACACAACAAACCATATATAAACCGTTAGGCAACATATACCAGAAAATGAAAACAATCACAAAATCTGAAATCACAAAAGCATTAGAAAGTTCTGGCTATTTATTAGAAGATAGAATAAACAAAAAACTTAATGCTTCCAATTGGCACACTATACCTAATTCAAGGTTTATTGATGAGAAAACTGAAATTGAAAGGGAAATCGATATTGTTGCGTTTAAGAATATTTCTGAAAATAAAGACAATTTTTATGATTCTATAGATTCAACCCTTATTATTGAATGTATGAATAATAAGGAACCTATTGTTTTTTTTGAAAATTTAGAAAAACAAGTAAGTAGAATTGCTTCTTTAAACTATAATGTTTTAAGTCATCATTTTGGAAATATCTTATCTATAGCTCAAAACAACCTTAATTCTAAATCAAAACTAATATATTCCTCTCAATATTGTGGATTTCAAAGAGTTCAGAAACTAATTAAGGAGCATAATAATGGCTGGATTGCATCGCACCCTAATGATAAACACAATAGTTCTGAGTCTCTTTTTAAATACATAAAATTTCATCAAAAAAAATTTGAAAATTATGAAACATCACCAAATAGAATAATGGGATTTTTCTATAGATGTGTTATTATATTACAGGGAGATTTATTAGCAGTAAATCAAAATAATGAATTAGAAATAAAAGAAGTAAATCATATAAAATATCAAATACCGAAAACAGATAATAATGGAAGATATTTTGACATAGACGTTATAACTGAAAAATATCTTTCTAAATATCTGAAAAATATTGAAATAGAAGATAATGAAATAGCAAATTTATGTTCAAAAGACAGGAATAAACTAACATAAATACGTTGCCTAACACCGTGTATAATTAATTGCTAGTTTTAGCTCACTTTGGAAATTCCTTCGGAATTTCTGCCGTTCGTGTTTTATTTAGTAAATTAGTTGCTTAAATAACGCAACTAATCATACACACAACGTTAACCTGCATTAAGCCAAATTACACGGAATATTAACGGAATTAAGCATTTTCGAAAAGTAAAATCCTGACAAAGATTACGTGAATCTGTTTGTAATGAAAATAGCGGACTTTCTAGCTCGTTTGCGCAATAGAAACGGAATCGTAAAACAGCAGATTTTAAAAAATATTACGTAAGATTTTGCTTATAATTCCGAAATGAAAATGGCGGACTTTTTAGCTCGTTTACGCAATCGAAAATAAAAATGAAAAAATGTTCGGAATATCCCCGATTTTAGATTTTTTAGCGTAAGTTTATATGAAAATTTAGACAAGTTAAACGCCGAATAAAAACGCTGAAAAATGTGTGATTTTATAACGGTATTTTAATTAAAAAAGAAAAAACGCACGTTAACAAAGTGTATGAGCGCATATTTTCCTGGCGGAAAAATACGCCACATACACATGGCGTTAACCCGCATTAAGCCAAATTACACGCAATATTGGCAAAAAAAGCGGTTTAAAAAAGTAGGATTCTGATAAATATTACGCAAGAATCTGTCCGCAATTATGAAATGAAAACGGCGGACTTCCTAGCTCGTTTGCGCAATAGAAACGGAATCGCAAAGCAGCAGATTTTGACAAATATTATGCAAGAATCTGTCTGTAATTCTGAAATGGAAACGGCGGACTTTTAGCCTGTTTGCGAAATCGGAAATAAAAATGAGAAAAACTGTTCGGAATATTCTCGTTTTTAGATTTTTTTAACGTAAGTTTATATGAAAATTTCGACAAGTTAAACGCTGAATAAAAACGCTGAAAAATATGTGATTTTATATCGGTATTTTAATTAAAAAAAGAAAAAACGCAGGTTAACAAAATATATAATTTATTGCTAGTGCTAATCTACTTACGAAAATCCTTAGGGGATTTTCTATTTCGTTTTTATTTACTTAATTTAGTGCTTGAAATACGCAACAAACCATATATAAATCGTTAACCTGCATTAAGCCAAATTACACGGAATATTAACGGAATTAAGCGTTTTCGAAAAGTAAAATTCTGACAAAGATTACGTGAATCTGTTTGTAATGAAAACAGCGGACTTTCTAGCTTGTTTGCGCAATAGAAACGGAATCGTAAAACAGTAGATTTTGACAAATATCACGTAAGATTTTGCTTATAATTCCGAAATGAAAATGGCGGACTTTTTAGCTCGTTTGCCCAATCGAAAATAAAAATGAAAAAATGTTCGGAATATTCCCGATTTTAGATTTTTTCACGTAAGTTTATATGAAAATTTAGACAAGTTAAACGCCGAATAAAAATGCTGAAAAATATGTGATTTTATAACGGTATTTTAATTAAAAAAGAAAAAAACGCACGTTAACAAAGTGTATGAGCGCATATTTTCCTGGCGGAAAAATACGCCACATACACTAGGCGTTAGCTTTCATTAACAAAAAAAATGCGTAAAATTGGAAAAATAAAGCGCTTTCCTAAAGTAGAATCCTGATAAATATTACGCAATTAGAAATGGAATTTTAACGTAGTAGATTTTGAAAAATATTACGCAAGAATCTGTCTGTAATTCTGAAATGGAAACGGCAGACTTTAGCCTGTTTATACAATCGGAAATGAAAAACTGTGGGATTCTGACAAATATTACGCAAGAACCTGTCTGTAATTCTGAAATGAAAATGGCGGACTTTTAGCCTGTTTGCGAAATTAGGAATAAAAATTTAGACAAGTTAAACGCCGAATAAAAACGCTGAAAAATATGTGGTTTTATATCGGTATTTTAATTGTAAAAAAGGAAAAATAAACGAAAAGCTAACAAAATATATAATTTATTGCTAATGCTCGCCTACCTACGAAAATCCTTAGGGGATTTTCTATTTCGTTTTTATTTACTAAATTAGTTGCTCGAAAAACACAACAAACCATATATAAACCGTTGTGTGTAATTTCAACAAACCTTGAAGAAAAACAAGTAAAAGAAGAATAATGTTAAAAAACAATATACTATTTGGAATTATTTTAATGCTATTTTTTACAAGCTGTAATAGTCAAAATCTTGATGATGAGATTATTATTATTATACAGCCTAAGCTAGAAATTAATACTACTAATAGTATAAAAATTCTATTCAAAAATTTAAAAAGGACAGATAGTATTTTTATTGAAAAAGTTGATGGACTAGAGTTTAACGATAATCCTTCAAAACATATTAGAGAAATAAATGGAAATAACTATTTAGAATATTACACATATATAACATCTACTCAAACTGGAAAAATAAAGCTACCCATAATCAAAGGAATATCAGATAGTATTACTTTGACATCTAAACCAAGAACAATAGAAGTTGTCAAAAAATTGGCTAAAACCACCAAAGATGATATTATCTTGAAACTCATATCTAATAAAGAAATATACAAAAAAACTGATACTATTTCTATTGTCTTGTATGAATATAGCAAATATTATAATGTAAGCAAAAAAACACAAAAAAAAGATAGTATTCAATCATTGCCTAAAATTAAAGGACAAGGAAATACTATTTCTATCGAAACAGAAAGTGATATGTATAAAATTTCTGGAAACGAAAAATTAGAAGACTATATTGATGAAAATTTTAATGTGGTGGATTTTGATTGGGATCCTTTTAGAAGCGGAACGATAATGGAAAGCCTTAATAATGAGTTATATTTAAAAACATTACTTATTTCGATTAAAGTAACCCCAAAACACAAAGGTAAGTTCGAAATAGAACCAAGTAGGTTAATGTATTTTCCTCACAAAAGTGAAACTGATTATTATGACTCTTTCGAGCCTAATGAAAAAGGAACATATACAGTTTTACCACCAAAAAATAAAATACTAATCATATCAAACGAATTAAAATTCAAAGTAAAATAAACTACACACAACAAAGTGTATAAGTAATAAGGGATTTAGTGCAAACCTCAAAGTTGGTGCGTATTAACAAAGTCCGCCAAATTTGCAATTTGACGGTTAAATGAAAAAAGTAACAGTAAAATTACAAATTTGGCTAAGTGCTAATCCGAAAATTATAGTACATTTATTCCCTTACTACTCATACACAAACCGTTGTAAACAATTTAGACCAACCTAAAACAAAATAGAAATATGGGAATGATTGGAAATGTTATCAGAGTATCTCAAGAAGAATTAAATAGCTTTTTGAATAACTCTGAAACTCTTGAAAATAAAATTTATGCAGACGAAAGTTATGAAGCTGAATGGTTTCTTGATTTGGATAAATCTTGGGACGGAATAAATTACATTCTGACTGGAGAAATAATTGGAGGACTTGAAAACGAACCGAATGAATTACAAAGAGCTCTTTTCAGTTTTCAAATTATTGATGAAGAGCAAGACCTTGGATATGGACCAGCTCAATATCTAAATCCAAGTCAAGTAAAAGAAACATATTCTGAATTGGAAAAAATAACAGATGAGATTTTAAAAAGTAAAATCAATGTTTCTGAAATGACCGAAATTGGAATCTATCCTGAAATTTGGACTGAATCTGAATCGCACGAATTTCTAATTGACAGTTTCAAAGAATTTAAGGGTTTTTATAAAAAAGCATCTGAAAATAATCAAGCGATAATTACATATTTGAATTAAAAACTGTTTACAACAATGGCTATAGTTAATACGGGTTTTAGTGCTAAACCCAAAGTTTAGAGCTTTAATCGAAGTCCGCCAACTCTTTTGATTTGGCTTTAAAACAAAAAAGATAAAACAAAATAAAAAGTTTTGGCTAAGTGCTTAATCGGAAATTCAGTTCCTTTTAACCCCGTACTAACCATAGCCGAGACGTTAACCTGCATTAAGCCAAATTACACGGAATATTAACGGAATTAAGCGTTTTCGAAAAGTAAAATCCTGACAAAGATTACGTGAATCTGTTTGTAATGAAAATAGCCGACTTTCTAGCTCGTTTGCGCAATAGAAACGGAATCGTAAAACAGTAGATTTTGACAAATATCACGTAAGATTTTGCTTATAATTCCGAAATGAAAATGGCGGACTTTTTAGCTCGTTTACGCAATCGAAAATAAAAATGAAAAAATGTTCGGAATATCCCCGATGTTAGATTTTTTAGCGTAAATTTATATGAAAATTTAGACAAGTTAAACGCCGAATAAAAACGCTGAAAAATGTGTGATTTTATAACGGTATTTTAATTAAAAAAGAAAAAACGCACGTTAACAAAGTGTATGAGCGCATATTTTCCTAGCGGAAAAATACGCCACATACACATGGCGTTGTAATTAATGGCGGAATTTCAGCCTGAAATTCCTAATTAGTGATTTATCTTTTCTAGAAATTAATATTGAATAATATTGCGCTGGAAAAATTGAAAATGACTGCTACTCTATTTTTAGAAAGTAAACCCTAAAAAAGAGAAAAACAGAATTGAACGCTGAAAAATGAAACGTGAATAAATAGGCGGAAATTAATTAGGGCGGAGTTTTAAGCAGAAACGTGAAAAAAAAGGCAGAATTTAACGTAGAAAATAAAGCGTGAATAAATAGGTGGAAATTAATTAGGGCGGAGTTTTAAGTAGAAACGTAAAAAAAGAAAGAGAAATAAAACGGAAAAATTGAAAATTAAGAAATGAGAAATTTAGTTAGAAAATCACTAATTACAACAACATATATAATTTATTGCTAGTGCTTATCTACTTACGAAAATCCTTAGGGGATTTTCTATTCCGTTTTTATTTAATATATTAGTAACTTGAAACACGCAACAAACCATATATAAAACCGTTAACCTGCATTAAGCCAAATTACACGGAATATTAACGGAATTAAGCGTTTTCGAAAAGTAAAATCCTGACAAAGATTACGTGAATCTGTTTGTAATGAAAATAGCGGACTTTCTAGCTCGTTTGCGCAATAGAAACGGAATCGTAAAACAGCAGATTTTAAAAAATATTACGTAAGATTTTGCTTATAATTCCGAAATGAAAATGGCGGACTTTTTAGCTCGTTTACGCAATCGAAAATAAAAATGAAAAAATGTTCGGAATATTCCCGATTTTAGATTTTTTCACGTAAGTTTATATGAAAATTTAGACAAGTTAAACACCGAATAAAAACGCTGAAAAATATGTGATTTTATAACGGTATTTTAATTAAAAAAGAAAAAACGCACGTTAACAAAGTGTATGAGCGCATATTTTCCTGGCGGAAAAATACGCCACATACACTAGGCGTTGGGCGTAAGCTAAATTGAGTCCCATTAAAATCGCTATATTTGAAAATGGAAAATAATAAGGAAAAAATTAGACAAGATTGCTGGGACAAAACACTTGATTCTATTGGTAATACATACATATATCAAATTAAGATTAAAAAAATTAATAAATGGCTTCGAGTTTCTAAAATATTAGGAATAATTATTCCTGTTTTTTTAGGAGGTGTTTTAACTTCTTATAAGTCTGAAAATTATTTAGAAATTTTAATAATAATCACTACTCCTTTTGCTTTATTTCAACTTGTGTTATCTACAATTTTGACAATCAACGGAGCTGATGATAATATTTTAAAATACAGTACAAAATCTGCTGAATATTCAGTTCTTGAAACGGAATTTAGGCAAATGGCTAGGTATCCAATTGAAAATGAGAGTGAATATCTAAAAAAATATGAAATTCTTCTTGAACGAGAAAAAGGAATCGGAAAAGGGAATATTGAAGTTTCAGATAAAGAAAAACGTATGGGAATGCGTTTTGGTTTACGTGAATTATCAAGAGCTTGTGTTGGTTGTAATGAAACACCATTATCTATGAAATCAACAGATTGCGACATATGTGGAAAATTTTAAAATTATATAATTATGAATGAAAAAGCTTACAAAGTATTAAAAGGTTTTATTGAATTATCAGATTCAGAAAAAAGTACATTTATTGAAGAAATAAATAAATATCAAAATGCAGGTTATATTGAAAGACAAAGTCTTTATGAAAGTGTAAAACTTAAATCAAGTCTTGGTCCTAAAAACTCTATTTGCACTTGCTGTGGTCGTTAAAAAAAATTAATAAAAAAGGTTGAAATATTAAGATTACAACAAATGAAATAATAATCAATTTTGGTAGTGTAAAAAAAATAGTCATTAATAAAATTAGTATTGTTACTAAAGAACATAATGAAAGAACTTTTGACAAAGCCATACGCCCAACACCGTGTAAAAAAAATTGCTTTTTATTGTTTTTCTTTTGTTTCATCTTTTTCTAATTTATTCTATTTAAAATCGGAAAGTTCTCGCATTTTTACACGCAACTTTCCTTACACAAACACGTTAACCTGCATTAAGCCAATGAATTTTACTGAAATAGGTTGACTAAAAATTCATCAATTATTGATAGTCACTTATGAAATTACAAAAACAACCCTGGCGAAAAAAAACGTACGAAAAAGTAACATTAGAACTCAAATTATTCATCG
>NZ_OESZ01000008.1 GCF_900239345.1 Tenacibaculum dicentrarchi | reverse complement strand
TGCATTAAAGTACGTAATCATTGCATCAAGGTACGTAAAAACAGCCCTAAATTGCATTAAAGTACGTAGTCATTGCATCAAGGTACGTAGTTTGATTATTCTTGTTTTTCCTACTTTTTTGGATTTTAAATGCTATCCTGTTTTCTCTTTTTTCTGGAAATTCTCTTTTTTCGTAAATTAGAATGCTATTTACTTTACGTATAAGCATCTAATTTTAACGCCTACTAAAGGATTTATAAACTTTAAAGCAAACTATCTAAAAGGTTTTAAAAAGTGCTTAAATCGGCTAATTACAATCCTTTCTGATTTTTCGGTAAATGTTGATTTTTTGTATTTTTTGGATATTATGGATTTTTTAAAGAAAAAAGAAATGTACTGAAAAGGGAATTTCTCTTCTAAGATACTCTAAGAGTATCTATAATACTCTAGCGTTTTTTTGAATTTCAGAAAGTCCTTTGTTTATAGTGCCTACAGACGTTTTTAAAAAATAAAATTGCATTAAAGTACGTAATCATTGCATCAAGGTACGTAAAAACAGCCCTAAATTGCATTAAAGTACGTAGTCATTGCATCAAGGTACGTAGTTTGATTATTCTTGTTTTTCTTACTTTTTTGGAAAGTATAATTGTATCTCTTTTGCGTTTTATTGCGTTTTTTTTAAAGATTCGGATATTTCTGTTTTTTCGGAAGTTTCCTATTCAAAGTTTTTGTTTATTTTAAATATAATTTTAGCTTCTCCTGTAGTTTTAGCTCTTTCTATTTTAAAACTTTCTAATAAACCTAACTTTATCATTGTATCTAGTGCTTTTTCTGTGAGTTGTTTTGCTTTAATTTTTCTACTGCTGTTCATATAGTTTCCAGTTAATAAATAGTAAAGTCTATCTAACATAATTTCTGGAGTATAATTTTTTAGAGCTAAATATTTAGCTAAATATTCTCTAAGCGTAAAAGTAGCCTCTGAACAATTATTATTTCCGTATGCGATTAAAGTTCTTTTATTTATATCTTCTGGATAAACTATAAATTTAGTATCTATTTGCCTAGTGAAGATAGGATTTAATTCTATTAAAATAGATTCTGTTTTACTTGTAGCTATCCCTTCTTTATTGTATTCGGTTATTTTAAAATTAGGAAGTCTTAAAATAGGTTTATAATCCTCTATTTCTATAACTGTTTTAGCACCATCTTTTTTATTAATCTCTTCTTTGTATTTAATTAAAAAATTCTTTTTAGATATATTTAATAATATTTTAGATACGTTTTTTAAGTCTTTACCACTGACTCTAGCTCCTGCTTTATACTCTTTAGTAAAATCATATAGAGTAACAGTTAATTGAGGAACTATAGCAGTAGTACTTCCATATTTTACACGCTTTATATCTGTTACATTTCCTGTATAATAGTCTTCATTATTATATTCTAAAGTTTGACTATTATTATGAAGTAATTTACAAAGAGTATCTATTACTTTGGTTTCTGCTGGAGTTAATTTAATTCCTTCTACTATTTCTGATTGTTTTACACCTATTATTTCTATTTTATTTTTAAGTTCTGGTTTTAAACTATTAAATAATATAGGTTTTTTATCCTTAGGATAATTATACTTTAAGAATTGATCTGTAATATGTCCAGAACGTTTAAAATTTTTTTCTTTTTTTAAATCTGTTGATTTTTCTATATTAGGTAACCCTCTATATTCTTCATCTTCTCCTATTCCTGGTAGTGTTGGCAAGTTTTTATTATTCATCTTCTAAAATTATATTTTTAAAAAAATCATATTCTTTTTTATTTATTTCTAATTCTTCTATTTTAGGACAAATAGCATATTTTTTCAATAACTCTTGTGTGTTCGGATTTATTATGATTTCATTTTCAAGTTCTCCATAGTATTTAACCCATGCGATTATAGGAGTATCTATTTCATTCCTAAATTCCTGTATTTTATCCTTATAAATTTTAATATTAAAACCTTGCTTATTTATATAATCATAAAGAGCTTTTTCCCAGCTTAGCCATTTTACAACCGATTTAGTAACATCTTTTTTTACATTATTCATAACAGATAAAAGACTGTATTGGTCAATATTATTACTGTTACCCTTTTCAAAATCTATCTCTAGATTGATATAACCTTCTTTATCTATCTTTTTTTTTGAAAATAAGATACTTGTGTATTGAGCTCCATTTTCTGCTATTTTTTTACGCTCTATAGGGTCTTTAATTTCGTGTAATACGGAATTGACCAATAGTTCTGTATGTTCTATAGTATTCCAATTTAAAATATATCCTCTAAGGTTTGAATAGTGCATTTTAACTTCAAATAAACAGCCTTGTAAATTCATTAAAGCACTTGATACTGTATATTCTGTTTTTTTAAATTTATTCCATAAGTCTATATCTTTATTTTTTATAAAACTATTAGATATTTCTTCAAACTCTTGATTAGTTAATAATTTTTTTTTAGCATATTTTCTTCTAGCTATATCTTCATGTATTAGTATTATTTTTTTTAAAGGAGTTCCTGTAGCTATTATTTTATCTATATTTTTTTTAGTCATTTTTTTATACTTTCTAGTTATTTAATTTTATTAATCATAATTTTTTTAATGAAAAAATAAGCATCCATTAAAGCAGAATAGGGTGCTTTAATTTTTTCTGATATATCTCTTATACTTGGTAACATAGATATACCGAATGGTTCATTTACCAGATAAGAAAATGATAAAACCATAATAATAGTAGTGTATTGATTAGAGCTTAATTTTTTATTCCATTGGTCTGGTAGTCCATATTCTTTAGGCATTATTTTTAAAAGCTCAGGGTAAGTAGCCCCATTTTCTAAAGCTAATTCTACAGCACCATAATATTTAGTGTACTTTGAAGTTAAAATAATAGCTTCTAATTCTTCTAGTGTTTTAGTTGTTATATTCGTTATTTTTTGAAGTTGGTCAGCATCTTTTATTTTGATGTTATAAATACTTTCTATATAACCTATAAAAATTTCTT
The DNA here is from genome assembly GCF_900239345.1 of Tenacibaculum dicentrarchi. Classification (GTDB taxonomy): domain Bacteria; phylum Bacteroidota; class Bacteroidia; order Flavobacteriales; family Flavobacteriaceae; genus Polaribacter; species Polaribacter dicentrarchi. Next base: position 17,821 of record NZ_OESZ01000008.1, on the reverse strand, counting down.
GAGCTTGGCATGAATTTAAATCAAAATCAAAATCAGCATCAATAATAGTAGTTATTACGGTATCCCAATTTTTATTTTCTTGATATACAATTTCAGTTTTTTCGAGCTGTTCTTTATGTCTTTTATTTCTTCTTTCTATATAATTATCCATAAATTTTAATAGTTATTTTACTTCTGTAATGTAAACTTTACAGAAGTATATTAATATTTATTACTGATTAAATCTTTTAAAAAATAGCTTATTATTTATATTAATAAGCTATTTTTCAGGTATCAGTTCAATATTTCCATTCTTTTTTTCGTACTTATCGATGCTTTCTTTTAGAGCATTGTTTACGACATCTTTTATTAGTTTTCTATCCCAATAAGCTATTGCTTTTAATTTTTCTAGTAAATCTTCATTTACTATAAAAGTAGCTCTAGTTTCTTTTTCTTTAGTTCCTTTTTGAGAACTTTTAGTAATTTCTTTAGTAGAAGTTTTCGGTCTTCCTACTTTTCGTTTTTCGGTATCTCCTAGTAGAGAATTTAATCCTCCTGTAAAATTTTTTTTGCTCATATTTTGCAAATTTACTGTTTATTTATATTATTAAATAAGTATTGTTTACTTAAATTATTAAGTAATTAATGTTTACTTAGTTTTAATATTTCTTTACTTAATGTTAGATAATCCTCAGCTCCGTAACTTTTAGGATTATATCTAAAAATATCTAATCCTTGAGCGGGTGCTTCTGCTAGTGCTATATTATCTCTTATTTTCGTTTTAAATACAGTGTCTTTAAAATGCAGATCAATAGTTGATGCAACATCTCTATTTAATACTTTTCTTTTATCATATTGAGTTATAAATACACCTCCTATTTTAAGTCCTTTATTTAATCTTTTTTTAATTTTATCGACTACTTCTAATAATTTAGTTAATCCTTGTAATGCTAAATATTGAGCTTGTAAAGGGATTAATATTTCATCCGAAGCAGTAAAACTATTTATAGTTAATAACCCTAAAGAAGGAGGACTATCGATTATAATAAAATCATAATTTTCTTTAATAGGATCAATCAATTCTTTTAAAATATATTCTCTTCCTGGTTCTCCGCTCATTTCTACTTCTGCTCCAGATAAATCTAAAGTAGAAGGAATTAAATATAGTCCTTTAATTATTTCGATTGGTTGTAATTCATAATCACCTCTTAAAGCTCCGTATATATTTAATTCAGGTTCTAGAACTCCTAAACTTTGGCTTAGGTTTGCCTGTGGGTCTAAATCGATTAATAAAACTTTCTTTTTTAGCTTCACTAATCCAGCTCCTATATTAATACTAGAAGTAGTTTTTCCTACGCCTCCTTTGTGATTACTGATACTAATTACTTTACCCATATTATTTAGTTTATTAATATTTTCTAGTTTATCAATATTATTCTGTTTACTTTAATTGCTAATGTTATTTGTATTGCTAAAATGTATCAAATATTTCAGTACTATTTTTAATGGTTGCTTTGTTACCATTATACTCTAGTAGTTCTGTTAGTCCTACTTTTCCACCTCTTTGTTTTAGTATTTCAGTATAAAAAGTATCAGGTGTATTTAGATTTTTTTTAGCGATTTCATTTAGTTCTCCATCACTTCCTGTAGATTTATGATTGTTATTCCAAAAAGCGACTATTAAATTTGCTATCCTTTCTATGTCTCCAGCTTCTCCTATTTTAGTAGGGTGTAAATGCAAGCAATTGGTTACATTCCTATTGAATTGCGCTCCTAAAATTATAGGTAATCCTGTTTCTACAGCTACATCTTTTAGAGCTACACAAATAGCTTTAATTTCTTCTTGTCTTGAATAGGTTTTGTGTTTTCCTGTAGGTAGGTTTAAAAGTTGTATGTAATCAATAAATACAGCTCCTATATTGGTGTTTTTATGTAGGTATCTTATCGATTCTATAAGTGTTTCAGAATTATAATTACTATAATGAATATTTAGTCTTTTAGTAGCTATCAGATTTTTAAAAAAAGCATCTTTTTTTTCTTTAAAATAATTGATAGCTTCTGATTTCATGTATTCTGTAGAGCCAGTAGTGAAATAACTTTTTAAGGTTTTTCTATTATTAAGACTTATTTCATCATCTAAATAAGTATTTAAAGCATTGATTAAAATACTATCTCTGTCTTCTTCATAACTGAAAAAATGAACTTCTTTATTTTGATAATTCTTAGCTATATTTATAGCCATATTTATTAAAAAAGTAGTTTTACCATGTGAAGTAGGCGCACATAAAATACTAATAGCTCCAGAAGGCAAAAGCAATTGTTCTCCTCCTATTTCATAACCTGAATTTAAACTTTCTGGTTTATTGGCTAAATTATTTCTTATTTCATCTTCTGTAATGGAACTTAGTAGATTGCTAAATTCTGTCGTTTTATCTTGAAGTTTTACATCTTTTACTTTTTTCTCTATTAATTCGAGTGCCTTATCAGTATCTCCTTTATCTTGTAATATTTTAGCTTGAGAAAGTAATTTTTTTAATTCTTTATCTTGATTTTCTTTATCTCTAGTGGCTGTTAATCTATCGATAGTAATGGTTAAACTTTCTACTGTTATTCCTATTTCTTTAATAGGATCGAAGGAAGTAAAAAGCTTTTTATATCTATCTCTATCTATAGGATTGTTAATAATTAAAGAAGTATTTATAACATCTTCAAGAAGATTATCTACATCTTTTGGAGTTAAGACTCTTTTATCTTCAATGGCTCTATATTTATTTAAAATATCATATAACTTATACTCATAATAAGGTAAAGCTTCTATTATGGCATTTTTAAGATTGTCAATTCCAACTTCTTTAATTAGTCTATCTGGATCTGTTTTTTCTCCTTCTAAAGCAGGTAAATCGACTATATAAATTTTATGGACTCCTTCTTTTAAAAGAATATCAATTGCTGAATGTATTCTCTTTGCAGTTTCTTCTTCTTTACTTTTTTCGTTATCAAAACATAAAGTAAAAGTTTTAGCTCCTCTTTTAAGAGCGTCTTTTACTTGTTCCGAAGCAATATTACTACCTCCGATAGCAACTACATTTTCAATTCCTTTTGCTGTCGCATTTAAACTGTCAAGTTCTCCTTCTACTATTATTATATCTTTGTTTCCTTTTACGGCTAATAGATTAAAAAAGCCTCCTAATCTATCTAATCCTGTCGAGTTTAAATATTTTGGTGTAGCTGTTCCTGTAGTTCTAAATTTGAAGCCTTTTATAGTACTTCCACTTCTATAAGGAATTGTAAGTTGATGAGTATCGCCTATATTTTTGTTTAATTTAATAAGTTCATCTACTAATATTTTAGGATGATTTTTAGTTTCTATTAGATATTTATAAAGCTTATCCTGTGAAGGAATATAGCCGATTTCCATAGATTTTATATCATCTTTAGAATACCCTCTTGAAGTTAAATACGTTTTAATTTCATCTGGAGCAGTATTTTCTAAACAGTATATAAAATAGCTGTTGCAGTCTTCTAATATGTTGGCGGTATCTCTATAATTTTTGTAGTTATTTTGATTAAAATCAGTATTTTTAGGTAGTTTTAAGTTTGTAAGATCAGCTAGTGCTTTAACAGCTTCTATAAACTCGACTTTATCTCTTTTAATAACATAATTTACAATACTTAAAACATCTCCTCCTTGCTCTAAAATACAACCTATCGCTTTTTTAGTGATGACTGTTTTATCGGTTCTGTTTTTATGAACAGAACCGTTTAAATAAGTTTTACTTTTCCAGCCGCCAGGGTATCTTTTAAAATTGTGTTCTGGAAAAGCGGTATCTATTACCTCAAATAAATTAGGGTAAAGTTCGTATTGAATCCAGTCAGTTATATTACTCATATTATTTTGTTTACTTAAATTACCATACTTTTTTAATTTACTTTGATTACTCTATTTATTAAAGATGTAGTTATCTAAAATTTCAGCATTATTTGGATCTAAATCCAATATAAACTCCTCCCATGCTTTTAGATTATTTTGATAGGTTTCTTTATAGCCGTTTTTTTTATCAATCAAATGACTTAACATATAATCGGCTACTTTGTCTTTATAGATTTTTTCAATAATATCTATATTTTCATTGTAGGTAAATCTGAATACTTTTAGTGCTATCATTTTATTATTTTTTATAATTAATTAAATTCGTTTAGTATAAATTATCGATTAAAGCTTCGCCACTATTCTCTAACCTTCGTTCTTCATTTAAAGTAGCGGTATATATTTGAGTAGTTGCAGGATTTGTATGTCTAAGTGTAAATTGCGCCATTTCTATAGATCCTCCAGCTTTTAAAATATTAATTGCTGTAGTATGTCTAAGACTGTGTGCTGTAAAATTTTTAGAATCTAAACCTATTTCTTTTAATCCTTCTTTAGCGATATAACTTATTGTTCTGGTGGTTAATCTATTTCCTTTAGAATTATTAGCTGTAGAAGTAAATAAAGGTGCTGATTTTTTTAGGTTGCTTCTAGTATTTAAATAAGTTTCTATAGGCTTGTAAGTTTTATCTGTAAGAATAACAAAATTATCTTTTTCATCTCTGCCTTTTCCATGCACAAGTAGGACTCTTTGAGAACCTTTAAATATAATGTCTTCAATATTAGCTCTAATTACTTCTATGGTTCTTAATCCAGTTCTTAAAAGTAAATTAATTATAGCGTAATTTCTTAGATTTTTATCTTTATAATAATTAAGTAAAGCGGTTGCTTGTGCTGGAAGTAATGCTTGTTTTTTAAACTGCGCTTTTCTTTTAGGTGTTTTAATTCCTTTAGCTACATTAGGATAATATTTATTAGCTTCTGTCCATTCGTAAAAACGTCTAACAGATGTTATGTAAGAACCTACCGTTAAATTACTCATTCCTGCGCTTAATAAATTTTCTTTGTATTCTATTATTTGCGGTCTGGCTATTTCTGAAAGTAAATAGTTTTTAGCAGTAACCCATTTAAAATACTGTTTTAAAGTTCGTCTATATAATTTTTTAGAGCTTTGTTTTATATCTTGATTTTCAATAAAACCATCGACTAATTTACATACTTTTTCAGAGGTTATTTTACGGATGTCTTGCGTTTCTTTTATTGCTAAATACATAATCGTAACTTACTTTTAGTAACACAAAGATACTTATATTATTTAGATTACAATAATTACTTGTGTTATTTTAATTACTAAGTAAACAGTAAAATAAAAAAAACATTAAATATAAGCTAAGATAATGTTTTGTTTTTCACTTTATTAAAATATCACTTAGAAATTAAAGGATTAATACATAATATATTACCTTGTTTTTTTAAGGTGTTTTTTTATGTAAAAAAATAATTTATAGATGAATTTAATAAACAACTTATTAAGTATTTAATTATATTAGTAGTCTTTAACTATTCACATAAACAGTCTATTTTATATAGAATTTATATGTGTTTTTAACTTTTATAAAATAGAATGAAAAATTATGGATAGTAACCCAAAAGGAATTGAAGGAGAGAATTTTGTAAATGATATTGCAAATAATATTTTTTTAGAATACTGGTGTTATCCTAGCCCTAAGGATGAAAAGGGGGACAAAAAAGAAATTTGTGATTTACTTATTTTATTTCAAGATATATTAATTATAATCTCTGTTAAAAATTATGATTTTAAAGGTAATTATGATAGGTACTTTAAGAATACTATTGATAAAGCTCTTAAACAGATTCAAGGAGCAGAAAGAAGATTATTTAACACAAAAGAAATTTATTTTAAACATCCTAAAAAAGAAATAGAATTATTCCAAAAAAATAAATACTCTAAAATATTTAGAATAATAGTCAACTTAGGGGAAGGATTAAAATTTTATCACCCTTCAGTTTATACGAAATCTAATCATCATGTTACAATTATGAATAGAGGTACTTGGTTTTCCATAGTAAATGAAATGAATACAATTGTAGATTTGACAAACTATTTAACTGAAAGAGAGAGCCTTCTTAAACAAAAAGATGTAATAATGCTTACTTGTACAGATAATGAATTAGATGAAAAAACTTATTTAAAAGTTAATGAACATCTTGATAAAGTAATCAGACAAAATAAAAAACAAGTTTATATTTCTGGTAATGAGTTAGATCTTTTAGCTTCTTATATCAAAAATTCAAATAGCTATTCTAACGAACTAAAGAGCGATGAGTTTCAAGGAATCTTTTTTGATTTAAATAATACATGGGAAAGTTTTGTATCAACTCCAGAATATTTATTAAAGAAACAGAATGATAAAGATAGTTTTTTTATTGATAATTTTGTAATTGAAGAAATTGGTTATAGAAAAGAATTAAAAGTATTAGCTGAAAAATTAATGTCATTATCTAGGTTTAAGCGAAGAATTATTTCTAAACATTTCTTTGATTTTTACAAAAAGTATAAAAATATTTCAAATAATCATTTAGCTAGAGTTTTTGCAAATGTTTCCGAATTTGGGTTTGTTTTTGTGAAATATCCAGAAAAATTAAAAGGAGAACAATTAGACAATGCACTATTATTAGCTGTTGACAGCTTTGCTGTTCATACTAATTATTTAACAAAAGAATATATACTTATTGCTTACTATGATGACTTCAAAGGGCTTAAGTATAATTATTTTGAATTTCTGAATAGATTTACTCAAAAAGAAGAGGAACAAATAATGATTGATGCTAAATCTTTAGGATGGTTTTCAGATTCCTTTAAATATAGAGATGTTAATGAAAAAGAATACTAAATAAAAATGATGAACAACAAAAACACACCAATAATCGGAAGAACTATATTTGATTGGATGTCAGAAAATAAAGTGATTATACTATTAATTATAGTATTTATAATTCTTATGTTTTTTTATATTATATTTCGAGAAAAACACAATATAAAGCTAAGTGATAAAGGGTTAGAAATTACCCCAATAGAATCCGTCTCTAATAAAATAGATACTGTAACAAAAGAGAATAAACCAATAACACCAAAGATTAAAGATTCGAAGACTTTAAAAACAGAAGTCAAAACTCAAGAAACTTCAATTATTGTAGAGAACCAACCGTCTAATATTAATTTTGGAAATAATAGTGTCGTAGGTAATAATATCAATAGCACAATAACAATTAATCCAAAAGAAAAGCTAACAAAAGATGAGAATAGAAAATTAATAGAAGAATTGAATTTAGCACTTATGTCTGCTAAAAGGAATAAAAAATCTTGTGTAATGTTATTACCTGTATCAAATCATCCGAAAGCTTTAGAATTAATCGATGATATAAAGCCTTTTTTAATAAATCAAGGATATAATGTAGTTCCTAGAAATATAGGAATGTATATCATAAATCCAATCCCTGAAAAGAAAATAACTTTTAATGCAAATCAAGGAGAGTGTTTACATATAATAATTTCATGTTTTAATTAACCTACTGAAACAAGTAAGTAAAATCAATAAAATACAATTCTCGCACGGTTGTGCGAGAATTAATAAATAAACTTAATGAGTCAATTAACAGCATATAATATTTTTTTTGAAGCAATAATTAATACTATCAATTCTGCAAAATATGAAGCCTACAAATCACTTAATAAACATCATATTGGTCAAAATTTTGAACTTGGTAAATTAATTGTAAAAAATCAAGAAAAAAATAATTGGGGGAAATCAATTGTAGATACATTATCAAAAGATATTAATAAAAAAATTGATGGAACAAAAGGATATTCTTCTCAAAATCTTTGGAGAATGCGTCAGTTTTATTTGGAATATAAAAATAAAGAGGAACTTTTAGAAATCGCTTTTACAATTCCATGGGGACAGAATTTATTAATAATGCACAAAATTAAAGATGATATAGAAAAAAAATATTATCTGAATGCTACTGATAAATTAGGCTGGAGTAGAGCTGTTTTATTAAATCAAATTAAAGCAGATGCTTATAAACATCATCTTGTAAATCCAAAACTTAGTAATTTTGATAAAGCATTACCAATTCACTTATCAGAGCAAGCAAATGAAGCAATGAAAAGTGAATATAATCTTGACTTTTTAGGAATTTCTAAACCAATATTAGAACGAGAATTAGAAAATAAATTGGTAGAAAACGTCCGAGATTTACTACTAGAACTTGGTTATGGATTTTCATTTATCGGAAATCAATATAGATTAAAGTTAAATCAAAAAGAATATTTTATTGACCTACTTTTTTATCACCGATTTTTAAAATGTTTAGTAGCTATCGAATTAAAAACAGTAGAATTTCAACCTGAATTTGCAGGAAAAATGAATTTTTATCTTGAATTGTTAGACGAACAAGAAAAACAAGAAGATGATAATCCTTCAATAGGAATTATTTTATGTCCTACAAAAGATAATATTGAAGTAGAATATAGTTTAAGATCAAGCTCTAAACCAATTGGAGTTTCCGAATATAAATTAACTCACGAATTACCAAGTAAATTAAAAGGAAAAGTTCCAACGAAAAAAGAGTTAAAACAAATGCTAACAATCGCTATAGGTAATATTAATAAATAATGATAGAAGAAGCTGAAAAATCTGGAAGACCGTACATTTTTAGATATAGACCTAATAATGAATTTACTTTAGATGAAATTGAAAATTCTTATATTTTTTTTCAAAAAAGAGAATTATTAAATGATCCTTTTGATTCTACTCCTGACTTAATCGATTTAAAAGAATTTGATATAAATCAACTCTTCAAATTATTTGAAACTTTAGCTGGTGAAGAAAATAAAAACTTAATTGAAAAAAACATAAAGATAGAAGAACTAGAAAAAACTGTTCGAGAATCAATACCTAAATTTATAAATAAACATGGAATAGCTTGCTTTTCTATGTTTCCAGGTATAAATATGCCTTTATTAGCAAATTATTCAAATAATCACAAAGGTTTATATTTTCAATACAATATAGAATTAGATTCTAATTTTTTCAAAGGTTTAAGACCTATGAATTATCAAAAAACATTAAATAAAATACCTATTGAAATTTTAAAAAACCAAAATGATATTTTTAAAGTTTTTTACTTAAAACAAGATAACTGGAGTTATGAAAAAGAATTAAGATTAGTTAAAGAAAATTCAGGGAAATATAAAATAAATAGAACGGCTTTAAGAAATATTATTTGTGGTTATGATTGCCCAGAAGATTATATTTTAGAAGTAATTAAGGCTAATAAACAGAATAAACATGTTTCTATTTGGAAAATGGAAAAACCTTTAAAACATAATAATCTTATTTTTAATTTAATAGAATAATATTTACCTATAATTAGGTCATTTTTCTCTAAATTATTTTTTAAATTTTATCTCTTTAATTAATTTATTCCAAGATTTTTTAGTTTGCTTTTTAATTTTGTTTTTAGTCATTACTTTTGAGGCTTTATTTGAATACGACAAAAAATTACCCCAATCATAAGAATCAGATTTTTTAAAACCTTGAATGGATTCATCCCAAAGCCATTTTCTTTTTCTATTTGCTCCTTTATAAGAGAATTTTTTTAAAATTCGTCCTTTAAAAATCTGTCCTTTATTTTTACCTTTTTTAGCATAATGTTTAGAACGCCAAACGGTTTTTTTCATCTTCCTATAAAAAGAAGATATACTTGCAGAACGTACTAAAGTAGTTTCTCCATCAAATTCAAAACCTAAATAAATAAAGTTTTTATTCGGATTTATTTCTTTTTTAAACTCTTGACCGCAACTAAGTATTCCTTGTTTATTTTTAAAATGAAATATCTGTGTTTTAGATTCCTGAATTTTTAATTTAACTTTTTTTATTTCAGACATCGCTAAATTAAGAATCTCATCCTTTTTAGCTAAAGGACATACAATTACCATATCATCGGAATATCTTCTGTAAATCCCTTCTTTTTTAATAAAATCATTAATTGTTTTATCGAAATTTAAAAGATATGCGTTCGCTAATAAAGAACTTATTGGTGAACCTTGTGGAATACCATATTGTTTAGGTAAACGTTTCTTTTTATCTTCTTTTATTAATTTATCTTTTTTTGTTAATTTATCTTCTTTTATAAATTTGGTATTTCTTACTAATTTATTTTTCTTTTTATAAAATTCTTTTTTTGTGCAAAAAGCTACTGCATTTTGATTTTTTAAATATTTAATTTGAGAAACTTTAGCTCTTTTTCTTGGTAATAAACGTCCTTTAGAATCTCTTTTTTGAATAAATATCTTACTTTGAAATTCGTTAAATATATCAACAATATCTACATAAGTAAACCTTGTAATATGTTTATAAACATTAAAATGGTCTGGTGGTAATTTTGTTAATTTATTTTCTTTTGTACTTAATAATTGCATCCAAATATCTCGTAAAATTTTATGATTTAGCTCATCAAAAAAACTTTTAATATCAAGAGCTATTACACAAAATTCTTCTTCTGGATACTTTCTTATATAATTAAAAGTATCATTTGCAAAATCAATATTACATTTATTTGAACCTTCTTTATCTTCTGGATTTATAGGAATAGACCGATACGCAAGTATAACTTCATCTAAATCATATTCTTTAATTTTATCTTCATATTTTTCAGATAATATTTCAGAATAATAGCCATAAATTAAAGAATCTAAATGTGAAGCGTAATATAATTCCCTATTTTTAACATCAGCTTTTCTTAAAGCTTTGTTTGTTTTAGCGTCTTTAATTACTTTTCCTGTATCTTCTGAATATTCTTTTCTGAATTTTCTTTTTTTTGATGTTTTATGAATAAATGGTAAAAAAGAATGCTTTTTTATTTCTGCTGGATTTGTTACATATTCTTCCACCCAAAGAAGTCTATCCTTTTCCTTTAGTGGGAAATCTATGTGAGGATATTTTTTTAATTTAAACCAATCTTTTTTATTTTTTTTATTTTCCATTTGATAAAAAGTGAGCAGAGAAATCAACTACGAAGCATTGCTTTTAGAGTTTATTAAACTCCTGAAAAATGCATGCTCTTTCGGTTGAAAACCGAGGTTTACAACCGCCCCAATTCAAGTTGGGCGATAAATAATTAATCTTATATTTGTATCTAAATCAATGTCTCCAATGAAATCAAACAATAACATAAACTCAATTATCAGGCAATCTCTAATCATCTTGGCGATGGTCTTAGAGGTAACACAAGGTCTGTCAGAACTTAATTCAACATTCTCTTGCATTTGTAAAATACCTTGTTCTTAACAGTTTTTCATGTTAAGCTTATAGAATAAATTCTACACCTTGAAACGCATTCTTCAGCAATTTCTCTAACTCACTAACTTTTTATTTTTTATTCATTTTTTTACCCCACAAAAACCTCTTTTAAACAACTTTTCATTAATTGTGTACTATGTGCTTCACTTTGTTGTACTTCTTGCTCTAATTTATCACATAAAGACATTAAAGCATTTACTTTTTCTACTATCGCTTTTTGTTCTTCTAGGGGCGGGAGTGAAACAACAAATTGTCTAATTAATGACAAATTTAAATTCCCTTGTGAAACACCTTTACCATAAGTGTTTTTAGACGAATATTGCCTTCCTTCTGGAGAATTTAACCACATTACAATATAATTAGGCTTTAATTTATTTGGAAACATTTTCAATAAACCAACACTTACATAGATAGCAAATTCTAAATCTTGGTCAATTAATGTAGCTTCTCCAATTCCTGCTCCAACTCGAGTAAGTAAAATATCATTTAATTCGGGTTTTCTATTTCTTCGATAGCCTTCAAAATCTTCATCAGAAACAAATCGATGTTTTTCTGGCATAAACTTAAAAGGTTTTACATTTTTAGCTGAAATAAACATTCTCCCTTCTTCGGTATATTTTGGTGTTTGATGAGTACCATCAGTAATATATTGACATAATTCAATCATCCTACACCAAACCCAACTTTTAGGCAATTTATAAGGAATTTCTTCTTTAGTAATTTTAGGTAATATTTTCTCTTTTTTTATTTTTTTATCTTCAATAAGTTGCGTTTTTTCTTTTTGAATACGTTTTAATAAAATAGTTGCATCTTCTGTACTCGGATTATTAGCACGCCAATCAGCCGTTAATTTTCCTTGAACGGCTAATTGTAAAACCGTTTCTCTTAACTTTTTTATATTAGTAGTTTCATTAAAAAAACTTTTAAAATGTTCTTGTAAATAATCCCACTCTTTTTTGGTGTTATTATTTGTTAATTCTTTTAATGCAGACCTTACAAAATCTTCTTTTAAACTAATACGTGCAACCGTTAATTGCTCTAATTTATCGACTTCTTTAAAAAGCGTTTCTACTATTTTTACAATTTCTTTTTGTTCTTCTAGTGGTGGAATTGGGATAGGAATACTCTCCCACTTACCTTTATTTAACAAAGCTATTGTAGTACTTGTGGATTTAGCCCAAGCAACATCATAAAAGTATTTTGAAGAAAGACAATTGAGTAAATAACTTGAAGAAATCATTAATGGTGTAATCGAATTTATTTGTTGATTAAATGAGCAAGCTCTGTTAATAATTGCACACTTCCCAATTGTACCAAGACAAACCATTAATACAGAACCTGAAATAGCTGTTCGACCTAATTTTTGCTCCCCTAAAAATGAAAGCCCTTCGTTTTCGTAATTTACTTTCCAATCTTTTATATCACCAGGCTTTAAAAAAGGTATATCATTACCAAAAAAGTTTGAATTAGACTTAGAAGGTGTTCCTCCTGTCATTGTTAAACCAACGTCCCTAAGTCTATACCACTTCCATTTAGAAGGTATTTCAAATGTCGTTTCATTCTTTACAATAACTGGCAGAGATTTTTCTTTTCTTATTTTCTTTTCCTTAATTAAACGTTCCTTCTCTTTTTGAATTTTCTTCAATAATTCAGAAGCTGATTCAATATTCGTATTTTCTTTTCTCCAATTAGCCGTTAATTTTCCTTGAATTGCTAATTGTAAAATCAATCCTTTTAATTCTTTGGCATTTTTAGAATTAACCGTAAGTTCTTTAAAATGTTTTAGTAATTGCATATTTATTTTAAAGCTTCGGTTAATACGTTTATAATTTCATCTTGTATGGTAGAAATTTTATTTTCAGTAGTTCTAAATTTTTCTAATAATATTTCAGGGCTTTCTAAAGTATCTATTTCTTGATATGGATTTTTAATATCTAAGTTATAATTACGTTTTTTTATTTCATCAATAGAAACTTTCCACGCATTTTTAGAGAATTTTTTATCTTCACGATTATTCCACCAAGATTTTTCTAAATCAAACTCTTTTATATTGATTGGTTTGGTTTTATTATAACTTTTTACCCCATTAGGATAAGGATGTTCAAAATACCAAACTTCTTTTGTTTGTGTGCCTTTTTCAAAAAATAATAAATTCGTTTTAATACCCGTATATGGGTTAAATACGCCATTTGGCAAACGAACAATAGTATGTAAGTTACATTTGTCTAATAATTCTTCTTTTAATCGTGTTTTCATACCTTCACCAAAAAGTGTTCCGTCAGGTAATACAATAGCACAACGCCCTTTATCTTTTAATAACTTGATAATTAAAGCTAAAAATAAATCGGCTGTTTCTTTTGTTCTAAATTTTTGAGGGAAATTTGTTTCTGTTCCATCTTCTTCGACTCCACCAAAAGGAGGATTGGAAAGAATAATATCTAATTTATCTTTTGCCCCCCAATCTGCATAGGGTTTACTTAATAAATTATCTCTACGTACTGCTGGTAAATCAAAACCATGTAGCATTAAATTTGTAGTACAAAGTAAATGTGGCAATGGTTTTTTTTCAATACCACGTATTGATTTTTGTAGTATATCTCTATCCTTAGTCGTTTCTACTTGGTTACGCATATAATCGATACTACACGTTAAAAAACCTCCAGTACCACAAGCAGGATCTAAAATACTTTCTCCTAATTGAGGATTTGTCATATCTACCATAAACTGAGTTACAGCTCTTGGTGTATAATACTCACCTGAAGAACCAGCCGATTGTAAATCTTTTAAGATAGTTTCATAAATATCATTAAATAAATGACGGTCATCGCTATTAAAATCTATCTCATTAATTACATTTATTACTTGACGGAAAAGCGTTCCATTTTTCATAAAATTATAGGTATCATCAAAAACAGAACGTATAATTCTTGCTTGTGGACTTATAGTAATATCCAACTCTTTTAAAGCAGGGAATAACTCATTTTCTATAAAATCCATTAAAGCATCACCTGTTAATCCTTCTTCATCTGATGCCCAATTTTGCCATTTTAAGTTCTCAGGAATTGGCGATTTATAATTATCAAGTGTTATTTCCCATTCTTGTTCTTTATCAGAAAATATTTTCATAAAAAGCATCCAGACCATTTGTGAAATACGTTGTGCATCTCCATCTACTCCTGTGTCTTTACGCATTATATCACGAATGCTTTTTATGTTTGTTGTTATGTTACTCATTATGCTATATTGTATATTTCTTTTTCTAATTGTTTTACCGCCTCTTCAAAGTCTTTTCTTTTACCAAAAGCTCTTACTAATTCTACTGGCGACCCCATTTGATTTAATGGTTTTACTTTAAGTATTGCTCCTTGTTCTATGGATACAATACCTTCTTGCTCGTATTTATCTAATAAGCTGTTTAAAATTTTTTGAGCTGTTTCACTATATTTATTAAAATAATTTCGTTTACGTACATTATTAGCTCTTTCTTTCCTTGTTAAAGCAGGTTGGTCAAAAGCAATATGACATATTAAATCGAAATCATCTAAATCTAATCCTACATCTTCACGCAATATATCTAATAAAACTCCATGTTCGGCTAATTCCTTTATAAGTTCTTCTTTTTTTTCAGAATCAGTCCATTTTTGGATAAAATCATCTAAAGAAGCATATTCTTTTGTTATATTTTTTCTTGAATAATCTTTTAAAGATTCTGTAATTAATTTTCCATCTTTTCCGTAATACTGTACACGTTCATTTACTACCGAAACAGGAATATTATTTATATAATATTTTTTGATTTTTTCATCTCCTCCATCAATAGTTACATCAGGTGTAGTTGATTTAAATACATCAGATTCTAATGTATTTCCATTATCAGGTTCTATAATTTCATCTGGAGGTACTATAGGTTCATGTACTGCAGGTTCATAAATTTGAACAGGCGAACCATCAAAATCTGGTCTTGCAAAAATATTAGTAGCTTTTCTAAAATCCATAATTGTAAAATAGACTTTTCCTTCTGCTTCTCTAATTCGAGTTCCTCGACCAATAATTTGTTTAAATTCCCCTACAGATTGTATATTAGATTCTAATACAATAACTTTTACCATTTTGGTATCAATTCCTGTAGTTAGCATTTTAGAAGTAGTAGCAATAACAGGAAAACGCTCTTCAACATCTGTAAAATTATCTAATTCTTGTTTTCCTACTTCATCATCACCCGTTATTTTTACACAATAATTCCAATGTTTAGCTACTAAATCTGCATTTTCATTAATTAATGCTTGTCGCATTCTATTTGCATGATCTATATCTACACAAAAAACAATAGTTTTAGCAAAACGGTCTGTAGCCTTTAAATATTCAGTTATTTTCTTAGCTACAACTTGTGTACGCTCATCTATGGCTAATTTTCTATCATAATCTTTTAAATTATAAATACGGTCTTCTACTTCATTTCCGTATTTATCAACTAAACCAGCAGTAGGTCTCCAACCTTCATCAACATTTGTAGTAATTCTGATAACTTTATAAGGAGCTAAAAACCCATCAGAAATACCTTGTTTTAAAGAATAAGTATAAACTGGTTCTCCAAAATATTCCATGTTAGAAACATCTTTAGTTTCTTTAGGTGTTGCTGTTAAACCTATTTGTGTAGCCGAATCAAAGTAGGTTAAAACTTCCCTCCAAGCAGAATCTTCCGAAGCCGAACCTCTATGACATTCATCAATAACTACTAAATCAAAAAAATCTTTACTAAACTCTTTATACGCATTTTTAGCCTCATCAGTACTTGTTAATCCCTGATATAAAGCAAAATATATTTGATATGATTTATCAATTTTTCTGTTTTTTATGATGTGCATTATATCATTTCCAAAAGGAGAAAAATCACCGTTTTTTGTTTGTGTCAAAAGTGCATTTCTATCAGCTAAAAATAAAATACGTTTCTTAACACCTGTTTTCCATAAACGCCAAATAATATTAAAAGCAGTATAAGTTTTACCTGTACCTGTTGCCATAACTAAGATAATTTTATCTTGTCCTTTAGCAACAGCTTCTAATGTTCTATTAACCGCATTTTGTTGATAATATCTGGGAGTCATACCACTATCATCTGCATAGTAGTCTTTTTCTACAATTTCCTTTGATTTTGGAGTATCAATATTTTTATATTTTAAATATTTATTCCATAAAGTTTCTGGAGAAGGAAAATTATCTAATGTCAATTCTTTTTCTAAAGTTCCGTCTGTATTTGTTTTATCATGAAAAACAAAAGAATCTCCATTCGAAGTAAATACAAATGGAATTTGTAAAATTTCAGAATATTCTAAAGCTTGTTGCATTCCGTGTCCAACGGCTTTTTTATTATCTTTTGCTTCAATAATTGCAATTGGAATATTTGGCTTGTAATAAAGTATGTAATCAGCTCTTTTACTTTTACCTCTAGTATATAATTTACCTTGTACAATGATACGTCCATCTGTAAAAGAAACTTCTTCTCTTACTTGTGTTCTTATATTCCATCCAGCTTTCTCAATAGAAGGGTTTATATATTTACTACAAATATCTCTTTCACTTAAATTTTTCTTATTCATAAGATAAAATTAAGAAAACAAAATGATATATGATTAATATAGCCCTTTAAATATTAGAAAACAGGTAGTGTTTTTCGTTTTTTCGTGAATTAGAATGCTATTTACTTTACGTATAAGCATCTAATTTTAACGCCTACTAAAGGATTTATAAACTTTAAAGCAAACTATCTAAAAGGTTTTAAAAAGTGCTTAAATCGGCTAATTACAATCCTTTCTGATTTTTCGGTAAATGTTGATTTTTTGTATTTTTTGGATATTATGGATTTTTTAAAGAAAAAAGAAATGTACTGAAAAGGGAATTTCTCTTCTAAGATACTCTAAGAGTATCTATAATACTCTAGCGTTTTTTTGAATTTCAGAAAGTCCTTTGTTTATAGTGCCTACAGACGTTTTTAAAAAATAAAATTGCATTAAAGTACGTAATCATTGCATCAAGGTACGTAAAAACAGCCCTAAATTGCATTAAAGTACGTAGTCATTGCATCAAGGTACGTAGTTTGATTATTCTTGTTTTTCCTACTTTTTTGGATTTTTTGGATTTTAAATGCTATCCTATTTTCTGATTTTTCTCTTTTTTCTCGAAATTCTCTTTTTTCGTGAATTAGAATACTATTTACTTTAGGCATAAGCATCTAATATTAACGCCTACTAAAGGATTTATAAACTTTAAGGTAAACTATCTAAAAGGTTTTAAAAAGTGCTTAAATCGGCTAATTGCAATCTTTTCTGCTTTTTCGGTAAATGTTGATTTTTTGTATTTTTCGGATATTATGGATTTTTTAAAGAAAAGAGAAATGTACTGAAAAGGGAATTTCTCTTCTAAGATACTCTAAGAGTATCTATAATACTCTAGCGTTTTTTTGACTTTCAGAAAGTCCTTTGTTTATAGTGCCTACAGACGTTTTTAAAAAATAAAATTGCATTAAAGTACGTAATCATTGCATCAAGGTACGTAAAAACAGCCCTAAATTGCATTAAAGTACGTAGTCATT
>NZ_OESZ01000023.1 GCF_900239345.1 Tenacibaculum dicentrarchi | reverse complement strand
ACCTGTGGGCAAATAAATTTTGCACACGGAAACAAAGAGCCAATAAAAAAACCCTGTCCAAAGTTGGATAGGGTTTTTTATGTAATAAATTAAAAGATTGTTTAGGTTTTTATTTTAAAAATTAACGGCTGTCATTTCGTCTTCTAGGGTTTCATCCATTACGTGGGCATAAATTTGCGTTGTTGCTAGTTTTTGGTGTCCTAAAATCTTTTGTACTGTTGTTACTGCTACTTTTTTATGTAGTAAATATGTAGCGGTGGTGTGCCTTGCCGTGTGAAACGTTATATTTTTATTTTGTATTTGTGCTATTTTAGCTATTTCTTTTAATTGGCGGTTGCAGTATTGATTGGTTAAATGTTTGAAACAAAAAACGCTTTTAAAATTATTGTGTTTATCTAAAATCTTTTTAGGTTTACCGTTAAACATCAAATGTATAGGAATGCGTATTTCTTTGCCTGTTTTTTCCATTGTTTTAATAATCCAATCTTTGCCCTTTATACTTACAATATCTTTTTTTTGTAGGCTGAAAATATCGCCGTAACGTAAACCTGTATAAACAGAAAAAATATATAAATCTCTTACAGTTTCGTATTTTTTATTTTCGTTGGTTAATGCTACATTTTCAAAACATTCTATTTCTGATGGTGTTAAATATACGGTTTTGCCCTCGGTTTGTTTTATTTTGAATTTCCTAAACGGATACTTTTGTAATTCCATCAAATCTTTATTAATGGCTAAATTTACAAATCTTTTGATATTCTTAAAATACTTAGAAATAGTACCTTGAGCTAGTTTTTTACTAGGAATGTTTTTATACTTAATAGTATATTTTTTTAGAAAAATATCAAAATCATATAAAAACTCGAAAGTCATATCTTCAAAAGAAATTACTTTTTTAAATTCTTTTAATTTTTTTAAGGTCGCCAATTGATTTGCCTTTGTTCCTTTGGTGCTGTTTATGTTTTCAATTTCTATTTCCATAAACTCGGTAAAACTTTTTACCGTTGGCTTTGTAAAGAAATCGTTTAGCATACTCAAATTAAAAGATTCTCCTTTGTTTATTTTGTCAAGTTCAAAATTCTCTAAGTCCCTCAAAGTTTCAGAAATTTGTTTATTTAATTTTATTGCGTTTGGGAAATCTGTTTTAATGTTTCGGCTTCTTTTGTTCCAAAATTTAGGCTCAATATAAATTTTTGTAGTAAAATATTTATGCGAACCGTTTAAATAGCATTCTATTTGAATTAATGCAGTACCTTTTTTATTTAGGTGTTTTTTTCGGTTGTAAATCGTGGTAAATCTCGTTTTGTTCATGGCTGTAAGTATCTCTATTTACACAAACGTACAAACAAAATTTGGTATAACAATATTCAAAACGGGTAGATAACCAGTATATAAAAGAATGATATTAATTGATATTTATTTTTATCAAAAAAAGTAAAAAGCTAGTATCTAAAGGGGGTTTAATAAAAAAACCATCCTTAAAAGGATGGTTTTTGTGGTCCCACCAGGACTCGAACCTGGGACCACCTGATTATGAGTCAGGTGCTCTAACCAACTGAGCTATAAGACCGTTTTAGGTTTGCAAAAGTAAGAACTTTTTTTAAATAAAAAAGCTTTTTTTAAACTTTTCTGCTCATTAAATTTTCAGCAAACAAACGAAGTCCACTTTTTGCAGCATCGCTAATGTTTAAATGTGTTAAGCTTTCAAATGACTTATTTGTGTAGTATTCAATAAGTTGCTCTGTATGTTTAGGGATGTTGTTTTTGGTGAAAATCGCAGAAACCGTCGCTATTTTTGCTTGGATATTTTCTTGTTTATTGTTGTAAAGCGTGGTTAATTTTTCTTTATCGGTAGTATTTGCTACTTCAAAAGCTTTTAAATAGAGGTAGGTTTTCTTGTTTTCGATGATATCGCCACCAACTTGCTTCCCGAAAGTTTCAGGATCGCCATAAGTATCTAAATAATCATCTTGTAATTGAAAAGCAACACCTAAATGTAATCCGTAGTTATATAAATGTTGCGCTTGTTCTTCGTTCGCATTGGCTACAATAGCGCCCATTTTTAAGGCTGCTGCTACCAAAACAGATGTTTTTAGCGTAATCATTTTAATGTACTCATCAATAGTAACGTCGTTTCTAGTTTCAAAATCAACATCTAATTGTTGTCCGTCGCAAACTTCTAAGGCTGTTTTACTAAATAGTTGTGCTAATTTTTGAAAAATTACAGGTTCGTAGTTTTCAAAATATTGATAGGCTAAAATTAACATGGCATCGCCAGATAAAATTCCAGTGTTAATATCCCACTTTTCATGAACAGTTTCGTGCCCACGTCGCAAAGGTGCGTCATCCATAATATCATCGTGAACTAAGGTGAAATTATGAAAAACTTCTACGGCTAATGCTGCTGGTAAGGCTTTTTTATAATCTCCAGAAAAAATATCGGAAGCCATAAGTGTTAGCATTGGGCGAATTCTTTTTCCGCCTATTTGAAGAATATAATCTATCGGTTCATAAAGGTTTTTAGGCTCTTTTAGTGTTTTTTTAGAAGTTAAGTAAGCTAAAAAGTCTGACTGATATTGTAGTATGTCCAAATCTTAAATTTTTTGTAAAAATAAGATAAACAAAAATTCTAATTGTTAGGTAATGTTAAAAAAACAATAAAACGAAGGAAACTTTTATTGTTTTTAAAGTTTCCTTGTGTACATTTGCAAATAATTATGAGAGATAAAATTTTAAATAAAGCGGGAGAAATGTTTTTAAACTTTGGTTTTAAAAGCGTTACGATGGATGATATTTCAGGTGAACTTGGCATCTCAAAAAAAACACTGTATAAATATTTTTCAAAGAAGACAGAATTGGTAGATGCTAGTACAGAAGCAGTTCATAATACCATAAACGATGCCATTACAAAAATAAAAGAGAAAGGATATAATGCCATTGAAGAGGAATTTGCGGTAAAGGCAATTTTTAAAGAAATGTTTAAAAATGCCAAGACTTCGCCAATGTTTCAGCTTAAAAAATATTACCCTGAAACGTATGCAAAATTAATGGATCGTGAAATATGCTTATTTCGAGATTGTAATATTGACAATTTAACAAAGGGTATTAAAGAAGGGTTTTATCGTGAAAATTTAAAAATAGATTTGATGGTGAATTTTTATTTCACCTTAATTTTTGGCGTTTTTGAAACAGAAATGTACGGTAGCGAAATGCAGGAGGTAATGAAAGTAGAATATGAAATTTTAGAATATCATATTAGAGCAATTGCCACTCAAAAAGGATTAGACGAATTATCGAAGCAACTACAAACTATAAATTTATAAACTTAATAAACAATGAGGAAATATATATACACGGTATTTATATGTTTTTGCACAAGCTTTTTATTTGCGCAAAAACAACTTAATTTATCAATGCAAGAAGCTATTGATTATGCTATAAAAAATAGCTATGCCAATAAAATTGCTAAAAATGATATTAAAGTAGCAATTAAAAGAAAATGGGAAACAACGACTATCGGTTTGCCTAGAATTGATGGGAAAGTGGCGTATCAAAATAATTTAAAACAAGCCGTTTTATTAACAGATTTTAATAATGATGGTATTGATGAAGAATTGATTTTTGGTAAAAAACAAACCATGAATGCTACGGCAACACTAAGCCAATTAATTTTTGACGGTTCGTATTTGGTAGGTTTACAGGCAGCAAAAACCTATTTAAAAATATCAGAACAAGCTAAGCAAAAAACAGCATTAGCAACTAGAGAAGCAATTATAAACGCTTATGGAAATATTCTTGTTTCTGAAAGATTAATTGAAATTCTTGAAAAAAACACGAGGGTTTTAGAAAAAAATTACAAGGATGCAAAGAGAATTAATGAAAACGGATTAAATGAACAAGAGCAGGTGGAGCAATTAGAAATCACCTTAGGAAATGTTCAAAATAGTTTAAGAAATGCTGTTAGATTAAAGGAAATTGCCTATCAAATGTTAAATCTTTCTTTAGGAAATGATATCAATACAAAGTTAAGACTAACCGATAGTTTAGATAGTTTGATGCTTAACAGTAGTAGTTTAGCCTTGCTGTCAAAAACATTTAATTTGAATGGGCATATCGATTTTAAAATTGCCGAAAATAGTAGAGAAAGTAAGCGCTTATTAATGCGTTTAGAGCAAAGTAAAGGTTTGCCTAGTTTGAGTGCTTTTTTAAATTATGGGCTTGCAGCAAACTCTAATTCTTTTACTTTTTTAGATGAAAAACAAAAATGGTTCGGCTCTTCGATGTTTGGTGTTAATTTGAATATTCCAATATTTAGTAGCTTAGGAAGATCTGCTAAAACGGCACAGGCAAAAATCGAATTAGAATCGGCTGATATTCGTTTGGAAGAAATTAAGCAACAATTAAACTTACAAACACAATCGGCAAAAAGTGAATATCAGTTAAGTATTGAAAACTATGAATCTGCTATGAAAAACATGAAATTGGCAGAACGCATTGAAAAAAAGCAGCAAATTAAATTTTTTGAAGGAATTTCTTCAAGTTTCGATTTATCGCAAGCGCAAAATCAATTATATAGCCAACAAAATAACTACGTGCAGTCAATGTTAAACGTTATTAGTAAAAAGGCTGCCTTAGAAAACGCATTAAATATACCCTTAAAATAAAAAATGACAATGAGAAAAATATATTCACTACTAGCAATAACAGTATTTTTAGCATCCTGTTCAGGGAGTAAAAAACATTCCGTTGAGGCGGTAATTGCTTCTAACGATTTGGTGAAAATTCGTGCTAAAAAAACTAAGTTAAATAGTCAAATTCAGGTTTTATCCGAAGGAATTAAAGCCTTAGATACTAAAATTGCAACCTTAGATACTTCAAAAAAAGTGCCTTTAATTACGGTGGTATCGGCTAATAAAACAAATTTTAAGCATTATTTAGAATTGCAAGGAGCTGTTAAAACAACACAAAATGTTTTGATATATCCTGAAATGCCAGGGCAATTGGTTCAAATTTATGTAAAAGAAGGACAGTACGTAAAAAAAGGACAGGCTTTGGCTAAAATAGATGATGCAGGGCTTTCTGATCAGTTGGCGCAAATAGAAGTGCAAGCAGTTTTAGCAAAAACAACTTACGAGCGTCAAGAGCGTTTATGGAATCAGAAAATTGGTTCAGAAATTCAGTTCTTACAAGCAAAAACTACGTATGATGCTCAAAAAAATGCTGTAAGTCAATTAAGAAAAAAATTAGGGAAATCAGTTATAAGAGCACCTTTTTCGGGTATTATTGATGATGTTATTAAAGAGCAAGGAATGGTGGTAGCGCTAGGAGCTGGTGCCGAAGTTTTTAGAATTGTAAATCTTTCTAAAATGTATATTGAAACAGCGGTGCCTGAAAGTTATATTTTATCAATTAAAAAAGATAAAAATGTATTGGTTGAGTTTCCTATTTTAGGAAAGGTTATTACTTCAAAAATTCGTCAGGCGGGTAATTTTATCAATCCTGCAAATCGTACTTTTAAAGTTGAAATTGCTGTTGATAATAAAGATAAAAGCATTAAACCGAATTTAACAGCTAAGTTAAAAATTAACGATTATACAAACCCTGATGCTATTTTAATTCCGCAAAGTATTATTTCAGAAAATGCCAAAGGAGAGCAGTATATTTTTGTGGTAAACGATATTTTAAAACAAGGAAGTAAAGTTCAAGGAATAGCAAAACAGATTATTATTAGCACCGGAAAAACGCAGGGCGATGTTATAGAGGTTTTAGCAGGGCTTAGTAAAGGTGATAAAATTATTAAAGAAGGTGCTCGAAGTGTAAAAGATGGGCAGCAAGTAGAAATTTTATCTTCGGAAGAGGGAACTACTGTTAACGCTAAAAAATAAAAATAATGAGCGAGCAAAAAAAGCACGTAGATAAAGAATTTGGGCTGTCTTCATGGGCTATTAATAATAAAACCACCATTTATGTAATGATGGCAATTATTTTATATGCTGGTATTTCGGCATTTTTAAATATGCCACGTGAAAATTTCCCTGAAATAAAGGATACTAAAATTTATGTAAGTTCTATTTATCCTGGTAATACAGCGGAAGATATAGAAAAACTAATTACCGACCCTTTAGAAGATAAATTAAAAACGGTTAGTAATATGACCAAAATAACATCAACCTCGCAGGAAGATGTGTCAATTATTACTGTTGAATTTAATGATGAAATACCTATTGAACAAGCAAAGCAAAAGGTAAAAGATGAAATAGATGAGCAGGTTTCAAGTGAAGATTGGCCTACTTTTAATGGGGCTAAAGTAGCGCCAAATGTTTTTGAATTAAATATATCGGAAGAAACACCTATTTTAAATATTAATATTTCGGGCGATTATACCGTGCATCAATTAAAAGAATTTGCAGAGGTTTTACAAGATGAAATAGAAGATTTATCTGAAATAAAAAAAGCAGATATTCGAGGTGCTGAAGAGAAAGAAGTTGAGGTGGCTGTTGATATTTATAAAATGATGGCTGCAAAGGTTAGCTTTGATGATATTTTAAGAGCTATTCAGGGTGGAAATGTAACCATGTCGGCAGGAAATATTATTGCCAGTGGACAGCGTAGAACCTTGCGTATTTTAGGGGAAATTGAAACTCCTCAAGAATTACAAGATTTTGTAGTGAAAACAGAAAAAGGAAATGCCATTTATTTAAAAGATATTGCTAAAATAACCTTTAAAGATAAAGATAAAACTACTTATGCTCGTCAATTTGGTGATCCGGTGGTAATGCTTGATGTTAAAAAACGTGCAGGGCAAAATATGGTTACCGCTGCTGAAAAAATTCAGCAAATTGTAAAAGATACCAAAGCCAATATATTTCCAAGTAATTTAACCGTAACAATTGCAAACGATCAATCGTCAAAAACAATTGGACAGGTAGACGATTTGGTAAATAATATCATTTTTGGAGTGATGTTAGTGGTACTTGTTTTAATGTTTTTCTTAGGATTTAAAAATTCATTATTTGTAGGTTTTGCCATTCCGATGTCAATGTTTATGTCGTTAATGATTTTACATTTAATGGGCTACACCATGAATACCATGATTCTTTTCGGGTTAATTATGGGGCTAGGAATGCTAGTAGATAACGGTATTGTAGTGGTTGAGAACGTATATCGTTTAATGGATGAAGAAGGAATGACCCGCTTAGAGGCAGCAAAATTAGGGATTGGTGAAATTGCATTTCCTATTATTATATCAACAGCAACTACGGTAGCGGCGTTTATTCCTTTAGGGATGTGGCCAGGAACTATGGGGCAGTTTATGATTTATTTCCCAATTACTTTATCGGTTGTATTAGGGTCGTCATTATTTGTGGCTATTTTCTTTAATTCGGTAATGGTTTCTCAATTTATGAGTACTGAAGATAAAAATATCCCCTTAAAAAAATTAATTATCATCACCGCGAGTATTGGTGTTATTGGTATTTTGATTTTACTTTTCGGTGGTACTGTAAGCCCGCTGGGAACTTTAATGGTTTTTACTGCGGTAAATTTTTGGCTTTACAGATATGTATTACGCCCAATGGCAAATGGGTTTCAAAATAAAATACTTCCACTTTGGGAACGTCTTTATGAAAAAATGATTCGTGCTTCTTTAAAAGGATGGCGTCCTTACGGAATAACAATTGTAACGATTATTTTACTTTTTGTAGCGTTTATCGGTTTTGGAGCTTCTGTAAAAAGTAAGCGAACAAAAATTGAGTTTTTTCCTGATAATACGCCCAATCAAATTGTGGTATATGTAGAATATCCGCAGGGAACAGATATTGAAAAAACCAATACCATCATGAAAAGTTTAGAAGCTCGAGTGACCAAGGTTTTAAATGAAGATATGTATATGGATGGCGACCGTAATTTTATGGTAGAGAGTTCTATAGCACAAATAGGAGCGGGGTCAGGAAATCCTCAAACCGATGGTGGTTCGGCTGCCGAAATGCCACATAGAGGTAAAATAGTAGCCTCTATGCGTGAGTACAAATACCGTAAGGGTTTAGATAGTAAAGTATTAAAGAAAAAGGTAACAGATGCTTTGCAAGGTATTTACCCTGGGCTGTCTATTTCTGTTGAAAAAGACCCTGTAGGACCGCCGGCAGGATATCCTATTAATATTGAATTAGAAGGTGAAGATTACGATGAATTAATTATTACTGCTGAAAAAATGCGTGATTTTATCAATACCAAATCAATTCCTGGTATTGCTGAATTAAAAATAGACGTAAACAAATCGAAGCCAACCACATTGGTTGAGGTTGATAGAAAAAAAGCAGGTGAATTAAAAGTGAGTACTTCTCAGGTAGGAAAACAACTGCGTAATTCTATCTTTGGAAGCAAAGCTGGTGTGTATAAAGAGGCTGGTGAAGATTATGATATTTATGTTCGTTTTAATAAAGATAACCGCTACAATTCAAGCGCTATTTTTAATCAAACAATTACTTTTAAAGACATGTCAACAGGGCAGGTTAAATCTGTTCCTGTTTCGGCAGTAGCAAAACAGCGTAACAGATCAGGTTTTAGTGCCATTAAGCATAAAAATGTGAAGCGTGTAGCAACGGTATATTCGGCATTAGCGCCAGGTTACACCGATGCCGCTGCAATTGTAAGTGAAATTCAGAATGAAATGAAATCGTTTACAGCCTTGCCTAAAACAGTACATGTTGATTATACAGGGCAAATTGAAGAGCAGAACAAACAAATGACCTTTTTAATAGGTGCATTTTTCTCTGGATTAGGTTTAATTTTCTTAATTCTAATTTTCCAATTTAATTCTATTTCAAAACCTACAATTATTATGTTGGCTATCTTTTTAAGTTTGATAGGGGTATTTGGAGGAATTGTAGCATCAGGAACATCATTTGTAATTATGATGACCATGATGGGGATTATTTCTCTAGCGGGTATTGTAGTAAATAACGGTGTGGTATTGTTAGATTATACACAGTTATTGATAGACAGACAAAAAGCACAACATAATTTAGGTAAAGATGACTTTTTAGAAATTTCGGTATTAAACGAAGCCATTGTAAAGGGAGGAAAGGCACGTTTACGCCCAGTTTTATTAACTGCAATCACTACAATTTTAGGATTGATTCCTTTAGCAACGGGTTTAAATATTAATTTCTTTACCTTGGTAACAGAATTTGATGCAAATATATATGTTGGTGGTGATAATGTTATTTTTTGGGGTCCTTTAGCTTGGACAGTTATTTACGGGCTATTTGTGGCAACTTTTTTAACATTAATTGTAGTGCCGATATTATTTTATTTAGTAACTAAATTAAAGATGTGGTTACATCGTGTTTTCTAAATTTTTTATATTTTTTTGATAGATAAAAAAGGGTTAAAGGCAGGTTGTTTTTAACCCTTTTTTATATTTTTGAACTTATGAACGATAAAAATTATACTAATAAAGGTGTTTTTACGGTAGCTGAAATAAAACGAAAACTAGAGCACTATTGCGTGTATCAAGATCGTTGTCATAAAGAAGTAGAAGCAAAATTAAAAGAATATAATACTGCCACTGATGCTAGAGAATTAATTTTGCTAAGCTTAATGCAAGATAATTTTTTAAATGAAGAACGCTTTGCTAAAAGTTTTACAAGAGGAAAATTCCGCATTAAAAAATGGGGAAAAAACAGAATTGTAAGAGAATTAAAATTTAGAGATATATCAGCATATAATATAAAAACAGCCTTAAAAGAAATTGATCAAGAAGAATATATTACAACACTTTATAATTTAGTAGCTAAAAAAAACAAATTAGTAACCGAAACAAATATTTTTAAACGAAAAAAGAAAATTCTAGATTATGTACTATACAGAGGCTTTGAACCTCATTTAATTTACGAAGCTATTAGCGCTCTTTAAAATTAAATAAACTGTCTAGGTTTATTTCTTTATCGAATTGTTGTTTTGTATAAATGGTATTAATTTTAGTATTCATACTACCAAAAAGTAAGCGTATTTTACCTACTTGACTATTTATGTCTTTAGATGTAATTGCTGGTATATAAGTCATATCGGCAAGTCTTAAAACTTCATTTTCAAAAACATTTATACGGGCTTTAAAAGCAGGTTTTTGAAGCGTTTTTATTTTTAAACTGTCTTTTAGTTGCTTGGTTAATTCTTTTAATTCGATAGCATTATTTAAAGCAGTCGTTGGTGTGGTGTTTTTAAATTGTTGTAAAAATTTTTCTACAAGCATATATTCTTTCCAATTTTCTATGTTTTTAGCTGCATATTTATGTAGTGGGGTATATTTTAAATGCTTTACACTTCCATCCATCCCTGTTTTTTTAACAGTAACATTTTGTTGAGGTGTTTCTTTTTTACAAGAAGAAGCAATTAAAATTAAAATATATAAAATATATAAAATATATAAAGGGTATTTCATCAAAATAAAATTAAAACCATAAAAGTACGTATTTTACTCGGTTTATGAATTGTACTGTTTTAAAAATAAAATTAATAAAATAGTTTTAGATTCTAATAGCTTATTTAAAAATTAAATAAAATGTCAGTTTGAGTGATTTTTTCTTCAAAAAAAATGTGTTGTGAACTTATTTAGTATCAAATTTATCAACGTAATTTTTTCAGATGAAATTTAAACAGACTCTAAGTAGTATTGAAAATTTACAATTTTTTAAAAAGAGCGTTTAAATTCACTAGGGTTTAAATTATTATATTTTTTAAAAATCTTATTAAAGTGACTAGAATCTACAAAACCTATTTTTTCAGAAATTTCAGAAATATTCAAATTTGTTTGTTTTAATAATTGTTCAGCCATTTTTATTTTAGTTTGAATAACATATTGTTGAATAGAAATTCCTGCATGTTTTTTAATATAAATACTTACATAGTTGGGAGACATATAAAAAACCTCAGCAATTGACTTTATTTTAATCAATTCTTTATCAAGTACATTTTGTCTTATGTAAGTTAATATTGAATCTGTTTTTTCTTTTTCAGAGTTGTATGGTTCTCCTGTTTTTGTAAGGCTTGACTTTAGGTTTCTTAAAACCAACACTAATAAAGCACGAAATAAATTTAACAGAACATCTCTACTATAAATCAAAGGATTATCTATCTCATTCTTTATCAATTCATACAAATAAAATAATTGAACTTTATCAGTA
The DNA here is from genome assembly GCF_900239345.1 of Tenacibaculum dicentrarchi. Taxonomy (GTDB): domain Bacteria; phylum Bacteroidota; class Bacteroidia; order Flavobacteriales; family Flavobacteriaceae; genus Polaribacter; species Polaribacter dicentrarchi. The sequence continues at coordinate 292,981 of NZ_OESZ01000023.1, read as the reverse complement.
TCATAACTAATAATACATTTAGCAATGTTATTGGTATGAAATATAACGGTATCTAAATTTTTTCGCCAGTGTGTACTTGAAGTTAAATTTGTCTTCTCTAAAAATAACTGTTCTGTAAATTTTATAATTCCAAAGGTTGTAGGCTCGTCAACTACAAATTCGTGCTCATCTTTAGGGGTTAAAAAAAATAAATCACCTTTTTTGTAGTCAATAGCATTTTCATTTAAAAGATGTTGTCCACTACCTTTTAAAATAAAGGTAAGCTCAAAAAAATTATGCTTGTGCCGTGGATATCCCCATTTGTTGGCAGATTCAAATTCAAGAACATCCAAGTTTTTAGTAATGTAAAATCGTTGCGACATTATAAAGATGTATTTATACAAATATACAATGTATTTGTACATTAAAAATACGTACTACACTTTCTAATTTTGTAGTATTAAAAAGCAGTACTAAAATGATAGACAAACAAAAAATATTGGACGCATATAATAATAGACACGCTTGTAAATTATTTGATACCGAAAAAAAAATATCTGATGAAGATATCAACTTCATTTTACAAACCGCAAGACTTTCTCCAAGTTCTTTTGGCTTTGAACCTTGGCACTTTGTACTTGTTCAAAATAAAGGTTTACGCAAAAAATTAAAAGACAGCGCTTGGGGAGCAACAGCAAAACTAGATACAGCAAGTCACTTTATACTTGGTTTAACAATGAAAAGTGAAATGACTAAATACAACAGTACTTACATTAAAGACTTTATGAAAAACGTACAAGAGCTACCTGAAGATGTTGTTAACAATAAAGGAAAAATGTACGAGACATTTCAAAAATCTGATTTTGATTTAACCGACGATAGAAAGCTTTTTGATTGGGCTTCAAAACAAAGCTACATACCATTAGCTAATATGATGACAAGTGCTGCAATGATTGGTATTGACTCCTGCCCCATTGAAGGGTTTAAGCGAAAAGAAATAACAACAATTTTAAAAAATGAATTAGGTATTAATACAAAAAAATATGGTTTATCGTATATGGTAGCATTTGGCTATAGCGTAAATAAGCCAAGACCAAAAACACGTAGAAATTTAAACGAAATAATAACTTTTAAATAAAATACATATGAAGGATGTAGTTCTTTTAACAATTCTACTATTCGCTTCAATAATTATAGTTGTAGCACAAAAAAACGACACAAAAAGTTATTGGCCAAATGATGCGCAATTGGTTATCTCTTTTTCAATGCAATTTGAAACAGGTGGACAACCAGAAGGAGCAGAAAGTCCGTTTTCAGGAAACCCTTTACCTAAAGGACAACCCGATTTACCAGCCGAAAGTTGGTTTCGTTATGGAGCAAAAGAAGGAATTTATAGAATGTTAAACCTTTGGAAGAAACACAAGATTCATGTAACCTCTCATGTAGTTGGAGAAGCCGCCATAAAATACCCAAAAGTTGCCAAAGCTATTGTAAATGGTGGACACGAAATTGCTGCGCATGGAATTGCTTGGAGCGATCAATGGAATTTATCTTATGATAACGAATTGGCATTTGTAAAAAAAGGAATTGATACTGTAAAAACCATTACAGGACAAAGAGGCGTTGGTTATAATTCCAATTGGTTACGTAGAAGCCCAAACACTTTAAAAGTGTTGCAAGAACTTGGCTTTTTATACCACATTGATGATTTAAGTAGAGACGAACCTTTTGTAACCAAAGTAAGAGGTAAAAACTTTGTAGTAATGCCATATACATTACGTAATAATGACATTGTAAATATAGCTGGTAAAAATTGGAGTCCAGATCAATTTTTAGCTCAATTAAAGTTCGAATTTGACCAATTATATGCTGAAGGAGCAACAAAAAGAAGAATGATGAGTATAAGTTTACACGATCGTATTGGTGGTGGTCCTGCGATAGTTCAGGTTGTCGATAAATTTATACAGTACGCAAAACAACACAAAAGAGTTGTTTTTATGAGAAAAGATGAAATTGCAAATATGATTAAAGATGATCCAAATACACCAGTTGATAATTCAGAAATTGAATATAACACAACAATTGTGAATACCAAACCACCATTTAAACTCGAAAAAGATTGGGAAGTTTTAGGCTTTAAAAATCCCGAAAGTGTCGTTTTAGACACAAAAAATAATGCTTTATATGTCTCTAATATAAGTGGGAATCCAACCGAAAAAAATGGGAATGGTTATATTTCTAAAGTAGGTTTAGATGGAAAAATAATTCAAAAAAAGTGGATAACAGGATTAAACGCACCAAAAGGATTAGTTATCTATAATGATAAATTATATGTTACAGATATTGATAAAATCATAGAAATAGATATTAAAACTCAACTTATTTTAACCTTTAAAGCAAAAGATGCTACTTTTTTAAATGACATTGCTGTAGATAAAAAAGGAAATGTATATGTCAGTAATACTTTTGGTTTCAGTGGAATTTATAAATTACCAAAAAAAGGAAAAAGAAAAATTGAATTATGGCTAAAAGATGAAAATCTAAATATGCCAAACGGACTTTATATTTCAAAAAATCATTTGTTTGTAGCAAGTTGGGGAAAAGAAATTAATCCTAAAACCTACGGAACCAAAATAGTAGGCACTTTACAAAAAGTTGATATCAAAACTAAAACCATAGAAAAAATAACCAAACCTATTGGAAATTTAGATGGTTTAAGCGAAACGCTTCACGGTTTCTTATTGTCCGATTGGTTAGCAGGTAAATTATTATACTATACAAACAAAACAGGTACTACAACCGAGGTACTAAATTTACCTAAAGGAACTGCTGACATTTATTTTGATAAAAACACAAAATCGGTCTTCATCCCTTTAATGCTAAATAATAAACTGGTAAAATATCACTTTAAAAAATAAATTCATGAGTAAAACAACACCACAACAAACAGCATTTGCTCTTTTACGAATAACAATGGGTATTAATTTTTTAGGACATGGATTAGTTCGTTTCTCAAAATTAAACGGATTTAGAGATTGGATGGTAACAACTTTTCAAGACAGCTTAATACCATCTTTTACTGTCTCTATTTGGGGAACTGTGTTACCCTTTGCAGAATTTGGAATTGGGTTATTATTAATTTTGGGATTATTCACCTATCGTGCAAGTATTACAGGAGCAATAGTAATTATTTTCCTCTTATTTGGTTCAACATTAATTGAAAATTGGGATTGGGCTGGTATACAAATGATTTATGGCTTATTCTTTTATTTTTTAATCTCTAATACAGAAAAAAATTGTTGGTCAATTGATAATTTAATCAGAAATAATAATGAAAATTAAAACAATCAATAAAAAAGGAGATTGGAGTTTCCCTTGGACAGTAGCATTAAAAAATGCTATGCAAAATGGTAGTAATAATACAGTTGTAGGTGAGCACTTATTACTAGAAACAGGCAAATTTAAAGTTTGGAGTATTCATTTACCAATAGGTCAATCATTACCGTTTCATAAGCACAATAAATCGTATTTCTATACTATTAAAAATGAAGGTGAATCACGCTCATTTTATACTGATGGAACAGTAATCGAAACCAAATACAAAAAAAATGATATCAAATATTTTAATGATTTGGATGAAGAAAATTTCTTCATTCATAATTTAGAAAATATTGGAAATACCACATTGATATTTACAACAGTAGAATTTAAATAAAATGAAATATAAAAACGCACTTATACATTCCCTTTTAGTTGGCCTTATTGCTGCCTTTGTAATATTAGTTTCAGGATGGTTGGCAGTAAAAGCTTGGGTAGTTTTTTTCGGATGGGCAAACTATTTTTTACATGCTTGCAATATGAAGAAATCATTTAAAATGCTATTGGCATTTTTTATAGGAATTTTTATTGCATTAATAGGTACTTATGCTATTACCCATTTAAATACTATAGCACCTGAAAATTCTGAATTATATGTTACCGCATTTATTGTTTTTTGGATAGCAACTATTTTAATTTTCTTAGAAATCATTGAAGATTGGGGGGAATTTGTACCTGCAACATTTTTGGGAACAGTACTGTTTTTTGCTTCAGGAGTTTCATTAAAGAGCATAATACCCGAATTATTCGTTCCGCTATTAATTGGAATATTTGCAGGCTTTACAACCTTATTTAGTCGCGAGAAATTGACAATCTATTTAAATAAAAAACAAATAAAATAATACAATTATGAAAAATACACTATTTACACCCTATAATATGAACGGAATTTCATTAGAAAACCGTTTTCTAATGGCACCTATGACACGCTCAAGAGCCACAGAACCAAATGACGTTCCTAATGCTTTAATGGCAGAATATTATGGACAAAGAGCATCTGCAGGAATTATTATAACAGAAGCAACCCAAATTTCTTTACAAGGAAAAGGATATGCTAAAACACCTGGTATTTATACGCAAGAACAAATTGAAGGCTGGAAGCTAGTAACTGATGAAGTTCATAAAAAAGGAAGTAAAATATTCTTACAACTATGGCACGTTGGTCGTGTTTCAAGTTCACAAGTAAACGGTTTACAACCCTTAGCACCATCAGCAAAAATAGCAAAAGAAACATCTGTATATATTTTTGATGGGACACCAAATGGAGATGCAACTTTTGTACCTGTAGAAGAGCCAAAAGAAATGACAAAAAACGACATTAATCAAGTTATTGAAGAGTTTAGAATCGCTGCAAAAAATGCAATTGAAGCAGGCTTTGATGGTGTAGAAATTCACGGTGCAAATGGTTACTTAATAGACCAATTTTTAAGAAGCAACTCAAATATAAGAAAAGATGAGTATGGAGGAACCAAGGAAAATAGAATTCGAATATTAACTGAAATTACTCAAGCAGTAGTTAATGAAATCGGAACTAAAAAAACAGGGGTTCGTTTGTCACCATTTATCAGTTTTAAAGATATGAATGATCCTGAAATTTTAGATACAATTATGCTAGCTTCTAAAAAGTTAGAAAAACTAGGCGTTACTTATATCCATTTGTGTGAAGCTGATTGGGATGATGCCCCTGAAATTCCAACTGATTTTAGGATTCAACTAAGAAAAGTATTTAGTAGAACAATAATAGCAACAGGGAATAAAACACCAAAGGAAGCCGATGAGTTATTAGGTAGTAATTTAGTAGATTTAGTTGGTTTTGGACGTAAGTTCTTAACCAACCCTGATTATCCAAAACGTGTAAAACTAAATACAAAAATGAATCAAATTAGCGACAATCATACTTTATTTGGAGGAGGTACTGCAAGAGGTTATACGGATTATTCTTTTTTAATAAAAAAATAAAGTATTGTAACTTTAGTTACTTTAAATAGAGTCATTATGAAATATCTTTGTCTTACACATATTTATTTATAAAAATGAAAAAAATTATAGAAAACAGTTTAGAAAAATCTATTTCATATACAGAGTATAGAACATTTGTAAAAGAGTTGTTAGTTGCTAAAAAATCAACAGGAAATAACCAGTCAGACGATTTATTAAATTTCAGTTTATTAAACGATAAACGAATGAAACGATTAGACAAAACTATAAAAATATCAGAAAAAACAATCGCTAAATTAAAGGATGTAAAAGAACCACAAACTTGGTTGGTTTTAACAGAAGGATGGTGTGGTGATGCTGCTCAAAACTTGCCTGTTATTAATAAAATAGCTGAAGAAAATAGTAATATTCAGTTAAAAGTTGTTTTAAGAGATGACAACGAAGTATTAATGAATGCTTTTTTAACAAATGGTGGTAAGGCTATTCCTAAATTAATTGCTTTAGATAAAAAAAATGAGGTAATAGGAACTTGGGGTCCAAGACCTAGTATTGCTACTAAAATGGTCGCAGATTACAAAGCTGAACATGGTGCTTTAGATGCTGAATTTAAAGAGTCTTTGCAGGTTTGGTATAATAAAAATAAAGGAATCAATCTTCAAGATGATATTACTTCTTTACTTGAGTAATTAATTTTTTTTAGAGGAAACTTAAATAATAATAGATAATTAACATCCAGATAATGAGCTTATTCAGGTTTTTATGCTAAATTTATTGATTTTTTTATTTAAAAAATTTTGTAAAACCGAAAATAGGTTCTATATTTGCAACCGCTAAGGAGAAAATAATAATTGACCTGGTAGCTCAGTTGGTAGAGCATCTCCCTTTTAAGGAGAGGGTCCTGGGTTCGAGCCCCAGCCCGGTCACTAAAGCTTCCCTTGTTTTATAAGGGAAGCTTTTATTTTTTTCTAGCTTTGGGGAGATACCAAAGCGGCCAACTGGGACGGACTGTAACTCCGTTGTCTTACGACTTCGCAGGTTCGAATCCTGCTCTCCCCACAAAACCTCCATCATTTACTTGATGGAGGTTTTTTTGTTTTATGAATAAAAACATTTATTTTAAAAATCATATTTCTTGTGCGCATCTAAGCGGATAAAAATAAATAATAGTACGGTAAAACCCCATAATGATGAGCCTCCGTAGCTAAAAAAGGGCAGCGGAATACCAATAGTAGGTAACAAACCGATAACCATTCCGATATTTACAACAATATGAAAAAATAGAATAGAGGCAATGCCGTATCCGTATACACGTCCAAATTTATTTGTTTGATTTTCGGCTAAATAAATAATTCGATAAAGTAATAACATAAATATTATAATTACTGCCGAACTTCCTAAAAAGCCCCATTCTTCGCCTACAGTACTATAAATATAATCGGTTTCTTGTTCGGGTACAAATTTCCCTTGAGTTCTGTCGCCTTGTAAAAAACCTTTACCAACTAAACCACCCGAACTAATGGTTAATTTTGATTGATAGGTGTTATATCCTTTGTTTTTAAGGTCGGTGGTTTTTCCTAATAAAATATCAAATCGGTCTTTTTGATGCGGTTCTAATACATTTTCATAGGTATAACCGATACCGTAAATAAATAAAGTTGTAAATAAGTATAATGATATAATTTTAAGCGCATTGAATCTTAAAAAGCGTTTGTCTTTATAAAATCCACGAGCAAGTCCTGAGCTAATAAGTAATAAACAGCTGAAAAGAATCCAATTTGCTCCGAAATAGATTGTTAGAATAAATAAAATAATTGAAATAGTTCCAAAAACAATATAATTTAATGTTAAACCTTCTCTGTTTAAAACAAAAAAGAAAGAGAAGTAAATTAAAACAGAGCCCATATCAGGTTGTAAGGCAATAAGCAGAGCGGGTAAAAAAATAATTGCAAAAGCTTTTAATTGATTTTTAAGTAGTTTAAAATTATATTTTCTATCGCTAATTAATTTAGCGAGTGCTAATGCTGTAAATGCTTTTGAAAATTCGGAAGGTTGTAAGCCGATTCCACCAAAATTATACCAAGAAGTTGCACCATTAATTTTTTTTCCGAAGATAAAAACTCCTGCTAATAGCACTAACGAAAGCACGTATAGAACACTTGCAAATCGTTCATAAAATTTTGAATTTAAAAAGAGAACCAAAACTATTAGTGGAATACTGAGTCCTATAAAAATAAATTGTTTTCCATATTTGGTTGAAAAATCAAAAAATTGTCGGGTAGTATCTGTTGATGATGAGGCGTAAATATTCATCCATCCAAAGCCAACAAGTAATAGATATAGTAAAATGAGTAGCCAATCTATGTTTTCAAAAATATTATTTCGTTCCTGACGCAAGGCTATCGTTTTTTTTAATTAATTTTTCATATTCTTTTTGAAGGCTCATATGTATCATGCGGTCTTCGACATATTTTCTTGAAATTTTTCCTGTAAGGTATTTTTCAATCAATAAACTTGTTATTGGTGCTGCTATTGTTGAACCGTATCCTCCGTTTTCAACAAAAATAGCAATGGCAATTTTAGGATTATCTTTTGGGGCAAACGCAATAAATATAGAATGGTCTTTTGCTTGTACTTTTTTACCATCGACCATTTTTGTTTTATTTTCGGAAGTTCCTGTTTTTCCACAAATTTCAATGCCTTTTACCTGACTACCTCTTGCGGTTCCGTTGGTAAATACTTCGTGCATTGCTTGAATAGCAATTGGAAAGTGTTTTGGGGCTATAGTGGTATGTCTTTTGGCAGTATAAAGAGTATCTTTAATGGTTTCATTATCAATTTTTTTAACAATATGAGGTGTATGAAAATAACCTTTATTGGCTATTGCTGCTGTCATATTAGCTAACTGCATAGGTGTAGTTAATATTTCTCCCTGACCAATGGCATTTGAAATTGTATAAGTAGCGCTCCACCTGTTTTTATACCATTTGTTATAAAATGCGGCATCAGGAACAGTTCCTTTTCTTCCAACAGGTAGGTCATATCCTAAAAAATTACCTAAACCAAAACTTTCTACGTGTTTACTCCAGGTATCCATTCCTGTTTTTGGGTTGCCCGATTTATCGATAATTTTTTTATAAACAGTAGCAAAATAACTATTACATGATTTTGCAATAGCTGTTTTTAAACGAATAGGTTTGCTTGTAATACCACAATGACAGCCCATAAACTGTCTTCTTCCTGATCCGTAGCTATATCCGTGGTGGCAATAAACGCCAAAATCTTTATCAATAACTTCTTCTTGTAAACCGATTAATCCGTTGAGTATTTTAAAGGGTGATCCTGGAGGATACATTGCTTGAAGCCCTCTATCGAAAGTAGGCATATTAATAGTGTCATTAAATAATTTTACAGAATTTGGAGAGCGTTTTCTTCCAACTAATAGGTTAGGGTCATAGGAAGGAGCGGTTATAAGTGCTAAAATTTCGCCAGTTTTTGGTTCAATGGCTACAATACCACCTCTTTTTCCTGTCATTAAAAGTTCTCCGTATGCTTGAAGTTCGCTATCAATGGTTAGGGTTAAATCTTTACCTGTTACGGCAAGTGTATCGTACAGTCCGTTTTTGTAAGATCCTGTAATTTTGTTTAAGTTGTTTCTTTTAAAGCGTTTTTTACCTTTAACACCTCTAAGAACTCTTTCGTATTGTTTTTCAACCCCCATTTTTCCTATCAGCTCTCCTTGCTCATAGTAGTTATTTGTTCTTGCTTTTTCTTCGTTTACTTCGGCAATAAAGCCTAAAATATTTGCAGCAGATTTAACAGGGTAATCTCTAATAATACGCTTTTGGATATAAAACCCTTTGTATTTTGGTAGTTTCTCTTGTAGATAAGCAAAATCTTCTTTAGCTAATTGTTTTAAGAAAACCGAAGGTAACCAACGAGCAAAATTTTCAGCCTTTTTAAAGCGTTTCTTAAAGCTTTTTGTATCAATTTTTAACAGATTACAAAATTCTAAGGTATCTAAAGGAGTTACATTTTTAGGAACTACCATTACATCGTATGATAGCTGATTTGCGACTAATAATTTTCCGTTACGGTCATACATATAACCACGCTCAGGGTAATCATATTCAATTTTTACGGCAGAACTTTGTATGGGGTTAATATTTGCACCCTCAATAATTTGCAATTGAAATAGCTTTGCTATATAAATGACTCCAACTAGTGTTATTAAAAATAGGAGTAAAAAACTTCGTTTCATTTCTGATGCTTTATGTGTTGCTCAATAAACAGAGTAATAGGGGAGGATTGGTATTTTTTATTTTAATTTTTTTCTAAAGATAAAACTACCTAAAAAATACAATGTTAATGTGAAAATACTAGAATATAAGGTGTTTAAAAGTACTTTAGTGATATTGTAAAAACTAAAATTAATCAAACTAAATAAGATAAAGTGATGTACAAGTGTTAAAATTAATGTGTAATTAAATACCTTATCAAAAGTTTCTAATTTTAGGCTGAATAATAAATAATCAGGTTCATTTTTTTTAAATATTTTTTTGATAAAAAACAACCTAATATAAGCGATAAATAAAATTGAAAACGCGTGTATTCCTCCTGAATTGGAAAAAGTATCTACACCTAAACCCAATAAAAAAGCCAAGGTTAAAAAAGAAAATCGATCTGATTTTAAAGGATAGAAAAAAACAAAACAGATGTATAAATAAGGGTTTATATAGCCTAAAAACAACACGTTATTTAATACTAAAACTTGCAGTAATAATAAAAAAACAAATAAAAATAGGATGTAAATGGTTTTATTCATTGTTGTTTTCGATACTTTTAATTGCCTCTTTATCAAGGTTTGTAACAATGTAAATATGCCCTAAATTAGCCATATCATTAAATAATTTAATATCAATAGTGTTTGCTGCCGATAAATTTTCAGGAATTTTACTAACACTTCCTATTAAAATTCCTTTGGGGAAAATAGTAGATTTTCCGCCTGTAACAATGGTATCACCAATATTTAGAACAGTTTGTCGAGGAACATCAGTTAGTTGCACGGTGTTATAATCTTTACCGTTCCATTTTAAAGTTCCGTAATAATTATTGTTTTTAAACCCTGCGTTAATTTTACTTTTAGAGTTTAAAATAGATTGAACTCTTGAGTATTTACTACCAACATTGTCGGTAATACCTATAATTCCTTTGCTATTTATAACCGCCATTTCTTTGGTAATACCGTGATTACTACCACGGTTTATGGTTATAAAGTTATCAATATTATTGTAAGGATTGTTGTTTATTTTTCCATTTATATATAAAAACTGTTGCGTTGAATTTAACGTATCTATATTGATGGAATCAACAATAGTAGAAAGCGCTTCTAGCTTGTTTTTAAGAATAGTATTTTCGAGAGAAAGCTCTTTATTACGGCTTTTTAAATATAGATATTCAGAAAAACTCGCTGATTTTTCATAAAACCCACCTGTAATAAAATTTGTAGAGCTGATAAATTTACTCTTATGAAAAGAATTATTATTGATAATTAATGCAACAGCAATAATTTCGAGAAAGAGAAAAAACAAGAAGTTTTTATACCTCTGAAGAAAATAAAGAAGCTGTTGCATAAATAATCATTCAAAATTTATTTGATTAATACAGTTTTGTATTTTTCAAGGTTTTTTAAGGCAATTCCTGTTCCACGTACCACTGCACGTAACGGGTCTTCGGCAACATAAACAGGTAAATCTGTTTTACGAGACAAACGCTTGTCTAAGCCACGAAGCATAGAACCTCCACCAGCTAAATAAATACCGCTATTGTAAATATCAGCAGCTAATTCAGGTGGTGTTTTTGATAAGGTTTCCATTACCGCATCTTCAATACGTAATATTGATTTGTCTAAAGCTTTGGCAATTTCTCTATAAGAAACCTGTACTTGTTTTGGTTTTCCGCTTAATAAATCACGTCCTTGTACCATCATATCATCAGGCGGACTTTCTAAATCTTCAGTAGCAGAACCTATTTGTATTTTTATTCTTTCAGCAGTCGTTTCTCCTACATATAAATTGTGCTGTGTACGCATATAATACATAATATCACTAGTAAATAAATCACCAGCAACTTTTACAGATTGGTCGCAAACAATACCCGCAAGAGCGATTACTGCAATTTCGGTAGTACCTCCACCAATATCAATAATCATGTTTCCTTTAGGCTCCATAATATCAATACCAACACCAATAGCTGCTGCCATTGGTTCAAAAATCAAATAAATTTCCTTGGCATTCATATGGCGACCCGAATCAATAACAGCACGTTTTTCAACCTCTGTAATTCCTGAAGGAATACAAATAACCATTCGTAATGAAGGTGGAAAGAGTTTCTTTTTGATTGCCGGAATTTGCTTTACAAATTCTTTAATCATTTCTTCGGATGCCTGAAAATCTGCAATTACGCCATCTTTTAACGGACGAATTGTTTTGATATTTTCATGAGTTTTCCCCTGCATTCTGCTAGCTTCATGACCAGTAGCAATAATTTTACCAGTCAATCGGTTACGTGCAACAATGGAAGGGTTGTCAATAACAACCTTTCCATTGTGAATTATAAGTGTGTTTGCAGTACCTAAATCGACTGCAATATCTTCTGTCATAAAATCGAAGAATCCCATATAAATTCCGTTGTTTTTACTTATTTTTAATGTAATCTTACAAATTTAATGAAAATCTGCGGGTAATTTACATTGAATATAAATTAATGTTTAAAATGTCTTGTTCCTGTAAAAACCATAGAAACATTATTCTCATTACAATAATCAATACTTAATTGATCTTTAATAGAACCTCCTGGCTGAATTACACTTTCTATTCCTGCATTTTTTGCTATTTCTACACAATCAGGGAAAGGGAAAAAAGCATCACTTGCCATTACAGCACCATTTAAATCAAAATTAAAAGTTTTTGCTTTTGTAATAGCTTGTGTTAAGGCATCAACTCTACTTGTTTGACCAGTTCCACCAGCTAATAATTGCTTGTTTTTTACTAAAATAATAGTATTAGATTTGGTGTTTTTACACAATTTAGATGCAAATAATAAATCATCTAATTGAGCAGTAGTAGGTCTTGTATCAGTAGGATATGTTAAGTGTTCTAACTTATCAGTAATATTGTCTTTATCTTGTACTAAAACACCATTTAAAGCAGTTCTAACTGTTTGTGCAGGTAAAGCTGTTTCTTTTTGAATTAATAAAACTCTGTTTTTCTTACCTTTTAAAATAATTAAAGCATCATCATCAAAAGAAGGAGCGATTACTACTTCACAAAATAATTTATGAATTTCTTCAGCAGTAGCTTTATCTACGTTAGTATTTGAAATTAAAACTCCACCAAAAGCAGAAGTAGGATCACCAGCTAAGGCATCAGTATATGCTTGATAAATAGTTTCTCTTTGTGCAAAACCACAAGCATTATTATGCTTTAAAATAGCAAATGTTGGTGCTTCTCCTTTAAATTCGTTGATTAAAGTTACAGCAGCATCAACATCAAGTAAGTTATTGTAGCTTAATTCTTTTCCGTGTAATTTATCGAACATTGCGTCTAAATCACCAAAGAAATAACCTTTTTGATGTGGATTTTCACCATATCTTAAAGTTTTAGAAGTAGTTTCACTTGCTTTGTAAACAACTTCATCTTCATTAAAGTAATTAAAAATAGCAGTATCGTAATGAGAAGAAACATTAAAAGCTTTAGCAGCTAATTTTTTTCTATCACTAATTGTAGTTGTTCCGTTACTTGCAGTAATTGTGTTTAAAAAATCGCCGTATTGTTCCATTGAAGAAACAATAATAGTGTCTTTAAAGTTTTTTGCAGCAGCACGAATCAATGAAATTCCACCGATATCTACTTTTTCAATAATATCTTGTTCAGGAGCTCCTGAAGCTACTGTTTTTTCAAAAGGATATAAATCAACAATTACTAAATCTAATTGAGGAATATTGTATTCTTGCATTTCAGCAACATCACCATCATGATCTTGACGATTTAAAATACCTCCAAATACTTTTGGATGTAATGTTTTTACACGTCCACCTAAAATAGAAGGGTAAGAAGTTACTTCTTCAACAGGTACTACATTAATACCTAAGTCTTTTATAAAAGATTCTGTTCCTCCTGTAGAGTAAATAGTTACTCCTAAGTCGTTCAATTTTTTTACTATAGGTTCTAATCCGTCTTTATGAAAGACTGAAATTAGTGCAGATTTGATAGTTTTTTCGTTGCTCATTGTTGTTGTTTTGTTAAGCTTACAAAGCTACTAAAAGCCTAATGGTTATACAATAATTATTTTATTATTTTAAATAAATAAAGCTACTTTTTTACAAGTATATTCTAATAAAGCTTCATCATCTGATGTAAAAATATTAGCGGTGTGAGAATCAATATCAATTTGACCAATATTTTGATTATCAACAAAAATAGGAATTACAATTTCCGATTTAACTTTCCATCCACAAGAAATATAATTATCTTGCTCTGTAACATCTTGCACAACAAAATTCTCATTACTAACAGCTACTTGTCCACAAATTCCTTTTCCAAAAGGTATAATTATATGGTCAGTAGGTTCGCCATTAAATTGTGCTAATTTTAATTCGTCTTTGTCTCCATTTTTAAAATAAAACCCTACCCAGTCATAGTAAGACACTTTAGCTGCTAGGTAGTCACAAATTTGCTGTAATTTTTCTTCCTTTGTAGTATTACTTTCTGTAATATTATTTATATTATTTTTTAAATCTTGTAAGTTCATAATTAAAAATTTAGTATCTTATTCGTAATTTAAATTAACAACTTACAAAAATAACTTTAACTATTATTAAATAATAAAAAAAATGATTTTTTGTATATTTGTACTAAATGAAACTTTTTTTTACTCAAATATCAACCATATTATTAGCTTTGCTAGTATTATTATCTACCTTATCTTTTAGTGTAGAAAAGCATTATTGTGGTGATTTTTTAGTTGATATTTCTTATTTAGGTAATGCAGATAGTTGCGGTAGTATATCAAATAATGATACTTGCGAAACTATAATTAAGAAAAAAAAATGTTGTAAAGATGAAGTAGAACAAATTAAAGGTCAAGATGAAATATTTAAAGATTCTTTAGATAAAATAAGTTTTGATAAAGTAAAGTTTGTTCTTGCTTTTTATGCGTCTTATAAATTACTTTTTCAAGCTCTTGAAAAACAAGATGTATCACATACTGATTACACTCCGCCTGATTTAATTTTTGATATTCAGGTACTTCATGAAGTTTTTATTATATGATTTTACAATTTTTTTAGGTACGTATTAATAATACGTAACAAATTATTGTTGAATTTAAATATAATATAATGAAAATATATATACTCGGTATTTTAATACTGATTTCTTCTGTTGCCTTTTCTCAAAATGAGTTTAAAGGTATGATTATGGATAAAAATAATCAAAAAAATAATTTAGGTGTTTACGGTGCTAGTGTTCATTGGTTAGATACAAATGTAGGTGTAACAACCAATGAAAAAGGATGGTTTACAATACCTTATAAAACCGAATATAAAAAGCTAGTAATTAGTTTTGTTGGTTTTAAAACCGATACAATTACTATAAATAGTTTAAAACCGATTCATCATTTTTTAAAAGAAAGTAATGCTTTAAATGAGGTTGTTGTTAAATCTAAAAAAAGTGCGACTCAAAAATCGTATTTAGCATCTCAAAATTTAGTAACCATCAATAGTGCAGAACTTTTAAAATCGGCATGTTGTAATTTAGCTGAAAGTTTTGAAACAAATCCGTCAATTGATGTTAATTATTCTGATGCTTTAACAGGTACAAAGCAAATTCAAATGTTGGGCTTAACAAGTCCATATTTGTTAATAACTCAAGAAAATATTCCTTCTATCCGAGGAGCATCTCAAGCATTCGGACTTTCATTTACACCAGGAACTTGGGTAGAAAGTATTCAAATTACTAAAGGAGCGGGAAGTGTTGTTAATGGATATGAAAGTATTTCAGGGCAAATAAATGCCGAATTAGTAAAACCATTTACAAATCATTGGTTTTTTGCAAATGCTTATGCTTCGGCAGGAGGTAGGGTTGAGCTTAATACACATTTTAATCAGAAAATAAGTGATAAATGGCAAACAGGAATTTATATCCATGGAAATTCTAGAAATCAAAAATTTGATAATAATAAAGATGGTTTTTTAGATAATCCGTTAGCCAAACAGATTAATGTTATGAATCGTTGGGAGTATATTGATGCTAAAAAAGGATGGATTAGTTTTATTAATTTTAGATATTTAGATGATAAAAAACAACTAGGTCAATTAGCTTTTAATCCTGATTTTGATAAAGGTTCTACCACTATTTGGGGAAGTGAAATCAATACAAAACGTTTTGATGCTTCTGCTAAATTAGGGTATGTTTTTCCTGATTTACCTTTTCAAAGTATGGGAATTCAAACAGCTTATAGTAATCATAAACAAGATTCTTATTTCGGATTAAGAGATTATAATATTGAACATGAAAGTTTATTTTCTAGTGTTACTTTTAATTCTATTATTGGTGATACAAGAAATAAATTTAAAACAGGACTTAGTTTTACATACGATACTTATAATGAGTTTGTAAAGGTTTCTGATGCTCAAAATTTTGATAGAAAAGAAAATTCTTTAGGTGCTTTTTTTGAATATGCTTATGATAATTCAGAAAATTTAAGCGTTACCGCTGGTTTAAGAGTTGATACTCATAATTTATTAGGAACTTTTTTAACACCACGTTTACACATCAGGTATACGGCTTGGGAAAAAGGAGTTTTTAGAGCATCCGTAGGAAAAGGAAAAAGAAGTGCAAATATTTTTGCTGAAAATCAACAGTTTTTTGCATCCTCTAGAGGTTTAAATATTGACAATGAAGGAGGTGATATTTATGGGTTAAATCCTGAAGTTGCGTGGAATTATGGTGTATCTTTTTTACAAGGATATAAATTATTTGGTAAAAAAGGAGATGTTACTTTTGATTTTTATCGAACAGATTTTACGAATCAAGTAGTTGTTGATTGGGAAAATCCGCAGGAAATAGCATTTTATAATTTAAATGGAAAAAGCGTTGCTAACAGTTTTCAGTTAGAAGTAAATCAAAATATAATTCCTTATTTTAATACTCGTTTTTCGTATAAATACTATGATGTAAATACTGATTTTAAATCAGGAAATTTAAATAAAGCTTTACAAGCTAATCATCGATTTTTTACAAATGTATCATACGAAACAGAGAAAAAAGAAAATAATGCTCATTGGAAATTTGATGTAACTTATAATTGGGTAGGGGAGCAACGATTACCAAATACACAGCAATTAACAGCCTATTCTAAGAGTTATAATTTATTAAATGCACAAATAACAAAAGTGTTTTCTAAGAAGTTTGAAATTTATGCAGGTGCAGAAAATATAACAAACTACAAACAAAAAAATCCGATACAGGGAAGTAGTAATCCGTTTGGTTCAAATTTTGATACAACAATTATATACGCCCCAATATTTGGAAGTAATTATTATACAGGTTTAAGATTTAAAATAGATTAAGATGAAAAAAATAGCAGTAGTACTAGTAGTTTTATTAATGAGTGTGTCTGTATCGGCACAAAAAAAGAACAAAAATGCCAAGATTTCTTTAAATGTTGATGGCGTTTGTGGAATGTGTAAAAATCGTATTGAAAAAGCGGCTTTAAATTGTAAAGGCGTTAAATATGCTAATTGGAATGTAAATACACATGAGTTAAAATTAATTGTTGATGAGCGTAAAACCGATGTTAAAACAATTCAACAAAATGTAGCAAATGTTGGTCATGATACCAAAGCAGTAAAAGCACCAATAACAGCTTATGAAGACTTACATCCTTGTTGTAAATATAGAAGTGAAGAAATACAAGAAGACCATAAGAAGTAGTAAAATATAGGTCATAAAAAAATCCCGAGCTTAAACTCGGGATTTTTATTTATAAAATGCTTTTTTATAACATTTTTAAAGTATTTACTTCTTGTTCAGTTAACTCACGCCATCTACCACGAGGTAAATTACGTTTTGTCATTCCAGCAAAAACAACACGGTCTAGCTTTGTAACAGTGTATCCGAAGTGTTCAAATATTTTACGTACAATTCTGTTTCTTCCAGAGTGTATTTCAATACCAACTTCTGTTTTTCTTTCACCTTCTACATAAGAAACGGCATCAATAAAAACTTTTTTACCTTCAATAATAACATCTCCACGTAATTTATCTAAATCAGATATAGATAATTTTTTATCTAAAGAAGCATGATATAATTTACGTACGTTATGTTTTGGATGTGTTAATTTTTTAGCTAATTCACCATCGTTTGTAAATAATAATAAACCAGTAGTATTTCTATCTAGTCTTCCAACAGGATAAATACGTTCTTTGGTAGCATTAGCAATAAGCTCCATAACTGTTTTACGCCCACGTTCATCTTCCATGGTAGTAATATAGTTTTTAGGCTTATTTAATAAAATGTAACGCTTTTTTTCGATAGAAATTAAAGAGCCATCAAAACGAACTTCATCGGTAGGTTGTACCTTGTAGCCCATTTGTGTCATTAATTTACCGTTTACAAAAACACTTCCGTGTTCTATGTAAGTATCAGCTTCTCTACGAGAACAAATTCCTGAATTAGAAATGTATTTATTTAAACGAATTCCAGCCGTTTCATCATTACTTACTTGGGCTGTTTTATTAGGTTGAGATTTTTTAAAATCTCTTTTAATTTGTTTTTTATTATCAGAAGCACTAGTTGCAAATCTTGGTTTTTCTGATGACTTTCTAGCAGGTCGGTCAGAATTATTAGATTTATCTGTTCTAAAAGATTTTTTTTCACGAGGATTGCTGTTCTTGTCAGCCTGTCGTCCTCTCGACGAGTTTTTTGAATTCATAATTGTGTTTTAAAAAAGAGTGTAAAGGTACAGTAATTTTAATCTAAAGCAATAACTACTTTATCTAAAATTAAAGATTTATCTATAAAAAGCAAACTAAAAACACCTATTAATAGCAATATTTTTAAGGTGTTATGTAAAATTCTATATTGATTTGTTTTTGTAGCTTTCCAAGTATAAAAACCAGTAAAAACTAAAACAATAGCAGCTAAATAAAAGTAATATTTCATGTATTCAATTGCTGGATAATTAAATAAAATCCCTATTGGAACTAATGTTAAAATCATTAATAAAATGATTAATTTTTTAGTGTTTTTTTCGCCATACTTAACAGGAAATGTATTGTAATTATTAATGAAAGCACCTTTTATATTTTCTAAGTTTTTAATCAATTCTCTAATCAATATAATTAGAAATAGAAAAATAGCATGTACAAAAATTACTTTAGAAAAGTTTTTATAATGTACAAAAATGACGAAAAAAGGAAGTATTGTTAAAATGGTAACGCTTATTAAGCCTATAAATGGGTGTTTTTTTAGTTTATGAGAATAAAACCAAATTCCGAAGATATAAACAGCAAAAAATAACGCTGCTCTCCAAGATACCAACCCTCCGAAGCAAAAGCCTATAAAATTTAATGAAAAGTATAGTAATAATTTAGTTTCTTGCTTTACATAAGAATCTAAGCCCGATTTTATAGGACGATTTATTTTATCAGCATCTTTATCATAAAAATTATTGATAATATAGCCTGATGCAACCACACATATTGTGGCAATAACTAAATATAATAAATGCCAATCGAAAAGTACTGGTTTTACTGATTTTTGATCAGAAAAAATAAAAATAGCAGCCAAATATTGGGCTGCTATTAATACTAAAATATTGTAGCCTCTAATAACTGATAATAGGCTGAATAATTTTTTTAAAAATGTATTTACATTAAAAGTGCTCATATTAGCATTACTTAAAATCGATACACTAATTCTAATTTATAATTTTTTAAGCTTGTTTTTGCTTTTTCGTAATCTTCAGTAAATCCTAAAATGTAACCACCACCTCCAGAACCACAAAGTTTTAAGTAGTAATCATTAGTTTGAATACCTTTTTCCCAAACTTTATGAAAAGCAGAAGGAATCATAGGTTTGAAGTTTGTTAAAACAACTTTTGATAATTTTTTTACGTTACCAAATAACGATTTTACGTTTCCTTGTAAAAAATCATCAATACAAGCATCGGTATGTAATGAAAACTCTTCACTTAACATTTTTCTAAAACCTTCGTTTTTCATCTTATTCATAAAGATGTTTACCATTGGTTCAGTTTCACCTGCTTGTTCAGAATCTAATAAAAATACAGCACCTTTTCCTTGTTTTTGAGAAGGAATACCTGCTGGTTCAATATTTTCTGTTGAATTGATTAAAATAGGTAAGCTTAAATAAGAGTTTAAAGGGTCTAATCCAGAGCTTTTTCCATGGAAAAAAGATTCCATTAATGAGAAAGTTTGCTTTAAAACTAACAGTTTATCACGTGTTAGGTTTTCTAAAACAGTAATTTTGTTATCAGCATATTTATCATATATTGAAGCAACTAATGCTCCTGAGCTTCCAACACCATATCCTTGAGGTATTGATGAATCAAAATACATCCCTTTATCAATATCATTTTTAAATGAAACTAAATCAAAAGAAACTATTTCTGAATTTAAATTTTGCAAATAGTTATAAAACTTATTTAAATTTGTGTTCGATTTTTTAGCTTCACCAGTTAATGTGCTTGCTGATTTTAAAACACCTTTGTATGAATTGAATGGAATTGCCAAGCCTTTAGAGTCTTTTATAATTCCATACTCTCCGAATAATAATATTTTTGCGTAAAATAAAGGTCCTTTCATAACTGATTTAATAACTTAGCAAAAGTACGATAAAAGTACTATTATACAAACTAGTACACATTTTTGTAAAAAGTTTTCCAAACTCCTATTTTTTTGTTGTTTCGGTATTTTCCTTTGGTTTTTATTTTGCCATTTTTGTAAAAGGTTTTCCAAACACCTTGTTTTTGATTATTGTTATATTTTCCTTGCTCTAAGAGTTCACCTGTTTTATAAAATGTTTTTAGTGTACCTTTAAATTCTTGAACACTGTAATATTCATGATTTTTTTTAATGGTTTTTTGTTTGTTTTTATCGAGCCAAGTTATTTTTTGAGCGGTAACAGTAGTGCTTAATAAGCTCAAAAATAACAAGATTATTACTGTTGAGGTTTTCATGTTTTGAAAATATAAATTTATTTAATTCATCTAAAAAAATTATAGCAAAAAGCAAAAAATCGAATCTGTCAAACTGAATTTATTTCAGTTTTCCATGTTAATTTGCCAAGCTTATGCGATGCTGAAATAAATTCAGTTTGACGATAATTTGGTCTTTTTATAATTTTTTATATAAGATTTAAGATTCTAGCTCTTTCGCTCCAAAACCTACATAATCTTTAATATACTGATTTTTTTGACAATAATCGGCTAAATTATTTTTAATAAATAATTCTATTTCTGTTTTTTCATTTTCAGGATACAATACATGAACATTTGCACCAGCATCTAAAGTAAAACAAATATTGCTATTATTTTCGGTTCTATATTCCCAAATTTTATTGATAACTTCTAGTGTATTTGGTTTCATCAATATAAAATACGGATTGCTAGTAAGCATCATTGCATGCAGGGTTAATGCCTCGCTTTCTACCAAAGTAATAAATTCGTCGATTTTTCCATTTTGAAGAATTTCAGACAATTTTGACAGGTTTTCATTTGCTTGAATAAAACGCTGTTCGGCGTACGGATGCTTGTGCATTAAATTGTGTCCGACTGTGGAAGAAACTTGTTTTTCGCCTTTATCGACTAATAAAATCGTATCACAATAATTTTCAAAAATCGGATGTATTTTATACGGAAATTTAACGGCAAATAAATCAGAACTTCCTTCAATTTGAGGATGTTTTCCCCAAACGACTAATTTTCCTTGGATACTTCTGCTAGCGCTTCCAGAACCTAAACGAGCTAAAAAAGAGGCTTTTTTATGGATAAAATCGGCAGTTAAACTAGGATTTAAATCTTTTTCTAAATTTAATAAACACATGGCAATTGCCGACATTCCACTTGCTGATGATGCAATTCCACTACTATGAGGAAAGGAGTTTTCAGAAGAAATAATCATTTTATAGTCTAAGATGTACGGGCAGTATTGTTCAATTCTTTCAAAGAATTCAGCAATTTTAGGTTTAAAGTCATCTTTCTTTTTTCCTTCAAAAAATAATTCAAAAATTGCTTTATTACTTTTTGATGTTTCTGCTATTTTTTCAAATTGAATGCTTGTTATTGTATGGCAATTATTCAGTGTAAAGCTTATAGAAGCATTTTTAGGGATTTGCGGTTTGCTTTTCCCCCAATATTTTACCAAAGCAATATTACTAGGTGTTTGCCAAGTGTAAGTGGCTTTTTGAATTGTTTCTGTTACTTTTTTTGAAATAAAATCTGCTGTATTCAATTTTGTTACTGTTTACAACAAAGATATGTAAAGATATGTTTTGTAGTAGGTATTTGAAAATAAAAAAAAGGAGTAGGGTGTTTTAATTATTAATCATAAAAAAAGCAGAGAAATAAATTCTCTGCTTTTAAAATTATTTAAAACTAAATATATTATTTAGTAGTATCTACTAAAATATTACCATTAGCATCTTTTACTATATAAGTAGCATTATTATTTACAGTTACAGTTCCTGCATCTACAATTTGACCCCAAGCATCATTTGCTGTATTGAATGTTAAATCTACTGATTTAGATTTATTTGCTGTAGCAATATGAAATGGAATTGTTAAATTAACAACAGGGTCAGTATCTGTTTTAGGAAAATCTCCATAATCACTTAAATAACCTTCAATTGTATACGTACCACTTTTAATCGTATTGATATTAAGTTTCATCTCACTTGTACAGTCTCCTTTTACAGGATCAGTATAGTTACCTTCAGTATCTACTAAATAGAACTGAAATTTAACTCCTGATTCACATAGATCAGCTCCGTTAGGTCCTGAAGTATTGAAATCTAAAGTTAAATCTAAAGAAGGAGTATCTTTAATAGTAACTGGAATAAAAATAGGACTTCCATTTTTATTCGTTTTTACATAATTATAAGTATGGTCTTCAATACGCACGACAAACTTTTGATCCGTTGTTGTGTTCGTTTCTACTGATGTTTCAATACTAAGCTCTACTTGTGTTGTATAAGCAGGAATCTTTAATTCAAAACCTCTACCAAACTCAAGTGAACTTGATGCTTCAAGAGCAGTTGATTCTCCTTCGTTATCAATACTATTAAACGTAAAACCGTTTAAAACTTGATTATTTTCTTCATCATTTTCAGCACCTACAACAGAAACTAATAATATTGAAGGTTCACCAATTGCTTTATCAAGTGTAAATTTAACACTACCTGATTTTCCTTCTTTTATTTGTAAAGAAGAAACAGAAGCAGTAGCAACAGGTCTTTTATCCTCGGTAGTTAACATTCCTGTTTCTGTGAATTCTGGTTCACATGATGCCATCGCTAACCCAAGAAATACAAGCGAAGCTGTTTTATATAAAATATGTTTCATCATTATTTTAATTTAGTTTTTAGTATATGTACTTTTTACCTTACGAAATCTTCCATCAGAAACAATAACTCTGTATTCGATAGTAATATTTCCATCCGCATCAACTTTACCTGCAGGTGTTGATTCATCACCATCTAAAGATTCTACTTGGTTAGAATAAACAGCTCCCAAACTTTGTTTTTTGATAAATACATCTCCACAGATAACTTCAAATATAAAACCATCGTACTTTGCAGTAGGAGTTAAACTACCGACACCCCATCTAAAAGTTGTCGCTGTTCTGTATAAGTTAGGAGTTCCATCATGTAAAATAATCGGTTCAGCTGGGTAATCTCTCAATGTTGGAGTTCCGTCATATTCAGCACCTACCATTTTATTATCATAAGTAAAATCTTCAACATTTGCTTTACATCCAACGAAAGTTATTGAAACTTGTCCGTTTTTAGCAGCTACCACTGTTTGAGGGTCGCTAGAGCTAATTTGTAATACAACGTTTGAAGGTTTCGATAAATCTAAAGAACCTGTATTTACTGTTAAAGGTAATTCAACAAATTCAGCACCTGCTTTAAGCGTTACTTTTTTTGTTGCTAAAGAGAATTCTGTTCCCTCTTTTGCTGATGATTTATCAGCAATAACAGCAATTGTTAAATCTACATCTTTCTTTAAGAATTGACCATCTCCTCCGCCTAAATAAGCCACAGGAATTTTTGATATAACAGCTCCTTTATCTTCAAAATGAGAAATCGTTTTGCTTGATTCTTGAAATCCAACAATAGATGGTCCATTTTTATCTACAGTAGTAAAATCTTGATCTTCTTGACATGCAGAAAAAGCAAGTATTGCTACTATAAAAAATATTGTTATTTTAAATGTTTTCATTTTTTTCTAATTTTTTAAATTATTTTGTAGTATCCCAGAATATCGTTTCAGTAAAAATATTGCTTTGAGATATTCCTTGAGCAGTTGCGTTAGCGGTGTTACCAGAATACTCTGAATCAGGATAAGGAAAACGATTTGGTTTTTTACTATTCGTTGCTCTTAAAGGCATCGGAGTAACAGGATATCCTGTACGGTTATACTCAATAAAAGATTCAATAGCATTAATACTATTTAAAGCAATCCATTTTTGAGTCATAATTGCTTCTACTTTATTTGTAGAACCATTCCAACCAATTTTATTAGCATTACTAGATGAAGTCATATACGCATTTGCATCTTCAGCACTAACACCATGATAAGCTAAAGATTCTCTAATACCACTTTCAAATAATGCCTTTGCATCACCAGGAATTAATCCTTTTAAAACAGCTTCTGATTGTAAGAATAATGATTGTGCAGAACTAATTAGAATACCATCACCTTCAGCACCTCCTTTAAAAGGAATCTCTCCAATACTAGATACTTTTTTAGGAGATTCTTCTTTTAAAGCTCCTTGCTTAATACCTTCGTATTTATCATCACCAATACTTTTATAAAGTGTTTTTAATCGAGGATCGGCAACACCAGTTAAATCTCCTTTTAAGAATTTAATAGCATGTTCAGCAGCAGATGATTGTGCATACCAACTGTTTGTTTTCCCTTCAGAATCATGAAAACGATTGAAAAATGGACTATTTTTATTTTCATTTGTTTTATCAAATGCTGGATTTATCGTTACCGTTTCACCTACACTGATTAAACCACCATTTTGAGTTAAAGAAGCCTTTTCTTTATTGATATAAGCTACTGTTTCCGCATCTGTTAAATCAGACTGTCTTACTAAAAGACGTAATTTAACCGTGTTTGCTAATTTAAGCCATTTGGTCATATCTCCTTGATAAATAACATCTTCGGCTTTAACTTCC
The DNA here is from genome assembly GCF_900239345.1 of Tenacibaculum dicentrarchi. Lineage (GTDB taxonomy): Bacteria > Bacteroidota > Bacteroidia > Flavobacteriales > Flavobacteriaceae > Polaribacter > Polaribacter dicentrarchi. Next base: position 268,199 of record NZ_OESZ01000023.1, on the reverse strand, counting down.
GATACCATAGTAGCGTCAGCATTGTTAATTAATGCTACAGCTTGGTTTATGTTAGCTACTAATTCACGATAAATCTCTTTTTGATCATCATAAGCAGGTGCTAAATTTTCACCTCCTTTAAAAGCTTCAGAATAAGGAACATTACCCCATAAATCAACAACTGTTTGCATGTAAAAAGATTTATTAATCAACGCAATCGCCTTATAATAATCATCAGTACCAGGCGTACTTGTTTGAATAATATTATCTAATTCAGCAATCCCTAAATACATAGAGTTCCATAGCCAAGAAACATCACTAGTTTTAATATCTAGTTTAGTCCAAGGGGCATAAGCACCCGTAAAATTAAGAATATTTCCAGACCAACTATTCATTAAAACGTTTCCGTAAATGTTACCATTTACTACTTTTCCTGAATAAGAATCAAGTAAAGCAGCAGGTAATTGAATTCCTTTTGTTACTTCAGTAGGATTGTTTAAATCCTTATTTACATCCAAGTAATCAGAACATGCGCCAAATGCTACAACGGCAGTTCCTAATAATATATTTCTAAATAATTTCATAATTTAATTTTATAATGATAAGTTAACACTAAGACCATAATACCTTGTTGGAGGTAATAAGTCATACCTTGAAGCTCCACCTGCATTATTAAAACTATCACCAGCTTTATTAGTTGTATCAGAACCACTTGCAGAATTATATTCTGGATCCGTAAACCCTCTATTTTCATTTGATAATAAAACAAAAGGGTTTCTAGCACTTAATCCTATCTGTAAACTATTAACACCTGTATTCTTTAAGAAGTCTTTTGGCATATCATAGGTTAATGAAATTTCACGTACTTTTAAAGCAGTTGCATCTAGAACAAAGTTTTCAGCACTATCACCGAAGTTTCCTGTATAATAATTTGTAATAGAATTTGAAGTTGTTCCTCCAGTAATTACGTTTGTATTAGGAACATATCCTCCTTTACCGTCTGATATTACAGAGTTAGGAAGTATAAACCCTTTACGTCCTGATTGAACTGTTTCAACAGCTAAACCATTTCTTACTAATTCTTTCTTTACACTACTATAAATACTATGACCTGTTCTATAATCAAGTGTTGTAGATAACGTAAATCCTTTGTAGTTTAATGCAGACGTTAATCCTAAAATATAATCAGGAGTAACTTTACCTAATACTACCTTTGCATCTGTTTGTAATGGGTTTCCTGTACTTGCATCTACAATAATTCTTCCTTTATCATCTCTTTGATACGCAATACCTTTGATTAAAGGAAATTCTTCTCCTTTTTTAGCTACAATATCAACATCAGTATCATCAGAAATTACAACCTCATCTAAAGAATCTGAAATTTTATCTACTACAGTTTTATTTGTTGCATAACTAACTCTAAGATCCCAACGTAAATCATCTGTTTGAATAGGAACAAATCCTAAATCTACTTCAAAACCTTGAGAAGATGTTTCTCCAATATTGATTCCTGCTTCTTCTACACCACTTGCTCTTGAAGAGGCTACTTTCACAACTTGATCGGTATTTTTAGAAGTAAATGCACTAACATCTAAAGTTACACGACTTCTGTATAAATCTACATTTAATCCAAATTCATGAGAAGCTATAAATTCTGGTGTTAAGTTAGGATCTGTAATAGTTCTATCAGGACGAAATGAAGTTAAATCTCCATAAGGAAAAGCAGCTGGTTTTTCATAAATGGCATTAATAGCGTTAATTCCTGCAGCATCATTACCAACTTTTACGAAAGAATATGATAATTTCATTTTATTTAACACATTTGTTTTTAAACTAGGAAATGCTTTTGTTGGTACAAAAGATACCCCTGCAGATGGATAAAAGAATGAATTGTTATCTTTCGATAATTTAGATGTCCAGTCATTTCTACCTGTAAGGTTTAAAAATAAATAATCTCTAAAACCGAAGTCAAAATTTCCAAAAAGACCAATTGCTCTTCTCTTATACTTCGCATCAGTAACTGTTGGAGCAGAAGCACCAGAAGCAATATTTGATAATGATTCAATTGCTAAATTATTTACCCCTGAATATAAATATTTACGATTAAATTCTCTAATATCACCCCCTACGTTTGCTTTAAAGGTAATATCTTCTGTTAAATCATAATCAAAATTAAATTTATAGTTACTATAAATTTCTCTTGTCGTTCTGTTACGAGTTGTATAACGTGAAGAAGCTGTTCTATCTCCTACTCGTACTACTGGCTCTGTAAAAGCATTTCTTTTGTATTCTGTATTTGTTTGACGGAAAATAGCATTTCCTAAAACAGTAAAATTAATGTTGTCATTAATTTCATATCCTAAGTTTATTGTTGTGTTTACAATATCACTTTTAGTAGTAGATCTTACATTATCTAATACCCAGTAAGGACTTAAATAATATGAGTTCCAGTGACGTGTATTTCTTTCGTTTCCTGTAAAATCTTTAAATTGATCAAGATTTACATTTGTAGGTGTTTGTAATAAAGCTCCATATACAGAGTTATCACCACGGGTAGTTTCAGAACTTGCTACTTTTTCACTATCAACAATATAAGAAATAGCACCATCTACAGTAAGTTTCCCTACTTTTTTACCAGCTTTAAAATTAAAAGAACTACGCTTATATTTTTCATTAGGAATAATAGAAGTTACGTCTAATAAACCAGCAGAGAAGTTCACATATCCTTTATCTAAACTACCTGTTGAAAGACCGATGTTATGTTGTTTTTGAAAACCTTTTTTAAAGAAACTTTTTATATTATCGGCATCACCAACGTATGGTGCATACATTTGCTCAAATCCAGGAGCTGCTACACCAACTGGTTGTATTGAACCATCAAAGGCAGGACCCCATCCACCATTTTCAGCTAAGTTAATTCCTGTACCCCAACCTTGACCATAAGTAGTTTGTCTTTCTGGTAAATACGCTAATTCTTGAACTTGTACAGAAGTACCAATTGTAACTCTAAATTTACCATCATTATTTCCTTTTTTAGTAGTAACGATTAATACCCCGTTACTTCCGTCAGAACCGTATAAAGCAGCACCATTTGCACCTTTTATAACGTTTACACTTTCAATAGATTTAGGATCTAAAGCATTTAATACAACACTAGAAGAAATAGCACCATCAATTACGATTAAAGCACTGTTATTTCCTGTTAAAGATCTATTACCACGTAATCTTAAATCAAAAGTAGGTTTTGCACCTTGACTTGTCGTGTTAATTTGTAAACCAGATACTTTACCAACTAAACCTTGAGTAACCGTAGGTACTTCAGCTTTGGTAATTTCGTCGGCTTTTACTACTTGATTTGCCGTAGTAATTTCATCTGATTTTCTTTTAATCCCTAAAGCAGTAACTACAACTTCGTTTAATAAGTTTGCATCATCAGCTAATACGACATTAATTTTGTTAGAAGTTCCTACTGTTTTTTGAACTGTAGCTTTACCTACAAAACTAAAAATAAGGATGTCATTTTGTTTAGCGTTAATTGAATAATTACCATCAAAATCAGTTTCTACACCAGTAGTGGTTCCTTTAATAATAATACTAACTCCTGGAAGTCCTCCAGATTCATCTGAGACAACCCCAGATATCGTTTTTTCTTGCGCAAATGTAAATTGAGACACAAGAAAAAGTAGCCATAATAATGTTACTCTCATGTTAAAAAAATTTAAATTATTTACTCAAATAACTTAAATAATATAACGATTACCTAATTTTTGTGAATAAAATATCTTTATGAGGTAAAAAAGTACCTTATTTTGGCGTTCTTGAGAAGAAACTTTAACATTATATTTAGATTTAATGAATAAAAAGTAATTAAAGATTTTTTTTTGATTAAAATAGTGGTGTTTAATTTTTGAAAATTAACTAAAATTCCTAGCCCCGATTGCAGCAATTGTTTGAGCTCTTTTTTATTTTTTCCTTTAAAAAAAATAAAAAAAGCGAGTGCGGAAAGCGGGAAATAGCTTCAAAAAAATATTGAATTTAAAGAATAAAATTATTTTTTAATCGGTTCCTAGCATCTAAATAAGTATTTTTGTTTTGTAACAATAGCATAAAATATATGAGTAGGAAAATAAAATTACTTTGGGATTTTAAAGGACCAGATGGCTTAGCCACTGCAAAGCATCATTGCATTCATTTAAAAGAATTTGCGAAAATAGACGGCTTGTCTTATGATCAAGTAAATTATAAAGAATTAAATCCTATGCATAGTATTGCTTTTATTGTTGTCGCTGAAAATGATATGAAAATTTTTAGAGATGCTTTAAAGCCACACCGAGGAGAAATCGCTTAATTTAACTTAAAAAATAAAAATATGTTTTTAATAAATGCTTTAGCAAAACCAAAAAAATCATCAGAACATTATGATAAAGTTGTAGGGGCTTATGTAAGTTTGTATATCGATTATAAAGATATTTCAGGGGCTCTTAAACTTGCCAAAATGTATATTAAAGAGGAAGGTTGGAAATTAATAGAAATAGAAGAGGAATATTTTACACTCGACTCTATAAATGATGTTGATGAGGATCAAAAAGAATTATACGAAGAAGCTATAGAATACGGCTATACAATTATTTTTAACTGTTATCAAGAAGAAGATTAATTAGCTTTTATTATTTTGGTTCGCCTACATTTTGTAATCGAACCAAAATATTTATTTTAATTAAATTATATATGAAGCGTTGTTTTATTTTTATGATTCTTTTTTTGCCTGTTGTTGGATTTAGTCAGCATAAATTCACTAGCTATTCGGCACATACATCAATAACAATGGCAATTCGTGTAAACAACGAAATTATTGCTGGTAGAACGGCTTTTTTTGAAAAACAATCGGAAGAAAAACCGTTGATGTTTCAGCATACGAAAATGAAAATTGCAGGGCTAAATAAAGTATCTAATATTTTATCAAAATACATAGAAACACTCCAGAAAGAAATAAATACTGAGCAAATTTTATATAATATGTTGGCTGAAGACACATATAAAAAAATGCTTTTTACAAGTAACAATGAGTTGAGTTTTAAAGGAAGGAAATTAAAACTAAAAATAGATGATTTATATGCCTTTGCAGTAAAAATTAATGGACACAAATTATCGCAATTAGACAATTTTTATAAAAATCATTTTAAAACAGATACCATTTATTATGATTTTGAAGAAAATCAATTAAATTATTTTGAGTATCATTTTACCGATAAATCTAACTACGGTATTATGATGGCATTAAATTACTTGCTTTTAGAGGTTAAAACATTTCAGTTATTGTATTACGGTACGGTTATGAGTTATTAAATTAGGAATTGTTTTTGAAGTATTTAGCATATATTTTTCCTAAATAAAATAAAATATTTTAAATTTAAACAGCTTTGTGTCTCATATTCAGATAATTTGAGTAATTTCGCGGGCTAAATTATTTCATACAGATGAAACGCATAAAAGAATATAAGAAGCTTTTTAAGGTAGAAGGTCCTATAGTTTTAAAAGAATTAAAAACCACTTACCGTGGATTGGTAAAAGAGTGGCATCCTGATAAATTTCTAGACGAAGAAAAGAAATTAGAAGCAGAAGAAGTAAGTACTCAAATTATTGATGGATATCACTTTTTAGTAAGTATTGCTCCTGAAACTAAAGAAGCTCATGCTGAAGAATATAAAGCAACTATTACAGAATCGAGAGTTGCTGATTATCAACACAAAAGTATGTTGTTAGAAGTTACTTTTACCGATGGTAATACGTATGAATATTTTGGTGTTAGTAGAAAATTATTTATCAAATTTATAAATGCTAAATCGATAAATAACTTTGGAAAAAGAAATATTTTTAATTCTTTTACTTACAGAAAATCGAAAAAAGCAATGGCAAACGCTTAATAAAAATAGCGTAACTTTTATTGTTGATTACATAAAAAAAACCTCTTTCAAATATTTGAAAGAGGTTTTTTATTCTTTTATATTTTAAATTATTCAGCAATGCTTTTTGCACAAATAAATGCACCTGTCCAAGCATTTTGAAAATTAAATCCGCCAGTAATGGCATCAATATTTAAAACTTCACCAACTATAAACAGGTTTTTATGTAATTTACTTTCAAAACGTTTAAAGTTAATTTCTTTTAAATCGACACCACCAGCAGTTACAAATTCATCTTTAAAAGTGGTACGTCCGTTAGCATTAAATAATCCTTTTGTTAATTGCGTTGCTAAATTATGTAATTGCTTATTACTTAAATCCCCCCAGTTTTGAGTAGTTTTTACTTCGGATGCGCTTACAAAACGTTCCCATAAACGACGAGGAATATCAGCAAATGGCGATTTTAAATGTATTTGTTTTCTTGCTTCTGATTTCTTTAAGGCAGTTAATGTATCTAAAACATCATCAAAATCTTGCCCTAACCAATTTACTAAAACATTATATTGATAATTTTTATCAGCTAAAATACGTGCTCCAAAAGCTGATAATTTTAAAATTGCAGGACCACTTAATCCCCAATGTGTAATTAATAAAGGCCCTGAATTTTCTAAATTTGTTCCTACTAATTTTACATCAGCATTAGGAACAGATATTCCGCCTAAATCTATAATTCTTTTATCTTTGATATTAAAAGTAAATAATGAAGGCACAGGTTCAACAACAGTATGTTCTAAAGTTTTACATAAATCCCAAACTTTTTTAGAACTACCAGCTGCAATTACTAAATAATCGGCTTCAAATTGTTGCTCTTTTGTATTGATAATCCATTGTTCATTATTTTTTTCAACAGAATTTACACCATTATTTTTTAAGACTTTAATTCCTAATTTATTAACAGCATTTTGAAAACAATCAATAATTGCTTGCGATGTATTTTCTTCAGGAAAAACTCTGTTATCATCTTCAATTTTCAACGGAACGCCTCTGTCGTCAAACCATTCAAAAGTATCGCCTGTCATAAATTGATGAAAAGGACCTAAAAGTTCTTTTTCTCCTCTTGGATAAAATTTTACGAGTTCTTTCGGTTCAAAACAAGCGTGTGTAACATTACAGCGTCCGCCCCCAGAAATTTTTACTTTTTGTAAAACTTCTTTTCCTTTTTCAAGAATGGTAATATCTAAATCAGGATTTTGTTCTTTTGCATTAATTGCTGTAAAATGTCCTGCGGCACCGCCACCAATTATAATTACTTTTTTCATATTTTATGTTGTCAGTTCGAGTAATTTTGATTTTTTTTCAAAATTGTATCGAGAACTTTTTTAAAGTCTGATATTCTCAAAATTATTCAATAACTTTTTATAAAACCATCTTTTTATAAGGAACAATTGTATTATATCCTTTTTCTTCAAAATAATTTACTGTATTTTCATTTCCTGTAGCTAAAACAAAATCTCCACCCCAAGCACCTAAGCTTTTTATTTCTCCAAAATAATCTGGAAAAAGTCGTTTTTTTACAGGTGTTTGTTTAATAATTGAACTGATTATTTGTTCGTGTTCAACTATTATTTTATTGATGTTTTTAGTAGAATCTGCCTTTAAAAATTGAGTTGTTAATATATTTATTTCAGAAATTAATTTTTTAGCACTTTCTTTGTGTTCTTTATATTGTGCAATTCCTTCTCGGCTATTTTGTTTTTGATTTAAATAGATAAAAAATAATTCATCTGTAAAATTTGGATTAAATTCTATTTTTGATACAATCGGTTTTTTTGCATCTAGTTGATATAAAATAGGCGTGTTATTACTTGCACAAGCAATATCATAACCACTTCCTGAAAAGGCATTTTGCAATAAAATAAACGGATTAACTTTTGCCCAAGTAGCAATGTTATTTATTAAAGTTGATGAACTTCCTAAGCCCCAATTTTGCGGAAAAGTTAAGTTTGTTTTTACAACATAACCATTATTATCATCATTTTTATTGCTTAAAAAATCAGGATTTAATTTTTTAGCTTCTTGTAAAATATCTGATAAAGTTTCTGCGATAAATTCGGCATTTCCTTCTTTATCAGAATTAAAAGTAGCAGAAGTTAGGCGTAACTTTGGCAAATCAAAAGTAGCTTCAAACCAGCATTCGCCAGTATTGGTAAAACTTTCCCAAATAAGTTGTTGTTCTTTAATGGGTTCAACTGTTAAATCTTGCCCAAATTTGGTAGGAACAGCCAATGATGTTGCACCGTCTAAAATAAGGTATTCACCTGTTAATAATAATTTTCCGTTGCTGTAAAATGTATCCAAAATTTTATTTTCTTAATTCGTTAACTTTATCAACTACAGCACTATGAGAAACAGTTTTGTTATCAAAATAAGTGGTAACAATTTCTTTTTCTTCGGATGTTGCTTCTAACTGATTTAAAATATTTTGCAAGTGCATTTTCATATGTCCGTGCTGAATTCCTTTGGTTGTTAAAGCTCGTAAAGCAGCAAAATTTTGAGCTAAACCAGCAGTTGCAATAATTTCCATTAATTGTTTTGCTGATGGTTTTTGCATCATATCTAACGATAATTTTGCCATAGGATGCAATGCTGTTAAACCACCAACAGTTCCAAGAGCAAGCGGAATTTCAATCCAAAATTTAAAGATTCCGTCTTTTGTTTCGCAATGCGTTAAACTTCTGTATTGTCCATCTTTTGAAGCATAGGCATGTGCACCAGCTTCAATAGCTCTAAAATCGTTTCCTGTGGCTAAAACTACCGAATCAATACCATTCATAATTCCTTTATTATGAGTTACGGCTCTGTAAGGTTCTATTTCTGCAATTTTAACAGCTTGTTCAAATTTTTGAGCAAATTTTTGAGGATTTTCTCCGCCTAAATCTTCAATTTTACAAGAAACTTCAGCACGTACCAAACACTCAGGAACATAATTTGATAAAATACTCATTACAATTTCTATATCATCTTTTCTAAAAGTTTTCGCAATAGCTTCTAAACAAGAATTGATGAAATTTGCACCCATGCTATCTTTTGTTTCAAAAGTTACATGAAGTTGATAATAATCAGTAAGTTTATCGGTTTTATCAATTAATTGAATATCTAAAATACCTCCGCCACGTTTTTCCATATTTTTGGTAATGGAAGCTGTTGCGGTATATAAATTTTCTTTTTGTTGCTCAAAATAAGTTGTCAACGCTTTTTTATCGCCTTGATACATAAAATGTACTTGTCCGATTTTGGTAGTAGAAACAACTTTAGTTTTAAAACCACCACGAGTACTCCAATATTTTGCAACTAACGATGCCGCAGCAACAACAGAGCTTTCTTCAACGACCATCGGAATTACATAATCTTGCCCATTGATGATGAAATTTGGCGCAATTCCGTAGGGCATATAAAAGTTAGAAATGGTGTTTTCTATAAAATCGTCATGTAGTTGTTGTAGTTTTTCATCAGTATTCCAATATTGTTTTAATGTTTGTATAATTTCAGGTTGATTATTAAAATAATTTTTAATTAACCAAGCTATTTTTTCTTCTTTTGTAAGTTTAGAAAATCCAGCAATAATTTTAGACATTCTCATTTAATTTTAGGTGCTTCAAAGATAAATGAATCCTATCAAAATAGGCTGCTTATTTAGTATTTATGATTTTTTTGACACGTTTTTCGCTGATTTTTCCGTAAACTTGGCAAACTTTTCAGATAAACAACAATCTAACATGAAAAAAATACTACTACTTTTTATAGGATTATCTACATTATTGCAAGCGCAAAAAAAAGATATTTCCTTAGAAAATATATGGAGAAAAGGCACGTTTAGAGCTGATTACATGAATTCATTAAATTCAATGAATGGCGATTTTTATTCGTTATTGAATACTGAAAATGGAAATTCAACCGTAGATAAATACAGTTACAAAACTTTAGAAAAGGTTGAAACTATCGTAAACGGTGCTAATTTAAACGGTTTAAAAAGATTTGACTCTTATAGCTTTAATAGCGATGAAACAAAACTTATTTTAGGAACTAATTTTAAGCCTATTTTTCGTCATTCTTTTCTAGGAACATTTTATATGTATGATATTGCTTCAAAAACATTGAAGTTAATTGGAGAAGATATTCAGCGTCCTACTTTTTCGCCAGACAGTAAAAGAGTAGCCTATGCAAAAAATAACAATTTATTTATTAGAGATTTTTCAAATAATACCCTTGTTCAGGTAACAAACGATGGTGAAAAAAATAAAATTATCAATGGTATTACCGATTGGGTTTACGAAGAAGAATTTGCTTTCGTAAGAGCTTTTGATTGGAGTGCGAATGGTAATCATCTTGCTTTTTTACGTTTTGACGAAAGTGCTGTTAAAACATTTTCAATGGATGTGTACGGAAAAGAGAAATATCCTACGCAACACGTTTTTAAATATCCGAAAGCTGGGGAAGATAACGCCAAAGTAACCTTACATATTTATACGCTAAGTACTAACGGAACAGCAAAAATGATTTTTGGTGATTATGAATATATTCCAAGAATCAACTGGACAAAAGATGATAATATTTTAGCAGTTCGTACTTTAAATCGTCATCAGAATGATTTAAAAATGTATTTTATCAATGCTAAAACCTACAATACTTCATTAATTTTAAATGAAAAAGATGCTGCTTATGTAGCGGTAAATGATGACTTAACTTTTTTAGATGATAATAGCTTTATCTGGTCTAGTGAAAAAGATGGTTACAATCATATGTATCATTATAATAAAAAAGGGAAGTTAATAAACCAAGTAACTAAAGGTAATTGGGAAGTAACAAATTATTACGGTTTTAATGCTGATAAAAAAACAATTTATTACCAATCGGTTGAAAATGGATCAATAAATAGAGGTGTTTATAGTGTTTCTTTATCGGGTGAAAATAAAAAAATATTAAGTAATCCATCAGGAACAAATAGTGGTGCATTTAGTAAAAACATGAAGTATTTTATCAATACTTTTTCTGATGCAACTACGCCAAGAGTTTATTCTTTAAGAAATGATGCTGGAAAAGTATTAAAAACAATTAAAGATAACGCTGCTTTAAAGCAAGTAGTTTCAACATATAATTTAAGTAAAAAAGAGTTTTCGACGATTAATGTAAACGGAAACGACTTAAATATGTACACCATTAAGCCTGCTAATTTTGATGCAAATAAAAAATATCCTGTTTTGATGTATCAATATTCAGGACCAGGGTCTCAAAATGTATCAAATAGTTGGAATAGCGCCAATGATTATTGGCATCAAATGTTAGCACAATCAGGTTATATAGTTGTGTGTGTTGATGGTAGAGGAACTGGTTTTAAAGGTAGAGATTTCAAAAAATCAACCTATTTAAACTTGGTGAAATACGAAACGGAAGATCAAATTTCAGTAGCGAAAAAATTAGCTGATTTACCATATGTTGATGCAAAAAGAATTGGTATTTGGGGTTGGTCATTCGGTGGGCACATGAGTACCAACTGTATTTTAAAAGGAAACGATATTTTTACAACAGCAATCGCAGTTGCACCCGTTACAACTTGGCGTTTTTACGATTCTATTTATACCGAACGTTATATGCGTACTCCTGAAGAAAATCCAACTGGTTATGATGCAAATTCGCCTTTAAATTATCCGGAATTATTAAAAGGAAAGTACTTATTAATTCATGGAACAGGCGATGATAATGTACACGTTCAAAATGCATACAGAATGGCGGAAGCTTTAATTCAAGCCAACAAACAATTTGAATGGGGGATGTATCCTGATAAAAATCACGGAATTTACGGTGGTAATACTCGTTTGCATTTATACACGAAAATGACAAACTTTATTAAAAATAATTTATAAAATATATAAAATATGAACACTGTAAAACAAGATGAGTTTTTAGGGCATCCTAAAGGTTTATATGTATTATTTTTCGTAGAAATGTGGGAGCGTTTTTCGTATTATGGTATGAGAGCCATTTTAACATTGTATTTAGCAGCACCGATATTATTAGGAAATCCACAATCTGGTTTTGGTTGGTCAAACGCCGAAACAATTTCTTTTTATGGAACTTATACAATGCTTGCCTATATCACCTCAATACCTGGTGGTTGGATTGCTGATAAATATTTAGGACAGAAAAAAGCCGTAATGTTAGGTGGGATATTACTGTGTATTGGGCATGGTATTTTAGCAGTAGATGCACAATGGGCATTTTTTACAGGCTTATTTTTTATTGTAACGGGTGTTGGTTTTTTAAAACCAAATATTTCAACAATGGTAGGGGGATTATACCCTAAAGGAGATGATAGAAGAGATAAAGGTTTTTATATTTTTTATATCGGAATTAATTTAGGAGCATTTATAGGTGCTTTAGCAGTTGGTATTGTTGCTGCAGCCTACGGATGGCATGCTGGTTTCGGATTAGCAGGTATTGGTATGGCTTTAGGACAGGTTGTTTACATGTATGGAATTAAACATTTAAAAGGTGTTGGTGATTTTATGGGAACACAAGATTCGCCAAATAAAGAATTAATGAAAAAACCATTAACTGCTATTGAAAAAGATAGAATGTTAGTGATGTTTTTATCATTTTTAATCATCATTGTTTTCTGGGGAGCTTTTGAGCAAGCAGGAGGTTTAATGAGTTTATATACCGAACAAAAAACAGATAGATTATTATCATTTATAGGATATGAAGTTCCTTCGGCAACTTTTCAGTCAATCAACGCATTTTTTATCATTGTATTTGGTACTGCTGTTGGTGGTTTCTGGTATAAATGGGGTAAAAAAGGAAAAGAATCATCATCATTATTTAAAATGGCGATTGGTGTAATTATTATGGCTTTTGGTTTTTTCTTTATGAGTAAAGCAAGTACCGAAGTGGTAATGAATGGCGATCAAGTAATTGAAAAATCAGCAATGATTTGGTTAGTGTTAGCCTATTTATTTCACACCATTGGTGAACTATGTGCCTCTCCAGTAGCCTTATCATTTATTACAAAATTAGCACCTGTAAAGTATGCTTCATTTATGATGGGAGCTTATTTTGCCGCTACAGGTTTAGGAAATAAAGTTGCAGGTTTAGTAGGTTCAATGTCTGAAGGGGCAGGAGAATTTCAAATATTTACAGGAATTGCAGTTTTCTGTACTCTTTTTGGAGTCCTTATCTTTTAATATTAAAACCATTAAAAAGATTAACCCACGGTGCTGAAGATGCTCAGTTAAATGTAAATAATTAAAATTAAAATATATAATAATGAGTGATACTAAAAAACAAAGTTTTTTTGATACTACTGTCTTAGGACATCCAGCAGGATTATTTGTGCTGTTTTTTACCGAAATGTGGGAGCGTTTCTCTTTTTATGGTATGCGAGTACTATTAATTAACTTTTTAACCATGAGTCTTATCGGCTTCAACCCAGGTTGGGAGTGGTCGGTTGAAAACGCAGCAGCTTTATTTGGTACTTATGCGATGTCTTTATATTTAACACCAATTTTAGGTGGAGTTATTGCAGATAGATTAACAGGATACCGTTGGGCAGTTGTAATAGGGTCTGTAATTATGACACTAGGACACGTTTCTATGGCTTTTGAAACTGAATTTTCACTTTATTTAGGTTTAGGATTGCTAGTATTAGGAACTGGTTTTTTTAAGCCAAATATTAGCTCTATTATTTCTGAGATGTACAAAGAATTGCCAGAAAAGAAAGATGGCGCTTATACCATATTTTATATGGGAGTAAATGCAGGAGCTTTTTTTGGAATGATGCTTTGTGGTTATGTTGCCGAAAAAGTAGGATGGGCTTACGGTTTCGGATTAGCAGGAATTTTTATGCTTTTAGGAACACTACAATTTTGGTTAGCAAAACCTTTGTTTGGAACAATAGGAGATGTGCCATCTAAAGTAAAAAAGGAAGTTAATACTACTGTAAAAGAAACTGCTAAAAAGCAAAGTGAAACAGTACTTGAAACAGAAGAAAAGCCTAACCCTTATACCTTAGTTGATAAAATATTAATTGCTGTTACATCGGTAATTGGTGTTGCGTATGCGTTTAATGATCCTTTAGACAAAATAGGAAACTTTAATTTATTTCCTTTCGAAGTAGCAGGATTATCAGGGCAATATGCTGTGGCAATATTCGGATTAATATTATTTTTATACCTAGTAATTTCAAGAATATTAAGATACTCTACCGTGGTAAGAGATCAAATGTTTGCTGTAATTATATTTGCTTTTTTTACCGTATTCTTTTGGATGTCTTTTGAACAAGGAGCGTCATCATTAGTAATTTTTGCAAGAGATAATGTTAATAGAGTGTTAACGGGTAATTATGCAGTACTATTTAATGTTTTAAATACCTTGTTAACAGTTGTTCCATTATGTATTATTACCTACGTATTATACTTATTAGGTAAGCGTACTTTTAAAATTATACCAGGATCAAATATTGTTTTAATTATTTGTTTTACTGGTGTTTGGGCTGTAGCAGGATGGATGCTTAAAAGAGATCACGACACTACCTCATACGATGTGGTTTATAAAGCTGTAAAAACTGTTAAAACCGATAAAAAAGGTAATAGTTTAAAAGATGAAAAAGGTAACGTGATGTATGCTTATAAGGCAATAACAGAAAGTACTAAATTAGCAGATACTGATGTTGTTGTTGATAAAACTACCTCAATAGGTGAGCCTGTAAAGTTAAAAGTAGGCGCTAATATTTTAATGATTCCTAAAGATAAATTTGGAGAAAACTTCGGATATTTAGATGCTAATAGATTAAAACACGCAAAAGAAAGAGCTGAAGAATTACATAAAGATAACGGTATTGTAAAAGCAACCGTAGCATCAATAAACGATAGTGAAATTGAAATAACGGTTTCATGGTTTAGTATTTTAAACTCATTTTTTATTATTGCCTTTGCGTCAATGTTTTCTAAATGGTGGGAAAGTAAATACAATCCATCTGCAGCAAGTAAATATGCCTTAGGTTTAATTATTATGGCTATTGGTTTTGGTTTACTAGCTTACGGAGCATATGGAGTTAAAGCAGGAGTAAAAGTAAGTATGGTTTGGTTAATATTAGCCTACTTATTTCATACTTTAGGTGAATTATGCTTGTCGCCAGTAGGGTTGTCGTATGTATCTAAATTAGTACCAGCACGTATGATTGCACTAATGTTTGGTATGTGGTATCTTGCAATTGCTATTGGTAATAAACTAGCGGCAGTACTTGGTGGAAGTATAGAAAAAATAACAGAAGCCTATGATTTATCTACCTTCTTTTTAATATTTACGATAGTTCCTTTTGTAGCAGGATTACTAGTACTTTCATTAAACCCAGTGTTAAAAAAATTAATGCACGGTGTTAAATAATTAAAATATTAAAACATAAACAATTCAAAAACCTGTCAATTTGTAATAATTGACAGGTTTTTTTGTAAATTTGGAATACTTATTGACACTTAACAGATATGAAAAACTTATTTTTAGTATTATTTTTAGCGATTATTTCAGTTAATGTAAACGCCCAAGAAGAAGTAAATTGGCTTACTTTCGAAGAAGCTATTGAAAAAAACATCACAAACCCCAAGCCTATTTTAGTCAGTTTATATACTGATTGGTGTGGTTGGTGTAAAAAAATGGATAAAACAACCTATAAAAATAATGTGCTAGTTAGCTATATTAATAAGCATTATTACGCTGTAAAAATGAATGGTGAAGGGAAAGATGACATCAGTTTTAATGGAACGACATACAAATATGTAAAGCAAGGAGGAATGAAATATCATGAATTAGCCGCTCAAATTATGAAAGGGCAAATGAGCTATCCTTCTACAGCATTTTTTGATCCTGAAAAAAGATTAATTCAAACAATTCCAGGTTATTTAGAAAAGCAACGCTTTGAAAAAATAATTAACTTTTTTACAAAAGATACTTACAAGACCACTGAATGGACAACTTTTGAAAAGGAATTTAAAAGTACTATTTAAAAGGTTTTACATCTTATATTTATTTAAGGATAAAAGCGCCGTTTTTTCGAGTATCGTAAAACGGCATTTTTTGTTTTTCACAAATAGTTTTCCAAAGGTTTACATCGCTTTTGTAATTGCTAGCATCGGCAATTATTTTCTTCGGATTTAACTCTTTTATCAGTCTTTCGAGGTTTATTTTAGGTGATTTTTGCAAGACCACAATCGTATTTTGAAGCCCTATATTATAAATACCTAAATCATCAACAATTAAAATAGTATCGTTTTTAAAAGCAATAATATTAGGTATTTTATTTAAAAAATTACTATTTATATTTTCGTGAATTCGATAGCATTTAACACTTCTTTCATTTGTTGTTTTAGAAGAATCTAAATTATGTAAAACCTTAAAATTACTGCCATTTCTTATTCCTATTATATTTTTTATTCCTTTATTAAAAACAATCAATTCGCAGGTTTTTTGTTGCTTGTTTTTTTCAAAAATAAAAGTTATTTGTAACAGCATTATCGAGCTAAGCAACAACATCAGTTGCTTGGTTTTTTTGTTGATAATAAATTGATACGTAAAAATAATAACAACATACCAAAGTATCATCTTATAAAAAGACATGGATATTTCTTGAAATAAAAACTGCTCTTGATTGGCAATTAAAGCCACCATTTTATTCATTAATAAAATAATCCACCCATAAAAATCGAACAAAATTTGTAAGGGTATTTTTAAAAGTGCAAGAACTATAATTAAAATTCCACCGATTAAAATACTTCCTAAAAAAGGAATAATTAATAGGTTCGCAATAAAAAATAAGCTAGGAAATTGATGAAAATAATACAAACTTATGGGTAATATTCCTATTTGTGCGGCAATAGAAACGGTTAATAAACGCCAAAATTTATCTAACAGCCAAAACTTAGAAATCCATAAATTGTAGAGTAGTGGTTGTGTCCAGATAATTCCAAAAACCGCCAAATAACTCATCTGAAAACCAACATCAAATAAAAATAAGGGTTTTAGCAATAACAAAAAAAGCATCGAACTAATTAACGAATATTCTACAACTTTTTTTCTTTTGAAAGAAGTGCCAACGGCAACAAAGGTAAACATTGTAACCGCTCGAACTATCGAAGCCGATAACCCTGCGATAAAAGCGAAGATCCACAACAATATTAAAATAATAATTGTTTTAAAAAGTAGCCCATTTTTAAGCCGTTCTATCGGTTTGAATAGGCTATTTAATAACAGAAATAAAATTCCAATATGTAAGCCTGAAATAGCCAAAATATGAACTGCCCCCGCATTGGTGTAATTTTGAAGTAAATTTTTGGAGATGTTTTTTCGCTGTCCTAAAAGTAGGGCGTTAATTACCGATAGTTCCTCTTTTTTAAAGCCTTTACCTTTTAAAGAAGCTTGAATATTGTTTCTAAATTGTTCTGATAAACCATAAATAGATGTTTTTTCATTCGATAATTTCTGATAATTAGTAGGATTTATAAAAACCTGTTGATACACATATTGCTTAGCTAAATATTCTCGATAATCAAATTGATAGGGGTTTAAAGCACCTGTTAAATTTTCAAATTTAGCGGTTGTAATAATTAAATCATCTACTTTTAAAAGCGTTGAAATACTATCTTTTTTAAGGTTTATTAAAACGTTTCCGATTGTTTTTTTAGTATCAATTTGAATAACATCGGCAATATATTTATGCGCATAATTACCTGTTTTTAAAACTTTATGTATTTGTATGATGATGTCTGAATTGTCAGTAATATGGTGCTTATAATAAGAGTCATAATTTTTAGGATTGTGTAAAAAAGTAGTTGAAATCCCTATGAAAATAAAAAATAAAAGGCTTGTTAGTGTAAAATATAATTTCCATGAAACGATGTTTTTCAGAAGAAATAAAACGCCTATAAAAGCCAAGATAAAAAGGACCAAAAAACTAAAATCAAAGCGCCAAATAGCGGTATGAAATTGCAATATAATTCCAATAATAATACAAACCAGAAAATGAAAAGGCAGGTATTGCAGTAGTTTTTTCATAGTTCTTTAAAAGTTATTTTTTAAAGTTATGAAAAATAAATTAGTTGTATGTTTAATTTATCTTATTGATTTTTTAATATTTAAAAATGTTTTAAAGAAACAAAAAAAGCAACCTCAAATGAGATTGCTTTTTTATAGTATATGTAAGAAAAAATTATACTAATTCAACAAATAAACCTTCTTCAGTTTTTTCAACTTTGGCTAATTTATTTTTAGTTAAACCTTTAATTGTTTTATCCCATTTTTTGTTAGATAAACAAGATTGTGTCTTTAAATTATTCAAATCTATTTTTCCAGATTTTTCAATAATTGCTAAAACCGCTTTTTCATCTTCGCTTAATTCAACAGAAGGTACTTTTTTCTCAGGTCTCATTTGAGGGAAAAATAACACTTCTTGAATAGACGCATTGTTCGTTAAATACATAATTAACCTGTCCATTCCGATTCCTAAACCAGAAGTAGGAGGCATTCCGTATTCTAAAGCACGTAAAAAGTCATTATCGATAAATTCAGAAGCTTCATCATCGCCACGTTCGGCTAACTTTAATTGCGCTTCAAAACGCTCACGTTGGTCGATTGGGTCGTTTAATTCTGAATAAGCATTGGCAATTTCCTTACCACAAACCATTAATTCAAAACGCTCTGTAAGTTCAGGGTTATCTCTGTGTTCTTTACATAAAGGCGACATTTCCTTCGGATAATCAGTAATAAAAGTAGGCTGAATGTAGTTTCCTTCACATTTTTCACCAAACATTTCATCAATTAATTTTCCTTTCCCCATGGTTTCATCAACTTCGATACCCATTCCTTTGGCAGCCTCAAAAAGTTCAGCTTCTGATTTTCCATTGATATCAAAACTTGTAAAATGTTTGATAGAATCAGCCATGGTAACTCTTGCGTATGGAGCTTTAAAATCAATCTTATGTTCTCCAAAAGTTGCTTCACTCGTTCCGTTTACCGCAATCGCACAGTGTTCTAATAATTTCTCGGTAAAGTCCATCATCCAGTTGTAGTCTTTGTAAGCTACATAAATTTCCATAGCTGTAAATTCAGGATTATGCGTTCTGTCCATTCCTTCATTTCTGAAGTTTTTAGAAAACTCATAAACACCATCAAAACCACCAACAATTAAACGTTTTAAGTATAATTCGTTAGCAATACGCATATATAAAGGGACATCTAAAGCGTTGTGATGTGTCATAAAAGGTCTTGCAGAAGCACCACCAGCAATAGGTTGTAAAATTGGAGTTTCAACTTCAAAATAACCAGAATCGTTAAAGAAGTTACGCATTGCAGTAAATAACTTTGTACGTTTTACAAAAACTTCTTTTACATGTGGATTTACTACTAAATCAGCATAACGCTGACGGTAACGCATCTCAGGATCGGTAAAAGCATCGTAAGTAACACCATCTTTTACTTTAGGCATTGGTAAAGGTTTTAAGGCTTTACTTAATAATTTAAAAGATTTTACTTTTACTGTTTTTTCACCAACTTTTGTGGTAAACAACTCACCTTCAATACCTATAAAATCACCTAAATCTAATAATTTTTTAAAAACATCATTATATAAAGTTTTATCTTCTCCAGTACAAATTTCATCTCTATTAAAATAAAGTTGAATTCTACCTTCACTATCTTGTAATTGAGCAAAAGAAGCTTTTCCTTGTATATTGATAGCCATTAAACGACCAGCAATAACTACTTGTTTATCTTCCGCAAAGTTTTCTTTTATTTCTTTAGAACTTGAATCTAAAGGAAATAAATCAGCAGGATATGGGTTGATACCTAATTCACGTAATTTCCCTAATTTTTCTCTACGTACAACTTCTTGTTCTGATAATTGCATGGCTTGTTTTTTTATTTTTAATGAAGTAGCAAAGATACAATCAATTGAAGTAGTACGCAATGATTAACAAAATCACCTTTTTTGTTAAAAAACGAAAAAATTTTGGTAAATGTATAAAAAGTTGTATATTTGTAGGCTGATTTTTTTTTAAAAGTCAGCAATTTAGTTGTGTTGTTAGGCACTTTAAATAGTGTCATGGTTTTGTTAACCAATGGAAAGCTTCCCTGAGATGGGTCGCTTTTTTTTTGTGCTAAATTTTAATTTTTGAAGCAATTTCCCGCTTTCCGCACTCGCTCTTTTTTTGAAGAAAAATCAAAAAAAGGAGCTCAAACAAATGCTTCAATCGGGGCTAGGCATATTTACTCAATTTATTATCCCTAATAAATCGAATCCGTCAAACTGAATTTATTTCAGTTTCACATCCTGATTTGCCGTAGTTCTTAGTTTTATGCGATGCTGAAATAAATTAAGCATGACGTTTATATCTAAAAAAACATTTTATTTAAAATTTAAACAGGTTCTTATATTAATAAGTCAATTAATACTTAAAAACATTTTGAACTAAATAATTAGTTTAAACTAATTATTTAGTTATATTTGAAGTGTATAAAAGTAAATAGTAAAAAAATGAGCAAACAATTAACAAAAGCCGAAGAGCAAATAATGCAGGTATTATGGAGTTTAAAAATAGCTTCGGTAAAAGAAGTTATAACGGAATTACCAGCACCAAAACCCGCTTATAATACGGTGTCAACCATCATTAGAATTTTAGAAACCAAAAAGTTTGTAGGACATCAGCAAAAGGGTAGAGGTTATGTCTATTATCCGTTGGTAGAAAAAACGGCGTATAGTAATGATAGTTTACATAAATTAATGAACGGTTATTTCGAAGGTTCTTTTAAAAGTATGGTGTCTTTTTTTATGAAAGAAAATAAAATGGATATTAAAGAATTAGAAAGCATTTTAAAAGAAGTCGATAAAAACAAAAAGTCATGATAAATTATAGTATTCAAGTAATTTTATTTCAAGTATTATTTGTGGCTGTTTATGATTTGTTTTTAAGTAAAGAAACATTTTTTGTTAAAAACAGATGCTATTTATTAAGTACTGCTGTAATTTCATTTTTATTGCCATTTTTTAAAATACCAACAATACAAAAAGTAGTAAAACAGGAATATCCTATTTTATTACCAGAAGTATTTTTATCACCTCAAAATATTATAGAAAAATCAACATTTTATCAATCTGTAAATTATTTAGATGTGCTTTTTATTGCTGGATGTTTATTATTTTTTATAATATTCATTATAAAGCTATATCAAATAATTCATTTAATTTTTAAATACGGAAGCGAAAAAAGAAACCGATATAAATTAGTGTTATTACCTAAAAACTCAAAAGCATTCTCATTTTTTAACTACATATTTTTAGGTGCTGGGATTTCTGAAGAAAAACAAGAAAAAATAATTCAACACGAATTGATACACAGTAAACAAAAACATACACTTGATTTATTATTTTTTGAATTTCTAAGGATTTTTATGTGGTTTAATCCGATGGTTTATGTGTATCAAAATAGAATAACCTTAGTACATGAATATCTTTCTGATGATGAATTAAGTAAAAAAACATTAAAAGAAAATTATATAAATAATTTATTATCAGATGTTTTTCAGGTAGACAACATTTCATTTATCAATCAATTTTATAAACATTCATTAATCAAAAAAAGAGTTATTATGATGACAAAAGGAAAATCAAAAGAAGTAAAACAATTGAAGTATTTAATATTAGTTCCATTATTGATTAGTATGGTTTTATATACTTCTTGTAATGTTGAAAAAAATGAAGTTGAACCATCAGTAAAACAACCAGTAACGGTTTATGAAACTATAAATGGTAAAATAACAGCCGTACCTTCTAGTGGTTATCAGAGTAAATATCTTGATATTTATTCAGGAAATGATATCCCTAATACAAAAGAACTTACAGTTACAGCATTATCAAGTGAAGAACTTACAGAGTATCAAGATTTATTAAATAGTTTAGAAGATTATTCTTTACCTATTAAAATTAGAATTTTTGAAACTATTAATACTAGAAAAATGCTTTTTTTTGAATCTGAATCTGAATCTAAATCTAAAAGGTTAAAAAAATTAGTAGATAATAATAATATTACTTTTTCCGATTTAGATAAAATACCAACATTTCCAGGTTGTCAAGAAAATGATAAAGAATGTTTTAATAACAGTTTATTACATTTTGTGAAAGAAAATTTTGATACTAAATTAGTAAATTCATTAGGTTTATCTGCAGGAAAAAAGAGAGCTTATGTTCAGTTTAAAATTGATAAAAAAGGTACTATTGTTGATGTTAAAGCACGTACGCCACATAAAAAAATAGCAGCAGCAGTTGTAGCAGCACTACAAAAATTACCTAAAATGATACCAGGAGAAATAGCAGGAAAAGTAGTAGAAACAGGCTATGTTTTGCCAATTAGTTTTAATGTAGAATAAATTACATACTTAAAAGCCGAGGTACTACTTCGGCTTTTATAATTCGAGTAATTCTTCTACAAAATTACGAGAATTAGACAAACGAGGCACTTTATGTTGACCGCCTAATTTTCTTTTTTTAGTAAACCAATCGTAAAATAAATTTTTACGTGCTATGTGTATTGTAGGCATTGTTAAGGTCATGTTATTATAGCGTTTAGCCTCATAATCAGAATTTATCTTTTTTAAATTATCGTCTAATAATTGGGTAAAATACTCCATATTTTCGGGTAAATTATCAAATTCGATAATCCATTGATGTCCACCACTATTTTTATCAATCATAAAAATAGGACCAACTGTATATTCTCTAATACTTGCTTTTGTTTTTTTACAGGCAATTTTTAAGGCATCTTCGGCATTTTCAATAATTAATTCTTCGCCAAAAACATTAATATGATGTTTGGTGCGCCCTGTAATTTTTATACGATACGGATTTGTGTTGGTAAAACGAACAGTATCGCCAATTAAATAACGCCATAAACCGCTGTTTGTGGTAATTATAATGGCGTAATTAACACCTGTTTTTACTTCCGATAACGGAATTGCAGTAGAATTTTCGCAGTCATATTGTGTCATTGGAATAAACTCATAAAAAATTCCATAGTCTAGCATTAGTAGTAATTCATCTGAATTATTTACATCTTGAATTGCAAAAAAACCTTCCGAAGCATTATAAGTTTCGTAATATTTAAACTCTTTTTTAGGAATTAATTTTTGATACTGCTCTCGGTAAGGATTAAAATTTACGCCACCATGAAAATAAACCTCTAAATTAGGCCAAACCTCCAATATATTATCTTTTCCTGTTTTTTCTAAAACCCTATTTAAAAGCACTAACATCCAACTAGGAACGCCTACTAAGCTGGTAATATCTTCATCAATAGTTTCTTCAATAATAGCCTCCATTTTGGTTTCCCATTCTGCCATTAAAGAAACTTCGTGACTAGGAGCGGAGCTAAAATCGGCCCAAAAAGGTAGGTTTTTAGTTAAAATTGCCGATAAATCGCCAAAAGATGAATTGTTGTTTTCGTAAATAGCCGTACTACCACCTAATTTTAAGCCTTTTCCTTTAAACATTTTCGAATTTTCGTTGTTCGAAACATACAAACACAACATGTCTTTCCCTGCCTTTAAATGACAATCTTCAATTGCCTGATTGCTAACAGGAATAAATTTACTTTTCGCATTGGTTGTTCCACTGCTTTTTGCAAACCAACGAATAGGTGTAGGCCAAAATAGGTTTTGTTCTCCTTTTCGGCAGCGTTCAATAAGCGGCTCGATGCTTTCATATTTTTGTATCGGCACATTTTTTGAAAAATCAGCATAGTTTTCTATGGATAAAAAATTATGTGAAGCTCCAAATTCGGTGTTTTTAGCCGTATTTATTAATTTTAGAAGCAATTCATTTTGAACATCAATAGGATATTTTAAAAATAATTCTACTTGGTGTTTACGTTTTTTTAAAAACCAGGAAATGATTGAATTTATAAATGGAAACGACATAGGTTACAACTTAATTCGATTTAATTCAGTTTTTTTACTGTAATTTTGTAAGGTTAAAAGTAATAAAATTTAAGACATGGAATACCAAGGAGTTTTAAAAAAAATGCGCACTGAAAATTTAGATACAGTTCAGTATTATTTAGATATGAAAACTGATTTTATAAATATGAATCAGTTGTTACAGAACAAAATAACGCTAAGTTTTGCTGGGTATGAATGTTTAAATTGTCATTTAGAAAAAGAAATATATCGTCAAGGCTTTTGTAAAAAGTGTTTTTTTGAAACGCCAAATGCTGGCGATTGGATTATGCGTCCTGAATTAAGTAAAGCTCATTTAGATATTCAAGATAGAGATTTAGCCTATGAAAAAAGCGTACAATTAAAACCTCATATTGTGTATTTAGCCAATTCTAGCAATGTAAAAGTGGGGGTTACTAGAAAAACACAAGTGCCAACTCGTTGGATAGATCAAGGCGCACATGAAGCTATTGAAATCGTTGAAGTGCCAAACAGGTATTTAGCAGGAATTACAGAGGTTGCTTTAAAAGCACATGTTGCCGATAAAACCAATTGGCGAAAAATGCTAAAAAACGATATTGAAGATGAAAGTTTGCTATCTTGGAAAGAGAAATTAAAAGAATTTATTCCTGAACAAGCACAGCAATATATTATTGAAAATAATAAAGAAACGGCAATTAATTTTCCTGTTGATAAATATCCTTTAAAACCAAAGAGTTTAAATATTGTAAAATCAGAAACTTATACGGGAGTTTTAGTTGGAGTAAAAGGGCAGTATTTAATTTTTGAAGACGATACTGTTTTTAATGTACGTTCTAACGAAGGTTTGGTGGTTAAACTAGAAGTGCTAAGTGAGTAAAAATGCCTAGCCCCGATTGAAGCAATTGTTTGAGCTCTTTTTTATTTTTATTTTTAAAAAATAAAAAAAGCGAGTGCGTAAAGCGGGAAGTTGCTTCAAAAAAAATAAGAATTTAAAATAATAAAAAAGAGACTACTTTTTAGCAGTCTCTTTTTTATTTAATTATTGTTTTACAAGCGTGTAATTTCGATTCATTTTTAATTCACTCAGAACATTTAAAGCTTCGTTTAAATAAATATCTTTCTTTAAATTTTTATGCCAAACCACACGTTTTTCTTTTAAAACAGTGTCTTTTGTAAAAAGATTTACTTCGTATTTAGGCGAATTAAAAGTTAAGTTAGAATCGAATTTAAAGATGTCTTTAAAAAGTTCACCTTCTTTAATTTTTTTAGTACTTTCCTTCTTAAAAGTACTATATTTTAATGAATAGACTCTTTCTTCCTGATTTTTCTTTAGCCATTTTGCGTATTTATTAATTTTATTAAAACGCTCATTTTCTAATACACGTTGCTTACTATTATAAACAGCATCGTTAAAATTACTATACGAATTTGTTGGGTTATAATCGGCTTGTAGGACTTTATCCCAAGGCAAGGCACCGTCTAAATCACGTTCGCCAAATTTCATATAGCTATATCTGGTAGGTAATGGAATATCAGAATAAACACCTTCAATTTGAGTAGAACCACCGTTAATTCTATAAAATTTTTGAATGGTCATTTTTAAGGCGCCTAAATCGCTTGGATATTTTTCATAAAAACGATTAATTGGCATCACATTTTGAACTGTTCCTTTTCCGTAAGTTTGTTTTCCGCCAATAATAACACCACGTTTATAGTCTTGCATTGCAGCGGCAAAAATTTCAGAAGCCGAAGCCGAAAACTCATTCACCATAACGACCAAAGGACCGTCCCACTGTATTTTTGAATCGGTATCATTTTTTATTAAAGGATCTTCTCCACGGTATTTTACTTGTACAATAGGACCTTTTTTAATAAATAATCCGCCAATTTCGATGGCTGTTTTTAACGATCCTCCGCCGTTGTCACGCAAATCGACAATAATTCCTTTTACGTTTTCACTCTTTAAACGCTCAATTTCTTGCTCCATATCTTTAGCAGCATCTCTACGGCTTAAATCATTGAAATCGATATAAAATCGTGGCAGGTCGATAACGCCATACTTTTGTCCATTTTTTTCAACAATACTCGATTTTACAAAGGTTTCATCTAATTCAACAACATCTCTAATAATTGGAATAATTTTGGTTGATCCGTCAATTTTTTTCTTAACCGTTAAACGAACTTCTGTTCCTTTTTTTCCTTTGATAAATTTAATAGCATCGTCTAAGCGCATTCCTACAATATCTAAAGGTTCAGCATCGCCTTGGGCTACTTTTAAAATAATATCGTCAGGTTCTAATTCGCCTTGTTTCCATGCTGGACCGCCTGAAATTAGCTCTACAATATGTGTGTACATTCCTTTTTTTTGTAAACGAGCGCCAATTCCTTCTAGTTTACCCGACATTTCTTGGTCAAAACGAGATTTTATTCTTGGCGACATATACGTAGTATGAGGGTCAAAACCGCTAACCACACTGTTTAAAAAGGTAGAATACCAATCAGAATTTTCAAGCTCATCAATACGCTCGTATAATTCGTTCATGTTTTTTAACACTTCTTTTCGAGCTTCAATTTCTAGCTGATAGAATTTTTTAAGCTTTAATTTTTTATCTTTTTTAGCTTTTTTATTTTGTGTGTCATCGGCATCTTCAATTCTGCTTAATATTGATAATTTAAGCTGTTTTCTCCAATAATCAACCAATTCGCTTTCATTTTTAGCAAACGGAATTTTTTCGTAATCAACATTAATTACTTCATTTTTTTTGTAATTAAAAGGTTGGGCTAATAAAGCACGGTAGTTATTTTTTGCGGCAGTTAATTTTTCTAAAAACCGATTGTAAACCAATTTGTAAAAATGAATTTCTGTGTTTCTTAATTGGTCATCTATCTGATACTTAAATTGCGAAAATTCGATTAAATCTTCTTGAGTAAAATACCGCTTATTAGGGTCTAAACCGTCTATAAAAGAGGTGTAAACATACTCGGAAAATTCATCATTTAATTCTTTTTGAACATAATGATATCTGCTTAAAATATTTTTTAAAACATATACAATTACCCGATCTTTTTCAGGGTCTTTGTTATGATTTTTATCTGAAGTTGTATTTGAATAAATGGTGTTTGAAAAAAATACAATAACGGCTAAAAATGGAATGATAAACTTCTTCTTCATATCTCTTCTATATTTTTAATGATGTACTTAGCATTGCTAATCTACTAAAATAATGCCAATTTATTAATTTTGATGTTTTTTATAACAACTTCTTTCCTTTATTTAAAGGAATTATGATCAAAAAAACGTGTTAAGGATATAAATAGATACATATATAATTAATTGTAGCATTTTGTTGGGCTTTGATTCTTACAATTTTACGTATAAAATTCAGGTTTTTATCTTTATAAAATGTTAAAATAAGAGTGCTTTTTTTATGTTACATTTGTTGTAAAACTAACATACTATGCAAGAAAGACCCTTAATTTTGGTGACCAATGATGATGGAATTACCGCACCAGGTATTCGCATGCTTATTGAAATAATGAATAAAATAGGTGATGTCGTTGTAGTAGCGCCCGATAGCCCACAAAGCGGTATGGGGCATGCCATTACGGTAAACAACGTATTGCATTGTAATCCTATTACAATTGACCAAGGCCCGCAAATAGAATACAGTTGTTCGGGTACGCCTGCCGATTGTGTTAAAATGGCTAAAAATGAAATTTTAAACCGCACGCCCGATTTATGTGTTTCAGGAATTAACCACGGTGCAAATTCATCGATAAATGTTATTTATTCAGGAACTATGAGTGCTGCTGTTGAAGCGGGTATTGAAGGGATTCCTGCAATTGGTTTTTCGTTATTAGATTTTGACTGGCATGCCGATTTTAGAGCTGCTAAAAAATTTATAGAAAAAATAGTCGTAAATGTACTAGAAAATGGCTTGCCTGATGGGGTGGTTTTAAATGTAAATATTCCAAAATTAAAAGAAGAAGAAATAAAAGGGATTCGTGTTTGTCGTCAGGCAAATGGCTATTGGAAAGAGAGTTTTGACAAACGTAAAAACCCAAATGGTAAAGAATATTATTGGTTATCGGGCGAATTTGTAAATAGAGACAAAGGACAAGATACGGATATTTGGGCGCTAGAAAATAATTTTATTTCAGTGGTTCCTGTGCAATTTGATATGACGGCACATCATGCAATTCAAAAATTAAACTCATGGGACATATAAACAAAGAAGTATTTATTGGTGTTTTAACAGGTTTACTAGCTACGGCTTGTGGTCTTTTTGTGTATTTAGAATTTATTTCAGATGCTAGAATTATCGAAACTTTAAAAAAAGTAAAACAAGGGGGTGTTTTAGGTGCTGTATTGGCGTTGGCTGCACTTCCTAATTTATTTGTTTTTTGGGTGTTTTTAAAAAAGAAACAAGATTATAGAGCTAGAGGTGTTTTAATAACAACTGTTGCAATAGCAGTAGCAACACTTATTTTAAAATTTGTATAATATATGAAATATTACATTCTTGTAGGCGAGGCTTCGGGTGATTTACACGGCGCCAATTTGATGAAATCTTTATTAAAAGAAGATCCAAAAGCAGACATTCGTTTTTGGGGTGGCGATTTAATGCAAGAAGTAGGCGGAACACTTGTAAAACATTACAAAGAACGTGCTTTTATGGGCTTTGTTGAGGTGTTATTAAATTTACCAAAAATACTAGGTATGATGTCTTTTTGTAAAAAAGATATCGCTAGTTTTAAACCCGATGTACTTCTTTTTATAGATAATTCAGGCTTTAATTTGCGTATTGCTAAATGGGCAAAACAACAAGGTTTTAAAACGAATTATTATATTTCGCCACAAGTTTGGGCAAGTAGAGCGGGTAGGGTAGCCGATATTAAACGCGATGTTGATGCGATGTTTGTAATTCTTCCGTTTGAAAAAGAATTTTATCAAAAATATGATTACGAGGTAACTTTTGTTGGGCATCCGTTAATTGATGGTATTGAAGGTAGAAAACAGATCGATGAAGCACTTTTTAGAACCACGCATAATTTAGGTGATAAAGATATTATCGCTTTATTGCCAGGAAGTAGAAAGCAAGAAATTACAAAAATGTTATCGGTTATGTTATCTTTAGTCGATGAATTTTCTGAGTATCAGTTTGTGATTGGCGGTGCTCCTAGTCAGCCGTATGAGTTTTATAAAACGATTATTGGTAGTAAAAATGTGAAGTTTATCAACAATAAAACCTACGATTTATTAAGTATTTCAAACACGGCTTTGGTGGGCTCGGGTACGGCAACGCTAGAAACTGCTTTGTTTAAAGTTCCTCAGGTGGTTTGCTATAAAGGAAGTAACATTTCATATCAAATTGCAAAGCGAATTATTACCTTAAAATATATTTCGTTGGTTAATTTAATTATGGATAAAGAAGTGGTTAAAGAATTAATTCAAGACGATTTTACCAAAGAAAATTTATCGAAAGAATTACAACATATTTTACAACCCGAACACCGAAAAGAACTGTTTTTAGCTTATTTTGATTTAGAAGAAATACTAGGAGGAAAAGGAGCATCTGCAAAAACAGCTAAATTAATTGTAAATGGATTAAAAAAATTATAACTAGTGATAAAAAAGAATAAATAGCTTTATGATTAAAAGAATAATATATGTTTTAATAGCTTCTTTTTTAATGATTTCTTGTGGATCATCAAAAAATATAAGCAAATATCATAAAGCGTCAAAATCGATACATAGATCGGTTCGCTTGGTAAAATCAACCAAAAAATATCCTAAAAATACCCCCAAAAAAGCACCTAAAAAAGCTGTTGTAAAATCGACAAAAACAGCAAGCCTTGCCGATAAAATTATTTGGACAGCGGTAAGTTACAAAGGCGCTCCTTATAAATACGGCGGAACTTCTAAAAGAGGTATGGATTGTTCGGGTTTAATTTATACATCTTTTAAACATCGGAAGGTACAAATACCAAGGTCATCGGGGAAAATGTATGCCAAAGGGTATCAGGTTTCACTTAAAAAAGTAAAACGTGGCGATTTATTATTTTTTAAAACCGCAAGAAGAAGTGGGCGTGTAAATCATGTTGGTTTGGTTACTTCTGTTAAAAATAGAAATATTCGTTTTATACATGCAAGCACCTCAAGTGGCGTAATGATTAGCTCTTTGCAAGATAATTACTGGCGAAAAACCTTTGTAAAAGCAAAACGGGTTTTGTAAAAAAAGATAAACTGTCAGTTCGAGTGATTTTTTTCCTTCAAAAAAATAGTATCGAGAACGTATTTATCATCAAAATAAATGAAGATAAAAGAATTCAAATTATCGATACACTTTTAATTCCTTTTTAGAGCTTGTTTAAATTTTATTCCAAAAATTATTGTAACGTCAAAATAGCATGACAAGGGGTTAAAACCCCTTGTTTTAAAAATAAAAATGCGTCAAAGGGATTTTATTTCAGTTTTTCATCCTGATTTGCCACAGTTTTTAGCTTTTTTCAGCTCCTTTTAACAAGGGGTTTCAACCCCTTGCCGTCATTTTTTGCTACTATATTTTTTTTAAATGAAATTTAAATAAGCTTTAAAAAACTAAAAAGCCTGAACAATTACTGTTCAGGGTTTTTATATAAAATTTTTTGAAATAAATTAAGGTTGAAAATTAATTCAACATATCCCATAATTTATCTTTCAATTCTTGTAAACCTAATTGAGCTACAGAGGAGATAAATAAAGCATCAATACCTTCTGGTAAATCTTTTTTAATTTCTTCTTTTAGTTCGTCGTCTAGCATATCCGACTTAGAAATAGCTAATAAACGGTCTTTGTCTAACAATTCAGGATTGTGCTTACGTAATTCGTTTAATAGAATTTCATATTCTTTTTTGATATCATCACTATCGGCAGGAATTAAAAATAATAGGGTAGAATTACGTTCAATATGACGTAAAAAATAATGTCCTAATCCTTTTCCTTCGGCAGCTCCTTCAATAATTCCAGGAATATCTGCTACCACAAAACTCTTGTGATTACGGTGTTCTACAATACCTAAGTTGGGTTTTAGGGTGGTAAAAGCGTAATCTGCAATTTTCGGTTTTGCTGCTGTAATTACCGATAATAAAGTAGATTTTCCTGCATTCGGGAAACCAACTAAACCAACATCAGCTAATAATTTAAGTTCAATACGGAACCATCCATCTGTACCGTCAATACCTGGTTGTGCGTAACGAGGTGCTTGGTTTGTTGACGATTTAAAGTGCCAGTTTCCTAAACCACCTTTTCCACCAGGTAATAAAATAATATCTTGATCGTGGTGTGTAATTTCGTGTAAAATTTCATCGGTATCGGCATCACGAATAATAGTACCTAATGGAACAGGTACAATAATGTCTTTCGCATCATGCCCAGTACTACGACTTGCACTACCATCACCACCTGGTTCAGCTCTAAAATGACGTTTAAATTTTAAATGAAAAAGTGTCCACATACTTTTATCACCACGTAAAATGATGTGACCTCCACGACCACCGTCACCTCCGTCAGGACCACCTTTAGTAATATATTTTTCACGATGTAAATGCACAGATCCTCGACCTCCTTTACCAGAAGATGCGTAGATTTTTATATAGTCAACAAAATTTCCTTCAGTCATTTTTTCTAAGTTATTGGCTGTTATATTTAAACAGCAGTAATCGTTATAACTACTATGGTTTTGAGTAAGATAAAGAAGTTTTTTTATATTTCTTTAAAATTATTGCTCTTCGTTTAAAAATAGTAATTTTTATAATGTATCAAATACTTCTGATAAACGTTGTGTAATTTCTTGAATATTTCCAACACCATTTACACCATAATAATTACCTTGATCTTGGTAAAATTCTTTTAAAATAGCGGTTTTAGTATTGTACTCATTAAAACGATTTCTGATTTTACTCTCGTCAGTATCATCAGTTCTTCCGCTTGTTTTTCCTCTTTCTAATAAACGATTCACTAATAAATCTTCAGATACCTCTAAAGCTACCATTCCGTTAATACGTTCGTTTTTTTCGCCTAAAAAAGCATCTAAAGCTTCCGCCTGCGATTGTGTTCTAGGAAAACCATCAAAAATAAATCCGTTAGCATCAGCATTTCTTTCAACTTCGGCCTTTAGCATATTAATGGTTACTTGATCAGGAACTAAATTTCCATCATCCATATAGGTTTTAGCAAGTAAACCTAATTCAGTTTCATTTTTAATATTAAAACGAAAAACGTCACCAGTAGAAATATGTACTAAATTATATTTCTCTTTTAATAAATCTGCCTGTGTTCCTTTTCCTGCGCCTGGAGGGCCAAATAATACGATGTTTTTCATTTTTGGTGCTGTTGTTAATTGGTAAATAGCGGGTAAATTTCTACCGTAATTTTTATAGTCTAAGCCGTAACCAACAATAAATTTATCTTCAATACTTTTTCCGATATAATTTATAGGTAGTTCTTTTCTGTAAACATCAGGTTTGAAAAAAAGTGTTGCTATTTTTAATTCTTTAATATTTTTTGTTTTGAAGATTTCATAAATCTCCTGTAATGTTGTTCCTGTATCAATAATATCTTCTAAAATAATAACCGTTCTATTGGTTAAATCTTCATTAATACCGATTAGATTTTTTACTTTTTGGGTTGATGTTGTTCCTTGGTAAGAAGCTAATTTCACAAAACTAATTTCACAATCGCCTTTATATTCACGTAAAAAATCGGCAGCAAAAACAATGCACCCATTTAAAATTCCAATAAAAATAGGAACTTCATTTTTGGGCAAATCAGCCTTTACTTGTTTTGCTAATCTTTTAACAATCGTAGTTATTTCATTTGGAGAAATGAATTCTTTAAAATATAAATCGTGAAGTTTTGTAATTTTCATAATAGTACAAATAATTTTACAAAGATAGTTGCTTGATAGTAAATGAAAAAACCGTTTTGAATAAAATTCAAAACGGTTTTTGTAAAATAGATATTGTTGTTATGCTATTTCTTGGTTTTCTTCTTGCTCTTTTACAGCTTCTGCTTTTTTAGAAGCGTCGAACATAATTGGTGTTGCTACGAATAATGATGAATACGTACCTACAACAACCCCTACAATTAAGGCAAACATAAATCCTTTAATACTATCTCCTCCAAAGAAGAAAATGGCTAACATTACTAATAATGTTGTTAAAGAAGTATTTATGGTTCTACCTAAGGTACTGTTTAAAGCTTTGTTTACTAAACTTGCCGATATGGTTGTTTTTTCTTGAGTAAACTCTCTAATTCTATCAAAAATTACTACGGTATCATTTAATGAATATCCAACTACTGTTAAAATAGCAGCAATAAATGATTGCCCAATTTCCATGTCAAAAGGCATGAATTTGTAGCAGATAGAAAATACACCTAATACCACTAATACATCGTGGAATACAGCAACAACTGCACCGATAGAGAAGGCTATTTTTCTAAAACGTAATAAAATATATAAGAAAACTACAATTAATGAACCGATTACTGCCCATAATGCTGATTTTTTAATATCATCGGCAATGGTTGGTTCTACTTTCATGTAGCTCATAATTCCGCTACCTGCTTTTTCGAATCCTGGTTTAAAGTCTTCGTAAGAAGTAGTTCCTAAATACGCTTTTAATCCTGTAAATAATGATTTTTGAACTATTTCATCAACTTCGCTACCATCTTCATCAATTTTAAAAGCAGTAGTTATTTTTAATTGATGATCAGATCCGTAAGTTTTTACTTCAGGAGCCGATTTGAAAGCATCTTTTAAGCTCGTTGCAACTTGTGTTGCATTCATTGGCTGATCAAAACGTACAACGTAAGAACGACCTCCTTTAAAATCAACACCTTGTTTTAATCCTAAGGTAAAGATTGATACCAATCCAGCTAAAATAAAGAATCCAGAAATAATATAAGCTAACTTACGTTTCTTTAAAAATTCAATATTGATATTTTGAAACCAGTTTTTAGAAATATTTGTATTAAAAGGTAATCTAGTTCCTTTTTCAACAGATTTATCAATAAATAAACGAGTGATAAAAATTGCAGTAAATAATGAAGT
Organism: Tenacibaculum dicentrarchi; assembly: GCF_900239345.1. Taxonomy (GTDB): domain Bacteria; phylum Bacteroidota; class Bacteroidia; order Flavobacteriales; family Flavobacteriaceae; genus Polaribacter; species Polaribacter dicentrarchi. Next base: position 234,214 of record NZ_OESZ01000023.1, on the reverse strand, counting down.
TGCAATACCTAGCATTAAGGTATAAGCAAAACCTTTAATTGGTCCTGTTCCGAAGATAAATAAAATAACACCCGTTAAGAATGTAGTAATATTTGCATCAATAATTGCCGATAAAGCTCCTTTAAAACTAAATCCTTCATCAACGGCAGTTTCTAAAGTTTGTCCACCTCTTAAGGCTTCTTTAATTCTTTCGAAAATAATAACATTCGCATCAACCGACATACCGATTGTTAAAATAACACCTGCAATTCCAGGTAAGGTTAAAACTGCATTATATGAGGCTAACCATCCGAAGATAAATAAAATGTTTACTAATAAAGCAATGTTGGCGTAAATACCCGCTTTACCGTAGTATAAAAACATCCAAACTAAAATTAATAAAATCGCTAATCCGAATGACCAAATACTTGCGTTAATAGATTCTTGCCCTAATGATGGTCCAACAACTTCTGCCTGAATAATTCTAGCAGGAGCAGGTAATTTACCTGCTTTTAATATCGTTGAAATATCTTGAGCTTCATTAACAGTCATGGTTCCTCCAGAAATTTGAGTACTTCCTCCTGTAATTGCTCCGTTTACGACAGGTGCTGTATATACGTAGTTATCTAAAACAATGGCAACGAATTCATCAACGTTATCGCCAGTCATTTTTGCCCATTTTTTAGTTCCATTAGCATTCATTGTCATTGATACAATTGGCTTACTTAAATAAAAATCTTGAATAGCATCTGAAATTACATCACCATCAATAGTTGCTTTGTCATTTCTGTTTGATTTTATGGCGTATAAACCAATAATTTCAGCAGTACCATCAGCACTTTTTTGTGCTTTATAATCCCATAAAAATTTAACATATTTTAAATTAGCAGGTAATAAAGCTTGTACACTTTTATGAGCAAGTAAGCTATTTACCTGTGCCGTATCTTGAACTTTAGCCTGTGCTACTAAAGAGCTCATTTGTTGTTGATTTTGAGCTACATTAGGATATAAATAAGTAAATAAGTTCTTTTGAGTATTTGCTTTTTCGGCAGCATCGGTCGATGTTCCTAATAAATCATCAATATCATCTGCTTTTGCAGAATCTTTAACTTGCGTGGTTGCAGTTATTGAATCATCTTTTAATAATTCAGCAACTTTAGCATTTGCACTAAAGAAAAAGTTTTGAACTTCGGCATTGGTATATACTTCCCAAAATTGTAATTCGGCAGTACTTGTAATTAATTTTGTAACACGCTCAATATCTTTAGCACCTGGTAATTCAATTTGAATTCTTCCAGAGTTTCCGATACGCTGAATATTTGGTTGAGTTACACCAAATTTATCAATACGGCTACGTAATACTTCAAAAGAAGTATTAATAGAACTATTAATTTCTTGTTGTAAAACTTCTTTTACTTGCGCATTGGTTTTATTAAAATCAATCTTTTCACGTAAAGATTTTGTACCAAAAATTGCAGGATCACTTAATTTAATACTTCCGTTACTTAAGGTTTCGAATTGTGTTAAAAATAAGTCTAAGTAATTTTCTTGACTGTCTTTTTGAGCTTCATTCGCTTTTGCTAACGCCGATCTAAAAACAGTATTTTCAGAATTGTTTGCTAAAGCAATTAAAATATCTTTTACTGATACTTGTAAAATAGCATTAATACCACCTTTTAAATCTAACCCAAGGTTCATTTCACGTTCCTTGATGTCGTTATAGGTATATTTATCAATACCTAAGTTTACAACCTGATCGTTTGCAACGCTATCTAAATACTTTCTTTCAAATCTAGCTAACTCTCTACCGCTGTTACCCTTAGCGTTCTCCTTTGCATATACCTTAGCGCTATCTTCTACTTTATTAGCAAAAAATGTAAACGACAATTGGTACAAGCTTACTAGTCCGAAAAGGACAGCAAATAATTTAATAAGACCTTTGTTTTGCATCTATTTTAATTTAAACGAATTCTTTTTTAAAACGAGCAAATATAGTATTTCGAAAAAGGTTTGCCAATTATTTTGCCATATTTATATGCTACATCTGTGTTTAGCTAAAATAAATGACTTAATTATGACTTCTTAAAAGAATTAGATTGTGTATATTTACTATGTTTTAAAAGTGTAAATTAATAACATAAAATCATATAATTAGCGATGGCACATTTATCAGATATTGAAATTGCACAAGCAAAAGAATTACAACACATTAAGCATATTGCTACGAAACTCAATGTAAAAGAAGACGATTTAGAAATGTACGGAAAGTACAAAGCAAAATTACCTTTAAATTTAATTGATGAAGAAAAAATTGCAAAAAACAACCTAATTTTAGTAACCGCTTTAACGCCAACTCCAGCAGGAGAAGGTAAAACAACGGTTTCAATCGGTTTAACCGAAGGGTTAAATAAAATTGATAAACAAGCAACTGTTGTGTTACGTGAGCCTTCATTAGGGCCTGTTTTTGGTATTAAAGGAGGTGCTGCTGGTGGTGGAAATTCACAGGTAGTTCCGATGGAAGACATCAACTTGCATTTTACAGGTGATTTTAACGCTATTGAAAAGGCAAATAATTTATTAGCTGCTTTAATTGATAATAATATTCAGAGTAAAGTTAATAATTTAAATATTGATCCTCGTACCATTTTATGGAAACGAGTAATTGATATGAATGACCGTGCTTTGCGTCAAATTACCATTGGTTTAGGAGGTACAGGAAACGGAATTCCTCGTGAAGATGGTTTCAATATTACCCCAGCATCTGAAGTAATGGCGATACTTTGTATGGCAAGTAATTTTGATGATTTAAAAAAGCGTTTAGGAAGTATTTTTATTGGATTTACTTTTGATAAAAAACCTGTTTTTGCTCGTGATTTAAACGCACAAGATGCAATGGCAATTTTATTAAAAGATGCTATTAAGCCGAATTTAGTACAAACTTTAGAAGAGAATCCAGCAATTATTCACGGAGGTCCTTTTGCAAATATTGCCCAAGGAACCAACACGATTATCGCTACAAAAATGGGATTATCATTATCTAATTATGTAGTAACCGAAGCAGGTTTTGGAGCCGATTTAGGCGCAGAAAAATTTTTAAATATCAAATCGCAACATGCGGGCTTAAACCCAAAATGTGTTGTTTTAGTAGCAACCATTAGGGCATTGCGTCATCATGGAGGAGCAAAAAAAGAGGAATACAATACGCCAAGTTTAGAACGTGTTCAAAACGGATTTAAAAACTTACAAAAGCATATTGAAAATATTCGTAAATTTAATATTGAGCCTGTTGTAGCAATTAATTCATTTATTTCTGATTCAGTAGAAGAAGTAAATTTTGTTATTGAGGCCTGTGCTAAATTAGGTGTTGAAGCAGTGGTTTCAGAAGGTTGGGCAAAAGGAGGTGAAGGAACTAAAAACTTAGCCAAAGCCGTAGTTAATGTTGTTGAAAATAAAGCAACACAATTTAAACCTTTATACGATTTTAAAAGTCCAATTAAAGATAAAATTGAAGTAATTGCTAAAGAAATTTACGGTGCCGATGGGGTAACCTATGATAAAAAAGCCGAATTAAATTTACGTAGAATAGACAGATTAGGATTTAACGATTTTGCTGTTTGTATGGCAAAAACGCAAAAATCTTTTTCAGATGATGACAAATTAATTGGAAGACCAACAGGTTTTACAGTAAATGTACGTGAAATAGAAATAGCAGCAGGAGCGAGGTTTGTAATTCCTATTTTAGGAAAAATGATGCGTATGCCAGGTTTACCAGCCATACCAGCATCAGAAAATATGAGTATTGATAATAATGGTGTAATTTCAGGATTATCTTAAAAATACTTTAATAACTATTTATTAAAAAACTAAAAACCTCAAGTTTTGCTTGAGGTTTTTTTTAGATATTTAGTATATCAAAAAAATTAATTAACTCCTCTTTGTTTGTTAATTTCATCTTGTAATTGACGACGTAATTTTTGTTCTTTTTCAATAGATCTTCTTTTATATTGTTCGAGTTCATCTTCAGTACCAATTAATAAATTTTTAGTTTCTCTAGTAACAGCATTACTACTATTAAATTTATAGATAAAAAAGGCTAAGGCTATTAATAAGCAACTAATAATACTCCAAAGAATAGTATTGTAAAGGTTCTTATTTATTAAAGAACCAAAAATATCGATACCATTTTCTTTTTCAATAGATAATGATAAATTATTCTTTAATGTAACTATTTCATTTTTTAGAACGTTCTCATTTTTTAATTGTGATTCTAATAGAAGTTGTTTAGCTATAACATCTTTTTTAATAGCAGTAACACTATCTAAAATATTTTTTTGAAAATTGATAAAATGTGTACGTTTAATCAACTTATATTCTTGCCAATTGTTAGATAATCGATACGCTTTAATAAATTGATTTTCAATAGTGTTTGGTAATGAATCTACTTGTGCTTTAGATAAACGCTTTTGTGCAGTAATATTTTGCGTTATAAAAATTAGTAATAGGATTCTTAGAATTTTCATTGGTTAGAATTTTATGTAAATATGGGAATCTAAGGGATTTAAAAAAACCCAAACGTTTAAGTTTGGGTTTTTAGTATAAGCAAGTATATGAAACTTATTTTACTTTTTCTACAATGGCCTTAAAAGCTTCTGGATTGTTCATAGCTAAATCAGCTAAAACCTTACGGTTTAATTCGATATTGTTAGCTTTTACTTTACCCATAAACTGAGAGTAAGACATTCCGAACTGACGAGCTCCAGCGTTGATACGTTGAATCCATAATGCACGGAAATTTCTCTTGTTATTTTTACGGTCACGGTAAGCGTATGACATCGCTTTTTCTACCGCATTTTTTGCTACTGTGTAAACGTTTTTACGTCTTCCGAAGTAACCTTTTGCTGCCTTCAAGATTTTTTTTCTTCTTCTTCTTGAGGCTACTGAATTTACTGATCTTGGCATAATTCAAATGTTTTTTGTAGTAGGCGATCGAATATTCGATACTTATTTGAGCCTAACTCCATGGTTAATAATTAAATTCCCTGTATAAAGAATTATCTTAAAACTAATTGTTGCTTAATATTTGCTACATCAGATTTGTGTACTAATGTTGCGTGTCTTAAAGCAAGCTTACGTTTTTTAGATTTCTTTGTTAAAATGTGGCTTTTAAAAGCGTGCTTTCTTTTTATTTTACCAGAACCAGTTACTTTGAAACGTTTCTTGGCACTAGATTTTGTTTTAATTTTAGGCATTTCTGTTCTTTAGTTTATCTTGCTTATATATTATGAACGTTTTGATTTATTTAGCCTTTTTAGGGGCAATAAACATAATCATACGTTTTCCTTCTAATTTAGGCATTTGCTCTACTTTACCGTATCCTTCTAGTTCTTGTGCTAATTTTAATAATAAAATTTGCCCTTGTTCTTTAAAAACAATAGAACGTCCTTTGAAGAAAACAAATGCTTTTAACTTTGCACCGTCTTGTAAAAACTTAATAGCATGTTTCTTTTTAAATTCGTAATCATGCTCGTCAGTTTGAGGTCCGAAACGAATCTCTTTTACAATAACTTTTGTTGCCTTTGATTTTAAAGCTTTATCACGTTTTTTTTGTTCGTATAAAAACTTTTTATAATCAATAATTTTACAAACAGGGGGTACAGCTTTAGGTGAAATTTCAACTAAATCTAACTCTTGTTCAATTGCCAGTTGTTTGGCTTTTTCTAAAGGATATACACCCACTTCGATGTTTTCGCCTACCAAGCGAACTTCATCAACATATCTAATTTTATCATTAATTCTATGTTGATCTTCTTTAATTACCCTTAGCGGTCTACGTCCGCCTCTTCTTCTAATTGCTATGACTCATGATTTTAAGTTATTACTATTATTTAGTTTCCTTTCGTTAATTTTTTAATTAATTTCCAAAAGGAACTAAAGTTTTGCTTACTTCTTTTTGTATTAATGAAATAAATTCTTCGATGGTAAATGTACCAATATCTCCTTCACCGTGTTTTCTTACAGATACCGTGCCATCTTGTTCTTCTTTTTCGCCAATAATAACCATAAAAGGTATTTTACTAACTTCGGCATCACGAATTTTTCTTCCTGTCTTTTCACTTCGGCTATCTACCAGGGTGCGAATTTCGGAATTTTCTAACAAAGTTAAAACTTTTTTCGTGTATTTTTCATATTTATCACTGATAGGCAATAAGATAACCTGCTCAGGGGTTAGCCAAAGTGGGAAGTTTCCGCCTGTATGCTCTAATAATACGGCAATAAAACGTTCCATCGACCCAAAAGGAGCTCTGTGAATCATTACAGGTTGATGTAATTGATTATCGGCACCTTTATACGATAATTCGAACCTTTTAGGTAAATTATAGTCCACTTGTATGGTTCCAAGTTGCCAACTTCTGCCTAAAGCATCTTTTACCATGAAGTCTAATTTCGGTCCATAAAATGCCGCTTCACCTTCTTCAATCACAAAATCTAACCCTTTATCGGTAGCGGCATTGATAATGGCTTTTTCTGCAAGTTCCCAAGTTTTAACATCACCAATATATTTATCAAGATTTTGCATGTCTCGAATGGAAACTTGTGCTGTAAAATCTTCAAAGCCTAACGATTTAAATACATAAAGTACTAAATCAATTACATCTTTAAACTCTTGGTCTAATTGTTCAGGCGTACAAAAAATATGTGCGTCATCTTGCGTAAAACCTCTTACACGTGTTAAACCGTGTAATTCACCACTTTGTTCATATCGGTAAACGGTTCCAAATTCTGCAAAACGTTTAGGTAAATCTTTATAAGAATGAGGTTTGAAATTATAAACCTCACAATGATGTGGACAATTCATCGGTTTTAATAAAAACTCTTCGTCCATCTTTGGTGTTTTTATCGGCTGAAAACTATCTTCTCCATATTTTGCATAATGACCAGAAGTAACGTATAATTCTTTCTGTCCTACATGAGGAGTCATTACCATTTCATACCCAGCTTTCTTTTGAGCTTTCTTTAAAAAGTCTTCTAAACGCCCTCTAAGTGCGGCACCTTTTGGCAACCATAAAGGCAAACCAGCACCCACTTTTTGTGAAAATGTGAAAAGTTCTAATTCTTTTCCTAGTTTTCTATGGTCTCTTTTTTTAGCTTCTTCTAATATTTCTAAATACTCGGTAAGCATTTTTTGTTTAGGGAAACTAACACCGTAAATACGTGTTAATTGATTATTTTTTTCATCGCCTCGCCAGTATGCTCCGGCAACATTCATTACTTTTATCGCTTTTATAATTCCTGTATTTGGAATATGCCCTCCTCTACATAAATCTGTAAAATCGCTGTGGTCGCAAAAAGTAATATCGCCGTCCGTTAAGTTTTCAATTAACTCAACTTTATATTGATTATTTTCTTTCTGATAATACGCTAAGGCATCTGCTTTAGAAATTGCACGTAATTTAAATTCGTGTTTTCCACGTGCTAATTCTAAAAATTTCTTTTCAATTGCTGGAAAATCTTTTTCAGAAATCACCTCTTCTCCTAAATCAATATCATAATAAAAACCGTTGTCAATTGCCGGCCCGATGGTTAATTTTGCTTCAGGATGAAACGTTAAAATAGCTTGTGCTAATACGTGTGCCGATGAATGCCAAAACGCTTTTTTTCCGTCATTGTCATTAAAAGTGTACAATATTAAAGCACCATCAGTAGTTAGTGGGGTAGTGGTTTCAACGGTTGTGCCGTTAAAATTTGCCGAAATTACATTTCTAGCAAAACCTTCACTAATACTTTTAGCAACGTTCATTGGCGTGCTGTTTACTTCAAATTCTTTAACCGTTCCGTCGGGTAGTGTAATTTTAATCATTATCTATAAGTTATATTTAATTTCCTTACAAGTGGAAATTTTAGAGTGGCAAATATATTGTAAAACCATTTTGAATACAATTTTTAGACAATATATAATGTTTTTAAAATGTTATCTTTTTTTGAAAAATATATAGATATTGAATAGTTTTAATTTGAGATTAAGGAAGTTTATTTTAATTTTTTTTTTCGTTCTAGATTATAAAAATTAAACTACATAAAGATTCTGTTTAAATTTTATCTAAAAAAAGATATATAACAGAAAAATAGTAAATCAAATTTAGGATGGTGAGGTTTTAGTTTTCAAACAGGCTTTAATTAAAATAGCTTTTTTTTGTTTTAAATTCCAGCTTGAATTATTTTGATACGATCAAAATAATTCCCAGACTCTAGGTCAATCAATAGTATCCTTTCAGAATTTGTTTTATTCTTTGTCATTTGAATATGAATTTCAGTTGTGTTTTTTCTTTCAATTCGAAATTCAGTTTCTTCTATTATAAAATTATTTGCACTAGTATCAATTTTATTGATGTTAAAATTTGAATTTCTGTCGAGAGAAACTTCATGTACCCACCACCATTTTCCTTCGGTATTAATTACTATTGAGTTTTTATTAGAAGAGAACTCTACTTGTTTTTCAGATAATTTAATATTATCTTCCCAAAGACCTATAGAGTTTTCAGATTCACAAGAAGTAATAGTTGAAATCATTAAAATTAATAAACTAATTATTGTAAATTTTCTTAACATTTTTATATTTTAGTATTTAGAATATAAATACATATTTTATATGTAATTAACAAATAAATTAGTTGTAAAAGATAAAAAAGCTCCTCATTTTTTGAGAAACTTTTTTAAGTGATGATAATTTTTAAGATTTATTTAGTTTAAGAAGATTTAAAACATTGTATCTTGGGGTAAAAAAGAAATCTTCTAAGGTATCTTTAATATTTCTTTTTTTAGCGTTTTCAATTTTCTTATCTATTTTATTAGGGCAATTTTTAAGTATTATATTATTGTATAAATTTTGATAAGAGTCAATAAAAGTAACAAATTCAGTATCAAAATTTCGATTGGTTAAAATTAATTGATTATAATTCATCGTTTAGTTCTTTAGTGTATTTATTTAACAATTTTCTACTAAGTGCTATATTTGCTTTTTTAGAATCTATAGCTAAATACACAAAATATTCACCAGAAGGAGCAATATCAATTATATGTATTTGTTTATCAAGATTAAAGTGTATGTCTTTTAAATTTTCATCTAAACCTAGTGTTTTTATAGCTTTTCGTTTGGCATTTATTATTTCAACATTATATGCGGCAGCTAATGTTGTATCAAATTCAGGGACGTTTGAATTTGAAATAAGACACTCACCAGAAGACATTTCAGCTACACTAATAGCAATGTAACCAGGTATATTTTCTTTTACATTATTTACTAAGTCATCTAATAGTTTTTGCATTTTAATTATTTTATATTGGTGGTTAAATTCTTTTTTAAGATTAATTCTATTAATGAAATATTAAAATTTTCATTTGATATAAGTGCGATAATATATTTTCTGTGTTTAATTAGTAGTATATTCTGAATATTAGACTTCAGTATAAGTTCTTTTAAGTCAGCGTTATAAAAAGTGTTTAAAAAGTGACTACTCATGTTAAAAATAGCTGTGTTGAAAGTAGCAGTTTTTTCTTTTAATGTATCTGATTGATTTTCTTCGGAATAAAAATCGAATATATTACCATCTTCATTAATAAGGTAAATAGCATTGGAATTTGTTTCTGAAATTATCTTTTTTAAATTCATTATATTTATTTAATCTAAATAAGAAGGCAAATATAAGTAGTTTTATTAGTTGTTTTTTATTTTTTTTCGATAAAAAATAAGATTAATTGTTTTTTGACAAAAAACATTGCCGTTTTACTAAAAAGTTTAGTAAAACGGCAAGGCGAAAAATTATGTTGAAAAAATGAAAAAAGAGTATTCTTTTTAAAAGGAAAGAAGTAATATAATATTCCAGAAAAAAGAGATTTTAAAAAAAATAATTTATACTTTTTTTAATTTGAAAATATCTAACACATTATATTTAGGGGTAAAAAAGAAATCCTCAAGGGTCTGCTTAAGTTTTCTTTTCTTTAAAGTTTGATTGTTATTTACTTTACAAATAGTATTTTCAAGTATTATATTTTGATATAAGTTTTGGTAAGAATTAATAAAATCAATAAATTCAGTATCGAAATTTCGATTCGATAAAATTACTGGATTATAATTCATTGTTTAGTTCTTTAGTGTATTTGCCTAATAATTTTCGACTAAGCGCAATGTTTGCTTTTTTAGAATCAATAGCCAAGTAAACAAAATATTCACCAGAAGGAAAAATATCAATTATATGTATTTGTTTGTCTAAATTGAAGTGTATATCTCTTAAATTTTCGTCTAAACCTAATGTTTTTATAGCCTTTCGTTTAGCGTTTATTATTTCTACATTGTAAGCAGATGCTAAAGTAATATCAAAATCAGATAGACTTGAGTTTGATATAAGGCATTCACCAGAAGACATTTCAGCTACACTAATAGCAATATATCCTGGAATATTTTCTTTTACGTTAGTTATTAAATCATTTAAAATTTTTTGCATTGGATTTATTTTACGTGGTGGTTAAATTCTTTTTTATAATTAATTCAATTAATGATGTATTTAAGTTTTCATTAGATAAGAAAGCTAAAATATATTCATTATACTTTATTAATAGTATGTTTTCATTGTCAGCCTTTAATATAATTTCATTTAATTTAGCATTGTAAAAAGTGCTTAAAAAATGACTACTCATATTAAAAATAGCAATATTAAAGGCTGCTGTTTTTTCATTTAAGGTAGCTGTTTTATTTTCTTTTGAGTAGAAATCGATAATATTGCCTTGTTGATTAATAAGGTAAATAGCTTTTGAATTTGTTTGAGATAGTAACTTTTTTAAATCCATTGATATTAAATCTAAATAAGTAAGCAAAGATAAGTTGTTTGTTAGCTATTTTTAACCTTTTTAATGAAAAAATATAACATTAAAAAAAGGTATTAATAACATTATTGTAATGTTATTTTGAAGAGTTTGTATTAGTTAAAAGGTAAATTTATATAAAAAAGAAAAAGCTCCTCAAATAAATGAGAAGCTTTTGCGGTCTGGACGGGACTCGAACCCGCGACCCCCTGCGTGACAGGCAGGTATTCTAACCAGCTGAACTACCAGACCGTTGCTTGTAGCAATACTTTAACTTACTTAACTAATTGCGGTCTGGACGGGACTCGAACCCGCGACCCCCTGCGTGACAGGCAGGTATTCTAACCAGCTGAACTACCAGACCGTTGCTTTTAGCTTTGTATTTGTTTGCTTAAAATAATATTGCGGTCTGGACGGGACTCGAACCCGCGACCCCCTGCGTGACAGGCAGGTATTCTAACCAGCTGAACTACCAGACCGTTGCTAATTACTCTAAGCGAGTGCAAATATAAGACCTTTTTCTTAATTGAAAAAAGATTATTGATGTTTTTTTTGTCTACTAACCAAGTAAGCGGTTAATATTTTGTCAAAACCTTCGTTTATATCAACAGGAATGTAATCTATTTTATATTGTAAGCATTTGTTTTTTAAGTTTTTGTGTTGTAATTTACTAAATGCTGTATATTTTTTTTGAATATTATCAGGATGTAAATTTATTTCTTCCCCGGTTTCAATATCTACAAATTTTTTGGGGCTATTATCAAAATTAAATAGCAATTCCGTCTTTTTATCATAGGTGTGAAACAAAATTACCTCATGTTTATTGAATTTTAAATGTCGTAAAGCGTCAAATAATTCTTCTTCATTTTTTGTAGTCTGAAACATATCGGTAAATAAAAAGATCAAAGAACGACGATGTATTTTTTCGGCTATTTCATGTAAATATTGATAGGTTTCTGTACTCGTCTTACTTGTTGATACTAATAAATTATCTAATTGATTCAATAACATTTTATGATGACGCTCGCTTCCTTTTTCGGGTGCGTAATATTCGTAACTATCCGAATAAATACTCAAACCAACAGCATCTCGTTGCTTTTTTAAAATTTCCATCAAGCAAGCTGCGGCAACTGCCGAAAAACTAACTTTATTTAAGTGGTTGATTGTTTGATTTTTAATAATAGGGTAGTGCATTGAAGCCGAATTATCAATAATAATATGACACCTTAAATTGGTTTCTTCTTCATATTTTTTGATGTATAATTTTTCGGTTTTAGCAAATAGCTTCCAATCTATATGACGGGTACTTTCACCTTTATTATAGAGTTTATGCTCCGAGAATTCTACCGAAAACCCATGAAAAGGACTTTTATGTATGCCTGTAATAAAACCTTCAACGACTTGCTTGGCTAGTAATTCAAGGTTTTTAATATCCGAAGAAATTGTTTTGATATCAATCATATCTTTCGAAAATAAAAAAAAGGTTTGACAAATAGCCAAACCTTTTAATATATTAATGATATCTTATAAAAAATACGGCTTATAAAGCAGCATCAATTTTATCAGTATATGCTTTTTTAGGAGCTGCACCAACTTGTTTGTCTACGACTTCACCGTTTTTAAATACTAATACAGTAGGAATATTTCTTACACCATATTTAGCCGCAAATTCTTGGTTATTGTCAACATCAACTTTACCAACAACAGCTTTTCCTTCATATTCGTTACCAATTTCGTCAACAATAGGACCTACCATTCTACAAGGACCACACCATGCTGCCCAGAAATCAACTAATACTGGTTTGTCTGATTTTAATACTAACTCTTCGAAGTTTGCGTCTGTAATTTCTAATGCCATTTTTTTATATTTTAATTAGGTTATTTTCTTGTTTATTATACTACAAAAGTAATCAAATATTTTAGCAATGCAATTCTACAAAAATTACTTTTTATTATGATCACATCAATAGTTTCTATTTTGTTTTTTAACGGATTTTCATTTCGCTGTAAGTTTGTTTTTGTGTGTGTAAAATAATCAATAACTTAGCCCCATAATTTTCGAGGAAAAATTTGACTGATTGCAACCTCATTGAACACAAGTTCATACTAAAAAGCTAAAGCAGTAAATATCTACTCCTTTTAAGTTATTTAAGCAATCTCAAGTTTTTCTTTTTTCTAATTTAAAAAAATAGCAGTTTTATGTCATATTTATTTACTTCGGAAAGTGTTTCTGAAGGACATCCAGATAAAGTAGCAGATCAAATTTCTGATGCTTTAATAGATAATTTTTTAGCTTTTGATAAAGCATCAAAAGTAGCTTGTGAAACTTTAGTAACCACAGGACAGGTAGTTTTAGCTGGTGAAGTAAAATCTAAAACATATTTAGATGTTCAAAAAATTGCACGTGATGTAATTAACAAAATAGGATACACCAAAAGCGAATATATGTTCGATGGTAGTTCTTGTGGTGTTTTTTCGGCAATTCATGAGCAATCTCCAGATATAAATCAAGGAGTAGTAAGAGCAAATCCTGAAGATCAAGGAGCGGGAGACCAAGGAATGATGTTTGGTTATGCAACCGATGAAACGCAAAATTACATGCCGTTAGCCTTAGATTTATCGCACCGTTTGTTAATCGAATTAGCTGAATTACGTAGAGAAAATAAAGATATTACCTATTTACGTCCCGATGCAAAATCGCAAGTAACTATTGAATATTCTGACGATAACGTGCCACAAAGAATCGATGCCATTGTAATTTCTACACAGCACGATGATTTTGATGCCGATGATGCAGTAATGTTAGCTAAAATTAAAAAAGATATTGTTTCTATTTTAATTCCAAGAGTAGTTGCAAAATTACCAGCGAATATTCAAAAATTATTTACTGATAATATAACCTATCATATTAACCCAACAGGTGTTTTCGTAATTGGAGGACCTCACGGAGATACAGGTTTAACAGGGCGTAAAATTATTGTTGATACTTACGGAGGAAAAGGAGCACACGGAGGTGGAGCTTTTTCAGGAAAAGACCCATCGAAAGTAGATCGTTCTGGAGCCTATGCAACACGTCATATTGCTAAGAATTTAGTAGCTTCAGGATTATGTAAAGAAGTTTTAGTACAAGTTTCATACGCTATTGGAGTTGCAAAACCAACGAGCATTAATGTAGAAACTTACGGAACTTCAACAGTTGATAAAACAGACGGAGAAATCAGTAAAATAGTAGAAAGCATTTTTGATATGCGTCCTTATTTTATCGAGCAACGTTTAAAATTAAGAACGCCAATTTATTCTGAAACTGCTGCTTACGGGCATATGGGAAGAAAATCAGAAATTAAAACAGTAACTTTTTCAAACCCGATGGGCGAAACTGTTTCGCAAGAAGTAGAAACATTTACTTGGGAAAAATTAGATTATGTTGATGTAATTAAAGAAAATTTCGGTTTGTAATAAATCCCTAATTTTATTTTAAAATATTTATAATAAAAAATCCTTGATACAATTTGTATCAAGGATTTTTTTATAAAATTTACTAAAAACTTATTTTATCTGAAGAATATACGGCATTCTCGCCTGAATTCCTTCTAATTTTTTTAGCTCATTAATGTTATTGTATAACTCATAATTTTCATCACCTAAAGCTTCTTTTAAAATATCTTCTTTTGATGCTTTAGCAAAAAGAGAAAGGTTAAAAGTTTCTTTAAAATCTTTTTTGTAAACAGGGTAATTACGTACTCTATAGCTTTCAATTTCGGCTAAATTTGCAGCAACAGCAATGGCATCATTTAAGTTACCAAGTTGGTCAACCAAACCATTTTCAACAGCTTGTTTACCTGTCCAAACACGTCCTTGAGCCACGTTATTTACTTGCTCAAAAGTCATATTTCTTCCTGCAGCAACACGGTTTACAAAAACGGTATAAATATGCTCAACACCTTGTTTGGTAACATTATAAAACTTGTCATTTATCGGCTCAAAAACACTGTAATTAGGGTTACTATTTGTAGATACCTGCTCAGCGTTAATCCCCATAAAACCTGCTAATTTATGAAAGTTAGGAACTGCTCCAAAAACACCAATAGAACCTGTAATAGTTGTAGGTTCAGCAATAATTTTATCGGCATTACAAGCAATATAATAACCACCCGAAGCGGCTAAATTCCCCATAGAAACCACTAAAGGTTTTTCTTTTTTCGCCAATTCTAATTCACGCCAAATAAGTTCAGAAGCTAAGGCGCTTCCACCAGGTGAATTTACACGCAATACAATAGCTTTTACATTTTTATCTTTACGAGCTTTTCGAATGGCTTTATTGGTAACTTCTTGCCCAATAATATTTTCATTTCCTTTGGCATATCTAATTTCTCCCTGCGCATAAATAACCGCAATTTTATTTTTAGCCGAAGATGAAATGCGTCCTTTTCCTGATTTTATATAATCAGCTAAAGAAATAGTATGTACTTTTTTATCAGTATTAATAGCTAATTTTTCTTTGTACTGATCTTCATAAATAATGGCATCAATTAACTTATTTTCTTTAGCTAATTCGGCATTTCTACCATTGGCATTATCGGCAATAATATTTAATTTTTCAACAGAAATATTTCTACTTTTAGAAACATCTGCTGTAATTTCCGACCAAATAGATTTTAAAAGAGACGTAGTTTGCTCACGGTTGGCATCACTCATTTCGTTTAATAAATACGGCTCTACCGCACTTTTGTATTTTCCGTGACGAATAACTTCCATTTTAACGCCAAATTTATCTTCAAAATCTTTATAATATAAAATTTCTGTTGATAATCCTTTAAAATCGATAGCGCCCACAGGATTTAAAAATATACTATCGGCAACCGAACTTAAATAGTAGTTTTTTTGCGTATAAACATCATTATAAGCATATACAAATTTTCCACTTTCTTTAAATTCTTCAATTTTATTTCGAATCGCTTGTGTTTGTGCAATACCAGCATTTACACCTATTGTTTTAATGCTAATTCCTTTAATTTTAGCATCGGTTTTAGCATTTTCAATAGCATTTATAATCTTGTTTAAGGCTAATTTTTCATCGGCTAATTCTAAGACTTCTGCTAACGGATTATCGTCTTTTGGCGCATAATCTTTTATAGGCATCGCCAAGTCTAACTGTAAAACAGAATTCGATTTTACCACTATTTTTTCATCAGAACCCATCCCTGAGCCTACAACGGCGGCAATGGCGATAAAGAAGAAAAATAGTAAAAATATGGCGATAAAAAAGCCTGTAATTGATGCGAGTAAATTTCGTAAAAATTTCATATAATAGTATTAATTTTTTAAGCAAATATACAGTTTTACGCTAAGTTTAGTATCTAACAAAAAATCGATTTAACATTATCTTTTTTATCCGTATAAAAATAAAAATTATTTGGAGCTATTTCCCGCTTTCCGCACTCGCTCTTTTTTGAAAAAAATCAAAAAAGGAGCTCAAACAATTGCTCAATCGGGGCTAGGCTTATCAGCATATTTTTAGCTTTGATAAAAAAAGTAGAACACTTATATTTTTTTAAGCTATTTAAATAGTACATTTCAGAATCAAAAAAATCAAAAATGAAAAAAAGATGTTCATGGGTTACAGATGATTTATCCTATATAAAATACCACGATACCGAGTGGGGAGTTCCCGTATATGATGATGCCGTTTTGTTTGAGTTTTTAATTTTAGAAAGTTTTCAAGCGGGTTTAAGTTGGATTACGATATTAAAGAAACGAGAAAATTTCCGCCTCGCTTTCGATAATTTTGATTACACTAAAATTGCCAATTACGATGAAGATAAATACCAAGAACTACTTCAAAATAAAGGAATTATAAGACATCGACTAAAAATTAAATCGGCTATTTTAAATGCCAAACTTTTTATAGAAATTCAAAAAGAGTTTGGGTCTTTTTCAACCTATATTTGGAGTTTTGTACAAGGAAAACCGATTTATAATAACTTTAAAATAACTGCCGAAACACCTGTTAAAACGGTTTTGTCAACACAAATTTCAACGAATTTAAAAAAGCGTGGATTTAAGTTTGTAGGCGACACAATAATGTATGCTTATATGCAGGCAATAGGCATGGTTAATGACCATACAACAAATTGCTTTAAGCATCCTAAATTTTAAAATTTGTATCTTTATCGGCAGAAAAACAATTTAAAATCATAAAAATGAAAATCAAACAAATACTTTGTACTGCCGCAGCGGTTAGCGTATTGGTTTCTTGTGGACTAGATGCTAAAAAAGATGCCAAAGAAGCAGTAAGTAAAGAGGTAAAGAAAGAAGTTTCTGATGTTTTAAAATTTAACTATGAGGTAGAGCAATTTGCCGACATTAAAGTGTTGAGGTATCAAATTCCAGGATTTGAAGCACTAACCTTAAAAGAAAAAAAGTTGGTGTATTATTTAACCCAAGCAGGTTTGGCAGGGCGAGATATTATGTGGGATCAAAATTACCGTCACAATCTTGAAATTAGAAAAGCTTTAGAGCATATTAATACTAATTTTTCAGGCGATAAAAACAGTGAAGATTTTAAAAAATTTACGACCTATTTAAAACGTGTTTGGTTTTCGAACGGAATTCATCATCATTATTCGAACGATAAAATTAAACCTGATTTTTCTAAAGAATATTTAGCAGATTTATTAAAGCAAACAAAAGCAAATTTATCCGAAGAAGCTTTAGAGGTCATTTTTAATGATAAAGACGCTAAAAAAGTAAACAAAAAAGCAGGTGTCGATAATGTTTTGGCATCGGCAATTAATTTTTACGGAGCAGATATTACTAGTAAAGAGGTTGAAGCTTTTTACAAAACAGCATACAAAGGAAAAGATGCTAGTAAGCCAATAGAAGCAGGTTTAAACTCGAAATTAGTTCGTGAAAACGGAAAATTAGTAGAAAAAGTATGGAAATCGTGCGGAATGTACGGTGGCGCAATTGACACTATTATTTTTTGGCTAGACAAAGCAAAAGAAGTTGCCGAAAATCAAAAACAAGCAAAGGCTTTAGGCTTGTTAATGGAGTATTATAAAACAGGAAGTTTAGATGTTTGGGATGAATATTGCATTGCTTGGGCAACATCTACAGAAGGAAATATTGATTGGATAAATGGTTTTATCGAAGTATATAATGACCCAAAAGGATATAGAGGTTCGTACGAAACGGTGGTGCAAATAAAAGATTTTGACATGTCTAAAAAGATGAAGGTTTTATCTGAAAACGCACAATGGTTTGAAGATAATGCGCCTTTATCGCCAGCACATAAAAAACAAAATGTAGTAGGAGTGTCTTATAAAACCGTAAATGTAGCGGGAGAGGCAGGAGACGCTTCGCCAAGTACGCCAATCGGGGTAAATTTACCAAACAATAATTGGATTCGTCAGCAACATGGTTCAAAGTCAGTTTCGTTAGGAAATATTATTGGCGCTTATGGAAATGCAGGGGGTTCAGGAAGGTTAAAAGAATTTGCTTACAGTAAAGAAGAAGTAGCTTTAGAGCTTGCACACGGTAAATTAGCCGATAAATTACACACCGCTTTACATGAGGTAATCGGGCATGCTTCTGGGCAGATAAATAAAGGAATTGGGCAACCAAAAGAAACCTTAAAAAATTACGCATCGACCATGGAAGAAGGAAGGGCTGATTTAGTAGGATTGTATTATTTAATGGATCCTAAATTACAAGAATTAGGCTTGGTTTCTGACTGGAAAGAAGTAGGGAAAGCAGCTTACGATGGGTATATTAGAAATGGTTTAATGGCGCAATTAATCCGTATTAAATTAGGCGATGATATTGAAGAAGACCACATGGTAAACCGTCAATGGGTTTCGGCTTGGGCTTTTGAACAAGGAAAAAAAGAGAATGTTATTGAAAAAGTAACCAAAGATGGTAAAACCTATTTTGTTGTACATGATTATATGAAACTTCGTGAAATTTTCGGTCGTTTGTTAAAAGAAGCGCAACGAATTAAATCAGAAGGAGATTTTGATGCCGCAAAAGCCTTGGTTGAAGGATATGGTGTTAAAGTAGATCAGGCATTACACAAGGAAGTTTTAGAGCGTAATAAACAATTTACTTCTGCGCCTTATAGCGGTTTTGTAAACCCTGTTTTAGTACCGATAACCGATGCAAAAGGTAGTATTACCGATGTAAAAGTTACTCAGCCTAAAACCTTTGAAGAGCAAATGAAGTTTTATGCTAAAAATCATAGTTTTTTACCTGTTAAAAATTAAAAAAGACTAAATTCTGGTCATGCTGAATTTATTTCAGCATCACATCAACAGGAAAAATACAGCAATTCAGAATGCGATTTCTTAATAAAATGAAAAAACCGATGCTATTTTAGTATCGGTTTTTTTTGATTTTGATAAAGGGGGGTTAATTTCCTTTTAAACGCGTCCATAATTCAGTAAGTAATTTTTTTCCATCACGATTATCTTTGGGTTGTTCTGTAAAAATTACTTCGCCTGAGTTATCAACTGTCATTTTATATTTAAAAACAAAATTTTCAGCATTTGGATTCATACTTAAAAGCCCAAATCTTAAATCGTTAAAATAAAGTTCTTCATTTTTTTTATTGATGGTAAACCAACCTTCAGAAATAAAAATCATCCGTTTAACCGATTCATTTTTAGCAAGATTCCCTAATAAATGATGCTTTTTAAAATGTTTGGTAAAAGTGATGGGTTTTGTATCAAAAAAAGAATAATTAGCCAATAAAAAGGCATCTTCTGTTTGCACATTAGCACTCCAAAGTATGGTATTTAAAGCAGAAGGTCTGGTATCAATTTGTAAATATTCGATGTTTTGATTTTCTAAAGCTTTTTCAAACTGATTAAAAGCCAACCATTTTAATAAAAAAGTTAGTACTAAATAAGACGAACTGATAATTAATCCCATTTTATTATAAAAACGACGCTTTTCACTTATCCGCTTTTGTGTCATGGCAAAAATCAGAAAAACTAGAAAAGGAATAGTATAAAGCGGGTCAATAACAAAAATAGTTTTAAAGGCCAGGCGAATATCAAAAGGCCAAAATAACTGTGTTCCCCAAGTGGTGTGAGCATCTAAAATAGGATGGGTTATAAATCCTAAAAAGAAAAGCCACGCCCAATCTTTAATATTTTTATGTTTTTCGTAACGGGTTACAATCCATGCAAAAATAGGGGCAAAAATAACCGAAAATATAATAGAATGTGTAAAACCACGATGCAAATAAAGTGCGGTAACTTTATCGGTAAAAAGTGAAGCTAGTACATCTAAATCAGGAATTGTACCCGCAATTGCTCCGTAAAACATCGCCCTGTTTCCAATCTTTTTTCCTAAAACTGCTTCGCCAACAGCGGCACCTAATATAATTTGTGTTAATGAATCCATATTTATAAAAATAATTTAGAGCCTGTTTAAAAATTAAATAAAGACTAAATTCAGGTTGACGGATGCGATTTTATATTTTTCTGTTGTAATTTTTTTATCCTAAGAAATTAAATAAAATCGATAAAAAATAATTTAACGGTTAATTAAATATTTTGAAAGTAATAAAAAGGCAATAGCTGTAACAATACCTATCGCTACAAATAAAGCGGTATTTTTATAATGTTTTTTATTATTTTTAGCATCTTTTATATAGCTATAACACATAGCGATAACAAAAACGAGCACAAATAAGCTTGAAAAAATGATTCTACCTGTGGTAAATTCTATGGTGGCAAAAGGAATAAACATAAATTGTATTTTCGGCAAAGTTAAAGAATGATTTTATAATGAAGATAGCCAAATTGGTAATTGTATCTATTTAAAATATAATTAATCGGATAAAAACAAAAACAGCTTAATAAATCAGCTAAAAATGAAGGATAAAATAAAAGCAGTACAAAAATTTCACGAAGCATTTAAAGTAAATATTCAAAACAAACCAACGGTTGCGATTACTGAGGATAGAAAAAACTTGCGTTTTGAGTTGATGAAAGAAGAAAATCAGGAGTATTTAGAAGCAGCTAAAAATAACGATTTAGTTGAGGTTGCCGATGCTCTTGGCGATATGTTATATATTTTATGTGGAACAATTATTGAACATGGAATGCAGGATAAAATTGAAGCAGTATTCAATGAAATTCAGCGTAGTAACATGAGTAAATTAGATGAAAATGGCAAGCCAATTTACCGTGAAGATGGTAAGGTTTTAAAAGGAGTAAATTATTTTAAACCCAATATAAAAGCAATTTTAGAAGCTTAAAAAAAGCCTCATTAAATATGAGGCTTCATTTTGTATAAATAGTTTTTTTTTACTCTAGAATACGTTCTAACTCTGTCGTTAAAGTATTTACATTGTTAACCATTTTAATAATAACACCCTCTGAATTTATAATAATATGTGTTGGGTATTGTTTTACTTTTAAATGCTTAGATAGGTATTTTTTTTGGTCGGGTACAGTAACATACTTAAAAGACTTTGTTTTTAAGAATTTCTTTAATTTTTCCTTTTCATTAAAAGCCAAACTGATAAACTGCACATCATCACTTTTGTAAGTGTCAACTAAGGTATTTAGCTGAGGAAATTCTTCGACACATACTTTACAGTTAATAAACCACGATTTTAAAACAGTTATTTTACCTGTACGCACTTCTTTATTGTGTGATTTTCCGTCTAAATCAACAAAATCATAATTTGGTAATTTCTGACCTTCCATTTTAAAATATTGATGCGCCATACCAGCTTTACTAATCATAGCTTTCTTTATTTTTTGATTAACAGGTTTCTTTATTTCCGTTAATTCATATTGAAAAAGTCCTTCTTTGTCAGATTTAATAACAACATAATTCCCTGTTCGTAGTAAGGTTAAAAACAGGTCTTTAGTTATTTCTTCGCCTTGATTATCAATCGGGGTAAAGGTTGCCATTAAGTCAATATTTTCCTTCATATATGCTTTCCAGTTGCTGTAACTGTTTTGCATCACGTCAGTATTTATGGCTTCATTTTTAACGTTTATTGTTTTTTCAACGCCTTTTATTTCCTTAATTTCCTTAATTTCCTTGGTTTTTTTGGAAATATTTTTTTTTGTAGTAGGTTTTAAAAAAGTATTTAAACAAAGTAAAGACAAGGCAATACCTACTATAATTGACAATAATATTGGAAGGGTATTTTTCATTTTTTCCCAGTAATTTTTCAGTAAATTTAAAATCTTTTTTCTGATTTTGAACTCAAATAACAGCTTATTTAAGAATGAAATAAAAAAAGCATCAAGTAAAAACCTGATGCTTTGTATAAAAATGTGTTTTATTAAAGTTTAACGCTCCAACCGTAAGGGTCTTCTGCCTTATTTGTTTGTATATCGGTAATGTATTTTTTTAAACGAGCTGCATATCCGTTTTCAATTTTTGGAAGGTCATAATCTTCATTTTTATATCCAAAACCATTAATTGGAGAAATAACTGCCGCTGTTCCTGCACCAAACATTTCTTTTAAAGAACCATTTTTAGCTGCTTCAACCACTTCATTTACGGTAATTTGACGAACTTCAACCGAAATTTTTTGATCTTCCGCAATTTGTAAAATACTTTTACGAGTAATTCCGTCTAAAATTCTATCGCTTGTTGGGCTTGTAATTAAGGTATCGTTAATTCGGATAAAAATATTCATCGCACCAGCTTCCTCAATATATTCATGCGTATTATCATCGGTCCAAATAACTTGCTGATAACCTCTATCAGTCGCTAATTTTGTAGGATAAAACTGTGCAGCATAATTTCCACCAGCTTTAGCAAAACCAACACCACCGTTAGCAGCACGTGCGTATTTTTCTTCAATTAAAACCTTAATATCTCCAGCAAAATAAGCACCAGAAGGCGCGGTACAAATAATCAATTTATAGGCATCCGCAGGTGAGGCATGAAAACCTTCACCAGAAGCAAATATAAAAGGACGAATATATAATGAACTTCCGTCTTTTGTAGGAATCCATTGATCGTCAATTTCTAATAATTTTTCTAAACCAGCCATAAATAACTCTTCAGGAATTTGAGGAATTACTAAGCGTTCAGCCGATTTGTTTAAACGTCTGCAGTTATCTAAAGGACGAAATAATAAGGTATTATTATCAGCATCTTTATAGGCTTTCATTCCTTCAAAAATAGACTGCCCATAATGAAATATTTTCGAAGAAGGATTTAATGATATTTCTGCATAAGGTTGAACGGTTGGATTGCTCCATTTTCCGTCAATATAATCGCAAACAAACATATGGTCGGAAAAAATACTACCAAATGTTAAATTATTAAAGTCTACGGTGTCAATTTTTGATTTCTCTACAAGTTCAACGCGAATATTAGATTTCATAAAAGGTATGTGTTTATACAGCAAAAATACGAAAATACTATGTCATTTAACAACAAACCGAAATGACATTATTAAAAATAACATATCTTTGGATGACCTATTTTATTACAGTAATTAGAAATATTCATAAAATAAATTTTTTATTATCAAAAGAGAAATAATTATTACGTCGGATGGTTCTACAACTATCTATTTGCCAGATTGGGATGAGCAATATCATTCAAAACACGGCGCTATACAAGAGGCATATCATGTTTTTATAAAAAACGGATTAGCATTGCAAACAAAACCAGCAATTTCAATTTTAGAAATAGGTTTTGGAACAGGATTAAATAGTTTTATTACTTTTTTAGAAAATTCAAGAAAAATAAATTATGTAGGTGTAGAAGCCTATCCTGTGGTAGCTCAAGAAGTAGCCAAGTTAAATTATGTAGCCGAATTAAAAGCTGAAAAATATCAGGCTGTTTTTGATAAAATGCACGATTTTTCTTGGGATAAAAAACACGAGATTACCCCAACATTTAGCTTAACAAAACGCCAGCAATTTTTTAAAGATATTGATGATAAAGAAGCATTCGATTTGATATATTTTGATGCTTTTGCTGCCGAACATCAGCCCGATTTATGGACAGAAGCAATTTTTGAAAAAATGTTTGAAGCCTTAAATGAAAATGGAGTTTTAGTAACCTATTGTGCAAAAGGAAGCGTGCGTCGTGCTATGCAAGCCGTAGGTTTTACCGTAGAACGCTTGGCAGGACCTCCAGGGAAAAGAGAAATGCTTCGAGCAACAAAAACGTTGGCATAATTAATTTAAAAGATAAAAAAATGGAATTTAAAAGACGTTTTGGAAGTCGCAAAAGAACAGAATCAAAAAAAGGATTGTTTCTAATCGTAGTACTTATTATAGTTTTGTACTTATTTTTTAATGCCGATAATTTCCTCGAAAAAATACTATAAATGAAGCCATTTAAATTTAAAGAATTTTCAGTATATCAAGATAAAACCGCCATGAAAATTGGCACAGACGGTGTTTTATTAGGAGCTTGGTCTTTATTACCAGAATACCCAGATACCATTTTAGACATCGGTTCTGGCACAGGAGTTATAGGCTTAATGTTGGCACAACGAAGCGATGCCATGACCATCGATGCCGTTGAAATTGATGCCGATGCTTACGAGCAAACTGTGGCTAATTTTGAGCAATCACCTTGGGGCGATCGCTTGTTTTGCTACAATACTTCTTTTGCCGATTTTGCTCAAGAAATAGCCGAAGAACAAGAGTTTTACGATGTAATTGTTTCTAATCCGCCATTTTATACCGATACTTTTGAAACTCAAAATGAAGCTCGTAATAAAGCCCGTTTTACATCTTCATTATCTTTTGAAGAATTACTAAAAGGCGTTGCGCAAATTTTATCAAAAAGAGGTGTTTTTTCGGTGATTATTCCTTTTAAAGAAGAAGCTAATTTTATCGATTTAGCAAAAAAATACAGGTTATTTTTGAAAAAAGTATGCCGAGTAAAAGGAACTGAAAATTCAGAAATAAAAAGAAGTTTATTAGCATTTTCTTTTTCTTCGGATGAAATAAAAGAAGATAATAAGCAGGAAAGTAAAGCGATAAAAATTGAGAAAGAAGAATTAATTATAGAAAAACAAAGACATCAATATACCGATGCTTATATAAAGCTTACCAAAGATTTTTATTTGAAAATGTAAGAAAAACAGGCTATATTTTTTATAAATACAGCCTGTTTTATTTTATTTATCCATCGAATAATCAAAGGTATTGTTTAAAAATTTGAAAGCTATTTCATTAAAAAATGTGGCATTATTACGAGGTATTCCATGGTTTGCACCTGGCATAATACACAATTGTGCTTTGGGTAAATTATTAAAAATTTCTACAGCATGTTCATTTTTAATAATATCTCTATCGCCAATAGTTACTAGAACTTCAGCGGTAACTTTTTTCAAATCGGCATGGCTTATATTTGGCTGGTTTAACAACAAACGATCTAATTGTAATTCTTTTTCCCAATCTTTAGAAGTATCGCCTTTTTTCAGCATTTTTATGGATTGAGAGTGCATATCAATTACCTGTTGAATAGCCCATTTATTAACAGCAGTAGGGTCTAGTCTTAAATTTACACCCATGGTTACTATTTTTTTGATTTTAATTTTATTGCGGATTCCCATTTTTAAACCAATAATTCCACCATCGCTCCAGCCAAGAATATTTACGGTGTCTAATTTTAAATGTTTTGTCAATTCTTCCCAATCTTCAGCCATTAAATCGTATGTTAATTTTTTCGTTTTTAACTTCGATTTTCCTTGCCCGCGACTATCTGCAGTAATGACTCTGTAATATCTTTTAAAATAATCAATTTGATATTCCATCGCCTTAATATCGGTACCACAACTATGAATTATCAGCAAAGGTTCGCCTTTTCCATAGGTTTCATAATAAATTTTTGTACCATTTATTTTTACGAATTCCCCTGCTTTTTTATTGTTTCCGTAAGGAGTTTTAAAATTTTCTTGAGCAGTATTAATACTAATCTGAAATAGTAAAAATAAGAAAGAAAAATTAAGTAAAATTGACTTTTTCATCGTTGTTTATTGATTTATAGTAAATTGTATTGAAAAAATTTTAAATTAATCGTGTTTAACGATGCAATAATAGTAGGAAATAGGCTGATAATCAAGTTATATTTATTTTTTAATTGAAGCAATTTCCCGCTTTCCGCACTCGCTCTTTTTATTTTTTTCAAGAAAAATAAAAAGGAGCTCAAACAATTGCTACAATCGGGGCTAGGCATTTGTACCCTATTACTATTTTTTCTTACCGAGTTTATTTTTTAGTTGATAAATTAAAAAAACAGCCACTGCGCCACCTAAAAAAGAAACGATGCTATTTAGCAAAAATAAGGCGTAATTAATGTGTTCAACTTGAACTATAAATTTAGGGCTAAAACCTAATCGTCCGAAAGATTTAATAAAAAAAACACTCCCAAAAACTCCAGCGATGGTATTTCCTGTAAGTCCGAAGGAGTATTTTTTAACTAATTTCCCCATACTATTTGCTCCCAATATTCCTATTAAAATACTAATTAGCGAAATTAAAGTAGCGGTCATACTGTTTTTTTATGTTTTTAGCTAGTTAATGTCCGTAATCCATATTGTCTATTTTTCCGCCCATAATCTTTTTTTGCACAATCATATATACAAAAAGTAAGATAAAACCAACCACACCCCAATAAGTTGCTACCGATAATCCGTAGGCAGTGGTAGCTGTATTGTAAATAGTTAAAGAATCGTTTACGGTATTAGTTGAGGGTAAAATTACAGGGAATATTGATGCTAAAGATGAGGTTATTCCTCCTAAAATCAGTAAGGTAGAAAAAGTAAACGCATAGATTTCTTTGTTCAGTTTTTCAACAAAAAATAAGCCAACTAATCCTGAAATATAAATAAGCGGAAACACCAATAAAAAAGGATTTTCAATAAAATTATTCAAGGAGTTAGGGTTTACAATTTGCCAGATAATTAATGAAAATATAGTTAAACCAATTAGTGTAATATTTAATTTAAAAACGGTTTTCTTTAATTTTTCATTAATAGATGAATTAGTTTTTAAAACAATCCAATTTGCACCGTGAATTGCCAAAGTAACCACCGCAATAATTCCGATAACAAGGGTAAACCAATCAATAATACCAGGGTTTTCAGCTAGTGGACTAAAGCTGTTATTCCAAAGAGGTAAGAAAAAATAATGAGCTTCATAGGCAGAAATTCCGTTTTCAACACTGCCTAAATTAACGCCTCTAATTACATTTCCTAAGGCAATTCCAAAAAATAAAGCAAGTAGTAAACTCGATACTCCAAAAGAAGTATCCCAGATATCTTTCCACATTTGAAAGTTAAACTGCGATCTAAATTCTAGTCCAATCGCTCTGAAAATAATCAGCCATAAAACAATAATTAAAGGCAGATAAAAACCACTAAAAACCGATGCGTAAAATGTAGGAAATGCCATAAAAAGCATACCGCCTGCGGCAACTAGCCAAACTTCGTTAGAGTCCCAAAATAACCCTGCTGATTTAGCAATAACTTCTTTATCTTTCTCTTTTTTTGCCATAAATAAATGAATGATTCCTGTACCAAAATCATAACCATCTAAAATAAAAAATACAGTCAAAACAATTGCGATAATAATAAACCAAAATACTTCCATAATTAATGTGTTTGATGTTTAGGTCCTTGATGAATTGTTTTTCCAACTAATAGTAAAAATAAGATACCGAGTAACATATATAAAGCTACAAATCCTAAAAGGGTAAATAAGGTGTTTCCTGATGAAACTGTTGGCGATATTCCGTCACTTGTTTTTAATAATCCATACACTAAATAGGGTTGCCTTCCTAGTTCAGCAGTGTACCAGCCTGTAATATTAGCGATATAAGGAAAAGGAGCTAAGAACATTAAAACCCATAATAAGGGCTTGAAAGTGTATAATTTCTTTCGATATAAAAAGAAAATTGCCAATCCCATAATTCCGATAAAAATTGTTCCTAAACCAACCATAATATGATACGAATAATAAAGTGCAGGAACATTATCTGGTAATTCCTCTTTTTTAAACTGATCCATTCCAGGCACTTGTTTATCCCATTCTTGATAGGTTAAAAAGCTTAAAATATTAGGAACTGCAATTTTATTATCTAGTTTTTTTTCTACCATATTTGGTTGCCCGATTAACACAATTTCGGCACCAGCTTCTTCGGTTTCAAAAATTCCTTCCATCGCTGCAAAAGATGCAGGTTGATATTTTGCTACATTTTTGGCGTTTAAATCTCCCGTAGGGAATGCTAATAATAAACTGGCAATAAATCCAAAAATAACCCCTGTTTTTAAAAGTAATTTACCGTATTCTAGGTTTTTATTTCTCAAAATATAAAAAGCACCAATACTTGCTACCACAAAAGCGGAAGTAGTAACCGAGGCAACTTGATTGTGTAAAAAAGCAGGTAACAACCACGGATTTGTAAATAAATCGCCAAAATTTTCTAGGACGAATTTTCCATTTGCTAAAACTTCATGTCCTACGGGATGTTGCATCCAAGCGTTGGTGGCTAAAATAAACCAGCCACTTGCCCAAGAACCTAAAAAGACTAAAAAAGCTGTTAAAAGATGGAGTTTTTGCCCCATTAATTTTTCACCAAAAATAAAAAGTACTAAAAAGGAAGACTCTAAAAAGAAGGAAAACATACCTTCCATTGCTAAGGTTTGCCCGATAATTCCGCCTGTTAATTCTGAAAATTTTGCCCAGTTAGTACCAAATTGAAATTCCATCGGGATTCCTGTAACAACGCCCATGGTAAAATTCACAGCAAATATTTTCATTAAAAATTTTGCTGAATTATTATATTTTTCAATATTATTTTTTAAGTATTTCCACTTAAAATACACGATTAATAAGGATAATCCCATGGTTAATTGTGGGAATATATAATGAAACGTGATTGTAAATGCAAATTGCAATCGGTCGTAAAATAGCATATCTTCCATCGAGAAGTAAATTTTTAAACAAATTTAATCCATATTTTTAGATAAATATGTAACATTTATGACAAAAATTTTAGGTATGCCGTCTGATAAATAAATCAAAATATTTTAGCGTGAATAAAGGATTTTAATAATGCTTAATTTTATTATTTTGTTTGATGAAAAGTGTCTTCATTCCATTTTGAAGGGTTATTTATAATGTAATCTGAAATGTTGTGGTATGCTTTATTGTTACGAATAATATGATCGTAATAATTGGGCTGCCATGAGATAATGTTTTTAGTGTATCTTATTTTGACAATTTTTCGAGTGATTTTTAATGAAAGTTAATGGACTTATATCAGTATAATACAAAATAGTAAAATAAAAATTATATTTAAACCAAAAACAACCATAAATTATAAACGTTGCAGTTTACACTTTATGACTGTTTTTACAAACACAGTATTCCTTGTAGTTTATTTTATCACTTCAAGAAAATAACCTGTTTCTGTATCTGGAATTTTCTTGTCGTTAAACTTAGGGTTTATAATAATAGTAGTATTTTTTGTTGTTTGAAGTGTGGCTTTAATAGTATCGGTATCATTTTCACTCCATTGAATTAAAGAAATTACTTCTCCATTTTTATCTTTAATTGTATTTAAAAATATTCGTACAAAATATTTTCCTTCTTCGTTATATATGAGTATATTTTTAGGGGAATCATAACTAGAATTATAAAACTCTTTCTTTACACCGTTCACAAGATAAAAGTGCATAATTTCGTTTTCTTTAATTCCATTTTTATTAATAGGATCTAGTAAATCATTACCTTCTTTATCCGATAAAGATAAATCTACAAAATTAGCTATTACAGTACTTGATGGATTATTATCTTCACATGAAATTAAAAAAATACAGCTTAAAAATAGTAGTATAAAATTTCTCATAGTTTAAGGTTTTATATTATAAATCATTTTTCTTTTTTGGTTATAGGTGCTATTATCAGGATTCCAATTATTAAAAGCAAACCAAGCATTATGAGCTCCACCCCATCCCCAATTCATGTGTAAAAATAAGTAACTCCATCCGTTTGTGCAATCTTCGCTATAAATCATTGAACGTCTATAGCCATCACATACCCACATATGCCCTGAATACGAGGAAAAGACCCACCAACCTCCAGATTTATATGAACCACTTAATATGACAGGTCTATTATAATTTAATTCATTTACAACCGTATCATAATTATAATCTGCTTTCGTAGCAGAACTAAAACCAAAATCTCTTGTTAAAACAATTGCCATATTAGCTCCAGAACTGACTCCTGTTCCATCACATTTATAACTTAATGGGTTTGTTCCTCCGCCATACATATTTTTTATTTTGTAATGAATGTCTTTAATAAATAAAGATGTAGTATTAGAACCATTGTTATTTGGCATTGCACTCCAGTTATATTTTTTAGGGTATTCATGATATTTCATAACTTGAGCCATAGCAATAGGCACACAACCAGCATAAGCTCTATTGTTAGGTAAATTATCACAATTTATTTTTTCTGGCATATAATTATTAAACCCACTTCTTTGATGCCAGTTTGTTTTTAGTAAAGGACCAACTGTTTTATATGTATTTTTACAGCCATCTTCATCAGGTGGTAGAGGTCTTCTGCTTATAGCTTTTTGTAATTGATTAGGATTCCATTTATAAGCTTGTTGTTTAGTCTGCTTTTTATTTTCTAATCTAATATTTTTCACATAATCTTTTGTGTCAGATAACCATTGTACCAATCCACTTGTTAATTCTTTAGGGTTTAAAGTAAAATTTGAATCTTCAGAATAAGCTAAAACAGGATTGGTTCTATTATCCGCAGAAAGAATAATAAAACCCGAATCTTTATGATTAATAATATAATATGTTGTATTTCCATTTTCATCAGGAACTTTAGTTATATTTTTAATTTTTTTAGAAATACTTGTAACTCCTTTTGCTCTTAAACTTGCATTTTTAGAATTTAAAGAAAGAGGGTATTCTATTGCAGAAGCTATGCTAGATACTTCGTCTAAATTTACAAAGTTTTTAGTCAGTTTAACTTTAATATTTTCAACCTTTGTATCAAATTGTTCGTTCTCTGAACAGGAATAAATCAATATTCCTAATAGAAATATTAAAATTAACTGCTTTGTTTTTTTTAGTCTTTTCATAGTTTTTAAATTTAATACAAATGTAATTTTTTATTTATAATAAATATGAATAAGTTAACTTTATTTTAGTTAATAAATTGATTTACATTTAATTGAGTTTAAAACAATAAATATTAAAATAGTCTAAAAAAACAGCAAATAAACTCGGATTATCAACCAAAAACCCCAACATAAAAAACCAACCTTAATTTTTAATCACTATTTCTAAATCAGATGGTATCTTTGCGGTTCATTTATATTTATGGCGATTAATACACTTTTAATTACACCACCTTTTACGCAATTAAATACGGCATATCCGGCAACAGCATACATCAAAGGATTTTTAAATTCTAAAGATGTAAATGCTACGCAGATGGATTTAAGCATCGAGCTTTTTACCGCTGTGTTTACCAAAGAATTTATAGACGCTATTTTCAAACAGGCTGAAATGCTTGGGAATAATGATTTTCCGTTGGTAGGAAATCAGCAAGAAAATTATATAGATAAAGTAGATTTTGTGATGAATTATTTGAGGGCGCAAGAAGTTACGGCGGCGTATCAAATAGTACATAAAGATTTTTTACCTCACGGACATAGACGTATAAAATTAGCCAAAAATTTAACTACCGAATTTGGGAAATTAGGAATTTTAGATAAAGCAAAACATATTGCAACCTTATTTATCGAGGAATTGGGCGATTTTATAAATGCCAATGTCGATGAGTTTTTTTCTTTTACACGTTATGCCGAACAATTAGGACGATCGGCTTCTAGTTTTGATACTATTGATGAATTTCTTCAATATGAAACTACTTTAATTGAAGATGAAATGTTGTATCTTTTAGATGAAAAAATAAAGGAACAAATAACATCAGAAATAACCGAAAAACCGTATGATTTAATTTGTTTTACAGTGCCATTTCCAGGGAATTTATTTTCCGCTTTGCGATGTGCTCAATTTATAAAACAGCAATATCCAAATATTAAAATAGCCATGGGCGGCGGTTATTGTAATACTGAATTAAGACGTTTATCCGATCCTCGAATTTTCAATTTTGTCGATTTTATAAGTTTGGATGATGGCGAATCTCCATTGTTAAGAATTACCGAATTTTTAGATGGAAAAATAAATGAAGATGCTTTAGAAAGAACTTTTATCTGTAGAAATAATAAGGTTATTTATGCAAATAAAATTCCGAATACAATATTTCATCATAAAAACTTACCTGCGCCGAGTTATATCGGCTTGCCGACCAATAAATATTTATCTTTTTTAGATGTAATGAATCCGATGCACAGAATGTGGTCAGACGGAAAGTGGAATAAACTCACCATTTCCCACGGATGCTATTGGAAACAATGTTCTTTTTGTGATGTTACATTAGATTATATCAGTAATTATGAAAACACCACAGCTGATGATTTGGTTAATAAAATTGAAAAAATAATATCAGAAACAGGTGTTACAGGATTTCATTTTGTAGATGAAGCAGCACCGCCAAAAATGTTAAGAGCTTTAGCTAATAAATTACTAGAACGAAAAATATTTATTACATGGTGGACAAATATTCGTTTTGAAAAAACCTTTACGCCTGAGCTTTGTGCTTTATTATCAAAATCGGGATGTATTGCTGTAACAGGAGGTTTAGAAGTGGCATCTGATAGATTACTTGCTAGAATGAAAAAAGGTGTAGATATTGGGCAAGTGGCACGAGTTACCAAAGCTTTTTCAGATGAAAATATTATGGTTCATGCGTATTTAATGTTCGGGTTTCCTACTGAAACCGATCAAGAAACTATTGATTCGCTAGAAGTTGTACGTCAGTTATTTCAAAATAATTGTATTCAATCGGCTTTTTGGCATCAGTTTGCGTGTACAAGTCATAGTCCTGTGGGAAAAAATCCTGATGCTTTTGAAATTAAAATTACAGGTCCTAAATTTAAAGGATTTGCAGAAAATGATTTATATCATGAAGATCCAACAGGGGCGGAGCATCATTTGTACAGTCAAGGATTAAATACGGCGTTAAATAATTATTTAAATTACAAAGGATTTGAAATCCCTTTATATAAATATTTCGATTTTGAAGTACCAAAAACAACGCAAAAACCGAATTTAATTGAAGGGTTTTTGAAGGTTTAAAACCTGTTTGCATTTCATCTTAAAAAAAATATAACAGAAAAATAAAGAATCGAATCCGTCAACCTGAATTCAGTTCAGGTTCGCATCCTGATTTGCCGTAGTTTTCCTTGTTGATACGATGCTGAACTTAATTCAGCATGACGTTTATCTAATTTTAAAGAAGATAAGTTATTTTTTAAAAGTTTTTTTTGATAAAATCATAAACAAAAAAAATCATGTTACTTTTATGGTAACATGATTTTTTTATAAAAGAGTATCGTGTTTTATTCTTCGGTTTCTTTACTGTCTTTTGTTTTAAAAAAGGCATCAATATTATCATAAATAGCAGGAATGATTTCTTTTCCTGAGGTATCAATAAAACCATATTTTACTTTGTTAACACAAACTTTAGCCCAGCCTTTTTTATAGGTGTCAAATGCGTCAATTTCGGTGTATTTTATTTTAACAATAGTGTTCCCTTTTTTATTGATAAAACCAAATTTATCTTTAATTTTTACTAAAGCCCAGCCTTTTTTGTATAAGTCAAAATCATATACTTTGTCAAACTTGGTGTTTATTACTTTTTGCCCCTTGTTGTCAATAAAACCTAATTGATTATTTTCTTTTATAAGTGCCCATTTTTTTTGAAACATTCCAAAATTACCAATAGAATCATAAACAGCTTCTACAACTTCATTTCCAAGTTTATCAATAAACCCTACTTTATTTTTAAGATTTACCTTAGCCCACCCTTTTCTTACGGCATTATAAGGTTCGATACTATTGTATTTTGGGGCAGCAATTTCTATTCCTTTATTATTAACAACTCCGTAAAGGTTGTTATTTTTGACGATAAAAAAATTTTGAGAAGTTGCATAGAAGCTTGAAAAAATGATAAAAGATAGTGCTATTTTTAATTTCATTACGTATTAATTTAGGGGATTAAAAAGTGTAAATATAAGGTCATTTAATTAATTTTTAAGTGTTTTATCTGCCAAAAAAAAAGACACCATTTTACGGATGTCTTTTGTATAAAAATGTAGTTAAATAGTGCTAAAATTTTATCCTTTTATAGTTTCAGGATTATAGCCTAAATAAGGAACGTCTTTTTCTACGAATATAATTCCGTACTCTTCTAGTTCTTTTAAAATAGGTTCGTAGACTTCTTTTTTAATCGGTAATTGTACACCAGGGTTTGTAATATTACCGTTTAAAATATGTAAAGTAGCCATTGCTACAGGTAATCCTACGGTTTTTGCCATTGCAGTATACGTTTGGTCATCACCTTTAATAACCATACTGCTTTCTATCTGATGTTTTTGATTATCAAGCTTATATCCAAATTTATGTTGCATAACAATCATGTCTTTATCATCGGCTTCAAGCGTCCATTTTTCAGAAAGTATGCTTTGTAATATTTGCGCAGGTGTGGCATTTTTTAAACCTGTTTTTTTCGTCGGATTAAAAATATCTAACTCTAAAAATTTATCCCACATTACATCATCTTGTTCTATTTTTAAATAAGAACGGAATTTTAATTCAACAGAATCAGAAGGAGAATAGGGTAAAAATAAATTAGTGAAATCACGGTATGTTAGGTTCTCTGAATTTTCAATAGTATAAGAGTCATCGGTCATTCCTAATTGCACAAACACATTCCAAGCTCTTGAAAAACCAACCTTTCTAACCGTTCCACGGTACATTGTTGGCACGTTTTCTAAATTATAAATACTTCGATATTGTAAAGAATCACGGTTTGCGTAGGCTTCAAATTTACCATGCCCATCAATATTTAAAAACTCTGTTCTTCTAAATAATTTATGATATGGAATATATTTAGAGGTGTTTTCTTGAATAAACATTGCAGCACCTCCTTGTCCTGCTAACACTACGTTTCTAGGGTTCCAAGTAAATTTATAGTTCCATAAATTTGTGTCACTCTCTGGGGCAACTAAACCACCACAAAATGATTCGAAAAGTAACATTTTAGCGCCTTTTTCATGAATTTTGTCAATTACTTGCATGGCACTCATATGGTCAATCCCTGGATCTAAACCAATTTCATTCATAAACACCAAGCCTTTTGCTTTTACATCAGCATCTAAAGCTTTCATTTGATCAGAAATATAAGAAGCCGTTACCAAGTGTTTTGCGTAGGTAACACAATCTTTGGCAACTTCAATATGAAAACGAGCAGGCAACATTGAAATAACAATATCGGCATTTTGAACTGCTTGTGCACGTTGATTTGCGTTAAAAACGTCTAATTCTACAGCAGTTGCATTTTTATGATTATTGATAATTGCTTCTGCATTTTTAAGCGAAAGATCACCAATTGTTATGTGTAAGTTTTCTACTGTTGATTTATCTAATAAATATTTTATAAGAGACGAACAAGATCTACCAGCGCCAATAATTAATATTTTTCTCATATTATAGTGTACTTTTGTTTTCTATTTAAAGCACAATATCGTTAAATAAAGTTTAAAATTAAACAAAATCAGTAAAAATGTATAGAAATTTAACAATTGCATCCATCTTAGGAGTATTTGGAGTTATTTTAGGAGCTTTTGGCGCACATGCTTTAAAATCAAAATTGAGTTCAGAAGCCTTGCAAAGCTTTGAAACAGCAGTCAGGTATCAATTTTTACACGTACTCGTTTTACTTTTTGTAAATATGTTCAATGAGTTTAATTTGAAGCAAAAAAACAGGATAAGTTTTCTTTTTATAGCAGGAATTGTACTGTTTTCAGGTTCAATTTATACCATTCAGTTAGTAGAAGTACCCGCAAAAAATATTTGGTTTGTAACGCCTTTGGGTGGTGTTTTACTAATAATAGGTTGGTCTGTAATGGCTTTTGAGTTTATTAAAAAGTTATCAAATAAAAAGAATTAATCATAAAAAAAATCAATAATTAACCTGTTAAGGTCAAAAATCCCTATTTTTGTGTGAACTTAACACAACTAAAATATTTTAAGATGACAAATCTTGATACAAAAACGATATCGATAGAAAACTTAGGTATTAAGAATGCTACGGTTCGCTATCAATTAACTTCAGACGAGTTACACGATATAACTATTGAAAAAGGACAAGGAGAAAACACTAGTTCAGGAGCATTGGCTGTAAAAACAGGTGAGTTTACTGGGCGTTCTCCAATGGATCGCTTTATCGTTAAAGACGATATTACAAAAGATGAAATTTGGTGGGGAGATATAAACCTTCCTTTCGACTCAGAAAAATTTGATAAATTATACGATAAAGTAACTAATTATCTTTCAGAAAAAGAGGTTTTTGTACGTGATAGCTATGCGTGTGCAGATGAAGATTACAAACTAAATATTAGAGTTGTAAACGAATATCCTTGGAGTAATATGTTTGCTTACAACATGTTTTTACGCCCAACTGCAGAAGAATTAAAAGGTTTTTCTCCAGAATGGACGGTTGTAAATGCACCAGGTTTTATGGCCGATCCTGAGGTTGACGGAACTCGTCAGCACAACTTTGCTATTTTAAACTTCGAGAAAAAAATTGCTTTAATTGGTGGAACTGGTTATACTGGTGAAATTAAAAAAGGAATTTTTTCTGCTTTAAATTTTATTTTACCTGTATTTAAAAATACGTTACCAATGCACTGTTCTGCAAATGTTGGTAAAGAAGGTGATACTGCTATTTTCTTCGGATTATCAGGAACTGGAAAAACGACCTTATCTACTGACCCAAATCGTAGTTTGATTGGTGATGATGAGCACGGTTGGACTTCAGAAAACACTGTATTTAACTTTGAAGGAGGTTGTTACGCTAAAGTAATCGACCTATCTAAAGATAAAGAACCAGAAATTTATGCAGCTATTAAAAGAGGTGCAATTCTTGAAAATATAGTTACAGATGCTAAAGGTGATGTAGATTTTAATGATACATCTATTACACAAAATACACGTGTAAGTTACCCAATACATCATATTGAAAATATTCAAACACCATCAGCAGGAAAAAATCCTAAGAACGTATTTTTCTTAACTGCAGATGCTTTTGGAGTATTGCCTCCAATATCGAAGTTAACACCAGGTCAGGCAGCATACCACTTTATTTCAGGATATACTGCAAAAGTTGCTGGTACTGAAGCAGGTGTTACTGAGCCATTACCAAGTTTTTCTGCTTGTTTTGGAGCACCATTTATGCCATTACACCCAACTCGTTATGCAGAAATGTTAAGCGAAAAGATGAAAGAAACAGGGGTAAATGTTTGGTTGATAAACACCGGTTGGACAGCAGGTCCTTACGGAGTTGGTCATAGAATGAAACTTAAATACACTCGTGCTATGATTAACGCAGCATTAAACGGTGAATTAGGTGAAGTAAATGATGAAAACTATCATACACACTCTATATTCGGTTTAGCACAACCAAGACAATGTCCTGGAGTTCCTTCTGAATTATTAAGCCAACGTAAAGCTTGGGATAATGATGAAGAATATTATAAAACAGCACACAAATTAGCAGATTCATTTAGAGCAAACTTTAAGCAATTTGAAGAAAATGCAAATGATGAAATTTTAGCAGGTGGACCAATAGCTTAATTAACTATTGTAAAAATAATATATATAAAAGCATCCGAAAGGATGCTTTTTTATGTAGAAATACCACCTATTTTTGTTACTTTAAAATAACTAGTATGATTGTAAAAGGAAATATTGTTGATATAGAAAATAAACGAATTTATAAAGGAATTATTCAGGTTGAAAATGGTAAAATAAAAGATATTATAGCACAAAATCATACTATAGAAAATTATATTTTTCCTGGTTTTGTAGATGCTCATATTCATATTGAAAGTTCGATGTTAGTGCCGTCAGAATTTGCAAAAATTGCAGTTACACACGGTACGGTTGCAACGGTTTCCGACCCTCACGAAATAGCCAATGTATTAGGTGTAAAAGGAGTTGATTTTATGATTGAAAATGGAAAAAAAGTTCCATTAAAGTTTAATTTCGGAGCTCCAAGTTGTGTACCAGCAACATCTTTTGAAAGTGCTGGTGCAATTATCGATTCAGAAGATATTAAATTGATGATGGAAAATTCAGATATCAAATATTTGGCTGAAATGATGAATTATCCAGGCGTGTTATTTGACGATGCTGAGGTTTTGAAAAAAATTCAACATGCAAAAAATAATAACAAACCCATCGACGGGCACGCTCCAGCTTTGCGAGGCGATGATATTTCAAAATATATTTCAGCAGGAATTTCAACAGACCACGAGTGTTTTACCTATGATGAAGCTTTAGAAAAACTTCAAAAAGGAATGAAAGTAATTATTAGAGAAGGAAGTGCCGCTAAAAATTTTGATGCTTTAATTGATTTATTACCAAATCATTTTGATAATATGATGTTTTGTTCTGATGATAAACATCCTGATGATTTATTAGTAGGACATATAAATGAATTGTGTGAACGTGCCGTTTCAAAAGGAATTGATGTTTTTAAAGTATTGAAAGCAGCTTGTGTAAATCCTGTAAAACATTATAATTTAGATGTTGGTTTATTGCAAAAAGGTGATGATGCCGATTTTATTGTAGTCGAAAATTTAGAGCAATTTAAGGTATTACAAACGTATATAAATGGCGATTTAGTTGCTGAAAACGGAAAATCGTTTGTAAAATCAGTAGATTTTGATGTCTTGAATAATTTTAATACTGATAAAAAAAATATTGCTGATTTTGAGTTTCTATCGAAATCAGAAAAAATTAGAGTTATTGAAGCCTTAGATGGCGAATTGGTAACCAATCAAATTGAAGCAAATTCGTTAATTAAAGATGGGAATTTAGTTTCAAATACTCAAAATGATGTATTAAAAATGACGGTTGTAAATCGTTATAAAAATGCCAAACCATCGATAGCTTTTATAAAAAACTTCGGATTAAAAGAAGGTGCAATTGCAAGTTCTGTTGGACACGATTCTCATAATATTATTGCTATCGGTGTTTCTGATGAAGCTATTTGTAAGGCAGTAAATTTATTAATTGAAAATAAAGGCGGAATTTGTGCAGTAACAACATCCGAAGAAAAAATAGTTTCCTTACCAGTAGCAGGAATTATGTCTGATAAACCAGCTGTAGAAATTGGAAAATCGTATGCCGAATTAGATGCAATGGCAAAAAAAATGGGAAGCAAATTAAAAGCTCCTTATATGAGTTTATCGTTTATGGCATTATTGGTTATTCCATCGTTAAAATTATCAGATAAAGGTTTATTTGATGGAAATACGTTTCAATTTACATCATTAGAAGTTGGATAAATTTGCAGAATAATAATTGATTAGTTTTGTATTTATAGAAATTGCCATAAAATTTGAAAACAGAAAAAATAATATTAGGTGTTGACCCAGGTACAAGTATCATGGGGTTTGGGATTATAAAAGTTGTAGGAAAAAAAATGGAATTTGTTCAAATGAATGAATTAGTTTTAAAAAAATACGACAATCATTATATCAAATTAAAGCTGATTTTTGAACGAACTATTGAATTAATAGATACGTATCATCCTGATGAAATTGCTTTAGAAGCACCTTTTTTTGGTAAAAATGTACAATCGATGTTAAAGTTAGGACGTGCGCAAGGTGTAGCGATGGCGGCAGCATTATCACGAGATATTCCCGTAACAGAATATGCACCGTTGAAAATAAAAATGGCAATTACAGGAAGCGGAAAAGCAAGTAAAGAGCAAGTTGCTTTAATGTTAAAATCGTTATTAAACTTAAAAACTTTGCCTAAAAACCTAGATGCAACCGATGGTTTAGCTGCTGCGGTTTGTCATCATTATAATTCAGGAAAAGTTATTGGTGGTAAAAATTATACAGGCTGGGCTTCGTTTGTAAAGCAGAATGAAAAACGCGTTAAAAAGTAATTAAATTATGATTAGTAATTCCCCGATTTCAAAAAATAACGGAATAGACCTTTTTAAATTTGAATATTATGCTAAAAAGATTCAAAAGATAATTCAAAACAACTCCAATAATTCTGAACCTTTAACTATCGGGGTTTATGGAAAATGGGGAGAAGGTAAAACATCATTTTTAAATTTAATTAATGATGAAATTGATATTTGGGAAGATAAAGAAAAAGGACAAAAAGGTATTTTAAAATATCATTTTAATCCTTGGAGATATAGCACCGAAGAAGAAATGTTATTTGATTTTTTTGATGGACTTTCTAAATTGATGTTTGTAAATACAGAAAATGAAACACTTCAAAAAGTAGGAGAACAGCTTATAAAATACAGTAAATATGCTAAGGCGATTAAAGTTTCTGCTTCTGCGGGATTAAGTCCTTTATATAAAATGGGGGCTACTTTAGATATTAGCCAAATAATGAAATCTTTAGGTGAAGATTTTAAAGGAGAAAAACCAGTTTTAGAAGTAATAATAGATAATATCAATAAAAAACTAGAGGAATCTAAATATAAAATAGTCGTATTTATTGATGATATTGACCGTCTTGATAAAGATGAAATATATACTATTTTAAAGTTGATAAAATTAAATGCGAATTTTAATAATTTTGTATATATCGTTGCTTTAGATGAAAATCATGTTGCAAAAGCAATAGGGCAACGTTATGGTGTAGATACGAAAGATGGAGAATTGTTTTTAGAGAAAATTATTAATATTCCAATTCATTTACCAAAAATTGAATCAGCAGATTTTAAACGTTTTTTTAAGGTAAAGTTAGAAGAAGTATTTAATAAGTTAGGTTTTTTTGATAGAAATGATAGAGGAAAACAAGAGTTTTCAGAAATAATAAGAGAATTTAGAGTACAGTATTTTAAAAATGGACGAGAAATAATACGAGTTCTTAATAGTTTT
The DNA here is from genome assembly GCF_900239345.1 of Tenacibaculum dicentrarchi. Taxonomy (GTDB): domain Bacteria; phylum Bacteroidota; class Bacteroidia; order Flavobacteriales; family Flavobacteriaceae; genus Polaribacter; species Polaribacter dicentrarchi. The sequence continues at coordinate 193,291 of NZ_OESZ01000023.1, read as the reverse complement.
TTTGTGGGAGCTTTTGCTATTGGCGAAGAAGTTAATTTAAGAGATTTATTTTGGATTGAGTATTTGAAAATTACGGATAATACTGCTTTCGATATCATAAAAAAATATGATTTTTCTGATAGAAATAAAAAGGTAATTACTGTTGTTGATTTATTTGGAGTGTCAGGAGCTATTGAGGATAAATATAAATTTATTCAAAGGAAATCGAGTATAAATATTCTGAATTTTTTATTTCCAGATAAGTATGATGAAAATTTAAAGGAACGTTTAGACCAAAATTTAGATTATATTAAATTAATGCAAATTAATTTAAAAATAAATCATTTTAATCACTTTGATAAATATTTTTCTTATCACATGGAAAGAAAATTTTCTAACGTGAAAAATGAAGGGATACTTCAAAATATAATTGATAAAAATGAAGTCGAGTTAAAAGTAAATCTTATTGGTTTAAGAGATAAGGATGATTTAGAAGTTCATCGTTTTTACAGTGTTATAGAAGATTTAATAAATGAAGAAAAGTTAAATCAAGAATTTTTTTATAAATTCTTATTTTCAAATTTAGATATAATACCCGAAAGTGAGAAAGATGCTTTTGGTTTAACTTATAAACTAAGAGTCATAGAGCTAATCGCATCTAATTTAGATAAAAGTAGTATTGATAAAGAGAAAATAATACAATTAGCGAAAAAACTAACTATTCATCAATTATGTTATTTTACTAGAACCATAAATTTAAAAATTGATGTTAGAAAACAATTAGAGGAGTTAATTATAGAGAAAGTAAAAGAAGAATATGTAAATAAACCTACTCCTTTCTTTTATGATTTAACAAAAGAACATTCACATTATAAAATGATTATGTCTTTATGGAAAGAAAATGATGAAAATTCATTTGAAAAATATATAGACAATCAAACCAATAATTTTGATAATATATTGAAATTGATAAGGAATTTTCCTGGTTTTTGGAACAATGAATATTTTGGAGATTTAGAAGAAACTAATTATGAGTATATAAAAATATTAATTAATGTAGATTCTATTTATAAAAAAATAGAAAAATTTAATCCTGAATTAATAGAAAGAGTAGTAGATAATAAATATAGATATTCTTTGTCACATAATCATAGACCATCAGAAGAAGAAAACGTAGAACAATTTATTTATTGGTATAAAAAAGACAAAAATTTAAAAAACTAATTTGGCAGGAATCTACATACATATACCATTTTGTAAACAAGCATGTTTTTATTGCGATTTTCATTTTTCGACTTCTTTAAAAAAGAAAGACGAACTAATTTCGTGTTTAATAACGGAATTAGAAATCCGAAAAAAAGAATTACAAAACGAACTAATTGAAACTATTTATTTTGGAGGTGGAACTCCTTCGTTATTATCATCCGAAGAAATAACAAGTTTATTAAATGCGATTTATCAGCATTATAAAGTTATTGAAAAACCTGAAATTACACTAGAGGCAAATCCTGATGATTTATCCGAAGAAAAAATTTTAGAACTCGCAAATTCGCCAATTAACCGATTAAGTATTGGCGTGCAATCTTTTTTTGAAGAAGGTTTAAAAAGTATGAATCGGGCGCATAATTCAAAAGAAGCAAAAGAATGTTTGTCAATAGCAACTCGTTATTTCGATAATATTACGATTGATTTAATTTATGGCGTTCCGAATATGAGCAATCAGCGATGGAAAGAAAACTTGCAAATTGCTTTCGATTTTGGTGTAAATCATATTTCGAGTTATGCTTTAACAGTAGAACCAAAAACAGTGTTAGATAGTTTTGTTAAAAATGGAAAATATCCCGAACCAGACGAAACAGAAGCCAAAGAACATTTTGATATTTTAGTCGTAGAAACCGCTAAAAATGGATTTGTACATTATGAAATATCAAATTTTGGAAAACCAGCTTATTTTTCGAAACATAATACTTCGTATTGGTTGGGTAAAAAATATATCGGAATTGGTCCTTCGGCGCATTCATTTAGCAAAACACATCGCAGTTGGAATATTGCCAATAACGCAAAATATATAAAGGAATTACAAGAAGGAAATCTTCCTAATGAACAAGAAAAATTATCGGAAGAAGACCAATTTAATGAATATTTAATGACAGGTTTACGAACTATTTGGGGTGTTTCATTAGATGAAATTAAAGCTTCTTTTAAAAATGATTTATTAAAATCATCAGAAAAATTTATATCTGAAGGATTATTAATTATTGAAAATAATACTTTAAAAACGACTCCAAAAGGAAAATTTTTAGCAGATGGTTTGGCTTCGGAATTGTTTCGAGTTATTTAAAATAAAAATATGATTGCAGAAATATATCATAATTCAGAAAAATATAAAATAGATTTAGCAAAACCTTTAGATATTTCAATAGCAATTGATACATCAAAAGAAAATGTAAATGCTTGGTATATTGATGACCCAAAAATAACTCCTGTTAAATTAGATGATTGGATTGGAAGTGTTGAAAAAGGGGCATTTGTGAATTTTAATACTATCAATTTTAACCCGCATTCGCACATAACACACACCGAATGTGTGGGGCATATCACTAAAAAAGTGCATTCTATCAATAAGAATTTAAATAAATTTTTCTTTTTGGCTGAAGTGATAAGTATTTATCCGAAGAAATTAGAAAACGGTGATTTAGTAATAACAAAAGAACGACTAGAAAATGTTTTAGAAGATAAGAAGAGAGAAGCAGTTATTATTAGAACCTTGCCAAATTCTGATAAAAAAACAATTGCTAGATATTCAAATACGAATCCGCCATATTTGTTAGAAGAAGGTGCTGTTTATCTGAAAGAAAAAAATATTAAGCATTTATTAATTGATTTGCCTTCGGTAGATAAAGAAAAGGATGAAGGAAAATTAGTATCTCATAATGCTTTTTGGAATACATCAGAAAATATTCGTTTAGATGCTACTATAACAGAATTTATTTATGTAAAAGATGCTATAAAAGATGGTACTTATCTTTTAAATTTAATGATAGCACCTTTTGAAAATGATGCTACGCCAAGTAAACCTATTTTGTATAAAGTTGAAAATCAATAATTTTTTAACAATAATTAAACAAGTATTATTAGAAATAAGTATTCTTTTTTTTATAGATTTACAGCGTAATAAAAAAAGAATATGATAATTTTTAATACATATACATATAAGCAATGTTGGTTAATCGTAATATACGGTATAACTCGGGCTGTTTATGTATTATGATTATTTAAATATAAAATATATCAATTCTAAAAAGTCCGACTGTTAAGTCGGACTTTTTATTTTTACATCAAACTCAAAACAAAAAACTATCGATTATGAAAAAATTATATTTTAAGTATCTGAATACTTTTAAAGGACTCTCGAGAGAGGTTTGGTGGTTGGCTTTAATTACCTTAATCAATAGAGCAGGCACGATGGTAATTCCATTTTTGTCGTTGTATTTAATTAAAAGTTTAAATTTTACCTTAAAAGATGTCGGTTGGATTATGACATTTTTTGGGCTAGGTTCTGTACTTGGTTCATGGGTTGGCGGAAAATTAACCGATAAAATAGGCTTTTATAAAGTGATGAAAGCAAGTTTGTTTTTAACAGGTTTACTATTTATAGCCTTACAATTTGTAACTACATTTTATGGCTTTTGTATTGGTATTTTTTTAGTAATGTTGGTTGCTGATACTTTTAGACCCGCTATGTTTGTGGCGTTAAGTACCTATAGTAAACCCGAAAATAAAACCCGCTCGGTAACTTTAATTCGTCTAGCAATTAATTTAGGATTTTCCGCAGGACCTGCTTTGGGCGGGTTAATTATTACTTCGTTAAGTTACAGTGGTTTGTTTTGGGTAGATGGAATTACCTGTATTTCTGCCACTTTTTTGTTGATAAATGTTTTAAATCCGAAGAAAGTAAAAACGTTAGATGAACTAAAAGTTGTAAATCCAATATCTATTTTTAAAGATACTGCTTTTTGGCTGTTTTTTGTAGGTATATTTATTTTTGCATTGGTATTTTTGCAGTTGTTTTCAACAATTCCCTTGTATTATAAGCAAGCGCATCATTTGTCGGAATTACAAATTGGTTTGTTAATGGCAATGAATGGTTTTATTATTTTTGCGTTAGAAATGCCACTAATTAAATGGCTAGAAGAAAGTAAGTATTCGAAAGAATTTTTAATATTTATAGGCTTATTTTTAATGGGATTAAGTTTTTTTGTGCTAAATTTAACAAGTTGGTCGGGTATTTTAATTGTAGGAATGTTTTTTATGACCTTTGGCGAAATGATTGCACTTCCGTTTTCGAACGCTTTTGTAATTGATAGGGCTAAAAAAGGAAATCAAGGAGAATATATGGCATATTATAGCATCGCATTTTCGTTGGCACATATTTTTGGACACAATTCAGGAATGCGATTAATTGACGCTTATGGTTTTGATACCACTTGGAGTATTACAACGATTACCGCAGTTGTTGGATTGGTTATTTTTTTACTGTTGATGCGTATGGTGAAAAAAGAAAAAGCATAATGTTTAAGTACTGTGTTTTTTAGTTGAATATGTAAGGAAGAACAAAATAGCAATGCTACAATAGTTAAAATGGAGCAGGTAATTCTAGCCCCGATTGTAGCAATTGTTTGAGCTCTTTTTTATTTTTCTTTTTAAAAAAATAAAAAAAGCGAGTGCGGAAAGCGGGAAATAGCTTCAAAAAAAAATAATTTTAGGACGTTTAAAGGTTGTTTAAAGTTGATATGAATAGTAAAAACCTGCCTTTGCAAATTACCTAGCCGAAAAGAAATATTTATCTTTGAATTTTTAAAGAATCAACATAAAATGGATATACAAAACGCCCAAAAGGAAGTAGATAATTGGATTAAAAATCATGGAGTTCGTTATTTTAACGAGCTAACAAACATGGCGCAATTAACCGAAGAAGTAGGAGAGGTGGCTCGAATTATTGCCCGTCGTTATGGTGAACAAAGCGAAAAAGAAAGCGATAAAAATAAAGATTTAGGCGAAGAATTAGCCGATGTAATGTTTGTGGTATTGTGTTTGGCAAATCAAACAGGGATTAATTTACAGGATGCTTTTGATAAAAAATTAGACATCAAAACAAAGCGAGACCACGACCGTCATCATAATAACGAAAAATTAAAATAAGGTAATATAAATGAGTTTTAGTAAAAATATACAGCAAGGAAGTTTTTGGATTAACGTGCTAAAAATTAGTGTGCCATTTTTAATTTTTGTAACTATCTTTTCGTTATTGGTAAATAGTGGAAGTGCGTTATTTTCTGGAGATTTTGAAACAGTAAATAATATCAATTTTTCAGAAGGAAAATGGCAACGTTTTTGGTTAACCAAGGTAACTGTTAGTGTTTTATATGCTATTTATGTAGTGAATAAAAAAACAAAATAAATAGTATTTTTAAAAAAAAAGAATATAAAGAATGAACTTACAACTAGCGAGTCGTAGAGATCAAACAATTAGTTCAGAGGTTGTTATTTCTGGGTCAAAAAGTGAATCGAATCGATTGTTAATCTTACAACAATTATTTCCAGAGATAACTATTCAAAATTTATCAGATTCTGATGATACGCATCATTTACAGGAAGCATTATCGGAAGAAAATAAAAAAAATGAAATAGCAGATATTGGTCATGCAGGTACGGCAATGCGTTTTTTAACGGCTTTTTTTGCAACCCAAGAAGGTGTTACAAAAATTTTACAAGGGTCTGAACGTATGCACAATCGTCCTATTGAAATTTTAGTAAATGCGCTTCGTGATTTAGATGTTAGTATTGAATACTTAGAAAAAGAAGGTTATCCGCCCATCAAAATTACAGGTAAAAATATTGTAAAAAATACTGTTACTATTGATGGAAATGTAAGTAGTCAGTATATTTCGGCATTAATGTTAATTGCACCTAGTTTAAAAAATGGGTTAGCAATTGATTTAAAAGGTATTGTTACTTCTGTTCCATATATTGAAATGACGTTATCTTTATTGCATCAAATAGGTGTTTCGGCTACTTTTATTAAAAATACTATAAAAATAGAAGCTTTAGAAAATGTTGTACCTCAAAATATAGTTGTTGAATCTGACTGGAGTTCTGCTTCTTATTTTTATTCGTTAATAGCGTTGAGTAAAGTAGGTGCTACAGTAGAATTAACAGCTTATAAAAAAGATAGCTTACAAGGAGATAATTGTTTGGCTACTATTTATAAACATTTTGGTGTAACAACTACTTTTAAAGAGAATACGATTGTTTTATCTAAAGAAGAAAAGCATAGTACTGCTATTTTATCCGAAGATTTAAAAAATGCACCCGATATTGCTCAAACCATTGTTGTAACTTGCTTTGGTTTAGGAATTGCTTGTGATTTAACAGGGCTTCACACTTTAAAAATTAAAGAAACCGATAGGTTAGAAGCATTAAAAAAAGAGCTGACAAAACTTGGTGCAAATATTAGCGTTACTAGCCAAAGTTTACATTTAAAGGTAGCAAATAGTATTAATAGAAATATTACAATTGCGACCTATAACGACCACCGAATGGCAATGTCTTTTGCTCCTTTAGCATTAAAAACAACCATTATTATTGCCGATGCTCAGGTGGTAAGTAAATCGTATCTTAATTTTTGGGAAGACATGCAACAAGTAGGTTTAGAAACGATTAAAGTAAAATAAAAGGCAAATCACTTGACAAGGCCTATCTCGAAATTGTATATTTGCCAACGTAAGAAAAAAATATAAATGAAATTATCAAATTTTAGTTTTGAATTACCAGAAGAATTATTAGCTGAATATCCTTCAGAGCATAGAGATGAAGCACGTTTAATGGTGTTACATAGAGATACTCAGAAGATTGAACATAAGCTATTTAAAGATTTAATCAATTATTTTGATGAAGGCGATGTATTGATGTTAAACAATACCAAAGTTTTTCCTGCTCGTATGTACGGGAATAAAGAAAAAACTGGCGCTCGTATTGAAGTATTTTTATTACGTGAGCTAAATGCTGAAAATCGTTTGTGGGATGTATTGGTAGATCCAGCAAGAAAAATCCGTATCGGAAACAAGTTGTTTTTCGGTGAGGATGAAAGCTTAGTAGCTGAGGTTATTGATAACACAACATCACGTGGTAGAACATTACGTTTCTTATATGATGGTCCTTACGAAGAGTTTAGAGAAAAGTTAGTAAAGTTAGGAGAAACTCCTTTGCCTAAGTATATTAAACGTGATGTTGAAATTTCTGATGAAGACCGTTACCAAACAATTTACGCAAAGCATGAAGGTGCGGTAGCAGCTCCAGCAGCAGGTTTACACTTTTCGAAGCACTTAATGAAGCGTTTAGAAATTAAAGGTGTTGATTTTGCAGAAACTACTCTACATGTAGGTTTAGGTACTTTTAATCCTGTTGAGGTAGAAGACTTATCGAAACATAAAATGGATTCTGAAAAAATTAAGGTAACTAAAGAAACTGCAGAAATGGTAAACAATGCCATTGCTAACAAAAAAAGAGTTTGTGCTGTTGGTACTACGGTAATGCGAACTGTAGAATCGGCAATTACTTCTAAGCAAAAGTTAAAAGAATTTGATGGTTGGACTAATAAATTTATTTTTCCTCCTTTTGATTTTAGCGTAGCAAACTGTATGGTTACTAATTTTCATTCACCAAAATCTACTTTAATGATGACAGTTTCAGCTTTTGCTGGTCATGATTTTATGATGGAAGCGTATGAAGAAGCAATTAAAGAAAAATATAAATTTCACTCGTATGGAGATGCGATGTTAATTTTATAATAACACATAAATTTTATTAATATAAAACCTCACAAGGATACTTGTGAGGTTTTATGTATTTTTGTACCCGATGGAAGTAAAGAAGAAAGATATACGCGCATTATCAAAAGAAGAACTTCGTGATTTTTTTGTAAGCAATGGAGATAAATCATTTAGAGGGAATCAAGTATATGAATGGTTGTGGAGTAAATCGGCACATTCATTTGATGATATGACTAGTTTATCAAAAGGTACACGTCAAATGTTAGATGAAAATTTTGTAATTAATCATATTCAGGTTGATACAATGCAACGTAGTAAAGACGGTACGGTAAAAAATGCGGTACGTTTACACGACGGATTAGTGGTAGAATCGGTTTTAATACCAACAAAAACAAGAACTACTGCTTGTGTTTCTAGTCAAGTAGGTTGTAGTTTAGATTGTAAATTTTGTGCAACAGCACGTTTAAAAAGAATGCGTAACTTAAACCCTGATGAAATTTTTGATCAGGTGGCTGCTATCAACAAAGAAAGTTTATTGTATTATAATAAAAAACTTTCAAATGTTGTTTTTATGGGAATGGGAGAGCCTTTAATGAACTATAAAAACGTAATTAAATCAATAGAAAAAATTACATCTCCAGAGGGTTTAGGAATGTCTCCTAAGCGTATTACAGTTTCTACATCAGGAGTGCCAAAAATCATAAAAAAAATGGCTGATGATGAAGTGAAATTTAATTTAGCTGTTTCGTTACACTCTGCAATTGACGAGGTTCGTACTTCAATAATGCCTTTTAATGCTACCTTTCCTTTAAAAGATTTAAAAGAGGCTTTGGAGTATTGGTATGAAAAAACTGAACGAGTAATTACTTATGAATACGTAGTTTGGGGAGGTGTTAATGATAAAAAAGAAGATATTAAGGCATTAATTCAGTTTTGCAAACATGTACCTTGTAAGGTGAATTTAATTGAATATAATCCTATTGGCGATCCGAATTTTAAGCAAGCAAGCCCAGAGGTAATTAATAATTATATTTCAAATTTAGAAATGCACGATATTAACGTAAACGTTCGTCGTTCACGAGGAAAAGATATTGATGCCGCTTGTGGTCAATTAGCAAATAAAGAATAATAAATACTGTAGTTTTTAGTTTAAAATTTGATGAAAACGTCTTATTATTTAGAATAAATAATAAGACGTTTTTTTATGTTAATTAAAAGTTTTAGTTGCTATTTTTTTACCCAATTTATACTCAATTTCTTTATTAATACTGCCATCCAAATGGTAGTGTTTCCAAACACCATCTTTGTTATTATTACTGTAATTACCTTCTATTGAAATGATATTAGCAGCGTTGTATTTTTTATAAACTCCGTGTTTAGAGTTGTTTACATATGTTATCTCTTCTATTAAACGTCCTTTTTTAGGTTCGAAAAATTGCCATAAACCATTTTTATATCTTTTCAAATAACGCCCTTTTTTAATTAAAAAACCATCTTTACTATATACTTCAACAGTGGCATTGTTTGTTTTTCCAATTTGTTTGATAATTTCTTTTTTATTGCCATTTTCAAAATATAATGCTGAATTAATCAGTTCTCCATTTTCATAAAATTGCTTTACTAAAAGGACTTTATTTAAATTATATTTAAGGTAATTCCCATCTAATTTACCTTTATTATACGTTCCAGATTCTTTAATGTTTTCGTTTATATAGTATTTTTTATAATTATATTTTTCTGAATTCACATATGATTTTTCAAAAAATACACTTCCATTTTTATCTTTTTTATACCAGTTTCCGCTAGGTTTACCTGCATTATACTCTTCTAAGACAATATTTCCATCACTATATTTTCGAAACCATTTACCGTGCTTTTTATTGTCTTTATAAAATTCTACGATTGTTTTTTCACCTTCTTTATTATATCGAATATAGTCGCCATTAATACGTCCATTTTTATAGTTTTTTTGATATTTTAAAGTGTTGTTCTCGTGGTATCTTTTTTCGGTATAATCGTTATTTGAATAATATTCTTTTTCCCATTTTAAATTACCTTCTTCACCTTTTTGAAACCAAGAACCAAAATAGTTACCATTTTTATATTCTTTACGGTTTTTAATAGCACCATTTTTATGGTAATTTTTTAGTGTATATGTTTTTGGTGTTGTATATTTTTTCTTCCAAATAAGATTGTCATTATCTTTAGAAAACCAAGTTCCTTTAGGAAGTCCATCTTTATATTCTTTTTGAGTTACAATAATTTTATCTTGATGCAATCTAGATTTAGAATGTTCCCAAAACAGTCCATCTTTAATACCATTTTTATAATTTTCTACTGCAATTTCATCACCTTCTTTATTGTAGGTACTCCATTTTTTATTTTTTTTTCCAGCAATATAAAAACCCTTTCTTTTGATTGATTCATCAGTATAATAAACTGCAAATTCACCATTTTTAAGTCCGTTTTTATAGTTTATTTTCGAATATAAAATACCGTCAGAATCATAATTAAATTTTGTTTTTGAAATTAAACCATCAGTAAATGTAATTTTAGAATAAGCACCATTATAGTCTGCTATTTTAAATAATCCTGTTAATTTTTCGCCTTTTAAATTTTTATAAATAGTTTCTTTTCCAAATTTTTGAATATCAACATCTCTCCAAAGCATTGTTTCTTGAGAAAAAACTACATTTTGATAGATTAAAAAAATAAGTAAGAAGTTTAAAGACTTATTCATAGCGTTTTAGTAATAAAAAAAATAAATTATTGACTGTGAAATTATTGTTTTTATTATTATTAATCTAGTACTTTTACTTTTAAATTAATTTTTTTGTTGAACATGAAGCCAGTAGAACAAATTAAACTTCCTATTCAAAATGAAATGGAACTTTTTGAAAAAAAGTTCAAAGATTCCATGTTGTCAAAAGTTCCGTTATTAAACCGAATTACCTATTATATAGTTAGAAGAAAAGGAAAACAAATGCGTCCTATGTTTGTTTTTTTAGTAGCTAAAATGGTTTCTGATGGTGGATTTGATGAGCGAACTTACAGAGGTGCATCTGTTGTTGAATTAATTCACACGGCTACTTTGGTACATGATGATGTGGTAGATGATAGTAATCGTCGCCGTGGATTTTTTTCAATAAATGCACTTTGGAAAAATAAAATAGCCGTTTTAGTAGGCGATTTTTTATTATCAAAAGGATTGTTACTTTCTATTGATAATGAAGATTTTGATATTTTAAAACTGATTTCCATCGCTGTTCGTGAAATGAGCGAAGGGGAGTTGCTTCAAATAGAAAAAGCAAGAAAATTAGATATTACCGAAGATATTTATTTCGATATTATTCGTCAAAAAACCGCTACTTTAATTGCTGCTTGTTGCGGAATTGGCGCGGCATCAGTAGGAGCGAATAATGAAACGGTTCAAAAAATGCGAAAATTTGGAGAGTATATTGGAATTGCTTTTCAAATTAAAGATGATTTGTTTGATTATACCGAAGAAAAAATAGGAAAACCGACAGGAATCGATATTAAAGAACAAAAAATGACGCTTCCGTTAATTTATACCTTAAACAACTGTTCGAAAAAGGAAAAATCGTGGTTAATAAATTCGGTTAAAAAGCATAATACTAATAAAAAACGAGTAAAAGAAGTAATTGCTTTTGTAAACAATAACGGAGGTTTGGAATATGCCACAGCTAAAATGCACGGTTATAAAAATAAAGCCTTGGCAATACTTGAAAATTTTCCAGAATCGGACTATAAAAACTCATTAAAATTAATGATTGATTATGTAGTTGCTCGTAAAATATAAATTTTTTATTAGAAGCTATTTCCCGCTTTCCGCACTCGCTTTTTTTTGAAGAAAAATCAAAAAAAGAGCTCAAACAGATGCTTCAATCGGGGCTAGGTATTTTCTGCTAAACTAAAATAATTTAGATATTAAATATAAAAACAAACCCTCTTGATTATTTTTATCAAGAGGGTTTGTAAATTTATTTTATAATGATGTTAATTATTACATCATTCCTGGCATACCACCACCCATTGGAGGCATAGGAGCTGCATCTTCTTTAATATCAATTAAAGCACATTCGGTAGTTAAAATCATCCCTGCAACCGATGCTGCATTTTCTAAAGCAACACGAGTTACTTTTTTAGGGTCAATAATACCAGCTTCAAGCATATCAACATAAGCTTCAGATTTAGCATCATAACCAAATCCTTTTTTACCTTCTAAAACTTTGTTAATAACAACTGATCCTTCACCACCTGCATTTTCAACAATAGTTCTTAAAGGTGCTTCAATTGCTTTGTAAACAATTTGTATACCTGTAGTTTCGTCTAAGTTTTCAGTCGTAATAGCTTTTAAAACTTTTTTAGCACGAACTAAAGCAACACCACCACCAGCAACAATACCTTCTTCTACAGCAGCACGAGTTGCATGTAAAGCATCATCAACACGATCTTTCTTTTCTTTCATTTCTACTTCAGAAGCAGCACCAACATATAAAACTGCAACACCACCAGCTAACTTAGCTAAACGTTCTTGTAATTTTTCTTTATCGTAATCAGAAGTAGTAGTTTCAATTTGAGCTTTAACTTGATTTACACGAGCTTTAATCTGTGTATCATCACCAGCACCATTCACAACAGTAGTATTATCTTTATCAATAGTAACTGTTTCAGCAGTACCTAATAAATCTAAAGTAGCGTTTTCTAAAGAGAAACCTCTTTCTTCAGAAATAACAGTTCCACCTGTTAAAATAGCAATATCTTCTAACATTGCTTTTCTACGGTCACCAAAACCAGGAGCTTTTACTGCAGCAATTTTTAAACCACCACGTAATTTATTAACTACTAAAGTAGCTAATGCTTGTCCGTCAACATCTTCAGCAATAATTAATAAAGGTCTTCCAGCTTGAGAAACAGGCTCTAATATTGGAAGAATTTCTTGTAAGTTAGAAATCTTTTTATCAAATAATAAGATATAAGGATTCTCTAAAGTAGCAATCATTTTATCAGCATCAGTAACAAAATAAGGAGATAAATAACCTCTATCGAATTGCATACCTTCCACAACGTCAACGTAAGTTTCCATTCCTTTAGCTTCTTCAACAGTAATTACACCTTCTTTACCAACTTTACCAAAAGCAGTTGCAATTAAATCACCAATAACTTTATCGTTATTAGCAGAAATAGAAGCTACTTGTTGTATTTTTTCTGATGAATCACCAACTTCTTTCGATTGTTTAGCTAAATCTTCAGTAATAGCAATAACTGCTTTGTCAATACCACGTTTTAAATCCATAGGATTTGCACCTGCAGCAACGTTTTTTAAACCTTCTTTAACAATAGCTTGTGCTAATACAGTTGCAGTTGTAGTTCCATCACCAGCTAAATCGTTAGTTTTAGATGCTACTTCTTTAACCATTTGAGCTCCCATATTTTCTAGAGAGTCTTCTAATTCAATTTCTTTAGCAACAGTAACACCATCTTTTGTAACGTGAGGCGCACCGAAAGCTTTAGAAATAATTACATTACGTCCTTTAGGACCTAAAGTTACTTTTACTGCATTTGCTAATGCATCAACTCCACGTTTTAAACCGTTACGAGCATCTACATCAAATTTTATATCTTTTGCCATTTTTAGATCTGTTTTTTATTAATTTTAAATTGATAAGAGAAAATTAAATGATAGCGAAAATATCGCTTTCTCTCATAATTAAATAATCTTTTTCTTTGTGTTTTAAGTCAGTACCTGCATACTTTCCGTATAAAACAGTATCACCAACTTTAACAGTTAAAGGTTCTTTTTTTGTTCCTTTTCCAACGGCAACAACAGTTCCTTTTTGAGGTTTTTCTTTTGCGTTATCAGGTATAATAAGCCCAGATGCGGTAGTCGTTTCTGCAGCAGCAGGTTTTATAAGAACTCTATCTGCTAAAGGTTTTATTTTTAATCCCATTTTATATAAATTATGATTAAGTATTTTTGTTTCTACGCGTTAAAAATAGGCAGAAATTATGCCATTAAAAAATGTATGCCACTTTTTCTAAATCCTTGAAAATTGCGTACAAAAAAATGCCAACGTGTCATTTACGTTGGCATTTTATATTGTATGTTTATAAGATTACTTTACGCTATCTTTTGTAGTCGTTGTTGCAGGTACGTCAGGAGTTGTAGCTTCTACGTTTTCTAAAGCACTATCTAATTGAGGTGCATTAGTTGAAGTTCCTCTAGGAATTGCAAAATTCGCCATTAAAATTAAAGCAAACATAGCAATTGCTAAAGTCCAAGTACTTTTATCTAAGAAAGTATTTGTGTTTTGTACACCACCAATGTTTTGAGCACTACCACCTCCAAGAGAAGAAGATAATCCGCCACCTTTAGGGTTTTGCACCATTACAATTAAGATTAATGCTATTGCAACAATCAATATTAATACTAAAAGTAAAGTATATGTTGTCATTATTTATTTTGATTTAGTTTTCAATTTTATAAAAGTATAACATACTTTTATTAGAACTGCAAAGTAACTACTTTTTTCTGAATATTTCAAACTTAATCTTTTATAAGCTTTAATTTGATGTTTTTAGCAGGTTTTATTTTAAAATTACCATTTAGCTACAGAGGCATTAAAAACATCTTGTGTTATTCTCTCTAAAATTTTATTTAAAGCAGTTTCTAATACACCACCTGTTAATTGTTGTGTAGCCTGATAATCATGATAAAAAGAAAAACGTTTTTCAAAATTATCTTTTTCATTTAAGCTATTTTCAAAAATAACATTTACGGTAATTGTTAACCTGTTTTGTGCGGCTTTTTGATCGGCAGTAGCACTCATCGGATTAATTCTGTAATCTACAATTTCGCCAGAAAAATGTAACTGCCCGTTTGTGTTTACTAAGGTTAGGTTTGTTTGACGTGTAAATAACTCTTGTAAATCTTGGGTGAATTTTTGGCTTAAAGTTGGTTCAATTAAAGGTGCTTGATTTTGAAAAAAATCAACTTGAATTGTTTTAGCTTCGCCTGTATTTCCTCCTGTAAATGAATATGCACCGCAACCTAGTAGTATAAATAGTATGCTGATAGAAATTAAAAAGATGTTTACACAGTTTTTCATAATTTTAAGAATATTGTTGTTGCTATTATAAATCGTATTGTTTTATTTTACGGTATAAAGTTCGTTCAGAAATTCCAAGTTCTTTAGCTGCTAATTTTCGTTTATTGCTGTTTTTTTCTAAAGATTTTCGAATCATTTCAATTTCTTTTTCTTGTAATGATAAATTTTCGTCTTCTTCAATAGTTTCGGCGTATTCGTAATTATTTTCAGATGCTACTGCTGATGAGGTAGCCGATTGTGTAATTTGAACCACTTCTACATTTTCATTTTTCACAGGTTCTTTCTCTTGGTAAATACGTTCTATTAAGCCATGATTTTCTTCTTTTACTTGCTCGGTATTGCCACTTTGCATTAAATCTAGGGTTAATTTTTTTAAGTCATTGATATCGTTTCGCATGTCGAATAAAATTTTGTACATGATATCTCGTTCGTTAGCAAAATCAGAATTACCAGATTGTCCTCCTATAATTGTAGGGAAATTCTCTTTGTTTTTTGGAAGGTATTGGACTAGTTTCTCAGCAGTAATTAAACGGCTTTCTTCAACTACAGATATTTGCTCGGCTAAGTTTCTTAATTGACGAATATTACCTGGAAAGTGGTAGTTTAATAAAATTTTTATAGCATTATTTTCTAGGCGAATGGTTGGCATTCGATATTTTTGAGCAAAATCTGAAGCAAATTTTCTAAATAATAAGTGAATATCATTTTCTCGTTCTCGCAAAGGCGGTAATTCAATTTCAATAGTACTTAATCGGTAATATAAATCTTCTCTAAATTTTTCTTTAGATATTGCTTGTTGCATATTTACGTTGGTAGCAGCAACAATACGGACATTTGTTTTTTGTACTTGTGATGATCCTACTTTTATAAATTCACCATTTTCTAAAACACGTAACAAACGAACTTGAGTGGTTAGGGGTAATTCACCAACTTCATCTAAAAAAATAGTTCCTCCGTCGGCAACTTCAAAGTATCCTTTACGAGAAGTTGTTGCACCTGTAAAAGCACCTTTTTCATGCCCAAATAATTCGCTATCAATTGTTCCCTCAGGAATTGCCCCACAGTTTACCGCAATATATTTTGCGTGTTTTCGGTGTGATAATTGATGTATTATTTTAGGGATACTTTCTTTACCAACACCACTTTCACCTACAACCAACACAGAAATATCAGTAGGCGCAACTCGAATGGCTTTTTCAATAGCACGATTTAGCTGGGTATCGTTACCAATAATTCCAAAACGTTGTTTTATAGCTTGTAAGTTTTCCATATTTTATGATGTAGTTGCAAAGTTTTTAATTTGAAGGTTTTTTGGTGGTTTGATTATTGGAAGCTTTAAGGTTGATGATTTTTTATCAACCTTAAAACTTTTTAAATATATTTTGTTAATTGTTATCAGAATATCCAATAACAGTTCCTTTTAAGGTTGCAGAAGTGCAATCTTCTATTTTTATCATTACAAATTCACCTAATTTGTAATTTTCTTTAGGAAAAACAGCTACAGTATTTTGTGTATTTCTAGCTTTCCATTCATTCGGGTTTTTCTTAGAAGTACCTTCAATTAAAAACTCTTCAATTTTACCTAAATGTTGTTGTGTTCTATATAAAGCATGTTCTTGTTGTAAATCGATAATTTCTTGTAAACGTCTTTTCTTTACATCAAAAGGAACATCATCGGGCATTTTTTTAGCAGCTAAAGTTCCTGGTCTTTCAGAATAAGCAAACATAAAACCAAAGTCATATTTTACATATCGCATTAAATCTAAGGTGTCTTGATGGTCTTGTTCTGTTTCTCCACAAAAACCAACAATCATATCTTGCGATAAAGACATTTCAGGAACTATTTTGAAGATATTATCAACAAGTTCCATATATTCTTCTCTAGTATGTTGACGGTTCATGGCTTTTAACATATTGTTACTTCCACTTTGTACAGGTAAGTGAAGGTATTTACAAATGTTTTTATGTTTTGCCATAACACGAATCACATCTAAACTCATATCTTGTGGATTAGAGGTTGCAAAACGGAATCTCATTTTAGGAAACTCAGTAGCTGCCATATCTAATAATTGCGCAAAATCTACGGCAGTTGCTTGTGCCATTTCTGAAGATTTCTTAAAATCTTTTTTCAATCCGCCACCGTACCATAAATAACTATCTACGTTCTGCCCAAGTAAAGTAATTTCTTTAAAGTTTTTGTCGTGCATCGATTTTATTTCCTCTAAAACACTTTTAGGGTCTCTACTTCGCTCGCGTCCACGAGTAAACGGAACTACACAAAAAGTACACATGTTATCGCATCCACGAGTTATTGATACAAATGCCGAAACTCCGTTAGAGTTTAAACGTACAGGAGCAACATCACCATAAGTTTCTTCTTTAGAAAGGATTACGTTTATAGCATCTCTACCTGCATCAATTTCATCTAATAAATTAGGTAAATCTCTGTAAGCATCTGGTCCTACAACTAAATCAACTATTTTTTCTTCTTCTAAAAATTTTTCTTTTAAACGTTCTGCCATACATCCTAAAACACCCACTTTCATGGTCGGATTTGTTTTTTTAACAGCATTGTATTTTTGTAAACGTTTACGGATTGTTGTTTCTGCTTTTTCTCTAATAGAACAGGTATTTACTAAAACTAAATCGGCTTCCTCTAAAGTTTGTGTAGTATTAAAACCTTGTTCGGCTAAAATAGCAGCTACAATTTCGCTGTCATTCATGTTCATTTGACAACCGTAACTTTCTATAAATAATTTTTTTGAGTTTTCTTTTTTATGTGTTGTTACAAGTGATTTTCCTTGTACTTTTTCATCGATAACCTTCTCTGTGTGCTCCATATTCATAATAAAAATGATGGCAAAGATACAACCAAAATATAAGTTTTATGACAAATTGGCAGAAATTTATTGTTGATTTTTTGCTATTTAGAGAGGAAAAGTTCAACAAAAAGTTTTTTTTAAAAAAAAACATTCTACTTTTGCAAACTCAAAGCATCGTTATAATAATAGGATGCAAAAAGAGATAATTGAACAGAGATATGGCAAAGAATTTAGTTATAGTTGAGTCACCTGCAAAGGCAAAAACGATTGAAAAATTCCTAGGAAAAGATTTTCAAGTAGAATCTAGTTATGGTCATATTGCAGATTTACCTTCGAAGGAATTAGGAATTGATGTTGAAGGTGATTTTAGTCCGAAATATATAATTTCTGATGATAAAAAACCAGTTGTTAAGAAGTTAAAATCTTTGGCTAAAAAAGCAGAAACTGTTTGGTTAGCAAGTGATGAGGATAGAGAAGGGGAAGCAATAGCTTGGCATTTAAAAGAGCAATTAAAATTAAATGACGATAATACAAAACGTATTGTTTTTCATGAAATCACTAAAAATGCTATTTTAAAAGCAGTTGAAAACCCTAGAGATATTGACTATAATATGGTCAATGCACAGCAAGCTCGTAGAGTTTTAGATAGGCTTGTTGGATATGAATTATCACCAGTTTTATGGCGAAAAGTAAAAGGAGGTTTATCGGCAGGTAGAGTACAATCTGTTGCAGTTCGTTTAATTGTAGAAAGAGAACGCAGTATTCTTGATTTTAAATCAGAAACACATTATAAGGTTATTGCTCAGTTTGCAAATACTAACGGAAAAACATTTAAAGCAACGATTCCTAAAAGTTTTTCATCTAAAAAATTAGCTGAAGATTTTTTAAAATCGTGTGCAGATGCTGAATTTTCTATTGCTGATTTAACTAAAAAACCAGCAAAAAAATCGCCAGCAGCACCATTTACAACATCAACTTTACAGCAAGAAGCTTCTCGTAAATTAGGCTTTCCTGTAGGGAAAACAATGCAGGTTGCACAGCGTTTATATGAGGCGGGTTTAATTACTTATATGAGAACCGATAGTGTTAATTTATCTGATGATGCAAGAAATGCAGCTGAAGAAGAAATTAGTAATTATTACGGAAAAGAATATAGTAAACAAAGAGTGTTTAAGTCGAAAGCAAAAGGTGCACAAGAGGCGCATGAGGCAATTCGTCCTACAAACATGAAAACACATAGCATTGATACTGAATACGATCAAACGAGGTTGTACGATTTAATTTGGAAAAGAACCTTAGCTTCTCAAATGAGTGATGCACAATTAGAGCGTACCAATGTAAAAATAGCCAATTCTGAAAATGATAAAATATTTACAGCAAACGGTGAAATGATTAAGTTTGATGGTTTCTTAAAAGTATATTTAGAAGGAACTGACAACGAAGAAGAAGAGCAAGCAGGTATGTTACCAAATTTAACTACTGGCGAAAACTTAGCTTATAATTTTATTAATGCAACACAACGTTTTACAAGTCCTCCTTACCGTTTTACAGAAGCATCTTTAGTAAAACAATTAGAAGAATTAGGTATTGGTAGACCATCTACTTACGCTCCAACAATTTCTACTGTACAACGAAGAGGTTATGTAGAGAAAGGAGAAAATGAAGGTGTAGAACGTAATTATGAACAGATGATTCTGTCTAATAAAGTTGTGCAAAGTGAATTATTAACAGAAAAAACAGGCTCAAATAAAAATAAATTAGTTCCTACCGATATAGGAAATATTGTAAACGATTTTTTAGTTGCAAATTTCTCTAATATTTTAGATTTTGGATTTACAGCCAGAGTTGAAAATTCTTTTGATGATATTTCAGAAGGAAATGAAGATTGGATAGAAATGATTAAAGGATTTTATATCGATTTTCATAAAACAGTAGAGCATGTAAAAGAAAACGCCGAAAGAGAAAGCGGAGAGCGCATTTTAGGAAAACATCCTGAATCAGGAAAAACAATTTTAGTTCGTTTAGGGAAGTTTGGACCAATTGCACAAATTGGAGCTCCTGAAGATGAAGAAAAACAATTTGCATCTTTAAATAAAGAACAACATTTAGGTACAATTACACTTGAAGAAGCATTAGAATTATTTTTGCTTCCGAAAAATTTAGGTACCTATGAAGATCAAGAGGTAATTGTTTCTAATGGACGTTTTGGACCTTATATTAAATTTGGAGCAATGTTTGTTTCTTTAGATAAAGGTGAAAATCCGATGGAAGTAGATTTGCCAAGAGCCGAAGAACTAATCGTAGCAAAGCAAAAAGCTGATGCACCAATTTACTTTTATGAAGAATTACCTGTGCAAAAGGGCGTAGGACGTTTTGGTCCATACTTAAAATGGAATTCAATTTTTATTAATGTAAATAAAAAATATGATTTTGATAATCTTACTGATGCCGATATTATTGAATTAATAGAGGTTAAAAAACAGAAGGAAATCGATAAAGTATTACACAATTGGGAAGATGTTGAAATTCGAGTAGAAAAAGCACGTTGGGGACGTTTTAATGTTATAAAAGGGAAAATAAAGGTAGAAATGCCTAAAACGACCGACATTGAAAAGATGACTAAAGAAGAAGCTGTAAAAATTATTGAGTCAAAAACACCTAAAAAGAAAGTTGTAAAAAAGAAGGCAACTAAAAAGGTAGTGAAAAAGAAAGTGGTGAAAAAGAAATAAAACATCGCTCAAAAAAAATAGTTTAGTATATTGCAAGCATCTTAAAAGCCCTAATAATTATAATAATGGATTTTAATTTTTTTATTCCTATAAAAGATACATTAGTAACGAATTTAACTTCGCAATCTATGAAATCTTTAGGCAGAAATATTGAAATACATACAAAGGTAAACGGTTTGCCCGATTTATCAGAAGTAAGTATTGTTGTTATAGGTGTAGAAGATGGTCGAGGAGCTCCTGATAACCAGGGTTGTGGTGATAATTTAGAAGCTATTCGTGAAAAATTATATAAATTATTTCCAGGTAACTGGAAAACTAAAGTAGCTGATTTAGGTAATATAGAACAAGGAAATACTCTTAAAGATACTTATTTTGCAGTGAGTTCTTCTATTGAATATTTGCTTAGTAAAAAAATAATACCTATATTAATAGGCGGTAGCCAAGATTTAACGTACGCAAATTATAGAGGTTATGATTCTTTAGAACAAACAGTTAATTTAGTATCGGTAGATAGTAAATTCGATTTAGGTGCAATGAATGAACGTTTACGTTCTAGTTCTTTTTTAAGTAAAATTATTATGGAACAGCCTAATAATTTGTTTAATTATAGTAATATAGGGTATCAAACTTATTTTAATTCACAAGAAGAAATAGAGTTATTAGATAAATTATATTTTGATGCCTTTAGGTTGGGCGAAGTTAAAGATGTAAGGCTTGTAGAGCCTATAATGAGAGATGCTGATATTATTAGCATAGATATTAGTTCTGTTCGCCAAAGCGAAGCACCAGCAAATAAAAATGCCTCACCTAATGGTTTCTATGGTGAAGAAATTTGTGCTATTGCAAGATATGCAGGAATAAGTGACAAAGTAACCTCTTTTGGTGTCTATGAATATAACAGCCTATTTGATTTGAACAATCAAACTGCAAGTTTAATAGCACAAATGATTTGGTTTTTTATTGAAGGAGTTAATGCTAGAGCTAAAGATTATCCATTTGTATCTAAAGATAATTACCGTAAATTTACGATATTATTAACAGACGATGATCCTATAAACTTTTATAAAAGTGATAAAAGTGGTCGTTGGTGGATGGAAATAAATATGATTTCGAATACTAAACACAAAAGGCATGCGTTAGTACCGTGTAACTATAAAGATTATGAACAAGCATTAAAAGGAAAGATGCCAGACAGATGGTATAAAGCGTTGCAAAAACTTGTTTAAGAATAAGTTATATTTAGATATAAAAAAGTAGAACACGTAATTGTTTTTTAATGAAAAAAATAATAGGTTTACCATCCCCATTATAAGAAAGATATAATATGAAAAAAGTAGTAATATTTGCATTGTTAGTATCTCTAATTTACGCTTGTGGTTCAAGTAGTGATAGAGGAGAGTTAGTAGGAGACAAGTCGAACAGAAAGTGGTTTGCTGAAAAACCGTTTGGAATGGCTAAAATCCCTGGAGGCTCTTTTACAATGGGTAAGCAAGATGAAGACCCTTTAGGGGCTATGAATGCTCCAACAAAAACGGTAACAGTACAGCCATTTTATATGGACGAAACTGAAATAACAAATAGCGAATACAAACAATTTGTTTTTTGGGTACGTGATTCTGTTACTAGAACAAAATTAGCCTATCAGGCTGAATTTGCTTCAGGAGGAGAAAGTGAAGAAGGAGGAAGTAAAAATGCTGAAGGTATTCAATTGTACGCTTTTGCATCAACAGATACGTTGAATGAATCACCATATGCAAAATATATGCGTGAAAATTACTACGAATTAGGTGAAGGGTTAGATTCTTTAAAACCTCTAAATTGGGAAGAAGATCTTGCTTGGGAACAACAGGAATATCCTGATGCTGATTATGTAGAAGTTATGGACTCTTTATACCTTAAAAAAGATGAATCCTTAAATGGAATAAGAACTTTTAATACAAAATTTTTAAAATATAGGTATTATTGGTTTGATAATGAGCAGGCAGCTAAAACAGGTAAAAATAGAAAAGATTTTATGAAAGATGAGGTTGTTGATGTATACCCTGATACCACTGTCTGGATTAAAGATTTTAATTACTCATATAATGATCCAATGCATCAGGAATATTTTGCACACAAGGCATATGAAGATTACCCTGTAGTTGGAGTTACTTGGAACCAAGCAAAAGCTTTTTGTCATTGGAGAACACAAACCAAAAATAATTTCCAACGATCTAAAAAGAAATTAGGATTAGTTCCTTCTTTCAGATTACCTACCGAAGCAGAATGGGAATATGCTGCTCGTGGTGGGTTAAATTTTGGAAAATACCCTTGGGGTGGTCCTAGTACAACAAGTGATAGAGGTTGTTTTTTAGCAAACTTTAAACCTGTACGTGGAGATTACGCTGCTGATGGCGCTTTATATACCGTAGAAGCAGACTCTTATAATGCTAATGAATATGGTTTGTTTAATATGTCAGGTAATGTTTCTGAATGGACAAACACAGCATACAATCAAATGTCTTACTACATGGGGTCAACAATGAATCCAAATGTAGAAATTAAAGAAAACCGAAGAAAAATTATCCGTGGTGGTTCATGGAAAGATGTAGCGTATTTCTTAGAAGTGAGTTCTCGTGATTGGGAATATGCTGATACAGCAAGAAGTTACATAGGCTTTAGAACAGTACAAGATTATTTAGGTACAAACAAAAGCAAGTAAACAAGAATTAATAATAGTAATAAATAATAATCCCCAACAAACAAACAATTATGGCACAGTCAAGAACAAAAAAGAAATTAACCAACATGGCGTATGGTTTAGGAGCATCTGTAGTAATATTAGGAGCTTTATTCAAAATTATGCACTTTAAAATCGGACCATTAACAGGTGGAGTAATGTTAACAGCTGGTTTAGTTGTAGAGGCACTTATTTTTGCAATGTCGGCATTTGAACCAATTGAAGAAGAATTAGACTGGTCAAAAGTATACCCAGAATTAGCAGGAGGACAGTCTTTAGGTAAAAAGACGAAGAATGTTGAAGCTGTACCTGAACAAGCACAAAGTATGTTATCTGAAAAATTAGACACTATTTTAAAAGAAGCAAAGTTAGATGCAAATTTAATTTCAAGTTTAGGAGAGAGTATTAAAGGTTTTCAAGGAGCTGCAGAAGGTTTAACAGCTACTTCAACGACAGTTGCATCAACAAATCAGTATAACGAGCAAATGTCAATGGCTGCTGCTAAATTAGAATCTTTAAACGGATTATATACTACACAAGTTGAAAATGCTGCAAAGCAATCAGAATTAAACTCTTCTTTAGTTGAAAATTCTCAACGTTTACAAGAGCAAATGCAATCATTAGCAACCAATTTATCTTCTTTAAATGGAGTATATGGAGGAATGTTAACAGCAATGTCAACTAAATAATTAATTAGTTTATCTAATTTTATTAACTAAACAAACTAATTAAAATGGCAGGAGGAAAACAGTCACCAAGGCAAAGGATGGTAAACTTAATGTACCTTGTATTCATATCGATGTTAGCGATGAATATGAGTAAAGAAGTTTTATCAGCATTTGGATTAATGAATGAAAAACTTTCGGAATCTAACATTAGATCTACCGAGAAAAATGCAGCAGCATATGCAACTTTAGCTGAAAAAGCGAGTCAACAAGCAAAGCAGTATGGTGAGGCTAAAAAGAAAACAGATGCACTTAAAATAAGCGCTGATAATCTTTTTTCTTACATTGCTGATTTGAAAACTCAAATGACCAGTGAGGTAAAAAAAGAAGACATGAAAAAGTATGAATCTATGGACAAATCAGGGTTCTTAGATCAATACTTTTTTGCTAGTGGAAAAACAACTGCTAAAGGAAAAGAATTTGTAGCAAAAATTAATGATTTTAAGAATAAATCTTTAACAACTTTAGGTGCTTCTGAATTATCAAAAGTAGTTGCTGCTCGTTTTAGTACAAATGATGTTAAAGGACAAGATGGCGTTACTAAAAAATGGTTAAGCTATAATTTTGAAGGATTTCCTTTAATTGCATCATTAACTAAATTAACACAAATTCAGGCAGATATTAAAACTACAGAAGCAGATGCTTTAACAGCTTTATTACAAGGTGAGTTAGAGAGTGCTGTATCTATGAGTAATTATGATGCAATGATTGTTTTTGAAAAAAATGCATATTATCCAGGTGAGAAATTATCAGGAAAAATCGTTTTAGGTAAAAATGATCCGAATTTAACAGCTGAAAAAGTTATTTTAAATGGTAAAGAAATGGCTGCTGATAAAATTCAAGCAGGACAGGTTATTTTAGATGGGCCAGCAGGTTCAGTAGGTGACAAAGAATTAAAAGGAGAATTTCAATTTAAACAAGGAGATTCGATAGTAACTATTCCTATTTTAGGAGGATACTCAGTAATTCCTAAACCAAATGAAGCAGTTGTTTCTGCTGATAAAATGAATGTTGTTTACCGTGGTTTATCAAATCCATTAACGATATCTGTACCAGGAGTATCAGGAAATAAAGTTTCTGCATCAGCACCAGGTTTAAAAAGAATTAAAGGAGATAAATACATAATGAATCCAGGTAAAGGAAGTGAAGTAACTATTAGAGTTTCTGCAACTTTACCAGGAGGAGGAAAAATTAGTACTCCTAAAAAATACAGAATTAAAGATATACCTCCAGCTGTTGGTATGGTAAGAAATCAATATGGAACAGTAAAAATGCCAAAAGCAAGTTTAGCTAGAATTAACGTAGCTGCTGGTTTACCTGATTTCTTATTCGATTTAAAATTAAATGTATCTAGCTTTAAAGTTAAAGTACCAGGACAGGTAACAATCCCTGTAAGTGGTAGAAACTTAAATGCTAGAGCAAAACAGGCACTTGCAAAAGCAAGAAGAAATGATATTATTGTTATTTATGATATTAAAGCTTCTGTTTCTGGGTCTAATTATAAGATTAAGAAAGTATTACCTGTCAGTATTGAGATTACTAATTAATAAGTAAAAATTTTAAAGTATGAATTGGAAGCGTTTTTATATGGTTTTATTTGCCCTTGCAACTACAAGTTATGTAGGTGCTCAGGCTAACCTTTTAAATTCTAAAAAGGTCGAAGAGATTGGATTTAAATCTGAAGCCCAAATTGCTTCAGAGGATGACAAACCACTTCCTTATGGCTATATTAGCGATAGAGATGTATTGTGGTCTAAAGTGGTATGGGAATATGTAGATATAAATCAAAAAATCAATTTACCTTATTATTATCCGGTTGATACTACAAATGCAGGTTTAACAAGACGTTCATTATTTGATACTTTATTAAAAGGTGTTAGTAATGGTGAAATTACAGAAGTATATAGTGATTCTTATTTTACAACAAAAATAGGAATGGAGGAAATTAAATCAATGACCTATAACGAACGTGACGATGGTTACGGAAATATGGATCCTTATTCAGTGCAATCTGCAGATATTAAAGGATACATGTTAAAAGGAATTTGGTATTTTGATAAAAGAGGAGGAGAACTTAAGTATCGTATGTTGGCTTTAGCGCCAATGGGTCCTGATGTTCAGGTTCTTGGAGTAGAAGGGATTGATGATAAAGATAGTGCGTATGAATTGTTTTGGGTATTTTTTCCAGATGCAAGAGAAACATTGCACAATTCTAAGGTGTTTAATCCTATAAATTCTTCAAAACCATTATCGTATGATAACCTACTTAATGCTAGAAGATTTAATTCAACAATAATAAAAGAAGAGAATATTTACGGAGATAGAAATATTAAAGATTATGTTCGAGGAAATTCTTTATTTCAATTATTAGAAGCCGATAGAATTAAAGAAGGTATTCGTAATCGTGAAATGGATATGTGGAATTATTAAATTCATATTTCATAAAAATTAAAAAGAGCTTACATTTGTAAGCTCTTTTTTTTTGCAATAAATAGTACTATTTTTGTAGTATGGATATTAATGTAGATTATATTATAGTAGGTTTAGGTTTAGCAGGAATTGCTTTTACAGAAAAATTATTAAAGGCAAATAAGTCATTTGTGATTTTTGAAGATAATTCACAAACCTCTTCCTTAGTTGCTGGTGGTGTTTACAATCCTGTTATATTGAAACGCTTTAATGCCGTTTGGAATGGGCATCAACAAATACAAACAGCTTTACCTTTTTACAAGAATATAGAAGAGAAATTAAATATAAAATTAGATTATAAATTTTCTATTAAAAAAGCATTTACTAGTATTGGCGATGAAAATAATTGGTTTTTAGCTTTAGACAAGCCAACATTATTAAATTATATGAACCCTGAAATTAGTAAAGAAAAAGTTGCGGGGCTTCTTGGTGATTTTGGTTTTGGAGAGTTAAAAAATACAGGGCGTATAGATACTGCTTTACTAGTAAAATCATATAGAAATTATATTCGAAATTTAAATAGATTAATAACTGATTCTTTTGATTATTCAGCAATAACTATTTTAGAAGATGTAATTCAATATCAAAATATAACGGCTAAAAAAATAGTTTTTTGTGAAGGTTTTGGAATTACTGAAAATCCATTTTTTAATCACTTACCATTAAACGAAGCAAAAGGAGAAACTATAACAATACACGCCCCCGATTTAAAAATTGATTTTTTATTAAAATCAAGCGCTTTTGTAATGCCTTTAGGAGATGATTATTATAAAGTAGGTGCTACTTTTAATTGGACAGATAAAACCTGTAATCCAACAGAAGAAGCAAAACAAGAATTAGTAGAAAAACTAAAAAAAGTATTTACAGTTCCTTATACTATAACAGGGCATACCGCAGGAATTAGACCCACAGTAAACGACCGAAGACCAATGGTAGGAGTGCATCCAAAACACAAAAATTTAGTCGTTTTAAATGGTTTAGGAACACGTGGTGTTATGATTGGACCAACAATTGCTCAAAATTTATTTAATCACCTAGAAAATGGAAGTGAATTAGATGCTGATATTGATATTAAACGATTTGACGAATAATTATTTCTTTGAAATTTTCTTAATATTTTTATCATAAGAAATAAAAATATTTATCCAAATAATTCTAGATAAACGCAAGGTAAATGGCGTAAGAAGTAATGAGACAACTATAATCGCAATAAAACTTTGTAAAATAGTTAAACCGATAAATACTTTTGAAATAATAAAAATAGCTACAAATAAGGCAACTGCTAATCCATAATTTACATACATTGCTCCAAAGAAAAAAGAAGGTTCCATCATGTATTTTAAATCACATTTTGGGCAATTATCGTGTAATTTAGTGATTTTTTTAGGATTAAGTGTCATCTTATATTTGAAGAATTCACCTTCATGACATTGCGGGCATTTCCCTTTAAAAATACTATATAATTTGCTTCCTTTTTTAAACATAATCAATTATAAATTTATATATTTTTGCAAAGATAATTTTTTTATCATTCACCATAAGTAACAATTATTACATATATGTTAAACGTACACAATTTATCGGTTTCTTTTATGGGAACTGATTTGTTTTCAGGAATTACTTTCAAGTTAAATAAAGGGGATAGAATTGGACTCATAGGAAAGAATGGCGCAGGAAAATCAACTTTATTAAAAGTACTTTCTAAAGATATTGAAACTAGTGGAGGAACAATGGCTTTTGATAAAGATATCCGTATGGGTTTTTTACGTCAGGATATTGATTTTGTTGAAGGAAGAACAATTTTAGAAGAAGCATATCAAGCTTTTGAAGAAATTAAAGAAATTGAATTAAAGTTAGATGATATTAACAATCAACTAGCTACTAGAACCGATTATGAAAGTGAAGAATATAGTCAATTAATTCACGATTTAACAGATTTAACCGAACGTTATGAACTTTTAGGAGGATATAATTATCAAGGTGATACCGAGAAAATTTTACAAGGTTTAGGATTTCAACGTGAAGATTTTGATAAGCTAACAAATACCTTTTCTGGAGGATGGAGAATGCGTATTGAACTTGCAAAATTATTACTGCAAGACAATGATATTTTATTGTTGGATGAGCCTACAAACCACTTAGATATTGAATCTATTATTTGGTTAGAGAATTTTTTAAAGTCATATTCAGGGGCAATTGTATTAGTTTCTCACGATAAAATGTTTTTAGATAACGTAACTAACAGAACTATTGAAATATCATTAGGGCAAATTTACGATTATAAAAAACCGTATTCTGAATTTTTAGTTTTAAGAGCTGAAATTAAAGAAAAACAGTTACAAGCTCAGAAAAATCAAGAAAAAGAGATTAAGCAAAAACAACATTTAATCAATAAATTTAAGGCAAAAGCAAGTAAGGCTTCAATGGCACAATCGCTAATGAAACAACTTGATAAAGTACAACTTATTGAAGTTGATGGCGATGATAATGCCGCAATGAATGTAAAGTTTGCAATATCAAAAGAACCTGGTAAAATTATTGTTGAAGCTGATAGTTTATGTAAAAGTTATGGAGATAAACATGTTTTACAAGATGTTGATTTATTAATTGAACGTAACAGTAAAATTGCTTTTGTTGGGCAAAACGGACAAGGTAAATCTACTTTAGCAAAAATGATGGTTGGTGAAATTCCGTTTGAAGGAAACCTAAAATTAGGTCATAATGTTGAAATAGGATATTTTGCTCAAAATCAATCTGAAGAATTACCACCAGAAAAAACTGTTTTAGAAATTATGGAAGATGCCGCTTCTGACACTAACAGAATGCGTGTTAGAGATATGTTAGGTTCTTTCTTATTTGGTGGAGATGCTGTTGATAAAAAAGCAAAAGTATTATCAGGAGGAGAGCGTAATCGATTAGCATTATGTAAATTATTATTATCACCATTTAACGTGTTGGTAATGGATGAGCCTACAAATCACTTGGATATAGCCTCTAAAACAGTATTAAAAACTGCTTTAAAAAACTTTGATGGAACATTAATCGTTGTATCTCACGATAGAGATTTTTTACAAGGATTAACATCAACTGTTTACGGATTTAAAGACAAAGAAATTAAAGAATATTTAGGCGATATTGATTATTTCTTAGAACAGCATAAGATGGAAAATCTTAGAGAAGCTGAAAAAAGAACGGTTGTTAAAACTGAAAAACCAACAGCTAAAAAAGAAGCATATCAATTATCTAGAGAGCAAGAAAAAGAGTTGAAAAAACTTAAAAATAAGTTATCTAAAACAGAAAGAGATATTGCTGATTTAGAAGATGAAATTGCTAAAATAGATTTAGAATTAGCAAATAATTATGATGAAGTTTCGGCTCGTCCTAATTTCTTTGAAAAATATAAAGCTAA
The DNA here is from genome assembly GCF_900239345.1 of Tenacibaculum dicentrarchi. Classification (GTDB taxonomy): domain Bacteria; phylum Bacteroidota; class Bacteroidia; order Flavobacteriales; family Flavobacteriaceae; genus Polaribacter; species Polaribacter dicentrarchi. Next base: position 163,477 of record NZ_OESZ01000023.1, on the reverse strand, counting down.
AAAAGCATCATTAGACACTTTAATGGCTGATTGGGAAAAAATAGAAGAACAAGTTTCTAATTTTTAAACTTAGTTTTTATAAAATAGCATTATAAAAAACTACTTACAACAATCTTAAATGATTTTAGTAAGTAGTTTTTTTATTAAAAATCAGAAAAAAATAATTATTTAATTCGTAATAACGGATGATTTAAGCCACCAACTTCATTTTTAATAATTTCATATTTATCAATATTTTCAAAAAGACGAGTTAGGTTTTTAAAACCGTAACTTCTAGGGTCAAAACTTGGGTCAATTTTTCTAATATTTACACCTAATGTAGAAATATATGCATTTTCTTCTTCATTAGTAGAAATGTCAAAAGCTTTATTAATTGTTTTTAAATCTGCTCTTGATAATCTAATTTTTTCAATAATAGTTTTATTTTTTATATTACTATTTTGTTTTATTGATTTTGATTTTACAGTTTCATTTTGATTATTTAATTGATTTTGAATTACTTGTTCATTTTTTAAATTTTCAGTAAATGTGAAAACTTCACACGATTTTACAAAGGCTTCGGGTGTTTTTTTCTCACCAATTCCCATCACAAAAAGACCTTCTTCTCTAATTCTTTTTGCAAGTCCAGTGTAATCACTATCGCTAGAAACAATACAAAAACCTTCGGTATTTTTTCCGTGTAAAATATCCATAGCATCAATAATTAAGGAGCCATCTGTAGAATTTTTACCAGTAGTATATGAAAATTTTTGAATCGGGCTGATAGAATGTTGATTGATAATAGCCTTCCAACTATTCATTTGCGGAGTTGTCCAATCGCCATAAATTCTTCGGATAGTTGCTTTTCCGTATTTAGAAACTTCTTCAATAATTTCTTTTAATAATTTTGGTTGTGCATTATCGCCATCTATAAGTACAGCGATATTAAATTTATTTTCCATATTTATTAAGATATTTAGAAATTTGAATTATAATGCTAACAAGTTCGTGTTTTTTTATTGTAAAATCAAGTTTAAAATAGGTATTAATTAATAGATAAATCTAGTATTTTTGCCGAAATAATTTTGCTTTTTTTAGATGAATATAAATGAAAAAAAAAATTTTGAACAAGATTTTATTAGTGAAAATCAACAAGTAATTCATACTATTTTAGAAAAAAAAAATATTGAATTATGTATCAAAAGAGAAGATGAAATTCATCCGTTTGTTTCAGGAAATAAGTTTCGAAAATTAAAATACAATATTATTGAAGCCAAAAATCAACAAAAAAATACGTTATTAACTTTTGGAGGTGCGTTTTCAAATCATATTGTAGCCACTGCCGTAGCAGGAAATTTAGCAGGTTTTAAAACTATTGGAATTATCCGAGGCGATGAATTAGCAAAAAATATTGAAAAAACATTAGCAGGAAATTCAAGTTTACAAAAAGCCCATCAAAATGGAATGGAATTTAAGTTTGTTTCAAGAGAAATTTATCGAAATAAAACATCCGAAGAATTTATACAAGAATTGAAAAATGAATTTGGTAATTTTTATTTAATTCCTGAAGGAGGCACAAATATTTTGGCAATTAAAGGTTGTGAAGAAATCTTAACTGAACAAGATAATAAATTCGATTATATTTGTAGCGCAATAGGTACTGGAGGAACTATTTCAGGATTGATAAATTCAGCTAAAGAACATCAAAAAGTACTTGGTTTTCCTGCTTTAAAAGGTCATTTTTTACAAAAAGAAATAGAAGGATTAATTGCTGATACTAATAAAAACTGGCAGTTAATAACTGACTATCATTTTGGTGGTTACGCAAAATATAATCAAGAATTAATTCGTTTTATAAACGAGTTTAAAACACAAACAAATATTCCGTTAGACCCTATTTATACAGGGAAAATGCTATTTGGAATTTTAGCGATGCTTCAAGAAGATTATTTTGAAAAAAATAGCCGTATTTTAGTAATTCATACAGGAGGTTTACAAGGAATTAATGGGGTTAACAAAAAATTAAAAAATAAAAATCAAGAATTAATTATACTTTAATGAGAATACAGTCTGTTTTTTACATCGTACTAAGTGCCACTTTTTTAATAAGTTGTGGTTCAAATAAAAATATCGTTTCTAAGCCTCGAAAAAAAGTGCTTGTTAAGCAAAAAGTAATTATTGAGCAAGAAGAAGAAGTTGCTCCTGAAGTTTATCAGTTAGAACAGGTAAAAGTTACAAGTAAAACAACTAAAAATCATACCGAAGCTTATATTCAAAAATTTGCACCTATTGCCGTTACAAAAATGCACGAACATAAAATTCCTGCTAGTATTACCTTGGCGCAAGGTGTTTTAGAATCGGGTAGTGGAAGAAGTGCCTTGGCAATTCGTTCGAATAATCACTTCGGAATTAAATGTCATAAAGGTTGGCAAGGAAAAAGTGTAACGCATGATGATGACGAAATAGGAGAGTGTTTTAGAAAATATAAATATCCGCAAACCTCGTATGAAGACCATTCACAATTTTTAATTTCTAGAAGTCGTTATGCAAGTTTATTTAAACTAGGACATACCAATTATAAAGGCTGGGCGTACGGATTAAGAAAAGCAGGCTATGCAACTGATAAACGATATCCACAGAAATTAATTTCGATTATTAATAAATATAATTTAACGAAATACGATAAAATTAAGCCTAAAAAAGAAACAAGTATAGCAAGTACTAAAACGCTGCATCACCAAGTGCAAAAAGGTGATACTTTATATTCTATTGCTAGAAAATATCAAATATCGGTAGGTGATTTGAAAAAAATTAACAGCCTTATTAACAACAGCATTAGTATTGGTGAAAAATTAATAGTCAACTAAAAATAGTGTTTTTTAGTATTTTAAAAAGTCGTTATTCAAGATATTTCTTAGAATAACGACTTTTTATGATTGTTATTTAAGTAAAAAGAGGTAAAATTATATTTTTTAAAATAAGAAACAAAAATAAGCAGATGAAAGTTATAAAAACGATAAACGGAAAAACACCTCAAATTCCTGCCGATTGTTATGTTGCAGAAAATGCAACAATTGTTGGCGATGTACAAATGGGAAAACAGTGTAGTGTTTGGTTTAATGCCGTAATTAGAGGTGATGTTCATTATATTAAAATGGGCGATAAGGTAAACATTCAAGATGGTGCAATAGTTCATGCAACCTACAAAAAATCACCTACAACTATTGGAAATAATGTGTCGGTAGGACATAATGCAATTGTACACGGTTGTACAATTCACGACAATGTTTTAATAGGTATGGGAAGTATTATTATGGATGATTGTGTCGTGGAATCAAACTCAATTATTGCCGCAGGTGCTGTAGTTACTAAAAATACTCGTGTAGAAAGTGGAAGTATTTATGCTGGTATTCCTGCTAAAAAAGTAAAAGATATTTCGAAAGAATTAATTTCAGGTGAAATTGATAGAATCGCCAATAATTATGTAGAATATTCTAGTTGGTTTAAACACGAAAAATAAAAAAGTTGATTTGTTTTTAATTGACTTATATAGATTAGTTTAAACGTAATTTTAACACTTTATGAAAAATAAAATCAGCCTTTTAGTAAAGGTAATATCCGTATTAATAGTCGCTTTTTTCTTGTTTTTTTACTGGGCATCATCCCCAACAATTAATAAAGAAGAATATGCTAAATTGATTACATTAGAAAATAATAACAGTCTAAAAAACGATTCAATACATAGTATTATTACTTATAACGTTGGTTATTTAAGCGGAATGACCAATAATTTACCCGTAGCAAAATCAAAAAAATTATTTAACGATAATTTCAATAAAGTTAAAACTGAACTTCAAAAAATAACTCCCGATATTATTGCTTTTCAAGAAATTGACTACAACGCTTCAAGGTCTTACAAAGTAAATCAAGAAGCCGAATTTATGAAATTAGGCTATAAATATGCCGCAAGAGGCGTTAATTGGGATGAAACCTATGTGCCGTTTCCATATTGGCCGCCAAGCATGCACTTTGGGAAAATTGTTTCAGGGCAGTCGATTCTTAGTAAATATGAATTAAAAAATTATGAACGTATCGTTTTAGCCCGTGTTCCTGATAGCCCTTTTTATAGAGATGCCCTGTATTTAGACAGACTTTTACAAGTTGTAAAAGTGCTAATTAACGGCAAAGAAGTTGTTGTTTTAAATATTCATTTAGAAGCCTTCGACACCGAAACTCGTGTTAATCAATTTGAACAGGTTTTAGCTGTTTTTAATTCTTATAAAGACAAATTTCCAACTATTTTATTGGGCGATTTTAATTCAAAAGCAAGAGATAATACAGCGATTATTCAGCAATTAATAACAATGAAAGGAATTGGAAACGCTGCTTTTACGGCAAATAACCCTGCAAATACTTTCGATACCAAAGATTTATATGAGCGTATCGATTATATTTTTTATACCGAAAAAACTATAGAATATATAAGCGGAAAAGTACTAAATAGTTTTGGGCAAGCTTCCGATCATTTACCGATAGAAATGAAATTTAAGTTAAAGTAATTTTTTAAAAATGATTATTAGAAGCAATTTCCCGCTTTCCGCACTCGCTTTTTTTTTGAAGAAAAATCAAAAAAAAGAGCTCAAACAATTGCTACAATCGGGGCTAGGCATTTGTGCTATTTAAGAATATTTCAGCTATTAAAAGCCTGTTTTAACTTTATCTGAAAGAAGAAATCACGTCCTTACCGTGTTTTTACTGTTGATGTATTGTTGGACTAAATTTAGTATGATATTTATCTATTTTAAAAATAAATCTAAAATGGCAAAAATTAACATCCTAATTATAGTAGTTTTAGTAGTATTTATTAGTGGTTTTTACACGATAAAAATGCCTCGTTCACAACTCGCTCCTGTATTTGGCGATAAAATAGATAGTTTAAACGGCGTTATGGTGTATTACAACGGACATGTAGGAACTATAAAAGGGCGAAATCGAGCTAAAGACGGCTATAATATTGGGTTAAAATATCAATGTGTAGAATTTGTAAAACGGTATTATTATGAATATTTCAAACATAAAATGCCTAATAGTTACGGACACGCAAAAAGTTTTTTCAATACGCGTTTAAAAGATGGTAAATTAAATAAAGACCGAAATTTAATACAATATACCAATGCGAGTAAATGGAAGCCTAAAAAGAACGATTTACTAGTTTATAGCGGTACTATTTTTAATCGGTATGGGCATGTTTCAATTGTTTCAAAAGTAACGGATGGTAAAATTGAAATCATACAGCAAAACCCAGGTGTTTTAGGTAAATCACGAGTAGAATTTGATTTGAAAAAAGAAAATAATACCTGGGAAATTGAAAATAGTCAAATTTTAGGTTGGTTAAGGATGCGTTAGTTTTCAGATAAATGCTTTAAAATAAAAAACCTGAACAAATAAATGTTCAGGTTTTTGCGGTGGTGCCTCCAGGAATCGAACCAGGGACACAAGGATTTTCAGTCCTTTGCTCTACCAACTGAGCTAAGGCACCGTTGTGCTTATATAAAAGTAACAAATAAATTTAGCAATTTTGCAATTGAAAAAATTATTGTGGTGCCTCCAGGAATCGAACCAGGGACACAAGGATTTTCAGTCCTTTGCTCTACCAACTGAGCTAAGGCACCAGTTTGCTACTTTCGTTTAGCGGGTGCAAATATACAACTCTTTTTTACTTACACAAAATTTTTGATGATATTTTTATTAAAAAAATGTAATGTAACTTTGAAATCTAAAAAAATACAACCATGAATTTGAGTATTGATATTGGAAATACAAGAGGTAAAATAGCTGTTTTTCAGAATGATATAATTGTAGAGGTTATTGTTTTTGATACTTCCGAAATTATAAAAATTATCGAAAAAATAATTTCAAAATATTTTGTTTCAGCAAGTATTATAGCTTCAGTAGCTAGTATTTCAGAAAAAACATCCGAAGAAATAAAAAAGAGATTAAATCCTATTTATTTGACAAATCAAACAAAAGTGCCTTTTAAAAACCTTTATGGAACACCAAAAACTTTAGGAGTTGATAGAATTGCATTAGCTGCTGCTGCTGTAGCTAAATATCCAAAGAAAAATATTTTAGTTATTGATGCAGGAACTTGTATTACTTTTGACTTTATCAATCATAAAAAAGAATATTTAGGAGGCGCAATTTCGCCAGGTATTGCTATGCGATATAAAGCTTTGCATCATTTTACATCAAAATTACCGTTATTAGAAACAAAAGAAGTTGATAATTTTATAGGATTTAACACAAATACTTCTATACATTCGGGAATTGTAAATGGTGTATGCAATGAAATAAATGGCATTATTGAGCAATATCAAAAAAAGTTTAACGATTTAACAGTTGTTTTAACAGGAGGTGACACCTTTTTCTTGGCTAAACAATTAAAAAGTGGCATATTTGCCCATCCAAATTTTGTTTTGGAAGGATTACATACCGTTTTGACATATAATTTAACAAATGATTAAGAAACTTATATCAGTATTACTTGTATTAAGTGCAATAACAACATTTGCACAAAGAAATAGTGCTTCGCCTTATTCTTATTTTGGAATTGGTGAAACTTTTGAAGGAGCAACTGTAGAAAATGTTTCTATGGGAAGAATTGGAGTTGCTTTAAATGATATGCATCATTTAAACTTTGTAAATCCAGCAGCAAATGCATCTTTAAGAGTTGCTACTTATGGCATTGGAGCTAGTTCAAATTTTTTAACACTACAAAAAGAAAATACTTCAAGTTCGGGGAGTTCAACAAGTTTACGATATGTTTCTTTAGGGTTTCCTGTAGGTAAAAAAGCAGGGTTATCGGTAGGTTTACAGCCATTTACATCTGTAGGATATTCATTATTAAATACGGAAAATAAAGATGAAATAACTTCTTTTAAAGGCGAAGGGGGAACAAACAAAATATATGCTAGTTTTGGTACTTATATAATTAAAGGACTTTCTGTTGGAGTTGAAGCAGGTTATGTTTTTGGAAACCTAGAAAATAACGTAATCTATCAAAAAAACGGACTTCCTTTAGCTACAAAATATCAAGATAAAATAGATGTAAGAGGTGGTGTTTTTAAATTTGGAGCACAATATAAAACTCTTTTGAATGATAAAATAAACCTATATACAGGTGCTTCTTTTGCTGTTAAAAGTGATTTATCGACTGATGGAAACAAAAAGATGTCTTCAATTATTTTAAATGTTTCAGGGAAAGAATCAGAAAAAAAGCAGTTTTTTGATAAATCTGTTAACGGAAACGTAACAACTCCTATGAAAAGTATTTTTGGTTTTGGTTTAGGAAAAGAAAATAAGTGGTACGTAGGAGTTAATCAAGAATTTAAAAGTGCTCTAAATACCGATAATAATTTAGCCGCTGATGGTAGCCAATATAAATATGATGATTCAAGTAGGTTGTCAATAGGAGGATATTATATTCCTAAAATCAATTCAATATCAAGCTACTGGAAAAGAGTTACTTATAGGGCTGGTTTGCGTTTTGAAGATACAGGGTTATTAATGCAAACAGGTACTGATTTTACAGAAATAAAAGACTTTGGCATAAATGTTGGATTAGGATTGCCATTGCCAAGACAATTATCGAATGTAAATATTGGCTTAGAGTACGGGCAAAAAGGAACAGTTAGTAATAACTTAATAAAAGAAAAATATTTTAATGTTCGATTAAGTTTATCTTTGAATAGTACTAAGTGGTTTCATAAAAGAAAAATAGATTAACAAAACAAAACGATTAATAGGATGAAAAAAATTACGTATTTGCTAACAGGATTATTTTTGTTTGTGGCAGTAAACGGTGTCAAGGCGCAAGCAAGTCAAGAGTGTAACATGAAGTACAACCTTTTTAAAGGAGACACAAAAACAGGTAAGTATGATGCTGCCAAAATAAGTTTAGAATACTTATTAACAAATTGCCCAAAATTATCTGTTAATATTTATAAATACGGATCTAAAATAGCAAGTAAAACAAAAGATCCTGTCTTAGCTAAAAGAATTTATGAAGCGAGGTTACTAAATTTTCCTGTAAAAGGTGCTGCAAAAGCACATAGTGATTACGCAACTTATTTAGTGAAAAATAAATTAGCTACAGACCAAGAGGTTTTTGTGTATCTGAAAAAAGCATACGATATTTCTCCTAAAGATATGGGAGTAAAAAATATTTTTAGATACTTTAAATCAACAGCAGAAGCAAACAAAGATACAAATCCTCAAAAAGTTTTTGATACTTATGATGATGTAATGGAGTCTGTTAATGAAAAATTAGAAGATTACAATAAAAAAGTATCAAAATTACAATTGAAAGATTCTTTAGGAACTATTGGAGCTAGAGAAAAAAGAAATTTAAAAGCTTTTACAATTAATTCTACTGCTTTAGGACAAGTAGAAGGAGGTTTAGATGCTATGATTTCTAAAATAGCAACTTGTGAACGATTAATCCCTATTTATACTAGAGATTATGAAGAAAATAAAACCGATGGAGTTTGGTTAAAAAGAGCTGTTTCAAGAATGTATAATAAAGGATGTCAAACAGACCCTTTATTTGAAAAGTTAGCAAATTCATATGCTGAAACAACACAATCGGCTGATGCTTACAATTTCTTAGCAGGAGTTTTAGCTAAAAATGGTGATAAAAATGGAGCTACTCAAATGAAAAAGAAAGCTTTTGATTTAGAAACAGACCCATTTAAAAAGGCAAAATATAAATTAAGAGAAGCACAAAGTGCAGGAGGAAATAGAGGAAGAGCTTTAGCGTATGAAGCGTTAAAATATAACCCAAACATGGGGAAAGCATATTTATTTATCGCAAGTTTATATCAAAGAAGTGCCAATTCTTGTGGTGCTGATGAATTTGAAAAAAGAATGGTATATGTAGCTGCTTTAAACAAAGCTTTAAAAGCGAGTAAAGTAGATCCAGGATGTGGTGCTAATAGATATATTGCTAGCTATAGAAAAAATATGCCATCAAAAAAATTAGTATTCCAAAAAGGAGTTGCTTCAGGAGCAACGCATAAAATTGGATGTTGGATTGGTGAAACTGTTCGTATTCCATAATAAATATTGATGAAGCAAAATATCACAAATAAATGTAAAAGCATTGTTGCCATTTTTATGGTAACAATGCTTTTTTCATGCGTAAATTCTAAAAAAGAAGTACGAGATTTTTTAGCCGATAAAAATATGCCCGTAGGAACGGCTGAAAATATTTATCATGTTAAAAAAGATTCAGGAAAAATAACCTCTAAAACAAAAGCGCCTATTTTTCATGACTTTTCTAACCGTAAAGACCATCCTTATATGGAATTCCCAAAAGGAATTAAAATTGTTTCTATTGATAAAACCCAGCGTGATTCAACAAGTATTACAGGAAATTATGCCATAACATATACCAAAACTGCAATTTCTGAAATTAAAGGAAATGTGGTTATATTAAATTATAAAGAAAATACAAAGTTAGAAACCAATCAGTTATTTTGGGATCAAAAAGAACATTATTTTTTTACTGAAGATGGTTTTAGGTTAACAACATTGCAAGATACTATTAATGGTTTTGGGTTTGAATCGAAAGAAAACTTAACCAAATGGATTGCCAAAGATATAACAGGAAATTTACAAGCCAACCAAAAATAAAACACAGGCTAAATACAAGCATAGATAAAATATATGAACACTTTTTGGAAATATTTACAATACGGTTACTTAGTTATTGGCGTACTTTTTTTTATTGAAGGGATTTTAAAATTTAATTCAGACAAAGAAGAGGCATTTATTATGTTTGGTTTTGGTACCTTTATCACTTTAATTTTCTTTTTTAAACGTCATTTTAGAAGAAAACTAGCCAAGAGAAATCAACAAAAATAATGGAATTTGAAATCATTGTAATTTTTGTATCAATATTATTTTCAGCCTTTTTTTCAGGAATGGAAATCGCTTTTATCTCAGCCAATAAATTACATATTGAATTAGAGAAAAATAGAGTAGGATTTTTACCTAAAATTTTAGCAATATTAACCGAAAAATCTTCAAAATTTATCACTACAATGCTAGTTGGTAATAATGTAGCTTTGGTTATATATAGTTATTTTATGGGGCGATTGCTAATACACTGGTTTCACTTGGTCTTACCAAGTAATATTATTTTTATAAACTATTTATTAGATGATTTAAGTTTGTTAACTCAAACAGTAATATCTACCATTGTTATTCTAATAACAGCAGAGTTTTTGCCAAAAACAATGTTTCGAATTTATGCAAATGAAATGCTTAAGTTTTTTGTAGTTCCTGCCTATTTTTTTTACTTGTTATTTTATGGAATTACATGGGTTATTACTAAAATTTCTGATTTTTTTCTCTTCCTTATCTTCAGAATAAAAGAAAACGAAACTAAAACTGAATTTAGTAAAGAAGAACTAGGAAATTATATTGTAGAACAACTAGATAGGGGAAATGATGATGATATTGATTCAGAAATTCAAATTTTTCAAAATGCCTTAGAATTTCACAAGGTAAAAGCTCGTGAAATAATGGTACCTCGTACCGAAATAGTGGCTATTGATATGCACGAATCAGTAGAAAACCTAAAAAACATATTTATAACAACAGGTTTATCTAAAATATTGGTGTATAAAAATTCGTTAGACGATATTTTAGGATATATAAATGCTTTTGAATTATTTAAAAATCCTATGTCTATTAAATCAATACTATTGCCAGTTGAATTTGTGCCAGAATCAATGATAATTAACGATGTTTTAAACAGTTTAATGAAAAAAAGAAAAAGTATTGCTGTTGTTGTTGATGAATATGGGGGTACTTCGGGTATTATTACTGTAGAAGACGTGGTAGAAGAATTGTTTGGTGAAATTGAAGATGAACACGATAGTCAAGAATTGTTAGAAGAAAAAATAAACGATTTTGAATTTAATTTTTCAGCACGTTTAGAGGTTGATTATTTAAATGAAGAATACGATTTAAACATTCCCAAAGAAGAAGCTTATGAAACCTTAGGGGGGTTTATTATAAATTATACTGAAACAATACCCGAGCAAGGTGCTATTTTACAGTTAGATAAACTCTATATAAAAATACTAAAAGTAAGTGCCACAAAAATTGACGATTTGTATTTAAAAATTACCGATAAAGAAGCTTAAAAAAAAACAGCTTTAAAAAACATTGTTTTATTTAAAGCGAAATTGTATTTTCGCTCACTGTTAATAAAATAAATAACGTATGGCAATTTTATCGAAAATTAGAGAACGTTCAATGTTCTTAATTCTTGTAATTGGTTTAGCACTTTTTGCTTTTGTATTAGACCCTTCTACAATATCAGACTTTTTTAATGCAAGTAAAGTAAATGAAATTGGCGAAGTAAATGGAGAAACCATCTCTCGTCAAGAATTTGCGGAAGCTTTAGAAGCATATAAAACACAAACAGGTAACCGTGTTTCTGAAATGCAGGCAGCAAAAACTGTTTGGGGAAATATTGTTAGACAAAAAATTTATAAAACTCAGCTAGAAGAAGCAGGAATTACTATTGGTGATGCTGATATTATGAATAGTTTATATGAAACAGAGTTTATACAAAATGATCCAAGGTTTCAAACTTCAAATATTTTAGATAAAAATAAACTAAAAAGTTATTTAGTTACAATTAAAGAAGAAAATGGTGCTGATTGGAGAAATTGGCAAAATTATATGGCTTCTTTAAAAAATAACCTTGAAAAAACAGCATACGATAATCTGGTTTCGGCTGGTTTAGGTGCATCTTTAAAAGAAGGTGAGGCACAATATTTAAATGCAAACACAAAAATTTCTGGTAAATATCTATATGTTCCTTACACGTCAATTAAAGATGATGAGGTAAAAATAACAACAAACGATATCCAAAATTATATTAGTAAGCATTCTGCAGAATTTCAAGTGGCTGCTTCAAGAGATATCAATTTTGTAAAGTTTGATATTAAAGCAACAACTCAAGATGAAACGGCTATTAAAGCACAAGTTGCTACTTTAATTGAAGATTCAGAAACTAAAGGAAATGTTGCTGTAAAAGGATTAAAAAATACAACTGATTATGCAGTGTTTTTATCAGAAAATAATTCTGATACAACACTTGATAACAATTACAAATTCAAATCTCAAGTACCACAAGGAGTAGCAGAAGCTATTTTTGAAGGTAAACAAGGCGATGTTTTTGGTCCTTATAAAGATGCAAATTATTTTAAATTATCAAAAATAACAACGGTAACTCAATTACCAGACTCTGCTAAGGCAAGTCATATTTTAATTCCTTTTGTTGGAGCTGCAAGCGCAGATGCTACGGTTACCCAAACAGAAGAACAAGCAAAACAAACTGCTGATAGTTTATTGGCAATTGTAAAAGGGAGTAGTGCTAAATTTGCTGCTTTAGCAAAAGAGTTTTCTTCGGATAAAGGTTCTGCTGAAAAAGGTGGTTTTTATGATTGGTTTGGTTATAACAGAATGGTTCCTTCTTTTAGAGATTTTGTTTTTGAAGGAAAAAAAGATGCTGTAGGGGTTGTAAAATCTCAATTTGGATTCCATGTAATTAAAATTGATGGTCAAAAGAATTTTCAGCCAGTGGTTAAATTAGCAACGTTTTCTCGTAAAATTGAAGCTTCTGAAGCAACTGAAGATGCTGTTTTTAAAAATGCCGAAACATTTGCTTTAGCATTATCAAACGGTAAAAGTTTTGACGAAGTGGTAAAAGCACAAAAATTAACTTCTCAGCCAGCAATTGGTTTAAAACCTTTAGATGAAACAGTAGCAGGTATTGGAAAAGAAAGAGAAATTATTACCTGGTCTTTTAACAAAGAAACCAAAAAAGGCGCTTCTAAACGTTTTGATATTGAAGGTGGTTATGTAGTAGCAACTTTAACTGGTAAAACAGCAAAAGGTTTAATGTCGGCTGAAAAAGCAACTTCAAAAGTGCGTCCTATTTTAACAAACTTAAAAAAAGCTAAATTAATTGAAGCTAAAATTAATGGAGCTACTTTAGATGAAATAGCTAAATCAGTTTCACTAACTGTTAAAAATGCTACAGATGTAAATTTACAGTCACCAACAATTTCTGGTGTAGGGTATGAACCAAAAATAATAGGTGCAATGCTTAACGCTAAAGAAAATACTGTAATTAAAAATGTAGTAGGTGATAAAGGTGTTTTTGCTTTTCAAGTAACAGCTAAAAAATTACCAACAGCATTACCAAATTACGATTCTTTTAGAAAGCGTTTAGTAAACGAAAGAAAAAATAAAACATTCCAAATGTATGAAGCGATTAAAAAAGCATCAAACATTGAAGACAATATGACTTCTTTTTACGGAATCTAAAAACTAAATAAAATATTAAAAAGCCAAACAAATTTGTTTGGCTTTTTTTTTGTGCTTTTTTTAAATTTAAAAGGATTTACTATTGCTGATTATAATTAAAAGATTAACTTTGTCTTTTATTAAGATTGAATAAAAATAAGTAGAAAAAATCAAAGAAAATGAAAAAAAGTAATTTAATTTTTAGTGTACTACTATTAGGGTTTTTAACCCTATTAACTATGGTTTCTTGTTCTGAAGATGAGCCAATCCCTATAGTAGATATCGAATTAAACAGTAAAGAATTAACGCTTACCGAAAAAGGAACAGCAGGAATTATCAATGTTTTAAAAGGAAATGGAGCTTATAGTGTAACTTCATCAGATAAAAAAATAGCGACAGCTAGTATAATTATTGATAAAGAAACTCAAAAAACAACAATTTCAGTAACACCTGTAAGCGCGGGAACAGCCACCATTACGCTTGTTGATGCTGCCGATAAAAAATCGGAAATTACTGTATTGGTAAAAACTCCTGATGTGGCTATTGAAAAATCATTAGTAAATCTTTTAATAGATGAAATTGCTACCGTTAAAATTTTAGCAGGTTCTAGCGAGTATGAAATAAGTGTAAATAATAGCAATGCAACTGCCGAAATAGTGGGTATGGATATTAAAATTACAGGGAAAGTATTAGGAGATTCTGAAGTAATATTAACAGACCTTAAAACTAAAAAAACCGCTGTAATAACCGTTAAAATTACACCAGCACCTGAATTAACTCTTGATAAAGAAAAAGTGGAGTTTATTTTAACACAAACTGCCGAAGTAGTTGTTTTAACAGGAACAGCTCCTTTTACGGTTGAAGATAAGTACAGTTGGAGTTCGTCAAAATCAACCTTTAAAATTGTAAATGAACAAGGAGAAGAAGATGTAAATGGTTCTAAAATAATTTTTAATAGTACAGAAGCGACCACTGATTCTTATGTAATAAAAGATGCCAAATTAAAAGAAATCGAATTTACGGTAAAAGTTTTTAAGGCATTAAATTTATCTGAAACAGCCTTAGAAATTCCAATGGGAAAATCGGTTGAAATAACTGTGGAGGGTAAAATAGATGCGATATCAGTAAGTTCAACAAATTCAAGTGTTGCAACTGCTGAAATAAAAGATGAATATGGCTCAAGTAGCCGTACAGTAGTTATAAAAACAGCTCAAGTTGGTTCGGCAGAATTAACCTTTACCGATGGAGTTACCACAGAAAAAGTAACAGTAATTGTTGTTGCACCGAATCCATTAGCTATTTTTAATGATGATATTGAGGTAAACGCTACAACTCTTTATGATTTAAGCTATTTAGATTTAACTCTTCAAGGAGGAATTGGTGAATATAATGTTACTTTTAGTAAAGAAAATATTTTAACTTTTGATGAAATACAACAATCACCTTTAGATGATAGCAAGTATTATTTAAAATTAAACCGTAATTTTTCTGTTAGAAAAGGAGGTGAGGTAGTTGTTACGGTATCAAGAAAAGATGATGCTACTGATTCAAAAAGTTTTACAGTAAAATATAAAACATTAATATCAGCTTCAATTAAAATAAATGGTGTGGATGTTATTCAGAAAGATAGTTCAGAATACGGAATGGCGACACCTTATTTTACAGCAAATCAAGAAAAAAGTTATGATGTTTATGTAGCATTAGGTGCTACTATTGATTTTGAAATTTTTAATAATACTATTGATAATTGTACCGTAGATGCTTCAGGTTATGGTTCAGACCGTGGAGAAATTACTGGCGATGCTACTAAATTTAGTGTAAAAACACTAAAATCGGGTAATTATTATTTGTCGATAGTAAAAGGAAATCCTGATGATAAAAATAAAGAACAAGTACTTTTAATAACGGTTAGAATTCAATAATTAAATTGTTTTAGATAAAATTAAAATTTATATATACAAAAAGCAATCTCAAAATGAGGTTGCTTTTTTCTTCTAATTATTTTTTAAAAGAGATAAACGTCATGCTGAATTTATTTCAGCATCGCATCAAAAGGAGAATTTCGGCAAATTAGCTAAATTAAAGTTGACGAACTCGAATCCTAGCCCCGATTGAAGCAATTGTTTGAGCTCTTTTTTGTTTTTTTCAAACAAAAAAAGCGAGTGCGGAAAGCGGGAAATAGCTCCAAAAAAAAAGACAATCTCAAAACGAGATTGCCTTTTAAAAAAATGTATTTTAAAATATTCTAAGCATTCAAAGGCTGACCATCCCAGGCACCTTTTGCAGCTTCTTTTACAGCCTCTGAATAAGTTGGGTGACCATGACAAATTCTTGCCAAATCTTCGGCAGATGCTCTAAATTCCATGGCAACGGCAGCTTCCATAATTAAATCGGCAACACGTGCACCAACCATGTGAACTCCTAAAATTTCATCGGTATTTTTATCGGCTAAAACCTTTACAAAACCGTCTAAATCGCCACTTGCTCTAGAACGACCCAAAGCACGCATTGAAAATTTACCCACTTTATAAGCAACATCAGCATCTTTTAATTCTTGCTCTGTTTTACCAACAGCGGCAACTTCTGGCCAAGTATAAACAATACCAGGAATTAAATTATAATCAATATGAGGTTTCTGCCCTGCTAAAAATTCAGCAACTACAACACCTTCTTCTTCTGCTTTATGTGCTAACATTGCTCCACGAACAACATCACCAATTGCATAAATATTAGAAACACTTGTTTGTAAATGGTCATTTACATCAACCATTCCTCTGTCGGTAAGTTTTACACCCGCTTTTTCTAAATCTAAGCCTTTTGTAAATGCCTTACGACCAACAGCAACTAAACAATAATCACCAGTAAAAGTAACTTCTTCGCCTTTTTTGTTAGTCGCTTTTACGATAACTTCATCGCCATTTCTTTGAACAGAAGTAACACCGTGATTGGCGTTAATTTTCATTCCTTGTTTCTTTAAAACTTTAGTAAGTTCTTTAGAAACATCAGCATCCATAGTAGGTGTAATTTTTGGAGCGTATTCAATTACCGTTACATCAGCACCTAAACGCTTGTAAACAGAACCTAATTCCAGTCCAATAACTCCACCACCAATAACTAATAAATGCTTAGGAACTTCTTTTAAATTTAAAGCTTCTGTAGAAGTGATAACACGCTCTTTATCTAATTCAATAAAAGGTAAAGTTGACGGTTTAGAACCTGTAGCAATAATGATATTTGTACCTTCAATTACTTCTGAAGTTCCATCATTTTTAGTAACTTTTACGTGTGTAGCATCTTCAAAAGAACCCAAACCTTCATGAACAGTAATTTTATTTTTGTCCATTAAATATTTAATTCCAGCAGTAGTAGTTTCTACAATATTATCTTTTCTTCCTACCATTTTGGTGAAATCGAAAGAAGGTTTTTCAACGGTAATTCCGTGTGCATCAAAATGATTTACAGCATCGTGATAATGATGTGAAGAATCTAACAATGCTTTTGAAGGAATACATCCAACATTTAAACAAGTTCCTCCTAAAGTCGAGTATTTTTCGATAATAGCTACATTAGACCCTAATTGTGCCGCTCTAATAGCTGCAATATATCCACCAGGACCAGAACCAATAACGATTAAATCATATTTCATAAGTCGTATTTTTAATATTTATGTTTTGCTGATAAAGTTACAAATTATCAGTTTTATGTTTAGTTTTTAAGTTGAAAATCAAGAATAATACTTGCAAAATTACATATAATAGTTGATTTGCTGAAGTATGTATTCGATTAGTTTTTACCAAAAAATAACATTAAATATCCTAACTTTGACCCCTTATGAAGCAATTATTAATTATCGGATATGTTTGGGTAGAACCAAACTCTTCTGCGGCAGGAAGCAGAATGTTACAATTAATTGAATTATTTAAAAAAAATGATTATAAAATAACCTTTGCATCGCCAGCACAAAAGGGCGAAAAGGCGTTTAATTTATCAGAAATTGATGTAAATGAAGCGTCAATTGCATTAAATTCGGCTTCTTTTGATGATTTTATCAAAAACCTAAATCCGTCAATTGTGCTTTTTGACCGTTTTATGATGGAAGAACAATTTGGTTGGCGTGTTGCCGAAAATTGCCCTGATGCCTTACGGATTTTAGATACCGAAGATTTACATTTTTTACGTAAAACCCGTCATCAGCAATTAAAAAAAGGTCAAAATTTTTCTACGGATGCGTTATTAAAATCTGTGGATGCAAAACGAGAAATTGCTTCTGTTTTAAGATGTGATTTGAGTTTGATAATTTCTACTTATGAAATGAAATTACTTCAAGATGTTTTTAAAATCGATGAAAATTTACTGTATCATTTGCCTTTTTTATTAGATGAAATTGATGATAAAATCATCAATAATTGGAAATCTTTTAAAGAGCGAGAAAATTTTATATTTATCGGAAATTTTTTTCACGCTCCAAATGTGGATGCCGTTTTAATGTTGAAAAATTATATTTGGAAAGAAATTCGGAAGCAACTTCCAAAAGCCGAAATTCATATTTATGGAGCGTATGCAACTCAGCAAATAAATCAATTACATAATAAAAAAGATGGATTTTTAGTAAAAGGTTTTGCTTCGGATGCTATAGAAGTTGTAAAAAATGCAAAAATTGTTTTAGCTTCAATACGTTTTGGAGCAGGAATAAAAGGGAAATTAACAGAAGCGATGATTTGCGGAACGCCAAGTGTTACTACAAATATTGGCGCAGAAGGAATGCACGATACTTTGCCTTGGAATGGTTTTATTGAAGATGATTTTGAAGAATTTGCCAATAAAGCGGTAGTAATTTATTCTGATGAAAATCTGTGGAAAAAACACCAAGAAAACGGCATTGAAATTATCAATACTATTTATGATAAACAACAAATTGAAGTTCCTTTTATAAATCAGCTAAAAAAAATCCAAGAAAATTTAAGCGAACATCGCACACAAAATTTTTTGGGAAGTTTATTACAGCATCAAACCATGCAAGCCACAAAATACATGAGCAAGTGGATTGAGGCGAAGAATAAGGCTTGATTTTTGATGTAACCTATCAAAAAAATCAGATGTTTAAAAAAATACTTTTTGCTTTTCTTGTATTAACTTTAATAATTTCATGTTCTTTTAAAAGAGTTGTTTGTACGTATAATTATAACACGGTTGCCCACGGAATTGATTTTAAAAACACCAACAGCACTAACGGAAAATGGGCATTAAATATGTTAAATATTCGTGGAATTAGGGGAACTGTTGATGATAATTTAAACACTATTGTTTTTGATAAATTTATGATTTGGACGAAAGGAAAAGTGGTTAAAAAAGAAAATTTTAAAGATAATCAAGGGAAGCAATATCCTTTTGAAATTTCAGAAAACCCTACAAAAGAAGATTTAATAAATTTTAAAAAAACAACAAATTATAATTATTTAATCAATATTTTTTTGCTTGAAGATTCCCAAAACTCTAAAAATAGAGAAATAAAAGTAGTTATAAATATTTATGATTTAGGGAGTCAAAAAATGATGTTGAGCCAAGAAGTAATTGGTTTTTTAGATAAAGAAAATGGAACAGATATTGGGGGTGATTTTAAGGTTAATGTGATACCCGATATGATGTATAAAATATTGACAAAAGGGCTTAAGCGAATTGAAAAAAAATCTATTTATTAATTTTTTATCATCATGGTTTGTAATTTAAAAATCAAAAAAAATCTAATATATTTTTAAATATATCAGATTTTTAGGCTTTCGTAATTACTGAATTTTAATATCAACCGATGTTCTGTTTTGCCAACCCGTAATATCAATTACTGAAATTTGACAATGATAATCACCTGAATCAATATTTGTAGGAATTGAAATTTCTTGTGAAATTTCATAAGTTTTAGGATTGTTTGTAATATCATAATTTTCCATAAAAATAAGCGGAGAAACAGGCGTTTTTATAGGGCTTAAATCGCACAAACTTCCTTGATCATCGTGTGTATGATGGTCAAAATTATTATGAATATCAATGGCATAGGAAGCCAAACCGATGTTGTCGGCAACTTTTACTTTTATCGTGTATTTTTTACCTTTTTTTAATACGGTACAGGATTGTGGAAATCCGCCAGTATAATTAATGCTAATACTTGGTTTTTCTTTGTCAATTTCTTCGGATTCATCATTACAACTTATCAGAAATAAGCTTAAAAACAATAAAATTCCTGTTGATTTGATGGTTGATTTTAATAACGTCATTTTATATAATTATTATAATAAAGCCTACAAGAAAGAAATTCAAGTAGGCTTTTTTAATGTTTATTACTTGCTGCTTATTTTACTGTTAATGCGTACGATTTAATTACTCGTTCCTTGTTTTTATCTTGAACAATAATATCTAAATCGTATGTTTTATTTGATTTTAAAGCATTGGTAATCATTAATTTTTCGTTTAGGTTGATTTCTTTAATATTTTTATCAGAATAATTAAATTCTTTTTCGATATGATATTTCCAACCTTCTCCTTCTATAAATTCTGAAACTGATACCACTACATTTTTTATAGATTCTCTTGATTTTATAAGCCCTTGAATGTTTAAATTTTCACCAATAATAGCTGTTTTATCATTGTTACTAGCAGTTCCGTATGTAATATCTTTTAGTAAAATATCATAAGGCATTACTTTTAAAACATCTTCTCTTGTTTTCTTTTTCCCTTTTTCATCTTCCACAGTTATTGAAAAAATATAATCGGTAGCTTTGGCATCGTAAGAAATATCGACATGTTTATGAAAATTTACTTCTTTGGCACCTTGATAACCTTCTGTAAATAGTTCTTTTAGTTTCCAATCGCCCTTTACGCTGTCTTTTAAATAAATTTCAACAAGAATATTTTTAATTTTTTCATCGGCAAAAATTCCTGCTCCGATATGGATATTTCCTCCTTGTTTTATGGTTTTATCGCTACTATGCCCAGCGCCAAATTCTAAATTAATAATTCCTAAAGCGGGTGCTATTATAATTTCTTCTTTTGTACAAGAAATCATGGTTATTGCAAATACAGTTGCTAAAATAAAGATGTTTAAAAATTTTTTGTAATTCATTTTAATTGGTTTTATTATTGATTTTGGTTATTATTAATTTCGATTATTTTATTTTAAAAAGAACAGATAATTTTACCATTTCTTTTTCACCTTTTTCTTGCACATAAATGTTTAGCCAATATTCTTGTTTTGGCGATTCTGCTAATAAATCATAATGATAATGTATGTGCGGATTTTTAATTCCTTCATATAAATTTTTAGGAAGTATGGTTACTACGCTATTCCATTTTCCGATGGCTACTTTTTGGTTTTCTCTCCATTCTTTAAACCATAATTCATACTTAATTTGTGTTACCGTATTTGGTTCAGAAATATATTCAAATTCAGTATGTAGTTCATCTTCACCAAAATTTACAGTATTATTTTCGCCAATTTCTAAGTGTTTAAATTTTTGAAGAATACTTAATTTTTTAGTGATAACACTTTTTGTTCCGTCTTCATGTTCAACGGTAATTTTAAAGTTATAAACGCCTGTAGCAGCTTTAAATGAAGGGTTTTGTTTGTTTTCTTCATCAAAATATAAATGATAATGAATGTGCGGGTTTAATTGATTTTCATAATTTTTAACAGGAACTACATGATTTTTCAAGCCCCAAATAACTTCGCCTTTATTGGCTTTGGATGTGTTATAATCTTCAACATCGAAATAAATTTTAGTTACTTTACTCGTTCCTAAATAGTCAAATTCAATATGAATATCTACGTTTGATTGTGGCAAAATAAAATCAGAATTACCAATTTCTAAGCCTTTAAATCTCTCTTGATTGATATTTTCTTCAAAACTATCAGGCGTTGGATCTTCGTTATTACACGATATGATAAAAAAAGAAGTTACTAGTAAAAACAATGTTTTAAATGTGTTTTTCATGGTGTAAAAATTAAAATGTTTGAATAAAAAAGTGATTATAATTAAGTTGTTTAAAATGTTTGTATAATACTTATTGAAAAATTTCTATTAGGTTCAGGAACTTCAATTAACCGATAAAAACTGGTGTGGTTAAAAACCGTTTTATTGAAAATATTATTTAATTTCCCTTGAATTTTTAGCGGATTTTTTTTTGAAAAAACCGAAATATTAGTGTGTAATCCTGCATTAATTACGGTAGCTCCATTGGTTGGTTTTTCAGGAGGAACAATATCATGTTGATTTACTGTGTTTCTTAGATTCGAGAAAAATTTAGTTTTTTCAAAAAATGCCCAATCCTTAAAGGTGTATTCAAAAGAAAAAACACCTGTTAATGGTGGCGAAAACGGCAGTGCAAAATTCTTCTTTTCACCGTTTAATTGTCTCGATTTTACGTATTCTAAAGAAGCAGTAAAGGCTATTTTTTTAATAGGAGTATATTCTAAGGTAATTTCGCCACCATATCTAAAAACCTTATTTTGAGTATATTTATATTTCTGAAGCGTTTCATAATAGCCAGAAGTTGGGGTTAAATAAATATAATTATCAAAATAATTAGCAAAAGGCGTTAGTTGAATACTTGCTTTTTTAAAATTATTAAATTTAGAAAAATCAGCTTTAAATTCTGCATCTATTTGATACGAGCTTTCGGGTTTTAAATCAATTTTTCCTTGCTCATATCGATACATATGATAATTTACGCCATTAGAAGCAAGCTCATTGGCTAGCGGAATTCGAAAACTTTTACCAATATTTATTTTATAAAGCGTATTTTTTAACAAATAACTAATTCCTGCGGATGCACTAAAATTATCAAAATGCAAGTTGTTTTTTGTGGAACGCTGTAGTTTTTGCATCGAAATAACACCATTTTTATTAACAGGAGATACAAATGATTCGTAATAGGGTTGTGTTTTTAGGTTTCCGTAATCGTAACGAATACCAGCATCAATATGTAAATTGGTATTAATTTTTAGTTGATTATATACAAAAGCTCCCATAGTAAAACGGGTATATTCAGGAATAAGAAAGCCCCAACCAGCAATTTTATTATGCTGATATTCTACATTAATTCCTGTTGCTATTTTATAATTATCAAAATAATAATTCTCATTTTTGATATTAAAATTATAGGTATTTTTATTAAAACGGCGTTCCATAGTGCTTGTCGGTTTTGACATATATCCGTGTGCAATAGGCTCAGAATGTTCTTCTCTATCATTTTTTTGGAAACCAATTTCGATATCTAGCGTGTTGTTTTTAAACGTAAAATGGGTATTATTATTTATTTTAAAATGATTTACTTTATGAAGTGGTAAATCAATATCGTTGCTACTTTTATCGTAATCAATTTTAGAAGTTCGCACTTCTAGCCCGTGAGCATTGGCAAAAAAACCGTTTTTAGCATGAACATTGCTAATGTAAGTGGTGGAGTTCAGGGCATCATCGGTATATCCTAAACTAAAACCGATATTATGATTTTTCCCTGCGGTATTTCGCAAATAATTTTGATGTAAATCAAAAATATAATTGTCATACGTTATTTTATCAACAGGCACTTTGTAATCGCCATATTGCTGATGCGTAATTCGAGTTTTATAATACCAATGTTTGTAGCGTTGCTTTACACCGAATGAAATTCCGTATAAATTATTGTTATTTTTATGAGTGATATTCACTTCTCCTGCTAAAGAATTTACATCGGGTAGGGTATTATTTTTGATATTAATGACCCCCGCAATAGCATCAGAACCGTACATTAACGAAGCTGCTCCTTTGGTAATTTCAATACTTTCAACATTGTATTGATCAATTTCTAAACC
The DNA here is from genome assembly GCF_900239345.1 of Tenacibaculum dicentrarchi. Lineage (GTDB taxonomy): Bacteria > Bacteroidota > Bacteroidia > Flavobacteriales > Flavobacteriaceae > Polaribacter > Polaribacter dicentrarchi. Next base: position 140,268 of record NZ_OESZ01000023.1, on the reverse strand, counting down.
ATGATCGGCACCCCATTGTTGCGCTTCATGTTTTATACCATTTTCAACCACCACAACCCTGTTAAAACCAAGCCCTCTTATAGTAGGTTTTGACTGCCCCGAACCGATAGTTATCGCACTAATTCCAGCAATATTTTGAAGCGTTTGCATTAGGCTATTATCCCTGTTTTGAGCTAAAAATTCCGTGTTAATTTTTTGCTTATTGCCACTGTATTTAATAAAATTTTTTACAGGTTTTTGTGTAATAATAACCTCGTTTAATATGGCGTTATCTGGTGTAATCGCAATGATTAGTAGGGCATTTTTTTTAGAAAAATCAACTATTTTCTGATAATTAACATAGCCTACGTGCGTAATTTTAAGCAGTTTTTTAGGGCTTTTTTCTTCGGATATTTGGTTAAATATTTGATGAAAAATAGCATTTCCGTTAAGGTTTGTGTAGGCGTGTTTCCTCCCGATACTCACATGAGCATTAGGTAGCACTTTATGTGTTGTTTTATCAATTATAGTTATAGTAAGATCCTGCTTTTTTTGAGAAAGCATTTTTTGACTAAAAAATAAAAGATGAAACAATACACAAAATAAAGCGCTGAAGCTTTGTTTTGTCATAATGATCTAAAAAATAATAAAAAGTAAGTGGTTGTTTTACAGTTGAATACAGGTTTTTTAAACGGGTATTTAATGCTGAAACAGATTGAAGAATAGATATTTATACCGATAAATAAATCACACAAAAACATCATCAACTAATTTAGGTTGATTATTGTATAATAGCTAAATAAAAAGCATAAATATTTAAGCAATAGTAGGCGGTGCTCTTAATCTTTTAATGGAAGAATAACAAAAAGATAAGGTTATTGATTTATAATTTTCAATAACAATTTTATTAGCAGTAAAAGTTACTGCTTCGGTAAAAATATTCGATGAAAAATTAAACGAAGAAAACGCAAAGTAACATACATCACAATGATCGTTTACAGACTCGTGTAAGTGTGTTAATTTTTCTTTACAATTATGGTGCTCATCATTTTCATGATGATGGCTTGCTTTAACAATACTAGGAAGCATAAGAAGAAACACCAAAAATATAGCGGTGATTTTACTTAAGAAACTATTTTGTTTTACGACCATTTATTTATTAAAAAAAGCAAAGGTAAGTTATAAATTAAATAAGGAGTAAATAGTTCTGTTAAAATTTGTGTTTTTTTACGAGATATGTAAAATCAATAATTACGGATTATAATTTTATAATCCGTAATTATTGATTGTTTATTTTTTATGAAATTAATCCAGCACGTTTTAAAAGTGCATCTGGTTTTGGTTCTTTTCCTCTAAAGCGTTTGTATAATTCCATTGGTTTTTCTGTTCCACCTTTTGAAAGTACATTTTCCTTAAATTTATTAGCCACTTCTTTGTTGAAAATTCCTTTTTCTAGGAAATATTCAAAAGCATCGGCATCTAAAACTTCTGCCCATTTATACGAGTAATATCCAGCAGAATATCCTCCTTGAAAAATATGAGAAAAAGCTGTACTCATACAATTTTCGGCAACTTCAGGATATAATTTAGTATCAGCAAAAGCATTATTTTCAAATTCTTTAACCGATTTAATTGTTTCTGGTGATTCGTTACCGTGCCATTGCATATCTAATAATCCAAAACTTAACTGACGTAATGTTTGCATTCCTTCATGAAAACTAGCAGATTCTTTAATTTTCTCCACATATTCCATCGGAATTGTTTCACCAGTTTCATAATGCTTTGCAAATAATTCTAAAGCATCTTTTTCGTAACACCAATTTTCTAAAACCTGACTTGGCAACTCTACAAAATCCCAAGAAACCGAAGTTCCTGATAAACTTGTGTACGTTGTATTAGCAAGCATTCCATGAAGTGCGTGTCCAAATTCATGGAATAGGGTAGTGACTTCGTTAAAAGTTAATAAAGAAGGTTTTGTTTCGGTTGGTTTGGTAAAATTACAAACAATAGAAACTTGCGGACGCTCGTTAATATCATTTTTAATTTGTTGCGATTTATAAGAAGTCATCCAAGCACCGTTTCTTTTTCCTTTTCTTGGGTGAAAATCCGCATAAAAATGTGATACAAAATTTCCGTTAGTATCGGTAACATTGTATGTTTTTACGTCTTCGTGATATTTATCTATTGATGTAATTTCTTCAAATTTTAAATCGAATAATCTATTTGCTATTTCAAAAGCACCATCAATTACATTTTCTAATTTGAAATAAGGCTTCAATAATTCTTGATCTAAAGAAAAAAGCTCTTTCTTTAATTTTTCAGAATAATAAGCGCCATCCCATTTTTGAAGCTCATCGATACCGTCTAATTTTTTAGCGTAGGCTTCTAAATTATCAAATTCACGTTTTGCAGCAGGTTTTGCTTTTTTCAATAAGTCATTAGAAAATGATAAAACTTTTTCAGGATTTTCCGCCATTCTTTCTTCTAAAACAAAATGAGCGTGGGTTTTATATCCTAATAAATTAGCTCTTTTATAACGAAGATTTACAATATCCAAAACGACTTGTTCATTATTGTATTTATTATCTTGAAAAGCTTTTTTACCAGCTGAAATAGCGAATTTTTTACGTAATTCTCTATTATCGGCATAAGTCATAAAAGGAATATAGCTTGGATAATCTAAGGTAAAAATCCAACCTTCTTTTTCTTTTGATTTTGCAATTTCTGCAGCTGCTTCTTTTACACTTTCTGGTAATCCTGATAAATCATTTTCATCAGTTAAATGCATTTGAAAAGCATTGGTTTCTGCTAAAACATTTTCACCAAATTGTAATGATAATTTAGACAATTCTGCATCAATTTTACGTAATTCTGTTTTATCAGTATCGTTTAAATTAGCACCGTTTCTAGCAAAACTCTTGTATTGCTTGTCTAGTAACGTTTGTTGCTCTGGTGTTAAATTTAAAGAATCTTTAGTTTGATAAACACTTTTAACTCTATTAAAAAGAGCTTGATTTAAAGTAATGTCATTTCTGAACTCACTTAATAAAGGTGAAATATCTTTGGCTATTTTTTGAATTTCATCATTAGTTTCAGCAGAATTTAAATTGAAAAAAATTGATGTAATTTTATTTAATTTTTCGCCTGCAAAATCTAAAGCAACAGTTGTATTTTCAAATGATGGAACATCAGAATTTTTAACAATTGTGTTAATTTCTTCTTTTGCTAATTCGATTGCTTTTTCAATAGCTGGTTTATAGTGTTTTTCTTCTATTTGAGAAAAAGGAGGTGTTTTAAAATCTTGTAATAAAGGATTCATTAAATAAGTGCGTTTTAAAATGAATAAAAAAGTAAAAATAACGAAATTACTTGTAGAAAATAAGTTTTAAAAAAGTACTTAATAAAAAAACCTCACCAATTTTTAAAACTGATGAGGTTTGATATTTATAAAGATTTACTTTTTATTTACGTACTCTTTCAGACGCTTTTTCAACCTTTAGTTTTAATTCTTCTTTGTAAGCGATAATTTTATCTAAAATTGTAGCATCGGAAGCACCAATAATTTGGGCTGCTAAAATACCTGCATTTTTTGCACCATCTAAAGCAACAGTTGCCACAGGAACTCCTCCTGGCATTTGTAATATTGATAAAACAGAATCCCATCCATCAATAGAATTTCTGCTTTTTACAGGAACTCCAATTATTGGTAACGGACTCATACTTGCTACCATTCCTGGTAAATGAGCTGCTCCACCTGCACCTGCAATAATTACTTGAATACCACGTTTGTGAGCATTTTTAGAATAATCAACTAATTTTTCAGGAGTTCTGTGAGCAGAAACAATATCTACTTCTATTTTGATATCAAAGCTTTCTAAAATATCGATTGCTTCTTGCATGATTGGAAGATCAGAATCACTTCCCATTATAATACCTACCATAATTTTATGTTTTTATGTTGTTTTTTTATTGAATTTCAGGAAGTAATTCCCAAATATTGATATTAAATTCTTCGTTGATAGCTCTTAAATAATTAACAGCATTAATATCGTCATTAATTAATGTTTTAAAGAAAATAGTTGCAGATTTACCAGAAAGTTTAATATATACTTCTTTTCTCTTTATATATTTTTTTCTTTCCTCTGCTAAAAGAAGATCATCTAATTGAAGTAAATCAATAAGATTTTTAGCTTCAATATCGTTTGAATCAGCTAAAAAATAATGACTATCTTGGTATAAAATTCTATCTTCAAAAGTGGCATCTGTTGGATGTAAAATAGGTTGCTTCCATTTAGAAGATTTTTCTTTATTCCATTGATGTTTAACTAAAAACCAATTTTGATAAGAATCTGCTTCTTTTCCTTTTAATCTTGGGTTAAAATGCTCGATATCTTTCGCATCTGTTCTGCCAATATATTTTTCTGTATAAGCACAAAATCCTTTTTGCTCTTTGTATAAAATATTAGAAATTTTTTTATTATTTGCAGAATTTCCAACAATATAATTTAAGTTTTCTTTTAGAATTTTAGAATCCTCTTTTTTTATGCTTCTTTTCATACCTAAAAATTATAAGCATCTCCTAGTTTCATAAATTCAAAAAGCATCTTTTTCTTCTTTTCAGTATCTTTTTCCTTTGGAATAGCCTGTTTTAAATTCAGGTATTTTTTGTAAGCATTTTGCCCGTGTTTATTGTAATAATTAATTCCAAAATCATTTTTTAGCAAATCGTTTGGGTCATCGCCAATTGGAGAACTTCCTCTTTTAACGGCAACTTTACCATCTTCATCAAAATATAAAATAAAGCGTTCTTCAGGTTCAAAAGAAGCGGCAATAAAAGGAGAATGTGTGGCTACAATAAACTGCGCATCTGGAGCAAGATTTTGATAATGTTCCATCAAAGACATTTGCATATCAGGATATAAAGAACGCTCAGGTTCATCCATTAATATGATTGAATCTTTGGTATTTAATTTGAATAACGGCAAAAAAGAAAGTAATAATCCTTTAGTTCCAGTACTTGTGTGTTGTATTGGAATTATTTCTTCATTTCTTTTATTGATGATAGGAATGGAATATTCGGTATTAACTAAGTCAACTTCTAAATTTAATCTTTCTAATAAAGGATTAAATTTATCAGCAAATTCCATCAACTTATTAGGATTTTCTTTTTGCCATTTTGAAAACTCAATACTTAATTTTTTTTGGTCATTTAATAAACCTTTATGAATCAGTTCTGACATTTTTTGAGTAAACTTTTTCCTGTACTCAAGAATGTCTTTTATAAGTGATAACCATATTTCTTTTGAAACCTTATTATCAAAAATGTGAATTAATTTATCGGCATCATCATTGGTTATATTAGGATATTTTTCAATTAAATTTATAGGGTTTTCTGTAAATACTTCAATATTTTCATCTGAAATAATATTTGCTTTGAAATAATGTAATTTTGATTTTTTTTCTAAAGAAATTAAACTTAGAAAGGCTCCTGAATTTGCAGGTTTTAATAATTTCCCGTTATAAATTAGTTTATCAAAAGATAATGTAACAACTTCTTTATTCAAATTAAATGATACTTCACATAATTTATTTTTATCAAGAAAGAAATTAGATTCAAAGGAAAAGTAAGTTTCATTTATCAAAGTAGAGTTAATTAAAATACACTGATTTTTAATCAACTCCAATAAATTAGTTTTTCCAGTAGCACTTTGCCCAATAAAACAGATTTTATCTAAAGGCTCACCTTTTCGTTCTCCACTTTGATAGGTAAAATCAAAATCTAGATTTTCTAGGTGTTTATACTGTGCTATTTTTAATTTTGAAATCTTCATTTTTGGAGTTGAATAAAAATATTATTTACTAATAACTCGAATTGTTTCTTTTACTTGTTGTGCAACTTGTCTTGCGATATCAATATCTTCATTAACAATTGTTACGTGTCCCATTTTTCGGAAAGGTTTTGTAGTCTTTTTTCCGTAAATATGTGGAGTAACACCATCAATTTTTAAAATTGTATTCATGTTTTCATACACAACATCACCTGTATATCCTTCTTCACCAACTAAATTTACCATAATTCCGGCAACTTTACTATCGGTATTTCCTAAAGGAAGATTTAAAATACTACGTAAATGTTGTTCAAATTGATTGGTATAACTTGCTTCAATTGAATAATGTCCAGAATTATGAGTACGTGGAGCTACTTCATTTACTAAAATTTCATCAGTTGAAGTTTGAAACATTTCAACAGCTAATAATCCGACGAAGTCTAAAGTTTTAGCAACTTTTAAGGCAACTTCTTGTGCTTTTTTTGCTACTGATTCATCTATTCTAGCAGGACAAATAACATATTCAACCTGATTTGCTTCTGGATGAAATTCCATTTCAACGACAGGATATGTTTTGATATCGCCATCAGAATTTCTAGCAACTATAACAGCTAATTCGTTTTTAAAAGGGACTAATTTTTCAGCAATACATTCACCTTCAGGTAAAGATTGTAAATCATCAGAATTACGAACAACTTTTACACCTGTACCATCATAACCAAATTGTGCTGCTTTCCAAACAAAAGGAAATTCAATAAGTTTGTTTTCGTATGCTTTTTTTAATTCATCAACAAAAGCAAAACGAGAAAAATCAGCTGTAGGAATTTGGTTTTCTTTATAAAAAGTTTTCTGACGTGCTTTATTTTGAATAATTCTTAAGTTAGCAGGTTTTGGAAAAATAGTTAAACCTTCAGCTTCTAACTTATCAAGTGCATCAATATTAACATTTTCTATTTCAATAGTTAATACATCTACTTTTTTACCGAAATTGTAAACGGTATCAAAATCAAATAAATCACCTTGATGAAATTCATTACAAATTTGTGCACAAGGCGCTTCGTTGTTATCACCTAAAATAACGGTGTAAATATCAAATTTTTGTGTTTCGGTAAGTAGCATTCTACCTAATTGACCGCCACCGAGAACACCCAGTTTAAAGTCTGAAGAAAAATAATTTTTCAAGGATAAATATTTTAATATGTTGTTGTTACCGCAAAAATAAGAATCTTAAGTCTAGTATAAATAAAATTAACGAGATAATCTTAATTGTGAGCTATTAATAGGTGTTACAAAATACATTAAAGCACTACATCCTTGGTTATCAATAGGTGCTCCGTTAGTTAAATAATTGTATTTTTTATTATCACAAGGACATTTAATATGAACTCCATCAAAAGACATTAAATCAGCACAATTATTTTCAGGACATTGTTGGTCAAAAGCTTTATAACCGTTAGTTCCTGTTCTAAAAATAAAAATATTACGACCTTGAATTTTATTTTGAGAGCTACCATTAGGAACTAATAATCCTTGAAATTCTGGTAATGTTAAATCGATAATTGTATTCATTTCTATACTTGTAAAACAATTATTAACAGGTACATTATCAGAACAGCTGATGGTAATTATTAAAATAAAAAGGTAAAATATTTTTTTCATTATTTAAAAATTGAGTTTATTAAGGAAAGTTACGAATTTACAAATATTTTGTATATTTGTAAAGCAATCTCATTCCTATCGGTATGAGATTTTTAAATTAAAAATTATGAGTAAAGTATCATATTATAGTGCAGAAGGATTAAAAAAATTAAAAGACGAGTTATCACAACTAGAGCATGTTGAAAGACCAAGAGTTTCTCAAGAAATTGGTGACGCTATAGATAAAGGAGATTTAAGTGAAAATGCAGAGTATCATGCTGCAAAAGAAGAGCAATCTTTATTAGAAACTAAAATTGCGAAGCTTAAAAATGTAGTTGCTAACGCTCGTATTATTGATGAGAGTCAGTTAGATTTATCTAAAATATTGATTCATTCTATCGTAAAATTAAAAAATACAACTAACGGTATGGAGTTTACATACACTTTAGTTGCAGATTCTGAAACTGATATTAAGAAAGGTAAATTATCAGTAAATTCACCTATAGGAAAAGGATTGTTAGGGAAAAAATTAGGCGATATTGCCGAAATTAAAGTACCTAGTGGTATTATGAAATTTGAGATTATGGAAATTTCTAGATAATAATACAGACATAATATTTTTTAATAAAAGTATTGCATCTGCAATGCTTTTTTTATTTTTACAAAACACTAAACATTAAAATAATATAACAGATGGCAAGTATTTTTACCAAAATAATTTCAGGAGAAATTCCTTCATATAAAATTGCAGAGGATGAAAATTTTATTGCTTTTTTAGATATCAATCCGAATGCAAAAGGACACACTTTAGTTGTACCTAAAAAAGAAGAAAACAAGCTTTTTGATTTATCGAAAGAAGAATATACTAATTTAATGGATTTCTCTTACCGTGTAGCAAAAGCGATTGAAAAATCGATTCCTTGTAAACGTGTAGGAATGAGTGTAATTGGTTTAGAAGTACCACATGTTCATGTACATTTAATTCCTTTAAATGCTATGTCAGATATTCAATTTATTGAAAAAGTAAAATTATCTGAACAAGAATTTTTAGCATTATCTGAAAGTATCGCTAGTAATTTTGAGTAAAAAATAAAGCATTATTAAACCTTAACTAATGAAATTTTAAAGGTTGTACCTTTATTTATTTCTGAATTTTGAACAGCTATTCTCCCTTTGTGATAATCTTCAATAATACGTTTTGAGAGCGATAAACCTAAGCCCCAACCACGTTTTTTTGTTGTAAAACCTGGGGTGAATATTTGTTTAAATTCTGATTTTTGAATTCCTTTACCAGAATCTGTAACTGTAATTTTTATATATTTAGGAGTATCTTTAATTTTTAAAGATATACTACCTTTTCCTTGCATAGCATCAATAGCATTTTTAATTAAGTTCTCTATAACCCAGCCATATAATTCTATATTTAATTGAGCGAAAAGTTCTTTTTTATCCGAAGAAAAAGAAAAATTAATTTGTTTAGAACTTCTTGATTTTAAATAATTAAAGGCTTTTTCTGTTTCTGAAACAATATTGTATTTTTTTAATTTAGGTAAAGAACCAATTTTAGAAAAACGATTTGCAATCGTATTTAATCGGTCAACATCTTTTTCAATTTCAACAATATATTCTTCATTAACATTTTCAGACCTTAAAATAGCTATCCAACCTAATAATGATGATAAAGGCGTACCTATTTGATGTGCAGTTTCCTTTGCCATACCTGTCCAAAGTTTATTTTGTTCGGCAACTTTACTAGATTTATAAACCATAAATACAATGGTTAAAAATAATCCTAAAATTAATAATAAGGCTAAAGGATAGTATTTTAGTTTGTATAATAAATCTGAATTTCGATAATAAAGATATTGTGTAATTCCAAAATATTCAATCATAATAGGGGAGTTTTGTCCTTTCATAATTGCTAATTGAGCTTTTAGATATTCGGGTTTTTTAGATTTTAGTGTATCTAAATTTCGATACAAATCAATTTCACCATTTTTATTGACCAAAATAGTAGGAATATCATCAATAGTTTGGTATATTTTATTAATTAAATTGGTGTTTTCGTTTAAATCAGGATTTGCTGTTAGTTCTTTAAAAGCAGCCGCAAATATTTCAATTTTACCACGTTCTTCTTCTTTAAATTTTTGGAAAAAAATGTAGGTATTCCATAGGATAAAAGAGACAATTAATAAAGATATAAAAACGCTAATTCGTTTTGCCCAATAGGTGTTTTTAAAAAAAATCATGGTTAAAATATAAACTATTCATAAAATATTATAAGAGAATAACTTCATTTGTGAAAGCGTAGTATATTTACAGTAAAAAATAAATTAAATATGTTGTCATTAGATCCTAAAGAATTGCCCGTAGCAAAATTACATAGTTATTTATTAGGAGCCATAGCGCCCCGACCAATTGCTTTTGCAAGTACTGTAGATGCCGATGGAAAGCCTAACTTATCGCCTTTTAGTTTTTTTAATGTTTTTGGAGCAAATCCGCCGATGTTAATTTTTTCTCCAGCAAGAAGTGTAAGAGATAATACGAAAAAACATACCTTAGAAAATGCCGAACAAACAAAAGAAGTGGTTATAAATGTAGTTAATTATGATATTGTACAACAAATGTCGTTAAGTAGTGCTATGTACCCTAAAGGTGTTAATGAGTTTGAAAAAGCAGGTTTTACAATGTTATCTTCGGATAAAATAGCACCTTTTAGGGTTGCCGAATCACCCGTGCAATTTGAGTGTAAAGTAACCGATATTATTGAAACAGGAACGCAAGGTGGCGCAGGAAATTTAATTATTTGTGAAGTTGTTAAATTACATATTAATGAAAATGTATTAGCCGATGATGGAAGTATCGATCAGCATAAAATAGATGTGGTAGCTAGGGCAGGAGGAAGCTATTATACCCGTGCTAGAGATGGCTTTTTTGAAATACCTAAGCCAATTTCGGAAGTAGGAATTGGAGTTGATAAAATACCTACAGAAATTAGAAATAGTAGTGTTTTAACAGGAAATAATTTAGGAATGTTAGCCAACGTAGCACAATTACCTAATCAGGAAGCTGTTAATAACTTTGCGCAAGAACATCCCAAATATTTTTCGCTTACAATTGAAAAAAAACATACATTTGCACAGCAGTATTTAAAGAATAATGATGTAGAAAGTGCTTGGAAAGTACTTTTAATTAAATAGATAAGAATATGGAAGTTATTGGAAAGATTAAATTAATTAACGAAGCGCAAACATTTGGAGCTAGCGGATTTAGAAAACGTGAATTAGTGGTAACTACAGATGAGCAGTATCCTCAAATGATTTTGATTGAATTTGTACAAGATAAATGTGATCTTTTAAACAATTATTCAGTAGGACAAGAGGTAAAAGTATCTATTAATTTAAGAGGTAGAGAGTGGATTAATCCAGAAGGTGTTGCAAAATACTTCAATGCTATTCAAGGATGGAGAATTGAAAGCTTAGCACAAGCGGCACCTCAAAATGTACCACCTGTTGATAGTTTTCAGCAAGCACCAGACTTATCGGCAAATGAGCCAGATGATTTACCTTTTTAATTAAAGGTTTATAAATAGGATAAAAGAGCGCTATATGCGCTCTTTTTTTGTGCTAATAAGATCTTTTTTAATTATTTCTTTTTTATTTTTAAATAAGTATTGTAATTTAAAAAAATCAATACAAATATGATGAAATAAGTTTATGAAAAAGAAAAATAAGAACATAGCCATATTAATAGATGGTGACAATGCACAGGCTAAATATTTACAAAATATACTAGAAGAAGTATCAAAATATGGTAGAATAACAATTAAAAGAATTTATGGTGATTGGTCGGGAAATCGTATGAAAAAATGGAAAGAACAATTGGGTACTTATGCCATTAAACCAATTCAAGAATTTGCATATACAACGGGTAAAAATGCTACTGATATTGCACTTGTTATTGATGCAATGGATATTTTATATCGAGAAAAAATAGATGTTTTTTGTCTTGTTTCAAGCGATAGTGATTTTACAGGAATAGCTAATAGAATACGAGAAAGTGGTTTAAGTGTAATGGGAATTGGTAAAGAACAAACGCCAAAATCATTTGTAAACGCTTGTGATATTTTTATGTTTACCGAAAAATTTAAAGTAAAAGTATCCGAAGAAGTATCTGAAAAAAAACAGGTAAAAGCATCCGAAGAAAAAATAATAGAATCAAAATCAAAAAAGAACAAAAAAAAGTCAAAGAAGAAGAAATTAAAAAACATACTGAAAATTGATATTTCTTTTCTTAGACGTGCTTTATTGGCAGTTAAGCAAGAAAATGAGGAGGTTTTACTAAGTCAGTTAGCAGAATCAATTAATCGATTAGATGCTAATTTTGATTCAAAAACATATGGATATAAAAATTTTAATAAAATGTTTAGTGCTTTAACTTCTGATTTTGAAATGATTTATCATGATGATAATTCTACCATTTCTATAAGAGATAAAAAAGTTGCTTAACTTATATAATAAAAAACCTTCTAAATTATTAGAAGGTTTTTATTATAAATTATTTTTTTGGTTCAACTTTTTTCTTAGGTGGCATTGGGCCTCTTAAATGAATGACTAATCCATTTAAAAAATTTCTAAGAATTTGGTCACCACATTCCATGTATTTAGGATGTTCCTCATTTCTAAAAAATGCTCCCAATTCTCCTTTAGAAACTTTAAAATCTACTAAAGCACAAATGTCAACAATATCAGTATCACGTAATTTGTGTGCTACTCTTAATTTTTTAAATATATCGTTGTTTGATAAGCCTCCCATAATTTTGTTTTTAATAATATTAATTTAATTAACCATACTGAAAATAGCCCAAGCATAAATAGCAAAACGTAAAAAACGAAATAGTCCAAAAAAGACCACTTTTTTAAACGGATACTTAATCATACCTGCTGTTAAACAGCTAATAGCAAACGGCAATGGTAATAATGCGCCTACTAAAATTAAAATACCTCCCCATTTACTGGTATTTTTAAGGTTTTTAGCCATTTTAACTTCCAGATAATTTTTTATTGACTTAATTTTTAAAGCAGATCTTCCTATAAAATACGCCGTTAATCCTCCTAGATATGATAAGGTTGCTAAAAGTGATAAGTTTAATAGTGGGTCGGCTGTTTTCTTTGACCAAGCAATAAAAATTTCAGGCGGAATTAACCCTAAAATTGTTTCAGAGATAAAAAAAGTAGCTAAAATACCAAGTCTAGAAAATGTTTCTGTTACTATTTGTAAGCCATCGTTAATATTATAAACATATCTATTAAATAAAAATACACCTACAACAGCAAGTACTATTGGTAAAAAAGCTGCTTTTAAACTTTCCCAAATAAACATGTAAAAACCAGTGCGTTGATAATAAATATGCAAACGCTTTACGTGTGGTTTTTTATTTTTTATGATTCTTTTTTTCTTCACTTTATAGTTACTTAATTATCTAAGCCTTTTTAGATTACAAAAATACGAGGTAATTACAGATAAATCAACACAAATATTGTTAATTATAAGTTAGCGATAGCAGCTTCTGCACAACGCTCGCCATCCATAGCTGCTGAGATAATTCCACCAGCATAACCACCACCTTCACCACAAGGGTATAAACCTTCTAATTGTGGGTGTTCTAAATTTTCTTTTCTAGGGATATTTACAGGTGATGAAGTACGAGATTCAACCCCTATAATATTTGCTTCGGATGTATAATACCCGTGCATTTTTTTACCAAAAGCATCAAAACCTTTACGTAACCTACCGCCAATTATTTTTGGAAGTAATGAGTGTAATGGCGATGATTTTAATCCAGGTTGATAAGAAGTTTCATTTAATGATGATGATAAATTACCTTCAACAAAATCAGTTAAACGTTGTGCAGGTGCAACCTGACTTTTTCCACCAGCATTAAAAGCTAATTTTTCTAAATCTTTTTGAAATTCTAATCCTTTTAAAGCACCAAAATGTTCGTATTTTCTAAAATCTTTATCAATATTTAATTCAACAACAATTCCTGAGTTTGCAAATTTATTATTTCTTCGAGATGGAGACATTCCATTTACAACAACTTCACCATTTGCAGTTGCAGCTGGTACAATAAATCCACCAGGACACATACAAAATGAATAAACTCCTCTGTTATTTACTTGTTGTACTAAACTATAAGCTGCGGCAGGTAATAATTCATCTCTTTGACCATCACAACTATATTGAATTTGGTCAATAATTTCTTGAGGATGTTCTACACGAACTCCCATTGCAAATGATTTTGCTTTTAATAAAATATTTTTTCGGTTTAATAATTCGTAAATATCTCTAGCAGAATGACCAGTTGCTAAAATTACAGAATTAACAGTCATTTCGTTACCATTATTTAATCGTAATGCTTGTATTTTGCTACTTTTTATAACAAAATCTGTAACACGAGTATCAAAATGAACTTCTCCACCATATTTTATAATATTCTCACGGATATTCTGAATAATTTTAGGTAATTTATTAGTTCCAATATGTGGATGTGCATCAATTAAAATATCTTCTGTAGCTCCATGATATACTAAATTTTCAAATATTCGACGAACATCACCACGTTTTAAACTTCGAGTATATAATTTTCCATCAGAATACGTTCCTGCACCACCTTCACCAAAACAGTAGTTAGAATCTTCATTTACAAAATGCTCTTGATTAATAGCACGTAAATCTCTACGACGGTCTTGTACATTTTTTCCACGTTCTAAAACAATCGGTTTATAACCTAGTTCAATACAACGAAGTGCAGCGTACATTCCCGCAGGGCCAAACCCAATAATATGAATTTCTTTTGCATTTGAAACATCTTGATAATTAAAGATATAATCAGGTGTATCAGGTAAAGGTTCATTTATATAAACAGCTACTTTATAATTAAAAATCACGTCTTTTTTACGTGCATCAATCGATTTACGTAATACTTTTACCGTAGTTATGTCTGAAATAGTGATTCCTAATTTTAAAGAAGCTTTCTTTTTTAAAATATCAGCTTTCTTTTCTTCTATTAAATTAACGCGTAGTTGAAGTTCTTTTACCATTTTGCAAAATTATGCAAAATAATATAGATTTGATTAGATAGCTCTTTATTTTGATAAGAATTATTGATGTATTTTTTTGTGATTATATTTGTGATGTTTATTAATATTTATAAGTGTTTTTTAGATGATTTGGTTACCTGAAGAAATAGTATTTCCACCACATGAATTTGCAAATGAAGAAGGAGTTTTGGCATTTGGCGGCGATTTATCGGCAGAACGTTTAGAGTTTGCTTATAAAAATGGAATTTTTCCGTGGTTTAATGAGGGAGAGCCAATTGTTTGGTATGCGCCACCACAGCGTATGGTTTTATTTCCTGATGAGGTAAAAGTTTCAAAATCTATGAAACAGGTTTTGCGAAAAGATAATTTTGTAATTACAGAGAATAAAGCTTTTAATGATGTTATTTTTAATTGTAGACATATTAACAGAAATGACCAGTTAGGAACTTGGATTACTGATGATATGGAAGATGCTTATATCAATTTACACGATAAAGGAATTGCAAAATCAATAGAAGTTTGGCAAGATGATATTTTAGTTGCAGGTTTGTATGGTATCGATTTAAAAAACGGTGTTTTTTGTGGCGAAAGTATGTTTAGTAAAGCGAGTAATATGAGTAAAGTTGCTTTTATTTTTTTGGCTAAAAACTGCGGATATAAATTAATAGATTGCCAAGTTTATAACGAACACCTAGAAAGTTTAGGTGCTCGTGAAATTAATAGGAGTGATTTTTTGAAATTATTGTAAATTTTTTTATCACCATTTCAGTAGTATTAATTTAAACAATAATGAAATGATGATAAATAATCTGTTAAATTATTTTTTAAAAATACTCATTTTTTCATCATAAATAGGGCTGTCTATTGCTAGAAAGTCTAAAACACTATGAAAAACATAGTGTTGAGATAGTATTTCTTTATTTTTAAAGTTGCTAGAATTATTAGATGCCCAAACGATAAACGG
This sequence comes from Tenacibaculum dicentrarchi, assembly GCF_900239345.1. Lineage (GTDB taxonomy): Bacteria > Bacteroidota > Bacteroidia > Flavobacteriales > Flavobacteriaceae > Polaribacter > Polaribacter dicentrarchi. The sequence goes on along the minus strand of NZ_OESZ01000023.1, from coordinate 124,756 downwards.
AATCTCAAATTGTTCTTTTGGAGCAATACTCATCGGTAAACCATGCATATATAAATTTTTTTCACCTAAAGATTCTCCATGGTCAGAAACATACATCATAGCAGTATTATAAGTGTCTAGTTTTTTTAACCTTTCAATTAAGTTTGCCAGCATATAATCTGTATAAACAATTGTGTTATCGTAAGCATTTATTAATTCTTTTTGTGTGCATTTCGCTAATTCTACACTTTTACAGACTGGCGTAAATTGATTAAATTCTGCTGGATATTTTTTATAATAGGTAGGTCCGTGGCTAGTACTGGTATGTAGTACTATTAATATTTTATTTTTTTTGCTTTCTGATATTTGTTTTTCTAAACCACTTAATAAAACTTCATCGTATTCAGATTTAGCTTTTTTATCTAATTTTATTAAGTCATCTCTTTTTAAATAGTCTTTAATTTTAACAGTCGGTTCTCCCCAATTTGTTGTTCTCCATATTACATCAATACCATTTCTAAATAAATAATTTGGTAAAATTTCATATAAATCACTGGTGTTTTTATGTTCTAAAATAGCCTTAACACCTGCGGTTGTATAAGTCGCAGAGGATTTGGCTTTGTAAGCATGCAGGTCTTTTATTTGAGAGAGTAAAGGATTGGTATTTCTATCATACCCATATAATGAAAAGTTTGCGCTCCTTGCTGATTCTCCAATAACAAGTACAAATACAGATTTTACAGTATCCTTTACAATTGCATTTGGTAGCGGTATTTGTTTTTCATTTTTTTTATTCTTTTGATAAAAAAAACGACTCGTATTGGCTACATAAGACCATGGCATTACTAAGGCACCTAATTTTTTTGAATGTTTATCAATCCATAACCAATTGGTAGAATTAACATAAGCAAGTGATAATAAAAAGAATAAAGTCAGAAAAATTTGTGTTATGAATTTTTTAAACTTCACATCAATAATTTTGACTTTAAAAAGGAAAATACTAGGGATTATTCCTAAGAAAATAACATATAAAATTAATGTAAAAGAGAAAAAACTAGTTGCTTCTTCAGTTCTAGTATTAAGAATATTACCAATCATTGATTTATCGATAATAACACTGTAGGTATTTATAAAATAAACAGCAATTGCATTGACATTAAAAAAAACAACAAATAACCATTTACCAACAGAACGAAGTAGAAATAAAATAATATAAAAAACAAGTGCATTTAAAAGAATCACCAAAATAGTTAAACTAATAAAAAGAAAAGCACCGTTTAAACTAGTAATATCAGTATTATTACAAACAAATGTGTAGAAAGGTAAATGATAGAATATTAAATTAATAAAACTAATTATTAAGGCAAAATGGATTAGTTTAATTTTTTCTTTGAACATATGTTTTTGATATTAAATATAATGATACAATTAAAGAGAGTAATGATAAATAAAAAATAATTAAATCAGTTTTTAGAATTTTTTGAATAATAAGACCACTCCAAATTGTTAGCGATATCATAAAAATGGGTAAGTACTTTTTGTTTTTAATCCAACAAAACCAATTTATTTTAGTGTTTAATTTAATACCTATAATTGTTACAATATATCCAAGTATACTACCTATAATTACATCTAGCGGATAATGAGCACCAACTCCAACTCTTGAAAATGCGATAATTAAACCTAGTGTAATTATCGAAAAAGACCAGATTATTTTATGCTTATTTTTTTGAGGCATAAAAGCAAAAAGTAGCGTTGTTATTACCACAAAAGTAGCGATAGAGTGTCCTGAAGGTAATGAGGTATGCCCTGTCAGAGTTTTTCCTATAATTACAAAATTATCAGTATCTAACATTGCAGCAGGTCTTGGCACTGCAAATATTTTCTTTAAAACAGCTGATACAATTAATGAAATTATTGCAGATGTTAATAAAGCTTCCCATATTTTTGGTGCATAAATAATAAAAATAGTTATCAAAGGAAAAGATATCAGTACATCACCTAATTGTGTTAGGTTAAATTGTAAAGAAGGAAGTTTAGAAAGGATGTTATTTAGGTAAAAAAATAAATCTTTTTGAATATTAACATATTCATCAACAAAATTACCGCCATTATTAAAAATTATAAAATAAAAAAAACAAAGTAATAATAAAAAAAATGGAGGTATTAAAAAATGATATTTTACATTAACATAACTATCAATGACTTTATTGTTTAACTGATTTTTATTTAATTTTTCACGAAAAAATAGTGTTATTTTACTTTTCATTTGTCTGTTAAAATATATAATGATAATAAATAATACAAGTAATAATCATAGAAGAAATTGCGGCAAACGAAACAGCACCTGCAGCAATATCTTTAATAAAACCAATGCGATTGTGAAAGTCAGGGTGAATAAAATCACACAATTTTTCTACAGCAGTATTCATAGCTTCTACAGCCAATACAAAGCCTATTAGTAAAATTTGAATAATCCACTCGATACGAGAAATTTCAAAATAAAAACCCATGATTATGAGAATAAAACTAATGGAAATCTGTGAAATAATTGAATGCTCTGTTTTTAATAATAAAAACATTCCTCGTATAGCATATTTAAGGCTTTTTGCTCTGCCTATAACAAAATTTCTCATTTGTGAATTTAATAGTTTTTGATTTTTTATTTGGGCTAACAAAATTAGTGGTTTTTAGAAGAATAATCTAACTAAATTTAAAAACAAAAATAGGTGATGTTTGTTGCAAGGAAAGTATGTTTAGTAAAGTAAAATTTAGATTGCCAAGTTTATAACGAACACCTAGAGAGTTTAGGTGCTCGTGAAATTGATAGGAATGATTTTTTGGAGTTGTTATAGTTATTATTTCCTATATTTTATTTTTACTTTTTTGAACATCGTTTTGTTATCACTAACGTTTAGAGGTTTTCCTGATGCTGTAGTTACATTTTTTAGAAATACCTTTTTTGTTGTGATATAGTGAAATTTTTCATCGAAAAAAAGGTTAGATATTTTTGGATTGAAATCTGAAAAAATATTAATACCTTCATAATTTTTTGGGTATTTTGAATCATCAATATAAAGATTTTCTATAGTGATTCGCTTAGGCATATAGCAGGTATAACCAAAATTGTGTCTTCCATAATTTTCCCCTCCAATTAAATTAATATTATTAGATTTTCTTTTACTAGGTGAGAAAATTACATCATTAATAATGATATCACCTTGCCATGTACTACCGTAGTCAGAACGTAAATTTACAAGGTTGTTTCCGTAAATAGTAGAATTTTTAATAGTTAAAATTCCAGTACCAATAACACTAATTCCCATATGTCCGAGTGTTGAGTTTTGTATAGTGGCATTAGCAACTCCCATATGAGCATCAAATCGAGAAAGAGTACAATTATCATAAATAAGATTTTTACAATAGTTAGCTCCCATAATTCCCCAGTACTTTTTATCATTAATATCATTTGTTTGGGTACAATTTATAAATGATATATTAACAGCACGTGTTATTAAAATATCATAAGAGCCCATTGAACTACGTTTTCCATTTGAGTTAATAGTTACATATTTTTTGTGTCCAGATAGAACTGTGTTTTTTACAGTTACATTAGCACAGTCACGAATACTAATAAAGCCTGCATAAGGCGCACCATGACTTCCTTCACCTATAATTTTATGTTCAAGACCATCTACAATAACATTAGACCGTTTAATTATAATGTTTCTACTATAGTAAGTGTATTTAGATGGAGCTTTATTTGCAATTGTTGTAAAACAACCTCCTGTTATTTTTAAAGGTTTTTCATCTATAGGTAAAGCGGTTATTTTTGTTATTTTATCAAAATTCCATATTACGGGAGTATTGATATCTATATTACCATTTTTATCTACAAGAAGAATATCTGTTTGAGAAGCTCCATTGTTTTTATTGGCTCCATATCTGATGTAGCGTTTTATATTTGAATTTTTAATAGTAACTAAACAGTTTTTAGGTAGGTTAGCCTTAATTTTTTTCTGATTTTTTTTAAGTGAAGATATTCCTTCAATTTTAAAACGTTTTTGTTTAGAACTAACTAGAAAAATAGATGATTTAATATCTTTAACTTCTGTATCATCAATAATAAAATTAGCTGTTCCAAAATCAGTATCAGTTAAAATATTTATAGGCTGTTTTTTTCCTGAAATATAATATGTTGCTCCATCATCAGCTTTAACTGTAAGGTTATGCTTATTAGCAAATTTATGAGTTGCTGAAATATTATTTATATCATCTGTTTTACCATCTCCTATAGCACCAAAGTCGCTATAATGTACAAATCCATTAGCTTTAAATTTAGCAATATCTATTGAAGATATATTTATATTTGATTTTTTATTTTTATACTTAACTTTAACTTGCCCATACAAGGTTATTTTACATGTAAATAATAAGATTAATAAAGGTAGATATTTCATTTTTTCAAAGCATTTTTTATTTTAAATAATGTTATTTATAGTGAATCTAGTATTTTTTGAGCGGATAAATTTAGCTTGAATTAAAAAACCTCGCAATAAAAATCACGAGGTTTTTTTATATTAAAATTATATCAAAAAAAGTTATTATTCCAAAACAGAAAACTCAATACTAGAATCTGAAAAAACAGTATGTGTTTGGTTTTTGAAATCTTTTTCATCTGCTTTAAAAATGTTGTCAACATACGTTTGTGGATTCAAATCAATTAAAGGAAACCACGTACTTTGCACTTGAATTTGTAATTTGTGTCCTTTTTTAAAGGTGTGAAAAACATCTTGTAATTTAATATTTACAGCTGTTTTCTTGTTTGGCGTAAACGGTTCAGGTTTTGAAAAACTGTTTCTAAAACGCCCACGCATCACTTCACTACGAACCATCATATGATAATTACTTAATTTTAAGTGCGTTTGCATATCTTTATTATCATTTTTGATATCAGAAGGATGTACATCAATAACTTTTACAATCCAATCGGCAGATGAACCTGTTGTTGCTACGTTTAATTTTGCTAAAATATCTCCTGCTAAAGTAAAATCTTCGGATAAAATTTCTGTTTGATAAACCAAAACATCAGGTCTTCGGGCAGCAAAACGCTGGTCATCAGTCATGTATTTTCTTGGTGTGAAAACAGTTTTTATATCTTCAGAATAAGGAACAGGATGTTTAACATCACTTACAAATTGTACTTTTGAACTTCCTTTTTTATCCGTAGTTAATTCTTGATTTTCTGATAAGAAAAAAGATTGTTTTTTTACGCTTTTAGGAGGCCAAACATCGTATGATTTCCATTCTTTTTTTCCTGTATCGAAAACATAAGCTTCTGGTAATCCGCTATTTTTTGAACCGTTTTCTTTTAAGAAATGATTGAAAAATTTAGTTTCAATATTTTTTTGAAAATTTAATGAAATAGAATCTCCAAAATAATAATTTCCAACTGTACTAGCTACTTTACTTCTAGACCATCCACCGTGGTCCCAAGGACCAAAAACCAACGTATTATAATTATTTGGTTGATGCTTTTCGATGTTTTTATACGTTTCTAAAGGACCGTATAAATCTTCGGCATCAAACCATCCACCAACAATCATAGTTGCTACTGTTGAAGGAACTTTGTTTAAATGTTGAATAATTCCTTTGCTTTGCCAAACGCTATCGTAATTAGGATGTTCAACGATTTCTTTCCAGAAAAAATCATCAATTTTATCGGTATTCTTGTTTTTATCAGAAGCGATTTTAGTATCTAATTTATCATATTGAAAATATTCGTTTAAGTTTTTTAAAGGACCTTTGTCTAAAAAAAACTGATATTGGTCTTTTGTTTTCATCTTCGGAAAAGAATACCAAGAAGAATCTGTAGGTTGGTCTTTATAAGTTCCGAATAATGGAATTGCGTTAAAATAACTTAGTAAAAATGCACCATTATGATGAAAATCATCAAAAAAGAAATCGCCAATACAAGCTTGTGGAGATGCAGCCTTTAAAGCAGGATGTGCATCAATTGCTGAAATAGTTGCATAATGTCCAGGATATGAAGTTCCCCACGTTCCAACATTTCCGTTATTGTTTGGCGTGTTTTTAACTAACCAATCAATCGTATCAAAAGTATCGCTTGTTTCATCGGTTTGTTTAGCTGTTTTATTAGGGATGTAAGCACGCATATTGTCGTAAACACCTTCGCTCATCCAACGACCACGAACATCTTGATACACAATAATATTTCCTTCTTTCATTAAAATAGGGTTAGGAGCTATTTTAGTTTTGAAAGTATCTTTTCCGTAAGGTCGACAACTATACGGAGTTCGTTGTAATAAAATAGGATATGTTTTTGATGTGTCTTTTGGTGAGTAAATAGTGGTGTGTAGTTTTGCACCATCTCTCATAGTTATTTTTACTTCTTTTTTAGTGAAGTTATCTTTTACATAAGTGCTTTTTACAGCTTTTTTTTCTTCGGATATTTTAGTGGTACTTTTTGGTGTACAACTACTTATTACAAGTAGAAGAAATAGTGAAAATTTAAGAAGTAATTTCATGCGGTTTAATTATTTAGGGAGTAAATATAAATAAAAGAAGTTGTATTGAAACCGATATTAAAAATCAGTTTCGATACAACTTCTAGGAAAGGTTTTAGAACCTGTTTAATTCATCTGAAAAAAATATCACAGAAAAATAAGGAATCGCATTCGTCAACCTGAATTTAGTTCAGGTTCGCATCCTGATTTGCCGTTTTTTTTAGCTTTTTTTTGATGATTATTGTCAATTCGAGTGATTTTAATAACTAAAAGGAATTAAAATTGTATCGAGAATTTGAACTCTTTTATCTTGATGAATTTTATATTAAAAAAGTTCTCGATACAATTTTTTTGAAGGAAAAAAATCACTCGAACTGACAGTTTCTTTATTGGTTTTTGCAATAAAATTAAAATAGGCTCTAAAAACTTTATATATTATCTTCTATATTTTAAAAGTATCTAAAAATCCCTAGCCCCGATTGAGCAATTGTTTGAGCTCTTTTTTGTTTTTTCTTTTTAAAAAAACAAAAAAAGCGAGTGCGGAAAGCGGGAAATAGCTTCAAATAATTTTAAAAGATAAAAACAGCTTATTTAGGATCTAAAATTGTGTCGATTCTATCTAAAATATCTTGTAAATGATAACGAGAAATATTGTTTTTAGCAATACTTAACGCTCTTTTACTATCTGTTTTTAAGCGTTTTAATTCGCCTCTAACAACCGATTTAATATCCGATTGGCTAATATTTACTGCGGTTTGCTTAAAATATCCGCCGTTATTATGTCCTTTTTGGTTTTTAGCTTTGTTTAATAAAAAATCTAAACGATCTAAATGGGCACGTTGTAAATTTCTGCGGTACGCATCAATGGTTTTACGGCTGTATAATTCGCTCCAAATTCCTTTACGCAAATCTTGCATCATATTTACAAGGGTGTAGGCTTTTGCACCGTTTAAGGTTTCGTTTTCAATTAAACGCGTCATTCTACCAGTTTTTAAAATACGATTTAAGGTTCTTGTTTGTAATTTTCTAATACGCTGATCAGCACCTGAAAATTGTATTTTATCAAAAATATTTTTATCTAATAACCAGTTTGGCGTGTTAAATAATTGCTCGTTTACAAATTTCAAGGCATTTTTCTGATGATTTTTAGAAACATGTGTATATACAGCGCCATTTTGATTTGCGGTTTTGTAATTTTCGTAAACACCACCAATATTAGAACTTACATGTCCCATATAGCGATTAAATTGCCCTAGTAATTGCCCGTACATGGTTTTTAATTCGTCGTAATTTTCGCCATCTTTAGTCGTCCATTTTTCTAAATTTGGTAAAATACGCTGTAGGTTTTTAATTCCGTACGCACTTGCTTTTATAGCATTATCACCTAAATCTTCCGTTTGTGAACTCGGGTCGATAACATTTACAACTTGCTGATGTCCGAATCTATAAATAGGATTATCTGCTTTGTCAAGAATCCATTTATTTAAGGTTTTCTTTTCGTCTTTTGCTGATGTATTTAATATTGGACGATATCCCCAACTGATAGCATATTTATCGTAAAGCCCAATATTTGGCATTAAAGCAACACCTTTATCTTCAGGCTGCGCGATGTAATTAAAACGCGCATAATCCATAATTGATGGCGCTGTTCCGTATTTTTTGGTAAAGCTTGCCGAACGCAAAGAATCAACAGAATAGGCTACTGAACTTCCCATATTATGAGGTAAACCAAGGGTGTGCCCAACTTCGTGAGACGAAACAAAACGAATTAAACGCCCCATAGTTTCTTCTTTAAATTCCATACTTCTAGCATCAGGATTTATAGCGGCAGTTTGAATAAAATACCAATCGTGTAGTAAAGTCATTACATTATGATACCAGTTAACATCCGATTCTAAAATTTCTCCAGAACGAGGATCGCTTACGTGAGGGCCGTTGGCATTCGGAATTGGCGATGCTAAATAACGCACCACAGAATAACGTACGTCTTCAGGGCTCCAATCAGGGTTTTCTTGCTTTGTAGGCGCATCTTTTGCAATAATTGCATTTTTAAAACCAGCGGCTTCAAAGGCTACTTGCCAATCATTAATTCCTTGTTTGATGTATTTTCGCCATTGTTTTGGAGTGGCATCATCAATATAATAAACAATTTGTTTTTTAGGTTCAACCAATTCTCCGTTGTTGAATTTTTCAAGGTCTTGTTCTTTAACTTCTAAGCGCCATCTGTCAAGATATTTTACTGATTTACTTTTTTGAGCGTCTAAACCGTAATCAGTTTGCGACCTGGCAAACCATCCTACACGCTGATCAAAATAACGGCGTTTCATTGGTTTTTTAGGTAATAAAATCATTGAATTACTCAATTCCATTGAAATAGCACCAACACTTTTATTAGCAGGTGCTGCGCTAGAAACATAGGTTTTTACGTGTCGAACTTCAATGTTTTTAGGATAACTGCTAATGCGTTCAATATAAGAGCGCTTTGCGTCCATTTTAGAAATTTTGTATTCTTTTCTGCTTCTTTGAGGGAAGCCAATCGCTTTTACATCGGTTTTAAATAAAGAAGAAACATCGATTACCGTAGCAGTTGAATCTTTGCTAAATGCTTTTATAGGAAAAGAGTATAAAATTGGCTCAAAGTTAGAGTTTACCACAGCTTTATGAACAGGAAGCAGGCTGTCGGCAACCACATTATAAGAAACTACTTTTAGTAAAATATTTTTTTGCTTTTTTTGCCAACGCAATACTTGTGTGTTTTGTTTTCCACCACCAAAACCAACACCACTGGCTGTTTTAGCAATTCTAGTAACCATTAGCATTTCACGGTTAAGTAACGAATCAGGGATTTCAAATAAAAATTGCTGTTCTTTTTGGTGTACTTTAAATAACCCGTTGTCGGTACTGAATTTTTCAGTAACCACTTTGTTATAGGGTTTTATCGCATTTTTATCGGGCTTTGGTTTTGCCTTGCTTATTTCTTTCTTGTTTTTTTTCTTTTTGAACCATTGTGCATTTGCTTTGGATGAAAAGCTGATGCAAAAAACTACAAGAAGTAGCTGGAAGAATATTTTTTTTATCATAAATAAAGGGTTTTAAAAAAATTTATCGAAATTATTAAATTGCTATTTGTAAAATATTAATTAAATGTTAAAGTAAATGGTATTTTAAATAAAAAAGACAGCTAATTAGCTGTCTTTTTTGTGAATTATAGAATAGTGAAATCGCTTTTGTTAGTTTTTTAACCAAGCGTTTCTTAAAACTATTTTTTTGTTATCTGCAGATAATTTTTCAAGAACCAAACCAGTACTTTTAGTAGTTGGCTGTGTGTAATTTGCTGATAATTTTAAAAGTTTTCCGTTTCTAGTAACGTCCATTTTTATAATATCGCCTTGTTTCCATTGCATTGTTTTTCCTAAAATAGGACGGATGTTTTCTAATGATATTTTTTCATTATTAACACTTTCTAAAATATCGCCAGCTTTAATACCTAAAGCAGTTAATGCTGAGTTTGTTCTGATGGTAAAAAATACTTTTTTATTACTATTTACAGAAATAAAAGGCTGTCCTTTTGAATCGATAAAATAGGCTGAATTTTCTGTTTTTGTTTGGTTTTTAACCCCCACTTTTTCAAAATAAGTACCGTAGTTAATAGGCGTAGCTCCTTCTACATGATTTTTGAAAAATTCGCCAACCGAAGGATAAGTCATTTTTACGATTTCAGCAATAATATTTTCATCTTTAAAAGCCTTGTTTTTTCCGTATTTTTTAGATAAATCAAGCATTAAGTTTCGAACTCCGTAGGTTCCGTTGCTTTCTTCTCTTAAAATAATATCTAAACACATACCAATTAATGCGCCTTTCTGATATACATTATTGTAGTTTTTAGCATATTTAGGTTCTAAAATGTTTTTACTCATTTTGGTAAAAGAGATGGCATCGTTATAATTTAATGATCCAGCAATTTTTGAATTCATTTCATTGATAAATTCATCTTCAGAAATTAAACCTTGATTCACCTGAAAAAGATTTGCAAAATATTCTGTCATTCCTTCGTACATCCATAAATGTTCTGACATTTCTGCTTGGTTAAAATCAAAAGAATGAATTTCTTCAGAATGTACAGATAACGGAGAAACAATATGGAAAAATTCGTGGGATACCGTTCCGTTAATCATATTACTTGCAAATTGTTTTTTGCTCATGGTTTCAGGATACACTACTGTTGTTGATGACCTGTGTTCTAAAGCGCCATATCCTTGAAATTTATACATTTCAGGATCAAATAAATAGACTAAAACATTGTATTCATTTGTAGTTTCAAAACCTTTTAAAAAGTTGGTTTGAGCGGTCATCATTGTTTTTAAAGCGTCCTTTAAATCGGTTGCTTTGTGTGCGTTGTTAGGCGAATAAATAGCTAAATTTACTTCAATTCCGTTCACCGTAAAACTCACGTTATTAAGTGGCGCATACATAATCGGATTGTCTGAAATTTCATCATATCGAGGTGCTAAAAACACATCTTTACTGTTATCAGTTTTTGAGGTGTTTTTATTGATTAATGATGAGGTTTCGTATAAATGGGTAGGATGCGTTATTGAAATTTGATACGGCAACTCTTTTTTATCATTAAAATAACCGATAAAACCAGGTAAATTTAATAGGAAATTTTTGTCTTCTTCAATATTCGTACCCGCCATTACATAGATGTTATGGTCTTTTTTTGAATCGAAAGTATCATCAACCCAATACGATATTTTATCCATGTTTTTGGCATTGTTAATTTGCCAAGAGTTTTCGTTTAGTTTTTTAATCGCTAATTCTTTTCCGTTATAATCAAAAGCTTTAAAATTTGAAACAAACTTCCCATAATTACTCATGGTATAGGTTCCTGGAACAATTGCAGGAATATTATAAATTATAGTTTCTTCTTTTATTTTCTGTGGATTTATAGCGACCATTATTTTATCATCAACAACCGTATTTAAATCGATATTTACAGCAATAGTTTGGTTGTTTTTTTGCACCGATTTATAGGTAGAACAGCTAGCGAATAAAGCTAAGGAAACGATTCCAAGTATAATTTTTTTCATGAGAATATTTTATTATATATAATTAGTATCCTAAAAATAGGATAAGTTACATTTTTTATTACTAAATTTAACATCTTTTTTTAAGCTTGGTAATATCAACTAAAACGTTGTACCTTTGCAGCGGCATGGGAATAAGACGAGTTTCAGATTGGTTACCGACTACAAATAAGGAGGTTAAGTTAAGAGGATGGGAAGAATTAGATGTAATTCTCTTCAGTGGAGATGCATATGTAGATCACCCATCATTTGGTCCGGCAGTAATAGGACGAATACTAGAAAGTTATGGTTTGCGAGTAGCAATTGTACCACAACCTAGTGTAAATGATAATTTACAAGATTTTGAGAAATTAGGAAAACCCCGCTTATTCTTCGGAGTAACGGGCGGATGTATGGATCCGATGGTGAGTAATTATACGGCAAGTAAACGTCGTCGTGATAAAGACGCATATACACCAAATGGTGATAAAGGGTTTAGACCTGATTACGCAACATCGGTATATTCAAAAATATTAAAAGAAAAATTTCCTGACACTCCAGTTTTAATTGGAGGTATCGAGGCTTCATTGCGTCGTGTTACCCATTACGATTATTGGTCTGATAAATTATTACCAACTATTTTAGAAACATCTAAAGCAGATATGTTGGTGTATGGAATGGGTGAGCAGCCTTTACGAGAAATTGTAGAGTTGTTGCAAAAAGGTGTGCCGTTTTCGAGTTTAAAAACGATAAAACAAACCGCTGTTCTTATTGATGAAAATGAAAATGTTCCGAAGAATAAAAATTGGCAGGATGTAGAAATTAATTCTCACGAGGCTTGTTTAAAGGATAAAAAAACATTTGCATCGAACTTTAAAGTAATAGAGCAGGAGTCGAATAAATTATATGCACGTCGTATTTTTCAAAAGGTTGGTAATAAAAAACTGATGATTAATCCGCCTTGTGCAACAATGACTGAAGGAGAAATTGATGCTTCTTTTGATTTGCCTTTTACACGATTACCGCATCCAAAATATGACAAGCGTGGACCTATTCCTGCGTTTGAAATGATTAAATTTTCGATAAATATTCACCGTGGATGCTTTGGAGGATGTAGTTTTTGTACAATATCAGCACATCAAGGAAAATTTATTGCTAGTAGAAGTCAAGAATCGGTATTAAAAGAAGTCGATACCGTTACTAAAATGGACGATTTTAAAGGGTATTTATCTGATGTTGGTGGACCTTCTGCGAATATGTATCAGATGAAAGGAAAAATCCAATCTATTTGTGATAAATGTGTTGCGCCTTCTTGTATTTCACCAGTAATTTGTAGTAATTTAGATACTTCGCATAAACCATTAACAGACCTTTATAAAGCTGTTGATGCACATCCGAAGATAAAAAAATCATTTATTGGAAGTGGTATTCGACATGATATGTTAGTACCTGAATTTAATAAAAATGCCGACCCAAAAGAGTTAGATGCTTATACAGAAGAGGTGATGACAAATCATGTTTCTGGGCGATTAAAAGTAGCACCAGAACATACATCTGACCCTGTTTTAAAATTAATGCGTAAGCCGTCATTTAAATATTTTCATATGTTTAAAGATAGGTTTGACCGTATTAACATTAAAAAGAAATTAAAGCTTCAGTTAATTCCTTATTTTATATCGAATCACCCAGCCTGTGAAAAAGAAGATATGGCAAACTTGGCTGCCGAAACAAAAGACATGGGGTTTCAACTAGAACAAGTGCAAGGGTTTACGCCTACGCCAATGACAGTGGCTACGGTAATTTATTATAGTGGATATCATCCTTATACTTTAAAACCGACAAAAACACCTAAAACAGCGAAGGAAAAAGAAGATCAGCATAAATTTTTCTTTTGGTATAAAAAAGAAAATAAAGATTGGATTCGTAATACACTAAATAAGGTAGGGCGAACAGATTTACTTAAAAAATTATTGCCTGAAAATAATTCGTGGAAAAAGAATACAGGAGCAAAAGATGCTAAAAATACCTTTGACGATGCGGTTCCTTTTAACAAGCGAAAAAGTAAAAATTACCGATCGCCTAAAACAGCTATAAAAAATAGAAGAGATACAAAAAGTGCTAAGAATCAATTGGATGAAAAAGTACCTTTTAATCAACGAAAAAATAAAAATTATAGAGCACCTAGAGTAAACGCAAAAGAAAGCCAAAATAAGGGTGGTTCTAAAACGGATGCGAAAGAAACTAAAAAATATAGCACACCTAAAAATAAAAAAAGGAGAAGGTAAAATTGTTTTTGAAAGCGTAAAAAATATTTAAAGTCAATATAAACCTAGTGTGTAAAAGCACTAGGTTTTTTTATGAGGATTAAATATATAACTAGTGACTTAATGATGGTTTAGGGGTCTTAAATATGGTTTAATAACCGTTAACTATAATTTAAAATTAATACCATGAAAAAAATAATTTTAGTCGTATTTTCAGTAATGATTAGTAGCGTAATACTTGCTCAGGATAAACAGAAAATTAAAGGAAATAAACAGGTAATAACAACGAGTAAATCTATTGATAAAGCGTTTTATAAAATTGAAATTGACGATGCTTTAGAGCTAAGTATAAATCAGGCTGATAAAAACAGTTATGTATTAACTACGGACAAAAATTTACATGAAGTTATTAATTTTGAGGTAATAGACAGTGTTCTTAAAATTGCAACAACGCGTAAAATAGCAAGGAGTAAAAAACTTAAAATAGCATTAGATTTTGTAAAACTTGAAAAAATTACCTTAAAAAATGGGGCTAAAATAAAAGGAGACGGAATATTCAATTCAAAAGTAATACATATTGATTCCTATAACTCAAGTGAGTTTGAATTAGATTTAAAAGCGGAAAAAGTTATTGTAAATATGCTTGGAAAATCAAAAGGAACGTTAAAAATAAAAGGAACAAACACCACTTTTTTAATGTCGGACAAAGCAAGGTTAGAGGCTCATGTTTTAGCCGATAATGTTACCGCTAAATTAATAAATTCAGCCGATTTAAATTTAGAAGGAGAAGCTAAAAAAGCAACATTCAGTTTAAAAGAAGCTGCTGATATGAAAGCAAAGGAAATGAAAATTTCGGAGGTAGATATATATACTTCAGGGAATGCAGATACTTCTATATATGCGGAAAAAAAATTAACTTTATATGCCGAAGGTAAAAGTAAAATTGAAATATATGGCGCACCTATAATAGAATTAAAAGGTTTTAAAGGGACGGCTAAACTTTTTAAGAAGTAAGCATAACTAAGTGTCATTGTTTTTTGAAAAAGCTATATTACTTACGTAATGTAGCTTTTTTATTTTATGTTTTTTGAAAGAATAAATGATTAATAATATTTATATAAATGTTTGATTTTGTCATTTTCAATTACTATAACACGTTTGTTTTTATCGTATTTAGTTAGTAAAGCAGGAGCATCATCTTTGTATAAAATTTTATCTAGTTTTACCGAATTGGAATTTAAATCCATACCATAATTTGTAAAATAAGTATTTATAATTTTACCATTATTATCTAATTTATATCCTTTGATAAAAAAATAAGTACCAGCTAT
The DNA here is from genome assembly GCF_900239345.1 of Tenacibaculum dicentrarchi. Taxonomy (GTDB): domain Bacteria; phylum Bacteroidota; class Bacteroidia; order Flavobacteriales; family Flavobacteriaceae; genus Polaribacter; species Polaribacter dicentrarchi. Next base: position 109,589 of record NZ_OESZ01000023.1, on the reverse strand, counting down.
TGCTTTTATTAATTTTATAGTTGACAGATTTTTATTAAATGTATAATATTCAATAAAGTTACTATCAATAGGTTTATTATAATTTGTTTTAATAATTTCTCCTTGATTATTATAAATAAATTTATGACTAAATGTATTATTAGATACTATTAAGTTCTTATTATTAGTTTCATATTTTGTAATCGTATTTTTATCTGTAGCAAAGTATGTTAAATATTTTGTTGATTTTATCTTTTTAGAGTTTTTGTAGGCTTTAGTATTTTTAATGTAGTCAATTAAACCATTCTGATTATAATTAATTTTATACGAGCCATTTCTTTTAGAATATAAAGAGTCTAATCTGCCTTTTTTATCAAAATAGTAATCGTATAAATCATATGTTGTTGAACTTGTAATCTGCTTAATATTTTTAGGAATAGTATAAATACCTTCAATATTCATATAATAACTTGGAGCAATATCTTTAAATATCAATTCTTCAGATAATTTATTAATAATAGAATTTTCTATTATTAATTGATTTTTTGAGTTTTTAAGCGAAATATTTAATGAGTTATTAAATGTAATATTAGTTTCAATATATTCATTTTTTGGTATTTCTTTTACTATTGGTTTTGTGGTTTTACAACTATATAAAATAGCTATTAATGATATGTGAAAAGTTAATTTTATGTATGTTTTCATATTAAGTTATTGATAATTAGTGTATAAAAGTATTCATTTTTTAGAAAGTTTATCTGTATTGTCTTTTGATTAATTCTTCTGGTTTTGTGCAAAATAGATATAGAAAAATAATAAATAACCATTCTAGTGGTTTCATTAATATATAAGTTATATCAGATTTGAAAGTTGTATTTATAACTTTCGATAAGTTATAACCATAAGTGTCATAATTTTTACGAATAAAATGATGTGTTTTCGGATAGTGAACCTGAATAACATCTTCAAAAGCATTTGCAATCATTAATTGCCTATTTATTACAATTGGTTTTCCATGTCTTTTTCCTATTCTTATCGGTTTTACAATAGTTGGATTTCCGCATGCTGCAACAGTACATAAATAGTGTCCTTTATGGTCTAATGCTGGTGGATGTGATTGTTGAGAAAAACGCCAAGTTGTGGTATCGGTAAATACTTTTATCATGCTGTCAGCATCTTGCCCGAATAGCATTAAAATAATGGTTATTATAAAAAAAACAGGAAAAATTAATACTAGTATTAGTAAAGGATATGATTTTATTTTGAAAAGTATTTTATGTAAATAATTTAACGTGGAGTTTTTGTATTGATACTCCTTAAAATGATTAGCAACAATATTAAAGCTTTTAGCCAATATGTAAATAGCACTAATACTAGATATTAGCGGATAAAATAAAAACAACGTTATTGTATTATTGTTTGTTGAGGTATTAATAAGCGAGGCGGAATTGAATTCAAACATATCATTTGAATACGATGTTTGAAGGATGATAAAAACGTTTAAAATAACACCAATAACTACAAAAATAGTTGCAATAATCCATGTAAGTGGTGGTAGTGTGTTGCTTTTTTTCCAAATTAAAATTTTAGAAACAACATATAAGATGTAAAAAACAAAAACAGTGAGCATATGTTTTTGCCCCAGTGGAGTATAGCCTTGGTCTATTGGGTCTATGGCTATGTTGTGTTCAGCACTAACTAGCAAGCAAAACGAAAAAGGAATAAAAGCAATTAAATGAATGATAGCACTAATAATACTACCTGCTGATGCTTTTAATTTAATAGCAAAAAAGAGAAATATTATAAATAATAAGAAAATAATTAGTAAAAATGACATAATATATTGGGCTTTATATAATATGAGCTAAGCTAAGTTATTAAAAATAAAAGAGCATAAAAAAACCGAAACAAATAAATGTTTCGGTTTTTGCGGAGAAAGAGGGATTCGAACCCCCGGTCCTGTAACAGACAACGGTTTTCAAGACCGCCGCATTCGACCACTCTGCCATTTCTCCAGACAAGCTAAAAATAAATTCCTTTTAGCGGTTGCAAATATATAACCTTTTTTTAAACTACAAAAATATTTTTTATTTTTTTAGCACAAAAAAAACCGAAACAAGTAAATGTTTCGGTTTTTGCGGAGAAAGAGGGATTCGAACCCCCGGTCCTGTAACAGACAACGGTTTTCAAGACCGCCGCATTCGACCACTCTGCCATTTCTCCAGGCATACTAAAAATAAATCCTTTTAGCGGTTGCAAATATACAATCTTTTTTTAGTTCTAGAAAATAAAAAATGTTTTTTTTAATTAAAAAATTTTATTACTTACTATTGTGTGTTTTATGTTTTTGTTTATCAGTAGGTTATGTGGATGAAAATGTTTTTTAAAAAAAATAGATAGATATAATATACAAAAGAGACTATCAGTGTTATATTTATACATATTTCACTAGTTTTTACTGTTTTCATTAAGAGAATTATAATTTTTAAATTACTTTCGTTTTAAAATTAAGAAGCATGTTTAATTCATTTGGAAATATATTAAAAGTAACCACTTTTGGTGAATCACACGGAACGGCAATAGGTGGCGTTATTGATGGTTTTCCAGCAGGAATGGACGTAGATTTTGAGGCTATTCAACAAGAGTTAGACCGTCGTAAACCGGGGCAATCTAAAATTGTAACTCAGCGTAAAGAACCTGATACCGTTGAGTTTTTATCTGGAATTTTTGAAGGTAAAACAACAGGAGCTTCTATTGGTTTTGTAATTAAAAATACCAATCAGAAAAGTAAAGATTACAATCATAATACTAATGTATATCGCCCATCTCACGCCGATTATACCTACGATAAAAAATACGGAATTAGAGATTATAGAGGCGGAGGACGTACCTCGGCTCGTGAAACTGCAAATTGGGTGGTTGCAGGTGCATTGGCAAAACAACTCATAAAACACATAAATATTAATGCTTTTACCTCATCGGTAGGCGATATTTTTATTGATAAACCATATCAAGAGTTAGATTTATCTAAAATTGAAAGTAATATTGTTCGTTGTCCTGATGAAAAATCAGCAGAAACAATGATTGCTAAAATTCATGAAATCCGAAAAGCTGGCGATACTATTGGAGGTACTATTACTTGTGTTATACAAAATATGCCTGTTGGATTAGGAGAACCTATTTTTCATAAATTACACGCCGAATTAGGAAAAGCAATGCTTTCAATTAATGCAGTAAAAGGTTTTGAATTTGGTAGCGGATTTTGTGGTGCTAAAATGAAAGGTTCTGAACACAATGATGTTTTTAATGAAGATGGAACAACACAATCTAATTTATCAGGAGGAATTCAAGGAGGAATTTCAAATGGAATGGATGTGTATTTTCGAGTAGCTTTTAAACCAGTGGCTACGATTATGACAAATCAGCAAACTATAAATTCTGATGGTGAATTAACAGAAATACAAGGAAAAGGTCGTCATGACCCTTGTGTTGTACCAAGAGCTGTACCAATTGTAGAGGCGTTATCTGCGTTGGTTTTAGCTGATTTTTATTTAATAGATAAAATGCGTAAAATATAGTTGATATAAATTGATACTAAAAAAAACCACAAGATTATCTTGTGGTTTTTTGTTGTTATAAATAATAGTTTGGTTAGACGGTTTTTAAGTTTTAATCAGTATTTTTTTTAGTTAAAAAACTTACAAATTCATTAACATTATTTGTATAGCCAATTTTACTGATAGCTTTATCAGTAATAGGATTATAAGTAACATACAGCGGTTGAGAAACTTCATTAAATAATGATTTTTCTAAAAATAAATTCTTTTCACCTACTGTGGTAATATCATAGCCTGCTAAATCTTTTAAATGGTCTTTTTTAGGCAATTCGTGTTTATCATCAACATATAATGATACAACTATATAGTTACTTTCAATTTCAGATTTTACGTTAGGTTGCACCCAAATAGTATCTTCCATTTTTCGGCAGTTAGCACACCCATGTCCTGTAAAATCAATTAAAAGCATTTTGCCTTGTTTTTTAGCACATTTTTTGGCTTGTTCTAAATCGAAATATCCATTAAAACCTGCGGGTGAATGTAAATAACTGGAATATAAAGGGGTTTCACATAAATTATTTTTACTAGCTGTTGTGTGATAATTATTAACTTTAGGAGGTATTAAACCACTCAAAGCATTTACGGGTCTATCAAAAATACCAGTTATAAAATAAATAGTGCTAAATAAAATAAAAGTAGCCATTAAAAACCGACCTACAGATAATTTGATAGGCGTATCATCATCATGAGAAAATTTAATAAAACCTAATAAATAAAAGGCTAAAAGCAAACTAAGTACTGCCCATATTGTTAAAAAAGTGCTTCTATCTAAAAATCCCCAGCCATAAACTAAATCAATATTACTTAAAAATTTAAGCGATAAACCTAATTCTAATATTCCGAAAAACACTTTAATGGTGTTCATCCAAGCACCCGATTTAGGTAATTTAGATAATAATTGAGGCGTTAATGCTAACAATACAAAAGGTAAGGCAAAACCAACAGAATACGAAAGCATTCCTAAAAAAGGTTTTATACTAATACCTCCTTTTGAAGAAAGAATAAGAATACTACTGATAAATGGTCCTGTACATGAAAAAGAAACAATAATAAGAGTAAGCGCCATAAAAAAAAGTCCTAAATAACCTCCTTTTTCTGATAAATTATCTGCTTTATTTGCCCATTTATACGGAAGTTTTAATTCGAAAGCTCCTAAAAAAGACAATCCAAAAAGCACGAATACTAAAAAAAACAAAATATTTGGTAACCAATGCGTACTTATCCAATTATTTACGCGGTCACTACCTAAAAGAAGACTTGGTAAAATAGCAAGTGCGGTATAAATAATAACGATGCTTAAACCGTATATAAATGCTTTTTTTATGGTTTCTAACCTACTTTTATTTCCTTTTGAAAAATAACTTACCGTCATTGGCATTAGTGGAAATATACAAGGCATAAAAACAGTTAATAATCCTGCCATAAAAGCGGTAAGTAAGTACAATATCCAAGATTTTTTCTGTTCTTTTTTTAATGATTTTTCTTCTGATGATACAACTTTATCAATTGCTGATTTAGAGGCTATTTTTTTAGAGATAACACCACTTTCTATTTTATCAATAGGATTTCCTATAATTATTTTGCCGTATTTTTTACCAGGGATACAACTATCATTTGTTTTACATGTAAAATATTTTAGTTTATAATTTAATTGTTGATTATTTTTAGTGATTACTATTTTTTGACTAAGTAGTACTTCTTTGTCAAAAATTATCATATTACAATTCCAGTCTTTATCTAATTTAGGATGTGCTCCAATAGATTTTAAATTTCCAATGGTTTTAAAACCTTCTCCTGTTAATTTTAAGGTGGTAGGAATAGGACCTTGACTACATGAAAAACCAGTAGCATACATATAAAAATCATTTTTCATAGTAGCTTTAAAAACTAAATTTAAAGTATCACCAATGTTATTATTAATGAAGTTTAAATCAGTTGTTTTCCATTCAATAGGTGATTTAATAGAAGATTGAATAGGGGAGTTGTTGGCTACAAGATTTATAGTTGATATAAAACAAATTCCTATTAATAAAACGTATTTTAATAATTTCATATTGATTATATAAAAAAAATCTGATAACTTTTAAGGTAAAAGTTATCAGATTTAATGATTGTTTTTTTATTATTCAGCTAAATTTACTTTAAGGATAATTCCGTCATCACCTACAAAATAACCGATTTTATCCGTAGGAAATTCTAAATCGTTTAAATCAGATTCTCTGTTTGTTTTTGTCAATTCATTACTCCAAGTAGTTCCTTGGTCATAAGTCGCAAAAACCTGTCCTAAATGCCCACAAACCCATAGATTTCCAGCATCAGAAGCATATAAACCATTAAAGTAAAAGACAGAATGATAGATGTCTGTTTTATCTTGATAAGTAGTTGTTCCGTCTGAATTTAAAGTGATTTTAAAGACCATTGCCTTATCTTCATTAGGAGCACTATCTCCACCACCAACAATATATCCTTCGGTATCATTAAAAAATGTTACTCGTTTAAAGGCTCTATCTTTTGGAGCGGTAATGTCTTTAGTCCAAGTATTACCAGCATTTAAACTGATGTAAACATTTCCTTGAGTACCTATGGCAACAACGGTGTTTTGGGTAACATAAGTAATGTCTGATATTCCAAGTGAGCCATCTCTATCTCCGTGATGCCCGTAAGCTTTCACATCTGAAAGTACTAATTTCCAAGTTAAACCAGCATCGGTTGTTTTGTAAACTTCGCCATTTTCATTTCTAACAACGGATAATAAACCCGTAGTTTCATTTTGAAATTTAAGCGATTTTATAAACGTTTTTTCTTTATCAAAAAAATTGATAGTATTCCAAGTTTCACCACCATCTTCTGTTTTTAAAAAGATATTTCCAGTGGCTCTAAAACGAAGTCTACCTTTTCGGATGTATTCTTCTCCTAAATCACCAGTGATAAATCCTTTTAAATCATTGACAAAAGTTACTTTGTTAAAACGTACTTTTATTTTATCATCAGCAGTTTTAAAAGGAATTGTTTTTATCCAATTTAAACCACCGTCGGAAGTTGTTAAATAATCTTCACCTCCAACAACGACTCCTTTTGAGGCATCAAAAAAATGCACATCTTTTAAATCGGATGTTGTACCAGAATGCAAGGTGTTTATATACGTATCATCAGTAGGATTAATAATGGCTGTTTCAGGAGTTACTTCTACACAAGAAGTTAAAAATAGCATTGAAAATACTCCAGCTATTAGTGCGCCGTTTTTTATATATGTAATCATGATTTTATTTATTTTTTTTCTTTAAAAAATTAGAAAATTCAAAACTTGCCCCTACAGAAACTGAATTGGCAGATAAACCATCACTTCTTAAATATTTTGTATATCTTACATCGATTGATTTTATCCCAAGAAATTGTTTAAAAGGAACAATTCTGGCAGATGCTCCAAATTTATTTGAATACAAATTAGATAAATCAAAATCACTGGTGTAATATTCATCAGATAATTCATGCTGTCCGTACCCTGCAAAATAATCAGCCGAAGTTTGTGTATGAAATTTATAAAAAGGCATTACAGAAACCCAAGGTTTAATTTTAATAGGTGCATCAACGCCTAGTGTAAGTGAATTAACGCCCCAATTATCAGCATATAATCTAGCACTTGTTCTAACAATAAGTAGTTTGTTAACAAAATAATTGTACCTACCGTAAATTGCTAATTTTAATCGTTCGTTGGGTAGTTTTTCAACAGCGACTGTTTTGGCGTATTCATCTTGAATACCATCTCTAAAATAGACTCTGTAAAAAGGTGTAGAAAGTAGTCCGCTTTGATATATTCCATCAACACCAACTAAGGCATTCATACGTTTATTGATATTAAAAGCATAATTAACTCCTAAAGCACTTGTTAATCTGTCATCAACATTATAAGTGTTGCCATCTTTAGTAACTTTCTCGCCATCTGTAAGTTGAATAACATCAGCATTTACACCTATTTTAGTTCCTTTATCAGAAGCACCAGTTTGAGCATCAATAGTAGCGGTTGGTCTAAATTCACCAGGATATATTAAGAGCCATTTATCCATAATTAAGTTAGATTTAAAGGTAAATGTAGATAAGTTTTTAGGGTTTTTATACGAACCTGATAAACCAAAAGTTTTAGATTTTACATCATATTCTTCTGAGTAACCAAAAAGTGGCGTTATTTTAAAATCATTAATTGAAAGGTCAATACTAACATCGCCATATTTTCTTGTTTCATCAACACTAACTCCGCTGTTACCTGAACTTGCTGAGGTTTGATATTTATCAATTAATAAATAGGATGCAGAAGTAAAATAATCAACTCCAGCATTAAATTTTGCATCTATAATTTTTGATACGGGTACAAATATTTTTGCTTCTCGAGTATAACTATGTAATTCTTGTGAGCCAATACCACCATTAGGAGCACCTCTTTCGCCATCCTGCCCGTAGTAATTACCAAGCAAACTAACTTTAATATTTTTATCTTCTTGTTGATTAACAGTAGAAGTGTTTTGAGCAAAACCAATACAGGCAGATAAAACTAAAGCGAATGTTAATTTTTTATTTATTTTCGTCATTTTCTTTAATTTTTAATTACAGCCACAGCCTCCGCCAACTTTACCACCTTCACCACCTGAAACACCTTCTCTATAACTAAAACCTGAAGAAGATAAACTTTCAATAGAAAGCGGTCCTTGTTCCATATAATAATCACTTACAAATTGAGATTGATATGCTTTTACAGAAGTACAGGAAGACATACCTGCTAATATTGCTGTAAATAGTATTAATTTATATAGTATATTTTTCATTATTGTTGCGTTAAATTTTCTGTTGATGAATCTTCTATTTTAATAATTTGTCCTGCATTACCTACAAATATTCCTATTTTAGGATTGATAAATGCACAGCTTCTAAGAATATAGGTACTTTCTGTTGGTGCTATTTCTTTACCCCAATAATTACCGCCATTACTTGTTTTATAGATGTAACCATGCTCTCCAACACACCAGCCAACATCTTCAGTAATAAAGTGCATGCCTCTAAAAGAACGTGTATTGGCTATATTTGTAAGGTCTTGATAAGTTCCATCTTTGTAAATTTTAGATACCGAACCATTTTTACCACAAGTAATAAGAATCGAGTTGTTGATGTAGTTTAAATCATAAATATCATTGATATTTCCTGTATTTACATATTTCCAGTTATTTCCTGCATCTATAGATTTAAAAACAATTCCATCTCTTCCTGCAGTATATATTTCGTTTTCAGAAACAACTTTTAAACGATATAATCGGGCATTTGAAAGCGTACCAGTATTTTCACTTGGTTCACGGTCTGGATATAGTTTTGCATAATTTTTTACACAAGCTTCTCGCATGCCTAGTGTATCAATTTTGGTTATTAAATTCCAAGTAGCACCTGTATCTGTCGATTTAAAAATTTGACCTTTATAACCAACCATAAAACCTGTAGTACTATTGGTAAAAGCAACATCATACATTCTGTCAATATCTCCACCGTTAACAGTAGCTTCATTCCAAGAACTTGCTCCATCAGTAGTTTTGTAAATGGTAATTTTCTTTTTGGTGTTTCTTCCTACTAAAAAACCTGTTTTTTCATTGTTAAACCAAACAGAGTTCCAGTCATAAACTTTTGAATCAACAAGTGGCGTATTTAAAGAAGTCCAAGTTTCACCGCTATCAGTTGTTTTTAATAAAGTACCCGCCTGACCTGTTATATATCCTGTTTTATTACCTTTTAAAAACTGAATTCTTTCGAGTCTTTCTTGGGTGTTACTTGTTATTTTAGTTATTTTAATTTCTTCTATAAGTGGTTTGTTATCGGTGTTTTCTGTACACGAATAACCTATTATAGCCAAGAGAAATAAGGCAATAGAGTTCCTTAGAAGATAAAATCTTCTTTCATTTTTAATAATCATTGTATAATTTAATTTAGATTAAACTACTGCTTTTTGATTTGCAGTATTTGGATAAGATATTTCTACTTTAAAGTTTTTTGAAAAATGTTTTTTTTCATTGTCATCAATAATAAAACACCTGATATCGAAAAATTGATTCACAAAATCAAGTCCTTTTTTTACGCCTTTAAGAAAAATTGTGGTAGCAATAGCATCACATAATTCAGCATCAGGGCTTAATACGGTTACACTTTTTATTCCTTCAACAGGATAGCCTGTTTTAGGATGAATAATATGCGAATACCGTTTTCCATCAATAATAGCAAAACGTTCATAGTTTCCAGAAGTAGCAATGGATTCGTTTTTAATGGGAAGCCACGCAATATTTTTGATTTCTTTATTGGGGTCAGCAACGCCAATATTCCAAAAACCATCTTCACGTATGCTTTGCCCCCACGAGGTCATATCTCCACCAGCACTTATAAGTCCTGATTTTATACCAGCCTTTTGTAAAAGGTCTTTCATTTTTGTAGCGATAAAACCTTTACCAATAGCACCAAGTTCTATTTTTGTACCTTTATTATTGATGAAAATACTCTGGTTTTCATCATTTAATTCAATAAATTTATAATTGATATTTCTAACAGATTTTTGAATTTTTTCGGCACTTGGTTTTTCAGTTAATGGCTTATCGAAATACCAAATTTTATCGATAGAAGCAAAGGTAATATCAAATAAACCATTTGTTATTTCAGATAAATAAACACCTCTTTTAATTAATTGAAACAACTCATCACAAACTTTTACAGGTGCTATTCCTGCCATTTTATTTACTTTATAAAGTGTTGTGTTTTCATCCCAAGCAGAAATAATTTGTATTAATCGTTGTGCTTCGGCATAGGCTTTTTCAATTAATTTATTAGCTTTATCTTCTTTATTATTAGGCATTACGATATGAACATCTAAAGTAGATTTCATTGAATCGATAGATTTAGAAAAAACTTTTAATTGTTCCATTTTATCTATTATCTTTTAAAGCTTTTAAAGTTTTATCAGCACTTGTATTCATGTTTATAACTTTTTTAATAGTTAAGTTTTTATCAGTAATAACTAATAGCGGAAACACGCCTTGATTATTTAATTTTTCAGCGAGTGCATTATTTAGCGTTTCTAATTCTTCTGATAACTCAGTTCTTTGTGGAAAATCAGCTAGATGATACACATAATCTGTTTCAATTGATTTTTTAATATCAGGAGTATTTAAAACCTCTTTTTTAAACTTATTACAGTTAGCACACCAATCACTTCCAGAAAAATAGACTATGATATTTTTATTTTGAGCATTAGCAGTATCGCATAATAATTTATAAGGTGATTTATCTACTGCATTGAATGATAAAATGGTTGTTATTGAAAGTATAATTCCGATAAATAGTATAATTCTCTTCATTAAGTTTATTTAGATTTAATATTGATAATGTATTTCCGCGAAAGTATTAATCATTTTGATAAATAAAAAGAAAAAACATAAATTATTACTATTAAGATTTAATAAGTTTAATTTATTGTTGTGGTTATTAGAATAAATAGCTTTTTTTTTGAAGAAATAAACGAACATATTTATAAAAAATAATAATTTTGATTATCATTGAGTAGAAGTATAATTGAATATAAAAGTATCTAATCACTATATTTTATGAGTTCATACAAGTATTTTTTAGAAAAATTAGAAGATAAGTGGGATAAAGAAATAACACTTAAAAGAAATGATTTCCTGATAAATAAAGGAGATTTAAATACCAATTTGTATTTAGTAAAAGAAGGAAGTTTACGAGTTTTTATTGATAATGATAATGAAGAACACACCATTAGATTTGGATATAAAGAATCTATAATTACGGCGTTTGATTGTTTTTTAACCGAAAAACCAACTTCTTTTTACATTCAAGCGCTTAAAAAATGTGAGTTGAAAGTAATTTCTAAAATAAATTATATGCGGTTTATAAACTCTAAAAAGGAATATCAGGATGTTTGGAACGTTTTTTTAAATGATTTTATGTATCAACAAATAGAAAGAGAAATAGATTTGATTACTTATTCTCCACAAAAACGTTTTGAACGTGTATTTAAAAGAAGTCCGCAAGTATTTCAAGAGATACCTCAAAAATATATTGCATCTTATTTAAGAATGGCGCCAGAAACATTGTCTAGAATATTAAAAAATCTTGATTAGTATCAATATTTATTTTTATAAAAAAGCTCATATTTGAATTAAATTTCAAACATGAGCTTTTTTAATACCAAAGAATTATTATCAGAATTAAAACAAACTGTAGTTTCTCATATTAATTATGTGGAATCTTTAAAAAATAATACTACGCAAGAGTTACAATATAAAAAAACAGTAAAATCATGGTCTGTTTTAGAATGTTTAGAGCATTTGAATTTATATGCAGAATTTTACAATAATGAAATTAGAAAAAGAATAGAAAAGTCTAAATATCAAAAATCGACAGTTTTTAAATCGGGATATTTAGGAAATAAATTTGCTTTAGATATGTTGCCTAAAGAAGGGATGAAAACAATGAATACGTTTAAAAGTAAGAATCCTATTTATTCAAAATTAGATAAAAAAGTTGTTTTAGAACGTTTTATTAAACTTCAAAAAGAGCTGTTAAATTTACTTGAATTATCAGAAAATAAAAATTTAACAAAGATAAAAACAGCAATAACATTACCTATTTTAAAATTTAGGTTAGGCGATACTTTTCGATTTGTAATTAATCATAATCAACGACATATTATACAGGCTAAAAATAGTTGTAAATAAAAAAATCCCAAGCAAACGCTCGGGATTTTTTAGTAAAATATGTAAGTTAAAAACCTATGCTAACATTGTAACAGGGTTTTCAACAAAAGTTTTTAATGTTTGTAAGAATTGAGCACCAACTGCACCATCAACCGTTCTATGGTCACAAGCTAAAGTTAATTTCATTGTGTTACCAACAACAATTTCACCATTTTTAACAACTGGTTTTTGTACAATAGCACCAACAGATAAAATAGCAGAATTCGGCTGATTGATAATCGAAGTAAAACTTTCGATACCAAACATTCCTAAGTTAGAAACCGTAAAAGTACTTCCTTGCATTTCAGCAGGAGCAATTTTTTTGTTTCTAGCTTTACCAGCTAAATCACGTACCGAAGCACCAATTTGAGTTAAACTTAAAGCATCTGTATGTTTTACAACAGGCACTACTAAACCTTCATCAACAGCCACGGCAACACCAATATGAATATGACTGTGGAATAATGTCGTATTATCAGTCCAGCTAGTATTTACGTTTGGATGTTTTTTTAATGCCATCGCACAGGCTTTTACAACCATGTCGTTAAATGATACTTTTGTATCAGGAACGGCATTAATTATTTTACGAGAAGCCATTGCGTTGTCCATATCTACTTCAATATTTAAGTAGAAATGAGGTGCATCAAATTTAGAATTTTTTAAAGCTTTCGCAATTGCCTTACGCATTTGAGAATTTTTAACTTCTGATGTGTTTTCTTCTCCAGCGATAGCAAAATTAGTTGCCGTTACCGATTTAGAACTAGCAGGAGCTTCAACTTTTACGGCAACTGGCGTATAATTTTCAACATCTTTTTTAATGATGCGTCCGTTTTCACCAGAACCTTTAATATCAGCTAATTTAAAGCCTTTATCTTTTGCTATTTTTTTAGCTAATGGAGAAGCAAATATTCTTCCTCCAGAAGTTGTTGTAGTTACTGTTTCAGTAACAGCTACTTTTATTTCTTCCTTAGGAGCTTCTTCTTTAGTTGCTGTTTTTTCTTCTGTTTTGACAGATGAAGTTGTATTTCCTGAATTTAATGCAGCAAGTACGGTAGTAACATCAGTTCCTTCTTTACCTATAATAGCAAGTAAAGTGTCTACAGGAGCAGCCTCACCTTCTTGTACACCAATGTGTAATAAAACACCTTCGTTAAAAGATTCGAATTCCATTGTAGCTTTATCTGTTTCAATTTCAGCTAAAATATCACCCTCTTCAACTTTATCACCTACATTTTTTAACCAAGAAGCAACAGTTCCTTCTTCCATGGTATCACTTAAACGTGGCATGTTAATTACAATAGCACCTGCTGGCATTGCTACTGTTTCACTTTTTACAGCTACTTTTTCGTTAGAAGTTTCAGCTTTAGGAGCTTCTTCAACTTGAGTAGGAGTAGTATCTCCGTTTAATAAAGCAGAAATATCTTCACCTTGTTCACCGATAATAGCTAATAAAGTATCAACAGGAGCAGAGCCTCCTTCTTGAACACCAATATGTAATAAAACACCTTCGTGAAAAGATTCAAATTCCATGGTAGCTTTGTCAGTTTCAATTTCAGCTAAAATATCTCCTTCTTCAATTCTGTCGCCTACATTTTTTAACCAAGAAGCAACAACTCCTTCTTCCATTGTGTCGCTTAAGCGAGGCATGTTTATAATTGTAGCCATGGTTTATTTTGATTTTATAAATGGATAATCTTCTTGTTCATATACCATATCATGTAATTGACTTACTTCAGGATATGGAGAATCTTCAGCAAATTTTTCACATTCACTTACCGATTCTTTTACTTCTTTTTTGATAGCTTCAATTTCATCATCAGAAGCATATTCATTTTCTTTAATGATATCTAATACTTGGGTAATAGGGTCAATTTTACGGTATTCAGCAACTTCATCTTTGGTACGATAATGTTGAGCATCCGACATTGAGTGACCTCTATAACGGTATGTTTTCATCTCTAAGAAAGTTGGTCCTTCACCACGACGAGCTCTTTGAATAGCTTCATCTACCGCTTCGGCAACTTTAATAGGATTCATTCCGTCAACAGGTCCACAAGGCATTTCGTATCCTAAACCAAGTTTCCAAACATCGGTATGATTTGCAGTTCTTTCAACAGAAGTTCCCATAGCGTATCCATTGTTTTCAACAATAAATACTACTGGTAATTTCCAGTTCATAGCCATATTAAAAGTTTCGTGTAATGAACCCTGACGAGCAGCACCATCACCAAAACAACATAATGTTACGGCATCATTTCCTTTATATTTATCACCAAAAGCTAACCCTGCTCCTAATGGAATTTGACCACCAACAATTCCGTGTCCACCATAAAAACGGTGTTCTTTTGAAAAAATGTGCATAGATCCCCCCATACCTTTAGAGGTACCAGTAGCTTTACCATATAATTCTGCCATTACACGTTTAGGGTCTTCGCCCATACCGATAGGTTGTACGTGGTTACGGTAAGCGGTAATCATTTTATCTTTAGATAAGTCCATTGCGTGTAATGCACCTGCTAAAACAGCCTCTTGACCGTTATATAAGTGTAAAAACCCTCTTACTTTCTGTTGAATGTAAACAGCGGCTAACTTATCTTCAAACTTTCTCCAGAAAAGCATGTCTCTATACCAGTTGATATAGGTTTCTTTAGTGATTTTATTCATTATATATTAGTTGTTTATTTAAAAGTTTGTTTGTTGCGTATGTCTTAAAACGCATCTACAAAAGTAAGTAGTTTTTAGTAATTTTAAAAAAGTTCTTGTTAAAATTTACACACAGTTTTTTTTATTATTAAAAGGACTTAAATTATTGTTTTTCTTTGGCAATAATAATAGTTGCTTTTGCTCCTGTAGCCAAGTTCCATTGGTTGGCAGAAAGTAGTGTTCCTGTTTTATTATAAATTTTAAACCCGGCGGTATTTGGTCCTGAAGTTCCTTGGTTTAGGGCTAAAATATTTATGGTGTTAATGCCTTGACTTAAAGATATTTTAAAAGATTGATAACGTTTTTTTAGAATTAAGTTTGTAACCACAGGAATATTGTTTACTAAAATAGTAACTTTATCGCCATCAGGATATTGAAAATCTCTACAAATAATCGTAATACTTTTATCTTTAGTGGTAAAACTCCCTAAATCTTGATCAATAATAGGGTATACATATCGTCCGTTTATTTTTTTAAAAGCTTTTAAATATTGTTCTTCCGCAATTTTAGCTTTTGTTAAAATCCCTTTGCTTTCAAAATCTTTTTCGGCTTGTTTTTTTTTATACTTTCGTTGTTGTTTGCTGTGTGCGTTTTTAAAACCGTTATTATTTTTAAAATCTAAAGATGTTGGTTTTTGAACTTCTTTAGTAGCATTAGGAATACTATTAAACGAGCCTGAGTTATTTTTTGTGTTTCCAAAAGAAGCATCAAGTTGTGCAAAACTATTTGAGCTTATACTTACTGCAAAAACTACTATAAAAAAGTGTATTGTTTGTTTTATCATATCAAAAGAAATCTGAACAAATATAATGCCGTTGTTTTTTGTATTTCTGAATAAATCGTTAAAACATATTTATTTGAAGCAAATTCCCGCTTTTCGCACTCGCTTTTTTTATTTTTCAAAAGAAAAAAATAAAAAAGAGCTCAAACAATTGCTACAATCGGGGCTAGGCATTTTTACTTTTTTTTGTAATTAATTTAAAATTAAAATAGTTCTTTACTTTTTAATAATATCCATTATTTAACAGGGAAACTAAAATAAGTTTTAGGAAAAGGTTCAAATCTTAAAGTAAAATGCCACCATTCTTTAGAGTAGGGTCTAAAATTATATTTGTGCATTACAGTTTGTAATAACTGCCTATTTTGTTTTTGTTTTTTTGTTAATTTTTGATAAGAAATATGCGAAGAAACTCCGAAGAAATCAAAAGGACTTCCCATATCTAATTCGTTTCCAGTTTTTAAATCGATAATTGTTAAATCGACTGTACTACCACGAGAATGACCCGATTTTGAAGAAATATATCCTTTTTTAAATAAATGTCTTTTATTGATACTCGGATAATATTTTTCTTTCATTAAAGTATCATTCATAACACGTGCCCATTTTACAAAATGATTTACGGCAGTTTGCGGACGATAAGAATCAAAAATTTTAAGACTTAAGTCTTTTTTTAATAAATCGGCTTGTACTTTTTTTAGTGCTTTTGCCATTGCTGTTGTTCCGATAAGTACAGCTTCTTGGTATCCATTAATAGATGTTCCTACAAAGTTGTTTTCAAAACAATAGCGCATTTCCTGCTTAATTTTTGGAGCAATATCGTTTATATATGAAAATCCTTTAGGGAGTTTTTGTAAATGATTTTGCGGTGTTTTTAGAGGTTTTACAAATGATTTTTCTTGTGCGTTTAAACTAGATAAAAAGAACAGAAAATAAAAGACGAATAAATAAAGTAAATGTTTCATCAAACAAAAATAAGCAATTAATTAGAGCCTGTTTAAAAATTAAAGAATCTGTCAGTTCGATACATTTTTTTCTTCAAAAAAAAATCTTAATATAATTTTAATTTTTGGTATTGCTAATTTAAAATAGCTTTTGTGTTTTGCGTTAAAAAAAGCATGGATTTTCCAAAATTTAAGAGTGAAAAAAGAAGATTAAAAATGGCATAAATAATAAAAGATATTTAGCGTTATAAATGTAAATCATGTGGCTATAATTATACGGTGGAAAGACGCTCTTTTAATTATTCATTATCGACAAAATAGAAAGAATTGCAGTTATGTTGTATTTGGATTACCGTTGATAGATATGGAAAAAGATTCATCGACTTCGTTATTGGAGATATAAGTACAAAAACAGCCAAAAATTTTGAGAAAGGTATTAAAGACCATCAAATGAAAACTATTGCGAGTGATTATTGGAAAGCATATAAAGCGATAATCTCTAAAGATAAACACGTGTAATCAAAAGCAGAAATATTTACAGTTGAGGACATTTTTTGGCAAGGGTGAGAAGAAAGTCTAAATGCTATTCTAAAAGTAAAAGTGTCAAAATACTAGATAATATTTATTATCGAAATAAAACATTATCCATGTTAGATTAGCGATGCCAAAATATTAAAATATAAATTTACTCTAATCTCTCATGTTTTTTTCAAACACTTAAAAAGAGTATATTTGTCAACTTTATACTAATAAAATATTATAATTAATTTAAATTTCACATTATGAACAAAAAAAAATCAATTTTAACATTACTATTATTAACTGTAATTACAATATTTCAATCTTGTAGTGATAATGATTCTACACCTCCATTAATAGAGGAGAAAAAAGAATTAATTATTGATTTTAATAAAGAGGTTGCAGATGATTTTTTTAATCCAACAATAAGTAATAAAATGGTCATTGTTGCACCTAAAAAGAGTAATCAAGGTGTTGAAGACTTTAAGTATATTCAATGGAATTATGATAACAAGAAGGTAGTTGGATTACCTATGTATGGATTAATTGATGATAATGACGGTATAGATTTTGTGTTTACCAAAATTCAAGAACCAAAAAAAATTACTTTTAATTTTCTTATAAATCTAAGAACAACTTTTCAGTATGATATTTTAGATGAAAATAAAAAGATATTAAAACACGGACAAGCTGAAAACGTAATGCCTAACACTTTAAGTACTATCTCTTTAGATTTACCTAAAGGTGCAAGATCTATATTTGTTAAATCTGATGAAGGAGTTATTACTTATTTGAAATTGGCTTATGTAGGAGAGTTTTAATTAAATTTTCAGAATAGCGTTCCAGATAAGTCGCAAGCTATATTTTCGTTTTCGATTTTTATATATTGCTACTAGGTTTCTGTTAAATTCGTTGAATACATCTTTTTTGTTTTTAGAATCACAAAAGAAATATTTTAATAGAATTTCAGAAACCTTTTTATTTTATGAATTTAAACAGGCTCTTAATGCTTTATTAAAAGGTTATTATCTTCAAAATGTGTAAAATAATACCGACAGCACCACCTACAATTGCACCATTAAGTCGAATATATTGTAAATCATCGCCTATTTTATTTTCAATTTGTTTAACCAAATCTTCGTTATTTAATTTTTCTAAACTATCAGAAACTGTGTTTGCTATTAAATGATGATTTTTATGAATTATCGAAATAAGCCCTGATTTTAAATTTTGATTTGCTTTTTCAATAATTTCTGAATTATTAGAAATATCGCTTATAATTTGAATTGATTTTTTCTTGATAAATTCAATAAGAACGCTTTCATTGTTGTTTAAATCTTTTTTAAATTTATTTTGTGCTGAATTTAATAATTTAGCAACAATACTTTTTGATTCAATATTATTGATTAATTTTTTTTGTATATTTTTAATTGAAGCAAGAAGTGCATTTGGATTTCCAATTTCTAATTTTTTAGCAAAATCAAGTAATTCATTATCTAACTTTTTACGTAACGGATGTTGTTTATCTTTAGTTATTTCAGTTAATAAATCATTAATTGATTTGATTAATTTATCAGTTACAGATTCATTGTCTAATCCGCCGAATTTTTGTGCAGTTTTTACGGCAAAAAGTTTAAAAGTACTTTCTTTTTTGATGTTTTTCGATTGTTTTTCAATATTTTCGATTAATATTTTACGAGTTTCATCATTATTGATGGTTTTAGAAATACTTGATAAAGCAAGATTCCATATTTCGGAATGTTCTTGATTTTTGAGTGCTTTTTGTAGCCAAACTCCCAAAGTTTTTCCAATTTCGATTGTTTGTAATTCCTTTTTAAGTATTTTTTCTAAATAGGGGGCAAGTTCTGAAAAGTTGGTGTTTTTTGAGATGTTTAAAAGTATATCTTGTAAAAAATGAATGATTTTTGAAACATTTTTATCATCTTTTAAAGTATCTAATATTTTATCAGCAATAGCAACTGAATTTATTTTTTCAGATAAACTTTCTTTTGATAACCATTCATTAGAAACTAAATCAACAATTCCGTTAGAAATTTTAGTTCTTGATTTTACAATAATATTAGTGTGTTTACTAATTAACGGAATAGGTATTTCGGTAAATAATGCACGTACAGCAAACCAGTCGGCACAGCCTCCAACCACAGCAGATTCAAACCCTGCAAGTAAAATGTACCAAGCTGTATGTGTTAAAAATTCGGTTTTAATACCAATTATTAACAATAGCATTCCAATAGTTGCTATAATTAAAGAAAGAGCGCCTTTTTTTGGGAGTTTCATTTTTTATGTAAATATAAAATTTTAGAGCTAAAAAAGCCAAAGCATTATTGCTTTGGCTTAGTAAAAAAAATATTGGTTATAGAGTTATTCTATAAATCTGAGTTAGAATGAAGGCTATCATCATTATCATTATCGTAATTATTATTATCATTATTATAGTTATTAGGAGATTTACAATCTGTACATTCAAAACCTTTTGAGGTCATTTTAAAATGATGATTTGCCATATCACGGTCATAAATATCTTGAGTATTTTTAATATCATCAATAAATTTACGAGAAGAATTTTCAAAATAAATAGTTGTACCTTCAGCAATATAAACAGTTGCTTTAATTTCTTCGTCTTTCCAAATATTTTTATAGGCACTTAAAAAGAAGGCATCAAAAATAATTGTATTGTTTGTTATGTTAAAATTATAGTTAATTTCTTTGGCATTATCATTTGCTTTATTTCGTTTTTTTCCTTCGGATGTTCTTTTAATTTCGATATAAGCATTACCTGTTTCACTTTTACGAACATCGATATTTACATCGTTAGAATATTTCATTTTAACATCATTAATAACTACGTCTTCAGCGTTATTTCTATTGCTTAAATTGTGATTATAATAAATATTATCATTATTAACAACTCGAATTTTTAAAGGTTGTTCTTTAGTATAAGTAATATTATGTTTACTCACATTAACACCGTTATAAGCATGAGTCGTAGCATATTCGATACCTGAAAAACTAATAGTAAACAATGAAATTAACCAAACTCCTAGTAATGTAAAAACAGTTGTTGTGTTTAATTTTTTAATTGAAGGAGAAAGTATTCTTAATCCTAAGATAAATAATACCATCATTGGAATTCCAATTAATAAAAATAATGAAATAGTCAATAACCATTTAGGTAGCATAGCATCATAAAAAAATGGAGGATATTGTACAAAGTTATTGTCAACATTTAAAATTTCAAAACTACCGATTGAAAATGCTCCAAATAATAACGAAAGAATAGTAATACCAGCAATGAAAATTAAAAATACGCCTATAAATTTACCAAATATTTTAAATAATGTACGTAAAATTTCGCCTATAATACCTATGAAATCTTGTAATTTTGAGTTTGTTTGTGAGCGTATTTTTTCATAATCGGCACTTGAAATTTTATCGGTAATATCATTAGCTCCGTCTTTTAATTTTTCAGATAAAGATTCAAATTCGTCTCTAATTTTTTTTTCAATATTATCAATGTTTACTGGTTCGCCTTGCATCTGTAATTTTTCAGAAGTTGTTTTTGCTTCTGGTAATAAAACCCATAAAATAATATAGGCTAAAGGCGAAAACCCAGAGGCAACTAAAATGATAAAAGTAATTCTAATCCAAATAACATCAATATTAAAATAATGAGCAATACCTGAACAAACTCCACCTAAAAATTTGTCATCACCATCTCTAAATAATTTTTTAACGGTTCCTTTTTTTGTTTTATAATTAGGTGAATAATTATCGGTATAATCGTCTTGTGTGTCGGAATAATCTTCAGGTTGTCCCATAATTGTAATGATTTCTTCAATATCATTTTCATTAATAACCTGACGTACATCTGTTATTTTTTCAGATAAAAGCTCACTAATACGCGCTTCAATATCTGAAATTATTTCCTCTTTTCCTTGTGGGTCATCGCTTAAAGAACGCCCAATTGCTTCTAAATAACGTTTTAATTTCTGATAAGCAATTTCATCTATATGGAAGAAGAACCCGCCTAAGTTTATGTTTATTGTCTTATTCATTATTAGTTGATTTTTTAGTAGTTACTAGGTTTACTGCGTTGACTAAATTACTCCAAGTGTTGTTTAATTCTTTTAAAAATAAGTCTCCATTTTCTGTTAAAACATAATATTTTCTTGGAGGTCCAGAGGTTGATTCTTCCCATCTGTAGCTTAATAAACCTGCATTTTTTAAGCGAGTTAATAGTGGATAAATTGTTCCTTCAACGACAATCATTTCTGCACTTTTTAATGTTGATAGTATTTCAGAGGTATAAGCATCACCATTTTGTAAAATAGATAAAATGCAATATTCTAAAACCCCTTTTCGCATTTGTGCTTTTGTATTTTCAATCTTCATATACCGCGATTTATAAGGTTATTTTATAAAATTAATTGTAAAAGGATAGTGGTATTCTTCTCCTTTATTTGCTTTTATTGAAGCGATAATAATCAACGCTATTTTACTTATCGAAATCAAACAAAAGAATATACTTGTAATAACTAAACCGATAATTGTACTACTATTTTGAAAAATAAAATCAGTTTCAAAATCAAAGGTTGGTTGATTATAATTGTAAAAAAAACCTCCGAATAAAAAACCGAATAAAAGAAAGCAAAACAGTGTGATTGTAATTATAATATACAAGCCAAAACTGATATTAAAGTTTACAGCTTCTTTTCCATGTTTATCTAAAAATAAACTTCTATCTTTTAAAGTTTGCCACAATATTAAAGGTGTTATAATGCTTCCTAAAGGAAATAAATATCCTATAAATGCGCAAATGTGTATTAAAAATGCATTGGTATTTTCGTTGTTGTTTTGCATGGCTATATTTTTATATACTACTTGATAATACAAATATATATCTTTTAAAAGGTACTTTGTATTACATAGTACTATATTTAACGTTTTGTTAACATTTAAAGCTTATATGAATATTTTTTATAGAAGCTGTATGAAATAGCTTAAGTTGTTGGTATCGTTCACTTTAAAAGGTATTCAGTTCGAATATTATTTGTAAATTGATAAAAAAATAAAATAGCGAATGTTATCTGAAAAAAGGTTAATATATTTTCTTAGAACAAAATATGAAGATTTGGAAGGGTATGAATATAAAGAACTTGTTGATAATTATTTCATTAAGCCAAAAGATGATTGGTATGAAGAAAAAGATATTAATGGCAGAAAAGAAAAGATTTGGGATAAAACAAAAGTTGCAATATTTTGGATGTTGATACGTGAACATGCGATGAAATTTGGCATTAAAAATAAAAATTTTGATTTTAGTAAATTTGTTTTTCCTGATTTTGAAAAGTCAGATTATAAAGATAATGAAGAGGGAATATCAAGATATACTAAAAATTTTTGGAATGAAGGAGAGTTAAAATAATTTTCAGAAGATGTAGAGTTTTCATCTACTAAATTTTTAGGAGAAGCTGATTTTAGTCAAACTTTATTTCGAAAAGAAGCAGGTTTTGGTACTGTTTTTTCTGAAGATGCTAACTTTGAAAAAACAATATTTTCAAAAGAAGCAAATTTTGCTTATTCTGAATTTTCAGGGAAAAGCATTTTTATTGAAGCTAAATTTTCTGAAGAAGCTAATTTTAATAGAACTAAATTCTTAGCCCCAACTAATTTTCAATTTACGTTTTTCTTAAAAAAGACTTCTTTTATTGAAACTACTTTTTCTGATTGGTCTAACTTTAGGTCTATTAAATTTTCTGGAGATAATAGTGTTTTATTTCAAGATTTAAAAGGAAATGAAAATGGTGTTTTAAAACTTGAATTTAGTACTATTAATTTTACGGATAAAATTATTTTTAGAGGTGTAAATTTAAAAAATACAATTTTTGGTCAATCAGATATTACAGAAGTAAAATTTAAAAACTGTATATGGAATGAAAATAGTCGTAGAATTATTTTAAATTATGAAAAAGGATTCGGTTTTGAAGATGATTCAAATTATAAAGAACTAGAAGATGTATATCGTCAACTTAAAGTAAATTTTGATAACTCAAAAAATTGGGAGTTATCAGGAAAGGCTTATGTGAGTGAAATGGAAATGCGTAGAAAAATTTTTTACAATGAATTTGTGATAAATATTAAGAGTTTTCATCCGATAAAAGCATTTATAGGATTAATAAATTGGTTTTTATTTATTTTTTACAAAGTTTTTGGAGGTTATACACAAAATTACATTCTACCGTTCTTATGGCTTTCACTATTATTTACTGTTTCTTTGTTGGTCTATTCAGATTATTGTTTTTTCCAAGAATATTGTGAATGTAATTTTAAACCTTGGAAAGAAGCCATAGACGCTAGTTTTCCTTTTTTTAAATCGGATAAGAACTCAGAACATTTAAAATGGAATTATTTTCAAAAAATATTTTCATCGATTTTTTTAACATTCTTTATTTTGGCTTTAAGAAAACGATTTAGACAATAAAAATAAGTAAAAATATAAAACATAAAAAATGAAGTTTACACCCAGAAAAATAAATCTATTTACGTTATTAAAATTACCATCGGCATATATTTGTGGAATTAGAGTAAAGTCGATTTTTGAAGAAAAATCAACAGTAGTAGTAAAACATCGTTGGATAAATCAGAATCCATTTAACAGTATGTTTTGGGCAGTTCAAGGAATGGCGGCAGAATTATCTACAGGTATTTTGGTTATACAAGCTATTGAGGCATCAAATGAAAAAGTATCTATGTTGGTTACTAACATGAATGCAACTTTTACCAAAAAAGCAACTGGAAAAATACAGTTTTCATGTAATGATGGATTATTAATAAAACAAGCGATTCAAAAATCGATTGAAACAGGCGAAGGACAAACAGTTTTAGTAACTTCAGAGGGGGTTAATAATGAAGGTATTTCGGTGTCAAAATTTGAATTTGAATGGAGTTTAAAAGTAAAATCAAAAGCTATTTAATTATATATATTGTAATTTTAATCAAAAAAAACCGCAACTAATTGCGGTTTTTTTTGAGTTTTTGAAACACTAGACTATATTCCTAATTCATCAAATATACTTGTTAATTTTTCTCCTTGAGAAGGTGCAGGTGCATTTGGACTTACAATTGTTCCATCAGGTGCAATGATTATAAACTTAGGTAACCCTTTAATTAAGAATTTTTGAGCCCATTCTAGTTCGTTTTGTTTTTTACCACTAAACAGTTGAATACCTGTCATTTCTCTGTCAATTATTGTTTGCTTCCATTTTTCATGTTGTTTTTTATCATCAACACTAATACTTACAAACGTTAATTTTTTTCCGTGATATTCTTCTTCTAAATTCTTTAATAAAGGAATTTCTCTTTTACAATATGCACACCAAGTAGCCCAAACATCAATGTATAAATAGTTTCCTTTATTTAATAAATCATCTAAAGAAGTTGTTCCTCCTTTATAATTTTCAAAATTCACAAATTTAGGAGCAGGTTGTCCTTTAGCAGTCGCTTTTAATATATTATAAGTATCAGAAATTTCTTTTTTATGTTTTTCATTTGTTGAGTACAACATAAATTTATCATGAAATTCTTTTAAATGAGGTGTAAAAGTAATTCCATTTTTGGCATTTTTATATAATAAATCATTTTTAGCAACAGCACTATTAACTTCTTTTTGTGTGGTTTTTAAATATGTTAAATAATAACATTTACCTTCTTCATTTTTTTCTTTTGCTAAAAGTTTTAACTGAGTTTCTAACATTTTACGATATGAATAAGAGCTAAGATAGTCTTCATCGCTACTGTAGTTAAAATTTTTAAGAGGATCGGGAAAATTAGGAGAAACTACAAACTCTTCATTTTCAGATAACATTCCATAATAACTTTGATAATTACTTAGATTTCTTAAATATTCATAATTAATATTCTTAACTTCTTTTTTTAGAAATTTAGTTGGTAAATTATTTGCTATTGAAAGTGTAATTAGAGCTTCTTTATATTGATCCATTTTATTTAAGAAATCAGTTTCTTCTAAGGAGAATAGCTGGTTTGCGTTTACTAAAATTTCAGAAAATTTGACCTTTTTTTCGGCTAAATATTTATTAATATTAGCTGTTGTTCCTTTAAATTTAACATCGTTAATATTTTTGTAATCAGCAATTATATTTGCATCTACAGTGTCGTTAAGGTATAAATTTAAACTAGCTCTTTTAGCTTTAAGTATAAGTGTATAGTAGTTATCTCTATCAATTCTTACAGTATCAGAAAAAGCTCCTGTTTTTTTATTAACTTTTATCTTTTGTTCAAAGTTAAACCCTGTTAAAGTAATTTCTCTTTTTTTGAAATTTTCAATTTTTCCAGATAAAATAAGATAATCTTTTACTGGTTTAGGTTTTTCTTCTTTACAAGAAATAATGCTAACTCCTATTAGTGCTAAAAGTAGTATTTTTTTCATCGTTTACTGTTTATATTAATTGGGGTTTTTAAAGCTTCAAAGTTACTTTTTTTTAGTATTTTACCAAAAGATACAAAGAAAAAATAAAATTGGCTTCAATATAGTTTTAAAAAATAAAACTCCCAAGTAAATACTTAGGAGTTTTTATTTTAATTGTTATTATTCAGATATTTCTGTACGCGACTCTGTAGGTTTTTTGCCTTTATCAATAGAGATAATTAGTTTATTAGTGTCATCATCTAAATCCATAGAAATAGTATCGCCTTCGTCTAGTTTAGAATTTACAATTTCTTCTGCTAAAGCGTCTTCAATGTATTTCTGAATAGCTCTTTTTAAAGGACGTGCACCGTATTTTTTATCAAAACCTTTATCAGCAATATAATCTTTTGCTTTTTCACTTAAAACTAATTTATAACCTAAATCGGCAATACGAGCTAATAATTTTTCTAATTCGATATCAATAATTTTATGAATATCTTCACGTTCTAGGGCGTTAAAAATAATTACATCATCAATTCTGTTTAAAAATTCAGGAGCAAACGATTTTTTTAAAGCTCCTTCAATAATGCTTTTTACGTGGGCATCTTCTTGGTCTTTTTTAGATGCTGTACCAAAACCAACACCGCTACCAAATTCTTTTACTTTACGAGCACCAATATTAGATGTCATAATGATAATAGTATTTCTAAAATCAATTTTACGACCTAAACTATCGGTAATATGTCCGTCATCTAAAACCTGTAAAAGCATGTTAAAAACATCAGGATGTGCTTTTTCAATTTCATCTAAAAGAATTACAGAATAGGGTTTTCTACGAACTTTTTCAGTTAATTGCCCCCCTTCTTCGTAACCTACATATCCAGGAGGTGCTCCTATTAAACGAGAAATAGCAAATTTCTCCATGTATTCACTCATATCAATTCTAATTAAAGAATCGGCAGAATCAAATAATTCACGCGCTAATACTTTGGCTAGTTGTGTTTTTCCGACACCTGTAGAACCTAAGAAAATAAATGAACCAATAGGTTTATTAGGGTCTTTTAAACCAACACGATTACGTTGAATTGCTTTTACTACTTTGCTAACTGCTTCATCTTGACCAATAACTTTACCTTTAATCATGTTTGGTAAATCGGATAAACGATGACTTTCAGCTTCGGCAACTCTGTTTACAGGAATTCCTGTCATCATAGAAACTACCTCAGCAACATTGTCTTCAGTAACAATTTCACGGTTTAGTTTAGAGTCTTCTTCCCATTGATTTTCAGCAGATACTAAAGCTGTTTCAATGTTTTTTTCATCATCACGAAGTTTTGCTGCTTCTTCGTATTTTTGTCCGTTTACTGCGGTTGTTTTATGTTTTCGAATTTCTTCAAGTTTAGCTTCTAGTTCTAAAATTTGTTGAGGTACAACAATATTTGTTATATGAATTCTAGAACCAGCTTCATCTAAAGCATCAATAGCTTTGTCAGGTAAAAAACGATCGGTCATATAGCGATTGGTTAATTTTACACAAGATTCGATAGCTTCATCGGTAAATGACACTTGATGATGAGTTTCGTATTTACCTTTAATATTGTGTAAAATTTGGATAGTTTCTTCAACTGTTGTAGGCTCAACAATTATTTTTTGAAAACGACGTTCTAAGGCGCCATCTTTTTCAATATTTGTTCTGTATTCATCTAAAGTTGTAGCTCCAATACATTGAATTTCGCCACGTGCTAAGGCAGGTTTTAACATATTTGAAGCATCTAAAGAACCAGTAGCGCCTCCTGCACCAACAATGGTGTGAATTTCATCAATAAATAAAATGATGTCATCATTTTTTTCTAATTCATTCATCAGCGCTTTCATGCGCTCTTCAAACTGTCCACGGTATTTTGTACCAGCAACTAAGCTAGCCAAATCTAAAGAAACAACTCTTTTATCAAATAAAATTCTAGATACTTTTCGTTCTACAATTCGTAAGGCTAACCCTTCTGCAATTGCTGATTTACCAACACCAGGTTCACCAATTAACATTGGATTATTCTTTTTTCTTCTACTTAAAATTTGGGATACTCGTTCAATCTCTTTTAAACGCCCAACAACAGGATCTAATTTTCCTGCAACAGCAAAGGCAGTTAAATCACGACCAAAATTATCTAAAACAGGGGTTTTAGATACCTTTGCTTGTTTTGACTTAGAACCTTGTTTTCCAAAAGGATTAGGATTTTGGTTAGAAGGAGTATCTTCGGAAGGTGTTTCGGCAGTTGGTGCAGAAAAACTATCTTCTATATGAAGTTCTTTATAAAGGGCTTTTGTAATTTCATAACTTACATCTTGTTTTTGAAGTAATTTTGTAGCAGGGTCATTTTCATTACGTAAAATACATAACAATAAATGTGCTGTATCTATTGAATTACTTTGATATAGTTTAGCTTCTAAAAAAGTTGTTTTTATAGCTTTTTCAGCTTGTCTTGTAAGGTGTAAACTCTTTTTTTCTAGGTTTTCTGTTGATAACGTAGTTGGATTTAGCTTTTCTAATTTACTACGCATCAATTCTAAATCTACATCAAAAGTAGTTAAAATTTCGATAGCTTTACCATTTCCTTTTCTAATTAAACCTAGTAGTAAATGTTCTGTTCCAATAAAATCATGACCTAAACGTAAGGCTTCTTCTTTACTGAAAGTAATTACATCTCTAACTTGTGGTGAAAAATTATCTTCCATAAAATTAATTTGTATAGTTAGTCTGTTTTTTTCTTAAAAATAACAAAAAATATGCCACTACTTTTTAGTGTATATTTATTAGCGATTCTTTGGTGTTAAATATACGTTGTTAATGTTTAAAAACCATTAATATCTATACTTAAAACAATAAGTATAATTTTTGTATAAAAGAAGGCTTTGTAGTATCTTGCAATGTTTTAAGAAATACAGCTGATTTTAGCGTATTTTGTAAATGAGTTTTATAAGTGTAAAGTTCATTTTCTTTATAAAAATGATAACTAATATTTTAAAGAAATATATATGGCAGATGGCGAAAAGTTGATTCCGATCAACATTGAAGAGCAAATGAAATCAGCGTATATCGATTATTCGATGTCGGTTATTGTATCAAGAGCATTACCAGATGTAAGAGATGGATTAAAACCGGTTCATCGAAGAGTTTTATTCGGTATGCACGAACTAGGTATTAAGGCAACAGGTTCATATAAAAAATCTGCAAGAATTGTAGGGGAAGTACTAGGTAAGTATCACCCACACGGTGATACATCTGTATATGATTCAATGGTTCGTATGGCACAAAACTGGAGTGTACGTTACATGATGGTTGATGGGCAAGGAAACTTCGGTTCTGTTGATGGAGATTCTCCAGCAGCAATGCGTTATACCGAGGTAAGAATGCAAAAAATATCCGAAGATATGTTAGCGGATATTGAAAAAGATACTGTTGATCATCGCTTAAATTTTGATGATACTCTACAAGAGCCAACCGTTTTACCAACTCGTATTCCTAATTTATTAGTAAACGGAGCATCAGGTATTGCAGTAGGTATGGCAACAAATATGGCGCCACATAATTTAACTGAAGTGGTTAACGGTACTATTGCTTATATCAAAAATAGAGATATTGAAATTGATGAGTTAATGGAACACATCAAAGCACCAGATTTTCCTACAGGAGGAACAATTTATGGGTATGAAGGTGTTAAAGATGCTTTTCATACTGGTAGAGGGCGTATTGTAATGCGTGCCAAAACTTCTTTTGAAGAAGTAAAAGCAAGAGAATGTATCGTTGTTACTGAAATTCCGTATCAGGTTAACAAAGCAGAAATGATTAAAAAAACTGCTGAACTTGTTAATGATAAAAAATTAGAAGGAATTGCTAATATTCGTGATGAATCTGACAGAAACGGAATGCGTATTGTGTACGTTTTAAAACGTGATGCAATTCCGAATATCGTTTTAAATAAATTGTTTAAATATACTCAGTTACAAACATCATTTAGTGTGAATAATATTGCACTTGTAAATGGTCGCCCTGAGCAATTAAACTTAAAAGAATTAATCCATTATTTTGTTGAACATAGACACGAAGTAATTGTTCGTAGAACAGAATTTGAATTAAAGAAAGCACAAGCAAGAGCACATATTTTAGAAGGATTAATTATTGCTTCAGATAATATTGATGAGGTAATTTCAATTATTCGTAGTTCTAAAAATGGTGATGAAGCTCGTGAACGCTTAATTGAGCGTTTTGAATTAACTGAAATTCAGGCAAAAGCAATTGTTGAAATGCGTTTGCGTCAATTAACAGGTTTAGAGCAAGATAAGTTGCGTGGTGAGTTTGATGAAATTATGCTAACAATAACCGATTTAAAAGATATTTTAGCCAATGAACCAAGACGTTATCAAATAATTACCGATGAATTAATTCATGTTAGAGATAAATATGGTGATAAGCGTCGTTCTGAAATTCATTATGCTGGTGGCGATATGCGTATCGAAGATATGATACCAAACTCTAAAGTAGTCGTTACTATTTCGCATGCAGGATATGTAAAACGCACAAATCTTGATGAATATAAAGTTCAGAATAGAGGAGGACGTGGGCAAAAAGGAGCAACGACTCGTAATGAAGATTTCTTAGAGCACTTATTTGTAGGAACAAATCATCAATACATGATGTTCTTTACTCAAAAAGGAAAAGTGTTCTGGATGCGTGTGTATGAAATCCCCGAAGGAGGAAAAAATACCAAAGGTAGAGCACTTCAAAATTTAATCAATATCGAATCTGACGATAAAGTAAAAGCATTTTTAGTTACCGAAGATTTAAAAGATGAAGAATACATCAATAGTCGTTACGTAATTATGGCAACTAAAAAAGGTCAGGTTAAAAAGACTTCTTTAGAACAATATTCTCGTCCAAGAATCAACGGAATTAACGCAATAACCATCAAAGAAGGCGATGAACTTTTAGAAGCAAAATTAACTACGGGCGATAGCCAAGTAATGCTTGCGTTAAAATCAGGAAAATCGATTCGTTTTGAAGAAGCTAAAACCCGACCAATGGGAAGAACTGCCTCAGGAGTTCGTGGAATAAGTTTACAGCATGATAACGATGAGGTAATAGGAATGATTGCTGTAAATGATATGGAAAGCAATATATTGGTGGTTTCTGAAAAAGGATACGGTAAACGCTCGAAATTAGAAGATTATCGTGTAACAAATCGTGGTGGAAAAGGAGTAAAGACCTTAAATATATCAGAAAAAACAGGAGAATTAGTAGCTATTAAAAATGTAGATGATTCAAATGATTTAATGATTATTAATAAATCGGGGCTTACTATTCGTATGGCTGTGGAAGATTTACGTGTAATGGGACGTGCAACACAAGGAGTTCGTTTAATTAATATCAAAGAAAATGATAGCATTGCCGCAGTTGCAAAAGTAATGCGTGAAGAAGAAGTTGAGGAGTCTGAGTCTGAAATTGGCACGGAAATTGAAAATAATACAAACGAAGATCAAGAATAACAATTAATAAGAACGACAATGAAAAAACAATTAATAACACTTTCTTTAGGATTAGTATCATTAGGGTTATTAGCTCAAAAATCAGAGTTAAAAACCGCAGAGAAAGCTATAAAAAAATCAGATTATAAAACAGCAATTACTACCTTAAATGCTGCTGAAAAATTAGTAATGGATAAAGGGGAAAGTAAATACACCTCTAAGTTTTACTTTTTAAAAGGAAAAGCATTAGCAGCGACAAAAGACTATCAAAATGCAGCAACAGCATTAAATAGTTTATTAGCAATGGGTAAAACCAAGTATTCAGAAAAAGCAAAGCCTATTTTGAATACCATGATTCAAGAGGTTTCAGGGAAAGCAGTTGATTTATATAACAATAAAAAAGATTATAAAAACGCTGCTGAAAACTTTTATTTAACGTATTTATTAAGTCCTAAAGATACTTCGTTTGCTTATAATGCAGCAATATCGGCAACACAAGCAAACCAATATGATACAGCGATTAAATATTACAAAGAGTTACGTAAAATTGGTTATACAGGTATTGAAAATCAATATTTAGCTACCAATAAATTAACTGGTAAAGTTGAAAACTTGGGAAGTAAGAAGCAAAGAGATTTAATGGTTAGGTCTAAGCAATATATTAAACCTGAAAATAAATCAACAGCATCTAAATCGGCTACTATTGTTAAAAACGTAGCATTATTGTTAAAAGAACAAGGAAAAACCGATGAAGCTATTCAGGCATTAGCAGAGGCAAGAAAAGAAAATCCAAAAGATTTAAATTTATTGTTAAACGAAGCTGATATGTATATTAAGCTTAAGCAAATGGATAAATTTGGAGAGTTAATGAAAGAAGCTATTGCTTTAGATCCTGAAAACCCAACATTATACTATAACTTAGGAGTAGTTAACTTCAATGAAGGTATGATTGATAATGCTAAAAAATATTACAAAAAAGCAATTGAATTAAACCCTAATTACGGAGATGCTTATATGAATTTAGCCGTTGTTGTATTAAATAAAGATAAAGCAATTGTTGATGAAATGAATAAAAATTTAAACAACTTTAAAAAGTATGATGCTTTAGCATTAGAACAAAAAGAAGTTTATAAAGAGGCATTGCCATTTTTAGAAAAAGCAGATACAATTAAAAGAAGTGTTGATACTGTTAAAACATTAATGAACTTATATGAGGTTTTAGAAATGGAAGCCAAAGCAACAGAATATAGAACTTTATACAAAGCAATGAGATAGTATTTAAACGAAAGTTAATGAATATCTATTTTACTAAAAAAAAACCGAAACTTTTAAAGTTTCGGTTTTTTTATGCTTTTTTTTTATTCAAAAAAATGTTTTATAATTCTTAATCGATGCGTATATTTTTTAGAATCTACATTGTAAATACCACGATGATCTAGCGTGTCAATCCGAACTTTTCCGTGTGCATGAATAATGGTGTTGTTTCCTAAAATAATTCCTACATGTGTTATTTTTATAGGATTTTCATCAGTAGAAACATTAAAACAGGTATCAAAAAAAGCAAGATTTCCTGCTTGGCTCTCTTCAATAAAATTTAACGTTTCGCCTTGGGTTACTTGGTCTTTAGCATCGCGTAATAAATTGTAGCCAGCTAATTTATAAACCATTTGTGTAAATCCCGAACAATCAATTCCAAAAACAGATTTCCCACCCCATAAATACGGTACGTTTAAAAATAACAGTGCCGTTTTAATAATGGTTTGCTTTTTATCGTAAATTTCACCTTGATAAGAATATTTTTTTTGGTCGATATTAAATGCTTCATCCTTTAAAAAAGGCAGTCTTGCACCTAAAGGAATCATTATTTGTTGTTTTTTTTTAGAATCTTTATCAAAATTCTTAAAATTAACAAGGTTTATAAAGTTACCTGAATAGTTTTTATGTTCTTCGGATGCTAAAGTATTATACATTTCTTGGCTAATTTCTTGATATTGTTTAGTATCAATAAATCCTTGATATTTATCAAAAGCTAATTCAATTTTAGTCCAATTATCTTTTTTTTCTAGTATTTTAAAAGCTTCACCAAAAAGCACTTGATTTACCATTTCTGAAGTATCACTAGCTTCAAAACGCATGGGAATAATACTTAAATTACAAATTCCAAAAAACATAATATTACGAATTTTTAAGGTTGAAAAATATTATATTCTTTCAATAACGATTGCACTAGCGCCACCACCACCATTGCAAATAGCGGCTGCACCAATTTTGGCATTTTTCTGTTTTAATATTGATGTTAAGGCTATAACAATTCTTGCTCCTGAAACACCTAAAGGATGTCCTAAAGAAACCGCTCCTCCGTTTACATTTACTTTATCGGCAGATAAATTTAAAATTTTCATATTAGCTAAGCCAACTACTGAAAAAGCTTCGTTTAATTCAAAATAATCAACATCATCAATTGAAATATTTGCTTTTGATAATGCTTTTGGTAAGGCTTTTGCAGGTGCTGTTGTAAACCATTCTGGCTCGTGAGCAGCATCGGCATATCCTTTTATTTTAGCTAAAGGAGTTAAACCTAATGCTAGGGCTTTATCAGCAGACATTAAAACCAATGCAGCAGCACCATCATTAATTGTTGAGGCGTTTGCAGCAGTAACCGTTCCTTCTTTGGTAAAAGCAGCACGTAAAGCAGGAATTTTATCTATTTTTACATTTTTATACTCTTCATCTTCAGAAAAAATAATTGGTTCGCCACGGCGTTGAGGTATTTCAACCGACACAATTTCATCGGCATATTTTCCTTCTTTCCAGGCATTTGCAGAACGGCTGTACGATTCTATAGCAAAAGCATCTTGTTCTTCTCTTGAAAAACCATATTTTGTAGCGCAATCATCGGCACAAACACCCATGGCTACTTTTTGATAGGCATCAACTAAACCATCTTTTTGCAAACCATCTTCCATGGTAATCGAACCAAATTTTGAACCTGTTCGAGCGTGTTGATAATGTGGAATCATACTCATATTTTCCATTCCTCCAGCAACCACAATTTGAGCATCGCCTAGAGCAATTGTTTGTGCGGCTAACATAATGGCTTTCATTCCTGATGAACAGACTTTGTTAATCGTAGTGCAAGGAACGGTATTAGGTATTCCTGCAAAAATAGCTGCTTGACGTGCGGGTGCTTGCCCTGTACCTGCGGAAACTACATTCCCCATAAAAACTTCATCTATCATTGTAGGATTTAAGTTTATTTTTTCCAGTGCACCTTTAATTGCCACTGCTCCTAATTTTGGTGCAGGTATGGTTGATAAACTGCCTAAAAAACTACCTATTGGTGTTCTTGCTACTGATACAATAACTACTTCTTTCATATGTTTGCGTATAATTTCTTCTGCTAAAATAACCATTTTATAACAAGTACTCAAATAATAGAGAAAGGTTATATTTACAAATCTAAACATACAAAATGAACAATTTCATAAATAAATTATACAAGAATAATACGATTATTTACAAAATATTATTGTTTTTAATTTCGGTAGTTGCAATTGTATATTTATTCCCTAAACAAGGTCAGTTTAAATATGAATATACTCAAGGTAAACCTTGGCAATATGATAATTTATATGCTCCTTTTGATTTTGCTATTCAAAAAACAAGCCTTGAAATTACTCAAGAAACGAATGAAATTAAAGCGAGTGTTAAAAAATATTTTGTGTGTAATCAAAAAGTAGCTAAACAAGTATTAGAAGCTTATAATAATAAAATTATGCTTGCAGATTCATTACCTGTTAATGACATTGTACTTCTAAAAAAAATAGGGAAGACTATTATTCATAAAATTTATAACTACGGATTTTTAGATGATTCAAGTATTACAAAAGCAACCAAAGAAGAGTTTGTTTTTTTACGAAAAGGAAATTTAATTGTAGATATTCCTTTTTCAAAATTACTACAATCAAAAGACGTATTGAAGTTTATTTCACAAAACACATCTGAAGTTAACAGTGTTAATCAAAACATTCTTTTAAGTCATTTATCAGCCGTTATAAAGTCAAATGTAGTATTTGATACTAAATATAGTGACAAGGAGCTAAACGAGGCTTTAAAGAAAATTTCGTCTGCTAAAGGAAAGATTTCAAAAGGAGAATTAATACTTTTAAAGGGAGATATTGTAGCAGGTAGAAAATTAACAATTTTGAAATCGTATGAAAAAGCATCGAGCTCACAACTTTTAACAAAATCAAACTATAATTGGATTGTTTTCGGATATACCATTTTAGTAGCATTGGCATTGTTAATGTTATTGTTGTTTTTAGAAAAATACCGTTTAGAAATTTTTAATGATAATAATAAAGTAACCTTTATCTTTTTTAATGTTTTTTTTATAATTTTAGCCCAAACACTAGTGGTTAAGTACAATTCAGATTTTTTGTATGTAGTTCCGTTGAGTATTTTGCCAATAATATTAAAAACTTTTTTTGATGCTCGCTTAGGCTTTTTTACTCATGTGCTAACAGTATTGTTATTGGGTTTTATAGTGCCAAATAGCTTTGAATTTATATATCTTCATATTATTGCAGGGATTGTAACCATATTAACGATTTCAGAACTTTATAAACGGGCTAGTTTATTTATATCGATTGGGCGAATTACCTTAATTTATATGATTACTTATTTTGCTTTTTCCATTATAAAAGAAGGAAGTGCCGATAAAATAAATTGGAGTTATTTTGGTTTATTTGCGGCCAATGGATTGCTATCTTTTTTAGCAGTTTTCTTTATTTATTTTTATGAAAAATTATTCGGATTAGTTTCTGATGTTGCTCTGTTAGAATTGTCAAACACCAATTCAACATTGTTGAGAGATTTAAACGAAAAAGCACCAGGAACTTTTCAACATTCTATGCAAGTGGCAAATTTAGCCGAAGCTGCCGCTAATGAAATAGGGGCAAACTCTATGTTGGTAAGAACAGGTGCATTATATCATG
Organism: Tenacibaculum dicentrarchi; assembly: GCF_900239345.1. Classification (GTDB taxonomy): domain Bacteria; phylum Bacteroidota; class Bacteroidia; order Flavobacteriales; family Flavobacteriaceae; genus Polaribacter; species Polaribacter dicentrarchi. Next base: position 73,312 of record NZ_OESZ01000023.1, on the reverse strand, counting down.
ATATTGGTAAAATGGCAAATCCCTTGTATTTTGCCGAAAATCAAGCAACAGGCGTAAACCCCCATCATGATTTATCACCAAAAGATAGCGCCCAAATAATTTTAGAACACGTTATTAAAGGAATTGAAATTGCAAAGAAGCATAAATTACCAGACAGAATTATTGATTTTATTAGAACACATCACGGAACAACAGTTACCTATTATTTTTACAAGCAAGAATTAGAAAATAATCCTGAAGGATTTGTTGATATTAAAAAGTTTCAATACCAAGGACCAATTCCTTTTTCAAAAGAAACGGCTATTTTAATGATGTGTGATGCTGCCGAAGCGGCTTCAAAAAGTTTAAAAGAACCAACAGCACAATCGATCGATAATTTAATCGATAAAATTATTGAAAAGCAAAAAAACGATAATCAGTTCGTAAATTCGAATATTACCTTTAGAGAGATAGAAAAAATAAAAAAAATTATTAAGAGTAAGTTAATGAGTATCTATCATTTACGTGTAGAGTATCCAGAATGATTAATTTTTTTTTAAAAAAAACTTGTGAGATCTTTTAATTCGTTATATATTTGCACTCGCAATTCGAGACTATTAATTTTAATAAGTTTTGAATCACTCAGGAGAGATGGCAGAGTGGTAATGCAGCAGATTGCTAATCTGTAACCGGGTAACTGGTTCCAGGGTTCGAGTCCCTGTCTCTCCGCAATTAAGATGACTAATCGGGGTGTAGCGTAGCCCGGTCATCGCGCCTCGTTTGGGACGAGGAGGTCGCAGGTTCGAATCCTGCCACCCCGACACAGTTGTACGTAGCAACTTTAAAACTACGGGCTCTTAGCTCAGCTGGATAGAGCACCTCCCTTCTAAGGAGGCGGTCGGAGGTTCGAATCCTCCAGGGCTCACTTAAACCCTTGTTAATCGTTTGATTATCAAGGGTTTTTTGTTGTTTTTAAATTTTATGTGTCAGTAAACGTGTCAGCAATTTTGTCGTTTTTATGGCAGAAAAAGATGTATTATAATTTTATAAAAGTCATTTTATAGTCAATTAAATAAAAATTGATTCACTCGATACGTGTTTTAATAAGTGTTTGAAAAATAGGAAAAGAACTAATCGTAGTTTTTAGAAAACGTAACACAATAGTACTTAAAAGCTAGATTTATACTTTATCCCATAGAAAAAACAGAATTTCACGAAAACAGAATTTACCGAATTTACCGAAAACGTAAAAAAATAGCACTTAAAAGCTAGATTTATACTTCATCCCATATAAAAAACAGAATTTCACGAAAACAGAATTTACCGAAAACGTAACACAATAGTGCTTAAAAGCTAGTTTTATAGTTTATTTTATAGAAAAAGTAGAATTTACCGAATTTACCGAAAACCTAAAACAATAGGACTTAAAAGCTATAATTCAATATAGATTATTTTAAGAGTATATAATTTGAAAATATTTATCCTGTAAATACTCCAAGTATAACTGAATAAAATCAAGATGTTTTTAAATTTGAAAACACCTACAATGAAATAAAATCAAATTTTAAGTTGGTTTTCTGAAAAATATTTTTACATTTGCTTTAAATTAGAAACGATGTATAAAGATATTTTAACAACAAAACTTGGTGATATTACAGAGGTGCAATTTGGTCTTTATCAAAAGAAAGAAATGAAAGGCGATGTAAAGTACTTGACTTCTAGCCATTTTGATAAGTATCTTAATCCAACTTTGTTTAAAAATAGTTTTGTTGAGTTTAAAGATAAAGATAGTAAATTTTTATTGAAACCGAACGATGTTATATTAGCAGGTAAAGGGCAACGAATATTTGCTTGGGCATATGAAGAAAGTTTTGGAGCGGTAATGCCATCATCATTATTTTATATTATAAGAACAGATGCAACTAAAGTAAATGGTCATTATTTGGCTTCTATACTTAATTCTAGTCAAAAACAATACGAATTAACTTTACTGGGTTCTGGTTCATCAATAATATCTATAACAAAAAAAGAGTTGCTAGATTTAGAAATACCATTGCCAACATTAGAAGCACAAAATAAAATTGTAAATATTGAAAAATTATTAGATAAGGAAATAAGTATCGTAAACCAGATACTTGAAAAAAAAAGAGCACTTAAAAAAGGAATTTTAAATCAGTTATTAACGAATAAATCAAAAAGATAAAAGACATAAAAAAAAGTCTTTAAAACTGGTCGAATTAAAGACTTTAAGTTGGTATTGTTTACACTCAGTGGCTTGTCACCGAACTGATAAAAACAATGTTTGTGGAAAAACAAAAATATACCAATCTTATCACATATCAAAATAAGGATATTTAGACTCGGACTTACACAGGCTATTCCGAAAATATAGCGTGTATTTTTAAATATTTAATACATCAAATAAAGAGTGCTATTAATTTATATCATTCTTTAAAAAAACAAAACAAAACAAAATGAGTAAAATAGAGTCACACATAAGTAAAGGTAAATTAACAAAACAAGATATAAATAACAAAGTTTGGAAAGCCTGCGACACCTTTAGAGGAACAATAGATGCAGGGCAATACAAAGACTACATACTTACAATGCTTTTTATTAAATACATTTCAGATGTAAATAAAGAGAAAAAAGAAGCCTACGAAATTAAATATAAAGGAAATCAGGATAGAATTGATAGAGCTCTTAAACATGAACGTTTTGCATTGCCAGAAATAGCATCTTTTGACTATTTGTATGCCCAACGTAATCAAAATAAGCTTGGAGATATTATAAATATAGGTTTAGAAGCTTTAGAGGAAGCAAATAGAACCAAACTAGAAAAGGTATTCCGTAATATTGATTATAATAGTGAAGCTAATTTAGGGCAAGTAACAGACAGAAATAGACGTTTACAGCATCTTTTAAAAGATTTTCAAGACCTAGATTTAAGACCTTCAAACCTTGAAGGAAATGATGTTATTGGTGATGCTTACGAATATTTAATTTCAAACTTTGCCGCTGGTGCGGGGAAAAAAGCAGGAGAATTTTATACAGCATCAGAAGTATCAGTATTATTAGCAAAATTAGTAGAACCAAAGGCGGGAGACCGTATTGCTGACCCAACTTGTGGTTCTGGTTCATTATTGCTTAAAGTTGCCAAGGAAGTTGGAAATACAAATGTATCTTTAAACGGACAAGAAGTAAACGGTTCTACTTATGCGCTGGCTCGTATGAATATGTTTTTGCATGAAATGGATAATGCAAATATTCAATGGGGTGACACGATTAATTCGCCTAAATTAGTGGAAAATGATACCTTAATGAAATTTGATGTCGTTGTAGCAAATCCGCCATTTTCTTTAGATAAATGGGGAGCAGAAGACGCTTCATCAGATAGGTATGGGCGTTTTCATAGAGGTGTACCGCCAAAAAGTAAAGGAGATTACGCCTTTATTACACACATGATAGAAACCCTAAACGAGCATGGAAAAGCGGGAGTTATATTGCCTCACGGTGTGTTATTCCGTGGAAGTAGTGAAGGAAAAATAAGAAAACAACTGATTGACGAAAATCTTTTAAAAGCCGTTATAGGTTTACCAGCAAACTTATTTTTTGGTACGGGGATTCCTGCATCTATTTTAATTTTTGATAAAAATAAAGGAACTAATACAGACATCTTATTTATTGATGCGAGTAACAATTTTGAAAACGGAAAAAACCAAAATAAACTTAGAGAAGAAGATGTAAACAAAATTTACAACACTTTTGCTGAATGGAAAACCGTTGACAAATACAGCTATATTGCAAGCTTAGAAGAAATAAAAGAAAACGATTACAACTTAAACATACCAAGATACGTTGATACTTTTGTAGAAGAAGAACCTGTAAATATTGCAGAAACCCAAAAAGAAATAGTTGCATTAAAAGAAAAATTAAACCAAGTAGAATCTCAAATGGAGGTTTATCTTAATGAAATGGGATATTAAGATGAGTGTTAAAGAAAATTATAAAAATTCTAAACTTGGATTAATTCCTGTTGATTGGGAGGTTGTTAGACTAGGGGATGTTGCACATATAATAGGAGGATACGCATTTAAGAGTAAATTAATGAGTTCTGAAAAAAGTAATTTTCAAATTCTAAAAATGAGTAATGTTTATAAAGGAAATTTATCTCTACATAGAAGTCCTTCATATATATCTGATATTACACCTAAAGAATTAGAATACCTATTACAAGAAAATGATATTGTCTTAACACTAACAGGAACTATAGGTAAAAGGGATTATGGCTATGCGACATTGATTAAAGGAACTCAACAACTTTTACTAAATCAAAGACTCTGTAAAGTAAAGCCTGAAATTGGAATAGAGAATTTATTTCTGTATTACCTTTTAAAATCCGAAAATTTTCTTTTTAATTTTTATTTATCGGGAAAAGGAGGTACAGGAAATCAATCTAATGTGGGAATCAATGACCTTAAAAAAATATTTTCCCCTCTCCCCCCATTAAAAGAGCAACAAGAAATAGCTAAAATATTATCGACATGGGATGAAGCTATCGAAACCACGCAAAGTCTTATAGAAAAATTACAATTTCGTAAAAAAGGGCTTATGCAAGAATTGTTATCGGGTAAAAAACGATTGGCAGGGTTTAGTGAAGAATGGGAGGAAAATAATTTAGGAGATTATTTTACAGAACGAAAAGAAACAGGTTTAGAAGATTTAGAATTATTATCAGTAGGTAAAGAAGGTGTTTATCCTCAAGATAATTCTAATAAAAAAGATACTTCAAATTCTAATAAATCAAAATATAAAAGAATTTGTAAGGGTGATATTGGTTACAATACAATGCGAATGTGGCAAGGTAGAAGTGCTTTATCAAATCTTGAAGGTATTGTAAGTCCTGCTTATACGATATTAAATCCTAAAGAAAATTGTGATTCAGTTTTTTTTAGTCATCTATTTAAATTAGATGATATGATTCATAAATTTTATCGAAATTCACAAGGAATGGTTAGTGATACTTGGATGTGTAAATTTAAAGATTTAAAAATTATAAAATTTAATGCTCCGTCATCATTATCCGAACAAAAAGCAATATCAAAAATAATAGATTTATCAGATATTGAAATATCAGAAAAGAAAGCCTATTTATTACAATTGAAAAATCAGAAAAAAGGCTTAATGCAACAATTATTAACAGGAAAAAAACGTGTAAAACTTTAAAATTATAATAGCTACCATTTTCCCGCTGTCGGGAAAATGGTAGTTATGAAATCATTTTGCCGATGTCGGGAAAACGATATAAATGCCTAAAAAGCAAAAAAATATTACCAAAAGCTATGAAAAAGAAAAAAAATAAAACGACACGAAATTTATGAGTACACCATCGTATATAGAAGATAATGTATCGCAAATACCCGCATTACAGTTGCTTATAAATATGGGTTACCAATATGTAAGCCCAAAACAAGCAGATCAATGGCGTGGCGGAAAATCGAAAGTATTGTTTACTGAGATATTGCGTAAGCAGTTAAAAAAAATTAATGTTATCAATCGTAAAGGTAAAGAATATGCTTTTTCAGATGCGAATATTAATTCAGCAGTATTAGCGGTAAAAGATTTGCCTATTCAAGATGGTTTTATCAATGCAAATAAAGCCTTTTATAACCTAATTACCTTAGGTAGAGCCTTTGAACAAAGTATTGATGGCGATAAAAAAAGTCATACCATAAATTTTATAGATTGGGTAAATCCTGCAAATAATATTTTTCATGTTACAGAAGAATTTTCAGTATTAAGAACAGGAAGAACAGATACTTATAGACCCGATTTAGTGTTGTTTATTAATGGTATTCCTACGGTAATAATTGAATGTAAAAGCCCTTCGTTATCAGGTGTAAAAGCTCCCGTATCATTAGGAATAGAACAACATATAAGAAATTTCACCAAAGATGGAATAAGGTCTTTATATGTATATTCAAGTATTTTAATGAGTATTGCTACTAATGATGGTAGTTATGCTACAACAGGTACAAGTAAAGAATTTTGGGCAAAATGGAAAGAGCAATTTACATCAAGCGAAACAGAAAAAGCCTATTGGTTAAAACTTAAAGCGCTTAAAAATAAATCGTTGGAAGAAGCTCAAAAAAACCTGCTTTTTGAAGAACGAACGGAGTATGTACGCAAAAGTTTTGATGCTATTGATACAGAAGAACGCTTGCTAACCGAACAAGACAAGTTAATTTATAATTTATGTCGTCCAGCACGATTGCTAGATTTGATACTAAATTTTACCTTGTATGATAACGGTACAAAAAAAGTAGCAAGGTATCAGCAGTATTTTGGTGTTAATAATACGATAAATCGTGTTACAAAATTAGATACTACAGGAAAACGCAAAGGAGGTGTTATATGGCATACACAAGGAAGCGGTAAGTCGCTTACTATGGTGATGCTTGCTCAAATGTTGGCTTCAAATGCTACTATTTTAAATCCGAAAATTATTTTAGTTACAGACCGTATTGACCTTGATGACCAAATATCAGATACGTTTAAAAAGTGTAAAAAGGAAGTTCGTCAGGCTAAAACAGGAAAGCATCTTGCAGAACTTTTAGAAGATAGTGATGATGCTATTATAACTACTATTATAAATAAATTTGAAGCTACTGTAAAGAATAACAAAAAGCCATTTACATCTGCTGATATTTTTGTGTTAATTGATGAAGGTCATAGAACGCAATACGGTACGTTTAATGTAAGTATGCAACGTGTATTTCCGAATGCTTGTTTTTTAGCATTTACAGGTACGCCTTTAATGAAAAAAGAAAAAAGTACTGCTACTAAATTTGGCGGCTATATTGGTAAACCATATACGGTAAAAGATGCTGTTGAAGATGGTGCTGTAGTTCCTTTATTATATGAAGGAAGACACACTCAAATTATGCTAAATGAAGCGCCTTTAAATATTTATTTTGAAAAATTAGCAGAACGCAATAATCTTACAAAAAGAGGACGAGCAAAACTGAAACAAAAATTTAACACAGTAAATGAGTTAAATAAAACAGACCAAGTAATTTATGCCAGAGCCTTAGATATTAGCGAACATTACACTACTTTTTTTCAAACACATAACGACAATTATAAACCAAAAGCACAATTAGTAGCACCCACCATTAAAACAGCTTTATTATATAAAGAGTATCTTGATGATATAGGAATGGTAAATTCAGCAGTTGTGGTAACACAATCTGACCAGCGAGAGGGAACAGAAGATGGTTATTTTAATGAAAATGAAGATAAGCGTAGAGAAGATAAGTATTTAAACGCAATGATTGATAAACATGGTGATTTAAAAACCTATGAAAAAAATATTATAAATGATTTTAAAAGCCGTGATATACCAGAAATATTAATTGTAGTAGCAAAACTTTTAACAGGGTTTGATGCACCAAATAATACTGTTTTATATTTATGTCGTTCACTTAAAGAGCACACATTACTACAAGCAATTGCACGTGTAAATAGAGTATATCCAGGAAAAGAATATGGTTATGTTGTTGATTATTATGGTAATTTAGAAAACCTTGATACAGCTTTAAGCACATATTCTAACCTTAATAATTTTGAAGAAGAAGATTTAGATGGTGCAATAACGAATATAAAAGATGAAATAGATAAATTACCACAAGCACATTCGGAGTTATGGGATATTTTTAAAACGCTAAAAGGTAAAAATTTAGAACCTACAGCATACGAAGAACATTTATCGCCAGAAGATGTAAGAAATACATTTTATACAAAGGTTTCACAGTTTGCAAGATTATTAAAATTAGGGTTATCTTCTGTTGATTTTGTTACAAAAACAGCCAGTAATAAAATTGATATGTATAAGCACGATGCTAAATTCTTTTTAAAATTACGTGTTGATGTAACTAGGCGTTATAATGATGATATAGCTTATAAAGAATTTGAACCACAGATTCAGAAACTTATAAATAAACACATTACTACAGATGGTGAAGTAATGAAAATTACGGAGCTTGTTGATATTTTTAATAAAGAAGATAGAGATGCTGAGGTTGAAAAAATAAAAGGGAAAGCTGCTCAGGCAGACCATATTGCTAGTAGAACTGTAAAAGCTATTAATATTAAAATGCAAGAAGACCCTATTTATTATAGAAAACTTGCAGACCTAATTAAAGAAACTATTGCCGCATATCATCAAAAGAGAATAGACGAAGCAGAATATTTAAAAAGAGCTAAAGAGCAAGAGTACGAAGTTTTTAATGGACATTCAAAAAATGTACCAGATGAATTAGTAAACAACACAGTAGCTATAGCATTTTATAACTTTAGTACAAGTATTTTTGATGATATAGCATTGTTAAAAACACCATTTCATATCGAAGTAAGTTTAACTATTGATAAAACAGTAAAACAATACATTTACTTGAATCAGAAAAAAATAATAGATTGGCATAAAAATGAGGATATAACAGGTAAAATTAACATAAAGCTTGGTGATGTAATTTATGATTTACATCAGAAATTTGATATAGATGCCGATTGGGATAAAATAGATAATTTAATAGAAGAATGTTTGAAAGTAGCAATTTTTAAATATAAATAAAACTTTGGAGTTTAATCGCATTATATATGGTAATTCTACAATTGATTTTCAATTAATTTATAGGAATCGAAAAACACTTGGAATAAAAGTACATCCTGATGGAGAGGTAATTGTTTCTGCTCCGTTAGATGCTACTTTAGAAAAGATAATAGAAAAAGTAAAGAAGAAAGCACAATGGATTTTTATGCAAAAAAGGTTCTTTTTGAATTATCAGCCACGAACATCAGAAAAAACATATCAGAGTGGAGAAGGACATCTTTATTTAGGGAAAATGTATCGATTAAAAGTAACGGAGTCAAATAATAAATCTATAAAATTAAAAAGAGGCTATATCTGTATTGAAACTAAGGATAAAACCCAAACAAATAAAATAAAAGAACAGCTTAACGAATGGTATAAATCAAAAGCTATTCTTCATTTTAATACTATTTATAATAGTCGATTAGGATTGATTAAAGAATTATCAGAAAAAGAAACCTCACTTAAATACAAATGGTTTAATAATAGATGGGGAAGTTGTTTTAGTGATGGAACTATTTATCTTAATATAGAACTTATAAAAGCACCTAAAGAATGTATTGATTACGTCTTGATACATGAAATTTGTCATCTTAAATATCATAATCATAGTACATTTTTTTATGAATTATTAGGTGAGAAATTACCTAATTGGAAAAAATCAAAAGAAAAATTAGAGAAGCTTTTATCTTAATTTTACCTATTGCATTACTTGCATTAGTTGCACTTCAAATTTAGGTTGTGCAGATAATGCAAGTAATGCAACGGTAATTAATAGATTTTTCGATATAAACCTCTTTCTATTTTACTAAAAATAGTATTAATATTTTTACTTAAAAAATCTTTTATAGTTCTTTCAGGAATACCTTCTAATTTTGCTAATGCAACAATTTCATCTGTTCTAAATTTAGTGTTTAAACCTTTATAAATTCTTTGTTGTTGTTCGTTTAATTTTGTTAAAGGGTCTTTTTTATTCATTAAAGAATTTACTTTTATTGCGTTATCAAAATAATATTCTGTTAATCTGATGGAACATTGAATAATAAAGAAATCTATTTCATTTTTAATTCTTCCAAAACTACCCCAGTATATTAATTGAAGTATTATTGCAAATCTTAAAGCATAAACTTCATATTTAGCTTGAATTGATGTTTTAACTTCTGAATCAAAATACTCAACTCTCTTTGTATTTTGCCATTTAATTAAGTATTCTTTTGCTTTTGATGTTAAAACCATTTCTTCGGGTTGGTCATTTATACACGAAAAATCCATTAATTTATTAAGTAGATGTGTATAATCGTCCATCAATGATTTATCAATATCTTTATCGCTCCAAATAATAGGTTTTGGTTTTTTATTTATGGCAAATAACATTCGTTCTATAAAACCGTTATTACTTCTATTATCTTTTGCTAAATCGGGTAATAACTTTTTTTGAACACCTCCAATAATATTTACAAAAGAATTATCTAATCTAACAGGTTCATCCCCTTTTCTATCTACTGAAATAGCATTACCACTCCAAAGACTTAAATAAGTTTCTTGTTCTCCAGAGCTTTTACTGTAGCGTCCGAAACTATTAATCCACCCGAATAATTCATCAGCAACAATGGTAACACCTTTTCCATTTGTTGCATGAATTTTGATAAGTGATTCAGGTGTAAAATCATTTAATAATGATTTTACATATAACGGTTTTTCTTTGGTTTTTTTTTCGTCTAAATCGAATGAATTGTATTCTTTTAATAAAGATATATATTCTTTATATGTTCGTTCTTCTTTTTCTGAAATTGGTTTAAAAGCTAAATTTAAAGGATGCGTTTTTACATCTCCTGCGTTTCCAACTAACGCAAAAAATAGATTACATTTTACATTAAATCCCTCTTTAAACTTTAATATATGGGAATTTCCTATTGCGTTTGATATTGCGCATAAAATTGCGCTTGCAAAATATTCAACAGGATAATTAAGATGTTCATTTGCTTCTTGAATTAATTTAACAATTCTATCAGGAAAAATATCATACGGAAAATCGCTAATTTCTTGGTATTCCATACATTTTCGGATTAAATTGATTTTTATCAGTTTTTAAATCTTCAAAAAGAATTTCTATTCTTACTCCTAAAAGACTATTGTCTCTTTTGTATAATTCATCAATATTATTTTGAATTATTTGCCAAGGAAATCGAGGGTCTTTATTTAAAAATCTTTTGATATTTGAAAATTGATTAATAAGAGCTTCGTTTTCTCTTATTAAAAAATAATCTGTTAAAGAATTATATCTTCGGTATAAGTTTTCGTCAAATTTATCAACAAGAATGGATAGGGTATTTGTTATATTTTGATTTTCCATTTTACTTGCTGATTTTAGTTAAAGAATTTTCTACTTCATTGCGTTTAAATCTTTTTTTATTTCCTATTCGGTAGGCTGATAAAATTCCTTTTTTTGTCCAGTCATCAACAGTAACAATAGAAATAGATAAAATTTCAGCTACATCTTGCCTTGAAATCCAAATAGTAGGTTCTTTAGGTTGAAAGTGTATTTTAAAATTATTTAATTTTTCTTCAACACCTTGTAAAATTGATTGCGTTAAATCTTGTGTTGTTGTCTGTAAAACTAGCGTTGCTTTTTGTTGTATCATAATTTTATGGTTTTAATTATGATGCAAAGTTCAAAAAAAATAAAAGCAATGTTATTCTCTCAAAACTCTAATTTATTCTCTCAAAATTCTACTTTGTTCTCTCAAAATTCTAATCTGTTCTCTTAAAATTCTAATTTATTCTCTCAAAATTCTACTTAATGCTTAAACACTTCATTTCTATCTTTTTATAAAAATCATCAGCTATACTTGAATAAGAATTTCCGTTAGATAATTTTGTTATAGGTTTAATTTTATATTCTTTAACTAACATATCTATAAAATCTTTTAGATTAACTCTAACAATAAATATAGGGTACTTTTTTGTAGGTGATTTAGGTTTGTATTCTTCTGCTAATACCGTATAAAAAGCATGACAAATAGGTTTAAACTTCCTATCAATAGGTTCATTATTTTCATTTACTGCTGAGTGTTCTTTTAAAAAATTGGCAAATAATTTTTCTGTTTCTAAATTTTTAAAAACTAAAGGATATTTAGATGCTTTTTTAGAAAGATTATCTTCTAATTTAATTTGAGGACTTGTTGTTAAATCACTTTTATTTTTACTGTTTAAATTTTCATTATTAATATAATTCAATTCATCTCTGTTTCTTAAATACTCTAAAATTAAAGTATTACTCAAAAAACGATAGTAAGATATATAAAAATATCCTCTTCTATTATCTTTCAACTTATCGTGAACGTACTGATATATTTCATCAATACCGATATTTTTGATAGCATAAGAACGGAACTCTTTTTCTGATTTTTTGTAATAAAAATAAGCTATTGAATCACTAAGTTCTTTAGAATATTCACTCATTTTTTTTGATAAAAATATTTTTTGTGTTTCAGAATCAATGCAATTTTCAAATTGAACTTTTATATTGAAACATTCTCTTTCGACATCAATATTTTTACATACTTCTATTATTTCATTAAAAACTTCCTCTCTAAATTCTTTTTTGAAAACTTCTGGCTGAAAACGAGTTTGATTACTATCTAAATCCATTTTAACATTATTATCGAGTACATCCATCTCAATAAATAATTCGTGAATCTTTTCAGTTTTAAAATATTTCTCTTTCCCTATAAAAAAACCTTTATATTTTCCCATTATATTTATTTCTTAAAAAAATTATTATCTGCAATTTTCAAAGCTCTTTCTTTTGCTCCAATTTTAATATAGGTTAGAAATACTTTTTCTGTAGTATGCCCGCTAATTGCCATTATATCAAGTGTTGGCATATTATTAATATAGGCATTAGTACAAAAAGAGCGTCTTCCTGTATGATTTGTAATCATTTCATATTTATATTTTGTTTCTTTAATAATATTACCTCCTTTATTTGTGTTATAGCTTATTTTAGTATTAATATTGGCTAATTTACCTATTTCTTTTAATGATTTGTTAATATGTTGGTCAGACATTTTTTTTGGAAAGTTTCCGCTATTTTTAGTTATAATATCTGCCACTTTTGGATGAATAGGAATCGAAATAGGTCTATTCGTTTTAGTAACAATAAGGTTTAATAATTGATAGCCATTTTGAACTTCGATATTATCTTTAGATAAATTATTAAAATCTGAAACTCTTAATCCTGTATATGCACCAATAATAAATAAATCTCTTGCGTTATCTAGTTTTTTATCATTTGATAAATCTAAGTTTATCATACTACTAAGTTCTTCTTCATTCAGATATATTTGAAATGATTCTCCAGTAGGTTTTATAAAATTTTTGTTTTTGTACGTTAAATTTGTATTTATACCTTTTTCAGTGGCATCACTTAAAAATACTTTAAGTGTTTTAATATAATTTCCTATTGTATTAGGTGTAAAATTTTTTTCCTTTAAAAAAGTTATAAAATCATAATAAAAATCCATTGTTATTGATTCAAAAGAAATAGGGTATTTATTACATTCTTCAAACTCTTTTAATACTTTAATAGTTCTTTTGTAAGCTAAAATAGTTGTTTTAGATATTGGTTTATCATTTATTGTTCTTCTTTGAGAGTCTTCAATAAATTGTTCAGCTTGAGAGTAAAGTGTAGGAACTATTTTCTCCTCTTTTCTTCCAAAAAAATCTTTAATATCATTTTTTAGATTTTGTTTAATTTCAATAGGGTTTTCAGTATCAGATAAGAGTACTTTATTTAAAATAAAATTTTCAAATTCTCTTAATCTATTATTTATTACATCTTTGATATTTGAAACTTCAACTCGGTTTCTAACTCTTTGTTTTTCTTTATCCCAAAATAGGGGAGCTATTTTAATTTTTGTAGTTCCTCTTAATTTTTCATCTCTTGATAAATTGATACGAAAATTAATAGGAGTTTCTTTTTTTGTATCAGTATTTCTTATGTAAAAACTAATCTTAGTCATTCTCTTTTTTTTGATAATATAAAGGTACATTATTTTATTAAATGTGTCAGCAAATGTGTCAGCAATTTATACATTTATCTTATTCTACCTGTATTGTAGTGTGTTTTATTTGTAGGTTTAATAGGTGTTTAGGCTTGTGTTTAAAAGGGTTTAGTTATGTTTAGTTATATTTGTATTGCATCCTCCAGGGCTCACTTAAACCTTACTAGAAATAGTAAGGTTTTTTGTTGTTTATTAGTTTCTGTATCTGTATTTTTTTTGAAGCAATTTCCCGCTTTACGCACTCGCTTTTTTTTGAAGAAAAATCAAAAAAAGAGCTCAAACAAAGCTTCAATCGGGGCTAGGCATTTGTGCTAATTTTGATAAATCCATAAATAAACTATAATTATACCAAACTCTACCGAGGAAGTTCGAGTGATTTTTTCTTTCAAAAAATTGTATCGATACAGTTTTAATTACTTTTAATCATTAAAATTACTCGAATTGACAAGAATCATCAAGAAAAAATGGAATAAATACGGTAAATCAGCATGCAAACCTGAAATAAAATCCCTTTAACAGATTCGATTTGTTATTTTTCTGTTATAAAACTTTTTTTAGATGAAATTTAAAAATTTTCTAAGCATTTTTAAAGATTGTTAGTGTTTTATTAGTGCTTTTTTTTAAAACTATCTGAATAACTTATTACAAATAATAATTGCACATCATTTTTTTTAAAGTAATTTTATAGTTGATAAAAAAAAAGCTATAAATGTCATTATTTCAAGTATCCGTATTAAAAAAACATCTTAAACTTCAGCAAAAAGAAGTACTAGAAAAAGCCTATAAAAAATATACAAAATATTTTCTAAATCCTACGATACAAGAAAATATCAGAAGCTCAAAAGAAGAAGAGTATCAAGGTATTTTTTTAACGGAATTATTTGTTAATATTTTAAATTATACCCTAAAACCAAATGCCGATTTTAACTTAGTTGCCGAATATAAAAATCAAACCAACGCACGAAAAGCCGATGGTGCTATTTTAAACGATAACATTGCTATTGCAGTTATCGAATTAAAAGGTACAAAAACTAAGGATTTAGAAAGCATCAGAAAACAAGCTTTTGATTATAAAGCAAATCAAAAAGGCTGTGTTTATGTGATTACTTCAAATTTCGAAAAATTACGATTCTATATAAACGATGCCACCGAATTTGAAGAGTTTAATTTATTTGAACTTACTAAAGAACAGTTTCAATTCTTGTATTTGTGTTTACAAAAAGATAATATTTTAAATAATATTCCTTTAAAAATTAAAGAAGCATCCGTAGTTAAAGAAGAACAAATTACAAAAGATTTTTATAACGATTATTCGCTTTTTAAAAGAGAATTATATCGAGATTTAGTAAAACAGAATTTAAAGAATCCTATTTTTAGAACCGAACAGGAAAAAGAAAATATTGATAGTATTAATAAAAATATCAAATTAAGTCTGTTTAAAAAATCGCAAAAATTAATTGATAGGTTTCTGTTTATTTTCTTTGCCGAAGATAGAGGTTTATTATCACCAAATTCAACACTTGAAATTCTTAAAGATTGGGATAAATTAAAAGATTTAGATATTGAAGTTCCGTTATATAATCGCTTTAAACGGTATTTTAAATATTTAGACACTGGTAGAGAAAAAATAGATAAAAAAGCCGAAATTTTCGCTTATAATGGCGGACTTTTTAAACCTGATGCCGTTTTAAATTCGCTTATTTTAGATGATAAATTACTATATAAACATACTAAAAAATTATCGGAATATGATTTTGATAGCCAAGTTGATGTAAATATTTTAGGACATATTTTTGAAAATTCGTTAAATGAAATTGAAAGCGTAAATGCCGAAATTCAAGGTTCAAATTTTGATAAACAAACAAGTAAACGTAAAAAAGATGGTGTTTTTTATACGCCAAAATACATCACAAAATATATTGTAGATAATACCGTTGGTAAACTTTGTACCGAAAAGAAAACAGAACTCGGTATCAAAGAAGATGACTATTTTAAAGGACGAAAAAACAGACCAAAAACAACGATTATTAAATTAGTTTCGTTCTTAGATGTTTATAGAGAATGGCTGTTAAAACTGACTATTTGCGACCCCGCTTGTGGTTCGGGAGCATTTTTAAACCAAGCGTTAGATTTTCTAATTAAAGAACATACCTATATTGATGAGCTAAAAACCAAGCTTTTAGGAGGTTTTCTTGTTTTTCCTGATATTGAAAATAAAATCCTTGAAAATAATATTTTTGGAGTCGATTTAAACGAAGAATCCGTAGAAATTGCCAAACTTTCGCTGTGGCTAAGAACCGCACAACCTAGACGTAAATTAAACAACTTAAACAGCAATATTAAATGTGGAAATTCTTTAATTGATAGTAAAACCGTTGCAGGTGATAAAGCCTTTAATTGGGAAAATGAGTTTCCTCAAATATTTGAAAATGGCGGTTTTGATGTCATTATTGGAAATCCGCCGTATGGTGCAGAATTGGATATTAAATCTTCATATTTTATAGAGAAAAATTTTAAATCATTTGAATATCAAGTTAACACATATGTAGTTTTTTATGAAAAAGGAATAGATTTATTAAAAGATTTAGGTATTTTAGGATTTATTACTCCTGCAACATTTACTTATCAACATTATTTTAAAAAAATTCGTTCTATTTTTAATAAATACTCTATAATAAATTTTGTGAAATATTATTATGAAGTTTTTGATGATGCAGATATAGGAGATGGAATAACATTAATTATTTCGAAAGAAAAAAACATTAAAAGTGATATTTCAGTTTTAAAATGTAAAAACAAGTTAGAAGCAGAAACATTAAACTCTAAGATTTTTAAATATGAAAATGTAGTTAATTCTGATGAGACATATAATTTAAATGATTCAGATTTAAATATTCAAAAAATTTTAAAAAAAGGAAATAAATTAGGAGAGTTAACTCAAATAATAGTAGGTATTAAACCTTATCAGACTAATAAAGGTAAGCCTAAACAAACTAAGGAAGATGTAAAAGAGAAAAAGTTCACTTCTACAAGTAAAATTGACGAAACATATATAAACTGTGTTATTGGAAAAGATTTTCATAAATATAGGTTTGTACAAAAACCAGAAATGTATTTGAGTTATGGAGTTTGGTTAGCAGAACCAAGAAATATTGCTCCTTTTTTTGATGATAATAAAATAATTATAAGACAAACTTCTGATAGAATTATTGCTACAATAGATAATAAAAAGAGAATAAATCTTAATAATGTTTATAATATTAAAGCTCCAGAAAATATTGACATAAAACATCTTTTAGGAATTTTAAACAGTAAATTAATTAAAGTTATTTACCAAAATATTTCTCAAGAGAAAGGAAGATTATTTGCTGAAGTAAAAAAAGTAAATTTGAATAAGATTCCAATTGTTAAAAGTAGCAACAATAATATTTCTCAAAATGTAAGTAGAATTTTAATTGATTATGAATTTTTTGAAAAAGTAAATAACAAATTCCAAAAGTATGTAAAGCAAAAATTTCAATTAGAAAAGTTATCAAAAAAGCTTCAAAACTGGCACGATTTAGAATTTGGCGATTTTATAAAAGAACTCAACAAGGCGATAAAAAGCAATAATAAAGAACTTGTAAAAAACGAACTGCCAATAATTCCCGTACTTACAAAACTAGATGAAATGGATTGGATGGATGTTTTTACGGTTAAAAAATCCGAAGCTCAAGCCTTACAAACTCAAATAAATCAAACCGATAAAGAAATTGATGCAATGGTTTATAAATTATACAATTTAACCGATGCTGAAATTGCGATTGTAGAAAATAGTTAGATATTTTCATTAAACAATAAAACTTAAAAAGCTCCTAATGGGAGCTTTTTAAGTTTTTAAAGGTAAGGCTTACAACAAATAATATATTGAGCGAATCCTTTTAAATAAGTATAAAATGTGACTTTTTGTAAAAAAGGTGTCTAATAATTTAGAAAGATGCTTAGCGAGAGTTATTGCGTAAACAAAACATTAAAAAAATAATTATGCCCCCTCTTATATTGTAGTTTTTTTTGAGGCGCTCATTGAGCGCCTCTTATTTTTTTAGTTTAAAACTTCTTCTATAACTTTTCCTGTGCTACCATTAGGAAACTCAATTTGAAGTAAATTAGAAAGTGTAGGAGCAATATCAACAATTTCATATTTCTTTTTTGATGCCCCTTTTTTAATACCGTTTCCGTAAAAAATTACAGGAATATGTGTGTCATATGAATATCCTGAGCCGTGGGTAGTTCCTTTTTTAGGGTAACTAACCGTTGATGGGGTAGGAACAAGCATTACATCACCTGAAAATTTTTGATTATATCCGTTTTGTAACGAGTTTAAAATACCCGTAGTAAACGAGGTTGTTTGTAAAGTTCTAGCGGTTGCAGTTTTGTAAATTCCTTTGTAATTAATTACTTCATCGGCTATTTTTTGAGCTACTTCATTTTTATTTAATTTTAAAGCTTCAATTTTATTTTTATCTAAAAAAATCTGAAAGTTTGAAATATTTTCAACCAAGGCATCTGAATTAAAATATTTTTTGGTGATATTATTTACAAAAGCAGTAAATTTTTTATAGCTAAAATAATTGGCAGGAATTTTAACCGACTGCAAATAAGCAGGCACTTGAACTGCTGCGTGGTCGGCTGTTAAAAATAAGGTGTAATTTCCTTTACCAACTTTAGCATCTAAAAATTGAAATAAAGAGGCTAAATCTTTGTCTAAGCGTAAATAAGTATCTTCAATTTCTTTAGATGCAACACCAAATTGATGCCCAACATAATCGGTAGATGAATAACTAACAGTTAAAAAATCGGTATAATCAGATTGCCCTAAGTTTTCGCCAATAATGGCTGCTTTTGCAAAATCGGTAGTTAAAGAATTTCCTGCAGGAAGCCCTTTTATAATACTGTAATTATTGTTTTTAGCTCTTAATTTAGGAATATTATGCGGAAATACAGGTTTTTTTTCACCCTTAAAAGCTTGTTCAAAATTGTTGTCATCAGCAATACTTTCGGTGTAGGTATTTATGTTGTATAAGGTTTCCCATGGCTGGCTTAAATAAGTATCTGCAATTTTCGCCTTATTAAATTTCTGTACCCATTTTGGCAATTTATCCATATAATATGACGAGGTAATCCAATCACCTTTACTACCGCCATCAAACCAATATGCACCGTTTGCAGTATGCCCCGCAGGTAAAATTGCCGAACGGTCTTTAATAGCAATACCGATGGTTTTTCCGTTCATATTTTGTGCCAATCGTAATTGGTCGGTAATGGTGGTTGTTAGCATTCTTTTAGGCGATTTTTTTCCGCCATCGCCATTGTTTCCAACAGTTTTATAAGTGCTATCGTCAACACAATACACCGATTTTTTTAAGTATTTATCATACCAATTATTACTGATAATAGCATGATTTATAGGTGTTGTTCCTGTGTAAATAGAGGTATGTCCAACAGCGGTATAAGTAGGAATGTAGTTGTAATGAGCGTTTTCAAGCGAAAATCCTTCATTTAATAAGCGATTAAAACCATCAGTACCATATTTACTAGCAAAACGGGTAAGATAATCGTAACGCATTTGGTCGATAACAACGCCTACGACTAATTTTGGTTTTTTAGGAGTCTTTTTTTTAGGAGAAGTAAAACTACATAAGCAAACGATAGCCAAAGTAGCTAAGGGTATGAATTTTTTCATTATAAAATTTAAAAAGTTATAAAATCAAAGGTAGGTAAATGCACACTAAAACTAATAATAAAGCCAAGAGTTAATGGTTTTTTAATACTTTAGCCAAAAGAAAAAATAGATTCGTTTAAATGAAGAACTACATTGAGCATATAGGTACGTATATTTTAATGCTAAAGCAAGTTTTTACAAAGCCACAGCGTGCACGTGTTTTTAAAGAAGCATTGTTTAGAGAAGTTGATGAATTGGGGCTTAAATCATTAGGAATTATTTCCTTTATTTCCTTTTTTATAGGTGGTGTAATTGCCTTGCAAACCGCCCTGAGTTTAGACAGCCCTTTTATACCTGATTCATTAATCGGATTTGCCGCAAAACGCTCGATGATTTTAGAATTTGCACCCACATTTTGTTCTATTATTTTAGCAGGAAAAGTAGGGTCATATATTACATCAAGTATCGGATCTATGCGTGTTACCGAACAAATTGATGCCTTAGAGGTAATGGGAATTAACTCTTTAAATTACTTGGTATTACCTAAAATAATAGCCACGGTATGTTTTTATCCTTTTCTGATAATATTAGCGATGTTCTTAGGGATTTTTGGAGGATGGCTTACCGGAATGCTTTCGGGGCTGTTTTCAGGAGTAGATTATATTATAGGCTTACAAATGGAATTTGACCCATTTTTAATAACTTATGCGATGATAAAAACCTTAATTTTTGCATTTTTAATAGCTACTGTGCCTGCATACCACGGATACTATGTAAAAGGAGGCTCGTTAGAGGTGGGTAAGGCAAGTACGCAATCGGTAGTTTGGACAACCGTACTTATTGTAATCGCCAATTATTTATTAACACAAATGTTATTAACGTAAATGATAGAAGTAAAAAACTTACATAAAGGATTTAATGGTGTTGAAATTTTAAAAGGAATAAGCACCACTTTTTTACCAGGAGAAACCAGCTTAATTATAGGAACAAGTGGCTCTGGAAAAACAGTTTTTTTAAAATCGTTAATAGGATTACACATTCCCGAATCAGGAACTGTTACTTATGATGGTTTGGTAAATACAGGAATGACAGCAGCTGAAAAACGAAATTTTCGTAAAGAAATAGGCATGGTTTTTCAAGGAAGTGCCTTGTTTGACTCACAAACCGTAGAAGAAAATGTAATGTTTCCTTTAAAAATGTTCACCAAGCAGATAGAAAGTGAAATGTTAGACAGGGTAAATGTTGTTTTAAAACGAGTAAACCTAGAAAATTCGAATAAAAAATTTCCTGCCGAATTATCAGGAGGAATGCAAAAAAGGGTGGCAATTGCAAGAGCTATTGTAATGAATCCTAAATATTTGTTTTGTGATGAGCCTAATTCAGGTTTAGACCCGCAAACCGCAACGGTTATCGATAATTTAATTAAAGAAATTACCGATGAATATCAAATAACAACCATTATCAATACACACGATATGAACTCGGTGATGGAAATAGGGGAGAAGATTGTTTTCTTGAAAAATGGCTTCAAAGAGTGGGAAGGATCGCATAAAGAAATTTTTAGAACAGATAACGAGGCTGTAGTAAACTTTGTATATTCGTCTAATTTGTTTAAAAAAGTACGGGAAGCCTATTTATTAGAAAAATAATTTAAAAGATAAATAATTGAAAAACAAACAGCTATCAAAAAACTTAAAAAAAACTTATTTTTTTTTGTTAAAAAGTTTGGTAGAACTCTAAAAAGCTTGTATATTTGCAACCGCTAAGCAGAAAACAATATAATGACCTGGTAGCTCAGTTGGTAGAGCATCTCCCTTTTAAGGAGAGGGTCCTGGGTTCGAGCCCCAGCCCGGTCACTAAAGCTTCTCTTGTTAAAAGAGGAGCTTTATTATTTTTTATGCAAAAGCTTTGGGGAGATACCAAAGCGGCCAACTGGGACGGACTGTAACTCCGTTGTCTTACGACTTCGCAGGTTCGAATCCTGCTCTCCCCACAAAACTTTCATCTTTTATAAAGCTGAAAGTTTTTTTATGCCTTATTTTTTGATTTTTACCCACAAACTTTGCAGTCGTCTTTGTCTTGTATTTCGCCAACAAGTTTACCATTTTCATTTAAAACAAATCCGCAACAATCCATAAATCCTTTTGCTATGAGTTTACGAGCTCGTTGAATTTGCGATTTTGTGGTGGGTAAGCTTTGTTTTAAGGTATCGGCAACTTCTTGTTGTTTGAGTCCTTTAATATCGGATAAAAACAACGGATCTCTATATTTTTTAGGTAAGTTTTTTAAAATCCCTTGTAAACAATCTTTTTCGGTATGTGTGTCTGATTTTTGGAGTGTTTCTGTTTTTAAATTAGCCAATTCATTGGCTAATTTAGCTGTTTGATTATTGCTTTTAAAATAATCGATTATAGTATTTCTAGCAATGGTAAAAATCCAAGGTTTTAACTTGGTAATATCTTTTAAGCTGTGAAGTTTTGTGTGTATTTTAATAAAAGTATCTTGTAGAATATCATCGGTAACGGCAGTATTTTTTACCTTACTTAAAATAAAATATTTTACATCGCTTGCGTATGTAGCCCAAACTTGCTTTGTTGTCATCTTCTAAATTTACGAAAATGTCATTACAAAGTCAACACTACTTGCTACTTTGTAATGACAAAAATTAATACCTAGTTTATTTAGCAATTACAATTATTGCAGGTACAGTTTTCACAGGTACAATTAGCACAGTTTCCTGTTTTACATCCGTCACAATTACAGTTACAGTTACATTGATTTTTATAGTTGGTCATGGTAATTTGTTTTTAAAGTTCATATAATAGACTTTAAAAAGCTTAAAAAGATGCACTTTTTTGATGAAATATTTTTTAAACCTTAAATTAAAATAAAAAGACACTTTAAAACGATTGTTTTAAAGTGTCTTTTTTGTAGATGTTATGCTTTTTGCTAAAATTATTTTACTTTTAAAAGTTTGATATCGAAAATTAAAACAGAGCCACCAGGAATTCTTGACCTATTTTGACTACCATACCCTAATTTAGAAGGTACTAAAAGCATTCCTTCGCCACCTTCTTTAAAATAGGTAATTCCTTCGGTCCAACCAGCAATAACTTGTTGTAAGTTAAATGAAATACCATTGCTATTTTGATCGAAAACGTTACCATTTAAAAAATAACCTTTATATGCCACGGTTACTTGTGAGTTGCTAACAGGTTTTGCTCCTGAGCCTTCCTTATTTACAATATAGTATAAACCTGACTCAGTTTTTGTTGCTTTTAAATTATTATCGGCAATATATTTAATAATATCAGCTTGGTTTTGCGCATCAAAATCACGAACATCATTTGATGATGATGAGCCACAAGAAAAGAATGAAGCGATAAGTGTTAATAAACATACTATTTTTTTCATTATTGATTGTTTTAAATTACTATAAATATTAAAGGTTAAGATTAGTGTACTTTTTGACCATTTACATACGTTGCCATAACTTTTGTATTGGGAATTTTATCGGCTGTGACAGTCATAATATCATTTTCAAGGATGATAAAATCGGCAATTTTACCAATTTCAATACTTCCTTTTTCGGTTTCTTCAAAGTTAGCGTAGGCATTCCAAATAGTCATTCCTTTTAAGGCATTTTCTCTAGATAAGGCATTTTTTATTTGATATCCATCTTTAGGAAACCCTTTTAAATCTTTTCTGATAGTAGCGGCGTAATAGGTATAAAGTGGGCTTACATTTTCAATCGGAAAATCAGTTCCTAAGGCAACTTTACCATATTGATTTAATAAATCGTTATAGGCGTAAGCACCTTTTATTCTTTGAGCGCCCACACGGTTTTCTGCCCAATACATATCGCTTGTAGCATGTGTTGGCTGAATAGAAGGTAAAATGTTTTTAAAATGATGAAAATCTTGCGGAGCGACAATTTGAGCGTGTTCAATTCTCCAACGACGGTCTTTTTTGTTTTTTAACGCTTTGTTATAAGTTTTTAACATTACATAATTGGCAGAATCGCCAATAGCGTGGGTGTTCATTTGGTAGTCTGAATCGGCAATTTTTTGAGCTAAATTCTGTAAGTTTTCATACGAATTAACCAACGCTCCAAAATGCCCTTTTTTATCAGTATATTCACTTTTTAAAGCCGCACCACGAGAACCTAAAGCTCCATCAGCATATACTTTTACAGAACGTACATGGAGTCTGTCGGTTTTTACAACTCCTTTATTTAGATAATAATCTAAGTTGGTTTTATTATTAGAAATCATGGCATAAACACGCATTTTTAAAGCGCCTACTTGCTGTAAACTATCAATTAATTCAATAACTTGTTTGTCTAAACCAGCATCGTCAACGGTAGTTAACCCAACTTTAAAACAAATTTTTTCAGCATCTTTTAACGCTTGAATTTGTGCTTTTTTACTAGGTTTAGGAACATTGATAAAGTTCATAGCATTGTCAATTAATACGCCAGTGAGTTTTCCTTTTTTCTGAAGAAATTCACCACCTTCAATTTTTGAATCAATGTTAATTTTAGCCATATCAATAGCCACCTGATTTACCAACATTGCATGTCCGTCAATTCGACGGATAGCCACAGGAATTGTAGGGAATAATTTATCTAATTTTTCTTTGGTAGGAAATTCTTTTACTTCCCAGTCGTTTTGATCCCATCCACGACCTGTTATAAAATCGGTATTTTTTTCTTTTTGAAATGCTACCAATTTTTCAAGTACTTCATCATAACTTTTTGTGCCGACTAAATTTACTTTTTGCTGTTGTAATCCTAAGCCATAAAAATGACAATGCCCATCGATAAAACCAGGGTATATAGGCTTGTTTTTAGCATCTATAATTTGGGGTGCGCTGTACTTTTTTTGAATATCATTATTGCTTCCTATACTGATAAATTTACCGTCTTTAATAGCAAAACTTTGGGCTTTATCAAAGTTTTTATTAACAGTGTATATGGTTGCATTAATAACAATTAAATCGGCTTTTTTATGGGTTTTACAAGACAGTAAAAGGCTAAAAATAAGCCCGTAAAATAGTGTTTTTTTCATGTAGAATTTAGTTTTTTTTTAGAGCTAGCTATTTTGCTTATAAAATAGTATCAAATTTCCATGTTAATCCTGCCATAGCTTGAAAGCCTTGTACGTTAAAATTATGGAAGCGCTGATATTCGTTGTTTAACACATTATTCAGGTTTAAAAACACCGAAAATGAATCGCTAAAATGATAACCACCATTAAAGTTGATGTCAAAATAACTGTCTAAATTTACCGTTGTAAACGTTTTTTGGGGTAGTATATCGTGTAATTTTCCTTTTCGTTGTCCTACAAAAAATAAGTTTGTACCCGCAAACCATTTATCAGTTTTATAAGTTCCAAATAATTCTCCTTTTATATTAGGTGTATTCCAAGCTTCTAGTTGGGTAGTTAAAGTAAATTGATTGTATTGCCCGTTTAAACCAATGCTTAAGTTTTTAATACCATCAAAAGCAAGTTCACCAAAGCCCGAAATAACGCTAACATTATCGTAATTGGTATTAAAAGAGTTTCCGTATTCATATCCAAAGAAAGAAAAAGCATTGCTTCCTGCATTGTTTTTTCCGTTAGATTTTGATTGGTTTAAAGATAAAAAAGCCTTGTTTTCAATATCAGCATAGCTTGCTTTTAAATGATAACTAAATTGATGCTTTAACTTCCCTCTAAAACCTGCGAAAGCTTCATATTTACTAGTTTGTAATAATTTTTGCGTAGGAGAAATATAAGGGTTTTTAGTGGCTAAATCATGATAATTATTGGTTTTTAAATTACCAGAAGCACCTATATACATATCTAGTGTATTTGTTATAATAGGGTAGGAAATTTGAATATCAGGATAGATTAAAAATTGATTGGTACTTTTTTCTATATCCATAGAAAAATAACTTTTTGCCCCTATTCTAACCGAAAAATTATGTGCTAAAAAATTATAACTAGGATGTATTCCTGCGGTAAAAAAACCATGTTTTAATTGGTCTTGTGTTTGGTAATTATTATTGAAATTAGTACCTAAATAACTTAAAGTTGTATTGATATATAGGTCATTTAATTCGCGATGTATGTTATCTAAAGGGAATTTTAAAAGGGCATTTCCATCAACTAAAAATTCACTACTGCTTAAAATATCAGAAAAAAATGATCCTGAAATTTTTGCGTGCTCTAAAGAAGAATCTTCTATGTTAATTTCTCCGAAAAGATTAAAAAAGTTGTAAGCTTGTTCGGGTTCTATACGGCTAGTTGTAGCATCTGTAAAGGTTATGTTTTTTGGTAAACCATACCAATTATGTTTATTTCGATTTGCATCAATACCAGCTTTCCAATTGTAATATCGTTCGTCTTGTACGTAAAATAATTTCAATCCCATAGAGTAATAAGTGCTGCTAAGTGGTTTTTCTACAACAGGATTAGCGGAAAGTAAAAATTTTAAATAGGCACCAAATTCACCACCATATCCATCATTATTTTTGATATAGGCTTCTGCAAAAGGCGTCATTTTTGTACCAAAACCAAGCGAAAAATAATTAGGATATAATTCTTCTTTTTTACCTAAATCAACTTTTTTCATAACGCCACTTTTAGGAATAAAAGTAGAGGCAACAGGTACTGAAAAGATAGTGTATTCTAGGGCTTTTCTCTGAGTTTCTTTGGTGTGTTTTATAAATGGTTTTTGTTGTATTTTAAAAGCATCTGTAATTTTAGGAACATAGGAAGTAACAACATTTACAACCTCTGTTTTTATAATACTATCTTTTACAACTACTGGTTTTTCGGTTGGTGTTTTTTCTTGTGAATTAGCAATCGTTGTTACAAATAAAACAAGTAAAACAAGGTGTTTTTTTATTAATTTAATCATTGAACTATTTTTTGTTTTTAACAACTTTTACTGTTGGCTATTGTTAATTGATTCGTTAGTTTTAGCTTCTTTATTTTTAATTGCTCGAAGCTCATTACTAGCCTGCTCTGTAATGTCTTTATATTGGGTGAAATTTTTAATAATATTTTCTAAAATATAGGTTGCCTGATAAGCATCATTTAAGGCATTGTAATTTTTCGCCATAATAACATAACTTTTAACCCCCCAATATTTATAAGAGGAATAATTGGCAATTAAATTTTGTACTGCTTTATTAGAGTTTTCAAAATCTTTATGTTCGTTTAAAAAGAAGGCTTTATAATATAAACTTTCTGCTTTTAATTCGCCAGTAGCATTTTTACTTACCTCATTAAAATATTCTTGAGCAGTGGTAAAATCATTTGTTTTAAAAGCCGAACGGGCAATAATTATTTTTGCATCATTAGAAATATTGGCGTCTATTTTTGAAGTTGCCAATACTTTTTCGGCATAAGAAATTGCTTTTGAATAGGCTTGTTTTTTATAATAACCCTTCATTAAATTACTTTGAGAAAAAACAATATTCTGAGGGTAATTTGCTGCTTTTTCTAGTTTTTCTAAAATAGGTATCCCATTTTTCCAATCCTCTTTTTCTAAGTATATTTTAGCAAGCTTAATTAAAGATTCTTCTGTAAAGGCGTTTTTATCTTTACCAATTACATAGTTATAATGAGGTATGCTATTTTGATGTTTTTTGGTGTTATTGTACGATTGAGCTAAGTAAAAATGGGCTTTTAAAGTGTGTATTCCTGAAGGAAAAGTGCGAAGGTATTTGTTAAAACCTGCAATTGCTTTGTTGTTATTATTCTCTAAGAATTTATTTTCAGCCGCCTGATACGTGGCGTTGTCAAGCTCTGCATCGGTAATATTTATAAAGCTGATATCTTTAGCCCATGTGGCATATTGATCTACCTTACCAAGGTCAATATATATGTTTTTAACATTGCTAACTGCCTGGGATGCCTCTTTTGAATTAGGGTGTTTTGCTACAATTTCCTTGTATTTTACCAAGGCTTTTTCATTTTGATTTTCATTATTATATAACAATCCTTGACGTAAAAGAACACTAGGTATATAATGGCTATTTTTATGTTTTGATAACAAGTTATTATAGCTTTCTTGTGCTTTTGTCGGGTTATTAATCGTGGTGTAGGTTGTTGCTAATTGAAACAAGGCATCATCTTGTAATTGCGAATCTTGATAAGTATTAATAAGGGTTTGTAAGGCTTTAATTTTCTGATTATTCTTACCCATAAACCCGTAACTCATAGCGGTTTGATATTGCGAATAATCAGCGCCAACACCACCCTGATCAATTACTTTTTTATACGAGCGGATCGCTTTTAAAAACCCTTTGGAAGCATAAAAAGAATCGCCTAGTCGGTTCGAAGCATCATCGTTTAAATCGGTGTTTTCTGTTTTTTTATCTAGAAAAGCCTGAAAATAAATAGCCGAATTTTGATAGTCTTTTAATTTAAAGTAGGTGTAGGCAATATGGTAGGTTAGTTTTTTAGATTCGTCAAAATTAGTACTAGTAATTTGTAAGAAATTAGTCAAAGAATTTTGATAATTTCCTAATAAATAATCGGTTTCTGCTAACCAAAAAAGCCCTTTGCTATGAACGGTTTCATTTTGCGATAAACTTGCTTTTTCAAAATAAGGTTTTGCTATTTTTAAGGTGTTTTCATTAAATAATTGAATTCCTCTATATAAAGAAACCTCTTTGGCAAGTTCTTTGTTTTTGGCTGATTTTGTGGTTGCTAAATAGGTTAAAGCTCCTTGATAATCTTGCTGATGTAAATACGAGGTAATTAATAAATTACTAATTTCATTAGCGCTTTCATTGTTTGGGTATTTAGCTAAAAACCCTTTTAAAACCTCAGGGACGCTTTGGTAAGGATTTCCTAATTCATAACTTAATTTAGCATAATTTAACGAGGCACTTTGAGTTATTTTTGCATCAAAATCCATTTCGCTAGCATTTTTAAACGCATTTAAAGCTTCCATTTTTTTTAGTAATTCTAAATAACATTCGCCTAAATGATAATAGGCATTTTGTGCTACTTTATTATTTCCATCAATAATTTTATTGAAATTACCGATAGCTTCTTTATAGTTTTTTTGCTGATAATAGGCGTATCCTAAATAATAATAATCGGTATTTGTCCATTTTCCTTTAGTTCCTTTGTAGGCTTTTAAATATGGAATTGCAGCATCGTATTTTTTTAAGTTGAAATAACTTTCTCCAATAATTTTAGATACTTGAGAAATTTCTTTTTTATCTTTTGATTTCGTTAAAAGTTCTTCTCCAATTTTTACTGATTTATCAAAACGCCCTGCCTTAAAACTAATATCTAAAATATAATAATTTGCTTTTGCTTGGTAGGTAGCATCATTAGCTAATTTACTTAAATTATTTTCTGCTTCGCCAAAATTTTCTTGTTTGTAGGCAATATATCCGAAGTAATATCGTGCATCATTACCATAAATAGGATTACCTAATAAGCCTTTAAAATGCTCTTTTGCATCTTTTAAATAATTAGAAACTAATAGGGCATAGCCCATTTTATAATTTAATTCGTCTCTTTCAGGACTACTTAAAAGGTCTTCATTTACTTTTTGATACCATTTTAAGGCATGTGCAGCTTTTCTATTGGCAAAATAATAGTTACCAACTTTTAAAAAAGCTTTTTCTTTTTTGCTATGATATGGGTAGTTTCGTACAAAAGCCAGCACTTTATTATTAGCGTTACTTTGTGTTAATTTTATGGCGCACATAGCATCGTAGTAATCAGCATCAGCTTTGCTATTTCGGTGTGTTTTTGCATTTTCAGAAACTTCTTTAAATAATTCTTGTGCAGCTGAATACGCCTTGTTATTGTATAGCTTTACAGCCTTGTAATAGGTGGCGGTATTCGCTGAATTAATAGCAGACTCTTGTGCTATAATAATGCTTGGAAAAGCCATAAATAACAATAGATAACAGCTCTTTTTATAATAACTAAATTTCATATTTTTTAAGTATCTAAGAAGTATAACGTTCTTTTTTTATTTTTGTTGGAAAACGATGTGTTAAAATACGCATCAAAAGTAAGAAATGTTATATAATTAAGTAATAAAATTTTAGATTTGTAAAAATCAATTAATTATGGAAAAACCTGTTTTACATCTTGAAAATGCGGCTATTTATCAGCAAGAAAATTTGGTATTATCAAAAGTAAATTTCACATTAAATAAAGGAGATTTTTATTATTTGATAGGAAAAACAGGAAGTGGAAAAAGTAGCCTGTTAAAAACCTTATACGCTGATTTGCAACTACAAGAAGGTATTGGCGAAATAGTAGGTTTTGATTTAAATAAAATTAAGGAAAAAGATATTCCTTTTTTGAGGCGAAATCTAGGTGTTGTTTTTCAGGACTTTAAACTTTTAAACGATAGAAATGTTTTTAAAAATTTAGAATTTGTGCTAAAAGCCACTGGTTGGAAAAATAAAATGGATATAGAAAATAAAATCTATGAGGTTTTAGATAAAGTAGGGATGAAGCAAAAACAGCATAAAAACACCTTTGAACTTTCAGGAGGAGAGCAACAACGAGTTGCAATTGCAAGAGCTTTATTAAATGACCCTGAATTAATTTTAGCAGATGAACCAACAGGAAATTTAGACCCTAAAACATCGTTAGAAGTAATGGAGTTGTTAAATGAAATTCATAAAAGTGGAAAAACTATTTTAATGGCAACTCACGATTATCAGTTAATAGTAAAGTTTAAGCAAAAGACATTAAAATGTGAGGGGGGAGAACTTTTTGAAGTAATACAACAATCTGTTTAACCTTTATTAATTCGAGTAATTTTAGATTAAAATAGTATCAAAAATAAAAACCCGTATAATTCAAATTATACGGGTTTTTTATCGACATAAGAAACTTTTTTATAAGTTTAATGCAGCATTATTATTTTTAACAGCTTCAGCAGAAGAAGCTAATTTTGTTTTTTCATCGTCAGATAAATTAATTTCAACGATTTTTTCAATCCCGTCTTTTCCTAAAACAACAGGAACTCCGATACATAAATCAGATAAACCAAATTCACCATCTAATAATGCTGAACAAGGAAATATTTTTTTAGTATCACAAGCAATCGCCTGAACCATTCCTGAAACTGCTGCTCCTGGTGCATACCAAGCAGAAGTACCTAATAAACCAGTTAAAGTAGCACCTCCAACTTTGGTGTCTTGCAATACTTTTTCTAATCTTTCTTCTGATAAAAACTCAGAAACAGGCACAGAATTACGAGTAGCTAAACGTGTTAAAGGAAGCATTCCTTTATCAGAATGACCACCAATAACCATTCCATCAACATCAGAAATAGGCGCACCTAAAGCTTCTGCTAAACGGTATTTAAAACGTGCAGAATCTAACGCTCCACCCATTCCGATAATTCTATTTTTAGGTAAACCAGTAGCTTTGTGTACTAAATAAGTCATAGTATCCATTGGGTTAGATACTACAATAATAATCGTGTTTGGTGATTGCTCAACTAAACTAGAGGCTACCATTTTTACGATACCAGCATTAATTCCTAATAATTCATCACGAGACATTCCTGGTTTACGAGCAATACCAGAGGTAATCACACAAACATCAGAACCCGCAGTTTTACTATAATCACCAGTGGTACCAGTAATTTTAGTATCAAAACCATTTAAAGAGGCTGTTTGCATTAAATCCATGGCTTTACCTTCCGCAAAACCCTCTTTAATATCAACTAGTACAACTTCTGATGCGAAATTTTTAATTGCAATGTACTCTGCACAACTTGCACCTACAGCACCTGCTCCTACAACTGTTACTTTCATATTTTTATATTTTAATTGTGATGATTAATTTAGTTGTACAAAAATAACGATTTGAACACCGAAATAAAAACAAAACCCTATTGAAGTTTTCAATAGGGTTTGTTTTTATTTATAAATTTTCATGTAATATTAAATATTATTACGCATCAATATTAGCATATTTTGCATTTCTTTCGATAAAATCTCTACGAGGTGGAACATCATCTCCCATTAACATAGAGAAAACTCTGTCTGCTTCGGTTGGGCTATCAATAACAACCTGACGCAACGTTCTAAATTCAGGATTCATAGTGGTGTCCCACAATTGTTCTGCATTCATCTCCCCAAGACCTTTATAACGTTGTATATTTACGTTTCCGCCTAATTTTTGAGCAATTAAATCACGTTGATTGTCATCCCAAGCATATTCTTTTTTCTGTCCTTTTTTAACTAAATATAAAGGAGGCGTAGCAATATAAATATATCCTTGCTCTACCATTTCACGCATATATCTGAAAAAGAAAGTTAAAATTAAGGTAGCAATATGCGAACCATCGACATCGGCATCACACATAATAACCACTTTATGATAACGTACTTTTGATAAATTTAAAGCTCTAGGATCTTCTTCTGTTCCGATAGAAACACCTAATGCGGTAAACATATTTTTAATTTCTTCGTTTTCAAAAACCTTATGTTGCATGGCTTTTTCAACATTTAAAATTTTCCCACGTAGCGGAAGAATTGCTTGGAAGTTTCTGTCACGTCCTTGTTTTGCTGTTCCACCTGCCGAATCTCCCTCAACTAAGAAAATTTCACATTTTTCTGGGTCAGTTTCTGAACAATCAGATAATTTTCCAGGTAAACCACCAATCGACATCACTGTTTTACGTTGTACCATTTCTCTGGCTTTACGTGCAGCGTGTCTTGCGGTTGCAGCTAAAATTACTTTTTGAACAATAGTTTTAGCATCATTAGGATTTTCTTCTAAATAATCTGTTAACATTTCTGAAACAGCTTGCGATACTGCGGCTGAAACTTCTCTATTTCCTAATTTTGTTTTAGTTTGACCTTCAAATTGAGGTTCTGCAACTTTTACAGAAACAATGGCGGTTAATCCTTCACGGAAATCATCACCAGCAATTTCGAATTTTACATTTTTTAGTAATCCTGAATTATCAGCATACTTTTTTAAAGTTCCTGTTAATCCACGTCTAAAACCAGATAAATGTGTTCCTCCTTCGTGTGTATTAATATTATTTACATATGAATGTAAATTTTCAGCATATGAAGTATTATAAACCATGGCAACTTCAACAGGAATTCCGTTTTTTTCTCCTTCCATAGAAATTACTTTGGAAGTTAATTGCTCACGAGTAGAATCTAAATATTTAATAAATTCAGGTAAACCTTCCTTACTATGAAATGTTTCAGATATAAAGTCTCCTTCATCATCTGTATTACGTTTATCTGTTAAAGTAATAGTGATACCTTTATTTAAATACGCCAACTCACGCATACGAGTTGCCAACGTTTCGTAATTAAATACAGTTGATTGCTTAAAAATAGATGTATCAGGTAAAAAAGTAACAATAGTTCCTGTAAAATCGGTTTCTCCGATTGTTTTTACAGGATATAATGCTTTTCCTTTAGAATATTCTTGTTGCCAAACTTTCCCTTCTTTATGAACGATTGCTGTTAGATGATCAGATAATGCATTAACACAACTAACACCAACACCGTGTAAACCTCCTGAAACTTTATAAGAATCTTTGTCAAATTTACCACCAGCACCAATTTTAGTCATTACAACTTGTAATGCCGAAACGCCTTCTTTTTTATGAATTCCAACAGGAATACCACGACCGTTGTCTTTGGTTGTTATAGAATTATTTTCATTAATTGTAACCTCAATGGTATCACAATAACCACCCATTGCTTCATCAATAGAGTTATCGACAACTTCATATACTAAATGGTGTAAACCTCTAATACCAACATCACCAATATACATTGACGGACGCATTCTAACGTGTTCCATTCCCTCTAGGGCTTGGATACTTGATGCATCATAATTTTTTTTATTTTCTTCGCTCATTGTAAAAAAAGACTAAAAAAGAGTTAATTAAGTTTTGTTTCTTCCTTTTTTTATCCGAAAATAAATATTAAAATATTTTTCTTCGGATAAAAAAATCAGCTTGTTTTATAAAATATAAAGTTGAATCTATCTATAAAACCTAGCATACAAAAATACGAAAAACCAAGCTGATTTAAAAGCTTTTTAGCGATTGATATGTTCATTTAAAGTAATTTGTATTTTTTATTATAATGCTTTAAAACGGCTTAAAAAGACTTAGAAGAGGTGTTTGTTGTTTTTCAAAAGCGTATAAAATAAATTAATATAAAAATGGCGCAAAAGCGCCATTTTTAGTTGTTAAAATATCTTATTTATTTTAATTTAATAATTAAATCATCAGCATATACCATGTTTCCTGCTTTTAGAATAATTTCATCGATACTTGTATTTTCGGTAGCCGTAATGGTGGTTTCCATTTTCATGGCTTCAATGATAAATAAGGGTTGATTTTTGGTTATTTTATCTCCTTTTTTCACTAAAATAGTAGAAAGCATTCCTTGTAAGGGCGCGCCAATTTCTTTACTGTTATTTTTATCCGCTTTAGCGTGAATTACTTTATCTATTTTAATAGAAGTATCTTTTATTTGAACCGATCTACCTTGACCATTTACTTTAAAATAAACAGTAACCATTCCGTCTTGGTTAGCCTTACCGACAGAATCTAAGGTAATTAACAATGTTTTTCCTTTGTCTATTTCAACATTAATTTCTTCGCCAATTTCCATTCCATAAAAGAAATTTTTGGTTGGTAAATTGATTAAACTATCATATTTTAAACGCTTATTGTAAGCATCGGTAAAAACTTTTGGATATAATTTATAGGATAAAAAATCAGTAATATCAATAGGTCTGCTTAAATCTTTTTCGAATATTTTCTTAAAATCCTTGTATTCTTTATCAAAATCTAAAGTTTTAATATGTGCGTTTGGTCTGTCGGTATAGGGTTTTTCATCTTTTAAAATAAGTTTTTGAAGCTCTTTTGGAAATCCGCCAACAGGCTGCCCTAAATCTCCTCTAAAAAAACTCACTACCGACTGCGGAAACGAAATAGTATCGCCACGTTCTAATACATCTTGTACCGTTAAGTTATTACTTACTAGATATTGTGCCATATCGCCCACAACTTTTGAACTTGGGGTAACTTTTACGATATCGCCAAAAAGATGATTTACATCGCCATACATTTTGGTAATTTCATAAAAACGATCTTCCAAACCTAAAGCCTGTGCTTGTGGTTTTAAATTTGAATATTGCCCCCCAGGAATTTCATGTTTAAAAATCTCTCCAGAACCTGCTTTTAAACCAGATTCAAAAGGATAGTAATATTCTCTAACGGTTTCCCAATAATTAGAATATTTGTTTAAAGAATCAATATTTAAATCACTTTCACGCTCGTTGAATTTCATCATTTCGACAATCGAATTGAAATTAGGCTGCGATGTTAAGCCCGATAAACCACCAAGCGCTACATCAACCACATCAACGCCAGCCTCAATAGCTTTCAAATAAGTAGCCGATTGAATGGAAGAAGTATCGTGGGTATGTAAATGAATTGGAATGTTAATTTTTTGTTTTAATGCCGAAACTAATTCGAAAGCGGCATACGGTTTTAGCAAACCAGCCATGTCTTTAATGGCAAGAATGTGCGCTCCAGCATTTTCAATATCTTTGGCTAATTGCGTATAGTATTTAAGGTTGTATTTGGTGTTTTCAGGGTTTAGAATATCGCCAGTATAACAAATTGATCCTTCGGCTAAACCATTTGTTTTTGTGCGAACGTGCTCAATACAAGGGGCAATTGATTTCATCCAGTTTAAGGAGTCAAAAATTCTAAAAATATCGACACCATTTTCCCAAGATTCAGCTACAAATTTTTCAATTAAATTATCTGAATACGCAGTGTAACCGACACCGTTAGAACCTCTAATTAACATTTGTAATAACACATTGGGCATCGCTTTACGCAATAAACGCAAGCGCTCCCAAGGGTTTTCTTGTAAAAAACGCATACAAACATCAAAAGTTGCGCCTCCCCAAACTTCCATACTAAAAATAGTAGGATTGTTTTTGGCGTATCCTTGGGCAACTTTTAGCATGTCAAAAGTTCGCATTCGTGTTGCTAATAAACTTTGATGCGCATCTCGCATAGTGGTATCTGTAAAATGAATTTTTTGTTCATTTTTTAACCACTCTGAAAATTTTTCAGGACCTAGTTTTGTTAGTAAATCTTTAGTTCCTAAAGGAAAACTTGCATTTTTATTAAATTTAGGGACAACAGGTTGAATAAACTTTTTAGTTACCTCTATTTTTTTAACATCTGAATTTCCATTTACAATAACATCTCCTAAATAAGTAACTAATTTTGTAGCCCTATTTTTAGCTGCTTTAAAAACAAATAAATTAGGGTTTTGTTGGATGAAATTAACCGTAACTTCACCTTTTCGAAAAGTTTGATGTTGCAGAATATTATTTAAAAACGGCATATTTGTTTTAACTCCTCGAATTCTAAATTCCGCCAAGGCTCTACGTATTTTTCTACAAGCGCCGTCTAAAGTTCGACTATTTGCAGTTACTTTTACGAGCATCGAATCGAAAAAAGGCGAAATAATTGCACCCTGATACACACTTCCTGCATCTAAGCGAATTCCAAAACCTGAAGCACTTCTGTAGGTGGTAATTTCACCGTAATCGGGCTTAAAATCATTTTGAGGATCTTCGGTTGTAATTCGACATTGTAGGGCGTAACCGTTTACTTTTATAGCCGCTTGATTTTTTATTTTTATTTGCTGATCGGTTAATTTATAACCACCTGCAATAAATAATTGTGCTTTTACAAGGTCGATATTTGTAACTACTTCGGTAACGGTGTGTTCTACCTGAATACGTGGGTTTACTTCGATAAAATAAATAGCATCATCATCAACTAAAAATTCTACCGTACCAATATTGTTGTAATCTACCGCTTTACAAATAGCGATTGCATACTTATATAAATCGTCTTTTATGCTTTGTTTTAAATCGAAAGAAGGGGCAAATTCAATGACCTTTTGATAGCGGCGTTGCACCGAACAGTCACGCTCAAAAAGATGCACGGTATTCCCGTAGTTATCGGCAACTATTTGAATTTCTATATGTTTCGGGTTTTCTACAAATTTTTCAAGAAATACGGTATCATCGCCAAAAGCATTTAAAGCCTCTCGTTTACTTTCATTAAAAGCACCTTTTAATTCTTCGGATTTTCTGATAACCCGCATTCCTCGTCCGCCACCACCAGAAGCTGCTTTTAGCATAATTGGGTAGCCGATTATTTCTGCTTCATTTAAAGCAGTTTCAACGTTTATTAAAGGTTTTTCGTTACTTTTTATAACAGGAATGTTATTAGCAATTGCTACTTCTTTTGCTGTTATTTTATCGCCTAGAGATTTTAAAACCGATACTTTTGGTCCAATAAAAATAAGTCCATTGTCTTCACATTTTTTAGCTAATTGCGGGTTTTCAGATAAAAAACCATAGCCAGGATGAATGGCATCGGCACCAGTTTCTAGGGCAACGCGAATAATTTCATCAATATTTAAATAAGGCTTCAAGGGTTCGTTATCGGCGCCTATTTGATAAGATTCATCTGCTTTATATCTGTGTAAAGAATATCGATCTTCAAAGGTAAAAATACCGACTGTTTTTATATTTATTTCGGTACAGGCTCTAAATATTCTAATGGCAATTTCACTTCTATTTGCGACAAGGACTTTTTTTATTTTCATTTTTTATAGTGAATTTTAAAACATGTTAATGAATGTTAACAAGGTAATAAATATAAAATTAAAAATAACTTAAAGTATTGTTATGTTGTGTGTTATTTGTTTTTTAGTAGTGTTTTTTAATGAAAGAAGCGTAAGTTTGTAGATAAACTTACGCTTTTTAATGAGGGATTATAATTTATTTTGATACTTAATATTAAGTTTAATAAGCATCATCATGAACACTCATAATTGCTCTACCAGATGGTTCGTTCATGTTTTTAAATGCTTCATCCCATTCTAATGCAATAGCGGTACTACAAGCTACACTTGCTTCTTGAGGAACACTTAATGCAGCGGTATCACTAGGGAAGTACTCTTCAAAAATTGATCTATAGTAAAACTCTTCTTTGTTTGTTGGTGTTTGAATTGGGAATCTGAATTTAGCGTTTGCTAATTGTTCATCGGTAACTTCTTTATCAACAACTTCTTTTAAAGTATCAATCCAACTATAACCTACACCATCAGAAAATTGTTCTTTTTGTCGCCAAGCAACACTTTCAGGTAACATATCTTCAAAAGCCTTACGGATAACCCATTTTTCCATGCGTTCACCGTTAATCATTTTATCCTGTGGATTGATACGCATTGCAACATCCATAAACTCTTTGTCTAAAAATGGTACACGACCTTCAATTCCCCAAGCCATTAAACTTTTGTTGGCTCTTAAACAATCATACATATGTAATTTATCTAATTTACGAACCGTTTCTTCATGAAATTCTTTTGCATTTGGAGCTTTGTGGAAATATAAATATCCTCCAAAAATTTCATCAGCACCTTCACCAGATAATACCATTTTAACACCCATCGACTTAATAACACGTGCCATTAAATACATTGGCGTAGAAGAACGAATGGTAGTAATATCGTATGTTTCTATGTTGTAGATAACATCTTTAATAGCATCTAAACCTTCTTGAATGGTAAATTTTATCTCATGATGAACCGTTCCAATATGATCGGCAACTTTTTGAGCGGCAGCCAAATCGGGTGAACCTTCTAATCCTACAGAAAAAGAATGTAATTGCGGATACCAAGCAGTTGATGTATCATCAGATTCAATTCTTTTTTGTGAGTATTTCTTCGCAATTGCCGATATTACTGAAGAATCTAATCCTCCAGAAAGTAACACACCGTAAGGAACATCACTCATTAATTGTCTGTGTACAGCCGCTTCTAAAGCTTCTTTAACTTCTGCAATACTTGTTTCGTTATCTTTTACAGCATCGTAATCTCTCCAATCTCTTTTGTACCATTGTACGAATTTTCCATCTTTACTAGACATATAATGTCCTGGAGGAAATAATTCGATTTTCGCACAAACACCTTCTAAGGCTTTTAATTCCGAAGCAACAT
This sequence comes from Tenacibaculum dicentrarchi, assembly GCF_900239345.1. Lineage (GTDB taxonomy): Bacteria > Bacteroidota > Bacteroidia > Flavobacteriales > Flavobacteriaceae > Polaribacter > Polaribacter dicentrarchi. The sequence goes on along the minus strand of NZ_OESZ01000023.1, from coordinate 34,841 downwards.
AAAAAGTTCCGTTTTGGTCCCAACCAATATATAAAGGAATAATTCCCATGTGGTCACGAGCAACAAAGTACTCATCTTTTTCAGCATCATATAAAGCGAAACCAAAAATTCCGTTTAAATCATCTACAAAATCAACACCTTTTTCTTTGTAAAGTGCTAAAATTACTTCACAGTCAGAAGCTGTTTGAAATTCATAAGGATTAGTAAGGCTTTTAGCTAATTCTCTGTGGTTGTATATTTCTCCGTTTGCTGCTAAAATTAGTTTTTTATCGGCACTAAATAAAGGTTGTTGTCCTGAAGCAGGATCTACAATTGCCAATCTTTCGTGTGCCATAATTACTTTATCATCGCTATAAATTCCGCTCCAATCGGGTCCACGATGTCTGATTTTTTTAGCCATTTCTAAAACTTGAGGTCTTAAACTATCCGAAGGTTGCTTTAAATCAAACGCACATACAATTCCACACATAATTTTATATTTTTAATTTTCTTGTTCTAATTACGTTGCAAATATTAGATATATGTTTGTTTTTATAAACTAGAATGTATAATATGGTTACATAATTTAACTTTAAATATGTTTTTTGTTGTTAAATGAAATTTTAAAGCTTGCTTTTAAGTAGTTCTAATGTTGTTTGATAATAAATTACTTAAAATTTAAAAGAAGAAAATAAATTATTAAAATAACTTTCTTATATTTGTCTCATAATGATGAAACAAAACAACATATGGTGGTGGAACTCTCTTAAAAAATAAGTGAGCGGAAACCTGTATGTTATATTATATAAAGAAAAGGCTTATCTCACGATAAGCCTTTTTTGTTTTTAAGACTAAAATTAAAATGAATAAAACGACATTCAAAACAATTAGTAAAAAACGAATTGCAGATACAATTACTCCAGTAGGTTTGTATTTACGATTTAGAGATAAATATGCTAATACTTTATTGCTAGAAAGTTCCGATTATCATAGTAAAGAAGAGAGTTTTTCTTTTATTGCTATCGAGCCTGTGGTAACAATGAAAGTAGAAAATCATGATTTTGTTGTTTCTAAACAAGGAAAAATTATCGAAAAAAATAAGATAGATAAAAAGGATAAAAATTTTTATAGCTTATTTGATAACTTTTCAAAATCTATCAATTTAGATTGCGAACCAGCCTTAAAATCATTCAACGGATTATACGGTTACTCAACATACGATAGTGTTCAGTATTTTGAAAATATCGCACTAAACGTAAAAGACGCTCCGTCAAAAATTCCTTTAATGCAGTATAGTTTTTACCGATTTATTATCGCTATCAATCATTTTAATGATGAAATGACGATACTTGAAAACGTAGAAGCAGGAGGCGAGTCAAGAATTTCAGAAATAGAAACTATAATTGAAGCACAAGCTTTCAATACTCAAAAATTTGAAATAGACGGACAAGAAACTTCAAATTGTACCAATGAAGATTTTAAAGAATATGTTGTAAAAGCAAAATCGCACTGTAAAAGAGGAGATGTTTTTCAATTAGTATTATCTCGTCAATTTCAACAAAAATTTAAAGGAGATGAATTTAACGTATACAGAGCATTACGTTCCATAAATCCATCACCTTATTTATTTTATTTCGATTATGGTTCGTTTAAATTAATGGGTTCTTCACCAGAAGCTCAAATTAAAATAAACGAAGGAAAAGCAACTATAAATCCAATTGCAGGGACTTTCCGAAGAACTGGCGATATGGCGCAAGATATTAAGCTAGGTAAAAAATTATCCGAAGATAAAAAAGAAACGGCGGAACACGTAATGTTAGTCGATTTAGCTCGAAATGATTTAAGTAAACATGCCGATAATGTAAAAGTTGAGGTATTTAAAGAAGTTCAATATTTTAGTCACGTAATTCATTTGGTATCGACTGTGCAAGGAAAAATAAAAGGAAATCCGATTGAAATAGTTGGAGATACTTTCCCTGCAGGAACTTTGAGTGGAGCGCCAAAATATAAAGCGATGCAATTAATTGATACCTACGAAAATCAATCACGAGGTTTTTACGGAGGTGCAGTTGGAATTATTGGTTTAGACGGTTCTGTAAATTTAGCCATTGCCATTCGCTCGTTTGTTAGTAAAAATAATGTGTTGTATTATCAGGCGGGCGCAGGAATTGTAATTCATTCTGATCAAGAAAAAGAATTACAAGAGGTTAATAATAAATTAGCCGCTTTGAAAAAAGCATTGATTTTGGCAGAAAATATTTAGTAAATTCTTTATAATAATTAGAAAAAAATGAACATATTAATACTCGATAACTACGATTCGTTTACCTATAATTTGGTACACATGGTAGAAGATATTACAGGTAATTTGCCAGATGTATTTAGAAATGATGAAATTTCTGTTGCAGAAATTGACAGATATGACGTTATTATTTTATCACCAGGCCCAGGAATTCCTGACGAAGCAGGTATTTTAAAAGATGTTATAAAACAATACGCAGGTAAAAAACCTATTTTTGGAGTTTGTTTAGGTTTACAAGCAATTACCGAAGTTTTTGGTGGAGTAATCGAAAACATGGGAGAAGTATTTCATGGTGTTGCTACCGAAATGGAAATCATCAAAAAAGATGCTGTAATATTTAAAGATGTTTCAACTAAATTTAAAGCAGCAAGATATCATTCTTGGACAGCTTCTTACGAGAATTTTCCATCAGAATTAATGATTACGGCAAAAGATGAGCAAGGAGGAATCCAAGCAATTCAGCATAAAGAATTTAATTTATCAGCAGTTCAATTTCACCCAGAATCAATATTAACAGATGTAGGTGAACAACTTGTTAGAAATTTTTTAAACAACGTTAAAAAATAAAATCTTTTAGAATATGAAAGAAATTTTAAATAATTTATATCAACATAAAAGATTAACAAAACTTGAAGCAAAACAGGTTTTAATTGATATTGCTTCAGGAAAATTTAACGAAGCACATTTAGCGTCTTTTATGACTGTTTTTATGATGCGTCCAATTTCTGTTGATGAGCTTGCGGGTTTTAGAAATGCTTTAATAGAGTTGGCTATAAAAGTTGATTTATCAGAATATAATACCATTGATATTGTAGGAACTGGAGGCGATGGAAAAGATACATTCAATATTTCAACAATGACCTCTTTTGTAGTTGCAGGAACAGGGCAAAAAGTAGCAAAACATGGAAATTATTCGGTGTCTTCAAAATCGGGTTCTTCGGATATGTTAGAGAGTTTCGGATATCAATTTACAAATGATGAGGCTGTTTTAAAATCGCATTTAGAACGTGCAAATATTTGTTTTTTACACGCTCCGAAATTTCATCCAGCAATGAAAGCGGTGAGTGCAACAAGAAAAGAATTAGCGTTAAAAACGTTTTTTAATATTTTAGGTCCTTTGGTAAATCCGAGTTCGCCTAAAAATCAATTATTAGGAACGTTTAATTTAGAAGTTGCCCGTTTGTACAATTATATTTTACAAGAAGAAGGTACTAATTACGGAATTGTACATGCGCTTGATGGTTATGATGAAATTTCATTAACAAGCGGATTTAAGTTATTCACTAAAAATGGAGAACAATTAATTAATCCAGAAGATTTAGGGCAAAAAAGAGTACAACAATCAGCTATTTTTGGCGGTAAATCCGTTGCTGATGCAGCTAAAATATTCAAAAATATTATTGAAGGAAATGGTACAGAAGCACAAAACAGTGTTGTGCTTACAAATGCTGCATTTGCTTTAAAAATTGTTGATAATCAAAAGAGTTTTGAACAAGCATATCAAGAAGCAAAAGATTCTTTATTAGGATTGAAAGCAAAAGAATGTTTAAAAAAGTTAATTACGAATTAGCAATTACGAATTATAAATTTCTTGTGATGAAAAAAGATAATGTAATTCAAACAAAGAGCTATAATTTTGCTGTGAGGATGGTCAAATTATATAAGCATTTATCTCAAGAAAAGAAAGAATTTGTATTAAGTAAACAATTATTACGTTCAGGAACTTCAATAGGAGCGAATGTAGAAGAAGCAATTGGAGGTCAAAGCAGAAAAGATTTTTTTGCTAAATTAACAATAGCTTATAAAGAAGCAAGAGAATCTCATTATTGGATTCGTTTATTAAAAGATACTGATTTTTTATCTGATAAAGAATCAGAATCATTATTAAAGGATATTGAAGAAATATTAAAGATTATCGGAAGTATTCAAAAAACCATTAGAAACACTAAATCGTAATTCATAATTTTGAATTCATAATTATTTATATGACAATATTAGATAAAATAATAGCCTTTAAAAAAACAGAAGTTGCTAAAATTAAAGCAGAAGTTCCTGTTAGTAAATTAGTGGAAAGTCCTAACTTTAAAAATGCTCCTTTTTCATTAAAAAAGTCATTATTAACGGTAGGTTCAACAGGTATTATTGCAGAGTATAAACGTAAATCTCCATCAAAAGGAATTATTAACGATACATCATCAATATTAGAAGTAACAGAAGGTTATTTAAATGCTAACGTAGCAGCACAATCTATTTTAACTGATACGAATTTTTTTGGTGGAACTATGGCCGATTTGTTAGAGGCTAGAACTGTAAATCAGCAAATACCAATTTTAAGAAAAGATTTTATTGTTGATGGTTTTCAAATTGTGGAAGCAAAAGCAATAGGAGCAGACGTTATATTGTTAATTGCAGCTTGTTTAACAAAACAAGAACTTAAAAATTACGGACAATTAGCCAACGATTTAGGTTTAGAAGTTTTATACGAAATACACACACAAGAGGATTTAGATAAAATTAGTGATTTGGATAATAAAATTATCGGAATTAATAATAGAAATTTAAAAACTTTTGAAGTTGATTTAGAACATTCTATCAACTTGGCAGGGCAAATTCCTGATACTGCAATTAAAGTTTCAGAAAGTGGGATTTCAGACCCAAGAATTATTACAGGATTAAAAGAACACGGTTTTCAAGGGTTTTTAATAGGAGAAAATTTTATGAAAACAAAAAATCCTGGAGAAGCTTGTAAAGATTTTATCGCTCAAATAAGATAAATATGAAACTGAAAGTTTGTGGAATGAAATATGTAGAAAATATCCAACAAGTTGCCCAATTGCAACCTGATTATTTAGGATTTATTTTCTATGAAAAATCAAAAAGAAATTTTGAAGGAATTATTCCCGATTTACCTAAGGAAATTAAAAAAGTAGGTGTTTTTGTAAACGAACTTCCAGAAATAGTAGTTTCATTAACCGAAGAATATGGTTTAAATACGTTGCAATTACATGGCGATGAATCATCAGAATATGTACAGCGTTTAAGAACTATTTTTGAAGAAAGTATTGCTGAAAAAAAGCAACATCTTAAATATAAAATTCCAGAATTGATAAAAGTATTTGGAATTAAAGATAGTTTCGAATTTGAAGTTTTAAAACCCTACGAATCATTGGTTGATTTCTTTTTATTCGATACTAAAGGAAAAGAACGAGGAGGAAACGGAATTACTTTTGATTGGTCTGTTCTTCAGAAATATAATTTAACAAAACCATTTTTTTTAAGTGGTGGAATTGGGTTAGAAGAAGTATCAGAAATTAAAAAATTACGAGCATTAAATTTACCTATTTATGCTTTAGATGTAAATAGTAAATTTGAAATTGAAGCTGGTTTAAAATCAGTAAAAGATATAACAAAATTTAAAAAAGACCTCAATGTTTTTTAAACCCGTGAGGAATAATAAATAGATAAAAAATGAAATATCAACCAACTAAAGAAGGATATTACGGGCAATTCGGTGGTGCATTTATTCCTGAATTATTACATCCAAACGTACTAGAATTAGAAGATAATTATATTAAAATTATCGAATCTAAAGAGTTTCAAGACGAATATAAAGCTTTATTAAAAGACTATGTTGGACGTCCTACTCCGTTGTATTTGGCAGAAAGATTATCAGAAAAATATGGTGCTACTATTTATTTAAAACGTGAAGATTTAAATCATACAGGAGCACACAAAGTAAACAATACTGTTGGACAGATTTTAATAGCAAAAAAGCTAGGTAAAACAAAAATTATAGCAGAAACAGGTGCAGGACAACATGGTGTTGCAACGGCTACAGTTTGTGCTTTAATGGGCTTAGAGTGTATTGTTTTTATGGGTGAAAAAGACATTGAAAGACAAGCACCTAATGTTGCTCGAATGAAAATGTTAGGAGCAACAGTTGTGCCTGCTTTAAGTGGAAGTAAAACCTTAAAAGATGCTACAAACGAAGCAATTCGTTATTGGATTCAGCATCCAGATAGTTATTATTTAATTGGTTCTGTTGTTGGTCCTGCTCCGTATCCTGATATGGTAGCACGTTTACAAGCTATTATTTCAGAAGAAATGAAATGGCAACTAAAAGAAAAAACAGGAAAAGAAAACCCTGATACAGTTATTGCTTGTGTTGGTGGAGGTTCTAATGCGGCTGGTGCTTTTTATCATTACTTAGAAGATGAAGAAGTTGGTTTAATAGCTGTTGAAGCTGGTGGTTTAGGAGTTGATTCTGGTGAAAGTGCAGCAACATCTCAATTAGGGCAAGTTGGTGTAATTCACGGAAGTAAAACTATTTTAATGCAAGATGAATACGGACAAATTACAGAGCCATATTCTATTTCTGCAGGATTAGATTATCCAGGAGTTGGTCCTTTACATGCATTTTTACACGAAACTAAGCGTGCACAGTTTTTAAACGCAACAGATAATGAAGCTTTAGAAGCTGCTTTTGAATTAACCAAATTAGAAGGAATTATTCCTGCTTTAGAAACAGCACACGCATTAGCTGTTTTATCTAAAATGGATTTGAAAAAAGATCAAGTAATTATTATAAACTTATCTGGAAGAGGTGATAAAGATTTAGAAACGTATATGAAGTATTTAAAAGCGTAAGGAGATGAAATTATTAAAAGAAATATTTCAAGAAAAGAAGAATTTACTTTCTATATTTTTTACAGCAGGTTTTCCAAATTTAAATGATACAACTAAAATTATACACGATTTAAGTGAAAATGGTGTTGATTTTATAGAAGTTGGTTTACCATATTCTGATCCTTTAGCAGATGGAACTACGATACAAGATAGTAGTCATAGAGCTTTGCAAAATGGAATGAATTTAGATGTTGTTTTTGAGCAACTAAAATCAGTAAAAGACACCAATAAAACACCATTAGTTTTAATGGGATATTTGAATCAGCTTATTAAATATGGTGAGGATAAATTTTGTCAAGCAGTAAAAGATTGCGGTATGAAAACTGTTATTTTTCCTGATTTGCCAATGATTGAATATGAAAATCATTATAAAGCGTTATTCGAAAAATACGGAATTACTAACGTATTTTTAATTACACCTCATACATCAGAAGAACGTATTCGAAAAATTGATGCACTTACAGATGCATTTATTTATGTAGTTGCTTCGGCATCTATTACAGGAGCAAAAGGAGAAATATCAACCGAGCAAATTGATTACTTTAAGCGAATTGAAGCAATGAATTTAAAAAGTAAATTAGTGGTTGGTTTTGGTATTTCTGATAACAAAACATTTACAACAGCTTGTAATTATGCCGATGGTGCAATTATTGGTTCGGCTTTTATTAAAGATTTAGATAAAAATGGCGTAGCAGGTATTTCTAATTTTGTTAGTACTGTTATCAATTCTTAATTTTTATAAAGATGCAATCTGTTTTAATAGTTGTAAATAATATAGTAAAAATGTTTAGCCCCGATTGAAGCAATTGTTTGAGCTCTTTTTTGTTTTTTTCAAACAAAAAAAGCGAGTGCGGAAAGCGGGAAATAGCTTCAAAATATTTTAATAAGTACTTAAAAGAAACGTAGAATTTAATTTCTACGTTTTTTTTTATGATTATTTTTGTGAAATGATACAGCTAACAGAAAAAGATTTATTAGTAAAATTAAAAACTAATTTTGGATACGACAGCTTTCGGTTACAGCAAAAAGCAATTATTGAAAATGTTTTAGCTAAAAAAGATACCTTAGTAATAATGCCAACAGGAGGAGGGAAATCTATTTGTTTTCAGTTGCCTGCATTATTTTTTGATGGAATTACATTGGTAATATCGCCATTAATTGCATTGATGAAAGACCAAGTTGATAGCTTAAAAGCAAACGGAATACCTGCAACGTATTATAATAGTAGTCAATCATCTGAAGAACAAGAAAAGGTTTTTGATGCCATTATTAATAAAACAGTAAAATTAGTATATGTAGCTCCTGAGAGTTTAGCCTTGCTTCAAAATGTATTAAATCAACAATATATTAGTTGTGTTGCTATTGATGAAGCACATTGTATTTCTTCTTGGGGTCATGATTTTAGACCATCGTATAAACAGTTATCTTTTCTTAAAAAAACGTTGCCAGAAGTACCTATTGTAGCCCTAACTGCAACGGCAGATAAAGCAACTCAAGAAGATATTTTAACACAATTAGCAGTGCCTAATGCTACAAAATATGTAAGTTCTTTTAATAGAGAAAATATCAGTTTAGAGGTGCGTTCGGCAAATGATAGAGTACAGCAGATTATTAAATTTATTAATAAAAAACCAAATGATGCTGGAATTATTTATTGTTTAAGTAGAAAAGCGACCGAACAATTAGCAAGTAAATTAAAGCAACAAAATATTAATGCAAAAGCATATCATGCAGGTTTAGCTTTTGAAGAACGTGCTAAAACTCAAGAAGATTTTATAAAAGATGATGTGCAAATTATTTGTGCAACGGTTGCTTTTGGAATGGGAATCGATAAATCGAATGTGCGTTGGGTAATTCATTATAATATGCCCAAAAACATTGAAGGATATTATCAGGAAATAGGTCGTGCAGGAAGAGATGGTTTACCAGCCGAAGCGTTACTTTTTCATAGTTATTCTGATGTAATTCAGTTACGTCAATTTATAGCAAATAGTAGTAATCAAGAAGTACAAACAGCAAAATTAGACCGTATGAAACAGTTTTCGGAAGCAACTGTTTGTAGAAGGAAAATTTTGTTGAGTTATTTTGGTGAATTAATCGAGAAAAATTGCGGAAATTGTGATGTTTGTAAAAATCCAGTTCAGTATTTTGATGGAACTATTATCGCTCAAAAAGCACTTTCGGCAATTTACAGATTACGAGAAAAAGAAGCGATGGGAACTGTTGTTGATGTGTTACGAGGGGCAAAAAATGCAGGCGTTTTAGATAAGAATTATCAAACCTTAAAAACGTATGGTATTGGTGCTGATATTTCATGGAAAGATTGGCAACATTATATTGTTCAGTTAATAAATCAAGGATTTTGTCAAATAGCATTTCATTTAAATAATAATTTACAATTAACCGATTTTTCTAAAAAAGTACTTTTTGAAGGTGAAAAAGTTCAATTAACAACTCCTGTTGAGTTTAAAAAAGAAGTAAAAGTTAGCAGTACTAAAGGGCGAAAAAAATCAATTGTAAAAGACACTTTATTCGAGCGTTTACGAAAGTTGCGTTATCGTATTGCACAAGAAGAAGATATTGCTGCCTATTTAATTTTTAGTGATGCCACTTTACGTGCCTTAGACAATGAACGTCCGCAAACGGATAGTGCTTTTTTAAGTATTAGTGGAGTAGGGCAACGTAAATTAGAAGTATATGGAGGTGAGTTTATGGAAGAAATTAGGGCTTTTATAAAAGAAAAAAAGAAAGGAAAAAAAGATACGACTTTAGAAACGTATAATTTATATAAAGAAGGTTTTTCTATTGATGAAATAGCTGATAAACGAAGTTTAAAAGCACAAACAATTTTTTCTCATTTATCAAAATTATATTTAGAAGGAAAAGATGTAAATTTAGATAAATTTATAGATGCAAATACTATTAAATTAATATCAAATGCTAAAAAAGTACTTAAAAATGAAATTGCTTTAAAGCCATATTTTGAATTTTTAGGCGAAAAAGTTCCGTATGAACAAATAAGAATAGGTCTTACTATTTTGCAAAAGAAAGGGTAATAAAAAAAGCTCAGATAATTAATTACCTGAGCCTTTTATCCCCAATTTATAATAAAATATTACTATATTAATGACTAGGTGCTTCTAATAAATTAAGCGTACTAGTATTTTTAATTTTTACTTCTTCAGAGAAATCACCATGAATAATTAAAGTATTTTCATGACGATTAACTAGTTTACTCATTTTATTACGGTTTAATAATAAAACAGTTTTACTACCAGAATGGTCTTTTGCTTCTAAAATGTTTTCACCATTAAATTCTACAATCCATCCGCTTTCTTTGATGTTATTCTCGTATTCTAATTCGATAACAGGCATTTTATAAAAACGATAATCTTGAATATATCCTAATGCTATTTTTAAACGTAAGTTACCACCTTCAACAGTATATGAATCTTCTTTCAAGCCAGCATCTTTAAAAGAAAACTTGTTAAAAGCTGGTTTATCCATTGTAATTTCTAACTGTCCTTCTGTTGCGTTTAATATCATAATTTATTTTTTAATATATTAATATAACTTTTAATTACTAGTATAAATTTAGGCTTACTATTACTTTTAATTAATGATATTTATCATTGTTTTTAATTTTTTTATAACTAAATATAAGCTTACATATTTCGTCTGTATTGACCACCAACTTTAAATAAAGTATTTGTAATTTGTCCTAACGAACAGTATTTAGTAGCTTCCATTAATTTATCGAATAAATTTTCATTTTGAACAGCGGATTTTTGTAAAATAACTAGCTGATTTTGCGCTTTTATCTCATTGGCTTTGTTTACTAATTCTTTGGTTTGAATTTGAAATTGTTTTTCCTGTTCGGTTGCACGGATTATTTCCGCAGGTTGAACTGTTGGCGAACCTTTCGAACTTAAAAAAGTATTTACACCGATAATTGGAAATTCTCCCGTATGTTTTAACGTTTCATAATACAAGCTTTCTTCTTGTATTTTAGAACGCTGATACATGGTTTCCATTGCCCCTAAAACACCGCCACGCTCTGTAATTCTATCAAATTCAGTTAATACAGCTTCTTCCACTAAATCGGTTAATTCTTCAATAATAAACGTCCCTTGAATAGGGTTTTCATTTTTAGTTAATCCTAATTCTTTATTGATAATCAACTGAATTGCCATCGCTCTACGCACCGATTCTTCGGTTGGCGTTGTAATTGCTTCATCGTATGCGTTGGTGTGCAAAGAATTACAATTATCGTTAATCGCATATAAAGCTTGTAAAGTTGTACGGATATCATTAAAATCAATTTCTTGAGCATGTAAAGACCGCCCAGAAGTTTGAATATGATATTTTAACATTTGTGCTCTTGAGTTTGCTCCGTATTTATGTTTCATTGCTTTCGCCCAAATTTTACGAGCAACACGACCAATTACCGAATATTCAGGGTCAATTCCGTTAGAGAAAAAGAAAGATAAATTAGGTCCAAATTTATTAATGTCCATTCCACGTGCTAAATAATATTCGACATAAGTAAAACCATTGGATAATGTTAATGCAAGCTGTGTAATCGGATTTGCACCAGCTTCAGCAATATGATATCCAGAAATTGAAACCGAATAAAAATTACGTACTTGTTCTTTTATAAAATATTCTTGCACATCACCCATTAAACGCAAGGCAAATTCTGTTGAAAATATACAGGTATTTTGCGCTTGATCTTCTTTTAAAATATCCGCTTGAACCGTACCTCTAACTTGCGCTAAAGTAGTTTTTTTGATTTCAGCATAGACATCCGCAGGTAAAATCATATCACCAGTTAAACCGAGCAACATCAATCCTAAACCATCATTTCCTTGAGGTAAATCTCCTTGATAAGTTGGTCTTTCTAAATCTTTTGAATCATAAATTTCATCGAATTTAGCTTCAACTAAATCTTCTAAATTATTTTCTTTGATGTGTTTTTCACAATTCTGATCGATTGCCGCATTCATAAAAAAACCTAACAACATTGGCGCAGGACCATTAATTGTTAAACTTACAGAAGTTAAAGCGTGTGTTAATTCGAAACCAGAAAATAATTTTTTAGCATCATCTAAACAACAAATAGAAACTCCAGCATTTCCAATTTTCCCGTAAATATCGGGTCTTCTACCAGGGTCATTTCCGTATAAAGTAACCGAATCAAAAGCAGTTGATAAGCGCTTTGCGGGCATTCCTAAACTTACATAATGAAAACGTCTGTTGGTACGTTCTGGGCCTCCTTCACCAGCAAACATTCGTGTTGGGTCTTCACCAGTTCTTTTAAATGGATATAATCCTGCGGTATAAGGAAACTCTCCAGGAACGTTTTCTTGTAAATTCCAACCTAATAAATCGCCCCAAGCTTGGTATTTTGGCAAGGCTACTTTCGGAATTTGTGTATGCGATAAAGATTCACTGTGTGTATCAATATTAATTATTTTATTTCTTACTTTAAAGCTATAAACAGGGTCTTTATATTTTTGAACTTTGGCTTTCCAGTTTAAAATTATTTCCCAATTATGTGGATCAAGATTTAGTTTTACTTTATCAAATTGCGCTATTAATAATTTTGCAAAATCAATTTCATCCTCTGGAGTTTCTTTTAAAATTTTATCTTGTTCTAATCCATTTTTAGATAGAAAATCTTCTTTTATTTCCTTGGGAAGAATAGATAAAATAGTTTGAACAATACCATATAATTTTTGAGCAACAAGAACTTGGCTATCTACTTTTTGATCATAGGCTCTATTACTTTCTGATATTTCAGATAAATAACGAACTCTTCTTGGTGGAATTACAAAGATTTTTTCAGACATTTCTTTGGTGATTTCCATTTCTGATTTTAAATCAACGCCTGTTTTTTCAACTATTTTATCCATAATACGTTTGTACAACGTATTCATTCCTGGGTCGTTAAATTGAGAAGCAATAGTTCCAAAAACAGGCATATCATCCATATGAATATCCCACAAATTATTGTTGCGCATATATTGTTTTTTGACATCACGAATGGCATCTAAAGCGCCACGTTTGTCAAATTTATTGATCGCTACTAAATCAGCAAAATCAAGCATATCGATTTTTTCTAATTGTGTTGCAGCACCAAATTCTGGTGTCATTACATATAATGAGGTATCAGAATGTTCTATAATTTCGGTATCAGATTGCCCAATTCCAGAGGTTTCTAAAATGATTAAATCAAATTCTGCGGCTTTTAAAACCTCGATAGCTTGATTTACATATTTTGATAATGCCAAATTAGATTGACGAGTTGCTAACGAACGCATATAAACACGGTCGTTATTAATGGCATTCATACGAATACGGTCGCCTAATAAAGCACCTCCAGTTTTTCTTTTTGAAGGGTCAACAGAAATAATTCCGATAGTTTTTTTAGGGAAATCTATTAAAAACCTGCGTACTAATTCATCAACTAAAGATGATTTTCCAGCACCACCCGTTCCTGTAATACCTAAAACAGGTATTTTCGAATTTTTATTTTTTTGATGAATTGCTTGTAACGTTTCTTTTGCTACTTCAGGAAAATTTTCTGCGGAAGAAATAATTCGGGCAATACTTCCAATTTCTTTTTTTGATAGATGATTTATTTCATCTTTTAAAACATCGCCAATGGCAAAATCAGCGGTTTTCACTAAATCGTTAATCATTCCTTGCAATCCTAGTGCGCGTCCATCATCAGGAGCATAAATACGAGTAATTCCATAATCCATCAATTCTTTAATCTCTTCAGGAAGAATTACACCGCCACCACCACCAAATATTTTGATATGACTAGCAGCTTTTTCCTTTAATAAATCGAACATATATTTAAAATACTCGATATGCCCACCTTGGTAAGAAGTCATTGCAATAGCATTGGCATCTTCTTGAATTGCACAATTTACAACCTCTTCAACGCTTCTGTCGTGTCCTAAATGAATAACTTCAACCCCTGTGGATTGAATAATTCTACGCATAATATTTATGGCAGCATCGTGCCCGTCAAATAATGAAGCAGCAGTTACAATTCGTATTTTGTTTGTTGGCTTATAGGGTGTTATTTTTCTCATCCGTAGTGCTTTAAATCAAATTAATGAAGCAATCTACGAATTTATTAAAAAAGACAGCAATTCTTTACGATTTATAAATAATGAATAAAAGCCCATTTTTTCCGAGATTCAAGGTAGTATAAATTATCTTCATTGTGGTAAGATTCTCTTTCAAAACTGATGTTTTTATAGGCTAAATAACCATTTTTGTATTTGATATATTTTACAAGCCACTCAATGCCATAAAAAAGATAAAAGAAAATAACGAGTAATTCTAGCTGTTGTTTTAGGTGAATTTTTTCGTGATTTATTAAAATGTAATTTTCTCTTAATTCTTCTTTTTTTAAAAAGATAAAAGGAAATAAAGCGAGCCCAACAAATCCTTTAGGAATAAGAAATTTTGAAATAAAAATCATAAAATTATAAGGGGTGGTTTGTGTGTAAAAATAAGCATTTATATTTTGGAGAGTATATTGTTTTAGTAAGCTAGTGGTTAAGGTATTGTTTTTTCTAGTAGCGATTTTAAAATAGGGTTGCTATTGTTTTTATGCCAAACAACTGACAAGGTAGTACGTTGTTTGATAGTGGTGAGGTCAATAAATTGCACGCCCATATCGTAGCCATATTGTAACGATTTGGGAACAATTGATAAACCAAAATTATTTTCCACCAATTTATAAATTGAAGCAGCATGAATGGTATTGTGCGATATTATAGGAGCGAATTTAGCATCATCAAAAATTTGCATTACTTTTTCATGATAAGAAGGACTATAAGACGGATCAAAAAGAATAAAAGATTCGTTTTTTAATGCTGATAATCCTTTAAAATTAGCCGTGTTTACAGGATGGTTTTTCGGTAAAACCAAGCAAAAAGGCTCTTTTAAAATCGGCTGAATGGCAAGTCCTCTAGGCACTCTATCTAGCCTTACAAAACCAATATCAATATCTTTAGAAAGCAGGCTGTCAATTTGTTTTTGATTATCCATTTCTTGCAATCCGAATTGCACATTTGGGTGGTCTTTTTTAAATTTAATTAATAAATTAGGGATAATTTCTTGCATTGCAGAACCTACATAACCAAAATTCAAATGCCCATTTTTACCTTCCTGTAATAATTTGGCATGTTCAAAAATATGTGTTAGGTTTTTTAAATTTTGAGTAAGCGCCGTTTTTAAATAACTTCCCGCTTCGGTTAATGCTACTTTTCTGTTATGACGCACAAATAATTGTACTTCTAAATCGGCTTCCATTTGTTTAATTTGTCGGCTTAATCCTGGTTGCGAAATAAACAAGCGTTCGGCTGCTTTTCGAAAGTGTAAACATTCGGCAACTGCTAAAAAATAACGAAGATGGCGTAGTTCTATTTGATTACTCATGGGTATCAATTGATAACTTTTTAAGTCTTATTAGGTATCAAAAATATAAATAACTTTGTGTAAAATAAAATAGATACCAATGTTTAAGTACGGAATAGATACCTTAACGGTAAATAAAGTCATTGAAATATCAGAAGGAACTTTAAAAGCGGTGGTTACAAGCGATGCTGCAATTAAAATAAAGGAATGTAGAAGAAAGGTAGAGGTAATGGCAAATTCAACCGCTGCTGTTTACGGAATTAATACAGGTTTTGGTCCTTTGTGTGATGTGCAAATATCACCTGAGGAAACCAGTAAATTGCAAGAAAATTTATTGATAACCCATGCTGTTGGTGTTGGTAATCCTATTGATAAAGAATTGTCAAAAATGATGATGATTTGTAAGGTTCATGCACTTTGTCAAGGTTTTTCAGGGGTTCGTTTAGAGCTAATTGAACGTATTATTTATTTTATTGAAAACGATTTATTGCCTGTTGTTCCTGAGCAAGGTTCGGTAGGAGCTTCTGGTGATTTAGCGCCGTTATCACACTTGTTTTTACCGTTATTAGGTGAAGGAGAGTTTTGGCAATCCGAAGAAATTATTTCAGCAAGAGAAGTATTAAAAAAGCATGATTTACAGCCTTTAACATTAATGGCAAAAGAAGGATTAGGCTTAATTAATGGTACGCAATTTATATTATCGCACGCTATTTTAGGCTTGAAAAAAATGGAATATGTGTTAGATTTAGCCGACGTTACGGGTGTAATGACCTTAGAAGGATATTCAGGAAATGTATCGCCGTTTAAAGAAGAATTGCATTTAATTCGTCCGTTTAAAGGGAATTTAAAAGTAGCAGAACGCATGAGAATGCTTTTAAAAGATTCTGAAAATGCGACTGATAATAGTTTTCCAAGAGTGCAAGATCCGTATTCGATTCGTTGTATGCCACAGGTTCATGGAGCATCGAGAAATGCCTATGCACATTTAAAAGAATTGGCAGAAATAGAAATGAATTCTGTAACCGATAACCCTATTGTACTGAGTGAAACCGAAGCAATTTCGGGAGGTAATTTTCACGGACAACCTTTAGCAATGGCGTTAGATTATACATCAATTGCAGTTTCTGAATTAGGAAATATAGCTGACAGACGTTGTTATTTATTGCTAGAAGGAAAGCACGGTTTGCCAAGATTATTAACATCGGCAGGTGGTTTAAATTCTGGTTTTATGATTCCTCAATATACAACAGCAGCTTTGGTTACCGAAAATAAATCATTGTGTTTTCCGCCTTCGGCAGATAGTGTGCCAACCTCATTAGGGCAAGAAGACCATGTATCTATGGGAAGTATTTCAGGAAGAAAATTCAATCAAATATTAGGAAATTTAGATAAAATATTAGCCATCGAATTAATGTACGCAGCACAAGCAATGGATTTTAGAAGACCAAATACTTTTTCGCCAATTATTGAAGAGAATTTTAAGTTGATCAGAAATAAAGTAGCCAAATTAGAAGAAGATCGTGTTTTAAAAGATGATATTAATGCGCTAATTAAGATGGTTAAAAATCAAGAGTTTAAAGTTTGTTAAAAAAAGAAATTATGATGTCATTTAAAAAACAAATTAAGCAAGGTATTCCTAATGAATTACCTGAAATGCCCGTGTACGAGTCGTCAATAAATAGGGCTCCGAAACGTAAAGATATTTTAACATCCGAAGAAAAAAAATTAGCGCTAAAAAATGCTTTGCGTTATTTTGATGCAAAACATCACGCTGTTTTATTGCCTGAATTTGCCAAAGAATTAGAAGATTACGGACGAATATATATGTATCGTTTTCGCCCTACTTATAAAATGCACGCCAGAGATATTAAGGAATATCCAGGGAAATGTAGCCAAGCAAAAGCAATCATGTTAATGATTCAGAATAATTTAGATTATGCGGTGGCACAGCATCCGCATGAATTAATTACCTACGGCGGAAATGGAGGTGTTTTTTCTAACTGGGCGCAATATTTATTAACTATGAAATATTTGTCTGAAATGACAGATACTCAAACATTAACCATGTATTCTGGGCATCCGATGGGTTTATTTCCTTCGCATAAAGACGCTCCAAGAGTAGTTGTTACTAACGGAATGATGATTCCAAATTATTCAAAACCTGATGATTTAGAGAAATTCAACGCCTTAGGAGTTACCCAATATGGGCAAATGACCGCAGGTAGTTATATGTATATTGGTCCACAAGGAATTGTGCATGGAACTACAATTACGGTATTAAATGCGTTTCGAAAAATTAAAAAATCACCTAAAGGAAATGTCTTTTTAACCGCAGGTTTAGGCGGAATGAGTGGCGCACAACCAAAAGCAGGAAGCATTGCAGGTTGTATTACGGTTTGTGCTGAGGTAAACCCAAAGATTACAGAAATACGTTTATCGCAAGGTTGGATTGATGAAAAAATCACCGATTTAGATGTTTTAGTTTCTCGTGTTCGCCTTGCAAAAGAAAACCAAGAAACTGTTTCAATTGCTTATTTAGGAAATATCGTAGATGTTTGGGAGAAATTTGACAAAGAAAATGTACCTGTCGATTTAGGTTCAGATCAAACATCGTTACATAATCCTTGGGCGGGTGGTTATTATCCTGCCGATATTTCTTTTGATGATGCCAATGAAATGATGGCAAATGAGCCTGAATTATTCAAAGAAAAAGTACAGGAAACCTTGCGTCGTCATGCAAAAGCGATTAATAAACATACTGAAAAAGGAACATATTTCTTTGATTACGGAAATGCCTTTTTATTAGAAGCAAGTAGAGCAGGAGCAACGGTTCATAAAGATGAAAATGATGCTTTTTGTACGGTGGATAATTCAAAATTAGGAAGCGAAGTTTTTGCCTATTCTAGTTATGTGCAAGATATTATGGGACCGATGTGTTTCGATTATGGTTTTGGTCCTTTTCGTTGGGTTTGTGCTTCGGGAAATCCTGAAGATTTAGCCAAAACAGATGCGATTGCTTGTAAAGTTTTAGAGAAAATTAGAAAGAATTCTCCTGTTGAAATTCAACAGCAAATGGCGGATAATATCCAATGGATTAAAGGCGCACAAGAAAATAAATTAGTCGTCGGTTCGCAGGCACGTATTTTATATGCCGATGCACAAGGACGTGCAAAAATTGCCGAAGCTTTTAATAAAGCGATTAAAAAAGGGAAGATAGGAAAGGTTGTTTTAGGGCGTGATCATCATGATGTTTCGGGTACCGATTCGCCATATCGTGAAACTTCAAATATTTACGACGGTTCTCGTTATACCGCTGATATGGCAATTCAAAATGTAATTGGCGATAGCTTTAGAGGTGCTACTTGGGTTTCTATTCATAACGGTGGTGGCGTTGGCTGGGGTGAAGTTATTAACGGTGGTTTTGGCATGCTTCTTGATGGTTCTAAGGCAGCATCAAAACGCTTAAAATCAATGCTTTTTTGGGATGTAAATAATGGAATTGCAAGAAGAAGTTGGGCGAGAAATCAGGGCGCTGTTTTTACAATTAAACGTGCTATGAAGTCTGAAAAAGAATTGCAAGTTACTGTTCCTAATTTTGTAGATGATGCCTTATTTAATACTGATTTTAAACAAGAATAAATCCTACTAAAATGAAATTATCTAGCCTATTTTTTTTGCCAATTATCGCTTTAATGATAACCTCGTGTAGTTCGGTAAGAGTAACAACCGATTACGATACAGAAGCTGATTTTAATAGTTATAAAACATTTGCTTTTTATAAAAAAGGAATTGACAAAGCGGCTATTTCTGATTTAGATAAAAAACGTATTATGCGTGCTATTGAACAAGAATTAACGGCAAAAGGGATGGCTAAATCTTCATCGCCGGATGTTTTAGTGAGCTTGTTTACAAAATCAAGAGAACGAATTAATGTAAATGATAGGATGTATGGCGGTTTTTATTATCCATATTATTATGGCATGATTGGAATGAACGGCATGAACCGAATAAATGTATCTCAATATACCGAAGGAACTTTATTTATTGATGTTTTAGATACTCAAAATAAAGCATTGGTTTGGCAGGGTATTGGTACTGGTGCATTAAGTAGTCGTAGTGTTGAAAGAAAGCAAGCTAGAATTAAAGAGTTTGTAAAAGAGATATTAGCTGAATATCCGCTAGAAAGTAAAAAGTAGAAAGTTAAGACATTTATAATATTTATAAAAAGATGCGTTAATTAAAGAAACTAAAACATTCTTATTAACGTATCTTTTTTTGATATTTGCAGTACGATAAATTATGATAAATAAAATTTTAAAAGCAACTCCCGATGAGTATTATGTAAATGAGCAAGGCTATCGGGTTTTTAAAGAAGCCTATCATTTAAGACGTGGATACTGCTGTAAAAGTGGCTGTAAACATTGTCCTTTTGGATATGATAAAAAAACAGATAGCTTTAAGTAGAATAGAAAAGAGTGTGACAATTACTAATAAAAGGTATCTTAAAAGATAGAAACCAAATAAAATAAAGATTTAAAATGAAAAAAATTATAGCAGTAGCAGTACTAGCAATTTCTTTAACAGGTTGTGCCGAATTACAAAAAGTTGTAAGCCAATTGCCACAAGGAACTCTTGGCGGTGGATTGTCACAACAGCAAATAGGAAATGGTTTGCGTCAGGCTTTAGACAACGGAATTAAAAATCAAGTAAAAAAATTAACTGCTAAAGATGGTTTTTACAACAACCAATTGGTGAAAATTGCCTTACCAGAAGAGTTGAAAAAAGTAGATAAAGGATTGCGTAAAATCGGTTTAAGTAAATTAGCTGACCAAGGATTAAGAGCAATTAATAACACCGCCGAAGATGCTGTTAAAACGGCAACGCCAATTTTTGTAAATGCTGTAAAACAGATGTCTTTTAACGATGCAAAAACTATTTTATTAGGCGATAAAAACGCGGCAACTTCTTATTTGAAAGGAAAAACAACTACTGCTTTATACAGTAAATTTAACCCGGTGATTAAAAAATCATTTTCAAAAGTAGGTGCTGATAAAATTTGGACGAATTTAATCAATAGATATAATAGTATTCCTTTTGTAAAAAGAGTAAATCCGAATTTAACAGATTATGTTACAACCCAAGCTTTACAAGGTGTTTTTACCATGATTGCTGTAGAAGAAAAAGGAATTCGTGAAAAAGCAGGATTGCGAAATACTGCATTATTACGTCAGGTATTTGCGTTACAAGATAAGTATTAAAAAAATATAAATTAGGCTTAAAAGAATACTATAAGCACCTCGTTGATTTTTAAAATTAATGAGGTGTTTTTTTGTGGCTATTTTATTTTGAAAAATAAAAAAATGAGTAGAAATGGGGACTTCTAAATTAATTTCACTTGCTTAGGATGTTCTAAAATCCTATAATTTCTTGAAATTCTTTTTTATAACTTTTACTGATACGAAATGTTTTATTGTCATTTATTTTTACATCAGTCTCTCCGTAATTAGAAGCAATTATTTCATCAATAAAATTAGTGTTGATGATTGTTGAACGGTGTATTCTTATAAAGTTACTAGCATTTAATCGTTTTATGATACTAGATAAAGATTCTCGTAGTAAAAATTTACGGTTATCGGTTGTGAAAATTTCAATATAATAACCCGAGGCCGATATATATTTAATCATACTTCTTTCAAGTAAAATTACTTTATTACCTGATTTTATATTGATTTTAGTGCCTTTTACAGTAGTGTTTATTTTAGGTTTTTCTTCAGATTTTTCTTTTATAAAATTTAAAATATTATCTAAGTTACTTTTAAGACTAAATTGATTTTCAATTTTCTTACTTGCTATTAATTTATCTATAGAATTAAAAAAACGGATTTTATTCAAGGGCTTTAATAAATAATCAAATACACCATAATCAAAAGCTTTTAAAGCATCTTTATTTGATGAAGATGTAAAGATAAAAACAGGTTTTTCAGATAGAGTTATTTTATCAATAACATCAAAGCCTGTAGTAACATCATTTAGCTGTGTATCAAGATACACAATATCAGGTTTTAGTGTGTTAATTTTATTAATACCATCAATAGTTGTAGTGCATTGATCTATTACTTTTAAAAAATTAAATTCAGTTAATAGTTCTTTTAAGTTGTCGATAGCTTGTTGGTCGCTATCTATAATTAAGACTGATTTTTTCATATTTTGAGGAAATATTTTATAAAAATTAGTAGTAAAAGCTATTTAATAATAGTATAGGTTATACTACATAAGTTTACAAATTTAAACAATCAATGGTTATTTTAGATACTAAAGTACCAATTTATTGTTAAAAATTAACATTTTTTTTGGTTTTAAAATGGGTGTTAGCCACTTTTTAAAGGTTTTTTACATCAAAATAAAGGTCTTTAGCGTCAAAAGCTTGTTAACGAATAACTATTGCCTTTAAATTTACATCCAATAATAATTAAAATTAAATATTTTATGAATCCACGTTACAAAAACGTATTGTGTATTTTATTTTTTCTAGGTTTTCTAGTAAATGTAACTGCACAACAAAAGATGATTACAGGTACTGTGTCAGATAGTGCTGGTCCATTACCAGGAGTTAATGTTGTAATAAAAGGTACGGTATCAGGTGTTGAAACTGACTTTGATGGTACATATACTGTTAAAGCGGAAGCAAATCAAAGCTTAGTGTTTAGCTTTGTAGGTATGCAAAATGTTACTAAATTAGTAGGTGCAAAAACTACGATTAACGTAGTAATGCAAGAAGATGCAAATGTATTAGAAGAGGTTGTTGTTGTTGGGTATGGAACATCAACTAAATCGGCATTTACAGGTACTGCAAAAGTTGTAAAGGCTGAGGTATTAGCGGCAAAAAGTGTTTCAAATATTTCACAAGCTTTAGCAGGTGAGGCTGCAGGGGTACAGGTTATAAATACTTCAGGTCAGCCAGGTAAATCGGCAACAATTAGAATTAGAGGTTTTGGTTCTGTAAACGGAAACAGAGATCCTTTATTTGTAGTTGATGGTGTTCCTTTTGACGGAGCACTTAATACGATTAATCCATCTGATATAGCATCTACAACGATATTAAAAGATGCTACGGCAACTGCAATTTATGGTTCTAGAGGGGCGAATGGAGTTGTTTTAATTACAACAAAATCAGGTAAAAATGGGGTTTCATCAATTGAATTTGATGTTAAAACTGGTGTTAATTTTAGCAATTTAGCTAGATATAGCACTATTAAATCACCAGAAGAATACATTGGTCTTTCTTGGGAAGCAATGAGAAATAAAGGAGACTTTAATGGTGAAGCTGATGCAACTGCGTATGCAAATGCGAATCTTTTTTCAAAGAAAAGTATTAACAGTGCTTATAATTTATGGAATGTTTCTGATATTTCTAAATTAATTGATCCTGCTACAGGAAAAGTTAGAGCAGGTGTTGCTAGAAAATACACGCCAGAAAACTGGGCTGATTATGGTTTCCAAACTTCTATTAGAACAGAGGCAAACTTAAAAATGAGTGGTGGTGATGATAAAACAAAATACTTTTCTTCTTTTGGTTATTTAGAAGATAAAGGATATGTACTTAATTCAGATTATAAAAGATATACTTCTCGTTTAAATTTAACACATAACCCAACTGATTGGTTAAAAGCAAGTGTTAATTTAGGATATACTTTTGGAAAAACGACTTCAAACGGACAGTCTGAAGATTCAGGAAGTGTTTTTTGGTTTGTTGATAATATTCCTTCAATTTACCCATTATTTACTAGAGATACCAATGGTAAAAAAATTGATGATCCTATTTATGGAGGTCATATTTACGATTTTGGAGATGCAGGACGTGGTTTTGGAGCTTTAACAAACTCAATTGCAAATGCTAAGTATAACTTAAAACAATCAGAAAGACATTCGTTAAACGCGAATTTCTCTTTTAACTTTCAATTAGCAGAAAACTTAAGTTTTGAATCTAGATATGGAGCTCAATATTATAGTTTTATTGATAATGATATTCAAAACCCTTTCTACGGATCGGCATCTGGAGGAGATACTAAAGGTCGTTTATTTAAACAAAACAGGTATGCGGTTACGCAAAACTTCTTAAACATGTTTAAGTATAATACTTCTTTTGGTGATCATAAAGTTGATTTTATCGCAGCTCATGAGTCTAATCAATGGAAAAGACAAAGAGGTTATACTGATGTAAAAAGAGTTGTAAACCTTAATAATGGTTTAGATGATCCTACAAACTATGTAGAAACTGCTGGTAAATCAACAGGATATAGAGAAGAAATAGCTATTGAAAGTTTCTTCGGGCAGGCAAACTATAATTATGATGGTAAATACTTTTTTACTACCTCTGTAAGAAGAGATGGTACATCAAGATTTAAAAACAATAAATGGGGTACTTTCGGTTCTATCGGTGGTTCATGGATTGTAACTAAAGAAAACTTTATGAACGATGTTGAGTTTGTAAACAATCTTAAAGTAAAAGTAAGTTATGGTATTTTAGGTGATCAATCTATCGGTTCAGAATTAAGTGATCTTTATGCTGGTCAAAACGGATACGATATTGAAAACTTAGGAGGACAAATTTCACTTCCTGTACGTGCAAGACAAAATGCTGAATTAACTTGGGAAACTTCTAAAATGTTTCAAACAGGTGTTGAGTTTACTTTGTTTGATAACTTAGTTGATGCTTCTTTTGATTACTACGTTAAAAATACAGAAGATTTAATTTTTGACAGACGTTTAGGACCTTCTATAGGAGATGCTTTAGAAAAGGTAAATGATGGTAAATTAAAAAATGCTGGTTTTGAATTTGATATTACTACGCATATTATTAATAAGAAAAACTATACGTTCGATGTTTCTTTAAACGGAGAGTTTTTAAAGAATGAATTAACGCAAATGCCTATTGACCCGTCAACAGGAAAGGCTAAGTTATTAGATCAAAGTGGTAACTACGGACGTTCAAAAGGGCATTCATTATTTGATTACTACATGAGAGAATGGGCTGGTGTTGATGCTAACGACGGTGCTGCAATGTGGAATGTAAACTATGTAGATGCAAACAAAAATGATGCTTTTGATAAAGGAGAAGAAATTAAAAACTATAATAAGTTTTTAACAGACAACCCAGATGCTAAAATATCACAAGGAACTACTAAAGTATATTCACAAGCTACACAGAAATATGTAGATAAATCGGCAATTCCGACAGTAAGAGGAGCTTTCAGATTATCTGCTAAAATTTATGATTTTGATATTAGTTCTCAATTTGCATATAGCTTAGGAGGTTATGCTTATGACGGTGCCTATGCAAACTTAATGTCGAACGGTCAAATTGGAGGTAACAACTGGTCTACTGATATGAGAGACAGATGGCAAAAGAAAGGTGACATTACAAATGTTCCTAGATTATATAGTAACGAAGTTACTGCTGTTATAAGTTCTTCTACCAGATTTTTAACATCTACAGATTACTTGGCGTTAAATAATATAAGAGTAGGATATACAATTCCTGTACAATACATTAAAAAAGCAGGTTTAGGTAGCGTAAACTTATATGCTTCTGGAGATAACTTATTTTTATTAAGTAAAAGAGATGGATTTAATCCAGCAACTTCAGAAACTGGTTCTTCAGATCAATACAGATATTCTCCTTTAACAACATTTGCTTTAGGAGTAAGAATTAAATTCTAATCATTGAAAATTTAAAAAAGATGAAAAAAACAATATTAAAATCTATTGCAGCAGTAGCTATCTTAACGATATCTGTTGGATGTGGTAATGATTTCTTAGAAAAATCACCTACAGGATTTATTAACGTAGAAGATTACAATCTTTCAGGTAGTCTTAATCCTGATGTATTAGATGGTACCCTTAGAGGTGTTTATTCTACAATGATTAACCCTGAAACAGGTGGAACTACAAACGGTGGTGATTTTGGTCAAAAAGGATATGATATCTATAGTGATATGTTATCTGGAGATATGGCTTTATCATTAAGTTCGTACGGATATTATAGAAGTCTTACAACTTTAGAAGATACGGTTGACTATACAAGATTGACAAATTACAGGCCTTGGAGATATTACTACAGAATTGTAAGAGGAGCTAATTTAATTATTAAGGGTTTAGGTGATGCGCAAGAAACTGTAGAAGCTAAATATGCGCTTGGGCAAGCAAAAGCATTAAGAGCTTATGCGTACTTTTATTTAAGTCAATTCTATATGAAAGAGTACAACCCTAGCACGAAGGTTTTACCTATTTATACAAACCCTAAAACGCCAAACGTAGCACAAAGCACTACTAAAGAAGTGTACGAGCAAATGATTAGCGATTTAGAATCGTCAATTACTTTATTAAACGGTTTTGTAAGAGGAACTAAAAATCAAGTAAATAGCGAAGTAGCTAAAGGTTTATTAGCATACGTTTACGGAGCAATGAACACTACGGAATCAAATGCAAAATCGTTAGCATTATTGAACGAAGTGGTAAACACTGGAAGTTTTAAAGTAATGTCTAAAGATGAAGTTGTTGGAGGTTTTGACGATGTAAATATTAACGGATGGATCTGGGGTGCCGATCTTACTACAGATATGAACTTCGGTTTAGTATCTTGGTGGGGGCAAATGGATGTTTATACCTATAGCTACCAATGGGCAGGTGATAAAAAATCAATTGACCAAGATTTATATGATGCAATTGATGCTACCGATATTCGTAAAACACAGTTTAACGATAATAAAGGAACTTCAAATCACTTAATACCTAACAATAAATTTTATCACCAAGATAAAAAAATTGGAGGTCAGCAAGTAGTAACTACTGATTATGTTTTCATGAGAATTAGTGAAATCTATTTATTAAGTGCAGAGATGGCAGCAAAAACAGGAAACGAAACTTTAGCTAAAGACAGATTAAAAGCTATCGTTAGTAAAAGAATGCCAGATGCTTCTTATATTGATGCTTTATCAGGAAAAGCTCTTTTAGATGAAATTTATTTCCAGACTCGTGTAGAGCTTTGGGGTGAAGGGAAAAGTTACTTAGCAATGAAACGTAATAAGGCAACTATTAAAAGAGGTGATAATCACTTAAGTTTAGTAGGAAAAGAAATTCCTTATAACGATGAGAGATTAACTTTTGAAATTCCACAATCAGAAATTCAAAACAATCCTTTTATAAACTAATAGCTTTATACTATAAAACGAAAAAGCACTCAATTTATTGAGTGCTTTTTTTGTTTTTAATTCAAATAGTAAGCTATTTGTATCAAATATATTTTTATAAAGTATTTAAAACCTCCTTCATCTGCTCTTGTAAAACTGCAGCATTTTTAGCTGCTGCTTGTGCAAAATCTTCTTTATCCGAAGCATAAATAATTCCTCTAGATGAATTAATTAATAATCCAACGTTTTTGTTCATTCCGTATTTGCAAACATCTTGTAAATTACCACCTTGCGCTCCAACCCCTGGAACTAATAAAAAACTGTCAGGCACAATTTTGCGTATTTCTGTAAAATATTCCGCTTTGGTAGCCCCAACAACGTACATTAAGTTTTCTGAATTTTTCCAATTTTTAGACGTTTCTAAAACCTGTTTGTAAAGCTCTTTCTTGTCTGTTTCTACTACCATTTTTGTTTGAAAATCAAACGCTCCTTGGTTAGAGGTTAACGCCAGCATAATGGTATGTTTATCATCAAAAGCTAAAAAAGGTTCTACCGAATCTTTTCCCATATAAGGTGCAACCGTTACCGAATCGAAGGCTAAATCTTCAAAAAAAGCTTTGGCATACATGGTTGAGGTATTGCCAATATCGCCACGTTTGGCATCGGCAATGGTAAAAATTTCAGGATGTTTTTCGTTGATGTATTTGATAGTTTTTTCAAGCGATTTCCAACCTTTTATACCGTAAGCTTCATAAAAAGCGGTGTTTGGCTTATAAGAAACACATAGATGATGCGTAGCGTCAATAATCGCTTTATTGAAGGCAAAAATAGGGTCTTCTTCCTTTAATAAATGGGCAGGGATTTTAGTTAAATCGACATCTAAACCGATGCATAAAAACGATTTCTTTTTGTTAATTTGCGTAACTAATTCTTGTGTAGTCATGTGTTGTTGTAAAAGTTAAGCAAAAGTACACTTTTTTAAGACTTTACATTATCTTTGTTAGATATGTTTCAATATGTAATCAATAAATTTTTCTACGGATTTTTAACACTTTTTGGCGTAGTTACGGTAATTTTCTTTTTGTTTAACGTATTGCCTGGCGACCCAGCAAGAATGATGTTAGACCAACGAGAAGACACCGAACAGCTTGAGAATATCAGAAAAAAATACGGTTTCGATAAGCCTATTTTTACGCAATATTTATATTATTTAAATGATGTTTCGCCGATGTCGTTACACAGTAATAAAGAGGAAGATTATACTTTTTTATCCGAAGGAAAATATACGTTTCAAAAAATAATTGGCATAAGTTCTGTAAATTTGGTGCTTAAATACCCATATTTAAGGCAATCATTTCAAAAAAATGGTAAAAATGTATCCGAAGTAATTACTGAAACCTTACCAAATACGG
Organism: Tenacibaculum dicentrarchi; assembly: GCF_900239345.1. Taxonomy (GTDB): domain Bacteria; phylum Bacteroidota; class Bacteroidia; order Flavobacteriales; family Flavobacteriaceae; genus Polaribacter; species Polaribacter dicentrarchi. Next base: position 6,831 of record NZ_OESZ01000023.1, on the reverse strand, counting down.
CTATTTTAGCTATTTTTGCCATTACCATTGCATTATTTTTAGGAATATTTTTAGGAATTTTATCAGCTTTATATAAAGATACTTTTTTTGATAAAATAATTGCTATATTAAGTACTTTAGGAATGAGTGTTCCGTCTTTCTTTTCGGCAATTTTAGTGGCGTGGTTTTTTGGTTTTATATTACATGAACTTACGGGCTTAGAAATGACAGGAAGTTTATATGAAGTTGATGATTTTGGCGAAGAAATACGTTTAAAATGGAAAAATTTACTATTGCCAGCCATTGTTTTAGGAGTTCGTCCGTTGGCGGTAGTTATTCAATTAATGCGAAACTCATTATTAGAAACCTTAAATCAAGATTATATACGAACGGCAAATGCAAAAGGATTAACCAAGTATCAAATGCTTAAAAAACACGCTTTAAAAAATTCGTTAAATCCGGTGGTAACAGCAATTTCAGGATGGTTTGCTTCGATGTTAGCTGGTGCGGTTTTTGTAGAGTATATTTTTAATTGGAATGGCTTAGGAAAAGAAATTGTAAACTCCTTAAATACGCTTGATTTACCTGTAATTATGGGAAGTGTATTGGTTGTGGCAACTTTATTTATAGGTATTAATATATTGGTAGATATTATTTACAGTTGGTTAGATCCGCGAATTAAATTAAATTAATATGAAATATTTTTTATGTTTTATAGCATTTTTAGTATTGCAAAGTTGTGCTATTTTTCAGCCTAAAGTTTTTACAGGGCAAGCTTTAAATGAAAAATTAGTAACTACAAGCAGAGATTCGATTACTCTAAAAGAAATTTTTGATAAAAATAGAGGACAAGCCCAATTTATACAAGTTTTTGCAACCTATTGCCCTTTTAGTCAGCGTAGTTTTAAAGATGTGATAGCGTTTCAAGCCGAAAATCCATTGGTAAATTATATTTTTTTATCGGTAGATCATTCTTATTTTGATTGGAAAAGAGGGCTTGAAAATATTAAAAAAAAGAATAAGTTAAAAGGCGCGTATTATTATATTCCTAAAAAAGGGAAAGGAGCATTGGCGAATTTTTTAAAATTAAAAACAATTCCGAGGTTTTTAATTGTTGATAAAAAAGGGAAAATTACACTTTTTAAAGCTTCGAGTATTTCTAAAAAAGTTAAAGATAAAACACATTAAAAAAACAAACAAAGATGATAAAAAAGATGATAAAAAAAATAGGCGTTATTTTTGCAGTAAGTTTAGCCTTACTTAGTTGTTCGACTCAAAGCCCGACAGAATTTTCAAAAGAAGCTTTGGCTGATGTTTTTGTAGCTATAAACACTAAAGAAGAAGTGCCATTTAAAGATATTTTAGATAAAAATAAAGGAAAGAAAATATTGATAGATGTTTGGGCTTCTTGGTGTACAGATTGTTTAGAGAATTTACCTGCGGTTAAAAAAGCACAAGAAGAAAACCCTGAAATGGTCTTTTTATATTTATCTCTAGATAGAAAACTAGAAGATTGGCATTCAAGTGTTGAACGCTTGAATATAAAAGGACAGCATTATTTTATGCAATCAGGATGGGAAGGAAGTTTTGCTAAATTTTTAGGGTTAAGTTGGATTCCTCGTTATTTATTAATTGACGAACAGGGTAAAATTATTGTTTTTAATCAAACAAAAGTTTCTGCAATTTTAATGGCTAAAAATGTTAAAAAATAACGTATTTTTAGTGCAAAAAAAATAAACTCATGAAAAAACTTATTTACCTATTTGTTATTGTTTTATTTGCATCTTGTAATACCGAAAAACCTGCGGCTTTTTCAGAGGGTATTTTACAAGAAAAATTTTTAACAACCAACGATAAAGCAATTACTTTTAAAGAAATTCTGGCAAAATATAAAGGAAAAAAAGTAATGTTTGAAGTATGTGCTTCTTGGTGTGCCGAGTGCGTGTCAGGAACACCAAAAATAAAGGAATTAAAAGCTAAAAACCCTGAGGTTGTTTTTGTTTTTTTATCAATAGATAAAACAGTAGCACAGTGGAAAAAAGGAATAACACGTTTTTTTAATATTAAAGGAGATCATTATTTTCTACCTGCGGCACTTAAAGGTGGATATGCAAAAGGGTTAGGGATTAAAGATGTGCCAAGTTATATGGTTGTTAATGAGCGAGGTATTATTTCATTAGGAAATGTAACAGAGCCATTTGACCCAAGGTTGGCAACTGCATTACAAGAGTAGTAAAATAGAAATTAAGAACATAAAAGAGTGTAATTTTGAGAAAAAATATCATTGCAGGTAACTGGAAAATGAATGTAAACCTTGATGAAACTAAAAAGTTAATCAAGCAAATAAATAAGGGAACAAAAGAAGGAGTATCAGATGATACTAGAGTAATTATAGCGCCTAGTTTTGTGAATTTAAACACGGCAGTTAAAAAAGCAAAGAAAACTAAAATTGAAGTAGCAGCTCAAAATATGTATTTTGCTAAAAGCGGTGCTTTTACGGGAGAAATATCTGCCGATATGTTAACTTCTTTAGGATTGAATTTAGTTGTTTTAGGACATTCTGAACGAAGAGAATATTTTGGTGAAACAGCGGCTATTTTAGCTAAAAAAGTATCAGCAGCTCTTGAAAATAATTTAGAAATTATTTTTTGTTTCGGAGAGGTTTTAGAAGATAGAAAAGCTGAAAATCATTTTAAAGTAGTAGAAAATCAATTGAAAAATAGCTTATTTCATTTAAATAAAGCTGATTTTTCGAATATTATTTTAGCCTACGAGCCTGTTTGGGCAATAGGAACTGGTGAAACAGCATCGGCAGAACAAGCACAAGAAATGCACGCTTTTGTAAGAGAAACTATTGCAAAACAATATGGTGATGCAATTGCAAACGATATTTCAATTTTATACGGTGGAAGTGTAAAACCTGAAAATGCCGCAGAAATTTTTTCAAAAACAGATGTAGACGGAGGATTAATTGGAGGAGCGGCTTTAAAAGCAGCTGATTTTGTAACAATTATTAAAGCAATATAATTAAGAATAAACAAGAGTAATGGATAATATTTATATAGAATATAATTTTGAAGTAAGCCCTAAAAACCCGGCAACTGAAATTTTAATAGCAGAATTAGGTGAGGTTGGTTTTGAGAGTTTTGTCGAACTTGATAACGGTGTAACGGCATACATCCAGAAAAATGACTGGAAAGAAAACATGCTAGAAGATCTTTTTATTTTGAAATCGGAAGATTTTTCTATTCGTTTTGATCATAAAGAAATTGAGCAAACCAATTGGAATGCCGAATGGGAAAAGAATTTTAATCAAATTCAAGTAGATGATTTGGTAAGTATCAGAGCGCCGTTTCATGAAAATCCTCATTTAAAATACGACATTGTTATTGAGCCAAAAATGAGTTTTGGAACAGGGCATCATGAAACAACACATATGATGGTACAGCATTTAATTGATTTAGATGTAACCAATAAAAAAGTGTTAGATATGGGCTGCGGAACAGGGATTTTAGCAATTTTTGCTGAAATGAAAGGAGCAAATCCTATTGATGCCATTGATATTGATGCTTGGTGTTATGAAAATTCTGTAGAAAATGTACAAAGAAATGAATGTGAAAATATTTCAGTTTTTGAAGGAGATTCATCGCTTTTAGCTGATAAAAAATATGATGTTATTATAGCAAATATCAATCGTAATATTTTATTAAGTGACATGGAAATATATACAAATTGCTTAAATAAATCAGGTATTTTATTGCTAAGTGGTTTTTATAGCGAAGATATTCCTGTTATAGATACAGAAGTCTCAAAACACGGTTTAGCATTACAAAAAACAATTAAAAGAAATAATTGGGTAGCTTTGCAGTATCAAAAAACAGCATAAATGAGCACGATAGAAAAAATACAAGAAGATTTAGACGTTTTAACGCAAGAAACAAAAAAGCATGAAATTATTTTACATAATGACGATGTAAATTCATTCGATTTTGTAATTGATAGTCTAGTTGATGTTTGTGATCATACATTAGAGCAAGCAGAGCAATGTTCTGTTTTAGTTCATTACAAAGGTAAATGCGCCGTTAAAACAGGTGAGTATAAAGATTTAGAACCAAGATGTGCTAAGTTGTTACAATTAGGTTTATCAGCAGAAATAATTTAAGATGGAAAGTATTTTTAGGTATTACGAATTTTCTGATTTTATCAAGGATGTATCAGTTGCTTTTTCAGGAAATGAAATTTGTTATGCGATATTAAATGAACAGCATTTTTTAATTTTTGAAAAGGATAAAGAAATCTATAATTTATATGTTTCTAAATATAATAAAAAAAATGAAATAGGGGTTAAGCCCCCTGAAATACTAGAGATTTTAGTTGAAGGTTACGATAAAGCAATACCTGCTCACCGTGTATTTTTAAGGAAGTATTTATATTAAAAAACTCAAAAAAAAAACTTATTTTGAGTTTTTTTTTGGTTTAATGTGACGTTTAAAAAATAAGCGTGTCATAGTAGTGTGTATTATTTGTAAATAATTGAAATAAAAATTTTAAATAAATATTTTTTAAGAGTATTAAAATAGTAGTAGTTAGTTTTTATACTAAGTTTGGTTAGATGAAAAGGCCTTAAGCGAAAGCTTAGGGTCTTTTCTATTTTTTATTGTGTCGATTTATTAACTTAAAAATAAAGTAATAGAAATATTGTTTTTTTTAAATTAGGTTACATTTATTGCTATAAAAAACAGCTAAAAATAATACGATGAAAAAGATAGGTTTAGTTTTAACGTTTACTTTTTTACTTTTTATGCAATCTTGTAATATTATAAGCGAATGTGAAGATATAGATTGTTTTACATCGCCAGATCCATTCCAATTTGAATTAGTTGATAAGTTAACAGGGGAAAATTTATTTACCACAGGAAAATTCAATTCAAAAGATATTAAAATATTAAATAGTACTACTAAAAAACCTATCGAATTTCGTTTTATCGATAAGAATAATTATAATATTATCGAAATGACTTCTATTGGATGGAAAACAGCAATTGTTAATTATACGATTCAAATAGCTGATAAAAATATTTTCGAGGTCTATGTAAATTCACAAAGAAAAACAAAGGGCTGTTGTGAATATACTGAGTATAAAGAAATTCAAATTAAGCAAGCTGCGTACGAGTTAACCGAAAACACTAGGTTTTATAAAATATTTATTAAAACAGTGTCTGTGGGAAAATAATAAGCAAAAAAAAACACTAAGAAAAAATCTTAGCGTTTTTGTGACCATGGCAGTAACCAAACCCACTTAATTTACAGTAATTAGCAAAATCACTAAAACCTTTATAAATGTAGTAAAATTAACTACTTAGAGTTAATTTTAAATTAAAAAAGCATTAAGTTAGATTAACATAAATTACAATAAGTTAAGTTTTTTTCGGGATTATTTCGGAATAACACTAATTTAGCCCCTGTAAAAATGTTTGTTATGAAAGTTAAATTTTTTGTTCGTGAAAATTACCAAAATCAGAAAATATACGTCCGTATTTGGATTAGTAAAAAATTAGATGAAAGTACTTCAACAGGTTTTAAAATAAATAAAGGCGATTTTTCTAATACGTACCAAAAACTTAAAAATAAAAGTACCATTAAGAACCGTACCGATATAAATAAAAAATTATCGGTACTAAGCGAGTACTTAACAGATTCTTATAATTATACAGTAGCAAATGACAATAATTTTTATAAAGGTTGGTTAAAAAATAATGTAGATAAGTTTTTTAATCGTGTGGAAGATAACGACAAATATAAAAAGTTCTTAATTGATTGGATTAATTACTACATAGCTACTGAAACCCTAAACAAGAAAACAGGTAAACCAATTACCGATGGAACTAAACGAAAAAATAAAAGTATTTTAAATACATTGGTTTCTTTTGAAAAACATTTAAAAAGAAGCATCCAATTAAAAGAAATAAATTACAGCTTTTATAAAGATTTTGTAAGTTTCTGTATTAATAAAAAAGGTTATACACAAAATACAACAGGCACGAAAATAAGAGGGCTTAGGATGTGGCTGAATGATGCCAATAAAAGGGGCTTTTGTAATATTGATTTATCTGATTTTAAAGGAATGACAAACGAAACTAAGGATGTTTATTTGACAAATACAGAAATTAATAAAATATTTGAGTTCAATTTTAATGATAATTTAAGATTGCTAAACGCTCGTAATTTATTAATTATTGGTACTCGTACGGGTTTGCGTGTTTCTGATATTATGCGATTAAATAAAAAAGATATTGCTAACGATATGGTCACCATTAAAACCCAAAAAACAGGGGCGACAGTTGTAGTTCCGTTACATCAGCAAGTTAAATATATTTTAGCTCAAAATAACGGCAATTTTCCGAAAGCAATATCCGACCAACGTTTTAACGATTACATCAAAGAAATATGTTTAAAGGTTGGTATTACTCAAATTGTAGAGGGTGGGAAACAAAACCCAAAAACAAAGCGTAAAGAATTTGGTAATTTTCCAAAGTGTGAATTAATAACCTCGCATACTTGCAGACGTTCATTTGCTACTAACTTATACAGTAAAATTGACAATAATACAATAATGGGCATAACAGGGCATAAAACAGAAAAAGAGTTTTTAAAATATATAAAAGTTACACCAACAAAACACGCTGATAATTTACAGAAATTATACAATCAGCAAGAAAAAGAAAACCCAACAAAAGCCCCGCTAAGATTGGCTAAATAGTTACAATTATGTTTAAAATATATTACAAGTATTTTAGGTTTTTATATATTACATAAATATCTACTTCCGAGAGTTCATTTAAAAGCCTCATC